>NZ_JAYEZN010000001.1:0-1200000 GCF_037031225.1 Halorientalis sp. LT38 | reverse complement strand
ACTCCCCCAGGCCAGTTCCTCGAGCATGACGTGGAACTCCCGACCGGAGAGCCCGCCGCCGCCGAACTCCTCGGGGATCACCGCGCTGTGATAGCCCAGTTCCTTCATCTGGGCCATGACCTCGCGGAAGGGCGAGCCCGCGTCCCCGATGTCGAGGTACTCATCACGACCCAGCCGGTCGATCTCCAGCGCCGCCGGCCGGACCTCGTTTTTCGCGAAGTCGTGGACCTCCTCGCGGAGCATCTGCAGGCTGTCGTCCTCGCCGTACTCCGTGTCGAGTTCGAGGTAGCTCATAGCTCCCACTCCTTGTGGACCTCGGTCGTCCCGAGCGCCATGTCGAACTCGCCGTAGAGGCCGGTCATCAGCCGCTCGACCGATACCTTGTGGACGGGGTCGTGGGGCGACTCGGCCTCGTAGCTGAGGTCGGCCGGGCCGACCCATCGCTTTTCGCGCCCCTTCGCGTCCGCCAGGAAGTCCATGTCGGCGTACCACTTGACCAGTTGCGTACAACCGTCGCCACCCTCGATGGGCGGGAGGTGCCGGATCGAGAGCAGGGGCATGCGCTCGTCGAGCAGCGTCTCGACGAGGCCGCCCCGGGCGCGACTCTCGGGTTTGACGGACATGGCGGCCAGCCGATCGCCCTCCCGGTCGAGGTGCCCGCTCACGATTGTCCCCTCGGTATCGAGGTCCATCTCGGCGAGTTTCTTCGGTGCGCCCGCCATCTCGCGACCGGCCGCCAGCGCCGCGTCGTTGGTCACGTAGATGTAGGGGATGTAGTACGCCAGTTCCCCGTCGAGGTCCTCGACCTGGATCACCGTCAGGTACTCGTGGTACTCCCCGACCGTGCTGAACGGGTAGTGGGTCAACAGGACGCCCGCCGTCGGCGGGTTCGAGTAGGGAACGATCCCCTCCGGCAGGATCGCCTCGACGTCCGGCGTGGTCGTGAAGAACGCGAGCACCGCGTCGCAGTCCCGGTACTCGATCTCGTGTTCGCTGGCCGGCGTCGACGGCGTCAGCGATGCGTTGTACAGCGATGCGTCGAATGGCGGCGCTTGACCGTTCGAATCCCCCTGTAACACCATGGACACCTCGTTGTGGAGGGGTCCCGTAACAGTGCGACCAAACCATTCGGGGGGATTTTATTCGGCGACGACTCGGAGAAATCTGCGCCGCAGCGACCACGATAAACGACCGAAAACCATCGACCGCCCGTTCATACGGGAATCCGGCCCGCGAACGGCGCTCCTGAGGCATTCGGAACTGGACTGAAATACCCCTCCACTGTTCAGGTCGTCCTGATCACCCGGTCTCTCGGCGGGGGAGTGGATTCGGTACCACTGCGAAAACCATGACGGATCGATCACGACGACTGTCAAGCGGGTGACGTACCGTACGGAACGACCAGGAGGGTGGCCAGCCGACCGAGGAGACGACCCACGGTCAGGTCCGCCTCGACTGTGACTGGGCGGACCGAGGAGGGGCACCTTGACCGGCTCCCGGCGTCCGAGATCGGTCAGGTATCGTCGGTCGACGACGGCGCCGAATCTTCGATCTCTTCTCCGCCGTCGGACCGGGGGTCCGACGAGGATCGCGAATCTTCGATTTCCTCACCGCCGTCGGTCATCGCCGGCAGTCGCTCGTCCCCGAACCAGTCCCACTCGCGACCGAGCTGTCCGGACTCGTCCAGATCCCAGGGGTCACCGTCGGCGACCCGTGGCCCTTCGAGCCACGAGGTGACGATGTTGTAGAGGAAGATGATCTGCCCGATGGCCAGCACGAAGGCTCCGAGGGTCGCCAGCTGGTGGAGCAGGGTGAACAGGTCGATCGGCCCCACCTCGAGGACGTAGGTGGCGTAGCGCCGGGGCATGCCGGCGTAGCCGAGGATCACCATCGGGAAGAAGGTGAGGTTGGTGCCGATCATCGTCAGCCAGAAGTGCCCCTTCGCCAGCGACCGCTGGTAGTGCCGGCCCGTCACCAGCGGGAACCAGTAGTAGATCCCCGCGAACACTGCGAAGGCGATGGCGCCCATGATGACGTAGTGGAAGTGCGCGACGACGTGGTAGGTGTCGTGCAACACCAGGTCGACGGGGATCGAGGCCTCGAAGACGCCGGTGACCCCGCCGATGATGAAGTTGAAGACGAACCCGACGCAGAAGAGGAAGGGAGCAGTGAGTCGTAGCTTCCCGTTCCACATCGTCGCGATCCAGTTGAACGTCTTCACCGCGCTGGGTATCGCGATGGCGATGGAGACGGCCATGAAGGAGGCGCGCAGGCGCGGGTCCATCCCCGTCGCGAACATGTGGTGGGCCCAGACGCCGAAGGAGAGGACCCCCAGCGCCAGCGTCGAGTAGACGACGAACTTGAACCCGAACAGCTTCCGGCCGGTGAACTTCGGGAGGATGTAGCTGATCAGTCCCATCGGCGGGAGGACGAGGACGTACACCTCCGGGTGGCCGAAGAACCAGAACAGGTGTTGCCACAGCATCACGCCGCCGCCGTCGGCCGCGAAGAAGGTCGTCCCGAAGTTGCGGTCCATCAGCAGCATGATCAGCGCCGAGCCAAGCAGCGGGAAGGCGAAGATGATCTGGGCGGACTGGACGAGGACGGTCCAGGAGAAGATGTCGAGTTTCGCCCAGTTGACGTCCTCGCTGCGCTCGGTGAGGATTGTCACGATGAAGTTGATCGCCCCCATCGTCGCCGAGACGCCGGTGAGGTGCAGGCCGAGCAGCATGAGGTCGACGCCGGCGTTGGTCTGCTCGACCGACAGCGGCGTGTACATCGTCCAGGCGGTCTGGGCCGGGTCGATGCTCGGCAGGAAGAAGCCGCCCCAGATCAGGAGTGCGCCGGGCGGGAGCAGCCAGAACGCGATGGCGTTGATCCGCGGGAAGGCCATGTCGTCGGCGCCAATCAGCAGGGGGATCACGTAGTTCGAGAAGGCCGCGAGCATGGGCGTGCCGAACAGGAACAGCATCGTGATCCCGTGGCTGGTCAACAGCCCGTTGTACACCGAGGTCTCCATGATGTCCGCGGCCGGCCCGAGCAGTTCGACGCGCATCAGCAGGACGGCGACGCCGCCCCACGCGAACGCGAGCACGGCGAAGGCGCCGTACATCAGTCCGATGTCCTTGTGGTCGACGGTCGTCAGCCACCGGACGATGCCGCCCGGTTTCTCGACGTGTCCGTGTTCGGCGCCCCCGAAGAGGCCGTCACCATCGGCCGACCCTATCGGCGTGTACGACTGCCAGTCTTCGACCCGACGCAACCAGGCGGCGGTGCCGACAAGCACCACCCCCATCAGTACGACGCTCGTCCACGACGGAATTGCCATTCTACGGCCGCGTTCAAGCGAGTTCCCTAAGGGTGTTGTCGCGAATATCTTCGCCTCCCCCTGTCACTCGGTCCCAGTCCTGAACGTGCGGACGACGCTCCGGAGCGATTTGCCGAAGAAGAACCCGATGGTGCCACCGAGGACGGTCGCGGTACCCCCGCCGACGGCGAACCCGACGCCCACGCCCAGGAGTCCCAGCGGCAGCGACGGCCGTCGGCCGAGTCGCGAGCGAACGGTCACATCGTCCACGAGCGGTCGGACCGGCATGTCGTCTCGGCCGAACCGGTTCGGTCGGTCACCGATGGGACCCCGTGACCGGCCGGACAACATGTTCGCCACCGCGGCTATGGCCGATCGTGACCTACTATCGTCGATGACCGACCGCGCGGACCGACTCCGCGAACTCGCGACCGACCTCCGCGAGCACGAGGCCGTCGCGGACGCGTGGCTGGCCAAGAGTTTCACCGACCGCCTGCTGGTCCTCGACCTCGCCGAGGGAACGAGCGTCCCCGACGAGATCCGCGCCCTGCTCAACGAGCACGACTGCTACGGCGCGAACGAGGTGTACGAGACCGGCGCGGCCGACGCGTCCTTCGCGGGCGCGGTCGGCGACGAGACGCGCCACCAGTTCGTCGACGTGCAGACGCGCGGCGACCACCAGTCCTACGTGGTGGAGTGACGGCGTCGCCCGCGCGTTCCCCTCGGCTTCCTAGCCCCCGCAGTGACACGGGTCGACGCCGACATTTCGGCCGGACCGACGAGAACCGATCTACCCTCGCGTCAGGGCAGGATGCGCCGGGCGAGCGCGGCGAGGCGGTACAGCACCGTGTTCCGCTCGTACTGTCGCCACCCGGCGTAGCCGCCGGTGAGCGTGGTGGCGTCGTACCCCGCCGATTCGAGGTGGTCGGTGGCCGTCCGGGCGACGATGCCGGCCTTGCAGACCGTGACGATCTCGGTATCCTCGGGGAGCGCGTCCAGGTGCGGATCGAGAGCCTCCACGGCCCCCTCCCGCAGGTCGTCGTATACCGGCGCGTTGTAGCTCCCCTCGAGGTGGCCGTCCCGGTAGCTGTCCGCCGGTCTGACGTCGAGGACGAACACGTCGTCGGCCGCACGTCGGTCGTCGAGTCGACCCGGCCCGATCCCGCTCATCGTCTCGTCGCGACCAGCAGGAACGTTTCCGACCGCGTCGCCCGGAACTCGATCTCGAAACCGGCCGCGTCGAGCGCCGAGGCGGCCTCGGTTTCGCTGAACCGTTCGTCGAGCGGTGGTCCGTCCTCGCCGGTCCCGTCCGCGGACCAGTCGGCCACGACGAGGCGGCCGCCGGACGCGAGGACTCGGGCGAGTTCGGCGAGCGCACCGTCCGTTGCGAACTCGTGGTAGGTCATCGTCGAGACGGCTGCGTCGAGTTCGCCGTCGTCGAACGGGAGATCCTCGATTCCCGAGGTGACGAGGGCCACGTTCTCGGGGACGCCCTTTTCACGGTAGTGGTCGTGCATCGCCTCCTGAATGTCGACGGCGTAGACGCGATCGACGTGTGGAGCGACGTCGTCGGTGTAAAACCCCGTCCCGCTCCCGAGGTCGACTACCGCGTCCGTTCCTGTCGGGTCGAGTGCCCAGAGGAGTTCCTCGCGGGAGACGGACCGATACCGGGCCGCGGCGTCCTCGAGTTTCGCCGCTTTTCCCGCGTCGAACGTGTGATGTCCCATTCGAAGATAGTTGTGTATGGACCGTGAAATGACTGCTGAATTCCGCGGAACACGTCCGGGTTGTCCAGCCTGTCGCCTCGCCGGACAGTCCCTCCCTCACAGACGCAATTATCCTGTTCGTGGGACTATACGAACGCGAGAAACCGTTTCACTTCCGACATACTTATGGCTTCGACACTCTCCGATATTGGTCAACGTGAGCAATACCGATATCGAAGTCGCCGAGGTCGCGCGTCGTCTCGCGACGGAAGACGCTCCGGACCTCTTCGTCGTTGACGTTCGCGAGACGGACGACTACGCGTCGCATCGGATTCCCGGGAGCGCGAACGTCCCCGTCTACGAGGACCTCCTCCAGTACGACTTCTCGGGACTCGAGACGCACCTCGACGACCTCCCCGACGACGAGGAGATCGCGGTCGTCTGCAAGGCCGGCGTCACGTCCGCTCGCGCTGCCGAGTTCCTGCGGGCACACGGCTTCGACGCGAAGTCCGTCTCCAACGGAATGCGCGCCTGGAGACGCTTCGAACGACAGACCGAACGACTGGGGTGACCGCACGCTCGATCGAGCGGCGCTGAGTCGGTCGCCGTCGCGGTAGGCGTGCCGACGGCAGGCGAGCGACGGAGCCAGGGGTCAGACATGTGTCTCGGCGGACCCACCCCGCGTTTTTCCGGCACAACGTGGAACCGGGCGTATGGGGATCGAGGGGCAACTCTGGGGACTGCTGGCGCTGTTCGGGATCGCTGCGGTCGTCGGCGTGCTCGCGGCGAGGGACGCCCGGATCCAGTACACGATCGGTCTGGTCGTCACCGGGTTGCTCGTCTCGGCACTCGGGCCGCCGATCCCCGACCCCATCACGTCCGAGTTCATCCTGCTCGTCTTGCTCCCGGCGCTGATCTTCAGAGACGCCGTGACGATCGACGCCAGGGCGCTCCGTGCGAACCTGACGCCGATCCTGTTGCTCGCCGTCGTCGGCTTCTGTTGCTCGATCGCGCTGGTCGCGGTCGCGAGTCGCTACCTGTTTGGCTTCTCGCTCGTCGTCGCGGTTCTGTTCGGTGCGATCGTCATGCCGACCGATCCCGTCTCGGTCGTGGCGATCTTCGAGGAACTCGACGTCCCCGATCGGCTCGCAGTCCTCGTCGAGGGCGAGAGCCTCCTGAACGACGGGGTCGCCATCGTCGTCTACGCGACGGTTCTGGGCGTCCTCGAGGCAGGGCCCCTCGGCGTCGATCCCGTCCGGTTTCACGGGCCGGTCGAACTCGCTCTCGACGTGGGGGCTGGCATCACCGTCGCGTTCGTCGGGGGCGTCCTCGTCGGGGGCGCCGCGGGCGCGCTCGCCGCGGTCGTCGTCGCGTTCGCCGACGACCGACCGACCGCCGTGATCGTCTCGGTCCTGACCGCCTACGGCGTCTACCTCCTGCTCTACCAGTTCGGTACCAGCGGTGTCATCGGCACCCTCGCCGCAGGGTTCGTCCTCGGGGCGGAGGACGGGCCCGCCGACATCGCCCCGGAGATTCACTTTTCGATCGGGTTCGCGTGGGACCTGGTCGCTGTGCTCGCCAACACCATCGTGTTCGTCTCGATCGGACTCATCACGCCGGTCGATCTCCTCGTGGCCCACGCGCCGGCCATCGCCGTGACCGTCGTCCTCGCGTTTCTCGCCCGGGCGCTGGTCGTCTACCCGTTGCTCGAACTGTACAACTGGTGGCAGGCGACGCCGATCTCGCGTGCCGCCCAGCACGTCGTCGCCTGGTCGGGCATCCACGCAGCGGTCTCGGTCGCGCTGGTACTCGACGCCCGGGCGCAGCTCCCGACCGCGCTCGCCGAAGAGTTCACGGCGTTGCTGTTCGGCGTCGCCGCGTTCACGCTCGTCGTCAACGGGACGACGATGTCTGGACTCGTCGACCGACTCGACCTCTCCGGCGACGATCCCTGGCGACTG
Source organism: Halorientalis sp. LT38 (assembly GCF_037031225.1). Taxonomy (NCBI): domain Archaea; kingdom Methanobacteriati; phylum Methanobacteriota; class Halobacteria; order Halobacteriales; family Haloarculaceae; genus Halorientalis; species Halorientalis halophila. The sequence continues at coordinate 1,193,026 of NZ_JAYEZN010000001.1, read as the reverse complement.
CTCTACGACGCGCTCGTCGGCCGCCTCCACGGCGTCGACGCGGCCCTCGAAACCGCCGACAGCCTGTTCTCGGACGACGAGATCCCCGAGAGCGTCTACATCGATATCACGGCGGCCTACCGGGACGAACGGACCGAGATCGTCGACGCGATCGAACAGTTGCTCCGGACGTATCCCGCGCTCAGAGCCCACGAACGCCGACGGAGCGAGCGGCGCGTCCTTCAGGCCGAACACGAGGCGATCAAGCGAGTCGTCCAGCGCGGGGAGATCCGCGGGGACGTCGGCGAGTCGTTGCTGGCCGACGTGGAACGCGAACTCGACCGCGTCCTGACCGACGACCAGTCGATCAGGGGGTCGATGCCGCCGGCGAAGCCACACTGGCGGGAGTTGCTCGATGGGGTGCCGGTCGACATCGAGGTCGGGACCGAGGACTGGTCGGAGCCCGACCGGGAGACCTCCGAGTCGGAGGGAACGGACGGGACCGACGGGAGCCCCTGATCGGTGAGTCGCGTCGTGGGTCGGTGGCCCGCCCCGCCAGTCGGCCTGGAGCAGGCGGGAGACCGTGCTTCTTTGTCTCTGCTGGCTCCTGGGTGGAGTATGCGCGCAGCAGTCTTTCACGGCCCCGGCGACGTCCGCGTCGAGGAGGTCCCGAAACCGGAACTGACGGCTCCGACCGACGCGCTCGGCCTCTGTGGCGTCCTCGCCGCTCGTCGGCTGGGCGCCCGCCGGATCGTCGCCGTCGGCCACCACGAGGACCGCCTCGACCTCGCCGAGGGGACGAGCGTCCCCGACGAGATCCGCGCCCTGCTCAACGAGCACGACTGCTAGGGCGCGAACGAGGTGTACGAGACCGATCCGGGTGCCGCGACGGTGCCGACTGCCGGCCCCAGTTCGGAGGGGCAGTGACGGGGGAAGCCAGCGGTTCCATAACTCCTTTCTCGACACCGGGAGTCGTCGGGGTCATGTCTCCGACTGAAAACGTCCCTTCGTTCGGGAAGCGATTCGGTCTGGGCCTGCTGCTGGGTTTGCCTGGAATCCTGGCCCTCGTCGGCTACATCTACCTCATGACGCCGGCTACTGCGGTCCCGGCCGGGCTGTCACTCCCGCTTCTCGCTGTGGTCTCGGCGATCAACCCACTGTTGCTCCTCGGTGTCGCGTGTCTGCTTGGTGCGTTCGCAGCGCCGCGGGTCCGACTGCGCTCGTACGCCATCGAGGGATCTGGCACCGATGACGGCATCTGGCAACACCTCCGTGCTGAAGCCGGTCTAGCGGTCGGAAGCGGCATCATCGGAGGTATCCTGATCGTCGTCCTCGACGCAATGTTGATGCCGTTCGTCGCCCAGGACCTGCCACAGTCGGTTCTCGGAGCGACCAGGCCAACTGTGCTCGATGTCCTCGCCTACGCGCCCGTCCGATTTCTCTACGGGGGAATCACCGAGGAACTCATGCTCCGGTTCGGACTGATGTCCGTCCTCGTGTATGCCGGCTGGCGCGTCACTGGGCGACGAACTGACGGCCCGCAACCGAGAGTCGTCTGGTTCGCAATCGTCGTGTCCGCCGTCCTGTTCGGCGTGGGTCATCTTCCGGCACTCGCCCAGTCAGTCGCCCTCACGCCGGCACTGGTTGCTCGGACGGTACTGCTGAACGCGGTCGCCGGCGTCCTCTTTGGCTGGCTCTACTGGCGACGCAGTCTCGAAACCGCGATGGTCGCTCACGCCTCGTTTCACGTCCCCCTCCTCGTGCTCTCGCTCGTACAGGTCGCGGTGCTGTGAACTGAACGCCCGCTGGGCCCAGCACAGCAATTCTACGGGCTGCTGGGGACGTCAACAGCTCCAGTGAGTCACATTTTTCGTGCACGGAGGTGATGGTGCTCCCGAGACCCTCCATGCGAGCGATTGAGACCTCCGCTTTGACCAAACGCTACGGCGAGACGACCGCCGTGGATAGCCTCGACCTCACCGTTCCCGAGGGAACCGTCTATGGCTTCCTCGGTCCGAATGGCTCCGGCAAGACCACGACGATGCGGATGCTCACCGGCCTGACAACGCCAACCAGCGGAACTGCAACTGTCACTGGTGTTTCCGTCACCAACCGAAAAGCTCTCCGCCCTCACATCGGCTACCTCCCCGAGGAACCACCCCTGTACGAGCAGGCCACGGCCTATGAACAACTCGAATACATCGCCGGTCTCCGGGATATCCCACAGCAGGAAGTCCAGAACCGCATCGATAGTCTCCTCGACCGTGTGGGCCTGTCGCCGGACGATGCCGCAACCCGAATCGCCGACTACTCGAAGGGGATGCGCCAGAAGGTCGCCTACGTCCAGGCAGTACTCCACAGTCCAGACATCGCCTTTCTCGACGAGCCGACATCCGGGCTCGACCCACGCGCGGCTCGAACCATCCGTGAACACATCCGCGAACTCACCGACGAGGGGACGACGGTTTTCCTCACGACACATATTCTTCCAGTGGTCGAGGAGATCGCCGATACTGTCGGCATCCTCTACGAGGGACGACTCGTCGCCGAGGACACGCCCGAGCAGTTGACCCGGCGCGCTGAAACTGGTGATGCCCGAACCCTCGAAGACGCATTCCTCGAAGTCACGAGCACGGACCCAGCAGCCGGGGCGTCCGTGGAGGCCGAGGATGACTGAACCGGGCTGGCCACGCCACGTCCTCCAGGTTGGCGTTTTCGAGTTCCGGCGCACAATCCGCGCCATTGTCGACGACAAGGCACGGGCGTTCCTGATGGCTGCTGGACTGGTGTTCCCCTCGCTCATGCTCGTCGGCTTTCTCTACCTCTTCGCCGACGTGATCAGGGAGGCCGGCTCGATTTCACTCCCCCCGGTCGCCCGTGGAACCGTCGCCCTCCTCTGGCTGTTCGGCGTGTTCATCGCCACCCAGAGGGTTGTTTCCGCTCGCCCGCGTATCGACGCCGAACCACTCATGCTCACGACCGTCTCCGCACGGACGGTCGTGGGCGGTCTCCTGATCGCCGAGACGCTTCGCGTGCTCGCCTATCTGGCCCTCCCGGTACTCGTCCTCACGGGTGGGGTGGTCTCCCTCTTCGCCTCCCCCGTGAGTGCCGTCCTGATTCCACTCGCGGCGGTGCTTTTCGGCCTCACCGCCGTCCTCCTGGGAATGGTGCTGGGTTACGCCATCGCGCTCTTGATCGCAACGTCACCGTTCGTCGCTCGTCACAAGACCGTTCTCGGAGGCCTCGCCGCGTTCCTCGCAATCGGAGGCTACCTGCTTGTGACCCTCCCCCAGTTCGGCGGTATCGGCCAGGAGGCGCTGGCGGTACTCCCCGTCGGATGGTTCGTGGACCTCGCCGTTCTCGGCAGCCCCGTCCGTGGCTCGACGACCCGTGCAGTCGTGGCCCTGGGTGGGAGTCTCTTGGTCGTCCTCGTCGGCATCCTCCTCGTCGAGCGGGAGGCGACGCGGCTCTGGTTCACCGACCCCGTCAGCGGTGACGTCGAGAAGGCTGCACCCACCGATCACACCACGTCCGGATCGGAGAGGACGCGGACGGCGCTCGCCGATGGGATCGCCCCGGTCGGGATTCCACGTAGTGTCACCCAGCCGGTTCGCCGCGTCGCCCAGTGGAGTATCCTGCGAACTCGCCGAGACCCGAGACGACTCAACTTCCTGTTGCTCCCCGTAGTGGGGGTCGGGAGTGGCCTGCTCAGCTCGAGTGCGCAGTTCGGGTCGCCCTGGGCCGTCCTCGCCCCAGCGGCTACCGTTTTGCTTCCCTGGGTGGCCGGCGCCACGTTCGCCATGAATCCGTTCGGCGACGAGGGACCGGTCCTCCCGACGACGCTCATCGCGATCTCCGGGTCGGCGTACGTCCGTGGTCTGATGGTTCCCGGTCTGCTCTTCGGGCTCCCGCTCGTCGTGCTGGTAACGACCGGGGCCGCGCTGGCCGCCCCGTTCGAACTGTCGGTCGCCGCCGGACTCGTCGGGACCAGTGTCCTCGGGACCCTCGTCGCCGTCACAACCGCCCCGGCCGTGGGGATGTATTTCCCACGGTTCAGCGCGATCAGTATCGGGCAGAGCCGTGACGTGATTCCGCCGCGATTGCTGACGACGTTCGTTCACTTCTTCGGCGTGACGATCCCCGGACTACTGCTGGCTCTCCTTCTTATTGACGCCGGGATCGCCCGGTCGGTCGTCGCTGGTGTCGTGGGCTTTCTCCCGGCGACCCTCCTCACACTCGCTGCCGGGAGCGATGGGGGCATCCTCTCGGACGTCGGAACGTGGTTTCACGGCATCGGTGCCGGAATCCAGTCCATCGGTGTCGGACGGTTCCAGTTCGCGGCCAGTGGGCTGCTCGTCGTCGGAGCGGTCGTCGTCGCCGTCGTCTCGTACCGCCTGGCTGTGCGGCGGTTCGACAGCTACTCGCCACCGGCGTGATCAGAGGGGGTCACCGCTCGGCGCAGGCGACCGTCGCGACGGCGATCTCGGTCGCTTGGCCCCTGACTGGAGAGAACGGGATGAAAGCGGATCCCAAATGCTTAGGATTGGTCAGTCCTGGCTTCGCCCGTGACGTCCACACTGGAACAATACGGGACGGGGAGTGGAATCCCGTTCGGTGCCGGTATCGGAGCGACAGCGGCGACGCTCTCTGGCGTGGGAGAGCAATTCGCGGTCGTTACCGGATTCGGCGTGATGGGTGGGCTCGTCGTTGGGGGCTTCGCAGGCCGCTTCACTGCCGAACATCTCGACCGACCGAACTGGGAACGGCGCGTGGTGGCGTTCACGCTGCTGGTGAGCCTCTTCGTCGGCGGTCTGCTCGGCGCGCTCACGGGATGGATGGTCGATGGGCCGATCCTTCCGGGATTTCTCGTCGGTGCGGGTACTGGGGGTGTTTTCAGCTTCCTGCTGAGTGGTACGCTCGTGGCGACGGCACGCAAGGAACAGTCCCCCGACGCTCGTACCCCCTGAACGTGTTGACCCCGGTATCGAAACACGCGCGTGCAGTACTGCAGGCCTCTCGGAGCTGTTCCTCGTCGCTTGGACTACCCTCGACGAGTCGCGTCCGACATCGCCGCTCGAATCGCCGTTGCCAACTCCTCAGGGCGCTGGCTCCCGACCAGCAGATCGCGGTCGCCGGGCCGCGTTAGGAACACACCGCGCGAGCCACGGACGTTGTACGCGATCGCTCCTGGACGCCAGCGGATTCCCCACCCGCCGTAGTCGCGGAGTGGCCGATACGTCGTCGCCTCGACGAACTCGATCGCCGTCCACGGTACCCGCCTGAACGACCGGTGGAGTGGAGCAAACCTGATGTAGAGTCCGTCGTCTCGTACCTCCGAGACCAGGCGAAGTGACCACATGAACCCGTAAACGGCTCCCATGATGACTACTCCGAGCGGTCCACTTCCCACGATAGTCACGAGACCGACGACTCCCAGCAGGGCCCAGAGCCACCACTGTCGGAATCTCTGCTCCTCGCGGAAGGGAATCTCATCTGCCACACCTGTACTCAGGAAGCGAAGGTGAAAAATCGGCTAGCTTCTCGCCGGGTCCATCCACCAGCATCTCGTGAGCACGCTGGGTTAGTCGATTCTCGTCGGCGTGTTCGGTGGCATTGCCGGCGGGTTCGCCGGGTCGATGCTCCCGGCCGATGGGCCGGACAGGGCGAGCGTGCCATCCTCAGATCGTTGTTCGGTGACTTCTTCGGCGTCTACTCCGTCGCGTTCTATCGAACGCTTTCCCAAATGCCTACTTGACTCGCGGCGGTCGTGTCTCCCATGTCGAACGTCGATACTCGTCGCTCTGGCCTCGTTCGTCCAGTTGCGGAACTGGTGGGGCTCACCGTTGCCGCGTTTCTCGTCTCGTTGATCGCTGGCGTGGCGTTCATCGTCCCGATGTTTGTGCTGGGGTACGGAATCGAAACGACGCTGGTTCTCGTCGGGTCAACAGCCGCAGGCCAGGTCGCGTTTCTCGGTGTTGGCTACGCCTACAGCAGGCTTCGTGACATCTCAGTCGCCATCGCGCGCCCGTCAGGTCGACAGCTCCTCGTCGCGCTCGGTGGAACCGTGGCCGCGCTGGTGGTCGCAACTGTGCTATCGGTCGTGCTGACCGTTCTCGACCTGTTGCCACAGTCGGTGATCGGCGAGATCGCCACGCGGAATCCGACGTTCCTGCTCGGATTGGCTGCGCTCTCGGTGGTCCTCGTCGCACCCGCAGAGGAGTGGCTCTTTCGCGGCGTCATCCAGGGCCGCCTCCGCCAGCGGGTCGGTCCTGTGCCCGCGATCGCGGGGTCAAGTCTTCTGTTCGGGTCGATGCATCTCGCCAACTACGCCGGTTCACTCCTCTCCGTCGTCGCCGGCGCAGCACTCATCGTGGCCGTCGGCTGCATTTTCGGCGCACTGTACGAATACACTGACAACCTCACGGTCCCCATCGTGACACACGCGACGTACAACGTCGTGTTGATGGTACTCGCATACTTGACGATATAGCGTGTCCGGACGGTGGCCGTGGCGGCAGTTCCCCGAAGGGAGCGTTCCCAAGTCCGACTCCAAGAGCGATGGTGCCGTGTGAGTTGGAATCCATAGCGTTCCCCTGTTTTCTGCGGATATAATTCTGCGTAACACGTACCCACACTACCGCTGAGAACCAACGCCGGTTTATCGCGCACGTCGACCGGGCACTCACAGGTTTCGTTGTGGTGGTAGCAGTCTCGTCACCTCAGAGAACTACCAGGGCCGCTGCTGCACCGAGGAGTGCGATGCCGATGAGAGCAACAACGATCACGGGCCAGAATACCCGAAAGACGGTTCGAAACGGCGTGGTTTCCGACAGTACGAGCGGATGGTCTCCGGCTTTGAGTACAGCATTCACTTGGCCGGAACGCGTACTGACACCGGATTCACTGTGAGCCTCCCCGAATACCGTCACTGACTCACCGGGATCGAGTCGGCGCTCGATGTATCGTCGGTCGTCGCCGACTTTCAGTTCGATGATCTTCAGGTCCCAGGTTCGCTCTTCGGAATCGACGGCCTCGGTCCGGTCGATGAACTCCCGAATCCGAGCGGGGGGTCGATCACCACCGGCGACGTCGATCGTCGTGCTCGTATCGAGACCGAGTCGGACCGTCGACGGATCGACGAGGACGCTCGCAGTCTCGTCTTCGAGCAGGAACGGAACCGCAGCACGTCCAGAGTCGATCTCGACCCACGTCGTGCCCTTGTCGGTCGTCCGACGCTCCTGGACCTCGTACGCGAGGGCAAGAGACTCCGTTCCAGTGAATGGGCTGGGGAGGCTGTCTTCGTACTGAACCGCTGTCCCCGAAATACTAACCGGGCCAGTCGTCCCTGTCGTGAGCGAGTAGACGTCCGTCGACGGGCCGAGGACCTGCCGAATCGCCCCTGCCTCTCGAAGCACGAAGGCGAGTGCGAGCAACCCACCGCAGACCAAACTGACTATCAGGAGTAATCCGAGCGACGACGATGGGAGACCAACCACGTGTCGAACTACGTTCGATTTGACCTCAGTGTACCGATGCCGGTATCGTGACAGTGAATAGCGACCACGCTTTGGCAGTCTAGGGGGATGTGAGGGCGTTCTGGTTCAAGTCGGTCACACGGGGACAGGAATTGCTTCGGAGCGGTACGTTCATTGGAGTCTCTGTCAAAATCAATCGCATGCCTGACAACGTGCTCGTCGCCATCGATGGGTCCCCACTCGCCGAGCGGGCGCTCGGCTACGCACTGGAAACCTTCCTGGATGCGGCAATCACCACTATCTACGTCATCAATCCAGTCCACTCGGTAATCGACGTGGAGGCCAGGGGGCTCTCAGTCGCAGAGGACTGGCACGAAAACGCCCAGGACCGGGCGAACTCGATTCACTCGGCGGCCAGCGATCTCGCAGCAGAACACGGTATCGACCTCGATACTGTCACCGAGATCGGCAAACCGGCACGTGCCATTCTGGCGTACGCAGACGAGAACGATATCGACCAGATCGTCATCGGTAGCCACGGCCGGTCGGGAATCGATCGAACACTCCTCGGGAGCGTCGCCGAGACGGTCACCCGGCGCGCACGGATCCCGGTGACAGTCGTCGCATGACCTGGGCTGGACAGAAGGACGACGGGGCGATGACGACCGAGGGTCCGGACTATCCCGCGCGCAGATGGTCGAACGAATACCCGGCAGAGTGCCCGCTTCGGGATACCCGTCCCAACCCGAGGTAGAACACGTGGCCATCACTGACCCTGCCACGATCTCGACGTGCACGATCGATATCGAACGCCGGGGCGGTCGTAGCGAGGCAGGAGCGCGCGCACTCGAACGACAGTTACAGGGCATTTCTGGCGTTCACGACGTGGACGTCTCGTTTCGAACTGGAAGTGTTCGGATCTCCTACGACGAGGGTGTCACGTCCGACGACACGCTCAGGGAAGCGGTCCGCGACCAGCGCGTCTCACTGCAGGAGGATCTCGAGAGGGGGACCGCCGACGCGAGTACCCGTTCGGAACTCAATCGAGAAGCCCTGTTCGTCGGCCTGACATTGCTCGGCATGGCGACCGGCCTCGTGACCGGGTGGCTCGATGGCCCGCCACTATTGCTCTGGACCGGCTACGGCGTCGCGTACGTCTTCGGCGGTTGGTACGGTCTCAAAGGCGCAATCGAGACACTGCGCCACCGCGCGGTGGATATCGACCTGCTGATGATCGTCGCCGCACTCGGGGCGCTGTCGATCGGCGCGCCGTTCGAGGGAGCGATGCTCCTCTTCCTGTTCTCGCTCTCGAACACGCTCCAGCATTACGCCATCGGCCGTTCGCGCCGGGCGATCAAGTCCCTCGTGGAGATGCGACCGGACGAGGCGCAGGTGCTGCGGGACGGTGCGGAAGTGACGGTCCCAATCGACGAGGTCGCCGTCGGTGACGTGTTCGTCGTCCGTCCCGGCGACAAGATCCCGCTCGACGGCGTCGTCAGGGACGGCGAGGGAACGGTCGATCAGGCCTCGCTCACCGGCGAGTCGGTGCCCGTGCCGAAAGAACCCGGCGACGACGTCTTCGGCGGGACGATCAACGAGAGTGGGAGCCTCGAGATCGAGGTAACCAGGCAGGCCCACGAATCGGCGATCAGCCGACTCATCCACATGGTCGAGCGTGCCCAGAGCGAGAAGGCCCCGACACAGCGACTCATCGACCGGCTCGAACAACCGTACGTCCTCGGGGTGTTCGCGCTCACGATCGCAGCGATCGCGATTCCGCTCGCGCTCGGCAGCGAATTCACCGGCACGTTCTACCGCGCGATGACGCTCATGGTCGCTGCCTCGCCGTGTGCGGTCATCATCTCGACGCCCGCGGCGGTCCTCTCGGCGATCGCGTCCGGTGGCCGACAGGGCGTCCTGTTCAAGGGCGGAGAACACGTCGAGACGGCGGCGAACATCGACGCCGTGGCGTTCGACAAGACCGGGACGCTCACGCGGGGCGATACGCAGTTGACCGACGTGTTCGTCCGGGATGGCGCAGGGGACGGGACACTGACGGACGACGATCTGCTCGCGGTCGCGGCCGCGGTGCAGGCCCGCTCCGAGCATCACCTCGCTCGCGCGACCGTCACAGCGGCAGACGACCGCTCCCTGACGGTGCCCAGTGCACGGGGGTTCGACTCGGTCGCGGGGAAAGGCGTCCGAGCGGACGTCGAGGCGCGGACCATCCACATCGGGAACCGGAGTTACTTCGACACCGTCCTTGGGGACACACGGATCGATGGGCTCCAGCCCGGGTTAGAGCGGCTCCGAACGCTCGAATCGGAAGGCAAGACGAGCGTGCTCGTCGCCGAAGAACGAGGGGACGCCGTTACCGTGCTGGGGTGGCTCGCGTTCACCGACACAGTCCGTCCCGGCGCGGCCGAGATGATCGCCGACATCCGCTCGCTCGGAGTGGAGCACATCGTCATGCTCACGGGCGACAACGAGCGCGTCGCCCAGCGGATCGCCGCGGAGGTCGGCATCGACGAGGTGCAGGCAGAACTGCTCCCGGAGGAGAAAGTGACGACTATCGAGGATCTCGTCGACCGATACGAGAACGTGGCGATGGTCGGCGACGGCGTCAACGATGCCCCGGCGCTGGCAACGGCGAGCCTCGGTGTCGCAATGGGTGGTGCAGGAACCGACGTCGCGCTCGAAACCGCCGACGTGGTGTTGATGGGCGACGACCTCAGCAAGATCCCATTCGTCCTCGGACTTGGGCGAAAGACCCGTCGGACGCTGCTGGTCAATCTCGCGATTGCGTTCGGTGCCATCGCGCTCATGGTCGGTACGATCCTCCTCCGAGGCATCCCGCTCCCGCTCGCAGTGGTCGGCCACGAGGGATCGACGGTTCTGGTCTCACTGAACGGCCTCCGGTTGCTCGGGTACCGCGAGTGACGGACCATCTCGATAGCGTATCGAGTCTCCGGGCCATTTTGAGACCACTCTTTCGGGGAATCCCCTCAGCACTTACACTCGAACGTGAAGAGAGTCCCTCGCCCGTCGACAGCCGAGACAGCGACGTCCCGCAGTCGCTCCCGTGTGTCCGCTGTGAGCGGCCGGTCGTCGAACACCTCGTGGCTCGTGACACGGGTCGTGAGCGCGTCGAACAGTTCGGTCGGTCGCGGCGCTTCAGAGCGCCTCACGAAACGAACCGCCGTCGACGTCACACACTGTTCTGACGAACTCGCGGACGATGTCGGTGTAGGCCGCTGGGCGTTCGAGATTGACGGTATGACCGGCATCACGGACGACGACTGGGGTCGCGTTCGGCAGTTCCGTGCACCGCTCGATTGCTGCTGGGCGATTGATCCGATCGTCCGCGCCGTTGACCAGACAGATTGGCCCTCCGAACGCCGAAAGTCGCGACGGGAAATCCCTGCCGACGAGTGCTATGCCGGACTGTCCCCACGCGTCTAGCGATAGTCCCGTTTGCAGAATCTCGTCGGTCACCGCATCCGAAAGTGGGAGTGACCTGAGCCGCTGGGCCATCGTTCGCTCGAATCGGCCCTTTCCGCCGGGGATCCTGGCCCCAAGTCGAAACAGATAGCTACTCGCGGTCGTCCTGAGTCCCAGCAAACCGCGGTAGTCGGCACTGCTCCCGGAGAGGACCAGCCCTGCCACGTCGTCTGGGTGGCGAGCAGCTACTTCGGTCGCCACATACCCGCCGAGCGAGTGGCCGACGAGCACAGTGCAGTCGCTCTCCACGTCGGCCAGAACCGCTTCCACGGTCTCGACAGCCTCCTCGAATCGGAACGGTTCGTCGATGCGATCTCCGTGTCCGGGAAGGTCAGGTGCGATGGTCCTGTACTGGTCCGAAAGCGATTCGATCTGTGGAACCCAGAGCTTCCGCGAAATACCTGCACCGTGGACGAAGACGACAGCGGGCGCGTCGACTGGACCACGGCTATCGACCGACGACGTCGAGAGTCCTCGCACCACGCTGTGAAGATGCTCGCGGAGCGGCGTCGGGTTCAGCGTCGCCGTGATGTGCCCGCGATCGACGACCGCTAGCTCGGACGCATCGTAGGAGGACCGCTGGACCTCGGACTCGACGTATCGGTCGTGTCTCGCCAGCAGTGGATAGACCCTGCCCGCATCGCTACGTCGGAAGTCCGCGTCGAAATCCAACGTCCGCTCGATTGCGTCGGGATCGTCACGTCCGGCTCGCCCCAGCAGCCGTCGGTAGGCCGACCTGGTGAACAGCTTCCCGAGCGCCGCCCCAGCGAGCATCGGGACGTACACGTCCGCGGTTCCCTCGTACGCGCGATGCAGGTTCGTGACCCAGCCACCGAGACTCACGCCCGAGACGACGACCGGCCCACCGCCGCTCTGCCGGGCGACGATTCCGTCGACGGTCGCGACGGACGTCGCGAGCATCGCGACGAAGTTCGACAGGTCGCCCATCTTCCGCGCGTAGTCCTGCGTCGTCCCGTCGTGAAACGGAGCCCTGAGTCCGATGACGTTCGCCTCGAACTGGTCTGCGTGGTCGACCAGAATATCTCGGAACGTGTTCGGAGTGAAGCGACTCGACGAGAACGGTCGCTCGTCGTTCCCGTGATGGTAGACGACCGTCGGATGAGCAGTACCGACCCACTCGGCCACTTTGATGCCGACATCGACTGTACCAGCGGGTGTCTCCGCTGAGAGTTCGTGTAACTCCTCTTCGGTCAGGGATGGCACCGAAACGCTGACCGAGGGGAGCATCTCGTCGACGCGCGGGGAGTCGACACTCCGGGCGAAGAAGCCGTCGTCACCGACGAGGAGCGAACCGAGGCGGACGGTCGCCTCGTCGACCAGTGCGTGGTGGGAGCGCATCGCTGTTACGGCTCCGACGAGGGGTCGTTCCCACGTCTAGTTTCGGGAAAGGGTGGCCGAGCACAGACCAGGAGTCTGTACAATATCAATACATCCGCTGTATGAGACGGTATCCTCACCATAAATCTCAGTTAGATGTAATATTGATATGCTGCTGTGAGCAGAATGCCAGGTTGACAACGACACCAGCGTAGGCGACGGTATAGTCGAGCAGGGTCAACGTCAGCGAAACGACCGCGATTGCGCCCACGAGTAACGGCCAGTACTCCCAGTCCGTGAGCACCGCGCCGACAGCGACGACGAACCCGGTGGCGGTCACCGCCCAGAGGACCCCAAACACCCGCATCCCCGCGTCCCCGAGGTTTACTGCACCGCCGAGAAGCGTCGTTTTGTAGGGGAATTCGGCGACGTCAGTGCGTTCGAAATAGACGGCGGTACCGAGAAAATGAACCAGTCCGTGTCCGAGGAGAACGATCGATCCCACGTACGTCAGGAGAGTTCTCATATCTACTCATACACGATGTCTCGATATGATATTGCCGACAGATGAACTCTTGCGCCGAATGCGATCAGTACTGGCGAAACCGGGACCACAGACGGGCGTCTCTGAGAGATCTCGTCCACCGCTGATTCCCACGCGCCGTTCCGAAGAGCGAACATCTATGGTGATTTTCACGCTATCCCGAGGTGCCGATTACTCCCATTCTGTGATCGATACTGCTGGTAGAGAGGTTTCTGACAGCTTCGACACCGTTATTATAGCGTCTCGGTCACCCCTATACGTCAGACAGATCGATGCAGTTTCTCACACACCTACGGCACCAACGGTGGACGACAGTGTCAGGGTATCTTCTGTTCGTCGCGCTGATGGTCGCCGGCTACTACTACAACATCACGTTCGTCCAGCTGGGGCTCATCGATCTCGGGACGCGCCTCGTCGGGATGTCCGAAACCGCCGTCTCGATGTGGATGGCCGCGCTCGCGCTCGTGACGCTCGTCGTCGCGGTCGTGACCGGCGTGACGATGGACCGCCGCGGCTGGAGCACGGACCTTCGAACGAAGCTTCGACTCCTGTTTGGCGTGGTCTGCGTCCAGTTCGCGCTCACGGTCGTTGCACCGATGATACGGAGCGTTCCCGCGTTCGGCGCGTGGATCGTCCTCGCGTCGATCGGACTCGGTGTCGGCTTTCCGGTCTCGTTCTCGCTCGCGATCGATCTCGTTCCTGTCCCGGACCGGGGGTACGTCGCTGCGGCCATCACGGCGATCACGTACTTCCTCGCGAACGCCATCCCGCTTTCCTGGTCGATCGACGTCTTCAGTCGGCTGCTGGTCGCCGTGATGGCACCAGGACTCGTCGTGTTGGGCGTCCTTTCGTTCGTCAGTGTCGACCGTCTCGACTCCTTTCTCGACGCCCTGGGCACGCAACACGAGACCTACGGCATCGGCCGGTTCTGTCACGGGGAGCGGATCCGGACGCGGAGTCTCGCGTTCGTCGTGCCGGTCGTCCTGATGTTCGGCGTGTTCTTCATCGACAGCCTCGGATTTCTCCGGATCATCGACACGCCATCGCTCCTCCTGAGTTCCTGGCAGTCGCCCGACCTCTCGACGCGCCTGTTCATCGCCGTCGCACACGTCATCGGTGCGGTGATGGCCGGCGTCATCTACGCGAACTACTCGCTCTCGCGCATCTTCCTCTGGACGTTCGCGCTGTTCGCGCTCACGCACGTCATGTACACGTCCGACCTCCGATTCGCGGAGTTGTTTCCCACTATCGCCGGCGACGGGACGTCTCCCCTGAGTCCCGCCCTGTATGCGGTGGCCGTGAGCTTCTATACGACGCTGAACTTCGCGCTCTGGCCTGACCTCTCCACCCCAGAGACGATCGGGACCCACTCCGCGATCGGCATCGGCGTCGCTGGGTGGCTCGCCACGTTCTCGAGCACCGCGCTCGCGCTGTACTTCCAGGCGGCCGACCTCACGCTCCTCTCGCACCTGAACGTGGTGCAGGCGCTCTCCTTGCTCCTCCTGTTCGGACTCGGGGTCGGCCTGTACGCGAGACGGATGGCTGAACTCGCTCGCGAGAACGGAGGTGTCGGTGCGTGAGTCCGACCGAGGCTATCCCGCTTCTCATCGTCGTCCTCCTCATGGTCTCCATCGGGGGCGGCGACGTCCAGGAGCTGTCCGTGACGTTCCAAGGGGACAGCGAACCCGATTCGCTCGCGGACGTGCATGTCGTCGCCGGCGGTACCTCCACCGTCCCCGGAAACGCGACTCTCGACGGCGATATCTACGTAATCGGTGGCACCGCAGCCATCAACGGCAGCGTCGACGGCGACGTGACCCTTCTCGATGGGAATCTCTCGATCACTGACGGCGCAACTGTGACTGGGACTCTCCAGACGTATTCGGGCGCCGCTGCTGTCAGCTCCGACGCGTCGGTCGGGCAGATCTCACAATTCGAGGCTCCCACCCCATCGAACTCGCCGGGACAGCGGATTGGGGCCTTCCTCCTGCAGTTCTTCGTTCTCGGTGCGTTCGGGTGGTGGCTCGTACGACGGCACCCACTCCTCTTCGAGCACGTCGGCGCGGCTATCACCGATCACGGGCTCGTCAGCGGCGTCGTCGGCAGCCTCGGCGCAACGACCCTCCTCGTCCTGTTCGTCTACATGGCGTTCACCCTCATCCTGCTTCCGCTCGCCATCGTCGGGCTGTTCGCCGAGTTCCTGGTCATCCTCTACGGCCAGGCCGTGTTCGGGTATCTCGTCGGGACGCGCCTCCCGATCGAGTCGGATGGCATCGCGACGCTCGCTGGAATTGCCGTGTTTCTGCTCGTCCTCGAGGTACTCGGAGCCGTCCCCTACCTCGGTGGGGTCGTCCAGATCCTCTTCGCAGTCGTCGGGTTCGGTGCCGTCCTGAACACGTACTTCGGGCTCCAGCGGTTCGAACCCGTCACGATCCCCGGAGGCACATAGTCATGGACACAGGACGCAACGACCCGAGTACCCGAATCGAGGTCTCCACGGGATGACGCCAGCACTCCACGTGGGCTGGCGACACGTCCTGTTCGCGAGCTGACTCGCCGACCCCGGCCTTATCCACGTACACCTCATGTCGGCACTCTCGGTCGATCCCTGCGCGTCGCCGCGGTCGGCGTCCTCGCCTTCGGCATCGGACTGTTGGGCTGGTGGTGGTGGTACCGCAGTCGTGCGATCGATGGGTGAGGCCGGCGGCGGGTCCGAACGGACCGCAGCCTGCGCATGCTATTAGTACCGGCTGTCCCTGCACTCGGTATGCGCGCAGCAGTCTTTCACGGCCCCGGCGACGTCCGGGTCGAGGAGGTCCCGAAACCGGAACTGACGGCCCCGACGGACGCGCTTGTCCGGGTCACCCACACCGCAATCTGCGGGTCGGACCTGTGGTTCTACCACGGCGACAGCGACCGCGAGGCTGGATCGCGAGTCGGTCACGAGCCGATGGGCATCGTCGAAGCCGTCGGTGACGACGTCCGGCGCGTCGAGCCGGGCGACCGCGTGTTCGCCCCGTTCGTGATCAGTTGCGGCGAGTGCGAGTTCTGCCGGACGGGCCTGCACACCTCCTGTGTGAACGGCGACTCCTGGAACGGCGACAACGGCGGCGCGCAGGGTGAGTACGTCCGTGCCCCACACGCCGACGGCACGCTCGTGCGCGTCCCCGACCGCTACGCCGAGGACGAGGACGCCCTCGAATCGCTCCTCCCGCTCACCGACGTGATGGGAACCGGCCACCACGCCGCGGTCAGCGCCGGCGTCGAACCCGGGAGCACCTGCGTCGTCGTCGGCGACGGCGCGGTCGGCCTCTGTGGCGTCCTCGCGGCCCGTCGACTGGGCGCCCGCCGTATCGTCGCCGTCGGCCACCACGAGGACCGACTGGACCTCGCCGACGAGTTCGGCGCGACCGACACAGTGCTGGGCGGCGGCGAGACCGACGAGGTCGAGGCCGTCCGGGAAGTAACAGGTGGCGGCGCCGATCACGTCCTGGAGTGCGTCGGCGCGGCGTCGTCGATGGAGACCGCCGTCGGCGTCTGCCGGCCCGGCGGGACGGTCGGCTACGTCGGCGTCCCCCACGGCGTCGACGCCGCGGGCCTGGATCTCTTCGACTTCTTCGTCGACAATATCACGCTCCGGGGCGGAGTCGCACCGGTCCGGGCCTACGCCGAGGAGTTGATGGACGACGTACTCGGCGGGACGCTCGACCCCGCGCCGATCTTCACGAAGACCGTCGACCTCGACGGCGTGCCCGAGGGCTACCAGGCGATGTCCGACCGGGAGGCGCTGAAGGTGCTGGTCAAGCCCTGACGGGCTCCCGTCGCTATCGAACCCCTGGGGATAAAGACCGCCGCAGTAGCGTCACCCGTTCCCAGGCGCGTGACCGTCAAACGACGCCTTCTGCGACGCTCACGAGACCGTTTCCGACTTCGACGAGCGCAGTCTCGGACGGGGCGCTCCCAACGAGACAGTCGGCGCTGTAACTGTCGGCACCGTCGACCCGAACTTCGACGCGGTAGACCGCGCGCTGGAGTCGCGTCTGGATGCTCGTGACCGCCTGCGGGGTGAGGGTGTAGGTCTGCTGGAACGCGATTTGGTCGTCGGCGTTGCGAAACTCGACGACGACTTGGTGAGTGGTCTCGCTGTCGTAGTTGCGAAGGACGAGGGTCTCGTCGGAGACGAGCAACCACTCTTCGCCAACCGACGGATCCACCGCGGATCGATCTTGGAGGGGCGAGTCGGGCATCATAGTTGCAAAAAAGCGGTGACGCCACTAAAAACGGGGTTCGGTGTTTCCGGCTCTGAAACTGAGCGT
Organism: Halorientalis sp. LT38; assembly: GCF_037031225.1. Classification (NCBI taxonomy): domain Archaea; kingdom Methanobacteriati; phylum Methanobacteriota; class Halobacteria; order Halobacteriales; family Haloarculaceae; genus Halorientalis; species Halorientalis halophila. The sequence goes on along the minus strand of NZ_JAYEZN010000001.1, from coordinate 1,175,873 downwards.
GTATCGTCAAGCGGTCGCGGTGTTCGAACCGAACTGTGGGCGCACGTTTCGAGCGGACCACCCACCTTTCGAGGGCACGAACGACCCCGAAACGGTTCGACCGCTAGTTCGACTCGACGACCAGCGTCACCCGCCGCTCGCCGCGCTCGGTCGTGACGGTCTCACGTTAGCCACGCGTGAGGGGGATATTCATTCGTCCTCATCCCAATTTTACTGGTTCCAGACATCCCTCAGTACAGATTTATACTGGATCAGGACCACTTACTACCAGACAGTTTCAGTCGAAAGTGGCCTGCTGTATATTGGCGTCTCTAGAGCACAACTGGCATACGATATCTGCGTCTGTGAACCGCTCCTGGGGCAAGTGTTTCGAGATCGACGGTCTCTCGTCAGCACGAAATGGATACGCCGTTTCGGACAACCCCGAGGCTTCCCGTGGTAGATTGCAACGATGCCAGCGCACTCGGTTCCGGCATATTCAATCCTGGACCAGTCCGTAGAAGACCACCAGGAGGCCGACGATGCTAATTGCCTGGAAGATCAGTGCCGATTGGGTTGTACCCACGAGTGCGAAGCTATCGATCGCGAGTCGAACCAGAGACGCGACGGGGATCATAAGGACGAGGCCGACCGCCAGCGCCAGCATCGCGGGGCTCTCATTTCGTCTGTAGCCGCGATAACTCTGATAGGCGACAAAGGTCCCGATCAGAAGCGTCGCGACTTCCGTGACCAGCCCGAGCGGGACGAGCAGGCCACTCATCGTCGGTCACCTCGACTCCCGTAGATGACCACCAGGAGGAGGCCCAAGCCGAGGAGGCGAAGGCAATTCGTGAAGACCGTGATCGCCGCCGTCTCCAGATTGGCCGCTGTCGAGAGCCCCATGTTCGCCACGATCGGGATGCCGGTCGTGAAGGCGATGCCGACCGAAAGGCCGAGCAGGGCAACATTCCGATCCTGCCAGTAGCGTCGAACCCCGCGCCAGAGGATGATCGCTGAGACGACCACGGTCACGAACAACCCCAAGAACAACAGGATAGCGAGCACTGTCTCGGGCGTGTTCGTCGACGCGGTTTGCAGTGGGTGTGGGATCATTAGAGGTTCTCGAACAGTTCGGTAAAGTGGTCAGCGACGTCCAATTCCCGGCGCTCGATATTACACTCGAACTCACCACCTTCGAGACCGATGTGCACGTCCGAGAGTGATGCATAGTACTCTTTGGCGTGGTTGCCGTCCGGGTCGACCCGCTGTCGCTCCTCGACGAGGTCTGCCGCACGCAAATCTTCTAGCCGTCGGTAGACTGTCGGCTTGGACATCTCGCAATGACTGCTGAGTTCGTCGGCCGACATGCCCTCGACGTTGGTTGCCCTGAGGATCGACTGCGCGTACTCGTCGGCGAGGAGGTCGACGATGTCCTCGAAGGCATCCTCGTCTGTCATAGGGGGGTGGACGGTTTCAATCGAATTGAGGTGTCACAGCGAACGCACTTGGGTTTGCTGGAACGGCTGCTGGACCGGAGAGCGACCGGCGAACCGGACGACAAGGCAGTCGACCGACCACGGAACTCTTAATGTGTTCGGCTGGACACTACCACCCGTGTCGAATCGAGTCTCCGTGACAAATTTGCGGTCGTTTTTCGCTACACAACGCGACGACCCAAGCCGACTTGCGATACTGGCGATCGTCGTCGGCACCGCACTCGTTCCCTTGCTCGCGCAGTTGTCGCTCACCTCTGCGATTGTCGTCGGCACGAATTCGGGGCCGACGTTGTCGTACGCTGTCGGTGACCAGACGGTCGACGTCGCCGTTTCACTCGTCGCTGGGTCGGTCGTGAGCTTTGCCAGCGCGCTTGTGTACTGGTTGGTCGCGACTGTTGGCGCGTATCTGCTGACCGCGCCGGTCTCGGATGCGGGCGACCTCCGCACCACCCTCTGGATTCTCGGCTGGGGATTCGGCCCGGTGTTGCTCTCGGGTGCTGTCTGGCTCCTCGCCATGCTCGTGAGCATCCAGATGACGCCACCACCCGAGACTGCGGCCGGGAGCGCCGAATTTGTCCGGGAAGTTCAGGAGACGCAACTCGTCCGGGCCACCCAGTATCTTGACGCCGTCGCAATCGTCCTGGCAGGAGGCCTTTGGACCGTCGGTATACAGGTCCTGCGACGGGTGCGATGGTGGCAAGCGGCACTGGCCGCCGTCCCTGGCGTCATCGTCCAGTTCCTCCCCTACCTCTTGTTGTGATACGGTGAGGCAACCGAATTCTTGCAAGAAGGAAGAAAGGACCGTGGCGAGCCAGCATGAATTGCTGACCCGTGACGCGGAACAGGTCTCACGGGACGAGGATGGTGAACTAAAGGATCCAAATGACGAGTAAGACCGAGTTGAACCGGAAGGTGACCGAACAGGCGGCAAATCAGTTTGTCAGTTGTGATCTCAGGTTCGACGACCGCGAGATCGCGGCCCTATTCCTGACCGTACACACTTTGTGTGCAGCACGGCGTTTCTGATAGGTGCTGGACAGACCGCAAACCGGTGTGTTACCTGGTTCATCTGTCCGGTTCGAACGCGGACTACGGGACGGGCGAGTCCCTGCTCGCCGATCTGGCCGAAGCCCTTGACGTGTCGGACTCGGCGGTCTCTGTCCGCGTGCGAATCGGCGTCTCCGCAGTGCTGGAACAGACGATCGACGCCGACGCGATACCGGATTCGGTTGAGTGACGAGATCCAAGCAGTCCGTCACTCGTTCACCGTTTCGATCACCAGGGCCACCCGTCGCCGTCCACGCTCGGTCGTGACGGTCACAAGTCGCCTTTGCGTGAGTGGGTTATAAATTAGTCCTCATACCTTGTTTCCTGATCCCCAAAACCGCTCAGTGCAGATAAGCGACGAATCACGGAATTTTTCGGGAAATCTGACTACACTGAGGAAGCAAACTGGTAGGTGTTATATCCGGCATATAGAAACCCTCCGACACCGAGAATGAGGAGAGCAAGTCCAACAGTAAGTCCCAACCCCTGATATGTCCAGATACCTGCTCCCAATAGAGAGATGGCTAAGAGGAACAACACGACCAATTGTAGTGCCCGAACTAAGTTTTCACCCATATGTGGATGGTTAGTACTTTATAATATGTATCTTTCCTGGATCTCGTTAATCTTCTCAGTCCTTCCTAACGGCTGTTTCAGCCGGAAAGGTTTCGTTACAATTGGATCTCAACAGAGCCTGTAACTTCGAATGCTAGAGTGGCACCTCCAGCGAGAACATTTGAGAGACGATCGCTTGCGACCTCTAGCGTTTGCCGAAATAAGAGTATCGGGTCCGGTGTAATGTGGCTTTCTGGTAGCACTGCTATTGCTTGAGGTCCGCTGCTTCTTACTTGCGACGGACATCTAGTTCGCCATGGCTGCGCTAAGCGATTGTACCAACGTTGATGGGGCAATATTTTGACCCCGTCCCGACGCCTCCCTTTTGATGGGTGTGTCGAGGTTGGGAGACAGCCACCGTGATGGATCTCCGATTCGTAGCAGATTCTAACTCACATTTGAGTTTGGGCCTGCAGTTGAAACACTGTTACTCTGTAGCCTGTTCTATGTCTAATCCCCTATCCCGGTCACATTGAGGTTTTCAGTCGTGGTAACGGTGGGCGCCCCCTTTCGAATAGCATCCCAGTCGGTAATGTCCGTGACTGTTTCATTCTTGAGGTCAACATCCACCGAATACTTCAGATCCTCTGACTGCGGTGCATCTGGCTGGCGGATCCGCACAACCGCGCGATCTTCGACATAATTGGACTCGCGCGTAATCGTGATAGCTCCATAGTCCTCCTTTTTATTTGATACTTCAATGATGGATATCCCATCGCTCGTTTCGTGGCTCGTAGTGCCATCGTAGGAAACTCGATTGAACGCTGAGGCGTTTATCTGCTGAATCGGATCGACCGAGAATTCGTAGGAGTCCATCTCAGAGAGTGCAGAGTTCACGGTTTGGTTCGCGAGTGTGATTTCACGCGCTCGCTCGCGCTCACGCACCGTCAGTGGCTGCTCCTCAATTGTCTGGATCGTGAACTGGCCGGTGTCGGTCTCTTCGATTTTCACTTCCCGAACCTTTGAGAGATTCTTGACGACAGTCTTCGATTCACCACTTGAATTAAATGTTATATTGCCATCGGCGACGACAAATTCACCCGATGGGTCCGATGTAAGGGGCTCAGTCATGCCGAAGGCGGCTCCAATGCCGGCTAATCCAATACTGACTGCGACAAGCCCGACAAGCACGAGCAGGCGTGTGCGAATACCATCATCCATACGGTCTAAGTAGGCTGAAAGACCTCATCAATCCCGGGGTGAAACGCGTTCGAAACACGTTGGAAACGCGTTTCATGTCCGTTTCACGGCCGGATACCGGCATATAGATCGATGGACATAAAGTCCCAGTATCGCATGGTGACCCTATGCGTTTCCGCCCTCCCCAACACATACACTTGTTAGCTGCTGTCATTTTCGTTGTGGCAGCTCTCGTGTTGTCCCTCCAATTAATTACGCCCTCCCCGGTGATGATCTCGCTCAACGAGAATGGGACACAGACGACGAGTGTTGGTGAGTATTTTACGTATCGTGAGGTGACCATTGCCGTGGTCGCGGCTTTCGTGTGTGGGGCTAGCGGCGTGTGGCTCCTCTTCTTTAATAAGGCAACCCAGTTCGACCCACAGGAGCAGTCACCACCGCGAGCGCAGACACAGCCACCTGTTGAAATACATGATGGTGGGGGACCTGCACCACCCAGAATGAATCGGGACCAACAGCCAGATGTAGACCGGTGGGAAGAGACACTCGAGAAACTCTCGAATAATCAAGCGACTATCTACGAACGACTCATCGAGGCAGAGGGGGAGCTGGCACAACGGCAACTCGTCGAGGAGACCGATCTTTCGAAGGCGACTGTCAGCCGGACGCTCGACAAACTTGAACACCGACACCTTGTGGAGCGAGAACGGGATGGAATGGGGAATACGATCTATCTACAGTGACTAGGCGTAGGGCCAGAAACAGCGTTTTCGCCTGTTTCAACGTGTTACAAACGGCTTTCGTAGCCCTTCCCAATCAAGGACTATGAGGTCTTTCAGCGAAGGTCAAAGCGAGGCGAGCCGGGGCAACACGGCTGTGGTCCCCACTGACTGACCGTGGATATCAGCCCTCCCACTCCGGTTCGCTGCCGACAACTCCAACCATGCGAAGAAACGCACTCACGCTCGCGATCGTGGCATTGGTTGCACTCAGCGCAACCGGTGTCGTGGCCGCCAGTATGACCGCGCCGACTGCCGACACCCCGTCGGCAGCTGCATCACCTGCTAACCAAACCATCGATGTCGTGAATCCCGAAGAAGTGAGCGACGAAGAAGTCGATCAGGCAGTCGACATCGCCTGGGCGAACGACGAAGTCCAGAGCTACTTCGACGACGATGCCGCCGTCCACTTCGAGGTCTGGGCCTCGGAACTGAAGGACGGCATCGTCCACGTCGACGTGGCTCCGCAGGATGCCCCCGATGAGACGCGCGTTACGGCCACTGTCGACCTCGACGCCGAGACGGTCACCGACGTCTCCGAACCGGTGAAACTCAACGCTTCGAGCGCCATCTCGATCAACGAGACCGAGTACGGTATCGTGTCGGACGACGGTGATGAGTTCACGTTGAACGACAACAACGATGAAGACAGTACCGAACAGCACGACATCAACGCGACAAAGATCACTGCCGACCAGGTGCACGAAGAACAGTTCAACATGAGTACGGCTGAGTCACAGGACAACGGTGTGTTCACCATCGAACTGGAGTAAGGTGACACTCACATCACCGCGTAAGTGGCGTAGTCGAACAAACAGATTGCAACGCTGCCGATAAACACGGCCGTCACCACTCGGCCGTCACGCTCCATCCCCCTTTTTCCTCTGTGCTGTCGACCAAAGTTGTCGTGTCGGCCCAGGTCAGTTGAGCCTCACCGATTTCTGGATTGATCTTCACTTGATTCGAGATTGATTCACGACACAATTTCTAGGGCCATTACGAGTGCTGCCTGTACGCTTTCGTGACTGCATTGGCGTAGACGTAGATCGATCAGTCGTCCCAATCCGACAGCCCGGCAAAGCAGAAGGAACTGATCTGCAATAAATGACTTTACAGCTGAGGGTAGGTCTTATCCTCCCGTCGTCTCAAACCAGCCCGATACCGGCACAATGTCTTAGGAACCTGGTGCAAAAGTGTACGTAATCGGCGCCCGAGGTTTCAATATCAGCGCAGAACTGGAAGTAGATACTGGAGACAATGACGGAGAAACGTTCGGCAACGGATATTTTTCATCTTCTTGCCGATGAGACACGTATCGATATTCTCCGTGCCGTTGCTGTCGCACAATACGAACGTGAGCAGGCAGGGTCGGGGGCTGCTGAACTGGCCTTCTCAGAGATTTACGATCACGTCGATGTGGAGAATACGTCGAAACTGTCGTACCACCTGGGCGAACTTACTGGGACGTATCTTCGAAAAAGCGACAATGGGTATTCGCTTTCACATGCAGGTGAGCGCATTGTCCGGTTCATCCTGTCGGGAAATTACGAACAACCGGAGTCATTCGGACCTGAACCGGTCGATGGGATGTGCGTCTTTTGTGGAGAAGAAGCGCTCGTAGCAAGTCTCTCCCATCAGTTTTTCCGTATCGACTGTTCGGCGTGTGAGCAGCAGGTAATGGGACAGCCAGTAACGCCTGCACAGGTCAACACACGAGAAGTCGATGCGATACTTGAGAGTGTCAGGCTACGAAGTGCCGAGGATGTCAAGCAGATTCGGCGAGGGATGTGCTCAGAGTGTGGCGCAAATCTGTCTACTGAGGTAGTTGAAGTGCACGGGAGTGCATTGCCAACTGCTGATCCGTTTCTCGTAATGAGTTCCTGTGAGGAGTGTCTACGGGAGTACAACAGCCCACTGACCTACAGCGTCGTCTACCACCCGGCGTCTATCGCGTTCTATTGGGAGCGCGGGATCGATGTGACGTCACGAGGCATCTGGGAGTTCCACGAGTACGTCTACGAGGGTCGCTGGACGTCCGACCGGATCGCGTCTGATCCCGACGAATACGAGGTGGTATTGCGCCACGAGGAGGATGCGGTCAGACTTTACCTCGATTCGACTGCGTCGGTTGTGCGGACGGAGCGCGTGCGCCGCGAGAGTGGTGAGTTCCGCCTATCCTGACAGTATTGTTACGAAAGCGGCGTTGAGCAGATATTGTACAGATCGAATGGCTCTCTGATTAGCGGTTGGAGAAAGTCACTCTCCCGGTATTCTGCTCAAACTCAGTTTTGATGCGACTCTGATAAATTATCAAATCTCCAATACATTTATTGGTGTCGCTGGCTCGATCCATAATCGCGATCAACGGAGGTCCACACTATGCAATCGAACAATTCACACGACTCGACAAGCCAGCAGAATCGAACGCAGACCAAGAACTCCGACCGACAACAGTCGGTACAAAGACGTCCGAAATCAGCTGAAGAGATCGCCGACGCGTACGCAGACGTAGCTGACAAACTTGCACGCTGGCGGGAACTTGACCGGCTATTCGCTGGTCGGTATCGTCGCCATCAGTTCGAAAATGTAGACGGGCAAGTGCTTGACGTCGCCTGTGGCACCGGGCGAAACTTCCGCTATCTCTCGGATTCAAGCGAGGTCGTTGGCATCGACATCAGCGATGAAATGCTCACCCATGCCCGTACTGAGCTCACCAGACTCAATCTGGAGGGCACCGTCCATCAGATGGATGCACAGGCACTCGACTTCCCAGACGATAGCTTCGATACTGTCATTTCGTCGTTTTCCACGTGTACGTTCCCCGACCCAATTGCGGCACTCCACGAGATGGAGCGAGTCTGTACCTCTGACGGCAAGATCCGACTGCTCGAACACCGTCGGAGCGATGCTGCACCGCTCGCCTGGCTCCAGGACTGGCGTGCCGAGGCCCATTATGAGAAGACCGGCTGCCGGTTGAACCACGATCCGCTGACGACCGTTCGGCAGGCCGGCATCTCCGTTGACAACGCCTCCACTGCGTGCTTCGGCCTCGTCACCGCAATCGATGCCATCCCGAGGTCATCAGGTACCGAACGCGCACAGGACCGTCCCGCCCAGCAATGGACCCATTTCACCCACAGTCGTTCCGACGAATGAAACGGCCACAACTCGCCACGATGCGCGATAAGAGCGCTGAATCTACAAGGCGGTCGTTCCTCGCTGGTCTCGGTATCCTCGGCGCTGTCGGCCTCGGCACCGCAAGCGGTCGAGCGAGGGCCAAGATCACCTCACAGCCAGGTGTCGAGTCGTTCACAGACCAGGCCGAACTCAAGGCGTTCGTCGATGGTGTGATGGACGAACGGATCGGGACGGCGACGCCCGGGGCCACTGTCGCTATTGTCAACGGAGAGACTCCCCTATTGATAAAAGGATACGGCTCCGCCAACCTCGGCTCCGAGGTTCCGGTTCGGGCTGACGAGACAGTCTTCCGAGTCGGTTCAGTCGGCAAGCTCGTTACCTACACCGCTGTGATGCAGAGTGTCGAACGAGGCGTGCTAGATCTTGATACCGACGTCAACTCGTATCTGAGTGACTCGGCTGTCACAGTTCCGGCTGCGTACGACGATCCTGTGACACTTCGGCACCTCGGAACCCACACTGCTGGGTTCGAATCTGCGCTCGATCCTGGCGTCGTGGCCGATCCCGATGATCTGGAGTCGCTGGAAACAGTCCTTGCCAACCGACAACCCTCACGCATTCGTCCACCCGGCGAACTCGTCGGCTACTCCAACTACGGTGCGGCACTGGCTGGCCACATCGTTGCCGAAGCCCACGGCTTGACGTTCGAGGAGTACGTTCAGTCGGAACTCTTCGAACCGCTCGGCATGACCCACAGCACGTTTGCTCAGCCCGTTCCGGCAGATCACCCAGGTCACCTCGCGACGCCTCACGTCCGCGATGGAAACTCGCCCGTCGCGGCTGAGGACGCGTATATCAATATGCGCCCCGCTGGCTCGTTGAGCGCGACTGCCACTGATATGGCGTCGTTTATGAGCGCACATCTCGGGGATGGCGCAGTCGGCAACACGCGAATCCTCGAATCAGAGACTGCCGATCGAATGCATAGCCGCCACCACGTTCGCCATCCTGCGGTCACAAACTGGCGGTACGGATTCTACGAGTACGGTGACCCGGACGCCAACCTCATTGCCCACTCGGGAGCAACAGTCAACTTCACGAGCCATCTCCTGCTCGCTCCAGACCACGATGTCGGAATCTTCGTCGCCTACAACAGCAACCCCAAGGAGCTACCGGCAGCTGTCGTCGACGAGATAGTTGCGGCATACGACCTTCAGGCAGCTCCGACCCCACCGACACCGACATTACGGCCGGGCGGTCAGGAGCGCGCCGAAACCGTCGCTGGCGAGTACAGTCTGACGCATCTCCCGGAGAGCGGTCCGCTTCAGATCGTCGACCTGCTCGAACATCTGACCGTCAAACCCATAGACGACGGCCGACTGCGAACATCGACACTCGGCGGAGACACCCGGCAGTGGGTCGAGACCGAACCGTACGTGTATCAGGAAACTGGCGGTCACGACGCCCTCGCTTTCGAGGTCACAGATGGTGATGTAGAGGTGGTGAATATGAGCAGCAAACCTACCGCCGTCTACCAGCCAGTTCCGTTCCACGAACGCCAGCTCGTCACCGGCAGTGTCCTCGGGACGGCACTGTCTGGCTTTGGCCTCTCACTCGCCGGATGGGGTGGACACACCGGCAGGCAGCTCTGGAATCAGCACCGCTCTGAGAACGATCCTGGGGTGGGGGATCTCGAATGACAGACCCAAACGTCCCAGAACAACCAACCGGACAGCCAGAAGAACACAATGATCCAAACGAGTTCGTCAAAGACATCAAACGCCGACTGGCCAGTCTCTCCTGGCTCGCCCGTGCGGCAAGCGTTGGCGTGAGCAGTCTCGCGATCGCGTTCGTCCTGCTCTTTGGATACGTTTTGGAAACCGGCGGCGATCTCACACTCATCACGCGCCCGCTCCCGATGCAACTCGTACTTGCGCTCCCGTCTCTCATTGGGGCCCTCACACTCGGAACAACTGCTGGTGCATTGCTGGCATGGCGGTACCGATATTGGTCACTGGCTGCACGCATCCACCAAACAATACTGGCGCTGTTGGGCCTCTTGTTTAGCTGGCAGCTCACGACACTTGGACTCTTGCCGTAGTAACCCAGTTTCGCCCGTTCCGCTTGCTTGCCGAGCAGAGAGAGCTAGCCCACAACTGAGAAAATCATAGAAGTCTTAGATCACTTCAACCGAGGTCGTTTATTCTGAGGGTAGACAGTCCATCTCCTCACACAACAGCTCTTGAGCGTGAATCGGGGATAGCCAAACTACCTGGTTGAGAACTAATCATCGATATTTCCAAGCCTGTGTATCCGAATTGGGAAGACATGGGGCTCGTCGCTGAGTACGAAATGCACTGTGAGACGCTTCCGCTCATTGATGTTGCAAGAGAAGTATCGGGTGCTACGATTGAGGTAGAACTCCAGTACAATCACGGGGAGCGCGCGGTGTTTCTGGCCTATGTAACTGGCGCGTCGAGACCCAAGCTCTCAAAAGCGCTGGAAGCCTCCGATTTCGTCGGCGAATATACTTTCATCGGTGAAGCTGGTGACACTCTCCACTATCAGATTGTTCCATCAAAGAGTGAAGAAGAACAACTGGGTGATGTTATCGACGATTTCAGTGCGTTTCGCTCGCTCGCGACAACTGAGGTAATAATCGAACGAATACGAGTTCAAGAATCATGCTGGGTGCAAACTGGTTGGTTCGCAAACCGTGAAGCATTTGATGAACTTCGGAAGTTTTGGCAGGAAAATGGCGGCCTCACGTTACGCCGACTCACAAGAGACAGAGAACCTGAACCTCCTGGAGAAGGACTCAGTGATCAACAACGTGAGGCGCTTCGGCTCGCTTACGAGATGGGATATTTTGAAATTCCCAGCAAGGCGTCTTTGGAGGATATCGCAGACGAACTCGGCGTGACATCCTCGGCCGTTTCAGAGCGACTTCGGCGAGCCCAGACCCACATTATCGAGACGTCAGTTGCGCCAATGTGGCCGCCCCTGCCTAACCAATCTAACACCAATTGAGAGCGATTCATCGGAGTTGATGTCTCCCATAAGAACCCAGTTAGAGAATTTGGGAGATTACAGGGGAAGGTACCGATCGGACAACCTCTCTACTCAGCTAGTTAGAGACTTGGGGGTTTGTGGATCGAAGGAACTCCTGAATCTCGGGCAGGACCTGCTCGGGTGCTTCAGACGGGCCGCCGTGCCCGACACCGTCGAACTCAACGATCTGTCCTTCGTTCATCGCATCATCTACAGCACGAATACCGTCCTGGAGATGTGGGGGTCCCTCGGTCCCGGTGAGGAGGCGCGCCGGTGCATCAACGGTAATCGAATCGGGAAGACGATACTGTTCGATAGCGTTGTTGATGCGCACGATGTTTTCGGCCAGTTCAGCGATTTCTGGCCAGGGAGGCCAGTTTCGTAGCCACCCATCCAGGTTTTCGATTTCGCCACCGTGCATGACTTCGCGAACGTAGAACTTCATTGCCTCTCGGCGGTCGCCATCTTCGAGTCGAGTCTGCATTTGATCGGCCAAGGAGGCTTGCTCGCGATAGTCGCCGACGAGAACCGCGGGTTCGTAGACGATGAGGCTCTTGATTGGCGTTCTTCGAGCGGTTTCAAGTGCGAGGAGTCCACCGAAGGAGTGGCCGAAAAGAGAGGGCGTACCTGAGACATCGTTGATGACTGCTTGGATGTCCTCAATGCCTCTTTCGAGGGAATAGTCGTCACTGTCGCCGCTTTTTCCCACTCCCCGTCGGTGCGGGACAATCACTGTGTAGTTGTCGGCAAAGCTAGGGATAAGCGGCATCCAATACTTCGGAGAAGAACCTCCGTGAATGAGAAGAAGGGGCGGCCCTTCGCCGTGTTTTTCATAGCTAATGCGAGTTCCATCATCCGATGTTACTGATTCCATCGCTACACGCCACACTTTCCACCGTGATCAGGAATCAGTGACTTCCATTCATCCAGCGATTTAAATACTAATGGCTTAGTGTAGTTGTTCCCGTTCATGTAGCCCCTATTGATTTTAGCAAATCCTCTACCTGAGTGGATTATGAATCGTGATTGGCTCAGGGTGGTGAAATTGGTGGTGTAATCTTGGCTGTCGCCACCGCTAGGTAGTGGTGTATATTTGATACAGTTGCCTAGACTGGGACTCGATTGACTGTGGTCTGGACGACCCACAGGGGGCATTGCTGAAGCGGTCGAAAGCGTGCTGCTCAGGCTGATCGGCGAAGACTGTACGAAGTCAATCTGGTTGAACTACCTGATCCACGAGGTGTTGTAAGGATAGTTGTAATCCCCATACGGGATCCGGGGTTAGGAATTTACAGAAACTATTAACTCTACAATCTGATATACTCACTGGGTGCCCCCAACTTCTAGATCCCTTCGAAGTCCTCCCGAGAACGACCCTGCCCGGCAATCCAAATTTTCGCCTGTTCACACCCAGCCAGTGAGCACCCCCGCTTCTAGTCGCCTTCCTCTCAGAACTGTTCCTTTCTAGCGGTGAATCGGGCTACTGTTACACTCCGTTTCGCTGTCGACTGCGACGTCGTTGAATCCCATTCGAACGTGTACCAGTATTGCAACTTGGTCTACTCAGCCACTAAACCAAACTCTTCAGAATTAACGTAATTGACTCGACACTGTTGTAACGGTCTGCAATTATCAGGCCTAGTCTGCTGCATAGAGAGGAGATATCTACCGAATGACTCGCTATGCGAAAATCGATGGTGCTGGGCCGTCAGTTCTGGCTCGGCAGGCGTCGAAGCTGGGTCGCTCTCCGGTTTTCGGGGAGGGTAAAGTAGTGATTGTCAGCGACGAACGTCTCCTGTCCGAACTCCGAGAGGAGCATGTCGATGAAGGCGGCCTCTTTCTTTGACGTGTCCTCCCACGTGTAGCAATGGAGGTCGCGACTGAGCGGGTACCCCGTGGCACCGAGGTTTTTCCCGTACTCATAGGTCGTCCCGTCGAGTTCGAGCGCGACCGGCGGGACTGGACCGTCGGGGTCGACGAACGCGAGCGCGAGATAGGCGATGGCGTTGTCGGACTGCTCGACGAGTTGCTTAACTTGCTGGTTCATCCCCTTTCTGTCGTCGGGTTTGATTGGTGCCTCGGGATCGCCGTAGAGGTTCGCGCGGAACGCAGTTGCGGTCCCGGACCCCTCCAGCCGGCCGATTGTCCGAATCTCCTTGTCCGGACCGCCGACTTCACTCCAGTTGGTAATCTCTTTTTTGTAGATTTTCTTCAGTTCGTCGCCGGTAAGTGATGTGACGCCAGAGTCGTAGATTTCGCGTGAGACGACGATGGGCTGGCCGTCCACAGCGACGACGTGATCGACGAGCGAGTCCAGCGTGGACTGACTCGCGTTCGGGAGTTCGGACGCGGCAGGGGCCGAAGCGTTTCCGATGTCGACGCGGCCGTCTTTGATGGCTTTCAGCCCTCGCTCTGAGTGGCTCAATCCCACATTGATGACATACGGGGGCTCCGAGCGGTCGCCGGTCGGTTCGAACCCGTACTGCCCCGCCCAGTAGTCCGCGAGGTTCTGGTCGGTCTCGATGCCGTACTCGTCGTGGGGCCAGTACTCCTCGTCGTCGGCGGGCACGTTCGAGTTCCAGTACGAGGCCGCTTTGTTCGCGATCGGATAGACCGTGGAAGACCCGTCCGCCGTGAGCGGGGGGAGCGACTCGGTGGGTTCTTCGTCCGTCGTCTCCGCCTCGGTGGTCTCGTCGACCTCGGTCTCGGTTGCGGTGGGTGTGTCGGTACCCTCTGGGGCCGTCGCGGTGGCAGTTGGCTCGTCTGTCGCTGTTGTGCTGTTCGGTTCGGGCGTGCCGGGCGCGCCGTCTTGAATACAGCCGGCGATACCGGTCAGGGCGACCGCGAGTCCCGTCGCACGCAGGAACTCGCGCCGGTTTGGAGGGGCATCGGACATCACCGATTGGATTTTCAGCGCTGTCACTTCGTATTGTTGATTTCTCTGCAGGTCGGTCCACCTGTCGCGGTGACGACGGCATCGACCGACGCCGTGGCGGGGCAGGTGCGATTGGTATCACTCCGGGAGGGAGTACCTGTTGAATGGGTTCTGAGTCCTCTTCAGAACGGCTCACAAAGTGATTCTATGTTGATAATGGCGAACATCAGGACGATACCTATTGACGGAATCGCTTGATAATCTGCCTATGACCGAAGACGCCAGAGAACCGGATGAAGAGGGTGAAAATCGAGTGGCTTGATCGTATCCTCAACTTTCTCGCTACGTATCTTCCATGAGCTCTAGAAGGATTTCTCACTGATATGCACAGTAGGCGCTCTGTATTTAGCAATCACGTTGAATCCACTCACTGGATGCGAGTTTCAAGGGACCAGATCGGAAGCTCGGTGTCCGACACTACACAGCCGTAGAACACGCACGACCAGCACTTCTGAAAATCACTCCTCGCGTACCTTCGAGAGCAACTGTTCCAGGGTATGCATCTGCGTGAACCCCGGCTCGTCGATCCTGAACTTCTGTACCGGGCTACTTTCAGAATACGTCTTTTCGACACGCTGGTCACCCTCTAGAGGATCGTTCAGCGCCTGGAGAATCTCGTGTGCCTCCGAATGGGACATCGCCACCCAGATCGCCTCGTCAGGATCACAGGCAGCCATCTTATCGTAATCACTCGGGGCCGCTCTTCGGAGATCGTGATTGACGCGTTCGATCTCACAGACGACAACGATCTCCTCATCCACGTCCAATCCAGCAAGATCGAGTCGGTGTTGCTCGAAATCCGAACTCGCCTCAGCAGCATCAGAATCATCGCCCATGAACCCAGCTACCGGAACCGATCCCTCTCGGAGTTCGTAATAGGGCCGGACCTCCGTGACTGGTGACTCTGAATCCTCGCGGAACTCCCGTTCGAGCCATTGGCGCGTCACCTCGACACCCAGTACGTGCTGGGCAGACTCATCGAGATCGCCTTTGCCATGGCCGTAATGGACACCGTGTTGATTCACCTGGCCGATCAGATTGCGTCCCTCCGGGCGAAGCGAATACAATCGATGTGGACGCGTCGTATCCTGACTCAGCAACCCCGCATCGATGAGCGCATCCACCTCCGAAGACTCTACACCGACGTACTCCCGTAAGCGGATCATCGAATCCGAGAGCAGATCGTATCCCGGTGGCTCGTAGGTGAACTGACTCGCATTGTGCACAGCCTGGAGGAACATGAGCGCCTGATCGGACCACTCACTCTGACGACGCTCGCTCTCGTCGAGTCTGAGATTTACGTCGGTGATCGGGATATCATCAGGGTCAACCTCAGAGCGGGAGTGACAACACTCGATCGCCTGTTCGAGTCCGGCATCATCAGGCGAGTAGCGCGTCTCACAATCAACACACAGCAGTGCATGGCCACCCTCATCGTAGCTGACCATCCCCGGGAGTCGCTTGGTATGTGGGAGGGCACTATCCACTCGCACCGGAACTGCTTCTTCGTCCTCGTCTCCCTCTTGACTCGCGTTCTCGACAGTCTGTGGCTCTGTGAGCTCAAGCCCGACCGTTTCTATACTACGGGCTTCAAGATCATCACGAGCGGACTCGAAGTCTGAGTGAGTCTCCCCAGCAAGCGGCATCGACCCCTTCGGATGGCCGGGCGGGAGCGGCAGAGACTGCACGAGGAATGGCTCGGGAGTTTCACCGAGGAATTCACCGGGTAGCTTCACGAGCCACTCACCACGGCGAAGGCCATCGAGGCGATCAGCAATCGTCTGTGCATCCGTTTCCCCGGTCGCCAGCCGTTTGGCCAACTCAAAATCAGACGGGACGCTTCCCGAGACCACCGACTGGACGTTGTTCAACAACTCATCTGCTGCACTGGCATCAGCACCGGCGAGTTGGCTCGGAAACTGCATCGCCAGCGTCACCGAGACGTCGAACTCTCGGCCCTGGGCCAGGAGCTCTTTCAAGAGCGAGGCGTTTGCGATACTCGCTGCTTCCTCGATATAGAGATTGACCAGTGAGTGATCGGTTTCGGGGCCACTCGAGCGCGTCCGACGCTTGAGTGCCGACCAGGCATTCGAGAGGATCGCGAGTGCAATTGCACGCTGGGCTGCCGTCCGAATGCCGCCCGTGTCGACGATGATGACCACGTCCTCGTCGAGGTACTCCCCGAGATCGAAATGGGGTGTCTGTGCAGTGTCTTCGGCAGTGCCGTCTTCGTCGGGGCTCGCATGCTCGTCGTCAGTCGGCTCATCGACAGCGACGTGATTGAACATCCGAGCCAGTCTGGCATCGATCGTGATCTTCTCGATCCGACTCGCCACACCAGCCATGATCTTCGAGAACGTGCGAGCATCCGTATCGGGTTGCTTGCTCAGCGAGCGTTCGAGTTCTGCATCCGAGACGGCAGGCGGACTCCCATCCTGTTGCATCGTCTTGACGGCGAGGTGGAGCTCACGATGGGAGAAGGCATCCGAGCCATGGACTGGATCGAACAGTGCGTGAATCAGATACCGAATCAAGTCTGGTGAGCGAACGGCACGCTCGAATCGCTCCGTGCCCATGATCTGGCCGAGCAACTCGATATAGTGATCTGCGACGTCCTGGACGGCTGTGGTTCGTGGAATGCCCGTCTCGAGTTGTGGCCTGATGTCGAAAAACGAGAGGGCAGGCACCGTCTCACTGCAATCGAAGTAGACGACGTCGTCCAGTCCATCGAATCTCGCATAGTGGGCCAGCAAATACTCTGTAACAGCATTGCCGCCCTTGGGGAGAAAGAGAACACTTGGTCCATCCGTCCTGGCGTGATTTGAGAGCACACCACTGAGATTCAAGACTGACTTTCCGGAACCAGTCGCACCCAGAATCGCCTGATGCATCGGCTGGAGTGCAGGCGGGACGGCAACAGGACTGTTCCTTGGAGTCTTATCGGCAGTGAGCGGGAGGCCAACCTCGAAGCCCGGTTGCTGGTAGTTCTCCAGGACGGACTGGGGTGGGAGCCTCAGTCCAGTTTTTGCGGCCGGTGTCGGAGCCACTGCACGCCTTCCTTCGGTGGTGAGTGCATCGCCATCCAACAGGCAGAAACTCCCGACCTCGGCGGGGTCAGCGACGATTCCGGCACTCCCTGTCTGGGTTCCCGGGAGTCGCTGTGTGAGTGTCTCGTAAGTTGGGTGGTGGATGGTTCGGTCAGTGATACGCTCGAAGAGATCTTGCCCTGGATTTCCAGTGGAGATGGACGCGCGTATGTCGTAGGTCTCCCCACTCACCTCGGCGAAAGCGCTTTCGAGGGTTCGAATCAGGTTTTCTGACTCCCGGGCTTTCCCACCCATCGCAACTGCTCGGGCATTCACGATGAACGAATGGCGACCGTCCTTCTCGGCGAGGGTCTCTAGTCGCGTTTGATCAGTTGCCGTGAGTCGGATATCCTCCGGGTCGGGATAGCCAGCCAGTGCGTTGATGGCCTGATCGAGGATGCCAACGGAACCCGTCTCGATGGCCCTGCTATAGGTGTCGAGTTCACTCGTGAAATCGTCATAGGGTGTGAGGAGTGCCTGATACAGGACTGGTGTATCGCTTCTCGCCATCGCCTCTGCGATGGTCGCGAGTGGAATCGTCTTCGTCTGGCCCTCACGTGAGGAGTTCGATCCGTTCGCTCTGTATCGGTTTTCGGGACCGTAGAAGTCCGTATATGGTGTGAGTCTCGTCTGCCAATCTCTGGGCGATCTGGGCCGGCCCTCGAATTCGATTCCAGCGATCGATCCATGATTGGGGTCCGTCAGTGAGTCGGTATGGAACTCGACACGCTGGAATTGGTAGCTGTTGGGAACGGCCTCTCGTAGCAAGCCTTCGAGTGCGTCGAGTTTCTCGGGAGCGCTGCATCCGAATAGGTAGGCAATCTCTCCGTGTCCACGGGTATAGAGTGTTACTTCGATCGTGGAGTGAGCCGGCGAATCGAAGGGTAACCAATGACGAGCGCTATCGTCGAAGCAGAGTCGGTGGAGGCGCTTCAGGTGCAGCGGGAGATTCCAGGGATCAGCGTGATCTGTCGTCGGTCGGATCTGGATATAGGGGCGCGCATCATCGGCAAGAACGGGGAGGGAGTCTGCATTCGGGGACTGTTGGGACCTTGCGGGGGATGTGGGTGGAGTCGTCATTACGCTGGTCGATGATCCCCCCTCGAATGTGGATACTATAAGGCAAGGGATTGCTGTGGCAGGTTTGGAGATGTCATGGGTGAGCAGCGTGTCTTGGTGGGGATCATGTATTCGAGTTGTTAGTGGTCGTGTGTGGGTGAAAGGAGAGCGTAGTTCGGGGTGAGCAGGGGCGTCGATTGTGATGCACTGAAAGCCCTCGTGCGCTCCAGTCCCGCGACCGCGTCTGCGCTCCTGTCGGTGCTTGACGGGTCGGGGTTCCCGGAGCGCACTCGCCCTTCATCCACCAGGCGTGGTTTTTCGAGGTGGCGAAGCGGATGTTTGTTGACATTATGAGTGGCACGCCCCGCTCGCCTCTCTCGCCCGGCACTTGCTCACGGCTTCCAGCCGTTCGCACACGCGGTTCTCCTTGCAGGGAGAACCGCTCGTCCCTCGCGACCGACCATTCCGGGCGTGCGGCTCCCTTTGGGAGCCGTTCCGGGCGTCTGGTTTCGCGCCAGCACCAAGCGCGCTGTCGGTCCTCGCAGGCTCGGACACGAAACCGGCTTGTGTGCTGGCCGGTCGTGCCGGGCGATCCGGCGCGCGTCGCTGGTTAGCCGTCCGAGAGAGCGCGCCGCTCGCGCCCTGGCGGGCGCAAGCGAAGGCGCGAGCGGCGCGCAGCGTTGTGACTGATCGAGTCGGTCGGTGTGTAGAAAACCGCGAGTAGTGATCGCGGTTGTCGGCGCGGTGAGCGCCTTCGGGAATAGGATCCCAATGTCAGATACAAACCCACGAGGTAATGAAGTTTCGTCCGTTGCACAGGCAGTCAAACACGTCGATCTGGATGTCCGTGAGCCGATCGCGGATGAACAGGCACTGGAAGACGTAGTTGAGGAGAAATCCGAACTGCGGCCGTCTGTTGAGCAGGAAATACAGGGGAAAGTGGATACGAACCACCCGGATGCAACACCCGAGGGGCTGACCCTCGAAGCAGAAGAACGGATGCAGGCACGAGAGGCGGAGATCAGTCGGACGTTCCAGCGGGTGGATCGGCGAGTGGACTCCGATCGAGAGAAACGAACGCAAGCGGTGGCTCGGTCGGGGAGTATCAAGCGCCGGCGTGCATTCGAGAAGCGCGCGGCGAGTGTCGACCCCTGGGCGGACCCAGATCGGGAGGACGCGCGACTGCAGTTGTCTAGAGCTGAACTGGCGAAAGTGAATCAAGAGGCAGCGCGGGTGAGCGAGGAGCTACGCGGGTGGTCACGAGCGGCGATCAGTCGGCGGATAGCAGAGCGGGTTGCAGACGGTGTGGATGTGGCGAGTGCAGTGATGACGGTGTTCGAGGAGTTACAGATGGGCCCCGGACAGGTGATCCCGATTGCAGCACTGGAGCGGGTAGACGCCTACGAGGTGAGCATCCGCGGGGAAGTCGTCCAGTTGTGGCAATCGGACTCAGCAAAAATCCACCAGGTGGGTCTTCTAGATGATGGCTCGGGCAGAACGAAGTTCACCAGTTGGGTAAAAAGCGAGCCTAAGACGGTCGAGGAAGGTGATAGGGTGGTTCTCCGAAATGTCGTAAAGAATTGGTACCAGGGACGGTGTTCGGTCGCGGTTACGGGGTCATCGATGATGACCGTCTCTGAATAGTCCAAGAATCGACTTCTTATTTTGATTTTGTAGATCAGGGTCTGTCCTGCAAATCAATCGCTGCTCACGGTGATTTCTATTCGCTCCTCGATGGGTGCGGAGCGAATACAATGACAGGCCGCACTTCTCGTGAAGAGACCTTTGTTGAGACAACCGAGCAACTTAATCAAGATTCCGATTCAAATCGGGCTCATAATCGAATTTCAGAGAAACAGTTGATATCAGAATTAAACAAATTATCTGACGAGTTGGGGCATACCCCATCGCAGAGTGATATGAATGACGACGGAGCATATTCCGCTACGACATACGGAACTCGGTTCGGGTCATGGTCAGCGGCGCTCAAAATTGCCGATCTCGAGCCACAGAAGGCTGGACTAGATGTTCAGATCAGTGAGAAAGATGTCTGTGGCGCGATACAAGCGTTAGGGGATCAATTAGGACGGGTACCGACTGCCCCGGAAATGGAGGAGCATGGTCGATATTCACTGAAAACAGCCCAGAGCCGATTCGGGTCTTGGAACGAAGCCCTCCGCGCTTCGGGGTTCGCGCCGAACATGGAGAAGCGGATTTCAAGGGACCGGCTTCTGGACGAGATTCGCAGACTTGCCGAAGAACTGGGACATCCCCCGTCTACGAACGATTTGAAGCAAGACGGTCGGTTCTCTCACCGGCCGTACTTTCGCAAATTCGACGATTGGGAATCTGTCATCACTGAGGCGGGGTATGAACACCGGGGCTGGCCCTCTGGACCAGACCATCCTGGCTGGAAAGACGAAACGACCACGTTCTATTACGGGTCGAATTGGGAGGAGGAACGCAAGCAGCGACTGGAACTTGATGACTTCATATGTCAAATGCCCGGTTGTGAGATGACGCGGGATCTACACTTGGACCGTTTTGGGCGTGATCTCAATGTCCATCACATCATTCCTGCTCCAACCTTCGGCGAGGGAGAAGACGTGGACTTTGACAAAATGAACCGGATAGATAATTTGGTCACATTGTGTATTCCTCATCACCGGTACTGGGAGCAATTGTCTCCACTCAAGCCAGATATCCGGGAGTGAGCTATGCGGCAATTTCTTTTTAATTTGTAGACCAGACCTCTCACGACCCACCTCCCCACCCTCCGCTCCGTGCTCGCTCACGAGGCATTCCTGTCGTCACGCCTCGCTACACTGTGCGCGCAGCCACAACCTCACGCTGTGGATGTTCTGCATCAGTCAACCCAAACTATCCATAAAAACAACGTGCTAGTGCCTCTTTGATTTCCGATGCTGGCCCAGGAGATGTCTCTGATCCATCTCCGTAAGACCGAGGACCAGTTCAGAGAACTATTCTTAAAGCCCGGGATGGAGTCAGGCTATAGATCAAGTGATGCCCTGGAGTTGCTGGGTGATGAGCTGATCGATGAGTGAGGATGAACAGGCATGGCTGGTCCTGGATAACAGCGTTCTGTCAGCTTTTCATACGGCTCGATGGTTTAAGAACTGAATTCGGTGGTGTGGTTCCTGACGCGTTCTTTTCTGGGGAACAGAATTAGGTGTAAGGATTGAGATGCTTGTCAGCGGTGGCAAGTAACCAGCAAAGAAGGTCGACGCGATCTTCAACAAGTACGATGAGTAAAACGTGGATGTCGATTAGATCCACATCGCTTTGAAGAACTTCACCTTCCACCGGCACTTGAATCAACTCAGCAACATCCAGCACCTCTACGCCCTCCGCACAAACAAGGACGGCGAACCACTGATCGAGTTCGGAACACTCAATCTCCACAACGGTGGGCTGCTCTAACTTAATACAGTATTCGATGATGTGCAGAAACTGGGGCAGTGACGCTGATTCTGCGAAAATTAGGATCGTCGGTATCTGTATCCGATACCCGGTTTGCTGATCGGACGCTTACCGTTAAGGAGATGGGTTGTTTCAGTGCTAGGGGTATGGGAGCACGTGACGACCGCCCTATCTTGAGCCCAAGTGCAATTGGCCAATTCTTTCGTCTCCAGAGCTGTCCGATGTATCTGCAGTGGGAGTACGATGATGACGCGCAGGACCGGATCGAAGCGCGTGACTGGTCCCCAGCCTCGGTCAACCCTGTGCTGACAGGGGAAGGTGATAACTTTGAGTTCGCGCAGTTAGAGCATCTCGTCGGCGAGGCGGATGCAGTCTTCGGCCTCGACGACACGGACACCAGTGGAACAGCTGTTGAGTTTACCGGGACCTGGGAAGACGACAGCGACACAGGCCGCGACGAGGTCCAGTCGGTCATCGCGGACGTGGCGAACTCTGAGCTCGGGACAACAGTCATCCATCAGCCCCACTTGTCCGGACAGATTGGGGCATACCCGGTTGGCGGGAAGGCAGATGCTCTCCTACTTGAACCGACCGACGACGGGCTTGTCCCGACGCTATACGAGATCAAGTCCTCAAGCGAGCAGAAGGTCCACCACCGATACCAGGCCACAATCTACGCCATCCTTCTGGAACAGTACCTGGATGCAAACGATGATGCAGCCGTGCCAGACTCGATTCCGGTCAAGATCATCACGCCGGAGAACCACCTTGATGACGGCGATCCCGACGGGTTCGACACAGCGCCATATCGGGCGAAGTTGGAGCTCAAGCTGGGTGAAGGCGGGTCGTTCGACCAGACCATTCTCGACACCGATTTCGAGCAGACGACGAACCGTATCGCCCGACGCTGCTCGGGATGCGAGTACGAACCGTTCTGCGTGACGCTGGGCGCAGAGAACAAAGGACTCGAACTGCTGGGTTTGCAGGCGGGGACGCAACAGGCGCTCCACGAGCTCGGAATCACCGATATCGAGGACTTCGCAACGCTGTTCGAGCATGATCCTGAAGGCGGTGTCCACTGGGATTACGGCGGATTGACACCCCAAGATGAGAGGTTGACGCAACGGGTCCGGCAGGAAGCGGACATCACGAATCTGCAGAAACGGGCGCAGATCGCATACCGGTTCCTCGCTGAAATCGACGATGACTACGGCCGTGACGGCCCAGACTACTTTGCCCATCCGCTCCGTGGCACGGGGGATGCCCTGCCGCAGGATGCTCACGGCGAGTTCGATGTTGATTGGGACGCTTGGGGCGGGCCTGACTATCCGTCCGAATCCTTGGTCCGTGTTTTTCTCTACGTCCAGCAGGACTTCGCCCAGAACCGGGTCACCCTCCTCAGCGCATACATCGAGTGCTCTCTTTCCGGCCGCAGCGGGTCCGTCACGGAGCTGCCAGATGGTCTCCCAATCGAAACCGGTGCAAAACAAGCTGAGGAAAACCGGTTGTTCTCCCAGTTTTTCGAGCAGTTAGCTGACGAGGTTGACCGCGTCTCCCCTGATTGGTCGAATCACCCTCACATCGATATCGACCTCGACGACGACCAAGGTTTCCTCCACCTGTATCTCTACAGCGATACGCAACGGGACGCGT
Source organism: Halorientalis sp. LT38 (assembly GCF_037031225.1). Taxonomy (NCBI): domain Archaea; kingdom Methanobacteriati; phylum Methanobacteriota; class Halobacteria; order Halobacteriales; family Haloarculaceae; genus Halorientalis; species Halorientalis halophila. The sequence continues at coordinate 1,152,454 of NZ_JAYEZN010000001.1, read as the reverse complement.
TGATGGACGCAATCCGCCGCCATCCGACGGCGGAATGGCAGCGCCCGTTCCGCACCCTGCTGGGTCTCCGTCCCAGCATCGACCAGGAAATGGTTTCCCTGATGCAGGAGGACTTCCGGCGGCGGTGGGCGCTCCGGTTCCCCGGGCTGGGATCGGTCCAAAGCGTCGGCCAATTCCTGTGGAACGGCGACTTCTTTGACTGGCGGGCACCCGTCACCGCCCTTGACGACGATGCACTGCGCAACGAAGACGAGATCGAGGAAATCAGTGATGATGGCTTCGTCCAGCTGCATCGAATCTTCGAGGCAGGGCTGTTCGACGGCACCGTCCGCTACTATCCCGGGCCGAACCTGGATCACAGCCAGCAGGAACCAGCGTGGACGCCGGACGACCGTCGAATAGGCCGCCATATCTACCCGGTGCAGTACCGGGAAACCGACCAAATCCCGATCGAATACATCTGGGGCCGCCACGACCGCCTTGATCCTGACCTGGCTGACAACCCTGACGACCTCGATCCATACCTCACTCGGACGCCCGACTCCGACAACCCGATCACAGATACGGACCTGACCTTGCTTGCGCAACGATTCGCACGATCTTCCCACCACATCGAGCGGACGATCGAAGAAACGGATAAACTGGCGAACGACCAGTTCGTCACGAAAGAACCGATCGAGCTCGCGGAGTTAGCCGACTTCTCGTTCGCACCCCGCAGCCTGGATGACGTCTGCATCGAATACCAGCGGTTGGAGTACCAGACCACGAAGAAGAACCTGGAGGACTACTACCGGCAGCCGTTGGAGGAACGGGTCGACTCCGGATCCTCACTCCTCTTCGAATGCACCAACGTCGATACAGATAATCACATCATCGAGGGACAGTTGCTACTCAGTAACCGGGATGAATACGACCCGGACGTCCACGACGGCCTGACCGGCGGCGCGATCTCCGTCACTGACGACGACTTCATGGTGCTGACTCGGTTGGACGACCAGGGTGACCGGCCGGAAGCCTACCGATTAGATGACCCAGACGACCCCAGCTCAATTGGGAACTCGACCACCGTCATCATCTCGGACATTGACGAAGCGGACGGCACGATCACGATTGCGGGCACCTTCCACTGGGGATGGCCGTACTGGGGCGAGTATACGGTCCGACACCGCGGCTGGTCAAACGATCCAGCCGACATCAATGCGGAGTGGGAAACGTACGTCGCGGAAGGCGAACAGTACGTCCTCGATCCGAACTTCGACCAGATCCCGCAGGAACGTGCCTTCGAATCCCTGCAACACGCCTTCGATGCGCCGGTACGGCGGTGGCTTCGCCAGATCTACAATGGCCGCCGCGACGCCATCCCGATCGACCACTGGGACGAGGACGACATCCAAGAGTACATCCGGTTGATGGCGGTGACCGTTGGATGGCAGCGGCCGAACACAGCACAACGGGACTTGGTCGCGGACGTCAACAACGGCCTTGTCATGCTGCAAGGCCCGCCAGGCACCGGCAAAACCAAGTTCACCGTCGCACCCACTCTGCTGAGCCGTGCCTATGCAGCCATCAACCAAGGACAGCCGTTCCGCGGGGTCGTCTCCGCTGTCTCCCATACCGCCGTCAACGAAGCCTTGGAAGGCACCATCGACCTCGACAGCGACTGCCCGCCTGGAACCGGTGATGACGAGGTCGCGTTCATCCGGGTGATGTCGAGTGCAGGACAGAGCATCAATGATCCCCGTGTCGAGACGATCAACTACAACGCGGATGACAACACCGCGCAGCTGGAAGATCTATACGACCGGTACTTTGCCGACGACCGGGACACCAGCAACCGCGTCGTGTTCTTCTCAACACCGACCTCGCTGCGCGGCCTGTTCAACCGGATGGCCGGCGAGGTGGACGACTTCGACTACGACGAGATCGAGGACTTCCTACAGTCCCAGGACTCCTCGCCGTTCGACCTAGCGGTGGTCGACGAGGCCAGCATGATGGACCTCCCCCTGTTCCTCCTCGTCGGGTCCTACATCGATGGGAACGGCCAGATCATCCTAGTCGGCGATCACCGCCAGATGCAGCCCATCCAGAAACACGACTGGGAGGAAGAAGACCGTGAACCCATCGAACAACACGTCCCCTTCCTCTCAGCACTGGACTTCATCCGCTACCTCCGCGGCGAGACCGAGATCGAGTACTTCGACCGCCCCGTCGAAGTCCCGGACGAACCCGACGAAACGCTACCTGTCCACCGCCTCAACGTCACCTACCGCCTCCCCCAGGAATCGGCGGACATGCACACTGACCTGTTCTACGAGGACGACGACATCGACCTCGTCAGCGCAAGCGACAGCGACGAACTCGCCGAGGTGGACGGTCCAGCCGCAAACATCCTGAACACTGACGACCGGGTGACGCTGTTGGTCCACAACGAGAACCAGTCCCAGAAGACGAACGCCGTGGAGCAGGCCTTGATCGCCGAACTGCTCAACGCCGTCGACATCCACCCGCCGGATGAGGAAGAGCCGGACGATGATGCGGTGACGGCAGGTGTCGTCGTCCCGTTCCGTGCGCAGCGCCGCGACATCATCGGGTTCGTCTCGCCGGATGCAGCGGTCGATACGGTGGAACGGTTCCAGGGCGGGGAACGAGACTTGATGATCCTCTCGATGACTGCCTCTGACCGTGGCTACATCAGCCAGATCAGTGAATTCCTCCTCGAACCCAACCGGTTCAACGTCGGTGCAAGCCGCATGAAACAGAAAGTCGTCATCATAGCCTCAGCCGGCCTCTTCGAAGAATCCAGCGACGACGTCGAAACCTTCGAAGAACAAAAAGCCTGGATCAACTTCTACCAAGCAATAGGAAACCACCACGACGAATTCGACACCTACGACCTCGAGGACCTCGTCAGCCCAGACACAGCAGACGAATTCCTCGACCCCAGCGACCTCGATGAACCCATCCGCATGTACTCCGGCTACCAGCGATAGACTTCAAGACACACAATCCTGAATCACCAACCTAACCCTCGAACTCGCCTGCATCAGCGAGGACACCGACGACGGGCAGACCCACGCCACGTACAGCCCCGACGACGAGACCGCCTACCTGAACGCGCTCGCTGACGACTGGAACGAACCCACACCGCGACGGATCGTGACCGTCCTCCACGAGTTCGGCCACCACGAATCCAATCCGGCTGAGGATGGCCACGGCCCGGACTAGTACCACGCCGTCGAGAAACTCAGCGGCGATGTCATCCAAGATCTTCAGGAGCGACTGGACGGCTTATACGACGACCCGAGGCAGCCGGTAGAACTTATTCACTGGAAACAACATCGAAGTTAATGGCAGCTTCCGGGATAGTACCCATTGTCCACCCGGTCATCAACTGGTCGGACTGGACGCCGCTCTTTCCGACCAAGGAGCTTGATGTCATTCCGCAGGAGCCGGGCATCTATCTGGTGTCGCATGAATCGTTGAGCGGGATCCAGTATGTCGGGCACAGCCGGACGGATCTACGGGACCGTATCCGCCGCATGGGATACGCGATCGATTCAGAGGAGATGCCGTACCGGGATCCGCATACGGCAGCGCCGTGCCTCTGGGCTATCGCCCAAGAGTACGATATGGACTATCAGGTGTGCTGGGCCTCGATCGGCCGGATCGGCGGAGACGAAACACCGGCGAGTTTGACATCGACACGAACTATCGGCGAGTTGGCCACAGTCAACGAGTTAGTCGGGCTGAAGGCGGCCTATATCGCGGGGTATCGTTTTGTCTCGCGGCAGTCACCGACCGCCAACTTTGGCTATATGCTTCCCGGGTATGAGCAGTCAGGTCCGAGCAGCTCCGGAAAACGTGGTGGAAAAATCGAGCAGGACGATGTCGAGCCGGGCGTCCGAGAGGAGACCATCGCGACGTGGGATGCGTGGGATGACTTGACCTCGGACAGCTGGATGGGCTTCGACTGGGAAACATACGACTTAGGCGACTTTGAAGACCCATATCCGGAAGCGGAGGGCGTGTTCCGCATCTGGCAGAAGGGGACCGACACCTTGGCCCAAGTCGGTGTGACGACAGACATCCGGAACCAGGTCTTGGACGCAGAAATGCACGAAAACGGGACGATGGTCTCATTCGACCAACGCGACATCGGGGATGTCGCTGACCGACAGGCCATCGCGACCGATCTCGTCGGTGCTCACTACCTGGCGAAAGATATCGTACCCAAATCCAGTGTGACGAAAGAGGATCTCCCCAACGACGAGATTAGAGACCTGATTGACGAATACGAGTCCCAGACGGTGGAAAGCAAGGCAGAATTGTCCGACCCACAGAAGATCCGGAAAGCAGTCGTCGCCTTAGCCAATGCCGAGGGTGGCTACCTCTTGGTCGGTGTCGAAGACAGCGGCACAGTAGCAGGGATCGAAACGACATCCAGCGGCAAGGATCCACAACGAGTTGAAGAACGGTTATTGAACATCATCGAGGACGGTGTCGACCCTAACTCCCCACTCCGGTTCACACAGATTGCGGAAATCGACAGCAACCAGGTACTCATTGCTGAAATCGAGAAGGCAGACGAAATCCCCTACAGCGAGAACGGACGGTTCTACCAGCGGCGGGGGTCCGAAAGTCGCAAACTGAACGGCGTTGACTTACGACAGTTCGTGGAAGAACGCCATTCCGATCTCCCATCAGAATAGGCCCCGTTGCCAAGTGATTAGAGGTCAACGTTGAGCTCTTTTTGGACGTAGGTGTTGGCGTCGGAGTGAGTGTTGGTGACGATTTTACAGAGTTCGCGGTTGACGAGGAGGCCGCGGCGGGTGATGTTGGCGGATCCGGCGTAGACCCAGTCGTCGGTGATGACGGCTTTGGCGTGGAGGTCGGGGACGTCAACGATCTCGGCGTTCCGTTCGACGCGGGATTTGATGTAGTCGTTGTGGTCTTCGTTGCCGTTGATGAGGAAGATGATGTCGGTGTCGGTGAGTTCGGCGACGGCTTCGGAAAGGAGGAGTTCGCGGCTGGATGTCTGGTCGTTCACTGGGAACCGGAGTTCGACGTCGCTCAGCCACGGCGAAACAAGGACGACCTTGTCGGCGTGGATCAGGGTGTACCCGATGAAGTAGGCGAGTTCGTTAGAAGGTAAAGTAAATGCTCGTGTCATTGATTTCTCCTGCGGGGACTTGCTCACGGTCAAACATCTCATCAACGGCGTCGTCGGCGTCCACGAAGTCGACGAGGTGGTGGCGGAGTTCCTGCAACAAGACGTGGCTCAGGACTTCCTCTTGGTCATGGCCAGAGATGCATTCCCCGGTGTGCAGGTTTTCGACGCAGCCGTCGATATCCGGGGAGAAGAACAATGACTCGACACGGGACAGCTCATCCAGGTCAACGTTGAGTGCATCAACGCGTCCCTCAGGGAATGCATCAGCTCCGTCCAGCTGGGCATCGGCCACGGTGTGCTTTACGGTGTAGGCGTCGCGGAGCGGGATGGTTTCCTCGTTCCTGAGCTGGGCGGCCCGGTCACAGGTCGATAATACCTCCTGCACCACTTCATCCCGGATCTCGGGGAAGACCATGTCGAGCTGCTCGTCGAGATGTGTGTCGACACAGCGTTGGACAGCGTCTTCATCGACGCCGTGCTCGGGCAAGTCGTCGACGAAATCGGGGTCTGCCCAGAGTTGTTCGTTGATGACCTGCGTGTTGTAGGTGATGCGGACCAAGGATTCGAGCAGGGTGCCGGGATTGTTCTCCAGTTCATCGTAGACAAGATCGACGATCCCTTGACCTCCTTCCGTCCGTTCGAAGATGAACACGATGCCTTCCTCGGGATCCAGGCCGTAGAACAGCATGGACGGGTTGACACCGCCGACGTCCGCGACCAAGTGGAGGAAGAAGTGAGCGGCTGTATGGTACGCTAGTTCGTCGATCGGGACCTCGTCCAGGTTCTTGTACCGGGCGACGTCAGCGATGAGCTCCTCGTTATCCTCGACGTAGGCGACGAAGTCGGTAAGGTCGTAGATGAGGCCGCGTGTCTTCAGGTCGAAGCCGAGCGGCATCTCCGGACTGTTGATTTCGCGTTGAATGCGGTCATCACCGGTGAACTGGATGCCCATGTCGCCCATCGGCCGGGCCGGTGTGATATCCAGAGAGACTCCTTCCAGGGTGACTTGGCCGCGGAGCCCGGCGAGCGCGAGACTGCCGGTCGCGTCCTCGACGTCGGTGTCGCGAGCGACGGTCCGGACCTGGGGTTCGGCATGGACCTTTCCCCACCCAATCTCGTTGTGCCGGACGCACCGCTGATCGTCAAGCAGGGTGAGGCACTGCGGGCAGTAGGCCACGATGTTGAGCGCGCGTTGCCCGGTGACGTCAGGGATTTCCGAGAGCTGGATGGAGTCCGGGATCAGCATCCCGTTCCGCCGATCGCCGGGGATGTCGCTGAAGTCGAACCGGACCTCGTTGCCTGTCGGCTGTTCACCGTAGTTCTCGACTTCGGTCGGCGGGAGGAAGACGTGGAGATTGGTGGATTCATTTTGGAATTCGCTGCGGTACGGTGCGTGGGAGTGGACGAGGCTGTCGATGGTTTCCTCGTTGTCGTTGAATCCGTCGGGGCCAATCACGGTGAAGAACTGGCCGCTACTGTCGAAGTATGACGGCGGCACGTACCAGATTTCGTCGCTATATGTGCGGTCGGTGACCTGGAGGTAGCGGTGGAGGTAGTAGGCCGCACGGAGCATGTGCTTCACGTAGTGGAGACTCATATGCGGCCTGTTCACCCGGCTTTCAGGGTCTCGTTCGAGGTCGCGATACTCTCCGAGTTGGTCGAGGACGCGGCGCAAGTAGTAGATCTGGTAGCGCTCGTCGATGTTCTCCTCGAGTCGGCCGTCACCCGCGATCGAACTCAGAATGTCGACGGCGTCACTGAGATCGGTAATCCGGTCAAGGGAGACGTCCTCGGGGCGGTCATCGATGTGGATGTTGACCTGGGCGCGGAGCCCGGTGAGGTCGCCGACTGCCGAGATGATGCTGCCGAAGAGCTGTTCATACTGTTCGACGCGTTCAGTTTCAGCACCGCGGTAGCCGTAACGGGCCTCCTCGCGTAGCTCTTCGAACTCGTCGCGAAGCTCGTCAAGCTGGTCAACGAGATCAGAGGCGTCGCTGCTGTCGATGTGGTCTTGGTACTGGTCGGCGATGTCGACGTAGTGGCTAATGACTTCGAGGGTTCGTTGCCGGACTTCGTCGACGTACTGTTCGAAGGCGTTGTCGCTGCGGGTGATTTCACCGCTGTCGATATTGATCAGGTCATCGACCTCCGCGAACTCCTCTTCCAGCTCGGTTTCGCGTTCGTTGAGGATATCGCGGAAGGAATCGATTCCCGCCTCCGTGGTCAACGGTTCGACGGTTTCGTCGATATTGAATTCGGCGAGGAGGAAGTCGCTGGGATTGACCAGCAACTGGTAGAACTCCTGATACTGCTTGTCCTGAGTGAGGAATTCTTCGAGGAAGGTTTCTTCTTCACCGCGGCGGATGCGACGGTTCTCTATGTCGCTGGCCCGGGTGTAATAGGTGTTAAGCGTGGTGTGGATCCACTCGATGACGTCGTTGTCGGGTTTGAGCGGGGTGCGAAGTTCGGAGCTGAGGAAGCGGTCCGCCCGGTAGAACATGTTGGCGTCGTTCGTCAGGTTGGAGAGGAAGACGAAGATGTGGGCGTCCATCCCTTCCTCCCGAGCGGCCCGGCCGGTCCGCTGGACGAAGGAGGACAGGTTTTGCGGCGTCCGGTACTGAGTGACGTGCTTGATCTCGCCGATGTCGATTCCGACTTCGAGGAACGAGGTAGAGAGGAAGATATCGCTGTCAGCGGCATCCTCCGCGTCGAACCCGATCTTGGAGTAGACCGGGAGAAAGTCCAGGGCACGGTCCTCGATGAAGTCGTAGCCCATGGCGTCGGCGATATCAGCCCAGTCTGCTTCCGGATTAGCCGGTTGCTGGCCGCGCGGTGACCGATCAGTATGATGGTGCCAGAGGGGGGGTTCGTCTTGGCTGTCGTCGCCGCGTTCGGCGTCGTCAAGCTGGGCTTTCTTCTGGTTCACCTGACTGATGCTGTCGATGAACGATAGGGCTTTACCCTCGTTGCCGTCAATGTCGCGGAGGAGGCCGTGCCCGATCAACAGCAGCTGCTGGATCATCATGGAGGAGGCGCCTGGGCCGTCCTCCGGTGATAACAGGAAATAGTAGTGTTCTTTGTCGTTGTGGTCTTGTTTGAGGTCGGATTCAGGGACGTCAACCGTGGCTAGATGGTCGGAGGGGAAGTCAAACAGTTTCCGGATGAACCGATCGGCGTTGTCTATTGTGGCGCTCGCCCCAATCCAGAGCAGGGGCTGGTCCGTGATGTCGTTGATGTTGCCGATGATTTTGGCCGCGTGCGCGCCACGCAGCCGGGTATACAGGTGGACCTCATCCAGGACGAACGTGTCCACGTCGTCGATAATGTCGTAGTTCGGTTTGAGCGCGAAGAGTTCCAGCGATTCCAGCGTAGTCAACAGGATGTCTGGGGTTTCCCCGTTCTTGATCCGTTCTCGGCTCAGGACCAGTTCGTTGTTGGTGAAACTGTGGGTGTCGTCCGCCTCGCAGCGAATGGTGTAGGAGTTTGAACTCCCATCATAGGTGAACGCATTTGTCGTGTTTTCATCGCCGCACCAGCAGTGCGCTAATTGGAACGTTTCCCGTCCGTTCTCGGATTCGAAGTAGTCATCGCGGACTTCGTCCACGCTGTAGGGCATACCACCCATGTAGACACCGACGGAGAGCGGTGCCTGCTCATCAGCAGAACGCATGGAGTGGACGTGCTTCAGGATGCGGCCGAGCTGGTCTTGGAGGAGTGCCCGCCGTGGATAGACGATAACTGTGGTATCTTGCTCACCGTTCCGCAGTTGTTGGTATAGCGGGCCGAGAAATGCCTCGGTCTTCCCGAATCCGGTCGGGGCCGAAAGGATCGCGGCATGTGGCTGCCCCGTGTCGTAGCGTCGCTGGTGGAAGTCGTTGATCAGCTGCCAGCTGTCAACCTGGAAATCAAGCGGGTCGAAGTCGAAAATGTCGAGGATGTCATCGACGAACGGGTCGTCGCCGTCGTACGGAGTGGACTGCCGGCGTTTCTGCTCTTCGCTTGTATATTTGACTGCGTCGGTCACCGGGTCGCCGTCGTGATCGGTGCCGAGCAGCTGGCGATTGAATAACATCCCGCGGATCAAGGGGCGGACATCGCCCGGAATCCGGTCAGGGTTCGTTGTATGGTCGCTATATTGCATTAGTGGCGAGGTGGACGATCCGCCAGGCAGTTGGAGAATGTGTCATCAATTCGTATGCTGAAGAGATACAGAGGTCTATCTAAATAACTTTGCTCTGGGACCTCGTTGTTCGCTTATCGAATTGCTGTTACCCGACACCGATTTTCTCTGGAGAAAATGTGTCGCAACCCTCTAGCAAATTATATATAGTGGTAGTTAACAGATGGGCTCCGACGACTTCTATCGGCTGGTAACCGGAGGAGTCGGGCCGTCAGCCGCCCACTGCGACGGTGCTCTCCGATCCCGGTCAAAAAGATGTGATCGGAGTCGATATATGAACCTCAAGCTTTGATATCAAAGTTGTGCAGGACCATGAAAACGACTTTTATATAATGAGGGTATGTTGGAAACGGTGTCTATGCAGTACCTATTGGCTCTGGGCGCTGGTGTCAAATATGGGGCTCTTTCATTGATACACAAAAATATTAATTTAATAACAGGGGGGGCATATATATCACAACAGTCTGATAATTTTCTTGGTGGATGGTCGCCATCTGAGCTGGAAGCACTGGCAGCGCTACTGTCAGTGGTACTCACCACATTGATTGTCCTCGTATATCGTGAACAGGTAAAACTGAAGAAATTGGAACAGCGGCCCATTATCGCCGCTCAAGCATACAAGAAACACGATGTTGACAGCATCGCGGTCCAGTTAAAAAACTATGGCCATGGGAGCGCAACCCAGATACAGGTACGAACAATTGTTGCACCAGTGGATGCACGAGTGATAGATACATGGGGAGATCGCTTAGTGGTCTGGGGTAAGAACCGAATTCCAACATCTTCATCCGCGTACCCGGTTATAAAACCGATATCTGTAAATAATGAATCTGAGGAGAACGGAGAATCCGATTCGGATGCTTGGAAACAGCCGTACGGTGCTCGAATGGCCCCGTCCGGTTCCGGCCAGTATCGTGTCGAACTGTCGTTGAAAACTAACCCAAATGTTTTCCCTGACAGTTTCTCGCGAAGATGGCATCAGTTCCGCCCATGGCTTCCAAAGACAGTCAACCAGCAGAATCCATATGTCAAGACATTCGGAGCAGCCATCGAGGACCTCCAAGATAGTGCTGAGCATTACCGTCTCCGGGTGCTTGTGCGGCCAGCGAACGAATTCGGTGTAGCAGAAAAGGAAACCGTGTTTGATTATGTGATTCCAGCAGTTGATGGCTTAACAATAGAACAGGCGCTGGATATCGGCATGCCATACGATCGATTCCGGAATAACCGCGAGGAATACGAAGCACAAACATCCGAATAATCTCATTTCAGACACGAGTCGCTCTCCTCCAGTTTTATAAGGGTTCATACGGAAAAGAGCAGCAATAATAATGCGACATTTTGACTTTTCATCCTCCTTTGATACCCTCGACTTACCGCGAGACGTCACCGAAATCCTCCGGGCTACGGCGCACAACAAACGGCTTTTCAATGAGAGCCAAATTCACGATGACGAACGCTACACGACGGGCTCACTACGATACGATAACGAAAATCGCCCGCGAGCCAAATTCTCCGATCTAGAAAGCTTCCCGGAGCGATTACAGACCGACCGGGTTGAAGATATCTTTCGATTTTTCGACTTTGACCGCCAAGCATCCCGCTTCCAACTCGAAAGCTGGCAGACGATCACAGACCAACTCGAACACATTCGTGATGCCACCGAAACCACAGACAGAGCAGCCGTCGTCAGCGCTCCAACTGGCTTTGGAAAAACTCCTGCCTTTCTCGGACCAGCATTCCATAACGCGGTGCTGCAAAATGGCGACCGAACAATCATTGTCTACCCGAGTCGCGCCCTACTCAAAGACCAACTCGGTCGCATCCTCAAAACCGTACATAAAGTCAACAACGACCCCGACTTTGAAAATGACCTATCAGTGGGGGCGTGGATGGGTCGACAACCCTACTCAAAAGACGACTTAGTCACTGATGGCCGCAGCTTTGTCGAACCTGGATCTCCTGCAAAACTGAAAGTAGCGAGCCATTGGTCGGACAACCAAACAACGTTCTATATTGCCCGGAGGTCGCTTCCTCGCGTCGACCCCGGCTATGAAGTGTTTGATGAAGTTTATCGGAGAACAGATGGCACCGACGGAATACGGTTCACCGAAGATGAACTCGTGCTACACCGAAACGCTATCAAAGAGGATGATAGCAACGATCCCCGACCAGATATTTTACTGACGACTCTCGAATCACTGGAAATCCTAGCTGCAAAACCCCATTATGATATTGTCCTTAATGCCGAGTATTTCATCTTCGACGAAATCCATCAATATCAGGGGCTACGTGGCAGTCACGCCGCACAGATCATCAGAAATATCCGACAAATTCGAGACGACAATGCAGTATTTCTTGGAGCAAGTGCAACCGTCGACACCCCAAGCTCCTTCGCGGAATCGCTGTTTGGGTTTAGCTCTCGAGCCATAGAAGAGTATGACGAATTTGAAGCCGGCCCAAACACGGTGGAGCTGTTAGAACCATACGAGTCCGACATAGATGACTCGAGCTCTGATGCACTCCACTATTACTTCATGCTGACTGGGCAGAACCAACAACCTGGAGTGGCATCTCAGTACCTCCAACATGCCATGATGATCGGGCGGTCACTCCTTCAACCCGATCCCACATCCCAGAATGATTCTGAAGCCAACGACGACGAGATGTCTCTCTTGTCGCTGACTGATGGCTCCGACGCACGTCGAAAACTGTTAGCGTTTATTCAGAGTAAGAGTCAAATCAACCGACTCAAACACCAGTTCGAGAACGCAGATAAAACGCGCGAGCTATGGCGTTACCACGATCTCGGCCAACCAGGGGATTGGCGAACTCTTGCCGACCGGACTGACCACGAGTTCTTAGACACGACAGACGAACTGGATAACCCCATCGCAGTGTATTCCGGAAGTGAAGCTGACGTGGATGATATCGACGATGCAGATATCATCCACGGCACTAGCTTCCTTGAGGTTGGCATCGACATCGAGAACCTCCATTTCGTCTCCCAATACCGCCCACCGGAAAACATCACGACTTTCAAGCAACGAGCTGGACGGGCCGCACGCGAGAAAGACGGCTCCGGGCACGTTTTCATCCATCTGTCAGAGTTTGCCGGCGATAGCAACTTCCACTACCGCGCCGACCGTTTCATCCAAAACAACGTCACCACCCCCATTTGGGCTGAAAACGCCGTCATCTCATGGATGCATGACCGCTTCCACGAGTACTACCACACCCTCGCAGAGTTTAGGAACGAATCCTGGTATCACGGAAGTTGGAGTGATGATAGTAACGCACCAGAACTCATCAAAGCGTATTTCACACAAGAACTTGGGTGGACGGCGTTCACGAAATTCCTCCTCTACCCGAACTCACAATTCGATGAGATTTATGACATCCGCACCTCTGGGCAGAACTTGCTCCAGAGTGGTGAAAACCTCGACACAATCCGGGAGAAGATCGAGGAGAAAATCCGATCAATTCGTGATGAGTACTCAGACATTCAATCGGTTGTAGATGAAGATACCGGTGACCTCTTACTGGATCAGGATGCTGTCACTCAATTCATCTTGGAAATGAGTGAGGCAGGTATCGCACTCCACGATGACTTCACCAATACCATAACCGATGACTCCTTTGACGAGGCACGAGCGACATTGGAGTCGGTTACTGACGCGCCGAACCCCGGCGATAGAGTTGATGAATTCCTATCCGCTCTGAACAAGATCAAGGTATCGATAGAATCGAAGCGGATATCGCTTGGTCCAGAGGCATTCCCTAGTGATAGATTGGATCGGCTTGATAGAGCAATCACCGTCATTCAGGAGGCAATCGGAGGCGGCGCATTAGAGAGGAAAGCTCGTGAACGACGTGCTCTCTACTATCTCGACCAGGCCTTGGATGGGATTGAAGAATACCGAGAACCATGGGTCGCCAACCATGGCCAGTTATCTGCGATCAAGGGTCTGTTCAGAGCAGCGTATTATTATAATCGTAGTCTGAAAACGCTGCGCAACACCCAAGAGTTCCAACTTCACCAGCCGCCATCAGAATGGGAAGCTGGAGAGGCAGCTGAGTCAGCGCTCCCCGATGAGTATGTACAGATCTGGTATGTGCCACCGAACTACTTCAACGATGCGGGCCGGTACTATACGTTAGAGCAGCCCGAGTTCGGTGATGGTGATGATTACAAATTGGATGAGAAGCCGGTCACGTCGATGCTCTCGCAGTTTATCCCCTTCAAAGTTGAACATAAACCCGATGTTGGGGAGTGTCAGGTATTCCAGCCGCGTGTGACTACAGAGGACGGACAGCCGAAATTTGACTTCTCAAGCATCCCCGGAGAGGACCCGACGGAGGACCTCCGGGTCCCAGACCGGATACGGTTGGATGGTGTCCGTGATGAGTCGGGAGAACTCGCGCAGGGTGTGTTTGAGTTCGATATGGACAATTATAAGATCAAACCGGCTGCTGATGGCCCAACTCCCGCCTCAAGTAGTGGCGGGAGTACCCGTCCGGTAAAACTGTTCGCAGAGGCTACCATCCAATCAGAGGTGACTGCGACCGGTGATATCGACTTTGAGTCCGGCAACCTTCAGTTGTGTGCTGCGGACGCGAAGGTGTGGCTAGAAGATATCTTACTGCAAATCACGGAACAAGTGCCGCTGGATGATGGCGATGAGAACGAGTACGTTCGGGTTGGGGACCCTGAGCCTCATCGTATCGAAGCAAGCACTCCCAAACTTGGCTATCAACTGAATACCCGGACACTTACTTGGGATGTTTCAGACTTTATGGCTGAGTATGAATCTGGTGGTGGGCTTGATGTCGACGCACTGGGGTCGGGCCGTCGGGTGCCGGGTGACAGTGAGGTGCGGGCTGCGATGTACAAGCGCTTTGATCAGGTTGACCCACGAGAGACGATGTATACGACAGCAGCCCATCTTCTGACATTGTTAGTGGCTGACGTCACTGGAGTCGATCCAAACCTCCTCCTGTATGGCTATGACACTGACATGCAGGAGATATATGTATTTGAACAGACAGAGGGGGGCCAGGGGATTGTAGATCTGTTCTGTGAACATCAAGAGCAACGTCCTGACTTGGTGTTGAACTCGCTGTACCGGCTGTTGCACAACCCCCAGATTCTGACTGAACGTCTGTGGGCACATATGCCAACTGTAGATCGCCTCTACGATGAGGTAGAGATAGAAGAGTTTACGAGGACTGGTGGTGACCGAGCAGTGGCAGTGGAGCAGATCGAATCGATTGTTACGGATGTCTTTGGGTTCTCGTATCCTGATTCGTTGTCTCGGGTAACGGAGGAGGTGGCGGCAAGTATCGACCGGATGGCGTCGCTAACAACAGACGAAGTCTCGATGGAACAGCTATTCCACCTCAAGCATGAGCTTGCAGCCGCACTCGTGCATAACTCGCAAGCAGACAACACTACAGTCCGGACGGATGAGATTCCTGCGGATGTACATACTGAATTTGAAGACACTATCGAGACGTTAGGCGAGGAAAGTATACGGTCACTCTTACTCCCGAAAGATATCGATAGTTGTCAGGTTAATTTACAGCTCGATCGGAGCATATCCGATGTTCCTCAGGACGAGGCACTGAGTTACTGTATTTTAGAGCAACTCGAGGACTATCTTGTCGATGCAATTCCGAAATCCGAGAACCGTGAAGCGATGATTGAACGAGGCGCGTACTGGGCATGGCTTGATGCGTCGAATGAGGAGGTGTTTTTCGTCTCATGGTAACGCTCAGTTGCGACTCGTTTCCGCGAGGTGTACGGCGATATCTCACGACACAACTCGCCCAAGATGACCTCGAAATCCTCGCATTAGCGATTCCAAATGTAGAACGTGTTACGGTGAACCGTCCGACTGACACCCCGGGTAGTGACGACTACTATCACCGCCTCCCAGAGAGATATCCAGACATCGATTTCGGCGTCTGCATCGAGGCAGAACAGCTTGATCATCGCCTCATGGACAAGTACCGTAACAACATGGTTGTGTTGGTGGTTGAGTCCATCTCGGAGTATACGTGTATCTCGAATCTTGAAGTGTACTTTGAGGAAGGCAAGACACAACATCGTGAAGTGACCGACGGCGAGGCGAACCGGTGTTCTTATGATGACAGCTTGCGAGATTGTATCGAATCGTTATTTAGTGTTGAAGAAGCCATCAACCCAGGAGACTAAATCATCGAACCGATGCACCAAACCCTCTCATAGGGGCTGTCAGGTGAGCTGCTAGGTATTTGACTCTACTTTTGTGTGGATCGACGAATTCGGAGACCGGTTCCCGAAATCGGATAGCCCGTACCGAATTTGGAATATAGGCCCTTACAGGTTGAAGTGATATAGAGGACCTTTCCGCAGGGGCACTCTCGTATTGCGAATAGGCTGGAAACATAAAGCCTTATTGAGGGGTCCACGTCTTCAGCTCTATACGGTCAATGCCGTCCCCGTTGAATGCATTTACAACCGCCACGGATCGTGCCTCCGAGATCACGTGGTGGAATCGGAAACTTACCAAGCTCAACCGTATTTCAGGCGTCACCAACGCTAGCTCCTTCGTCTCCAACGAATTGGTGGATACCAAAGGACCGTATCTCGAGTTTGTCTCACCGCCAGCCACAGCGGAGCGGCCAGCCACCGAGTTATTGGACCAGTACGGCTACGATGACCGGGTTGTGGACGCGGTCGTCGACGAGTTATTCGGCGGGGACCGTACCGGGTCGCTCTATCAGCACCAGGCAGATACGATTGAGGCCATCGAGACGGACCCCAACGACAACATCTTGGCTGTGCCGACAGCGACCGGGAAAACGGAGTCGTTCTTCCTCCCGGTACTCAATGACTGTGTGTCGACGGACGCCGACGGGTTGAAAGCGATCGTCATCTACCCGATGAAGACGCTGGGTGTCGACCAGCTCAACCGGTTCCTCCGCTACATCGACACGGTGAACCAAGAACTGCCACGCGAAGACCGCGTCACGATCGGAATCTGGGACCGAGATACGCCGGCAGCTGTCGGACCGCGTGACTTCGACCTGGATATCGGTGCCAACGTTCGCGGCCTGGAATGTCCCCGCACGCAGGACGATTTGCGGGTGACCAGCGATGGGACACCGGGCAGCGAGGACTGGACGTATCCGTGGCTCAAGATCACTCGGGAGCAGATCCGGGACGGGGTCGACATCCTCCTGACGAACCCGGAAGCGCTCGACTACATGTTCGTCAGCGACAACGAGGCTACCCGTGACATCTTGGGGCAAGGACCGGAGAAAAGCCCGGTCCAGCACTTAATTTTCGACGAGGCCCACGTGTGGAGCGGGATCTCCGGGTCAAGTATCGGGTTGCTCACCCGTCGCCTCAAACAGTTTTACGCAGCGCACGACCCGCAGGTCACGCTGGTCTCTGCCACCATCGAGAACCCCAGCGACTTGGCATCCGTCCTGACCGGGGCGGACCGAGACGACGTCAACGAGCTCGGGTTCACCGCTCGCGACTTCCCGGTCACCGGGACGACTGACTTCGACAGGTTTGCGGAATGCTCACTCCGAGACATCGTTGAAACACTCGTCCTCATCGGACGCCACGACGTCGACCGGGAGACGTTCTGCGACAGCTATCCCCAGTTGACCGGCGCCGTCACTACATTGGAGGAGATCGGACTCCTGGCAGGGCCAGACCCGTTGACCGTGCCAGACCAGCACCGAGACTGGGTATTCGCCCCGATCGCCGATCGCATCGACACCGAACAGGAGGACGGTACAGCGAGAGCTGTCCAGAACGGTGGGACACTTGGCCTCGCCGCCGATGAACTGGATACCTTGACGGAACAGGTGGTGGAGCACGGCGATCTCGGCGGCAGATGGTTCCAGTTCATCCGTGATACGGTCCCGGAAGTCGCAACTCTTGCATCGTGGTTCATGGACGAGTCGACCACCGAGGTCGAATTCGAGCACTACGCTGACCTCGTGAACCGGCTCGAGGAAGCAGGTGCATCGAACCCGGAAGAGGCGATGTCAGCTCTGCTTGCCTTGGGCCGGGCAGCCGGGATGGTGACGGCGAAGTACCACATGTTCGCCAAACCGCCGCGGAAGATCTACTGGTGCCAGACATGCGAGGAAGTGACCCGTGGCCGGTCCTGTCCCGAGGGCCACCAAACACGGGAACTCCGGTTTTGCCGGACCTGCCACCACCCGTTCGTCGAAGCCGACACCGAAAACGAAGACGAGGACGAGGATGAAGAGGTGTTTCAACCGGTCTATGGCGGCGGGACGGACGGTCCGTGTCCTGGCTGTACGACGTCGCGGCTCCGTTTGACTGATATTACGGTGCCGACGCCGACCCTGCTTTCGTTCATGTTGACGTCGCTGTGCCGGTCGATGCCGTCCGAGAAGACGTTGGTCTTCTCTGATTCACGGTCGACAGCTGAATCGGTCAGCAACGAGATCATCGGGACGGAGTACGGGTTGACCGCTGAGACGCTGTACGTGAAGCAGTTGATCGAGGAAGGTGGCCGAGCCGAGGCCCGGTCGCTATTTTACCCGGTGTTGGATACGCTGCGGGAGAAGTACTGGCAGCCGCTGCGACAGAACACTCCGGACCGGGAAACGGATGCGAACGATATCCTCGTTGAGCTGTGGAACGAGATTGAGCCGAACGCACGGCTCTCCCAGTGCCAGCACCTCCGTGAAGCAGCGCTTGTCACCCCTGCCTGGGTCTACACCTGTCCCGATCCGAAGACCGCGGCAATCGGCCACGAGGTGTTCAATCTCTTCGTCAGCCGGTTCCCGCCCCAGTTCCAGAAACACGGAATCAAGTTCCAGGGGTACACCCGGGAACGGTTGGTCAACAAGCTCGAGTCCGAGACAAGGTTCACCGAACAGGAAATCGACGAAGTTGTCGATGACGTGTTGCAGGGCTTGCTGGACAGCGACGTCCTAGAACTCAAAACGTGGGATGACGTCCGCAACACGATTCTCAACGCGGGGAAAGATGAAGCAACTGAGGACGACGTCTTCGAGTACATCGAAGACCAGATCGACGGTCTGGAAGCATGTGACGGCTATAGTGATGTCGGCGGCGGCATCTTCATCGTCCACGACTACGCGAGTAAGACCGACCTCCAACTGGTTCCCCAGGTAACGTTCTGCGACGACTGTTACACGGCATCACCTGTCCCCCGTGACGGTGACGGCCTTGCTCACTGCCCGACCTGCGGCAACACGGTCGACGTCCACCAACGGTTCCGTGTCGAGGAAGACGACTCAATGACCCTCCTCGGCTGGGCAGACGTCGAGACAGACTGGGATTACCCGGTTGACCACTGGGGCCACGACATCCTTGCACCCCTCATCCCGAGTGAAGGGCCGCCAGTATCGCGCGACAAGGTCGAGACGATGGAGTTGGACTTCATCACGGTCGGAATCCACAAAGGGGACGTTCCACCGACACTGCGGAGCGCCATCGAGGAAGGGTTCCGGAAATCTGATCCGGACGTCAACATCGTCAGCGCGACCCCGACGATGGAACTCGGCGTGGACATCGGCACCCTGGATTCAGTGGCACAGGTCGGGATACCGCCAACCTTGACCAACTACGTGCAACGCAGTGGCCGCACCGGACGGACACGCGGCAGCGAATCCTTGGTAGCCACTACGGTCCGCGGCACACATCCTGTCGACGCACACTACTACGACGACCTGGACCGGTTCTTCGGCAGCTTCGACCCTGTCCGTGTCCCGGACCCGTTTGACTTCGACGAAGTCCTGGCCGGCCACGTCGTGACCGAAGTCGTTGCCTATCTCGCCCGTAATCCGCATCCCAGCGACACCTTCGAGGAGACCTACCAGATTGATCAGTCGGTTGACTCGGTTGCTGAGTTCGCCGACCGAGTGGAAGCGAATCTTGACGAGCTACGCACCTTCGTCCGTGACGACGTGACGGACCGGTTGCGGGACCATATCGAGGCCGTGTTCGGGCAGCGCGGCTTGGAAATCTTCGACGCGGTCTTTACCAGTGACGGCCCGGTGAGCTTCCGGCAACGGACACAGCAAACTTGTGGCCAGCTCCGCAGCTTCAGTGACAGCACCGACCTCGACGACGTGCGTGACGGGAATGACCGCCTGGATTTCTGGCTTAATCGGCTTGGCTACTTAGCGAACTACCGCGAGTTCGGCCAACAGTTCCCCGTCCAGTTCGAGGGTAGCAGTGAAAGCATCTCGTTCCAAGGTGACGGCCGCCTCTACGACTTCTACCCCGGTGAGGAAAATGAGCGAGGGGCAGTGATGACCCTGTACGGCTCAACCTACCTGGTGTCGGACGTCGAAGGCACGCAGGAATCGTTACAGACGGTGGCGATCTGTACCAATGAGGACTGTACCCGGCCGTTCGAAAGCTACCGGACAGCAGCAGAGCAGTGTCCCCACTGCGGCAGCCCGTTAGACGCGATCTCGGTCCACGGCGTCCAGGCAGTCAACTGCCGGAAAGCCCGCCAGTTCGAAGATCAGTACAGTACCTCGCCCATCATGACGACCCACGTTACGAGCCGTGACGAAACGACGGCAGGCGAAGAAGCCACGGTATTCGGGCTTCCCTGCGACGTCGCGGTCGGCGGCTACGATGTGATCGACTTCATCCCGGTGTTCGAACGTC
This sequence comes from Halorientalis sp. LT38, assembly GCF_037031225.1. Lineage (NCBI taxonomy): Archaea > Methanobacteriati > Methanobacteriota > Halobacteria > Halobacteriales > Haloarculaceae > Halorientalis > Halorientalis halophila. The sequence continues at coordinate 1,132,420 of NZ_JAYEZN010000001.1, read as the reverse complement.
GGCATACGATGGGGTCCGGGAAAGAGATCAAACGGTCTGAAGCACGGATCTCTGACAGCGACGACGGCGATGCTCGGTACGCGCCTGTTGGGAAACAGTACGCGACACAGGGAATCTGTCTCACATTTGACCAGGCAACGGTGGCTGATCGTCTTCCGGATGAATTGTTGGAGCAGGAAGACGAGGCGGTGTGGCCCCAACTGTTCATCAGCTTGGAACAAGCGTTGACGAAAGCGGTCGCCGTCGAAACTCAGAGTGACCAAGATGATTTCCGCGTGAAGGTGATGACGACCGGTGACGAAGTCCGTGTCTACATCGTCGATAACCGGCAGGGTGGCAACGGGATCGCGACACAGGTTGACCGGAACTTGGACGCTGTCGTCGACGAGGTTCGAAACGTGGTTGACTGTGACGAGTGTAGCGGTTACTGTGAGAACTGCCTCTTGATCGAGCGGACACCGGCTACCTATCTCGACAACGACTTGCTGAACAGGACGCTGCTCGCGGAGGCATTAAAACAAACACCATGACCGTCGTTCCCCCGTTCCCGATGATGAGACAGTACCGATGAAGTGGGAGACACTCCAATCGTTCCTCTCCCAGCAGGGCGTGTTCCTCATCCACGACACGACCGAGCAACGGTCACAGTTCGGCCTGCTCCGCTGTCTCCCCGCGCTAGATCGCCTCGGCGTTGAGGAGTTCACGTATCCCTGGCGGTGGCGGCAGCTTCAGAGCGGCGATGGACGGGGCTTGTTCTCTTATGAGTACAGCTTGCTCCAAAACATCGAGTATGAGGACCAAGTGTTGGCTGCCTTGACGACGCAGTACTACGAGGATGAGACGCAGCATTCGATCGGCAGCTTGATCAACCGGTGGCAGGGGAGAGGGATGATGGTTGTCGTTGCGGACGAGAAACAGTTCCAAACCCAGCTAGGGCTGCGTCCGCTCTACCACGAACCCTTCGCCATCGCACAACGCCCCTACGACGATGTGTATGATGCCGTGAACCAGTGGTACAACGATCAGGGCTTCGATTTCCCGCTTACCGACACACGGAACGTGTTCCTCCAAGACAACGCCATCCTGTATGAACGTGTATCCGGTGAGACCGTGACGCAGACGACCGAACTCTTCTCGCTGTTAAACGATGCACCGTACCTCCCACTGTACGACGCGATTGCAGCAGCGTTCCAAAGTGACGACGGGCCTGGCACCAGTCCCAAGAAGGATGATGCGTTGCAGAACCTGGCCTCGTGGCTGCGCCGCCGTATCGAATGGGACTCCTCTACGGCTATGTCGGTGGTTCGTTCTCTGAATTCGACGGTCGCGGAGAACACCCGTGCGTTCGATCAAGCTGCTGTCGCCCAAGATGCGTCGATGAGCGATGCGCGGCGCGAAGCACGTAACCTTGATTCAACTCCTATAGGGCAAACTTACAAAGCGTGGCTACAACGGAGTCCATAATGCCAGATCCTGACCAGGGATATCTTCTCAACACCATCCAGAATCCCAGGTCACTCAAACCGGTCTACGAATCAGTCAACCGCGGCAATACGACTGACGACGAAATTGTCGATGATACCGGGCTGAGTGTTGCTGCCGTCGATGAAGGGGCAAAGGGGTTACAGCGGTTAGGGCTGCTTGATTCCAAAGACGAAGAGTACACCGTCCATGACTACACGTGGTCGACAGGCGACGAGACACTGGACTTCCGGTTAACCTCGTTAGAACATCTCGCGTCATCTCTCACACCGCCTGACTGGGGGAAGCAAGCCGTCTTCCACTTGAACTACGCGTACCTCATCAAAGAAGACTACCAGCGGATCAACGACAACGACGAAGCAGTCAGGAAGCAGATGGACCGCTGGGAACGCGATACCCTGGAGTACTACCCGACGTACCGTGGTGACAGGATCGACCTGAACCCGAACAAGATGGAAAACTGGGGCCGTCTCGCCACCTACCTTGGCCTGCTCCACCAGTATGAGACACACGAGTTCACTGTCTACCCCGACCCGTCACTTATCTACCACTCGATCAAACGGGCACATGACGCCGCTGGCCGAACGGTCGACGGTAACCCTGTCATTGAGGTGCCGACGTATCTGGACTGGGTGTCGAACAACCTGCTCTACCTTCCAGACGACACTGGCGGTGTGCCCGCTCTCCTCAGCCGTTCCCTCTATCAACTGATGAACGAGGAACGGATCCGCCTGGCAGAGATCGGTGATCAAGGTGCTGTCGCCTTCGACCGGATGCCGACGCACGACCGCCGCGAACAATCAGCGAACTCCATCGTTATCATGTCATGAGTAGCGAAACTGCATCTTCCCCTCCCGACGATCTGTTCTGCCCACACTTCCACGAAAAGGACGAATCCGACCTGCGCAGCCTGTTCAGCCGGGTTGCTGCCGTTCGCGCCGAGAATCCAGACCTGTTTTGGTTCACGCACCGCCCGATCGAACTCTTCCAGACCGAAGGCGGTGTCGACGGCCCATCGCTGGAAACCGATGAGGAACGAGTCGTTACCGAGAACGATGTCTACCAGGATTTCTCCGGAAGCCGCAACAAGAACTTCGCCGTCGTCATTGAGGGCGAGGTCGGAACCGGGAAATCGGAACTCTGCGTGGCGCTCACTCACCGGTTAGAGAACGACGCTGACCGGCCGATCCTCCGCGTCGACAAAGACACGGACTTGATGTCGATGCTGACGGAGGACATCCCTGAATTCTACCAGGACCACTTTGACGAGACGTTGGAGACCTCGTCACAGTTCAAGCGGCTTGAAGACGACATCAAACAGCGGCCGCGGATGGTCGCTAGCCAGGCCGTCTACACCGCGTTGTTGGAGATTGGGTGGGACGGCTATGAGACCTCGACGACACCGGAGCAAGAGGATGCCATCGTCGAGTTCGTGGCGGAACGGATCCGCGACCGGTTGGTTGAGCCACGGCAGTACGGCGAAGAACCGAACTTGGTGACTGAGCAGGAATACGAACAGAATAGCTTCCTACAGGTCTTTGATGAAGACGCTGATGCCTTTGAGGGGCATCCAGCGGAGAAACTGAGCAGCGGGTTCTGGCAGGCACTACTCGACCAGTACGATACCCCGCCGTTGACTGATCTACTGGAGGAAGTTGGTGAGAAGTTCAAAGAGGAATACGGTGACAAACGGCCGGTCGCTGTCTTCGAGGACTTCTCGATCACCGGGATGCAGGCGCGACAGCTCCGCAAATTCATGGAACGCGACAACCCCGGTGATAACTGGGATTTCATCGTTGCTGGCACCCGCGATTCAACGGCGGTTCTCCACAAACGGACAGCGGAGGACCGGTTCCGGTTCTACCGAACGAACAAACAGAACTCCAACCAGGTCCTCTTCCTTGACGACGAGACGGCAGTTGACTTCATCCGGCCGTACCTCGGCTACATCAAGCACCACGATGGCAGCGTCCGCTACGACAGAGACGACGGCGGCTTCACCTTGCTGAACCCAGAGCCGGGCTCACTTTGCGCGACGTGTGGACTGTGTGACGACAGCTTCCGCGACCTGTTCCCCTTCAACCAGCAGTTTATCGAACGGATCTACACCGGGCTTGATGAGAGCGAGCAGTCTCCCCGTGAACTGATCATCGTCGTCTTCGAGACCGTGCTCGAATACTTCAACGGAACGTCAACGTGTCCCGCCACGGCAAGCCCGTTGAATCACGTGACCAACCGGGTGGCAGCCCATGACGACGTCTACCGGGAAGCCGAAGTCTTCGCCCACGTCGCCAAATGGTACGGCGATACCGACCGATACGACGAGTATATCGCCGTTAACCGGGCCTTCCTCGAAGCATTCGGGCTACTCCCCGAGAACCCGGCAGCGGACGACCTCCCGGCAAACATCGAACTGCTGGATGACCATGTTAAGATTCCCGGTGTCGAGTATATTCCGCCCGAGGATGAAGAGACAGAGCCGGGTGAAACCGACGAGGACGACGAAAGCGAGGATGAGACAGGTGGAGACGAGGAGGAAAGCGAGGGAGGCGATGAAGATGGTGAAAGCGGTGATGGTGGAGGTTTGAGCCGTGTTGAGCGGATCATCAACGAGCAGAGAGGGTACGTGGACAACTGGTACACTAACCCGCAGGACGAATCGTATGTCGAGACGGACGCCTACCTGCGGACGGCGTTCACTGACCTTATCAATACGTTGACGCAGGATTACTCGCTGTGGACGGACTGCGACCTCCGGTACAACCTCAGCCGGTCGGATGATCCGTTTGTGTATCCCTCTGCGGAGTCCTCGCCTAGCCCGGACCAAATCGTGCTTGATCCGCAGGATTTCCAGCGGTCTGATGTCCGTGAACTGCTGAAATACGGGATCCGGAGTGACGAGGCGGATGCGAGTGCCGACGAGCAACGGATCCTCACGTTGGTCGGTGGCCAGTTAACGGAGTATGCCCGGCAGTGGCGGGCCAAGGTCAGGGAGCAGTATATCGAGGATACCTCGGTCTACTACAAGTACGATCCACCGTACGGGTTCGACGACTTCGTCCTCGCAGCATATGCCTGGATCGTCGTACTGGACGATCCGTGGCAAGAGGTAACGGCAGCAACCTTGAACGAGCGGTTCGCCGAGGGTGAGGACTACGCATTGGACACCACGTTAGAGACGGCGCTAACCGATGAACTGGCTCCTGAAGCACAGGAGTACATCGAGGAGTTCATGGAGTATGCGGAGGCGTTCGACGCACTTGTCGCAGAGCGTCTCGCCGTCAATGATTCCACATTGGACCTGCCTCGTCTCCGTCGGTGGTTCTCCTATCACGACCCGCAGGACGTGTTGAGCCGTCTCCGTGCTGACCCAGACGAGTTGAGCTCACGTGTCCGATTCGATACCGACACGAAACTGGTCGACATGGTGACCAAGGCGTATCGGATGCAGAAGTCACTGGATCAGCAGGAAGACCAGATGCAGGAATACTCGACGGCCCGAACAGCGCAGGATGAACTAGCAGGGACCGACATGGCGCGGATCCATGACAAGGTCGACGTCTTGGATAACTACGAGGTAGACCGCTCGTTGTACGAGTCGCTGCTACAGTTCGATTCGTACAGCCAGGCCGAGGTGGACGAGGTGGTCGCTGCCAGTCAGCTGTGTCTCGACACGTTGGGAACGTCGACGCAGGACGCGATCCACAAGATGCTGATCGAGTACAAACTGATGGAGCACGAAGTCATCGAGGCGTTCAACGACATCGACTTCGAGACAGGAGAGTCGTCGTCATCCTTTGCCCCGTATTTCCAGGAGGTGAGTCAGTACTATGTCGGAGACGAGTGACCAGTCCCTGTTCGAGCAGGAGCTGGAAACGGTCCACCAACAGTATCTCCGCCAGGACTTGGAGGACCGGTTAGAGGAGGTAGCGACCGAGATGGAGGAGACCATGCTCCAGGCGATCATCGCCAGGGACTTCCTCGGTTTAGCGGTCGAGGTCTCTCACGAGGCCAAGGAGAAGGTCCGCGAGGCGAAAGGGTACGCCGACGACCGGGATTTTGACGCCTTGGACGACGTCATCGACGACGTCGAGGACCAGGTCAGTCAGGAGGCCCGCCAGATCGAAAATGCGATTCAAGAGGAACGGACTGAGGAACGGGACCGGGTCAGGGCGATGCGGAAATTGAATGAGCACGTTGAGGCGGCCGACATTGGAAAACTCAAAGCACTTGAGTCGTTGCTCGACGACTGGGACTGGAAAGCCCAGGTTTACACTGACGAAGCCGAGGATTCGTTCGAGGCGAATCAACAGGAGGCCCGCGACGTTGCAGACACGATGTCGAACGCGCTGCAACAGGTCCAGGAAGACTTGCTCGGAAGCTACAGCGGTACCACTCTCGAAGATGTTATGGACCAGCTCCTATCAGACGATCCGCTGTACTTCAATGACCTTTCCGAGGAAGAACGCGAGGCACTGACCGGGTCAAGTCTTGCCGACTACCTTGAAATCCGACTGGGATAGATTATACGGGGGGATCGTGCTCGAAGCCGTCGAAAACAGCAAATTCCCTGAACTGACCGACGACAGCTACGACTCGCAATAGGTTGGTCGCTCCGCGTACTCAATCGGATCCTCGACACCGGCTTCCTGAAACGCTTTGAGCCGGTAGGCACAGGCGTCACAGGTACCGCAAGCCGGAGCTTCCTCCCGGTAACAGCTCCATGTCAACTCGTACGGCACATCCAAGTCGAGGCCACGCTCCGCAATCTCGGTCTTGTTCCAGTCGACGAACGGCGCGACCAACTCAATCGAGGTCGCCGGTTTCGTCCCAACTTCGATGACCTGGTGGAATGCGTCGAAGAACTCCGGTCTGCAGTCCGGGTAGCCGGAATAGTCCTCACTGTGCGCACCGATGAAAATCGCCTCGCAGTCGTTGGCCTCAGCGTACGACGTCGCCATCGACAGCAGGTTCGCATTCCGAAACGGAACGTAGCTGGACGGGACCTCGTCGCTGTCGAGATTCACTTCCTTGACGTCAATACTATCGTCGGTGAGACTGGAGGCACCAATCCGGGCAAGGTGATCGGTTTCGATGTGGAGGAAGTCCGTTACATCCATGCAGCCGGCCAACTGCTGGGCGCACTCCGACTCTTTGTCCGCTGTCTCTTGGCCATAGGTAGTGTGGAGGAAGTACAGGTCGTAACCTCTCTGTTTCGCCTCGAACGCTGCCGTCGCACTATCCATACCGCCCGATACAAGCACAACAGCACTGCCTTCGTCGTCTGTATGGTCAGTCATCGTCGTGGTTAGGTCTCTGGTGCGTCATTCCAGAGGTCGACGTGAAGCCGCGGCGTATACTGATATCCGTGCTCCATCGCCACCTCAGCAGTCAGTTCACGCCTCTCCGCCAACCGCTCCCGCGTCGCTCCTTCCGGCATCAACAACACGTCCGAATCCCGGATCGCCGTCGCAGCAGCGTCCCGCAGTCGGCCGACCAACTGGTTGATCTCCTGTATATCGTCGCGGCCGGTGACAACGAACTTCAGCTGGAACTCGTAGGTCTCCACGAGCTGGGTCAGCACGTCGATGTCGATCCGGCGTTCTCATGTCGGTCAGCCCATTCTCCGTCGCCTTGCGGATCCTTCCCTGCGGTTGGGGTACTGTTCGCCAGCTTCGGACTGATACTTGCAAGGTCGATCGCGGTGTCGCGGTAGATCGTGCCGTTCGTCTCGACGGTCGTGTGGAAGCCGGCAGCACTGAGTCGGTCCAGTAACTCGGCTGTCTCATCGTGGAGCAACGGTTCGCCACCGGTCACGACGATGTGCTCAGCTTCGTCGTAGTCGGTGACGCGGTCGATGATAGCGTCGATGTCGAGCCAGGCATGGGTCGGTTCCCAGCTAGTATGGTACGAGTCACAGAACCAACACCGGAGGTTACACCCGCTGGTCCGGATGAACACGCTTGGCATCCCGGCTAGTTTGCCCTCGCCCTGTAGTGAGTAGAACAACTCGTTTACCGGTAGCCCCTCTTGGGCATCTGGATTAGCTGCCTCGTCATCGACCGTTGGGGCGTCCGAGCTCGCCGGCATCGGTCTACAACGAGCCTCCAGCAGCTAGTTCACCGGTCTCTCGGATCTCGACTGCGACGTCACTGACCGTGTCCGGTAACGCATCCTCCAATCGTCGTTCGAGGACGAGTCCCATGACTTCGGCGGTTGGTGGCTGGTCAAGGACGACGACGGCGTCGCCGTCGCCGCTGGCCTCGAATGCCTCGATCAACGGGTCGCCCTGTTCAACTAGGAACCTATGGTCCCAGTCAGATAATACGTCAGTAATACTCCCTTTGTCGACGACCCATCCTTCCTCGGTCAGGGTGCCGGTCACCCCGACACTGATTGCGTAGTTATGGCCGTGGGGACGGCTACACTTGCCGTCGTGGTGCAGAATACGGTGGCCTGCGCTGATCCGTATTGGCCGATCACGTCCGATATGGAGGGTTCGTTCAGCCTCTGTAAGATCCTGTGAGGAGATAGCTGGTTCGCCTAGTGTGCGTTGAGGCATATCGAGGTATTATTGGGGGCATACTTAAGGTTGGGTTACTCACCGAAAGGAACGAAGGCCATCTTCGATTTGTAGTATTCATAATGGTTTCTGGAACGAGAGATTAATTGAGGTGTCGCATAGAGGTACTACACAGGTTATTTGATGGCTGCATTCAGGACTCTCGCAAAAGCCAGGTACGGTCGGCGAGGCGAGATAGAGACGCCTGCCGGCCAGATTCAGACACCTGCACTTCTCCCTGTTGCGAACCTTATCGGAGGAACAACACCAAAATCAGGCGGTATTTGGCGGTACACGCGTCGCCATCTCTTTCAGAGTGACACCGTCCAGGGTATCATGTTCCAGACGATGACGTTTCTCGACTACAACCTCACCCCGGACAACCTGGCGGCGTGGCGGGAGAAGCCGCTGAAACAGCACTTCGAGGAGAGTGACGTTGAGCCGGGGTTCACGCAGCCATTGTTTGTCGATTCCGGCGGGTTCAAGCTGATGAACTCAACGACGTTCGGACAGCCGCCGGAAGAGGGTGGGAGTGAGAACGACTGGGGTATCTACACGAATCCAGAGAGCATCCTGAAGCTACAGCTGGATTACGGTGCGGACATCGTCGCCACGTTGGACTTCCCGATTCCGCAGAACCTGAACCGGGATGAGGCCACCGAGCGAATGGAGCGGAGTATCGACAACGCAGTCCAATGTCTACAGCTGCTCAATGACGATGAGAAGCTTGAGGAATGGGGTGTCGAGAAGACACCGTCCGTCTACGTGGCGATTCACGGCCATAGCTACGAGGACGTCAATTGGTACGTGAGCCGATTTCTGGACCGGGCTGAGGAACTCGATGAAGCGTTCGAGGGCTTTGCGCTTGGATCACTTGTCCCGCTCAGCAACTCGCCGGATGTCCTCGTCGACATCGTCCAAGGTGCAAGGGACGCGATACCGGAGGAACGGTACGATGACATCGCGCTCCACGTTTTCGGTATCAGTGGCCGGCTCTGTCCACTACTCTCTCTTCTCGGCGTCGATACATTCGACTCCTCGAACTACCTGAAAGCGGCTCGCAACAAGAGTTTCATCCATCCAGAGACGTGGCAGCGGACCAAGTTGAGCGACTGGGACGAGGAGTACTGTGATTGTCAGGCGTGCCAAGATATCCACTTCGACGATATGCGGCACGCCCTGTTGGAGTCCGATGTCAGCTACAAACGTATCGAGGGAGAGCACGGCAAGCACTACAAGAGCGAGTACTACGCACAGATAGCTCACCATAACTTCGAGTTGTACAGCCGCCAGATGCAGGAGGTACGGGATGCCATCGATGACGGCGAACTGCTTGAACTCGTGGCGAAGTTCGCTCAGGGAAAGAACATCGTCGAGAAAGGGTTGAAGCGAGCGCAGCTTCACAACCCGGAGCTCCGCGAACAGTTGGCCGACATCGGCTACGAGGAACTTGTTGCGGGACCGGACGCCGAAACGTTCCAGACCAAACTCTCTGGCTTCCTCGAAGGGGTTGAGGACACGACACGGGAGAAACGGACCATCTCGTTGAAGCATGGTCCCAACGATTTCAACATCCTCCAGCAGAACGCCTACCAGCCGCCAAGCGAGGCAGATGTCCTGCTGATTCTGCCCTGTAGCCAGGAGAAACCCTACTCCGATTCTAGGACGCAGCAGGTAGTGCTCTCTCCGCTTGAGGAGTACCGGGACCAGTTCCACAAGATATCCGTCTCAGGGCTGTATGGTCCTGTGCCAGAGCAGTTCGAGGAGGCGGACCCTGTGATGAGCTACGAGTATGTCCTCACCACTGCGGATGAGGACCAAATCGAATTCGTTACGAATCGCCTCGTCCAGTACTTGGACCAATTCGGTGAGCAGTTCGACCACATCCTGGCCTACACGACGAGCAAAGCATATCGCCATGCTATCGACGAGGCGTTCACTCAGTATGGCCGGGGTGAGATATACCCATCTGATCCGCGAGCTCTCCAGCTTACCGAGCACTTCCGTGGCGAGAACATCGACGAACTGGTGGAGCGATTTACCAGTTCGCTGTAAGGCATCACAAGCAATCTTGCAGACCTCCGGTGATTCTCCACAAAGGTTAAGGTCTCCTCACGTGATCACCCGGTAGATGGCGTCACTACTCGTCCAGTCGTGTTCCGCGACTAAGGAACCGGTGGACACACCGGTGCCTGCTCTTGATTTGTATGATGGCTACTTCTTCAGAATCATAAAGAAGGCGCTGCGCGCGGACCGATTTCAGCCTGGACTTGACATCATAATTATATCTGCTGAGCATGGCATCGTTGAACCAGATGATAAAATAGAATATTATGATCGTAAGATGGACACAAATCGTGCTAACGAACTGAACGACGAGCTGGTCAGTGATCTTTCAAAGAAAGTCAAGGAGAATGAGTATGATAAAGTATGGATCAATCTTGGAAATGATTATCTGCCGGCTGTTGATGGACTTGAAGCTGCTGTCGATGTTCCAGTCCACTATATCGAGGGAAGTGGCATTGGTATGAAAGGTAAGCGACTGAAGCATCTAGTTTCAAGCAGCCGATCCGTACCGGCGCACGGTGACTGAAAGTATGGTGTCGTTTGATATCGTAGCAGAGGCGGGTGAGGCACGACGTGGTCAGCTCCAGATCAACGACCGTACCTTAGAAACCCCCCATCTTTTCCCTGTCATCAACTTCTACGGCGGTGGCAACGAGGGCGCTCTATTCGGTGGCGGCGTCCATCGTACAGTCAAGGAATTCCTTGCCCACGACAAAGAAGTCACAGCCGGGAAGGATTATAGTGACCTGTTCCACGGCGTGATGACCTCCATCGCCTCTCTGACCGACTACGGGATTCGTGAGAAGAAACTGGACTGGTATCTCGACAACGAGGTCCGTGAGTGGGACTGCTTCAGCGACTATGACGGAATGATCTTCGCAGACTCCGGTGGCTACAAAATCCTGAAGCATGGCGGCGGCCTCGAGGGTGAGGATTTCGAGAAGGACATCGACCAGGACAAAGCCTTGGATATGCAGCTGGACTTGGGTCCCGACATTTTGGTTAATCTGGACCATCCGATCCATCCTGATGACGAGTTCGAGGAACGGATCGAAAAGATGGAGCAGACCGCCGCTAACGCTGCCCGGTTCGCGGAACGCCGCGATGAGGTTGACGGTGCCTGCTATTTGACGGTCCACGGCTACTACGAGGCGATGCTCGAACGGTCTTTTGACCTTGTCGAAGACGAACTTGCAGTACCTATCCCTGAAGCGTTCGACGGGATAGCTTTGGGCAGTCTTGTTCCGCGGAAGGACAATGTTGAGGTGCTGGTCGAAGCCGTCTCAGACTGCAAGCGGGAGATGCAACAACGCGGCTACGACGACCTTCCACTGCACGTGTTCGGTATTTCAGGGAAGGCGATGCCATTGCTCGTCGCCGTTGGAGCTGACTCCTTCGACTCCGCCTCCTACCTACACCAAGCGATCAACGGGAAGTACAGTGTCAACCTGTTCGAGACCGTCCCAGTCGACGAGGCGGACTTCGACGCCTGTGATTGTCGTATCTGTAACGACGATTTTCACCGGGCACGGATGCGGAATGAGATGGACGACCTGTACCAGAAGGATATCCTCGGCTCAGTCGCAGCACATAATTTGGCGATCCAGCAACGGGAGCTCCGTCAGTACCGTCAATTAATCGCCGAGAGTGATCAGGAACAGGTAGCTGAGTATCTTGAGGAGGCCGTGAAGGACCAGAAAGGCTTCCGAAAGTTTGTCTATCAGCTAATCAATGAACGGATGAATCCATACTTCGAGGAGACAGATACAACCTATGCATAAGACACCACAAGTCAATGAGGTCAACGAGTTCATCGAGATTGCAAGTGATTTCGAGGATCCGTTGGAAGTTATCAGAGAAGCACTATCGAATTCCTACGATGCGAACACGACGCAGGTCGATATCAATATCGAGCAGGACGAGGAGGGCCGGAACACATTAATCATCGAGGACGACGGCCAGGGGATGGATGAAAGCGATCTGTCGTCGTTCTTTGATCTCGGAAACTCGAATAAGGACGACGCGATTGGATACAAGGGACACGGCACAAAAATCTACTACAAGAGCGATAAGATCCGGGTTGAGACAGTCAAGGACGGGACACGGACCGACTCGGTGATGGACCAACCCTGGGCGAAACTCAACAACCGCGAGCTCCCCACCTATTCAATTGAGACGGCGGATGTTGACGAGCCGTCAGGCACCCGGATTGAGGTGCATGGATTCCGAGCTGGCCAGGGTTTCGATCCGAAGCAACTCACCTACAATAAGATTGAGCATTACATCAAGTGGAAGACAATCGGCGGCTCGACGGCCTGGCACTTCAACGACGACTTCCACGAGATGGATATCAGCGTTGAGCTCTCATCCACGATTGACGATACCCGAGGTCTAATCGATACCGATAACCGGCTAAAATTCCCTGCTGAAAACCTGGATCCAGATGGCGAGTTAGTTGCCGAGGAAATGTGCAAGCACTATCCACCCCGAGAGCTGACCGTGACTCTTGATGACGGCCGTGAACTGACCGTTGAAGTTGTTGGAATGGTTGGTGGAAAGGAAGCACGAAACAAGTTGCCGACTTATGGCAAACACTCTGCCCAATTTGGTATTTGGCTGGCGAAAGACCACATCAAGGTTGAACGGTACAACGACGCCATAGGTGCGGACAACGAGTTTTTCCACTTCTTTTTCATCGCCAACTGTCAGGGCTTGGAACTTTCGGCTAACCGAGAGAAAATCCGGAACAAATCCGGTGATGCATACCAAGCTATCACGGACGAACTGGATCGGTACATGACCAAGGTATGTCAGGACTCATGGTATCAGAATTATATCGAACGCCGAAAACTTGAGGACAAGAAACGAAGTATCCAGTCTCAGGAAAGCTCTCTGCAAGAACGCTTGGAACGCACCCAAAAGCAGGAGGGGCTCTCGCCGTCAAACTCAGCTGAGGTCATAGCCGCATTAGAACGGTACAGCGCCAACGGTGCACCTGAAAACATACAGATTGCGGACTTCCAGATGGACAACGAGGTCAATGCGATTCTCGCTACCGACGATGGGTTCGACAATGCGTCATTGCAGGTGAAACTTAGCGACTTCTTTGAAGAGGAGACACCGCTTACCAACATCGACCAATTCGTCTGCTGGAAGCTCGGTGATCTTGACGCTCTGACCCGAATTGAGCGCTCGTCATATATGGGCGAATCCATCCGCTTCGATTTCCAGAACAACAATATCCAGTACGGCGATACCGATCCGAAAACAATCCCGGTCCTCGAGTTAAAGGATAAGGTCTCCTAAACTGTCTTGCGGTCACTCTGGGATGTCGTCGACCCCGAGGAAGTCTTGGAGGTTCTCTTCCAGGATGCGTTTGTGCTCGTAGAGCGTTTGTCGTGTATCGTCGCTGTGGTTCGCATACTTGATTTTGTCCACCATGCGGTTGATGTGTTCGATTTTCTGCTTGACACGGTTGTACGGTTGCCGACGAAAATCCTGTTCCTCGTCGGAGAAGAGCGCGAATTTACCGTCAGGCTCCTCAAAATCGAATTCTCCACTTATTGGCTGAGAACCACTCTCCGCTGGGAAGTTCAGATAGGGTTGGAATGTGTTTAGCAAGTCTCGCTCTGCTTTGTCGGTTTGATCGGTGGTCCACCATTCTACCGAAGCGATGTCCCAAGGATCAAGTCGCCCGTAGCTTGAAACGCTGGAGTCTTGACGAACGAAATGTTGACGTAGCCGGCTTCGGAGATTACTGGTTTGCCCAGCATAAGTGGGGGTGTCATCCAGATCAAACATACAGTATACACCGGGATCAGTGGGAATGGCGGTCATATCCATAGGTAACTACTAAAATCTACATTGGTCAATTTATAAAATTTCTCGGATCAATACATGCTACACGACCACTTACAATAACGGTGTCAGACAGACAAACCTATCCTGCTCGTATGGGGTGTCTATTCATTTCGATAACAGAATCTCCAGTATACCGGCCAACCTGATCCGATTGATTACCTGAAAACCCGATTATCCGAAGTTATCGACTTAAGCAGGTTCACCGGCCATGCTCGTTTTTCTGGGCCCTAACGGGCGAGGCCCAGGAACATGAACAAAGAGTTTGTCATAACGGATGATACAGGTAAGAAACAACAGATAACTGGCATTCGACACCCTGATTGGGAGAGCATGGAACAAGAGTGTCCAGAATGTGGGGGGCGTGATTATCGCCATTTCGCTACGGACGGTGGCCGGTACGGCCTTCATCAAGAAACAATCATCATGCGGAACGATTACTGGGATGCGAACCGCCCTCTACTGACCCAATGTCTCTCATGTGATGAAATTCTGCACAAACACCCAGCATTTGACTTGCTGTATAAGACAGATTCTGATGATTCTCTCGGCCTGTTCTAGGGTTATTCATCTCTCTTGACTCTCCTCAATTGAGCAGGAAAAATCAAAACCCGCATTACAGGGACCCTCCTACTCCTCTAACTCCCGCAGCAATTCTTCAGCCACGGCTGTCGTCACGTAGTAGGTGTGCTTGCGGTGGGTCTCGTCTTTGGGTTTCAGCTTGCGCTCGCTGGCCTTGATCGTACTTCCCTCGTAGGTAGTCACCAGTCCCACACGCCGAAGCGCACGGTACAGATGGCGGACGTACTCGAACTCCATGTCCAGTTCATCAGCGGTCATCCGCGGGTAGTCGGGGCCACCACGAGCCAGTCGCTTTGCGATCGTCTGCCCATCGGGCAAGTGCCGGAGGACGTTCTTCTTGCCTTCTCGCTCTTCCAGAAAGCGCAGCAGGTGATCGCCCTCCCGCGAGAGGCGGTAGTAGGTATGGTGCTGTCGGACCTCGTCAGCCTTCTTGGCCTTCACACGGCGTTGCTTGACCGTTCCCGACTCGACGCGTTCCAGAATGCCGGCCGTTTCCATCTCCTCGCACAGCGCTTCGACCTGTTTCCGTTCGGCATCGAGGTGGCCGGCCATCGACCGCGGATAGTTCCCCTCGACCGTGTCGAGGTGATACAGAACCTGATACGCCACCGGATTGGCCGGAAGTGGTGCAAGCTGTCCGACGACGGCCTGTTGCTGTTCGAGTTCGGCTTCCAACTCCTTGGCCCGTTCGTAGCGCTGCTGGGCGTTGGCTGCCGGATCCTGATCGAGATCCAGCACCACCTCGATGGCCTCTCCCTGTGGGGTCTCCAGTGTGACCGTAAGTTCGCCCTCCTCCCAGTGGTCGCCGGGTTCGTTGCGCGCCTGCTGGAGGGCCTCCTCGACCGTCTGATAGCGAGTCATGATCGTGTCGGCTTCCAGACG
Organism: Halorientalis sp. LT38; assembly: GCF_037031225.1. NCBI lineage: Archaea > Methanobacteriati > Methanobacteriota > Halobacteria > Halobacteriales > Haloarculaceae > Halorientalis > Halorientalis halophila. The sequence goes on along the minus strand of NZ_JAYEZN010000001.1, from coordinate 1,116,987 downwards.
GAGGCGCTCGATCTCGGCCTCGGAGACCATCCTGGTATCCAGTAGACCCGGAGCCCGCTTGAACCCACCGCGCCGGTCTGTTTTTGGCCCCCGAAGGGGTGCGGGGCCACACACTGTGGTCGCGCTGATTCGGGATGGCGACTAGTGACAATACGACATTCGACGACCGGGAGACGCGTGATGAACAGATGCGAGCAACCATCGACGAATGGGTCGATGACCTGACCGATCTCGTCGACGAGGCACAAGCCAGTGCGGAGTTCCAGGAGTGGCTGGATGTCCAGAGTCGCCTTCACGACTACTCACATCGGAATACACTCCTGATCAAACAGCAGTGTCCGGAGGCGACGAAGGTTGCGGGCTACCGGACGTGGCAGGAGGAGTTCGACAGACACGTCACAGAAGGTGAATCGGCCATCTGGATCTGGGTACCGATCATCACCACGCGGTGTCCCGAATGTGAGAACGCACCGTCGTATCACGACACGTCGGGGTGTGAGTACGATGAGACGCCACCGGAGGAGTGGGGCCAGGGGTTGGTCGGGTTCAAGCCCGCACCGGTGTTCGACGTCTCCCAGACCGAAGGCGAGCCACTTCCCGAGCTCGAGACTGAGACGTACGGCGATGGAACAGAGTTAGTCGACGCACTCCAGGTGGCTGCACCCACTCTCGATATCGAGGTCCAAATCGTAGCTCAATCCGATTGGACCTATCCGAGTGCAACTGGTGTCTGTAGTCAGTCGGGGCAGGACGAACGGCCGGTGGTGAAGGCAAAGAACAGAGCGAACGATGCCGATCTGGCGACGACATTGATCCACGAGTATGCCCACGCACTGTTGCATTTTCAGGTCGCTGACGACAGCGAACGGGCGAAACGCGAGGTCGAAGCCGAAGCGGTGGCGTACATCGTCGGTCGGTACTTCGGACTCGACACGCACAATGCGGCCTTCTATCTGGCGGCGTGGGTTGACGAGGAGGCGGACACGATCACTGACAGACTCCAGCGTATCAGTACGACGGCGACAACGATCATCGACGCAGTTACCGACCACTTGTGTGACAGCACAAGCTAGAGTAGGTCAGGCCACTGGGAGATAGAAACGGCCACTTACGCCTGATTAGTCCATCCCGGTTTTCGTACCCCTGCTGGACGGAATATGTCTCCTTGTTGGTTCACAATTCTAGTTCATACTGAGCTACTTCAGAGGATCCACATGCAGGACAGTTCATACCAGCGTTGTCGATACGTGAGCCACAGTGCCGACACTCACAAAACCGATTCCGTCCTTGATGTCCTGTGACCGCGCGCTTGATTCGGTTGATCATGTTATCGGTACATGCGCAAGAATCCGTAAATAGGCCAGCCAGCCGTACTGAAACTAAAAACCACAGGACGGCGCACTAGTCACGGATCTTGCGTCAGCCGAGTGTCTGACGCTCGTCCCGAAGAACAGTGGCTTCTCTGCAGACGAGTCTCTCTGCCTACGCGCCGCACGTTTTTGTGTGCCCCTGAGGGGTGCGGGGCAAGCAAGTCCCTGGAATACGAACATGACTTCGAGAGAAATCTACGACTGTGGCTTCGATGAGGATGACGGAAAAACAATCGCTGCGACCGAGTGTCCCGATTGTGCGGGACCACTCGAAACGGATGGCGGCGAAACTGCCTGTACGGAGTGTGGCCTGATCCTTGACGAGTATCGTCTTGACCATGCGGCACGGCCTTTCTCCCGTCCGAGTAACGAGCAGAACCGAAAGCGGACTGGCCCGCGACTCACTCAGGCACGTCACGATCGAGGGCTGTCCAGCGAGATTGGCTTCAAGAGAGATGCGAAGGGAAACAGCCTCTCGAACCGTAAACAACGCCAACTTGGTCGCCTTCGTCGTGAGCACAACCGGGCACGCTGGCGGAGCAAGGCCGAACGGAATCTCGGGCTCGCGTGTACAGAGATCGCTCGACTCACAAGTGCATTAGAACTCCCCAGAAGCGTCCGCGAAGAGGCATCCAAGCTCTATCGAGAGGCACAAGCGGCCGATCTGATACAGGGGCGGTCGATCGAAGGGATCGCTGCAGGCGCTACGTATGCGGCCTGTCGCCGAAGCAAGCACACCAGAACACTCACCGACGTTGCCGAGGTCGCGCGGTGTTCTGACCAGCAGGTGTGGAACGGGTACAGTACGCTGAACCGGGAACTCCAGATGGCGGTTCGCCCCTTGTTTCCAGTGGAATTCATTCCGACGCTCGCTTCGGCTCTTGATCTGGCATCCGAGATCGAATTCTACGCCAGAAAACTCACAGAAGTAGCAACGGAGGCGGGAATCACGACCGGATGTAATCCAGCAGGAGTGGCTGGTGGCTGTCTCGCGGTTGCGGTTGATGCCTTCGACGAACCGATCACACAGCAGGCAATCGCCGATGCAGCGGACGTGACACCAGCGACGATCCGGAGCCAGCGAAATGCGATCTGGGATCTGGAGCGGACGAATGATATCGATCTTAGCGCATCTGCATCTTCGGCGGTGGTCGAGTGATGTTCGATTTCATCACTCGGGTTCTGAGACGATCTCGGTTCGAGCAGATCTGTGAGTGTCGTCACTGTGGAACGACTGTCGAGTCCTCCGGTGAATCCTGTCCGCTCTGTGGGCGAGCTGGCATTGCAGTGTATCAGGTAGAGTAGCTTTCACCAGAACTTGGTGTATGGGAGTCTTCCTCGTAGGCGTCTTCGGGGAGATTCTACGCGACACACCGTAGGCACATCTGTAGTTGCTCGTCCGTCCAAAGCGTTATTACCCAATACACGAATTATGTAATGTATGTCGAAAGCCACGGAGGGTCCCGAACGGGCGGTCAATGGCCTCTTATCGGTTGCACAACTTCTAGAGGAGCCTCGGCTGGCACGCCTGTACACGTTTGTCCTCCGTGAAACTGAGGTTACGATCGACGACATCACCGACAACCTCGCGCTGCCACGGACGACTGCATACTCGGATACTGCGACTCTCGTCGACCTCGGTCTCCTCACGCGAGACGACGACCAGAAGACACACACCTACTCGGCCGTCCCGATCACGCTCACCGCGACGCTTGACGGCGACAAGTACACGGTCACGCCGACGCTCATTGCTGCGTTCGGTCGCTCGCCCCACGACCAAGATCTAGATCTCCTGCTCGAGAAGCATGGTCTTGGTAAGCTCGCTGCCGCCCTCACGTACGCGGTCCCATACACGAATGGCGAAATGTCTGAGCGTGTTGCGTCTCGAGAACTCGATCTCCAGTACGCATTCGGTATCGCGGTGCTACAAGCGCTCCGAGACGTGGTTCTCGATATGCAGTCGTTGGATCCGTACTTCGAGGACATCCAGAATGCGCGTGAGCAACCCCCCAGTTCGGAGGACTGAAGGTTGCCCAAAGAGAGCGGGCCGTTCGACGATGTCGATGAGTCAGTGGTCTGGATCGCCGATTCCGGCCTGTTCATCGCGTGCGGTCGACAAGAGAATAACAAGTACACCGCACTCGAACGGTTTGTACATCGACACGACATCACATTCGTGATTCCCAAGCGTGTCTACGCTGAACTTGGCGGCGCACCGGACCGCAGTACTCCTGGCCAGACCCCCATCAATAGCGCTATCGACGCTGGGTGGGTGACGGTTGCTGCGGACCCGGACTACACGGACAGCACAGTCTCGAGCGTGATGGACGATATTCGGACCTTCATCGCTACCTCGTCGAACCGTGACGAGGATCAAATCGAGAAGGCAGATACAGCGCTTGGTGCTGTTGCCGTCGACTGCTTGACCAACGGTAATGCAGAGTTTGTCTCGGTCGTAACGACGGATACCGATGCAGGGGAGGGAGTCGTTGCGTCTCTCACAGCAAATGGCTTCGAAGACCGAGTCCAATTCGTAGATGGATTTGAGCTGATTGAGGAGATCTCCTGAATGAGTCAAAAAGCGAAGATACATCTCTAGTCCACGACGGATCAGATCAAACCGACGACGGGATTGGTTCCAACTTTGCTGAGACCGGCGCTAGCTGCTCTCTGTTGTGTGCGCCCTGCGGGGCGAGGGCGCATTTCGTGTGCCCCTGAGCACTCGTGAGAAAACAGACGACACTCGACGCTAATCGATTTCACCGACCGACTCAGAAACAAGATCCCCAAAGCAAAGCAGCGCTGCTCGAACGGGCCCCTGAATACGCACGAGCTGTCGACCTCGACGTCGACGTTCCGCTGATTGACTGGAAGATTTCCCAGCGAGCAAAGCGCTATGCGGGCTGTTGCGAGTACAACCACCTCACAGAACAGATTACGATCACACTTGCCTGGGCTGCCTACGAAGAATACGGGTGGGCGGAGTTCACCGGAACGATTCGACACGAACTCATCCATGCCTGGGAGTTCCAGCACTTCGGCGAATCCACGCATGGGGAGCGATTTCTCCAGAAGGCTCGAGAGATCGGTGCACCACGCTATTGTCGGCCGTTCACTGAGGCTCGTCTCCAACTCGTCTGCATCAATGCAGACTGTGGCTGGCACCTCGATCGACACCGTGCCTCAAAGTCAGTGACCCATCCCGATGACGGGTACCGGTGTGGTCGCTGTAAGAGTCGCTATGAGGTCCGACACGTCGACTCTGGTGCGTGCTGGCGGACGAACGATGAGTACGAACGAGTTCGAGAGTGGCTGGGGGACGATTGGTAGAGCTGTAATTTGACTGTTCTCTGCACAACCGCAAAGGGGCTGTTTTCCACACACTGGCTAGATCTGTGCAAGTTGTTTTGGCTCACACTGTACACACGAGAAGGGCTAAGTAGTCTGGCTCACAATGTACACATAATGAGTAGCGAGAAGAAACGCGTCCAGTTCCGAGCACCACACAGGCTCGTTGACCGAACTGACGCCCTCGCAGCGGTCCTGGGAGAAGACCGGACGGATATCCTCCTGACTGCCCTTCGAGAGTATCTTCAGGAGGCTACGCACGACGATGCACTCACCCAGGAGATTGCGGCCGCGTACTACGACAACGAGATCACCTTCGAACAGCTCAAAGCGCTCGTCGGTGCCGAAGAGGCGGCGAATCTCCGGGTATTGAAACAACAGTTGGACGAGGATTTTATCGACGAAGTCGCTGACGCATAATGTCGCCACTCGTCGCAGATGCCTCTGCTCTCGTCAGTCTCGGAGTCGTTGCTACGGACGATCCCGACCCACTCGGAATCTGTCTTGCCCAATATGAGGTTGTCGTCCCAACGGTTGTTATCGAGGAACTCCGAGAGATCGCCTCCTACGATGATACACACGGCCGTGCTGCAAGCACCGTCCTTGACCGAACTGATGCGCTGGAGACGCGGTCAGTTAACCTTGATGCCGAGTTTCCGCTCGATGATGGCGAAAACGCTGCCGTCAAACTTGCGAACGAACTCGATGTCGCCCTGTTGCTCTGTGACGAATTCAATCAGCTTGGCTTGATTCACGCCTCGCTCGCTGATACCCGGCTTGTCACGACCCCGACACTACTCTCGATTCTCGTTCGAACCGAGCAGTTGTCAGCTTCTGATGCACGGTTGCTCCTCGATGAGATCAGCGACGCCCGCAGTTGGGACGCGAACAGCTACGTACAACGGGCTCGCTCGTTGCTTTCAGAGTCCTGAGACTGACGACAGCGGCCCCGATTCTCTGTTACCGCACGGTCTACGACAATTGAAACAGCCGCTTACCGGTGGGTTTGGGAACAGCGTGGCTATCCTGCATCCGTATCGTGTTTTGTTGGTGCCCCGCGAGGGGCGCGGGGCACATCGATCGATGTGTCCTGAAATACGAATGTCGAAGACAGACAATCCACTTGCCAGACTTCAGTTCACGAACCGTGTCCGAAAGCGTGCCCAGTACGAAGCCTTCGAGTACACGCTCACTCCCGGGGGCGTCCAGGTGCGAAACGGTAGCTACGCAAATCCCGAGGATCACGAATATCTCATCACGATCAGGGATGGGCTCCCCACACACTGCACCTGTCCAGCGGATGCCCGCTTCGAGGGTGCCTGCAAACACCGCGTCGCCGTTGCGATCCGCAAGCCGATCCTCGATGCAGCGACGACCCGCGTCGCAGCCGATGGTGGAACCACTCGTACAGACGAGCGTCCCATTGGGGACAGGACGACCGCCGACGATTCCCCTATAGCTTCTCAGACAGACCCAGACGAGTGCGAGGAGTGCTTCGAGGATTTCCCCTGTTGGGAATGTGTGAGAACTGGTAAAAAGCCACTGCCAGAGTAATATCAGCACCATCCCCAGACGCGAAGTGGTTATGTCAGAATGCTACACTGGATGGCAAGTTTAGGAGTCAATTGCTACTAAGATAGTTGCGCCTTACTCACGAAAAACGCCATACAACGATCGAATCTATAGGTTTATATCCCACCCATTCACCAGATCAGATGTACTCGTCGCGTTGCGGTCAATTCCATCCTTGGGTGGGGTTCGACGCAAAGTGACTCCCTGAGTAGCAACTATGTCAGCTGATACTACAGATACTGCAGGTTCGTTGTCGATTCGTTGTTCAATCAGTCCATCTGTCCGCACAGTTCGGTGGACAATTCTCACCGGATTTCTCCTGAGTGTCGTCGCTGTCGACCCCGTCCTGGCCCAGTCAGTCGGGAACGACTTCTGCTCGACTGATATGGCAGAAACCGTCCGCAACATCTTCACCATCATCCAGTTCGGTGGCCCGCTACTCGGCGGGACGATCTTTCTGGGTGCGACGGTTGCGACGCCGGCCGTCCGCCGTGCGGATCTGAAAAAGGAGATCAAGGAAATCCGGAATCAGGGTCTCATCTGGGGTGTGATCGTTGCACCGCTGGCAACGGTGATCCTGCAGTTCCTCCTGAACAACGTCGTTGCAGGTGGGGCAAGTTGCGGCTTCTGAAATCCCTCGTCGGTGGGATTGGATTGAGCGTCATCCTATTCGTGACGCTCGTCTCGACAGCCACTGCAACGACTGCCTATGCGCCTGCATCGCGGTCGCCACCGAACCAGACCGATCACGGACTCTCGAATGAAACGTTTCATGTCCTCTGGTCGGGCGATCGAGATGCTTTCGTCTCACCGGCAAACGTGACCGGCCCGCGAGCGCGATCGGCGATGGCTGTCCTCGCGAACGGGACGGACATCCCACTTGATGAACCTCCGGCTACTGTCGAGCAGTGGAATCGAGGGGATCTGGGTGACGTTCCAAACACGGGTCGAGAGCAGTCGGTCTATCCACCGAATGCGACCCTCACGGATGGATCGTTCCTGAAGGATGCAACCGCGAATATCTTCGCCGTCCAACCCTCGACACGAGCGCGCATCCAAGAAGGTGAGAAGCCCTTGTTCGTTGGCCCATCGGGATCCGTACTGGGGTCGGTCGATTACCGCCTCGAAATCGAGGAGCCCACTGCGATGCTGGGCGAGCGTAATTTCTGGAACCTTCGCTCTCACGAGGTCTCTGAAGTGCGACTCCTCGTCGACGGCGAGGTTCTGTCACGCCAGTCTGGCTCACAGCGAGTGACTGTCCCATTCGAGGACCTCGATAGCTATCGTAGTGTGAATCTGACCCTCACGCTGGAAGCCGATATCAGGGTTGATCTGATCCACATTCTGGAGAATTGCAACCAGTACAACCGATATGGCAGGGCCTGTATCGATTTCGACAGAGAACTGGAGCCTGATTCGGAGACCCTCACAGTTCGGGACTCGCAGAATGTGACAGTCTACGATCTCGATATTTCGGGGTATCGGACGACCTATCCAAATGGTGATCTGGGACTCGTCGTCTACAAGAACTACCCATGGCTTGGACACGCGCTCCCGAATGGCGAGGTCCGCGGTGTCTGGCGCTTCTATAGCGCTCGTGACACAGAGTGGGACTCACTCGTTCAATCGAGTGACGACGGCCAGAAACGAATCTCCTCGCCAGCACAGCCACTGCAGGTGACGGCCTACCCGATCGAGACTGGGCCGACTCCATCACCGCGTGCGAACGTGACGATCCTCGAAACCTACGGCGAGCAAACTCAACCGGGGGCGCTCCCCGACGCGATCAACCTCGATACACTCACGGAACCATACACAGCGAGCTTTGGAATCGCGACGCGAACGAAGACGGATCGGGATCCTGACCCGGTGGTTGCAACGGGTCTGGTACGTGGTGTGACAGCCGAACGCCCCTTCTCGTCATTCGAGGAGATGGAACTCTCCGAGAGCAACTTTACACTCGAAATTCTCGACCGTGATGCGTCGACGATTCGGATCAAGGCGACACTCCGATCGAACGCGACCGGTGACCCAGTTGAAACTGGAGACCGTGATGGATACGTGATAATCGCAGGTGAGCGATTCAACACCACGAGAAACGGAACGGTCATCACGACGCTCCCCAGGGGAGATGGTTCGATTGCTGGGCGATACGTTCCGAGTTTCTGGTGGTGGGACACGCCGGGCTACATGGCTGATTCGGACGTGGTCTATGCTCGTGGAACTGTTCTTGAGTGGTTAGCGACGCTGTTTCGGTTCGCCGTTCCAGTGTCGCTGTTTCTGGTCGGGGTGTATCTCATCGACCGGATCACTGGATGGCGTGTCTGGCCACCGTGGAGGGGTGTCTAAATGGAGGATTCTTCGGGACGTACCCGTCTCTCCCGTCGGTCGTTCGTTCGCCTCGGATCAGTCGGTCTCCTCACGAGCGTTGCGGGCTGTCTCGGTTCAGGTGAGACAGATCAAGAGTCCAATCCGGACGCTCGCGAAGACGGATTGGCTGCCCAGAGTTCACTCGTGCAGGCGATTGGGTTCGAGGGTCAGGACATCGTCGTTCGACTCGTCGACGGACACGACATCTCGAAGTTGAATCTGCTCGATCCAGAGGGGAGTCTCTACACGTCGACATCGGTCGCGACAGGAGAGACAACGGTGCGTCTGCAGATCATCGAAATCCCGTCGGTTATGGGTCGCTACTCCCACTATACGCCAGGTACCCACGAGTTAGCACTCATCTCAGATGGATCGATCAGCGATACGGTAGCGATTGATTTGAACCCGGATCTGGAGATTACAGAAGTCAAGCAGTATAGGAATGGAAAATTCGATCAAGAGTACGCCAAAATCGAAGTCACGGTTCATAACAGCGGAACCGGGCCAACTTGGGTATCCGATATCGTCTTTGAGGACTCCCCATACTTTGCTGCAAATCACGATCTACGGGGCCATTCAAGCATTCCAACTTATACAGAACCTGAAACGCCAGAGAAGATCTTGATTCCTTCTGATGGAGACCAAACATATGTGCCAGACGAAGAGGCGCTTCTGTTCTCCACAAATGAGCACAGTGGGTGTGCTAATCTATCTGGTCAAATAGGAATCATTGCTGGTCTCGCAGATGGGAACAACGTTCGTGCAACTGCCCAATTTGACGCTGGTGGAAAAATAGAGCAGGGGAGGTATGGTCGCCGTTACTCCTGCACAGAGGTTCAGCTTGATCTAATCGAGGAGGATAGCGATGGCTGATTTCAGCGCACTGGGTGATGTCATTGTCGATGCTCTCAAAGAGGTTCTTCGAGGTCTCTTTAGCCCAATCACTAAACTCATTGAGGACTACGGATCCGACTTAGTAGACATAATTGTCGGAACACCCCATCCGAACTCCGTCTTCGGGCCGCCGACGAACGGTGCCTGGCCCGCGATCTACGAGTACTACTGGGAGAGCATGATCCCATTGTCGCTGTTTCTCTGGGCGGTCTCGATCGGCTTGGTAATCTTCTTCGAGATGACGAGTCACCTATTCAGTAGTTACCACCGAACGAAGCTCAAGAAGCGAGCTTTCACTGGCCTTCTCGGTATTCTCATGTGGTGGTGGATCGCCGCTCTCTCACTTCGGTTTATGAGTGCGCTGGCTGAGATTATCGTCCCGTCACTGTCGGATATCGCGCTCTTCGAGACACTTTCGTTCAGTTCGATGGGCGTACTCGGTCTCGTCCTTACGCTCTCTGCAGATTTCGTTCTCTTCGTACTGATCGCACTGATCTATCTCGCTCGTGAGGTCGTGCTGTATCTCTTCGTCCTCATGATGCCGATTTTGATCGCACTCTGGGTTCCTGGCGTCGGGCCGTTCACGCTTGTATCGCGATTCGTGAGCCGGCTCTCGGGATTCTACGTACCGTTCCTGTTCATGACGATCCCGGTCGCGATCCTATTCCGACTCGGTGCGCTTCTGGGATCGAGCTTCAGCGTCTCGATGGGTGGATTCGGTCTGTGGCTGACGGCACTCGTGATTCCACTGATCGCAGTTATCTCACCACTGGTGCTGTTCTGGCAGGCAGGTGCGATCTTCTTCGTTGCAGACCGTGCTTCCCAACGACTGTCGGGGTCACAAGCTCGAAACCGAGTCACTAAATCGCGCGATGTTGGCTCGCGTACGGCTCACGGGACGAGAAACTTCTCGCGTGGTATGGACGGGAAGCCAGCGATCAAACCCAACGGGCAGTCTGTTCTTGGCTCCGGTGACTCACGCGCTCACGCTGCAGGGAAACAACTCGCTGACGCGACACAGCGATTGCAGAGTACCTCCAACACTCGAAAGGGTGGCGGAGGTAGTAGCGGTGGAACGACTGGCTCGAGTGCAAGTCCTGGCCAGGGCCCCGATGACCATACTCCGAATTCTGGCGCTGACGCCTCGACTACGACTGATTCGAGTGCACCCGGGACAGCCGACCGAACCCAGCAGAACAAATCGACGAATTTCGAGACACTCCGTGATCGAGACCGGCCCCGAACGCGTAGATCTCGATCCAGTACTGACAGCAATAGCGACGACGACCGACCACGGTACATCAACTAACATCAACTAATGGCAGATACTCCGCACTCCGATCCGTCGAAGCGCATTCCAAAATCACTCAACACTGACGCGAACCTCATCGGTAGCTACAGTCTGACCGACGTTGCCGTGGCACTCTTCCCGGGCGTCCTCGTCGTCCTCTGTACGCAACTACTCTTTCCCACAGCAATCATCGCCGGCTATTCGATCCAGACGCTGACGCTCCCGATTGCCGGTGTGGCGATTACGATTGGGGCGATCTTCGTCTCACTGACGCCGAATTATACGACCAGTCTAGACTGGCTCCAGACGGTGATCAGCTTCTATTCGAACGACACCGAACTCGAACACGACGACGCAAAGGAATATACACAGGTCGAACGCATCCACCCAGATCAGAATGCCATAGAGCGGACTGACGGAGCGCTCGTCGGATTGATTCAAGTCGAGCCACCCAACATGGCCCTCGCGACGGGAGCGCAGTGGGCACAGAAAGCAGACGCCTTTCAGGACTTCCTGAACACGGTCGTCGAATTTCCGATCCAGATCTACTCGACAACGCGGGACTTCCCTGTCGAGGAGTACCTCGCACACTACGAATCACGACTCGGCGATGACGACGTGAAGGCTAATCCGCAACTCGCCGCCTTGATCGAGAACTATATTGAGTGGTACGAGACCGACCTCGAACAGCGCCAGATGACGATCCGTGATCACTACGTGATCGTCACGATCGCGCCCGAAGAAGTACAATTCGAACACGAAAGCCTCGTCGGAAAACTCGCTCGGGTACCCCTCCTCGGAACGCTCGTTCGCGTTTGGTTAGCGCCCTCCCGAAACGAGCAGCGCGATGCCATGTTCGGGACGCTCGAACAGCGACTTTCTCGAATTGAACGCGGCCTTCGTGAGATCGAAGGCTGTGGGGCGCGGGCAGTCCCTGCGACAGAAGCCGTTGAATTGTTGGCCTCGTTCTGGGCCGGTGAGCAGATTGAGTATGGCGACTCGGAGAAAGCCTTCCAGGTGCGCTCGATTCTTGACGCTGAGAGGGCTGCCCAATGAGCAGCGATATCGAACACGTGAAGGAAGACGATACCTCCCAAGAACAACCCGAGACAGACGCTGAGGCCCAATCAGCCGAACAAGAAACGACTGATGCTGAAACTACAGGCCACTCTATCGAACCCGAGTCAGACACGGACGATACATCGCCGTTCTCGGTGACCCACGAGACGCCGAATAGTCCACTCCAAGAAGAGTCAGACGTTCATTCGTCGATTATCGCACCATCAGCAATCGAGAAGACGCCGGGTGCGATTCGAGCGGGCAACCGATGGCTCCAGACACAGTGGATCGGCGAGTTCGCGGATGCACCAGCCGATGGCTTGCTCGAAGCGCTCTATTCGACGGGCGAAACCCGGCGGACGGATATCTCGATGCATCTTGACCCGCGGGATACCCAGAGTACACTCGATTCGCTGGAGAACCAATTAGAGGATCTGGAAGCTGAATTCGAGTACCTCTCCGAGAAACACAGAGCCAGCGCTCGGGGTATCCAGAAAGACCTCGAAGATCACCGCGAACTGTACGACGTCCTCCGGAATACGTCGATGCGGGCCTTCGACGCCTCGATGTATCTCACGACTGGCGCTGCAGAACGTGATGAGTTAGAGACCGACGCTGTTCGGAAAGCAACGAGACGTGCGCCTGCAAATCTCACACCCGTCACGCCACGGTGGGCACAGACGGAGTCGCTCATCTCGGCCAGTCCTATCGGTGTCGACAAACTTGACGAGTCACTGGATGCCAAGACGCCGATGCTCGCCGGCGCTGTCGGGGCGATGTTCCCGTTTGTCTCGGGGTCGTTCGCTGAACCCGGTGTCGAGTACGGTACCTATGCACTCAACGAGAGCCCGCTCATTCTCGATCGATTCAATCGGGAGACGGGCTACTGTACGATGGTTATCGGCCAGTTGGGTGCAGGGAAATCCTTCTCGACAAAGTTGCAACTGCTCAGGCGGGCGATGTACGATCCGGAAACGCTGATCGTCATGCTCGACCCGATGGAGGGATTTGCAGGCGTGAACGAAGCCCTCGGTGGCGAGCGAATCACCGTTGGCGGTCGGCGTGGGTTCAACCCACTTGAGCTGCAGTCGACACCACAGCATGTTCTAGATCGAGTTCCCGATCTGGACCCGTGGGCCGAACAGATCAGCTGGGTGCTGACCTTCTGTGATACCTTCTTCACCCACATCGCCAACAATCCCCTTGAGGAGCGTAAGCAGACGCTCAGGCGTGCGGTGCAGGAAGCCTACGAGCGCCAGGGGATCACGCGCGATCCGGAGACCCACCATCACGAGTCGCCGACGATTCGGGACGTAATCGCTGTTCTCGAAGATCTACTGGATGATCCGGTCTCATTTGGTTATCCGACGGCCAGCGAGCAGGAAGGGGTTCGAGAGGATGCCCAATCTTTGCTGACGGATCTGCGGCCGTCGTTCCGGCCGGATGGTGACCTGGCGAATCTCGCCCAAGCCACTGAGTTCGATCTGGACTCGAAGGTACTCTATCTGGATTTGCACCAGGAAGAAGGAGCCCGCGGAAGAACTGAAACGAGTCTGATGATGTCCGTCCTGTTCAATGCCGTCTACGAACGGGCGAAACAGACGGACAAACGGGTCGTGTTCGTCATCGACGAAGCCCACTACCTGATGAACGATGCGACCTCACTGGAGTTTCTGGAGATGGCTGTCAGGCACAGTCGCCACTACGACCTTTCGCTTCACTTCATCACGCAGACGGGTGGTGAGTTCACGCTCACACCGCAGGCACAGACGATCGCAAATCTGTGTTCGATGACACTGATCCACCGGGTAAACGAAGAAGCCGAGAAACTGGCCGAGTGGTTTGGGCTAAGCGAGCGTGAGGTGAACTGGGTTCGCACGGCGAAAGCCGGAAACGACGAAGACGGGTTCTCGGAAGCATTGCTTGGAATCGATGAAGAGGGCTGGTTCCCGTTGCGAGTGCGAGCAAGTGGATTCGAGAAGAGAATGCTTGACTCAGGGGTAGATACGTGAGTTTCTGATTGCAGATTCCATCTGGTGATCGGGCCACACTCACCCTTCCCGTGAAACGGTCAGGGATCCAAATTCTTCCGGCGACCAACGATGCCAGCAGACCTATTCGGCTGGCCCTCCCCGTTGTACTGTATGCGAAGATGGGCTGCTGTCGTTCTCGTTGCTTTCCTCGTCGCCCTCGCCGGTTGCGGGAGCATGACGGACGTCGGGATGGACGGAACACCGGCGTCGACACCGGGCACAACTGGGGATGGATCGACTACTGGAACGCCGACTGTCGCGAGTGCGAATGGCTCGCTCTCGGTCCACTTCATCAACGTCGACCAGGGGTCGAGCACGCTGGTCGTCGGGCCGAATAACGAGACGATACTGATCGACAGTGGCGACTGGCAGGACGACGGGGAGTACGTTCTCGAGTACCTGCGCGACAACGACATGGAGCGCATCGATCACCTGGTTACGACTCACGCCGACGCAGACCACATCGGTGGGCACGCGGCGGTAATCGACTACTTCGAAACCGAGGCCGACGGCGTCGGTGCCGTGTACGACCCGGGGATCACGTCGAGTAGCCAGACGTACGAACGCTATCTCGACGCCATCGAGGAACACGACGTGACGCTGTACCAGACGCGAGCCGGCGATGGGATTTCCTTCGAGGGGGCATCGGTCGACGTGCTCGCACCACCGGATGGGTACGTCGCTAACGGTGACCGCAACGAGAACAGTATCGTCCTCCGGGTCGCTCACGGCGGGTCGAGTTTCCTGTTGCCCGGTGACGCCGGCCCCGAAGGCGAGGAGTATCTCGTCGACGAGTACGAGTCGGCACTGAACGTGTCGGTCCTGCAGGCGGGCCACCACGGCAGTGATACGAGCTCGAGCGCCGCGTTGCTGGACGCGGCGACCCCACGGCTGGCAGTGATCTCCAGTGCGTACGACTCCCAGTACGGCCATCCAGACGAGGCCGTGTTGGACCGGTTGACGTCACGGTCGATCCAGACCTACTGGACCGCGACTCACGGTGACGTCGTCCTGACCAGTAACGGGTCGGCGATCGAGGTCGCGACTCAGCAGGCTGCACCGACGTCGCCGCTCGAACTCCGAGACGGTGACTCGATCGCTCCTGGCAGTGGTGGTGCAGTGCAGACACGGACCGTGTTCGACGTCGGTGGTGAGACGGAACCCATCGTGACCGACGACGGTTCTGACACTTCGACGGCGACGGCGACACCCATGTCGACGCCCGAGGACACTGGTGGTGACCTCTCGATCACAGAAATTCACGAAGAGGCTGCCGGCGATGAGTACGACAACCTGAACGACGAGTACGTCGTCTTCGAGAACAGCGGTGGCGAGCCACTGGATCTGTCGGGGTGGACCGTTGCCGATGCGGCCGATCACACCTACACGTTCCCGTCCGAGTTTACACTGGATCCGGGTGCGGAGGTCACGTTGCACACCGGGAGTGGACAGGACACTGAGACGGACCTCTACTGGGGCTCTGGCAGTCCGATCTGGAACAACGGGGGCGATACGGTTATCGTCCGCAACGAGGCGGGTAAACTCGTGATTCAGGAGGAGTATTCATGATCGACGACGGAACCCACACGGCGGTACTGGACCGATTCGAGGACGAACTGGCGGTGCTGCTCGTCGAAGGTGAGGAAGACCTGGTCGGGGAGTTGGTGGTGGATCAGAAGGAACTGCCCGAAGATGGGCAGCACGTCGATGCGGTGTTCACCGTCGAGATTGCAACTGGTGAGCTGTCTGCGGCGACGTACCAGGCAGCGGAGACGAACGATCGAACTGATGAATCCCAGTCACGGTTCGATCGGCTATCTCAGCGACCACCATCCGATGACGACGATGATCAGTAAGTAACGGTTGTCGGTGCTCCGTGCTCTGGGAGGACTTCAATGAACGACGCCCACGAACCTGACGCCGACTGAATCGCATTGTGTCTACTCCTTGATTACCACGTGGTTTCTCGGTCGTTCACCGTCACAATTGGTCCCGCCCGTTCCGGTTTCCCTCACCGACTCACATCGTTGAATCAGACTCATCGAAGAGAACAGATCCGTGCCTGAATGCTCCACCAGCAGGTCGCCT
Source organism: Halorientalis sp. LT38 (assembly GCF_037031225.1). Classification (NCBI taxonomy): domain Archaea; kingdom Methanobacteriati; phylum Methanobacteriota; class Halobacteria; order Halobacteriales; family Haloarculaceae; genus Halorientalis; species Halorientalis halophila. The sequence continues at coordinate 1,100,962 of NZ_JAYEZN010000001.1, read as the reverse complement.
ACCGGCGGTGAATCTACTGTGCCGACGGCAGGGCGAATCCTTTGAGAGACAGGGCAGCTTGCTGAATCCGTTCCATCGGCGTGATGGTATGGTGGTCCGTATCAAAGTGGAGGAGGTCTGCATCCTCCATCTTCGGAAGGTGCACGTGATGGAATCGGACCTTCGCCCGCCTGTGGGTATCTTCCGATTCCGATTGTTCGTCCTTCTTCTCCACCACGTGGTCTACCAGTTCACTCATCGAAACAGTGTCTTCGGCTGTAGCTAGATACTCGACCGCAATACACCGCGATTCATTTTTCAGTATTTCGAGACTCAGAGACGGGTCTGATACGTGCAGCGGATAGAGTCTGTCTGCTTCGTCGGAAGTCTGTGTTGCCATATTGGCCTGAAGGCACGGTAGCGGATTAAGCCAATCCCCAAAATTATTCAACGACCATACTGGGACACGACCTAGTTTCGATTGCACATGGTGTGTTGCCTTTCAGGTCCCCGGCACAGCCTCCTTGATCGGCTATCGCCGGGGTGGACTGATAGCAGAATGAACTGGCTGAAGTACTATCCTGAAACCATCGGTTACGCCAATGTCCAACTCTAATGGTGACCTACGTGTCGCGAACGGTGACCTCTTGGGGGCTCACTGTAACGTGATGTCCATTATATTCAAACTTGACAGTAGAACCGCTCTGGACGAGACTATCTAACGCCTCTGGATCGAGGACGTACGCTAATGGAGGGAGATCAGTACTCGTACAGTCCTGGGCCCTTGCAACAGCACGCACCACCTTGTCAGTTGGGTTGGGTTGCTGATGCACAGACCCTTTCGTGCCGACTTGTGTGCAGTCAGAATCCATCACACGAGTGCAATACAGTGAGCGCTATAAGCGTTTCCGATAGAACGCTTAGAGATGGCCTAAAACCCGAGAATATCACTCTGTTGTGCTCGGGAGGTTGGCGCCGATCTCAACCATCGGACAGAAAAGCAATCGCTCGGGGTCTAAGGAGTCCAGTGAGAAGACAGATAACCGGTTCTCCGGTATCGCCGCTACCAGCTCATTCACCAGTTACTGTTGGGCAGTAGAACCAAGTGGTCTGCCCCAGAAGCGGGCCCAGAAACTGACTGATGGAAATTCCCGATCAACTCCAGTGTCTCTTCTCGGCGAAGCTCGAAGCGCAACATGAGTCCGGCGTAATCGAAATCCCGGCCCAGGAGATCAAACTTGGTACCCTGCAGCCCGGTGAGACATAACGGGTGGCGATTCTACCGGCCTCCGAGCGGAGCGGAAACAGTAGATCTGCGCCCGAGTCGGAACGAAGATCCGGCCCAGAGACGCCACCAGTCGAGACTGGGGAACAACGGGACGTCGAGATTGAGGACATCGGCGAACAGGGTGATGGCGTTACCCGTGTCGAACGGGGATTCGTCGTCATCGTCCCCGATACCGAACAGGGCGAACGCGTCACCGTCGAGATTACCGACGTGCGGGAGAACGTCGCCTTTGCGGAGGTTGTCGAGCGCCTCAGCTATTACGAGTAGGGTCGAGGCACGGTTCTGTTGGTTTTTTCGAGCTAGCTTATGTTTCCAGCGTTATGAAGATTCTAAAGGGTGCTTGGACGACACGGTTGATCAGTCTGTAATCAAGGGCCGGCTGGATGTTCTAGTGGCTCTTGACAGTGGATGCTGAGATTGGATGAGAGGGTATCGAGATATGGTATCGTCTACTCTTGGCCAACTATGTAACCTGATTTGTTATCTTTAGACAGCTTCAGAAACGAGCCAGAGCTAATTTAGGCTGATATTACGGATATAGTTAGAATTATGTGATTTGGAAAATACACTTGCCGCGTGTGGGGGGATGTAACAGTGTCCACCGTCAGGATCGCCACCAAGCTGCGAAAATATCCAAATTTTCCTCCACAAACACTGACCGCCCTTTCCATCGCCCAAGGGGAGTATTCCGTAGTCAATCCTCAGGAGCGTTCCGTTCCAACTGGTCCCTCATGTTGCCCTCTCAAGCAAATCTAGCATTCAGGCTAGCAATCCGTGAAAGAAAACCATGAAATCGAGAAACAGCGATACCAGTGCCTGGAGAGTCGATTACAAACGTAGCTGTCTGCGGGTGTATCACAAATGAAGGCAACTGATGTTGTCTACGAGAAGGATACAGCAGTCAGTGAAACCAGAGCCCGCGTGTTAGCTATCAACGAAGCTCTCAACGAACGTCTTGAGTCACATCTGGATGATCGTAAACAGACAGTTTACCGTGCCGGTATTGTAGGTGGCATAGGGGCTATAATTGGGCTTTTGGGACTGGTCATTGCCAGTAGCCCATTCTGGGTGTTCGTAATTCTCGCAAGCATCGGAATCGCAGTAGGTGGATATGTATACGCGGATCAACAGTCCTCAGACATCGAGATCAAGGGGGTCGAGAAGGGGTACTGGAACGGCTATTGTATCCCACGAGGGCCAGAAAGTGTCGTTGTCTACGACGGCACGGACTCGGTTCCTAGAACTGAATTCAACTTAGAACGTCTCACCAGTACTGACCCCATCCAGAATGCCCACGAGCGTCTGGACGAGATCAATGAATTTCCGGTCATCATGCCCGAATCCAACGATCTAGAAAAGGAGGTAACGGATGTTCTTACAAGTGTGGAAGAAACACTTGATTCTTCGGAGGAGCAGACCGTTGAGGTTCCGGTCGTCCCGGCGGATTCACCGGAAAGTGAGACGCTCGAATATATCGCCGAACAGGCCGATTCAGAGACGTTCGAGTGGGGGAAGGCTATCGACGAGACGACTGCAACTGAAGACGTCGAGATGCTTTTCGAGCTCCAGAAGACAGCGGCTGAAGACGGTGGAGACGAGGCGCTAGAGGACATCTCAGAACGGAGTCAACAGCTTGTTGATGATCTCTCGGGATTACAGGAGACGGCCGTAGAACTCCTTAACGACCACGTCCAGACTGCCGCCGACGCGTTTGGAATAGTGAGCTATAACTTCTACTGTCCAGACTGCCTGCGAGACGACATCGATTCACAGGTGACCCTTTCCGATCCGGAGACCAGTGATTGGTACTGTGACACCTGCCGATCCCACCACGAGACCGAGAATTTGGTTCCGCGACACGAACTGAAAGATGACCTCGTCAATCCTGTGTGGGATCAGCTATGGGCCGAAAAGGACGACGAGCGACGCAAGATATACGGGAACATCGAGGATCAAAAATCGGACCTCAAGGAACGAGAGTTCGAACAGCGTCAGGAGGAGATACGCTCGGCGACGGATCGAATCCGTGATCTACGAGCAGAGATCCGAGACCTTCAGACGAAGGCGAAAGCGTCCAGAGGAACTGTCGATCGAATCGGCGAGTTGATGGTCAAATACGATCGCCTCAACGAACAGCGAAAAGAAGAGTTCCGAACAGACGTCGAAGAGAGTTTCGAAGATATCGACGAGAAGACAGAAGAGATCCTTGAGGAAACCCGGAACGAGGATCAAGAGCGGCTGGAAGAAGCCGAGCAGGCAGCCAAACAGAAAGCCGAGCTTCTAAGAGAAGAAGAGCGGCAGCGCGAGCGCGCGAAGTTTATCGCCGAACAACAAGCGGAGAACCAACGGATGGCGCACGAACAAGAGCGGGCGGATGCACGCACTCAAGCAAAAATGGAGCAGGAGTACGAACAACACGTCGAACAGCACAATTTCACCACGCGGGGGAAAATGAGTTCCTCGTCCGTCATCAACAAAGCCCGGTACGCGTGGGACCGACTCACCGGTGCATCAGTTCGAGGAGGGAAGTGAAATGGCGGGCAGCGATGACCTTCACCCGTTGCTCAAGCAGCTCATTAAGTCAACGAACAAAGTAAAAGAGGAAGTCATCGAACTCACCGGTGAAGTCAAGAAAGTCAGAGAGACGCTCAAGGAAGGATTTCAATCCATCAGTGATGCCATCAAGGAGAACATTCAGGCCCAGGCTGAGCTGAAAATGATGGAACACGTGATGGAGGTCGAGGCGATCGAACCGCAGATCGATGCAGAAGAAGAACAGATCGAGATCGAACGAGCGGAACTCGACGAGAGACTGGAGAATATCGACGAACGGTATGAGCAACGACACGCAGAACTTGATCAAAAGGCCGAGGAGCGGATCCGTGAACTCGGCGATCACATTTTCCAGATTAACGAAGAGCAATTCGAGGATGGCATCGAGAAGCCGTTCGTCGAACAGGTGACGACGGCCTGGGAAACCTTCCAGTCTCACAACGTCACAGTCAAAGAGGAACGCAACGAACGAATCACGGATACGACCGACTCTGTAGTTGAGTCAATTCAGGATTTCATCGACCGACAGGAATCATTGGTCGAAGAGATCCACGGACATCGACACACGAGCGGTTCAATCGTGGAGAAAACGACTGACGAGGTGAGACAGTTGCAGTTCCCGTACTACGTTGTTACGTACGAAGTTGATGGGGTGACGAAACGGGATGTTGTCGCGCCTTCGCACCTATCGACTGCAGAGAACGATAACTGGTGTGGGGCTGAACTCTCTTCAATCGGCGGTGCCGACCGTCTTCTGGATGACGCTGACGGTGTCTCCGAGGGCAACGTAGACTATCTGTCTTCGGACCGGGCGGTCGATATTATGTCGGAGTACGGCGAAACCTCGTTCGGACAATCGTATGCAGACGTCTTTGGCAAAACGTTGCCAGACCGGGTCCCAGTACAGACTACTGGAGGTGAGGACTGATGGCAGATATCGAAAAAACTCGTGCAGTCGTTGAAGCCAATGAAACTTACGACGGAAAACTGATTCCCACTGTTCAAGCTGAGTTAGGACGCCCAGTCCGGATTCGAGAGGGAGCAACGGTCCAGGGTGGAGTATATGGTGAGACAATAGATGTCGATTCCGATGGAACCGTCGAAGGATCGGTCATGGCAAGCGATGCTATCGAATTAAGCGATTGCCATGTACAGGGCGAGGTTGGATCACCCGGCAAAGTCGTTTGCGATGGTGTCCATGTCGAGGGGACCGTGACCGGTCAGCGTGTCCGACTCACAGACTGCATCGTTCGCGGAAATGTCGTCGGTGCACAGGTGATTCTCGAAAACTGTATCGTCCTTGGCATTACGACTAGTGACGAGGAGCTGACGATTGAGGACTCGCTCTGTTACACATTCAGGGCCCGCGGCAGTACGACGCTGATGGAGGTCACCACGATCTTACCCCAGGTTATAGCCGATGGACCGCTGGATCTACAAACGCCGGTTTCGGTGGCCGGTCTAGGTCCGCTCGATACTGGTACCAACGACGACGGTCAGGATCTCCCTCAAATGACGGACGAAGATCGGTATGTCCAAAACGATCGGACGTACCTCACGCTTGCTCCTCGTATTCTGAATCTCGAGAAGGTGACTGACCGACTCGAAGAACTCGAGGCTGCTATCATGGAGATCGTTGCTGACATGAACGGTGAGGGCCCGGCGGAGATCGACATTGATGTGGTGTTGTCGTCCCTCGATATCGATCAGGCCGGCTTCGCAGTGGACTGATGGTCGGCATCGCCCCCATTGCCCTCGCCGCACTCGCCGCTCTCTATATTGCCTATCAAGTATTCCGATCGATCGGGCCATGGAACGCCGTGTTGGCGCTTGGCGTCGGACTGATAATCGCCGTCCTCATCGGTGGTGCATGGAGTATCCTCTTGCCACCCCTGTTCGGATTGATGTCCGGGGTCGGCATCTGGGTCATCGTGATTGGCGTGATCAGCGCAGTTCTTCTGCGGATCCTTTGGTAAGCCTGGTCCAACCCTCTCTTTGCCTTGCGTTCAAAAATCGATGCTGTGAACTTTTTCTTTCAAATTCTAAGGAATACAGCACGAGACTGTAGTTCCAACGAGCAAAAAATTCAAAACACCTCTTGCTTGGGCTTACGTGACGGCCCGCACCGCTCGCCGCATGCCGCCTTCCGGTGAGCAAGCTCACCGGCGTCCCGCTCACTTCGTTCGCGGAACCTCCGCGTCGCTCGCGACCAACCATTCCGGGCATGCGCCGAGCAAGCTCGCCGTTCCGGGCTAAAGTGAATGTGCCTTCGGCGCCAGCGGGAAAGCGCGGGGGGCTGCGCAGGTTGCTCACCCCCCACGCTTTCTCCGCTGGCCGCTCGCTCCGGGCGGGTCGGCGCGCGGTGCTGGTTCGGGCCACGGCCGAAAGCGCGCGTCGCTCGCGCCCAGAAGGGCGCTCGCGGATCGTCGCGACGACCCCCGGATGGACCTCGTCTTGCGTACACACGTCGGGCGCGTACCAGGCGTCCGGATCGTCCGGCGGAACCGGTGCCGGCACCTGCCGTTCCCCTACCCGCTGGCTCATGTGTCGGCTTGGTATCGTTTTCCGACTTAAACTTACGGTACCGGCGGACGAAATCTGATGGATTTGATAGCACTTCGTCCCGCGAGGCTGGGCGACCGCCGCCCGGCGCTGTTTCTCGGCCTGAAACAGCGCTCCAGGCTTGACGTTTCCCCCGGTCCTCGATCAGGCCACACATGTCTGATCACGAGACGACGAACCGCTGTGGCGTCGGCATCCGCGGGGTCGCGATGGGGATTGACTCGGCCGTCTGGTTCCTCCTGTTCATCGTCGCCTTGACGATCGTCGGCGTCGCCACCGGGCAGGCGGAGACGACCGCGAGCGGCCTCGACACCGACCTCGAGGGCACCCCGGCCGCAATGGGACTGGCCCTCTGGCTCGGCCTCTCGATCGGGTATCACACGCTGCTCGAGTGGCGATTCGGGAAGACGATTGGGAAGGCGCTCGTCCGCATCCAGGTGGTCAGGGCGGACGGCTCGCCCGCGTCGTTCGGGGCGTCTCTCACCCGGAACCTCCTGCGACTGGTCGACTGGCTTCCGGCCTTCTACCTTGTGGGGATCCTCGCGCTCGCGCTCTCCGAAAAGCGGTCCCGACTCGGCGACCGGGCGGCGGGAACGGCAGTCGTGCGGGTCTGAGATCGGCTGGAATTGACCCGCTAGGGGTCACCGGCGTCGAAGAACGCGGCGAGCAGTTTCCGCTGGCCTGCCCTGAGGTGATGGAGTAACGTCGGTCCAGTGATATCGAGCGACGTGGCCACTTCCTCGGCGGTACTGTCTCGTGGCGACTCGAAGTAATTGGCGAAAAACGCGGTCCGAAGCACAGTCCGCTGGCGATCGGTCAGCCGTTCGTCCAGGGCGTTCCGGAACTCGCTCGCAGTCCTGTTGTCTCGCCTGTGTTCGCGCTTGGCGGCGACGGTAGCATCGTATTGTCGCGTAAACGCATCCGCGATCCGTCGGATGTCCTCGTCCGGCGGGAGTTCGACGACGATTCGGGCACCGTCCTCACCATACGTGGCCGACTGAAGCGTTGCCCCCTGACTCACCAACTGACCGAGTGGTGTCGCCTCAGCCAGCGTCGCTTCCACGGTGACCTCGTCGTCATGTGTCCCGATGAGGCGCGTACCGGTTACTGTCCCGAACGTTCTGAGTGTTCTCTCGACGATATCGGGAGCGTTGGTTTCGACCTCGAGATAACAGAGAAGTTGATCGGCATCGGGAACGAGACCCTCGACCGACAGCGTTGCCTCCAGTTCCGTTGCGGCAGCGACGAACGGCGCCTCGTGGTCGGTCAGGCGAAAGGTGAGTTCGACGACCGTATCGGAGAGCAGCAGCGAACGGTTGCGGGTGGCGTTGATGGCAAACCCGGCCATCTCACCGACCGTGTCAAAGTTACTTCGTTCGCGTTCGGTGAACCCGTCTCGATCGGACACGTAGATTCCGACCACGCCGTAGACGCTCGACCCGTAACGCAGGGGAACTGCCAGCAGCGACTGTACTCCGTCGGCGAAGGCCGCTCGGCGAATCGGTTCCGGGACGGACTCCTCTTCCCCTAGCGGGTGGACTGACTCCGGCGTGCCGCTCTCGATTGCACGGAGTTCCGGGATGGACGTCTCGTTCTCGAGTTCAGCTTCGATACATTGGAGCGTCCGGTTTGTCGTCCCGGCCGTTGCGCGGACGACGATGTCACCAGTACCTACCTCACGCTCGCCGACCCAGGCGAATTCGTAGATGTCAGTTTCGCCCAGCTGTGTACAGATCGTCTCCGCGATCTCTTCTCTGGTCGAAGCTGCTACGAGCTCCGCCAGAATATCTCCAACGAGTTCGTTCGTGATCGTCGAGCGGTCAAGATCGTCCCGAACCGCCTCCAGCCGACGTTCGGTTCGGTAGGCGGCTGTTCGGTCGCGGAGATACACCGAGACCGCGTCGCCGTGGGGTACGAGCGAGACGGTGAGCCAGCAGTCGAGATCCGGATAGTACTCCTCGAATGAGCGCTCCTCGCTCAGTGGCGTGTCCAAGGCCCGCGGGACACGTTCCTCGACGGAGGCGGGAAACACTGCGTCGAGAGACTCCCCGCCTGCGGTCTCCGCGTCGACCTGGAGGAGGTCAGCGGCAGCCGGGTTGATGGCACGGACGTACCCGTCCGGAGAGACGTCCAGTATCCCGACCGGCGCGTTCCGTAATCGTTCGTCCATGTCGTACCGACCTCTCGAGTATGATGAGTTACAAGTACCAGATACATATACCGTTCACGTCTCGTCGCCGGGTGACTCGACGTCGCCGATCTCGAACCTCGCTCCCCCCGAGGCGGACTCCGTGACTGTGATCGACCAGCCGTGGAGGGCGACGATACGGGCGACGATCGCGAGGCCGAGCCCGGTCCCATGCTCGTCGGAGCTAAAGCCAGGTTCGAACACGCGCTCGCGCTCGGCTTCGGAGATGCCGGGCCCGTCGTCGGCGACGAAAAAGCCGCTGGCATCGCCTGCGAGCTGTCCGACTACCACAGTGACGTCACGTCGATCGTCAAGGCCCGCTGGCTGGTGGGCTGACGACCCGTGTTCTACTGCGTTCCGAAACAGGTTCTCAAACAGTCGGCTGACGCGGTCTGCGTCGGCAATCGCCGTCGGTAGGGGGCGCTCGACGTCGAGTGTCGCGTCGTCGGTTTCGACGGTGTCCCACGCCGACTCGGCGACGTCGGTCAGCCCGACTGATTCCGCAGGCTCGACCACGTCGGCGCCCCTGGCGAGTGTCAGGACGTCCTGTATGATCCGCTCCATCCGGCCGTGGGCCTGTTCGACGTGATCGAAATGCTCGCGCTCCCCGCTTTCACGTCCGGCTCGAAGACGGGCCTTCGCGACGTCGAGCGGGTTCCGGAGATCGTGGCTGACCACGCTCGCGACGTGGTCGACGTCGATCCACTCTGCCCCGTCATCGAAGTCACAGCTCTGTCGAACGTGTGTGAAAACGAGAAACCCATCGTCCGATGGCTCGGGTGGCACGCTTTGGACGAGGTACTGTTCTGTGTGGCCGTCAGTATCGGACCCGCAAGACACTTGCACAGCGAGCCGACCGCTACCCGAGAACACGGCCTCGAAGCGAGTGGTGGGCGAACGGGGCCGTATGCCGATATTGTCCAGGGCTGCTGTAACAGCCGTTCCCGACGATATCTTCTCGAAGGCCTCCTCGAACGGGTCGTTGACGGACTCTACGATGGGTGTCCCGTCGTCGATCACGAAGTAACAGACCGGATCGGGCCAGTGAGCGATCGGAATCGACCGGTTATTCGCGCTGTCGCCGCTCACGTTGCTGCCCACCCCCTTCTGGGCAGTCGCGGTACGTGGCTGAGGGGTGGTATATCGGGATGCATCGTGCGATCGGTCTCGGTACGGGGTAGACGGCCGAGCGGTTTAATCACGGACTCTAGCTATTAAGATGCCTGCCGATATCGCCAGGAGTCGACCCGAAACCCACTGCTCGAGTATCGCCGTTTCGACGTGGCGAGTTGGCCGAAACAGGTCTCGGTGGGAGCGAGACGCGCGAGGGCGTGCCCGGAGTGGATTGTCTCCCGGACAAAAAACGAGGGGGGCTGTCCAGAGAGCGGGTGGGGTCGGATATTTCCAGTCCCGCCTCCGACCTCGGCGGGCAGCTATCGGTTGGAGTGGGTGGTAATTCAATCACTGGGCGGTGTTGCACCGCCTGAAACACTGCCAGACGGTCCGGATTAGAATTCGACTGACCCGAGGAGGGGGACCAAGCTAGCCTACACGTGTTCTTCGTAGGGCTGGACGACCACGAAGCCGCCCTCGCCGGCGAAGTCCATCTGGAAGCGTTCGCCCGATTCCTGGCCGATCATGTCGGAGAGGTTCGTGTTGACTTCCACGTCCGGGGTCGTACCGCTCCAGGCGACCGTCGCGCTCGGATCAGTCGAAACCGGCGGTTCCATGACGAGCGGATCGCCGTGGGTGGTAAGGGCGACGTAGCCGGGCCCTTCTAGGTAGACGTTGGTGAAGCCGCCGGCGAACGAGCCGGCGAGACTGTCGATGGTACTGATCTCGTAGTTCAGTTCGGATTCGAAGGCCAGGACGTCTTCACCGTTGACCGTCACCGATTCACCAGCGTCCAGTTCGAGAACCTGGACCTTCTTTCGTTCGTCGGCGAGGTAGACGTGTCCCTGCCCTTCGACGGCCATCACTGGCGTCCCTTCACCGGTGGCGGCTTCCTTGATGAACCCGGTGATTCCACCTTCGGCCGAGGCCTGCCCGGTAAAGGAGAGGTCTCCGGTGTACGCGACCATCGAACCGGCCTTGGCCATCACGGACCCCTCCACTGTTACGTCGAGGGCATAGCTATTCTCGAGCTGGAACGTCTCGTCGGTCTCTGTCGGCGCGTGGTCGGATTTGAACTGATCGATGTCCATAGTTTCACGGAGCCCGGATCTGACTCCGTCGGAGCATCGTCCCTGTGGCAACAAGAGTGGATCTGCCGAGTTTCAGAGTCAGAAACACCTGACAAAATGCATTGCTTAGTGCCCAAGACGCCGTCTACTTGCTTTCGCGGTCCACGTTCTCGAACGCGCTCAAGATCTCTGGTGTGTCGGTCAGCAACCGCCGGGCCCGCTGTTCGAGGTCTCGTGCACTGGTTTCCAGTGCCTGGTACTCGTCGTGGGCGTTGCATTCGTCAGCTGAGAGCTCGGCCGCGACGACTCGCCGTTTCGATTCGACACCGAAGTACTCACCGAGCGTCTCGTAGCCCAGAATGGTACACTGGTGTGTGACTGCTGCTTGCACGTCCTCCCTGTCGACTGGTTTACAGAGATAGTCGTCGAAGGGCATGTCGAGGATGTCGAAGCCGGGATCGATCGCCGTGATCATGACGATTCGACCGGGGAAGTCCCGTTCTTCGAGACGTTCGAGGACCTCATCCCCGGACAGGCCAGGCATATGGCGGTCCAGCAGGACGACGTCGATCCGGCGGTCATCGACTGCCCGTAACGCGGCTTCACCGTCGTAGGCCGTCTCGACGTCGCAGACGCCACGCAATCGGAGTGCGTACGCGTCCGCTACCTCCCGCTCGTCGTCGACTACCAGGGCACGCGGGAGCGCCTCGTCCGTCGGTTCGACCATGTCGGGTCACGCTCGATTCGGAGCGCATCCGTAATAACGGCTGTCGTTCCGCTTTCAGGAGACCGAACTCCGACGACATGAGGCTCTCGATCGCTCCGGGAATCGGTCCCTGAGACGTGCGAAGGGGCACACTGTCGCACAGACTATCGAACTCTATACTACTAGATGCGCCCTGATAGGTTGGTCTCGATAGTTAGCATGCGTCGATAGCAGGATACGGGGACTGGGTAGAAGCAACGATGACGACAAATCCACGACCCCGGCGACACGACCACACGACGACGCTCGAGTCACCAGCGGAGAAGCGACCGTCCGGAAAATCCGGGCAGGACCACCCGGAGGAGTTTCTTGACCTGTTCGGTGACGAGTATACCCGACTGGTGCTCGAAGCGGTCCTCGAGGAACCAATGAGTGGTGCGGACGTTGCAGACGCAACGGGCATCTCCCGAGCCACAGCGTTTCGGCGACTCAACGAACTCGTCGACTACGGACTCGTAGCGACGAGTCAGTATCTAGATACCGATGGTGGGCACCATCACAAACAATACTGTGCTGTGATCGATAGATTTTCCGTCACGTTCGACGAAGACGGACTCCAGATCGTCGTCGAAACGGAGTCAACGGCCGAAAGACAGTCACCAGTCCCGACTCGCGTTCCGGCAGACGATTGACTGATCGAGGGGCCGGCCGATACGATCGGTGGTCGGCTCTGCGAACATCGCTGACGGGTACACAGCCATCGGAACACGGAACATATGAATGCCATCGCTCGCGGAACGCGACTGGGAATCAGCACTCTGGCGGTCCTTCTAGCTGCTTCACTGCTGCTCTCGCTCTGGCGACATCGTCGCGACGCGACCGCTCGCTCGTTGCTCGGCGTCGCGACGGTCATGTTCGTCGGCAGCGTGCTCCATCTTCTGGTTGTCGATTTGAGTGGCTCGAGTGGGGTCGTCGATCTGACCGGCTGGGAACCGACTGCCCTGCTCTGGGTCGTGTTAGCGGCAACCGCGAGTGTAGTCGCCGGCGGGATCTGGTCACTGTTTGCATGTCAGTACACCGGTCGCGCTCGGCGACTGCGGCGAGTGCTCACCGCCGGTGTCGCGGTCGTCTCCATCGGGAGTATCAGCATCGCGGGACGTGCAGTACGCGTCGGCCCGGAGATCGCGCTCGTAAACGCGCTCACGGTGGGCTATATCTTGGTCGGCTTTCTCGTGACGGTGGGGATCTTCCTGTTACTGTGGGCCTCGATCGGACAGAACGCGTTTCCTGTCCGGGAACCGCTACTGTTGTCCGCTGGAATCGTCGTCCTGTTGTCGGGGATTCACGTCGCACAGGTGTTCGATCAGCCCCCGTTGTTTCCTGCGAGCGTCGCACTCTCGGGCGTCTTGTTTCTCGTCCCGGTGCATCGATACCCCGTCTTCGAGACGCTGCCGGCTGCGCGAGTGGCCGGCCGGGACCGCGTCATCGAAGAGATGACCGACGGTGTACTCGTCGTCGACCGTGCGGAGAACCTGGCTGATCTGAACCCTGCTGCCGAAGCGCTCTTCGGTGTGCAGCGCTCCGAGATCGTAGACGAGCCACTCTCGACGATTCTCGATCCGGTGATCGATCCCACTGACGTGGTCGAATCCCGGAACCCAGTTCGTGTGGAACTCGACGGCCAGACGACGCTTGAGATCACGGGTACTCGCGTCCGGGATCGACACGACCGGTCCGTTGGGACGCTTCTTCTCTGTGAGGACGTAACCGACCGACGGATCCGAGAAGAGCAACTGACCCTCCTCGGCGGGTTCGTTGCTGACGTGGTACGAAGCCACATGATCGAGGTCTCCGAGATCGCCGCCGATCCCGCTGATCGCAATCCATCACCCGATCGGAGTCAGATCGCCGATCGTATATGGACGACGACGACCGAACTCACGACACTCGTTGCACGGGCCCGAGATGTCGAACGGGCGATCGCCGCCGGGAAAGATGGAGCGAAACCTGTCATGGACGTCCGGTCCCGGATCGAGACGGTTGTGGAAACGGTAACCGAGGACGTCGATCTACCGATCACGGTCGATATCCCCGACGCCCCCCTCTCGGCCGTAATTTCTGGCCCCCTGTTCGAGGTGATCATTGAAACTGTGCTCGAAGACGCGGTGGAGCACGCGAGTGACGCCGTCAGACTGCAGATAACTGCCGATGAGCAGGTGACGGTCACGGTCACAACAGCCACTGACGGGCCGAAGGATCCCGCGCCGGTTCCAGCATCTGACGAAGCAGGCATCTCTGTGATCCGTCTCGCGGTGGAACAGGTCGGGGGCAGTCTCTCCGTGATGCGTGAGTCCGATGCACGGCGGCGTGTGACGATCCGCCTACCGACGACCACCAGTCAGATCGATCCTGCAGTGCGGGGTGGGCCAGAGGGTAAGTCATGATGTCCCTCGGCTGGATCGTCGCAGGGGCGTTTGTGGCCGCAGTTTGTCTCGTACTGGCTGGACGGGTGGCCCGGGACCGAGAACATCCTGGCGCGATCCCGTTTGCACTGCTGCTCTCTCTCGTCGGTTTCTCGACGGTGGCAATCCCGGTGCTTCGGACCAGTTCTAGGTCGATCGGGGAGGGGTCGTCGATCTACCTGCTCCTTCTTGGTGGGTCAGTCTTCACCGCGATACTCTGGATCGCGTTCGTGTTCGAGTACACCGGCCGGGGTCCAGCAATCACTCGCCGACGTGCTGTCGGGTTGGCTGGTCTCGGCTGTGTGACGATCGGGAGCACGCTCATTACGTGGGTCCACGAGATCGGAAAGATGGATCTCGGAGCGATCGGGCGCGTGTCGTATCTTTCGACGTTCGTCCTCCAGCTGACCGTATTTTCGCTGGGTTTGCTCGGAGTGTTCCTCATCGCACGGGGGACCCTCACGTACGATGACTTATCCAACGGGCGCGCGGTAGTGCTGGTGAGTGCTGGTACCGGGATCGCGCTCCTCCCGCTAACTATCGGGTTCGGGCAGCAGTTTGGGCAGTCCACTTCCCTGGCGGTCACGTTCGTGCAGCTTTCCGTCATCGGCGGAATATTTGCCACGTTGCAACTCCGGGGCGGTCTGTTTGAGCCGGGGCCGACTGCTGGCCATCTCGCCAGGGAAACGGTCCTCGATACATTGGAGCGGCCGATGGTCGTGGTCGATCGCGAGAACCGCCTTCTCGACGTGAACGTGGCCGCCAAAGACGTCTTCTCTATCGATAGGTCCGCTCACAGAGACCGATCGCTGGAAGATGTCGCCGGAATCACCGCAGAGACCGATCTCACCGATCCCGTTTCGATTTGGACGGCGGCGGGACGCAGAGACTTCGCCGTCACCCGCAACTCGATTACCGACGGGGCCGAGACCATCCTCGGTCGCGCATACCGCTTCCGTGACGTGACCGATCGCCAGACACGCGAACAACGGCTTCAGGTACTCAACAGAATCGTCCGGCACAACCTTCGAAACGATCTGGACGCGATACGCGGATTCTCGGAAACCGTTCGCGACGACGAAATACGGCCGGACGAAACAGAACTGTACTTGGAACGGATCGAAACGATGGCGAACGAACTCGTCGAGCTTTCGTCTGCTATCGAACGCTCGGAGCAGTTACTGACCGAACCGACGCTCGAACGGGGGCGATGTGATCTGGGCAGTGTTGCTCGAGAAGTGGCCGCTGAGTCTCGAGACAGGGAGATAACCATCGATACGCCCGATGAACCCGTAACGATACGATCCGATCGACCCGTACTACGGCTCATCCTGCAGGAGTTGGTGGACAACGCCATCGAACATGCGGATGGTGAGAACTCGGCCGCCGAAATTGAAGTGGCGCAAACATCAGATGGCGGAATCATTGCGGTACACGATGAGGGTCCCGGTATCCCCGAGCACGAAAGAGCAGTGTTGCTCGAAGGCGAGGAAACAGCCGTCATGCACAGTCGAGGGATCGGACTGTGGCTGGTATACTGGGGCACAACTCGGCTCGGGGGGCGCCTGGAATTCACAGCCCGGGATGCTCGTGGGAGTACTGTGACGGTTCACCTTCCTGACCTCCGAAATTGACCGACTCCCGGGGATATCGATGTCGAATCAGGGGTGATATCGCTCGCGATGGATCACGTCGGACGAGCCGTCGGCCGTCAGGGTGACGACAATTTCGTCGCCTTCGGGAGCGATTCCGATGACGCTGTGCGAGGCGTTCGAGACACTATCGAACGTCATTTCTGAGCCCTGCACGGTCGATTCCACCCGGAGGCGTCCGTCCCCGCCGTTGCCAGTGAACGTGATCCGTGCTTTGGCATCATACAGGCCTGTTTCCGGATCTTTGTCGAAGCTGATGCTCTCGACGATCCGATCCGACGGGGGATATCGTTCGCGATGAACGGGTCGAGATTTCTCATCTACCGTCACCGTCACGATCACGGCATCCCCCTCGGGGTTCAGGCTAAGGTCAAAATACTCGATGATCTCGGGTGTCTCGGAGGATCGAGACGAAAACGCGTTCCCTGCTTTCGCGGTGACACTGTCGGCTTGCAGCGAGTCAGCAAAATATACCCGAGCGCTGTCTTCTTCGGTGTCGAACGTTACGTCGTCGACGACAGGGATTTCGAGCGATGGACTCTCACCAGTCATTCGTATCCCCTGGGCGAGGATGACCCAGCTGCCCTCGTGGGTGACGGTCACGATGCGGGAATCGTTCCTGAATCCGGTTTCGGTTATGACCGTCGCTTCGACGATGGCGCTCCGTTCGCCATCTACTGTGTCCGCGATTGTGTCTTCACCGATATCGTCCATCGACAGAAGCGGGGCAGTGAGAACTGTTTTCACTGACACTTCGTGTTCGTCTGTTGCAACATCGATATCTGTGATCGTGCGCGTTGATCGCGTGAGGAACTGATCTGCATCTTCTGAATCCATGTTGTCCGGATGGAGCGGATGCACAGGATGGAAGTAGCCTTGGACTTTCGCCGCGTCATCAGTACTTGATTCCAGATACGCACGAACGACTGCAGTCGGTGAACCGTCAGTGGCAGTGCCACTGCCGTTGTCTTTGGTCCCATCGGTGGTATCAATGTCCGTCCTGGTGGGCGTGTCTGTACTGTTAGTCCGGTCGTCCTCGAACGAAACTGTACAGCCGGCGAGGGCGGTGAGACCGGCCAGTGAGAGACCACTGAGGTATCGTCGTCTCGTGATGCGGGGAGCCATTCCAGGCGTCGATACTACCGGGCTCCTGTTTAGGTGTGAGTGAGCGTTTCTCGGAACGATACACAGGGAAAGATACTTTCCGAGCGGACTTGGGTCCCCTTCCCTCAGGAAGGGGGAATGTCCACCTATCAGCCGGTATGCACGGATGAAGTCAGTATACTTTAACAATATCCGCTCGAATTCTGACGTATCCGGTTACCTGTTCGTGCTGGTGACCGGCTCTGACCTCCAATCATGCCAGCTTTTGATCGACGTCAATTCCTGGGAATCGGTGCCGCGGCGGCTGCTACAGCACTCGGTGGATGCTCCGGAACCGGGAGCACTGAGTATCCGGCGTATACTGACTGGATTCCCCCTGCAGACGACGGGCTCTTTACTGCATACATCGACCTTCGGATTTCCCAGGAATCATCGAAAGCCAATCAGTTGCTACCGGTGATCTTGCCGTCCAGAGACGACACGGATGTAACCGAATTTGTCCCCGGGTTCTCTGGACTCGACGAGATCGACGATCCGCTCCTGACGTTCCCTATCGAGGTCGGGGGTCAGATGATCGTGGCTGGCAATATCGGACTCGCCGCGTCGGGGCTTGGGTATCTCATCGATCCAGCCCAACCGACCCGTGGCGTCGAGGAACTCCTCGTCGCGAACGGCACCGTGATCGGGATCGGTGAGATAGACCTCGAGAAAGCCGACGAAAAGCTCCAAGCGGGAACGGAGGGAGTTCTCGGGGAGATCAGGTTCGAGGAAGCCGGCGAAATCGACAATTTTGCGCTGTATGAACCCGTTTCAGGAGATCTGGACGGCGTTACAGCAGTCAGCGAAACGGCAGTCCTGATAGGCGATACCCGTAACGAGATCCAGACCGTTATCGATACCAGAGGTAATAACCACCGGCGAGCCGTAGACGAGACGGACTCGTTCGGGTGGGGGGTCGACACTGCTGGTCATGGCCACTTGGCGATGGGCTGGTGCGGCGGTGCCGATCTTTCAGATATCTACATGGGCGATCCATCTGAGCGGCCTGCAGCGGACCTCGTCTCCACGGACGACGATGTGGTATCGTCAGTGACGTTTTCGGCTGACACTGAAAACATAACCGCCAGATTCGCCGTTCAGTCCCCCGAACTGGGAGATTCCATAGAAAATCGACTGAAGTCACGATTCGGTTCGGCGAGTCAGGAATCGTCTTTCACCGCCGAAAACGACAGGATTACAGCAACCGGAACGTACCCGGACGACATCCTCGACTTGGAGTTCACCGAACCGGAAGAGACTGTCGACGGAACAGAAACTACCGATAGCGGTGAGGGGACCGGGACCGGCAACCCACCAGCAAAGGTGGCTGAGGCGGTGCCGGACGGTGCATTCGAATTCTCGTACACGGAAAAGCAACAGATGGTACGTGTCGATTTCGTGAAAGAGTTCGAAGCTGACAAGGTGACGGTTCGCTCGGTCGAGGGCGAAGGGGAAACGTCGATATCGACTACTGGTTCGGTCACGTTTCTCAATGTGTTTGTGGATTCCGAGGGGGACGAGGTCATTGTGACAGTCACCGTCGACGGCGTCACGGGAACGGTCGCTCGGCGGGAGTTCCCCTGAGACGGTATGATGTGGATTCAGAGACTCCACTGACGGGCGTACGCCCTGTATCGGTCTATGTGCACTCGTCGGATGCGCCGCCGGCCTGCAGATGCAAGGAATGTGACGAAGGGGCTAGTGGCCCTCTTCGAATGGCATGACCGACTCCGCGGATTCAGACAGCGACGACCGCACTTGGCGCACCGACGGCAGCGGCGGGGGTCAGGGAGCCGTGACGGTCGGGGCCGCCCTGGAGGACACCCGCGAGGCGCTCTCGCTCGCCGCCGACCCGGACGTGACGAGCCGCGAGGCGGCGGCGATCCGGCGCGCCAGCCGCGTCGCCAGACTGCTCGACGAGGCGGTCCGCGTCCCCGGCACCGACTTCCGGATCGGACTGGACCCCATCATCGGCGTGCTCCCCGTCGCAGGCGACTCCGTGGCCGCGGCGCTGTCGCTGTACCCGGTCCTGGAGGCCTACCGGCTCGACGCCTCGCGTGGCACGCTCGCGAAGATGCTCGCGCTCGTCGGAATCGACGCCTTCATCGGGTCGATTCCGGCGCTCGGCCCGGTCTTCGACGCGTTCTGGAAGGCAAACGAGTGGAACGTGCGGGCGCTCGAACGGCACGTCAGGGGCGAGTGACGGACTCCGGCTGGGCCGGTCCCAGCCCCGGGATCGGTCAGCAGGCGCCGCCGCCGGCACCGCCCGCACCGGCTCCGGCGCAGCTCGCGGCACTCGCGCTGGCGCCTGCCGCGGCGGCCGCGCCGGCGACAACGATCGCCGCGTCGTCGGTCTGGCTGTAGTCCTTACACTCGCCCCACGCGACGGGCGCGATCTCGTCGTCGATGTCGTCGGCTTCGAGGAGCGCCTCCCGGAGGTCCGCGACGCCGAATCCGGGGTCGGACGTATACCGGTCCACGAACTCGTCGGTGAGCGCGACCCGACGACACGTCTCGGCCTCGAAGAGGCCGTCGCCGTCGAACGTGAACTGCACGTCGTAGTGACGGACGAACACGTCCTCGAAGGGCGTCTGGAGCGCGTCGGTGGCTTCGCCCACGAGGTCCCAGACCAGGGCCATATCCGGCTCCTCGACGTCCTCGCCCAGGGAGAACCGCGCGACAGGGACGACGATCGGTTCGCCGTCGGGCCCCTCGTTGACGACCGCGATCCCGGTCACGCCGCAGTCCTCGACAGCGTAGCTGCCGCGTTCGACCGCGTCTCGCAGCCGTTGGTCGGCCGTCTCCTGTCGTGATTCGAGGTCGACCTGTTCGTCTGGGGTGTCGTCGCCGAGCAGTCGTTCGAGCAGGGAGGGCATCGGTGCTCCGTTCTCCCAGCGAACACTTCGTCGTTCGGGTGCCGGTCAGTTTGATCAGGAACTGGGATTCGGGATCGGTGTCCGGAACGCTCAGTTCGCCACCTCGGCGGTCTCTAACGGCGGACCGGCCTGATTGGGCCACTCGGCGCTCGAACCCCACGTCCGTGGCTGCGACGCCGCTTCGTCACTCGCCACCGATGGGCGCGAGCGAGACGACCATGACCAGCGACCCGAGGAGGATGACGCCGGTGCCGCCGAGAAACAGCGTGCGGGTGATGCTGGGGAACCGGCCGAACACGTGGACGAACACACGGAGGTTGAAGCCGACCACGAGCAGTGCCCCCACGGCGTCGAAGACGAGGTCCAGGGCGGTGTCGCGCCAGCCGTAGTGGACCAGCACCGGTTCGACGTCGTACCGCTCGGCGACATCGCGGGCGACGAGTTCGATCAGTTCCCAGAACACGCCCACGATGAGGGTGTAGCCGACGGTCAGCACGGCGATGGCGGGCGTGGAGGCCGCGAGCGTGACGACGAGGGCCGCGTACACGAGCGCGGCCACCAGCGCCGCGGAGACGGTGTGCGTGAGGTGGTCCCACCACCAGACGGACTCGTAGAGCCCCAGCATCCCCAGCGAGTGGAGAACGCCCGCCGCCGCGATCCAGATCGTGACGGTCGCATCCACGGTGAGGGGTCGGCCGAACACCGCGTCGACGACGAACACGACGACTGGGGGCAGCACCGCGATGCCGAGCGCGAGGAGCGCGTTCGCGACTGCGGCGAGGTTTCGTCGCCGAACGGCTTCGACGAGCGTCACGGCGATCGCGACCTGGAGCGCGACTGCCAGGAGCGAGAGTGCGTCACTCATCGGTAGGGTGCCTCGTGGCGAACCTGGCGGGTTGTGACGCTCGGCTCCCTCATTTCACCGGGAACTGACCGTCGCGGCACAGGAGAACCTACCGGTCGACGCCCGTTCGCTGGGCGCCGTCCGGCAGATAGCGGGCCGGCAGCCGCGTCAACAGGGACGGGGGGAGGAGTGACCCGAGCACACCGCCGAAGAGCCACTCGGCGATCGACGGCAGCACGCGCCGGACGGTCGCGTACGCGACGGCGACACCCAGGCCAGAGAGTACGAGCAGTTCGAGGCGACCGTCGACGGTCGCGACGAGCGGGGCGGCGAGGACGCCCGACAGCAGGAGGTCGCTCGGCGAGCCGTCGTACCCGACCCACCGCCGGGGTGCGATCCACTGGCCGTTGTAGTGGTCGTAGACGGCTCTGTCGGAGGTCGCCTCCCAGGGGCGCAACTCCAGGCCGCCGCCGAAGACGTCCGTGACGCTGTGGAGTGCCGCGGCCAGCAGGAAGAGGGCCAGTCCGACCGTCGTCGCTGTGGGAGCGAGCGCGGCGATCGCTCCCGCCGGCAGGGCGAGGGCGGCGAAGTACACGGGGTAGTGCAGCGTCTTCCGGTGCCCGACGTACAGATCGAGATCCGGGAAGACGCCCCCGACGAACCCGGCCGCGAAGGCGACGCTCGCGTACTCCGGCGCGACGAACGCGACCGGGAGCGCCAGTGCCATCCCCGCGAGCGCGTGGGTCGGGAGCATCATCGTGTCCTATTGCAGGGGACAGAAGGATATGAACGTGTCGGTGGTCGGACCGGACGGTCGAACGGACGGCCTCGGGGCTTCAGCCGGCCAGTTCGGCCGTCTCGAACAGCGGATCGAAGTCGTCGGGCAACTCGGCGTGGGCTCGCTGCAGCTCGTCGTGGCCGCCGTGGGCAGCGATGGCGGCCATGAGCGCGCGGGCGTGGATCACGGCGTCCTCGGCGTCGACGCCGAAGCCCTGGCGTTCTGCGACCAGGGTGACGAACTCCTCAACGTCGCGCTCCTCGTGGGTCTCGGCGCGCTCGGTGATGGCGTCGCCCAGCGCGCCGGGGAGGACGACTCCGAGGGCGTCGGCCTCCGCGGTGGGGACGGACTCCCCGAGCGTGAGCAGCGTCTCGATGGCCGCACGCTCGGCGTTGGCCATGTTCCCGATGCCGGCCCGGTCCCCGAAGTCGTCCACGATGGTGTCGTAGTCGGTTCGCATCGAACGACCCCTGGTTTCCCCCCGGTCGGCTTGAATATTCGGACCGGTTCGAGACGCGTTACTGGGGGCCGCCCGACGGCCGGTCGGACCGGTCGCTGGCGCCGCCGGTCAGGGCCTCGCCCGCTGGCTCGTCCTCGGTCGCGAACGCGGGGGTGCCCCCCGTGGACGCGGCGTCACCGTCCGCGTCCGCGTCGCCGCTCGCTGCCGCTCGTTCGACCTCGGTGAGCAGTTCCTCGGCGATCTCGTCCCGCAGGACGAAGGCTGGCGCGAGTCCGTGACACATACACGCACACCAGGGGCTGGACGCGGATAAGTTACGGGTCGATCCCAGACCTCCCTGTTTACGGGGCGGGTGCGCCAGCGGTGTGGCGGAGGATGTCGGTGGTGGTGAGGATGCCGACGACGCCGTCGTCGTCCATGACGGGGAGGTGGTTGAACCCGCTGTCGAGGAGGTGTTCCGAGGCGTCCGCTACGGTGGTGTCCGGCGCGACGGTCTCGACGTCGGTGGTCATGTAGTCGGCGACGGTGGTCTCGTCGGTGGAGACGTCGTCGGCCGCGGCCTGGACGTAATCCGTCGAGGTGAGGATACCCACCGGGTCGCAGTCCGCGTCGATGACGGCGATGGACTTGATCTCGGTGTCGCGCATCGCCCAGGCAGCCTCCGAGAGGGTCTCGTCGGCCGCGACGGTCAGGACCGGCGTCGTCATCACGTCGCTGACTGCAGTGTCGCTCATACTACACTCACGCCCCCCCACGCCATACCCCCTGGTTTTGCGGCGAGTGTTGACGGGGCACACGATTGTGCTGGACCATCTCGACTCGGGGATGGCCGCGCGCTCAGTCGTCGGCGAGGGCGGTTTCGCGACCGTAGATCCGGTCGACCTTCTCGGCGTACTCGTCGAGGATGTTGCGGCGTTTCTTCTTCAGTGACGGGGTCAGCATGTCGTTTTCGGGGGTCCACTCCTCGGGGGCGAGCGCGAACTCCTTGATGGTCTCGTGTTTCTCGAGGTTCCGGTTGACAAGCGAGAGGTCCTCCGCGATCCAGTCCTGGACGCGCTGGTCCTCGCAGATGTCGTTCCGGCCGGCCGGGAGCTGGATGTTCCGGTTGTCGGCCCACCGCTCGATGGCGTCGAAGTTCGGCACGATCAGCGCGCTGACGAACTTCTCGTCGTCGCCCATCACCATGATCTGCTCGATCCGGGAGGACGTCGAGAACCGCTCCTCGATCGGCTCGGGCGCGACGTTCTTCCCGGTGTCGAGCACGAGCAGGTTCTTCAGCCGGTCGTGGTAGACCAGGTAGTCGTCGTCGAGGCGCTCGACGATGTCGCCGGTCCTGAACCAGCCGTCGGCCGTGAAGGCGTCCTCGGTCTTCTCGGGTTTCTCCCAGTAGCCCTCGGTCACGTTCGGGCCCTTGATCAGGAGTTCGCCGACGAACCCCTCCGCGTCCGCGAACTGGTCGTCGGACACCTTCGACGGGTCGACCCGGATATCGACGTCAGCAAGCGGCGGGCCGAGCGTCCCGGTCTGGAGGTCCTCGGGCGCGTTCGCCGTGACTACGGGTGCGGCCTCGGTCAGCCCGTAGCCCTCGAAGATGGGGATGCCCATCCCGTCGAAGAACTCGGCGAGCCGGTCGCTCAGACTCCCCCCGCCGCTGACCATCAGGATGATGTTCCCGCCGAGTTCCTCCCTGACAGTGCTGTAGACGAGTTTGTCGGCGATCGCCCGTTTCACCCGCAGCCCCATTCCCGGGCTGTCGGCGCGACTGTACTGGCGGGCCACGTCGACCGACCACTCGAAGACGCGCTCTTTGAAGTCGGAACCGCTGGCCTGCTCGCGCGCCTGGGCGTAGATGCGCTCGTACACCCGCGGGACGCTCGACCCGCCGTGTGGCTGGATCTTCTTGAGGTCCTCGCCGACCGTGTCCGTGCTCTGGGCGTAGCCGACCGTCGCGCCCGCGGCGAACATGCTGAAGTGCCCGACCGTCCGCTCGAAGACGTGCGCCAGTGGGAGGATGGAGATGGCCCGCTTCTCCGAGTCGAGCACGGGAACGTCGTCGCCCTTGTCCGGCCGCGGCCCGACGCGTTTGCGGATCTGGTTTACGTTCGCCCGAAAGTTCTGGTGGGTCAGCTTCACTCCCTTCGGCTTGCCCGTCGTGCCAGAGGTGTAGACGAGGCTCGCTAGATCGTGTGCGTCGCGTTCGTCGAGCCACCCCTGATACTCGGCCTCGTCGAACTCGTCCGCCCCGCGGTCGTAGACGTCCTTGAGCGTGTAGATCTGGTCGACGTGCTGGTACTTGTCGAGTTCGTCGATGACGACGACGAACTCCAGACTGAGCTCGTCTTGCACCCGGACGAGCCGGTCGAGCAGTTTCTCGTTCTCGACCACGACCCCCGTCGCGCCCGGGTCGTTGAGCAGGTACTTGATCTGCTTGGGCGAGGACTCCGTGTAGATGGTCGTCACGACGCCACCGGCCGCCAGGATGCCGAAGTCCGACTGCGCCCACTCCATCCGCGAGTCCGACATGATGCCGACGCGATCGCCCGCCGACACCCCCAGATCACGAAAGCCGGCGGCGAGGGAGCGGACGATCCGCCCCATCTTCTCGTAGGTGATCGACGTGTACGCGCCCGGATCGGGTTCGTCGACGACCTCCGGCGTCATCGATCGGGGGTAGATGCCCCCTTTGTACATCTGTGCCTCGCCGTCGCCGAAGCGCTCGACGCTCCCCTCGAACAGTTCCGGAATCGTGCCGGTCCCGATCACCTCGTCCTCGTACTCCCGTTCGGCCTCGAGCCACTGCGGATCCCCCGACGTCATATTTTCCGTGTCTATCTCTGTCGTAATATGTGCCGCGGTCTGACACCAGCGTGCGCTCCCGAGCTTACTCCACCCAGACTTCGCCGAAGGCGTCGAAGAAGTCTGCACCGGTGTCGACGGGGACGTGCCGGGCACCGAGGCGATCCGCGACGGCCTCGACCGCGTCGCGGTGGTCGTCGAGTCGGTCGCGGTACCGCGTTTCCACCGAGCCGCCGAAGTAGGTCCGCAGCCGGGTGTCCCGCTCGGGATCGCGAAAGATCGTGTCCCCGCGCGCCGGCGGATCGCGCTCGTCGGGGGCGAGGACGTGGGCCAGCGTGAGGTCGGTGCGCTGAAGGGCGCCCAGCCCGGCCTCGATCTCGGCGGGGTCCGCGAGGAAGTCGCTGGCGACCAGCACGAGCGACTTCGAGTCGATCGTCGCGGCGTAGTCCGCACAGGCCGTCCGGAAGTCGGTCTCGCCCGACGGCTCGATCTCGTTACAGCGCTCGATCAGGCGCAGAACCTCGCCCTGGGTCGCGCGGCCCCGATCCAGTCGGTCGAAGGTTTCCCCGAGCAGCGACACCCGGAAGTCGTTGCCCTCGGCGGCGGCCAGCGCGGCGAAGCCCAGGCCGAGTTTCGCGGCGAACTCGAACTTGTGCGGGGTCGCACGCTCGGTGCGGTCGCCGCCGAAGTCCATCGACGCGCTGGCGTCGAGCAGGATATGTACCGTGAGGTTGCGCTCGGCCTCGTACTGCTTGACGTAGAGCTCCTCGGTCCGGGCGTACACCCGCCAGTCGACCAGCCGGGTGTCGTCGCCCGGCGTGTACCTGCGGTGATCGCTGAACGTCAGTCCCTCCCCGACCTCCGTCGAGCGCTGTTCGCCCTGCCGGACGGCGTCGACCCGGCGCTGGACGGAGGGGTCGAAACGCGCCAGTTCGTCGAGGAAGGCAGGTTCGATCACAGCAACGCCTCGATGACGTCGTCGGCGGTCACGCCGTCGCGCTCGGCCCGGAAGTCCACGACGACCCGATGGCGCAGCACCGGTTTCGCCATCGCCTCGACGTCCTCGCCCGTGACGTGGGCCCGTCCGGCCATGAACGCGCGGGCCTTCGAGAGGACGACGAGGCCCATGCTGGCGCGGGGGCTCGCGCCGTACTCCAGTCGGTCCGCGGTCCGGGTCGCGCGCACCAGTTCGACGGCCCGATCCCGGAGATCCTCGGCGATCGGGACCTGCCGCACCAGTTCCTGTGCGCGCAGCAGGTCCGAACTCGTCAGGTGCTGCTCGACCGGGATCGGTTCGTCCACGCGGCCGGTGAACCGGTCGACGATCTCCCGTTCGGCCCCCTCGTCTGGGTAGTCGACGAGAATCTTCGCCAGGAAGCGGTCCTTCTGGGCCTCGGGCAGGCGGTACACCCCTTCCTGCTCGACGGGGTTCTGCGTCGCCAGGACGAAGAACGGGTCGGGAAGCGCACGCGTCTCGCCGCCCGCCGTGACCTGCCGTTCCTGCATCGCCTCCAGCAGCGCGGCCTGGGTCTTCGGCGTCGCGCGGTTGATCTCGTCGGCCAGCACGACGTTGGCGAAGATCGGACCGGGCTCGAAGACGAACTCGCGCCCGTCGCGGGTCTCGCGAATGATCTCGGTGCCCGTGATGTCGCTCGGCATCAGGTCCGGCGTGTTCTGGACCCGCGAGAACGAGCAGTCCGTGACCTCGGCGATGGTCCGGACGAGCATCGTCTTCCCGAGCCCGGGCGTGCTCTCGAGGAGTGCGTTCCCGTCGGCCAGCAGGCAGGCCAGCACCTGATCGAGCACGGCCTCCTGGCCGACGAGCCGCTTTTGCACCTCCGAGCGCACCGCGCCGAGTCGTTCCTGGAGCCTGTCCACCGCCGCGTCGTCGATCTCTGTGTCGTCAGTCATCCGAATCACCAGCCTGCACGCGCAGGTTGTACTCGCGGACCAGGTCCGCGTCCTCGAGGTTCCGGTCGGCCGCGAATCCGGCCTCCCGGGCCGCGACCGCGTCGTCGCCCGCCGAGAGCCCGCTGTCCTCGTACTCACGCACCTCGTCGCCCGCCCCGCCACCGCTGCCGGCCGAGACGTTCAGGTCCAGTTCGTCTCGCCCCTCGGCCGCCTGCTTGCGCTCGCCGAGGACGTCCTCGGGATCCTGCAGTTCCGACCGGCCGTTGTCCGGCCCGACGAAGGAGTCGTCGGACTCCCCCTCGTCCGGCGCGGTGCCCTCCGGCGCGAAGGCGACGCCGGCGACGGCCGCCTGGACGGTGAGCGCACTCGCGAGGACGACCACGAGCGCGCCCGCGGAGAGCCACCTGGTGTCGAGGAAGCCGGCGGCGCTCGTCCGCTGGAGCCGCTCGGTCACGTCCCGGTAGCACCGCCGGGCCATCGGCGTATCCTGCGCTTCGGTCGCCGCGTCCCGGGCGGTCCGGAGCGCGTCGGCGACGACCGGATTCGCCGCCTCGAACCGCTCGACCGGGTCGCCGCGAACCCTGAGCCAGAACTCGATGGTGCCGACCAGGAGGCCGACGCCAGCCGCCACCAGCGTGGCCCCGCGGAGCGGGCCGATCGCCGGCAGCGAGAATTCCAGGGCCCGGGCCAGCAGGTTCGCCACCAGGAAGACGGCCACGGCGTCGACCACCGCGTGGAGGGCTGCGGCCTTGCGGTCCTCGCGTCTGATCGCCCGGATCGCGCGCTCGATCGTCTGGCGTTCTTCACTCATTCTCAGTCACACTCCTGGTAGTCCGAACTGTTGTCGATCTTCCCGCAGAGCGAGTCGAGGTCGCCCTCCAGGTCGTCGATCTCCTGATCCCGATCGTCGATCGTCGCGTTCAGCTCGTCGGCCCGATCCTCGAGATCGGTGATCCGATTCTGCAGGCGCGCGTTCTCCTCGAGCAGTTCGTCGCGTCGGTCCTCGAGTTCGGCGACCTCGTCGCGGAGGTTCGCCCGCTCGCTGAGTAACTGATCGATCTCGGTCCGGAGGTCCGCCTTCTCTGCCTCCAGATCGTCGATCCGGTCGCGGGCGTTCGAGAGGTTCCGTTCGGTCCGGTTCAACTGGACGGCGAGGTCCTGCACGTCGGACTGTCTGGTCTCGAGGCTGTCGTTGATGCGCGCCAGTCGTTCCCGCGAGCGGTTGAGCCGCTCGTTGACGGTTGCGAGTTCGCGCTCGACGCTGGCTTTCTCCTCGGCGAGTCGCTCCGTGCGGTCGCCGACGTCCGACACGCTGTACTCGTAGTAGACGGTCACGCCGGCGACGCCGACGACCGACAGGCCGACCAGGGCGAGCAGGACGACGTTGAGTCTGGTTCCGATGAGAGTCATTGTTGTTTGATGCGCGTGAGTCTGCGGGCGCCGACCTCGAGGAGGAACAGGACCAGGGCGGCCACGAGCGCGAGCCACGCCCACTCGCGAGCGACCGGCTCGGGCGCCGGGGACTCGGCTTTCACCCGGTCGGCGACGGCGGCGGCCTCGTCGGGCTCGAAGGTCTGGCCCCCGGTCCGCTCGACCGCGGTCGCGACGGCTCGCGACTGGCCGAAGCCGCCGAACTCCTGGGGGTAGTTCACGGCGTACTCGGCGTCGAGCAGGCTTGCGTACCCCGCCTCGGCGGGGACGAACGTGCTCTCGTACTGCCCCGCGTCGACCTGCCGGAACCGGTGGCCGTCGGCCGACGGTCGGCTATTTCCTTCGTAGGTAGCGGTCACGGGACTGCCGACGCGGGCGTCGGCGACCGACGTCAGGTCCGTCGCCAGTCGCTCGGGGTCGCCGATGGCCCAGTTGACTGTCTTGGTGACTCCGAGCGAGTCCGGTGCCGAGAGCAGGCCGCCGAGGGTCCCGTCGTCGTCGTAAGCCGTGATCGCGGCCGTCCGACCGAGTCCGTACCGCCAGGTCGTGATGGCGGGCGCGCCGGAGGGGCCGGCGACCAGCAGGTCCGCCCCGCGAGCCGCGGCGACGGAGTGGGTGTTTGCCGGCTCGGCGGCGAACTCGACGCCGCTCGTGACGAAGTGCGTTCGGTCGAGGACGGTGAGCCCGTCGCCCTCGAACTGGCGGCTCTCGCCGCCGAACTCGATCCGGAGTTTGTTGGACTCGTCGGCCCGGAGAAAGACGCCGCCGCCCGCGTCGGCGACCTGCCGGAGGTGGTCGACGGCCACGTCCTCGCCGACGCCGACGGGGATCACTTCGATCCCTCGCTCGTTGGCCTCGGCGGCGGCAGCCGGGGCGTCGCCCCCGTGGGCGCGGCCGTCGGTCAGGAGGATGATGGTGCCGCTCCCGCCCAGCATCTGCGTCGCGCCCTCGATGCCGGCGCTGACGTCCGTGCTCCCCTCACTCTCCAGCCGGCGGATCCGGTCCTCGAGGAACCGTCGGGAATTCCCTAGTCCCGTGAGGCCCGCCACGCTGTAGACCTCGTCGTTGAACGCCACGACGCCGACCCGGTTGTCGTCGCCGAGCTGGTCGAGAACGTCGAGCGCGAGCGCCTGCTGTGCCGACAGCGTCCCGCGCGTGCTCCCAGAGATGTCGACCGCGACCACGACGCGGGAGGTCTCGCCGCCCTCGCCGATGGTGATCGGCAGGAGGTCGGTGACGGGCGACTCGCGGTAGTTCCCGCGGTCGAAGGCGTTGGGCCCGCCGACCGAGACGAAGCCGGTCCCGTCGATGACCGCCCGCTGGAGCGCGCTGACGTTGCCAAGGTCGCCCGCGGCCACGTCCTGGGTCACGACGGCGTAATAGTCCGAGAGGTTCGCGGGGATCGAGTCGGCGCGTTCGACGTCGTAGACGCGGTCGAGGAAGCCCGCGAAGGGGTACTCGCCGCGGGCGACGTAGAGGATCTTCGGGGGTTGGACCACCCGGACGGTCTTCCGGAAGGCGTCGTTGCGGTCGTACAGGTCCGACCCGTCGATCCTGGCGGTCACCCGGTGGCTCCCGGTCGCCTCGAACGCGTGGGTGAACTCGACGCCACCGGTCCCCTCGATCTCCTCCCGCCGTATCTCCTCGCCGTCGACGCTGACCGAGAGCGTGGCCGTGTCGCCGTCCAGTCCCGTGCCGTCGACGCGGACGCGGAAGGTGTTCGAGACGCCCGTGCTCGTTTTGGCCGGGCCGGCGACGCTGACCGCTCGTTCCGTGGCGTTCGCGTCCAGGTCGACGGCGTGGATCGACGCGTTCACGCCCACGGCGACGCCGGCGGCCTCGTCGAGCGAGCGGCCCTCGGTCACGCGTCCGTCGGAGACGAGCAGGACGCTCCCGTTCGGCGAGAGCGCGCTCGCCACCGCGTCGCCGACCGGCGACCCCGTCTCGCTCCCGACCGTCCGCGTCCGGACGGTGACGCCCTCCTCCTCGATCGCCGCAGCGAGGTCGCCCGCCGCCGCGTCGGTCGTCGCCATACTCGCCGAGCGATCGACCACCATCGTCACCGACGGCTCGCCGGCCGCGCCCGCGGTGCTCATCGTGTACGGTCCGGCGGCCGCGACGACCAGCAGCGTCACGAGCACGAGTCGAGAGCCGGCCAGAAGCGCGCGCGAGCGCCCCGTAAAGACCGCCCCCTCCCGCTGGCGGAAGACGTATCCCAGCGCGGCAACCGCGACGGGCAGCGCCAGCAACAGGAGTGGGCGCTGGAGCCCCGTCCGGACCCCTGCGAGGGTGGTCTCGACGGGCATCACAGATCACCCCGTCGTCGGAGGTAGGCCAGTTCCGCCCCGAGCAGGCCGAGCACGCCCAGCAGGATCAGCGGCGTGAGGTCCCGCCGGACGGGCTCGTCCGTGGTCGGGCCGCCGTCGGTCCCACCGTCACCACCCGCCGCCGCGTCGAGCGCCGGGGCGGACACGTTCGATTCCGTGGGATCGAGCAGGCTCGCGCTCACACGCCGGTTCGCAGT
Source organism: Halorientalis sp. LT38 (assembly GCF_037031225.1). Taxonomy (NCBI): domain Archaea; kingdom Methanobacteriati; phylum Methanobacteriota; class Halobacteria; order Halobacteriales; family Haloarculaceae; genus Halorientalis; species Halorientalis halophila. Next base: position 1,070,626 of record NZ_JAYEZN010000001.1, on the reverse strand, counting down.
GCGATACGTGCCGACCCGATCCAGCCGGATCTCCGCCGTCTGCTGCTGGCCGGTGGGACCCTCGACGGTCGTCTCACCGTCGAGCCGAATCCGGTCGCCGGTCCGGCCGTTCAACTCCGAGAGGGCGGGCCGCGTGGCCAGCCAGTGAGTCGCCCGCTTCCAGAACACGGGGTACCGATAGTCGAACCGGAAGGCCGTCTGGTTGGGCAGGTAGCCGTGGTAGACCACCCGCCCGGCTGTTCGGTCGTCGACGGCCAGCAGCGGCGAGCCGTCGTCGACCGTCACCACCGCCGTCGCCGTCCCCGCCGTCTCGGCCTCGAGGTGGGCGCCGGGCGCGGGGAACTCCAGCCCGCGGGTCACGGGGTGGCTCTCGACGTCGGCGACCCCGCCGGTCGCCCGGACCGTCCCGGGACTCACGGCCAGCAGGTCGCCGTAGCCGACCGTACTCACGTCGGACTGGGCCTGGATCGCGACGCCACCGCCGTCGGCGACGGTCTCGCGCGCGGTCTCGACCGTCGAGCCCAGCACTCGCTCGGCGGTTACGTTACTGAACAGGATCACGTCGTAGTCGCCGAGTTCGGTCGCCGGCGGATTTCGAACCGTGACGTCGACCGTCTCGATCACCTCGAGGGCCGTCCGCAGGTTCCGGTTGCCCCCGTTGGTCAACAGCAGCGCGTCGACCGTCTGCTCGTCCGGGACGGTCACGTGAACCCGATCGTCCGTCGGGAAGGCGTCGCTACCGTCCAGCCGGGCGGTCGAGGGCTCGGCAGGCAGCGGGAAGACGAGCGACCGCCTGTCGCCAGGTTCCAGCGAGACCGTCTGGGACTCGCCCGCGAACGTCAGGGTGCGCTCGGCGGCCTCGGTGCCCGTGTTCGCGACGCGGAAGACGACCTGCCGCCCGTCGAAGGACCGGCCGACGATGCCGACGTTCTCGGTGTGGCCGTCGTCGAACTGCCGGAGGGTCACCGAGGCGCCCGTCGCCCGGACGCCGTCGACGGCGCGACGCCAGTCCGAACCGTCCGACCCCGCGAAGTCGCTGAACACGAGCACGCGACTCTCGGAGCCGGCAGCCTCTCGCGCCCGTTCGACCGCGCCCCGTAGATCGCCCGGCGCGTGCGTGACCGAGAGCTCGTCGAGTGCACTTCTGGCGGCCTCGGGGTCGGCGTCGGTAACCGGCGTCCGAACGTCGCCGCCCGCGACGACGACGGTCGTCGGCGTCCCGACCGAATCCTTCGCGGCGGCGACGGCCTCGGCGAACCGGGTCCCGTCGCCCGTCTCGGTCGCCATGCTGGCCGAGGCGTCGACGACCAGCACCGTGGGCTGGGCGCTCACCTCCCGGGTCGTCGTCACGTACGGCGCGGCCAGCCCAGCCGCCAGCAGGACGATTACGAGCACCTGCAGGAGCAACAGGAGGTTGCGACGCAGGCGCTCTAGCACCGGGTTCGAGCCGCCCTCCTCGGGATCCGAGCGGAGGAATTCGGCCGTCGGCAGCGAGAGCTCACGGGGATCCGGCTGGATCAGGTACAGCGCGAGCAGCGGAACCAGGGCGACCAGCGCGGCCAGGCCGAGCGGGGCGGCGAAGACGTCACCGAGGGCCATGTGTTGGAGGGGACTGGGTCACCGTCCCCTTGTGGGACGGGTACTATAAGCCTCGTGGAAACTTCAACTGGGGTTTGTGTCTGGCGGTCGAGTCGCCGTCCCGGACTGGACACCGACCGACTTCGACTCACCGTCTCCCGATCCCGTCGTTTCGAGGGTTCTCAGGGACCGGACCCGACCGCGCCCTCGGTCGTCCCGTCCCCGCCGACCGTGGGGAACCGGACGGTCGCCGTCGTCCCCGCGTCGCTCACGTCGAACTCGATCTCGCCGCCGGCGGCTGTCACGCTCCAGGTGATCAGCCACAGGCCGAGCCCGCTCCCGTGTTCGAGGTCCGTCTCGTCGCCGTCCTCGATCACGGCCAGTTCGTGGTCTGGCACGCCCGGGCCGCGGTCGCGGACGGTCACGACCACTTCCTGACCGTCGTCCGCAACGCCGACCGTCACGTCCGGTTCGTCGTCGGTTCCAGTCCCCTCCCCGGTTCCGTGTTCGAGCGCGTTCTCGACGAGGTTGCGGACGACCACCCGGAGCAGGGCGGGGTCGATCCGGAGCACGGCGGCGTCGGTCCCCTCGACCCGGACGGTGGCGTCCGGGAACGACTCGCGCAGGTCCGCGACCACCTCGCCGACCGCGTCGGCGACCGACACGAGCGACGTCCCGTCCTCTTCGATCACGCGCTCGAAGGTGCGCGCCTTCTCGCTGAGTTCGACCAGCCCGGTGGTCTTCTCGCGGGCGGGGTCGAGTAGGTCCGCCACGTCGCCGTCGGCCCGCTCGGCCGCGGCGTCGAGGTTCATCCCGACGACGGTGAGGTCGTTGCGGAGGTTGTGGCGCAGGACACGGTTGAGGACGGCCAGCCGTTGCTCGCGTCGGCGCTCGGCGGTGATGTCCTGGAAGACGAGGGTGTACCCGAGGTGACTCCCCGACCCGCCGTCGAGGTCCGTCGACGTGACCTTGAACGTCCGTCGCCCGTCCTCGGTCCCGATGGTGGCGTCCTGTTCGGGCAGGGACGGGTCGATCGCGTCGCCCTCGTAGCAGTCGGCGAAGGACTGGGTCAACACGTCCCGGTCGGCCAGGTCGAACGCCCGCCCGGCGGCGGGGTTGTAGTTGACCACGCGCTGGTGCTCGTCGACGATGACGACGGGGTTGGCCAGGTCGGCGATGGCCGCTCGGTTGCCCGCGCGCCTGGTCGCGGGGTGGAAGTCGAACATGCCGCTGCCGACGAAGGCGTAGGCGTCGAAGGCGACGTGGGCGAGGAAGAGGACGGGCGCGACGTTGATCCCCGGCGCGGGGACGATGCCGAACGTCCAGGCGATGAGACCCAGGCCCGGCGGCAACGGAGAGAGCGCGACCGCCAGGGCTTCGGCCCGGTAGAGCTTCCCGTAGCTGATGATCGTATCGACGAGGAGGAGCGTCCCGACGGCGGTGCCGATGCTGGTCACCCCGAGGATCAGGAAGGTCCCGCCCCGACGGGTGAAGATGGCCGTCGCCAGCCCCCCGGTCGAGCCGACCGCGAAGTCGGCCCAGACGAGCTGGTGCAGCGGGTTGGTCAGGACCAGCGCCGTCAACAATACCGTGAGCACCAGCAGCAGGGCGAACCACGGCGAGCGAACGACGTGCCCGCGGCCGGTGTAGGCGAGCGCGAAAGCGACGAACAGCGCGCCCAGCCAGATGTACGACACCCAGAACAGCACTTCGACCGCCCAGCGCAGCCACGGGGTGGCGACCAGATACCCCAGGCCGTAACCGGCCGTCAGGACGAACTGGACGCCGAGGACGAGGAGCAACCAGGTCGCGCCCGGCCGGTCGCGGCGGGGCCAGATCGAACGGGCCAGCGCGACCGTCCCGGCGGCCGCGGCGAGCGAGCCGACCACGGGCCAGAGCGTGGTCGGGAGCACGTCTCCCGGGAGGGCGGCCCGGAGGACGTACTTTTCGGTCGACTCACGCGACCGAAAGGCGGGGCCGAACCTTCAAGGGCGGTGACGGGACCACCGGGCGGTGTGACGTTCGTGATCGGACGCGGCGAACAGTCCGAAACCGGCCCGACCGGCCACCTGGGTGCCTACCGGGCGCTGGACGGCAGTCGCGGGGCGCCGCTCGAACTCGATCTCGACGGCCCCCACGCCGGGCTGATCGTCGGCAAACGCGGCTACGGGAAGTCCCACACGCTGGGCGTCGTCGCAGAGGGACTCGCCCGGGCCCGCGGCGTCGCGCCGGTGCTCGTGGACCCGATGGGCGTCTTTCGGGGACTGGCCGACCCCACAGACGCCGGGGCTGACCCGGTACCAGCGCGCGTGGTCGCGGAGCCGGCGGTCGCGCCCGACGCACTCGACCCGCGGTCGTGGTGTGCGCTGCTGGGCCTCTCACCCGAGTCCGGGGCCGGAGGGCTGGTCTGGCAGGCCGCGACCGAGGCCCAGACGATAGACGGGATGTGCGAGCACGTCGCCGCCACGGACGCGCCGGGGACCGACAGGCGGGCGGCGCGGAACCACCTCGCCATGGCAGCGCGGTGGGGCGTGTTCGACCCCGACGGGCTGACGGCCACCGACCTGGCCGGCCCGGCGGTGACGGTGGTCGACGTCTCCGGGCTGGCCCCGGCTCCGTCGAACGCCGTCGTTCGCGGGATCGGCGAGGCGCTCTACCGGGCGCGGGAGACGGAGACGATCGATCGCCTCCCGTGGCTCCTGCTGGACGAGGCCCACGCGTTCTTCGAGGGGGTCGCCCGGCCGGCGCTGGAGCGCGTCCTGACCCGCGGGCGAGCGCCGGGGGTCAGCCTCGTCGCGGCGACCCAGCGACCCAGTGCGGTCCCCGAGGTCGCCATCTCCCAGGCCGACGTGCTCGTCGCCCACCGGCTGACGGCCGAGGCGGACCGCGACGCGTTACGGGCCGCCCAGCCGACGTACGCGAACGGGGCGCTGACGGACCCGGACCGGATGCCGACGGCGACGGGCGATGTGATCGTCGTCGACGACGCCACCGAGACGGTCCACGCCGCGCGGATTCGGGCCCGCGATACGCCCCACGGCGGGGACAGCCCCAGCGCCAGCGACGTGGTGATCGAGCGGACCGCGGGGGGTGAGTAGCACGGCCAGCCGATCGCCGAGAGAGGTGCTGCCAACCGTCCCGCACCGGATACTCCGGAACCAGTACCAGTCCGGCGGCTTTCCCGCAAGGAGGCCTATGTTCCCGGCCGGTGTCATCTCACGCGTTCCTGATGCGCCTCTCCGATCCCATGACGGACGCGATCCGCGGTACAGCCGCGTCCCCGGCAGCCACGGGCCGACGGCGGGCCGGCGCCGCGCTCGGTCCGGTCACCGCGCTGCCCCTCGTCACGGTCCGGCCCCTGGTCCTCCTGGGGAGTATCGCCCTGCTCGCGCTGCTGGTCGGGACGATGGCTCTCGTCACCTTGCGGACCGGGGGAACCACCGACTCGGCAGAGTCCGACGACGCGTCGGCGCCGGCACACCCCGACGCCTGGCAGGTCCGCCGGTTGCTGGACGAACACGGCGGACGGCTCCCACAGTCCGAAATCGTCGAACGGACCGGCTGGTCGAAGTCGAAGGTGAGCCGCGTCCTCTCGGCGATGGCCGAGGACGATCAGGTCAGGAAGATCCGCCTCGGGCGGGAGAACCTGGTCACCCGCCCTGGCGAGGAACCGGAGCACGCCGGGAGTCCGTTCGACGAGGACGCGCGGAACCGATAGGCCGGCAGGTTCCGACCGGGCGTAGAGCCGCGCTGCTTTTGCGTCTCGGCCAGCAACCGGAGCCATGGAGAGCCTCGAAGCCGAACTGGAGCGAGCGCGCGAGCTGGACGTCGACGAGCTCGCCGACGCCATCGAGGCAATCGGCTTCGAGTGCACGCGCTGTGGGGCCTGCTGCAAGGCCGAAACCTGTGGCGACGGGGGGAGCGACGACGGTGAGGAGTCCGGCGACCCCCACACTGCGACGGTGTTCCCCGACGAGATCCGCCGGCTCCAGGACGCCGGCGACGAGGCGTACGACTACCGGGACGTGTCCGTCCCGACGTCCCCCTCGGTCCCCTCGCGGGACTACCGGGACGTGGCACGGCCGATGCCCTACGGCCTCGAAGAGGGCCCGGACGGGCCGGAGGGCGAGACCTTCGAGTGGGCGCTCCAGACCGACGCCTGCGGCGACTGCACCTTCTACGCCGAAGACGACGCGGGGACGGGGGCCTGTACGGTCCACGACGACCGGCCGCTGATCTGTCGGACCTACCCCTTCTCCGTCGCACTTGGCGGGACGAGCCAGCCGATGGGCGAGGCGGTCGATTCGGAAGGGATGGTCCGCGCCCACGAGTGCGAGGGGCTGGGCCGGGACATCTCGCGGGCCGAGGCCGAGGACCTGGCGGGTGCGCTCAAGGAACGGGCGGTCAGGGAACTCGAGGAGGCCATCGGCGTCCGGGATAGCTACGACCCGGTCGAGACCGGGCGGGGTGAGGTGGTCGTCCACGACTCCGAGGGGGCAAAACGGCCGGACGGGACGCCGGTCGAGTGAGCGAGCCGGGATCGGTCGACTTCGGTCGCATACCGCCGAGCTACGGGCAAGTTCTTTACTGTAGGCCTACCACGTGCCGGTGAGGGATCTTACATTGGAAATCTCTGATAAACTCCTGTGTTTGTTCAGCGCTGAAGTCGAGCGGAGCGACGACGGGTACGTGATCGAGATTCCCCAGCGGGAACTCGACACCGGATCCGTCGAGGCGGGCGACACCTACCGCGTGGCGCTCATCGAGCGCGAGCGCGAGGGGTCGGTCGACACCGAACCCGAGGCACCGTCGTCGGAACCGCAGCCGCCGGTCGAGGCCGGCGAGATACGCTACGTCGAGATCGAGGACATCGGCAAGCAGGGCGACGGCATCGCCCGCGTCGAGCGCGGCTACGTCATCATCGTCCCGGGGGCCGAGATCGGCGAGCGCGTCAAGGTCGAAATCACCGAGGTCAAGTCCAACTTCGCGGTCGGCGAGATCATCGACGAATCGGTCTGAGCCGTTACCCGGCTGTACCAACGCGACCCGCTCGGCGTCGCCCGGAGACCGTTGGCCAGTCGGTCCGGGTGACTAATCGCCGGACAGCGACCGATTAACCGTCTGTACCAAACCCGCTAAAGGGGACCTTACCGTAGAATCTGGTATGAGCGCGACCGCGAACGCGGCGACCGCAACCCGCGCGACTCTGTCCGAGAAACAGCTCCGCATCCTCGAGTACCTCAGCGAGAACGCGGACACCCAGACCTACTTCAAGTCCCGTCTCATCGGCGACGCGCTGGACATGTCCGCCAAGGAGGTGGGGACGAACATGCCCGCCATCCAGCAGGGCGAGTTCGACGTCGACGTCGAGAAGTGGGGCTACTCCTCCTCGACGACCTGGAAAGTGACCGCCTGAGAACGGGCGCCCCTCTTCTTCGCGGCTCTCTCAGCGATCGTAGGTGAGCAGCTGATCGGCCTCGGCGGCCAACTGCGTGGCCGCGGGGCCGAAGGAGTCCGCGTAGCGGACGAGCAACAGCGTCACCGTCTCCGGATGCTCGACGGCGTAGCCGTCGGCCCGGGAGAGCAGATCGGCCGCCTCGAGTTCGCTCGCGTACTTGCTGACCGTCGGCGCAGACACGTCCAGCTGCTCGGCCAGCCCGCCGGCGGTCAGCGTCGGATCGCGGAGGAGGGCGATCAACATCCCGCGGGGCGTCTCCCGGCGGAGATATCCGAGCGCGACCTGCTCGAACTCGGAGAACTGGTCCGCGGGGAAGTACCGGCGGTAGTCGCCGTCCTTGCGGGTCTCGACGGCGCCCGCCCGGACGAGCCGCCGGAGGTGGTGCTGGGCCTCGCCGGTCCCCAGCTTGAGGTCGTCGCGGAGCTTCGAGAAGTGCGCGCCCGGGGTCGCGGCGACGTAGCCGGCGATGGCGTCGGGGGCGTCGCTGTCGCTCCGGTCGTCGGACTGAAAGCGGGCGAGGGGACTAACGGCGCCGACGGCAGCGAACCGGCGCAACGTGGACCGCTTGGACTCGTCGACCCCCTCGTCGGGCATGACTATCGGTTGGTAAGACGAGGATAAAACGGCTTCGACTACTCGACCGTGCCCGTTACGGACGGGCTGGTGAGGGGTCCGTACGGGATGGTTGCGGGGCCGGCAGCCGGATTAGTTCTGGTCCGACTGCGAGCCGCCGTCGCTCGACCCGGCGTCGGTGCCGCCGCCACCGCCGGTCTCGAAGTCGTCGTCCATCTCGTCGATCACGTCGTCGGGATCCTTGATGTCGGCGGGGTTGTCGCCCTGTTTGACGGCCTTTGCCTGCTGTTCCATCGCCTCGACGTCGACTTCCGCTTCCTGGTCGATCTGGCCGAGGATCTCCTCGATGTTGTCCAGGCCGAGCATCTCCCGGGTCTCCGAGTCGAAGTCCAGGCTGTCGAGGGTGCCCTCGCCGTTGGTCTGGACGTCGCTGCCGGAGAGGTGCTTGCCGTAGCGTCCGACCATCGACGTCAGTTCCTGGGGCAGGACGAAGGTCGTGGACTCGCCCTGACCGATGTTCTCCAGGGTCTCCATCCCCTTCTCGATGACCGCACGTTCGCCCATCGACTCGGCGGATTTCGCTCGCAGGACCGTGGAGATTGCGTCACCCTGCGCTTCGAGGATCTGGCTCTGCTTTTCACCCTGCGCGCGGATGATGTTGGACTGCTTGTCACCTTCGGCCTTCTCGACGGCGGAGCGGCGTTCACCCTGCGCCTCGAGGATCATGGCGCGGCGGCGACGCTCGGCGGAGGTCTGCTGTTCCATCGCCTGCTGGACGTCCTGGGAGGGGTTGACCTCCCGGACCTCGACGGACTCGACGCGGATCCCCCACTCGTCGGTGGGTTCGTCGAGTTCGCGGCGGATCTTCGCGTTGATCTCCTGGCGCTTGTTCAGCGTGTCGTCCAGTTCCATGTCGCCAAGGACGGCGCGGAGGGTGGTCTGGGCGAGGTTCGAGACTGCCCGCTTGTAGTCGTCGACCTCGAGGTAGGCCTTCTTCGCGTCCATCACCTTGATGTAGACGACCGCGTCCGCGGTCACCGGCGAGTTGTCGCGGGTGATGGCTTCCTGCCGGGGGACGTCCAGCGTCTGCGTCCGCATGTCGAAGGTGTGGGTCCGCGAGACGAACGGCGGGACGAAGCTGATACCCGGTTCGAGGAGCTTCCGGTACTCACCGAAGACGGTGAGCGCGCGCTTCTCGGTCGCGTCGACGATCTCGACCATCTGGTAGACGGTGACCACGGCGATCAGCAACACCAGAATCAGGACGGTGCCGACGACGCCGCCGCCGCCCAGGGCCAGTACTGTCGGAGGGAGCATTACTTCGACCTTCGGACGAGTCACAGAAAAGGGTTCGGTCGGGACGGTGGTTCCGAAATGGTTGGGTTGGGGGGGGAAACGGGCGTCGACAGGCAGTCGTGGGGGCCTGTCACACGCTTGGATTCGGAACCACAGACACCAGTGGTGACCAGCCACGTGTTATCGCTGACTGCGCGCGGTGTCGGAGCTAGCCTGGCGACCACCTCCCCGGACCGGCGGTGCCGGCGAGCACTCCCGCCACACGCGACCTGACCGTACGTGCAGCGCAGTCCGAGTCCCTGTACGCCCGTCGCCTGCTGTGCATTACATCTACACGAGTGTCCGGCGGTGGTAATAAAGATTGGGTATAAGGACAGTAATATCTGCTATTAGTGTGTGCACGTGTCGAAAAACGCCGCGATTCTGGATGAGATACCGAAAAACGAACTGCTACTGGTCGTTCGGTACACTCTCGGTGGTGCGGCGGGCAGAAACTGTGCACGCGTCCGAAGAACAGGTGTTCAGGCGGCGTCCGCGTCGGCGTCCGGTTCGCTGGTCCCGGTCTCGGCCGCGCGGGCCTCCTCGGCCAGTTCGCGGTCGATGTCGTCCTCGATCTCGCTGATCGCCTCGACGGTGACGACGTTGCCGCCGCCGGGGTCGATGACGATGACTTCGGTGCCCTCCGCGATCTCGCCGTCGACGCAGCGGGCGCGGTAGAGCGGGTTGAACCCGCCCTCGGCGAGCTTGACCTCGCCGCCGGTCTCGGTGACGCGTTCGGTGACGTGACCGGTCTTCCCGCGCAGGTCGTCCGAGGAACTGGTCTGGCCGGAGCCCTTCCCCCCGTAGAAGTCGAACTGGCGGTAGCCGTAGAGGGTGATCCCCCCGACCACGAGTACTAACGCGGCCAGTACGAGCGGGGCGAAGATGCCGATACTCGACGGGAGGAGCAGGCCGGCGATGCCAGCCACCAGGAGGGCGACGCCCAGGACGATGAAGTGAGCACCGGGGGCCATCGCCTCGGCGATGACCAGCCCGGCCCCCGCGACGACCAGGAGGAGCGCGAGGTCCTGCCCCAGGATTGAGGCCTGCGCGAACAGCCAGGATGCCATACCCGCGGGTAGGGTCGCCCGGCGGTTAAGCTTCGGGGTCGCCCGCTCAGAGGATCCCCAGGAGCAGCATGAAGAAGACGACCGTACAGAGCGCGCCCAGCAGGACGAACGCGGTGTTCTCGAGCGACGGCGAACCCGGCTCCAGCGGCTGCTCGAGGACCATCGAGCCGGCGACGTTCCCGCCCTCGTCCTCGCCCTGCTCCTCGTCGCCGGGCTGCTCGTCCCCGTCGGTCGAGTCGCCCGCCTCGTCGGGCAGGTCCTCGACCGCGAACTTCCAGCCGCCGTCGTCCTCGCCCTCGGACATACGAACGGGTACTCGCCTCACGACCAAAAGGACACGGTCCGCGCGCCGAACCGACGGCCGCGACCGGCCACCCCGCCTAACGGACCTTCGACCCGAGCGGCGCGTCGCCGTGGGTCGTCAGCAAGTCGGCCTCGTCCCCCGCCGCGAGGATCATCCCGTTGGACTCGACGCCGAACAGCTCCGCTTGCTCCATGTTCGCGAGCAGGATGCACCGCTCGCCCGGCAACTCGTCGAGGTCGTGGAGTTGCTTGATGCCCGCGACGACCTGCCGGGTCTCGAACCCGATGTCGACCTCCAGTCGCGCGAGGTCGTCCGCGCCTTCGATCGGTTCGGCGACCTCGATGCGGCCCACGCGCATGTCGAGCTCGCCGAAGTCCTCGAAGCCGATCCGCTCCTCGGCCAGCGGTTCGAGGTCGCCGTCGCCGTCGTCTCCGTCGTCGTCTTCGTCACTCGTGGCCTCTTCGACCCGTTCCTGCAGTTTCTCGTTCAGTTCGTCGATCCGGTCGTCCTCGATCTTGGAGAACAGCTCTTCGGGCTCGCCGAACGCGGCGGGCGGGGCTTCGAGGGCCGCGCTCAGCTCGGTCTCGTGGACCGAGCCCTCGGCGTCGAGCTGGTCCCAGAGGGCGGCGGCCTTCTCGGGCATGACCGGCTGCATCAGGACGGCGCAGGCCTTGGTCAACTGGACGCAGTCGCGGATGACCTGCGCGGCCTCCTCGGGATCCTCGTCGGTGAGCTTCCAGGGCTCGTTGCGCTGGATGTACTCGTTGCCGAAGTCGGCCAGGTCGACCGCGGCCGCGCCCACGTCGCGGATTCGGTAGTCGTTGAGGGCGGCCTCGAACTCCTCGATCGCCGTCTCGATCGTCTCGCGCACGTCGTCGCTGACCGCGGTGTCCGGCGTGCCGTCGTAGTTGCGGTGGGCGAACAGGAGGGAGCGATAGGCGAAGTTGCCGAGGTTGCCCACCAGTTCGCCGTTGACGCGCTCGGCGAAGCGGTCCCAGGAGAAGTCCACGTCGGTCTCCAGCCCGCTCCCGTCGATCATGTAGTAGCGGAACAGGTCCGGGTGGAAGCCCTCGTCGAGGTACTCGTCGGCCCACACCGCCCGGTTGCGCGAGGTCGAGAGGGCCTTGCCGTCGATGCCGACGAAGCCCGTCGCGAGGATCGCGCGGGGCTCGTTGTAGCCCGCCCCGCGCAGCATGGCGGGCCAGAACACCGCGTGGTGCTGGATGATGTCTCGGCCGATCACGTGGACGATCTCGCCGTTGTCCGCGCCGGTCAACTCGGACTCGTCGTCGACTGTCCAGACCTCCTCCCAGTCGTACTCGTCGGCACCCACGCGTTCGGTGTACTGCTTGGTCGAGGAGACGTACTCGATGGGGGCGTCGACCCAGACGTAGAGGACGAGATCCTCACCCTCGCCGTCCTCGCCCGGGTAATCGATCCCCCAGTCCATGTCCCGGGTGATACAGAGGTCCTGTAGTTCGCCCTCGATCCACTCCCGGGGCTGGTTCTTCGCGTTGTCGGTGCCCTCTATGCGGTCGATGAACGCCTGCAGGTAGTCCTGGAAGTCCGACAGACGGAGGAACTTGTGCTCGCGCTCGCGGTACTCCGCGGGGTTGCCGGTCAGCGTCGAGACGGGGTCCTCGACCTCGCCGGGTTCGAGGTGACGCTGACAGCCCTCGTCGCACTCGTCGCCGCGGGCATGCTCGCCGCAGTAGGGGCAGGTCCCCTCGACCAGGCGGTCCGGGAGCCACTGGTCGGCGTCGGGGTCGTAGGCGACCTGGATCTCCTTCTCGACGACGTGGTCGCCGTCGATCCACGAGCGGACGAACTCCCGGGTCGTCTCGACGTTCGTCTCGTCGTGGGTGTGGCCGTAGTTGTCGAACTCGACGTTGAAATCGGGGAAGGTCTCGGCGTACTCCTCGTGGTACCGCATCGCGAAGTCCTCGGGCGAGACGCCCTCCTCGGCGGCGTTGACGGCGATGGGCGTCCCGTGCATGTCGGAACCGCAGACGAAGGCGGTCTGCTGGCCGACCCGGCGGAGCGCGCGGGCGACCGTGTCGCCGGTGACGTACCCCCGGAGGTGACCGACGTGCAGGTCGCCGTTGGCGTAGGGCAACCCGACCGTCACCACCGCGGGGTTCTCGGTGGGGAACTCCTCGTGGCTCATGCCTTCACGTATCGCCAAACGGGCCTAAAACCCGCCGGTTCGCGGACGGACGTCGCCCGCTCGCTCACTCCCGGATCGTCCGGCCGTCCGCCTCTCGCCGGACGACCGCGTCGAACAGCGTCGCCACGGTGGCGACGGTCTGATCGTCGGCTCGATCGGGGTCCAGGTGCGCGTGGACGGTCGCGTCGACGGCCAGACACCGACTGGTGACTGTGTGCAGGAACCGGAAGACCCGGTCGCGCGCCGTCGCGTCGAGGAGGGACGACACGGAGTCGAGACAGACCGCGATCGGCGCCTCCGTCTCCGCCCAGCGGTCGAGGTACCGCGAGAGGGCGATGCTCGCGCCCGTCAGATCGCTCGTGGGGACGTGGGTCGTGTGGACGCCCGCCTGTGGCTCGCCCTCGACGCGTGACTCGGGGCAGATCACGGCCATCGAGTCCGGCAGCGTCCCGTGGACCGTCTCCCAGTGGTCGGCGATCCGGGTCGGGCGTCGCCCGTACGAGAGCGCGAGCACGCGCTGGGTCGCCGGGCGCTCGGTCGCCAGCAGGTCGACGCAACAATCCGCGGCCGCCAGGTCGGACGTCGACGCGAGGACCAGGATCCGCGAGCGTTCGCCAGCCGACCGAACCGCTGCCTGTCGTTGCATGCCCCGTTCTATCCATCGTGTCACTCTGGGGGATCGAATAGCTTTCGATCGTTTCGATCCGAATAAATTTGGCGCAGCAGCGAGCGTCCGCGGACGGAAAGCGGCCGGTCGACGGCGCTCAGAACCAGTCCAGTTCGGCCACGAACGACCGCAGCATCGAGCGGGTGACGTGGGGCATACAGACGACGCGCATCTCGCCCGCGCCGGTCTTGGTGACCCGCCAGCCGCGCTGGCGCAGGTCCTCGGTCACCGGCATCGACATGTCCGCCGCGACGATGGGCAGGTCGGGCTCGACCACGTCGTGGCCCCGCGCGGCCAGGCGGTCGGCCAGCCACTCGGCGTTGGCCATCGACTCGTGGTACTGCTCTCGGTAGCCGACGGGCCAGAGTTCGTCCATCGCCGCGACGGCGCTGGCCACCCCCGCGCCGCTACGCGTCCCCGTCAGCGTCGCCTGGGATTTGGACTCCAGATACGGGGTCTCGACGGCGAGTTCGTCGAGCAGCGACTTCGAGTGGGTGAGCAGTCCGCCGGAGGGGATGGCGGCCTGTCCCATCTTGTGGGGGTCGATCGTCATCGTGTCGACGTCGGCGTGGCCGAAGTGCCACCGGTGGTCGGTGAATGGGAGGACGAAGCCGCCCCAGGCGGCGTCGACGTGACAGAGCGCGTCCACCTCGTTCGCGATGTCGGCCAACGCCGGGATGGGATCGACGCGGCCGTACTCCGTCGAGCCGGCGACGCCCACCACGAGGACGGTGTCCTCGTCGACGACCGCAGTGGTCGCGTCCGGGTCGGCGCGGTGGTCCGCGTCGGTCGGCGTCGTCCGCAACTCGACGCCGAGGATGTCTGCCGCCTTGTTAAAGGAGAAGTGTGCGCTCTCGGGCGCGACCATGTTCGGCCGGTCGGTCTCGGCGCGGTTGCGGGCGATGCGGACCGCCTGGATGTTGGCCTCCGTCCCGCCGCTGGTGACGTACCCCGCGGCGCTGGGGAGGCCGGCGATGGTCCCGAGCATCTCCACCGCCTCCTGCTCCATCTCGGCGACCGCCTCGTAGGTTCCGGGGTCGCCCGGATTCGTCGCCAGAAACTCCTCTGCGGCGTCGCGGGCCGCTGGATGTGGCCTGGTGCACATCGAGGAGAGCACGCGGTTGAAGTCCTGCGGTTCGGCCCGCTGCATGTGCAGGACAAGTGAGGGCACCGGCTTAGGGGTTGCGCTCTGTTCACTCGCGCCCGCCGCGACGGAAACGCTGTTTCCCGGGCCGGGACGAACGATTAACAGCCTCCACTCCGTACGTCGGTGGGATGACACGGGACTCACTCGACGGGCGGACGGCAGTGATCACCGGCGCGAGCGCAGGCATCGGGCGCGCCACGGCCCACGCGCTGGCACGCGAGGGCGCCGACGTCGTCCTTGCGGCTCGACGGGAGGGTCGTCTCGACGAGATCGCCGACGCGGTCAGTCGAGCGCACGGCACCGAGGCGCTGGTCGTCCCGACCGACGTCACCGACGAGGACGCCGTCGGGGCGCTGATCGAGGCGACCGTCGACGAGTTCGGCGGCCTCGACCTGCTCGTGAACAACGCCGGCCTCGCCCGCGGCGCGAAGATCGAAGACATGAGCACCGAGCAGTACCGCACGATGATGGCCGTCAACTGCGACGGGATGTTCTTCGCGACCAGGGAAGCGCTCCCGCACCTCCGGGAGTCCAGCGGCACGCTCGTCTACCTCGGGAGCTTCGCGGGGAAGTTCCCCCGGCCGTCCAACCCGGTCTACGCCGCGAGCAAGTTCTGGACCCGCGGCTTCGCCAAGAGCGTCTCCGCGCAGGTCGGCGACGACGACGTCGCCGTCACGGTCGTCAACCCCTCGGAGGTGCGCACGGAGTTCGGCGGCGTCTATGGCGAGACCTTCGCGGAACGGTTCGACGAAGGGGAGGTGAGCGAACCCGAAGAGATCGCCGAAGCGATCGTCTTCGCCGCCGAGCAGTCGCCCTCGATGGCGAGCGAGATCGACCTCTACCGGCGGGACAAGTTCGAGCTGTTCGGGACGATGTGACGGCGGGCGAAAACCCTGGCTGTCGAAGTTAGCGCACCGAATCGAGCAGGAGTTTCTGCTCGACGCGCTTGACCTCGTGCTGGACGTCGCGCACGGCGTCGATGTTGGCCGAGATGGAGGTCGCACCTTCGTTGACGAGGTGCTGCACCATCCGGGGCTTGGAGCCGGCCTGGCCGCAGATCGACGTGTTGACGTCGTGTTCGCGACAGGCCTCGATGGTCTGGCTGATGAGGTCGAGGACGGCGGGGTGGAGTTCGTCGAACCGGTCGGCCACGTTGCCGTTGTTGCGGTCGACCGCGAGCGTGTACTGGGTCAGGTCGTTCGTGCCGAAGGAGGCGAAGTCGATGCCGGCTTCGGCCATCGACTCGACGCCCAGCGCCGCGGCGGGCGTCTCGATCATCACGCCCCAGGAACGCTTCTCGGGGTCGATGCCGGCCTCCTGCATGAGCGCCTTGGCCCGCAGGACGTCGTCGGCGTCGTTGACCAGCGGGAACATGATCTCGACGTTGTCGTAGCCCATGTCGTAGAGCTGGCGGAACGCCTCGAGTTCGTGTTTGAACACGTCCGGGCGGTCCAGGCTGCGGCGGATGCCGCGGTAGCCCAGCATCGGGTTGTGTTCCTCGGGCTCGTCCTCGCCGCCGTCGAGCTGGCGGAACTCGTCGGTCGGCGCGTCGAGCGTCCGGACCCGGACCGGGCGCGGGTAGAACTCGTCTGCGACCCCGCGGACGCCGTCGACGATCTCCTGGACGTAGGCCTCCTCACCGTGGTCGTCGATGTACCGCTGGGGCGTCTTGTTCGTCGACAGGATCATGTGCTCGATCCGGAGCAGGCCGACGCCGTCCGCGCCGGTCGCGGCCGCACGCTCTGCGGCCTCGGGGATCGAGACGTTGACCTTGACCTCCGTCGCCGTCATCGGCTTGACGGGGGCCTGGGGGCGGACCTCCTCGATGGGCTCGGTCTCCTCTTCTGCCTCCCGGCCCTCGCGGATGGTCCCCTTGTCGCCGTCGATGGTGACGACCTGATCGTCCTCGAGGGCCTCGGTCGCCCCGCCGGTCCCGACGACCGCGGGGGCACCCAGTTCGCGCGCGACGATTGCGGCGTGGGAGGTCATCCCGCCCTCGCTCGTGACGATGCCGGCGGCGCGTTTCATCGCCGGCACCATGTCGGGCGTGGTCATCTCGGTGACGATGATGTCGCCCTCGCCGACCTTGTCGAGCTGGTCGAGCTTGTCGACGATCCGGACGGCACCGGACGCGATCCCCGGGCTCGCGCCGAGTCCCGAGAGCAGGACGTCTTCCTCGTCTTTCTGGGCGGCCGTCGCGCCGCTTCCGTCGGCGGTCGCGGCCGTCCCCTCGCCCTCGGCGATAGTGGTGATCGGGCGCGACTGCAGCATGTAGACGTCACCCTCGAAGATGGCCCACTCGACGTCCTGGGGCGTGTCGTAGTGGTCCTCGACCTGCTCGCCGAGTTCGACGAGCCTGTCGATCTCGCCGTCGTCGATGACGCGCTCGTTGCGTTTCTCCTCGGGCACCGGCCGCTCGTCGGTCTCGCCGGTCTCCGGATCCTTGGAGTACATCGTCTTCTTGTCGGCGACCTCGACGTCGGTCACCGCACCGTTGGCCCGGTCGATCACGTAGTTGTCCGGGGTGACGGAGCCGGAGACGACGCCCTCGCCCAGACCCCAGGCGGCCTCGATGATGACCTGCTTCTCACCGGTCGAGGGGTGCGAGGTGAACATCACGCCGGACTTCTCGGCCTCGACCATCTGCTGGACGACGACCGCGATGTCGACCTTGTCGTGGGCGAAGCCCTGCTCCTGGCGGTAGTAGGTCGCTCGCTGGGTAAACAGGGAGGCCCAGCAGCGCTTGACCTTGTCCAGGAGGTCCTCGCCGGTGATGTTCAGAAACGTCTCCTGTTGACCGGCGAAGGACGCGTCGGGCAGGTCCTCGGCGGTCGCCGAGGAGCGGACCGCGACGAAGGCCTCGCCCTCGCCGATCTCCTCGTAGGAGGCCAGGATCTCCTCGCGGAGATCCTCGGGCATCTCCGTCTCCAGAATGAGTTCCTGGGCGCGCGCCTCGGCTTCGGCCAGCGCCTTCGAGTCCTCGGCGTCCACGTCGACCGCCTCGAACAGTTGTTCGTCGATGCCTGTCTCCTCGATAAATCGTCGGTAGGTCCCCGCCGTGACGACGAACCCCGGGGGAACTGGCAGGCCTGCGGCCGTAAGTTCCCCTAACGAGGCCGCCTTCCCGCCAACCGACTCGAGGTCGTCTGCCCCGATTTCGTCCAGCCAGAGTACAGCCATGTCCTCACCTGGGAAGTACAGAACACCGATAAAGAAGGTTCCGAACCGCGCCAACCGCGCGACGCGTGCCAGCGTATCTCACCCCGGCTGAACGGTCGCCGGACCGCCCTCGTCTGGCGTTTGCCATACCCCTCGTCACCCCTCGCCGTCCGTTGGTATCGTGGGACTACTCGCACTCTCAGGGCCCGGAGGAATCGGCCCGCAGGGTAAGGGGTTCCTACACCTCGATGATGTCGTCCGATTCGGTGTCCGGGACCACGAGGTCGCCGTCGAGTGCGGTCACTGCCCACCCACCCACGCGGATCTCGGCGCCGACTTCGACGTACACCGTCCCCGGCCGGTCGACGAAGTATCCCTGCTCGAAGATCATCTCGTCGGGCAGATCGTCGAAGGCTTCGAACTCGCGCAGGTAGGCCCCCACTGCCCCGCTGGCGGTGCCGGTCACCGGGTCCTCCGGGACGCCTTCCTTCGGGGCGAACATCCGGCCGTGCAAGGTCGATTCCTGCTCTAGCGTGTCGAAGGTAAAGGCGTAGACGCCCGCGGTGTCGAATTCGTGACTCAGGTCCTCGATGGCGCGCATATCGGGGTCGAGCGCGCTCAGGTGCTCCATGAAGTTCACCGGCACGACCAGGAAGGGGAGGCCGGTCGTGCTGCGCGCGAGCGGGAGGTCCGCGCCCACGTCCTCCAGGGCCGCGACGTCGATCCCGAGCGCGTCGGCCACGCGGTCGTAGTCAAGGTCGACCCGGCGGATCTCCGGCTGGTTCTGGGTCATCCAGACGCCGCCGTCGTCGGTGACTTCGATGTCGAGGACGCCCGCCTCGGTCTCGAGGGTGTGTTCGCCCGCGTCGATCTCGCCGCGCTCGTAGAGGTACGCGTGGCTCGCGATCGTCGCGTGGCCGCACATGTCGACCTCAGTTTTCGGCGTGAAGTAGCGGATCGCGCGGTCGGCCGCGTCGGACTCGCGGAGGAAGACCGTCTCGCTCGCGCCGAGTTCCGCGGCGACGGCCTGCATCTGCTCGTCGTCGAGGCCGTCCCCGTCGGGCACGACGCCTGCGGCGTTGCCCGCGAGCGGCTCGTCGGTGAACGCGTCGACCAGAAGCGCCTGTCGGGTGTCCATGCCAGCGCGTTCGCCCACCGGTCGGATTAAGTTACCGTCGGGCCGCGACGCGGCCGCCACCCGCGTCGCTCTGGCCCGGAGAGCACCAGCCGCGAGTAATCGAACCGCCGCTCCGCACCGTCCCGCCCGGCGCCGCCCACGCCCTCACTTGCGCCCGTCGTCGCGGACGTACTGGAGCGCCTGGAGGAACTGCTCGGTGTCGACTCGGCCCTCGGTCTCGGCCAGGCGCTCCTGGAATTTCGTCGGCGTCATGTGTACTGCTACCATATGTCATGGTCCTACATAGCTCTTTCGCCGACGGGGACGCAACGGAAAAAACGGGGCCGATCGGTCAGTTCGTTCTGGTCGTGGTCGGCTCTTCGGCCGCGGTCGGGTCGTTCCCGTACCAGAACAGGATCGCGCCCGCGGCGGCCAGCAGTGCGAGCGCGCCGGTGACGGGTAGCGACACCGGCCACTGCGCGATGCCCTGCATGTCGACGACGTACAACAGACTCAGGATCACGAAGCCCGCGGCCGAGAACCAGCCGAGCGGGCCGAGTTCGTTGTTTGCCATTGCACGTCCCGGTTCGACGTGGAGACGGTTAATCACCCGTTCTTGGCCGGTTGAGATGACGAGCCCCACGAATTACCGCGCTGAACCGTCAGTCCGCGACGGCTTCTTCCGAGGCCTCGGGCCCGTTGGGGTCCTGCACCCAGAGGTCGCCGAAGAGATCGTCCTGCTGGAGGTACACCTGTCCCCGGTGGGAGAGAAAGAGCAGTCCGAGGAAGGTCTCGACCCGGCTCCCGCCCGCGTGCTCGATCTCGGCGTAGAGCACCTCGTCGCGCCCGGCCTCCCACTGTTCCAGGCAGGCCCCGTACACGTCGTCGATGATCGCGTCGATGTCCTCGCCGTGGGCGGTCCCGGTCACGTCCGCCGCCGTCGGCTCGTCGTCCATCCGGAACTCGTCGCCGGCCCGGTAGTCGAGTTCCTGCGTCCCGCGCTGGTAGGTCCCCGGACTCCCGCTGGTGTCGTACTCCCTGGACTCCTTCCACCAGGTGTCGCGCTCCGCTTCACGCAGATCGCGAACGAGTTCGTCCAGCGTCTGGGGCATCCCCCGGGCCCGCTTGCGGTCGAGCCGACGGTCCATCTCCTTCTCCAGCGACGCGAACGGGTCCGCCTCCGGGTCGATCGGCGTGTCCTCGCCCATCGCCGCCGCCTCCCATGGCTCGGGCTCGGGTTCTTCGTCCGCGTCGTCGTTCAACATTGCGTCGCTTTTCATCCGCAACAGGACGCTCGCGTAGAACAGCGCCCGCCCGGAGGTCTGGAGGTCCGCCTCGTCCAGGCGGTCGAGGAACTTGTCGGTCACCGTCACGATGTCGATGTCCCACGGTTCGATCTCGCCGTCCTTGGCCAGCTGGACCAGCACCTCGACTGGCTGCACGTCGTCTTCCTCCGGCGGTTCGGGACCCTCGAAGCCCGCACCGAGTCCGGGCTGTTCGGCGCGAGCCTCGTCGTCGCTTCCGTCGGCTTCGTCCTCACTGCTATCCGACTCGCCGTCGTCACCACCCAGCATCGACGACGCTCCGTCGGGCCGCTCCCGGTCCTCGTGGCCTGCGATGTTCAGCGGGATTCCGTCGTCGCTATCTCGCGGGTCGCTGCGCTCCCCGCTCGATTTCTCCGAGGACTCCCTTCGGTCGTCCTCGCTAGTCATCCGCTGGCACCTCTTCATCTCCGTCCCCGCCACCGATCTCGCTCAGATCGATCCCGGTCACGGCGGAGACGTTGTCCTCCTGCATCGTGACGCCGATGGCTCGCTCGGACCGCTCCAGCAGGGCCGAGCGGTGGGAGACCACGACGAACTGCGCCTCGCCGGCGAGTTCGTCGACCATCTCGCCCACCATCTCGGCGTTGGCGGCGTCGAGGAAGGCGTCGACCTCGTCCAGCGCGTAGAACGGCGCCGGGTTGTACCGCTGGATGGCGAAGATGAAGGCCAGCGCCGTCAGGGACTTCTCCCCGCCGGACATCGCCGCCAGCCGCTGGATCGGCTTGTCCTTGGGCTGGGCCTTCATCGTCAGCCCGTCCTCGAAGGGGTCTTCCTCGTTTTCGAGGTGCAGCGTCCCGGTCCCGTTCGAGAGGCGCTCGAAGATGTCCTCGAACTGCTCGTTGATGCCCTCGTAGGCATCCATGAAGGTCGCCTTCTTGCGCTGCTCGTAGGTCTCGATCCGCTCGCGGATGCCCTCCGCCTCCTCGACGAGCGTCCCCTTCTTGTCCTCCAGGTCCTCGAGGTCGTCGGCCACCTCGTCGTACTCCTCGATGGCGAGCATGTTGACGGGTTCGAGTTTCTCCATCTCGCCTTCGAGGCGTTCGATCTCGGCCTCGACCTCGTCGTGGTCCGGCACGTCCTCGGGGTCGTAGTCCCCGACCTCGCTCTCGAGTTCGGAGACCTCCCAGTCGAGGCGCTCCTCGTCCTCGCGGAGGTCCGCGAGGTCGTCCTCGACGCTCGTGACCTTCGACTGCTGCTCGTCGCGGCGTTCCTTGGCCGCCTTCAGTTCGTCCTTGTGCTCCTGGCGCTCTTCCTTGAGGTCCGCGAGTTCCTCTTCGAGGTCGGCGACCGCTTCCTCCTTCTCTTCGAGCAGTTCCTCCTGCTCGTCGATCTTCCCCTCGAGTTCTTCGATGCGCTCTTCCTGCTCGGCCTTGCGGTTCTGGGCGGCCTCGATGTCGTCGTGGAGCTCCTCGATGGCCTCTTCCGCGTACTGTTTCTCGAGCTGGAGCTCGTTGAGGTCGGCGTCGAGGTCGTCCCGGCGGTCCTCGAGGTCGTCGATCGCCTCGCGGACCTCGTCGGCCTGACTCGTCAGCTTCGGGAGTTCGGAGTCCTCGATCTCGCTCTCTAGCTCTGCGATCTCGGCTTCGATCTCCTCGATCTCGGCGGTGCGGGCCTCGATCTCGCCTTCGAGTTCGTCCATCCGGTCGGAGACCTCCTGCCGGTCGGCCTCGATCTCCTCCAGCTCGGCCTCCAGGCGCTCGATCCGCTGTTCGGTCTCCTCGTACTCGCCCTCCAGATCCTCGATCTCGCTCTCGATCTCGCGGACCTGATCGGTCGCGTCGGACTTGCGGTCGCGCGCGTCGTCGAGCCGGTTCTCGACGTCTCGAAGATCGGAGCGGATCGACTGCCGCTCGTCCTCGAGGTCGTTGATCCGCGCGGCGACCCGCTCCAGCTGGCCCTGCCCGCCGGAGAAGGAGTAGCGGGTCCCCTTCGAGGAACCGCCGGTCATGGCGCCGGATTTCTCGACGAGGTCGCCCTCCAGCGTGACCATCCGGAACTTGCCCATCAGGTCGCGGGCGGTGTCCATCTCGTCGACGATCACCGTGTCGCCCAGCACGTACGAGAAGATGCCCGCGTACTCGGGGTCGAAGTCGACCAGGTTGTACGCGAAGTCCACCACGCCGTCGTGGCTCGGCAGGCTCGGCAGCGAGCGCTGGCTCATCTTCGTGATGGGCAGGAAGGTCGCCCGCCCCGCGTTGCGCGACTTGAGGTACTCGATGCACTGCTGGCCGATGCCGTCGTCGTCGACGACGACGTGGGCGAGCCGACCGCCCGCGGCGGTCTCACAGGCAGTCGCGTACTCGGGGTCGACGCCGCCCAGCTGGCCGACCGTGCCGTGGACGCCGTCCATCCCGCCGTTCAGGATCGTCGTCACCGCCCGGCCGTAGGAGGAGTCGCCGTCCTGGCCCGCCTTCGCCTCGAGTTCGGCGTACTCCTGCTGTTTGGCCGAGATCTCGTCCTCGATCTCGTCCAAGTCAGACTGCAGTTCGCGTTTCTCGGCCTTGAGGTCCTCGACGACGCCCGCGATGGTCGTCTGGTTCTGTTCGGCCTTCTCCAGTTCGGTCTCCAGATCGGAGATCTCGGCCTGGATCTCGGGGAGGCGGGCTTCGGCCTCCTCGATGGCCTCCTCCTTCTCGCGCTGCTGGTTCGAGCGTCGGCGCGCCTCGTCGAGCAGGCGGTCCTGCTCGCGCTGGAGGTCGTTTTTCTCGCTCTTTTTGCCCTCGATGGCTGCGCGCTTCTCGTCGAGTTCGGCCTTGACCTCCTCGAACTCCTCGCCGACCTCGTCGATGCGCTCCTGGAGGTCCTCGAGTTCGCCCTCCTTCTCCTGGATGTCGGCCTTGACGCCCGACTTGGCGACTTTCGTCTCGCGGATGTCGCTCTCGAGCTCGTCGATCGACTCCTGTTTCCGGTCGATCTGGACGAACGCCTGGCGGCGCTCGTTTTCTGCGTCCTCGATTTTCTCCTCGGCGCTCGCGACGGCGTCTTCGAGCCGGGAGATCTCGCCTTTGACCTCCTCGATCTCGCGTTTGATCCGCAACTGCTCGTCCTCGCCCTTGCGCTCGATCTCGGCGTTGAGGTCCTCGAGGTCCTCCTCCAGGCGGAGGACCGTCCCCTGGCGCTCGTCGAGTTCGCGCTGGAGGTCGTCGAGTTCGCCCTCCAGTTCTTCGATCTCCTCGCGGACGGCCTCGAGTTCGCTGCGCTTGTCCTCGAGCTCGGCGGCTTTCCGGAAGGACTCGTACTCCTGTTTCTCGTCCCGGAGGTCCTGGTACTCGAGGGCGGTCTCGCGCTCGTCTTCCAGTTGTTCGAGGCGGTCCCGCTTCTCGTCGATGCGGAGCTGGGCCTCCTCGATGCGTTCCTCGACGACTTCCAGCTCCTCGAAGGCGTCCTCCTTCTTGGCGTCGAACTGGGCGACGCCCGCGATCTCGTCGATGATCTCGCGGCGCGCGCCCGGGGTCATGTTGATGATCTCGGTCACGTCGCCCTGCATGACGACGTTGTAGCCCTCGGGGGTGACGCCGGCCTGCGCGAGCAGGTCCTGGATGTCCGAGAGGTTGACCGAGCGGCCGTTGATGTAGTAATACGAGTAGTAGTTGTCCTCGGTCTCCTTGACGCGGCGCTTGATGGAAATCTCCTCGCAGTCGCCCACGTCTTCGGTGCCGGCGGCGTTGACGACGGTCCCCCGTTCCAGGGTCCCGTCGGCGTTGTCGAGGATGACCTCGACGCTGGCCTCGCGTTCCTCGTCGCTCTCGCGATCGCCGTCGTGGTGACCGGGGTTGTAAATGAGGTCGGTCAGCTTCTCGGCCCGGATGCCCGAGGTGCGGGCGAGTCCGAGCGCGAACAGGATCGAGTCGATGATGTTCGACTTGCCCGAGCCGTTCGGGCCGCTCACGGTAGTGAAATCCTCGTAAAACGGGATTCGGGTCTTCCGGCCGAAACTCTTGAAATTGTCGAGGACGAGCTCTTTGATGTGCATGGGGGTGCTCGTTGCCGGAGCCCGTCAGGCGATGATGATGTCGCTGGATTCGGACTCCGCGTCGTCTTCTGCCTCGGGGGCCTCCGATTTAGGCGCTTCGGCCGGCTCGGCGGGCTGAGCGCGCTCGGCGTCGGCTTCGGACTCCGAGTCGGCCTCGCGCTCCCGGGGCGGGGTCGACGAGCCGACGCCGCTGCCGTCGATGGTGTCCAGGCCGACCTGGTCGTCGACGACGTTCTCCAGTTCGCGGATGCGAACCTTGCACTCGACGAGTTCGTCCGTCAGCCCGTCGACCGTCGCTTCCAGTTCTTTGACGCGCGATTCGAGTTCCTCGACGCGGTTGCCGCTCGCCATACCAAGCAAACCCGCCCCTGACGCCATAAAGTTACGTCAGACATTCACATCCTTTCTGATAGGATCCGGTCCGGGAAAACCGGCCAGTACATGACCTGACGCTGGCGGGGTTCGCCACCCCGCTCCACCGGCCATTAGTCTAGAGCCTGCCGACACGCCGTTGTGCCCGCCCGGTGGGAATTTCCCCCAGACATTAGGGCGTTCACTCTGTACTCGATGACATGTCCACGGAGCCGGAGCCGCCGGGCGGGGTCAATCGTGGCGGCGAGACCCCGGAGCCGACCGCACCGGTCTCGGACGGCGATCCGTCGGTCGACGAGGCCGACGGCGTCGAACTCGAGCGGACCCTGTCGCTGTCGGGCGCGCTCTCCATCGGTATCGGGACGATGATCGGCGCGGGTATCTTCGTCTTCCCGGGAATCGCCGCGGGGGAGGCCGGACCGGCGGCGGCCGCTTCGTTCGCCATCGGCGCGGTCGTCGCGCTCCTGGTCGCGATTCCGACCGCCGAACTCGCGACGGCGATGCCCCGCAGCGGCGGCGGGTACTACTTCATCTCGCGCGGGCTGGGGACGCTCGCCGGAACCGTCGTCGGTATCTCCCTGTGGCTCGGCCTCGTCTTCGCCTCTGCCTTTTACCTGGTCGGCTTCGGCAGCTACGTCGCGGCGGTCCTCTCGGAGGTCGGCGTGGCCATCGGCTTCGACCCCGTGATCGCGTCCGGCCTCCTGTTCGGCGTCTTCCTCACTGCGCTGTCGATGACCGGGACCGAGAACACCGCGAAGCTCCAGAACGGCGTCGTCGGTCTCTTGCTCGTGATCCTGACGCTCTTTCTGAGCTACGGCGGCCTCGACGCGCTCGGCGTCTTCGGTCGCGTCAGCACGCCGGAGGCGTTCGCCCCGTTCGGGCCCTTGCCGATCTTCACGACCGCGGCGCTCGTGTTCACCTCCTACCTCGGCTTCGCGCAGGTCGCGACGGTGGCGGGCGAGATCGAGGAGCCGAGCCGAAACCTCCCGCTGGCGATGGTCGGCTCGGTGGTGATCGTCGGCGTGTTCTACGTCGCGACGGTGTTCGTCGCCACCAGCGCCTTCGAGAGCCAGCGTCTCGCCGGCTTCGGCGAGACGGCGATGGTCGAGGTGGCGCGGAACCTCCTCGGCGCGCCCGGCGCCGTCGCCATCCTGGTCGCGGGACTCCTGGCGACCATCTCCTCGGCCAACGCGTCGATCATGAGCTCCTCGCGGGCCATCTTCGCGCTGAGCCGCGACGCTCTCTTTCCCCGCAAGGCCGGCGTCGTCAACCTCCGGTACGGCACGCCGCACGTCGCACTGTTGCTCGCCGGCGTCCCCGTGGTCGTCCTCGTCGCGAGCGGCGAAGTGGAGGTGCTCGCGGAGGTCGCCTCCTTCCTCCACCTCGTGATGTACGGGCTGATGTGCGTGGCCCTGCTCGCGCTCCGGCGTGACGAACCGGATTGGTACGACCCCGACTTCCGCGTCCCTGGGTATCCGGTCGTGCCGATCCTGGGTGCGCTCGCGAGTTTCGCGCTGATCCTGCTGATGCAACGGCTCTCGCAGATCGTCGGCCTCGGATTGATGGTGGTCGCGGCCGGGTGGTACTATTACTACGCCAGGGACGTTGAGTTACGAGGTGTCCTCTGATGGTTCACGCACTCGTCCCCGTCGAACTCCTCGAGAGCGAGACAGTTCCGCAGGGCGTCATCGAACTGCTGGCACCGGCGAAAGTCACCGTGCTGGGGTATCACGTCATCCCCGAGCAGACCTCGCCCGACCAGGCCCGGCTCTCCTTCGAGGACCGGGCGCGGGACAAACTCGACGACATCGAGGAGGCGCTCGAAACCGCGGGCGCCGACGTGACGACGCGGCTCGTCTTCACGCACGACAGCGAACAGACCTTCGATCGGGTGGCGGCCGAGACCAAGGCCGACGTGGTCGTCCACCTGAACCCGTCGATGGACGCGACGGACCTGCTGGTCGCGCTCCACGGCGCCGTCGCCGCCGAGCGGATCGGCGAGACCGTCGCGGCGCTGGTCGCCGGACGCGACATCGACGTCCGCCTCCGGGAGATCGACGGCGGGGACGAAGACACGCTCAATCTACTCGACCGGGCACGCACGGCGATGGAGGCCGGCGGCGTCGACCCCGATCGGATCGACGCCGAGCGGATCGAGACCGACCGGCCGGTCCGGACCATCGGCGAACTGGCCGCCGGGACCGACGCCACCGTCCTCGGGGAGCGAGCGACCGACTGGCGGGAACTGGTCTTCGGCGACTTCGAAGAACGGGTCGCCGAGGCGTCGCTCGGCGCGGTCCTCGTCGTCCGCCCGAAGGGAGCCGCCGGTGACGACGGTGACGACACCGAAGACGGCGACGACTGACCGACCGAACTCGCGACGTCGCGGTCAGGCGTCGTCCGGATCGATCGTGATCGGGTCGACGGACTCGCCGTCGACGTCACCGGCTGCTTCGGCGTCGCTCTCGGCGGCCCGATCTTCGAGCAGGAGTCCGACGCCGCCGGCGGCGAGCATCCCGACGCCCGCGGCGCGGACCGACCGGACGTACCACGGACGGGGCTCCAGTTCGCCGGTGTTCTCGAAGGCGATGCCCCACAGACGGGCGTTCAGGCGGACGCTCGTCTTCGGTGCGAGGGCGGCGACGACTCCCTGGACGAGCAGCCAGCCGTATCCCAGACGGCGGAGCGTGTCGGTGGCCATACCGGACGTACGCGGAGGACGGCAAAGAAAGCCGTGTTCGCGATCGGCGCCGCCGGTGGTGTGGGATGGCGACGCGGGACTCGCGCGGGTCGTTAGCCTTTAGCCGGCGGCTCTCGAACCGCGGGTAATGACAGCACAGGCTGCCGAAACGGGGGAGCACGTCGCCGTGATCGGGCTGGAGGTGCACGTCCAGCTCGAGACGGCGACGAAGATCTTCTGTGGCTGTTCGACGGCCGACGGCGACGACGAGCCGAACACCCACACCTGCCCCGTCTGTCTCGGCCTCCCCGGCGCCCTGCCGGTCCTCAACGAGGGGGCCGTCGAGGCCGCCGTCAAAGTCGGGAAGGCCATCGACGCCGAAATCCCCGAGGAGACCGCCTTCCACCGGAAGAACTACTACTACCCCGACCTGCCCAAGAACTTCCAGATCACCCAGTACGACGCGCCGATCTGCCAGGACGGCGACCTGGAGTTCTCTGTCGACGGGCAGCGCCGCACCGTCGCCATCCGCCGGGCCCACCTCGAAGAGGACCCAGGCAGCATCAAGCACGTCCGAGAGGGCACGGAGGGCCTGGAGAGCCGCACTGTCTCCATCGAGCGCGCCGACTACACCCTGATCGACTACAACCGCGCCGGCACGCCGCTGATGGAGATCGTCACGGAACCCGACTTCCGCGAGCCCGCGGAGGTCCGCTCCTTCCTCGAGAAACTCGAGGAGGTCCTCGAGTACCTGGGCGTCTTCGACCCCAGCCGCGACGGCTCGCTGCGCATCGACGCCAACCTCTCGCTGGTCCCCGCCGATGAGGTCGACGGCGACGGCGAGATCGACGATACAGTCCTTGCGGACGCGAACCGCACGGAGGTCAAGAACATCTCCAGCCACAAGGGCGCGGAGAAGGCCCTCTCCTTCGAGCGCTCGCGCCAGAAGAAACTCGTCGAGTCCGGCCGCGCCGTCGAGCAGGAGACCCGTCACTTCAACGAGACCCACGGTAACACGGTCTCGATGCGCTCGAAGGAAGAAGAGAAAGATTACCGCTACTTCCGGGAGGCCGACCTGCCCCCGCTGCAGGTGGCCGACTGGAAGGAGCAGATCGCGATCCCGGAACTGCCCGACGCTCGCCGCGAGCGCTTCGCCGACGAGTACGGCCTCAGCGACGAGGCGGCCTCGAAGCTCACCAGCACCAAACAGGTCGCGGACTTCTTCGAGGACCTCGCCGGGGAGTACGACCCCGACCTCGCGGCGACCTGGGTCGCGGACAACCTGCTCGGCGAACTCAACTACCGCGACATGGAGATCACGGAAATCGACGACCGCCTGGACGAGGTGACGCGTCTCGTCGAACTCGTCGCCGAGGACGAGATCACGGCCAAGAACGCCCGCGAGACCGTCCTCCGGTCGATGCTCGACGACGGCAAAGACCCCGATACCGTCGTCGAGGCGGAGGACCTGGGCAAGACCAGCGGCGACGAGGTCGCCGACGCGGTCACCGAAGCGATCGAGGAGAACCCCGGCGCCGTCGAGGACTACCACGGCGGCGACGACGGCGCGATCAACTTCCTCGTCGGCCAGGTGATGCAGAAGACCGGCGGGAGCGCCGACCCCGGCGACGTGAACCAGTTGTTGCGGGAAGCGCTAGAGGAATAGCACCGCGAGCGACCAGTGGGAGCGAGCGCTTTTTCGCCCACGTTTTTCGACTAGTGAGGGAGCTCCGCTCCCTCATACCATGCGAACGGGCCGCTCCGCGGCCCGTGAGCAGAGAGGGGTCGCCGTCGGCGACCCGAGGAGAAAAAGGTGGTCGTGAACCAGTTGCTGCGGGCGGAACTGGACGACTAGTCGTTCTCAGCCGGTATCGTTTCGCAGACCGTCCGCGGCCGCGTCTCTGACCCGCTCGTCAGGGTCGTTCTCACGCGCGTCGCGAAGCGCCTGCCGCGCCGCATCGTTCTCGACCAGGCCGAGCAGCGTCGCCGCCTGCGCTCTGACCGCTGCCGACTCGTCGTCGAGCGCGGCCACGAGCGTCGCCGTCCGTTCGGCGTCCAGATCGGTCAGGTCCTGCGGGGCCGCGCCGCGGTCGAGGGTCGCCAGGAGGTACTCGCGGCCCAGGTCGGCGTCCTCGGGGTTCGATCCCCTGGACTCGCCCGCGGCCGCGACTGAGTCCAGCAGCGCTTCGACCTGGGCGGGCGTGAACTCGTAGGTGACCCGAGTCAGGGCGTGGTAGAGCCCGACCGCGCCCGCGGCCCGGACGCCGGGATCGTCGTCGAGCGCGTAGGGGAGCACGTCGTCGACCGCCGTCGCGTCGGTCGTGATCGTCAGCGCCCGCGCGGCCGCGAGGCGAACCTCGCGGTCCGGGTCGTCCAGCCGGCCGATCAGCGGGTCGGCCGGGACGAGTTCGTGGTAGACCTCGACCGACCCCAGGATCTCCGCAGCCGTCGCGCGGACGAGCGGAGAGCGGTCTTCGAGCGCGTCGAGCACCTCGTCGGTCCCCGCCTGGCCGTGTTGGAGCGGATCGCGTCCGATCTCGCGGATCCGGTCGGCACGGGCTTGGGGATCCGGGCCGTCGCCGCGCTCGTCGGCCGCGCCGGGGAGCCACGCCAGCAGACGCCGGAGCATCGGATGGATCGTGACGGGGGAGGGCAAAAAGTGTTGAGCGAGCGCGAGCGCACCCGCGCGGGAGCGCGTACCCGCGCAGTCCGGCGGTTTCGACACTCCTATTGCCGAAAGCTTTAGAACCGACCTGAACTTATCGTGGACCGATGACCACCCAGGTGTCGGGAGGTGTGATCGCGTGGAACTGATCATCACGGAGAAGGACAACGCCGCGCGACGCATCGCCGAGATCCTCAGCGAGGACAGCGCCGAGGCCGAGCGCCGCAACGGCGTCAACGTCTACCGCTGGGGCGACAAACGCGTCGTCGGCCTCTCGGGCCACGTCGTCGGCGTCGACTTCCCGCCCGAGTACAACGACTGGCGCGACGTCGAACCCGTCGAACTGATCGACGCCGACATCACGAAATCGCCCACGAAGGAAAACATCGTCCGGACGCTACGCGAACTCGCGAAGCGGGCCGACGAGGCCGTCATCGCGACGGACTACGACCGCGAGGGCGAACTCATCGGGAAGGAGGCCTACGAGATCATCCGCGACGAGACCGGCGTGCCGATCCAGCGCGTTCGGTTCTCCTCCATCACCGAGCGCGAGGTCAAAGACGCCTTCGCCGAACCCGACGACCTGGACTTCGACCTTGCGGCCGCGGGCGAGGCCCGACAGATCATCGACCTGATCTGGGGCGCGGCCCTGACCCGTTTCCTCTCCCTCTCGGCGCGGCAACTGGGCGAGGACTTCATCTCCGTCGGCCGGGTGCAGTCGCCGACGCTGAAGCTGATCGTCGACCGCGAGCGCGAGATCGAGGCCTTCGAGCCCGACGACTACTGGGAGCTGTTCGCCGACCTGACCGAGGAGGGGCAGTCCTTCGAGGCGCAGTACTTCTGGGACGACGACGGCAAGGAGGCCGACCGCATCTGGGACGAGGCCGCCGCCGACGAGGCCCACGAGCGCCTGCTCGACGCCGACGCGGCGACGGTCACCGAGGTCCGCCGTCGGACCCGCACCGACGAGCCGCCCGCCCCGTTCAACACCACGCAGTTCATCAGCGCCGCGGGCTCGCTGGGCTACTCCGCCCAGCGGGCGATGAGCATCGCCGAGGAGCTGTACACCGCCGGCTACCTGACGTACCCGCGGACGGACAACACGGTCTACCCCGACGACCTCGACCCGGAGGAACTGCTGGAGGCCTTTACCGAAACGGGCGCGTTCGGCGAGGACGCGGCGGGGCTGCTCAACCTGGACGAGATCGAACCGACCCGCGGCGACGAGGAGACGACCGACCACCCGCCGATCCACCCGACGGGGGAGCTCCCGAACCGGAGCGAACTCGACGACGACGAGTGGGAGGTGTACGAACTCGTCGTCCGCCGGTTCTTCGCGACCGTCGCCGAGGCCGCGACCTGGGAACACCTGCGTGTCGTCGCCGACGCCAACGGCTGTCAGCTGAAGGCCAACGGCAAGCGCCTGGTCGAACCGGGCTACCACGCGGTCTACCCCTACTCCAGCGCGAGCGAGAACTTCGTGCCCGACGTGGAGGAGGGTGCGGAACTCGCCGTCTCGGACGTGGAACTCGAAGCGAAGCAGACCCAGCCGCCGCGCCGCTACGGCCAGTCGCGGCTGATCGAGCGCATGGAGGACATGGGGATCGGGACGAAGGCGACGCGACACAACGTCATCGAGAAGCTCTACGACCGCAATTATATCGAGAACGACCCGCCGCGCCCGACGACGCTCGCGAAGGCGGTCGTCGAGGCCGCCGAGGAGTTCGCCGACCACGTCGTCAGCGAGGACATGACCGCGGAACTGGAGGCGGACATGGCGGCCATCGCCAGCGGCGAGGCGACGCTGGACGACGTGACCGCCGAGTCGCGGGAGATGCTCGACCGCGTGTTCGAGGAACTCCACGAGTCCCGCGAGGAGGTGGGCGACCACCTCCAGCAGTCGCTGAAGGCCGACCGGACGCTCGGACCATGCCCCGAGAGCGACCACGACCTGCTGATCCGGCAGAGCCGCCACGGCTCCCACTTCGTCGGCTGCGACGGCTTCCCCGACTGCCGATACACCCTCCCGCTGCCCAGCACGGGCAAACCGCAGGTGCTGGACGAGGAGTGCGAGGAGCACGGCCTCTCGCACGTCAAGATGCTGGCCGGCCGTGATACATTTGTCCACGGCTGTCCCCAGTGCAAGGCCGACGAGGCCGACGAGAGCGAGGACGAGGTGATCGGTGACTGTCCCGATTGTGGGGAGGGCGCGTCGTCGGAGACGACGCGAGGCGAAGGCGGTGAAACCGCCGAAGCGGGCGGCGAACTCGCCATCAAACAGCTCCGGAACGGCTCGCGACTCGTGGGCTGTACGCGCTATCCCGACTGCGACTACTCGCTCCCGCTGCCCCGCCGCGGCGAGATCGAGGTGACCGACGAGCGCTGTGAGGAACACGACCTGCCCGAGCTGATCGTCCACAACGGCGACGAGCCGTGGGAACTGGGCTGTCCGATCTGCAACTACCGGGAGTACCAGGCCCGCCAGGCCGTCGACGACCTCGTCGACCTGGACGGGCTTGGCGAGCGCACCGCCGAGAAACTGGAAGAGGCCGAGATCGAGACGCTCGACGACCTGAAGACGGTGGACCCCGACGACGTCGCGACGACGGTCCAGGGGGTCAGCGCCGACCAGATCCGGGAGTGGCAACAGCAGGCCGGCGCCGAGGCCGCGGACTGAACTGGTCCGACCGACCCGGCTCGGCTGGCTTTCCGAAGTAGTTTTGAGGGTCGATTGGATTTGGCCGGGTATGAGCGGGCCATGGACGGAGTGGGACCACGTGCTGAAGATCGACCCGGACAAGTCCCTGGTCGACGGCGAGACGTTCGAGGACGTCGCCGCGACCGGGACCGACGCCATCGAGGTGGGCGGTACTACGGGCATGACCGAGGAGAAGATGGCGCGGGTCGTCGACGCCTGCGGGAAGTACGACGTGCCGGTCTACATCGAACCGTCCAATCCCGCCTCCGTCGTCCACAGCGACCGCCACGACGGCTACCTCATCCCCGTCGTGATGAACGCCGGCGACGTGACCTGGATCACCGGCGCGCACAAGGAGTGGATCCGCCTCGACGACGATGTCGACTGGTCCCGCACCTTCACCGAGGCGTACATCGTGCTGAACCCAGAGGCCTCCGTCGCGACGTACACGCAGGCCAACTGCGACCTCGAGGCCGACGAGGTGGCCGCCTACGCCGAGGCGGCCGAACACCTGCTCGGCCAGGAGATCGTCTACGTCGAGTACTCCGGGACGCTCGGCGACACTGAGAAGGTCCAGGCCGCTCACGACGCGCTCGACGACGCGACCCTCTTCTACGGCGGCGGCATCCACGACTACGACTCCGCGCGGCAGATGGCCAGCCACTCGGACGTGATCGTCGTCGGCGACCTGGTCCACGACGAGGGGGCCGACGCAGTGCGCGAGACCGTCGAGGGCGCGAAGGACGCGAAAACGCCGGTGCAGGACTGACGCGGTGACAGAGGGGTCCGATCCCCCGCGGGATTTTCAGAAGACGATGCGCTCGACGACGCGTCGCAGGAGGCCCGGCCGCTCGGAGTCCGCCGGCTGGATCTGGATGGCCGTGCAGTCCACGCTGTCGACGATGCGGTCGGCCGGGCGGCCGAACAGGTTGCTCCGGATGCGGCCGCCGTCGGTGCCGATGATCAAGACGTCGGCCGGGTCGGTCGCGTCGACGAACTCCCGCGCAGGCTCGTCGCTCTCGACGACCGACCGGTAGACCGGCACCGAACAGAGGGCCTCGAGCTCCGCGAGGTACTCGTCCAGCGTCTCCCGCTGTGCGCCCGTCGCGTCGCCGTCGACGGGATAGAGCAGGTCGATCCGGGACCCCGTCTCGGTCGCCAGCGCGTTCGCGACGGTGATCTTCTGTGGGTCGAACGGACCGCGGTCGGTGACGACCGTGATCGAGTGGATGTCGCCGAGGTCGCGCTCCTCGATCAGCAACACGTCGCAGTCTGCCTTCCGGGTGATCCACTCCACGTTCGTCCCGAACACCGACGCGTAGAGGGGGTCGTCCTCGCGCTCGAGCAGGAGGATGTCCGCGTTCTCGTCGGCGGCGAAGTTGACGATGGCCCGCTTGGCGTCGTGGCTGACGATCTCGCCGTAGTGGATCGGGACCTCGAACTCCTCGCTGAGGTCCGCGGTGTAGCGCTCGAAGGCCTCGTCGGCGGCCGACTGGGTCCCCGACACCTGTTCGAGCGGGGCCTGGTCGGGCACCTCGTCGAACTGGACGACGGTGACGCTGCCGTCGTTCTCCCGGGCGATGTCGGCGGCGATCCGGACGAGCGAGCGCTCGCGCGCCTCGCTCGTGTCCTCGTCGATCGCGACGAGGACCTCGTAGCCGTCGATCTTCTCGAAGGTCGACTTCGTCCGCTCGACGGCCCCCTGGCCGATCGCGCGGCGGACGACGTCCGTGGCCGCGCCCTCCCGGGCCACGTTCTCGCGAGCGTAGTAGTAGTACCACAGCATCGACCCGACGGTGATGACGACCGCGCCGACCAGCGGGATCGTCCCCATGAACCCGATGAGGGCGAGGCCGCCGAGGATGCCCGCGATCTGGGTCCAGGGGTACAGCGGCGACTCGAAACTGGG
Organism: Halorientalis sp. LT38; assembly: GCF_037031225.1. NCBI lineage: Archaea > Methanobacteriati > Methanobacteriota > Halobacteria > Halobacteriales > Haloarculaceae > Halorientalis > Halorientalis halophila. The sequence goes on along the minus strand of NZ_JAYEZN010000001.1, from coordinate 1,036,429 downwards.
GTCGTACTCGCCGACGTCGCCCTCGCGGAAGGCCACGACGGCGCCGTTGACCAGGGCGAAGACGACGATCTGGAAGGCGCTCGCGAGCTTGGCGATCTCCTCGACCGGGACGAACGCGATGAGCACGAGCATCACGGCGCCCGTCAGCGTGATCGCCTTCGAGGGCGTCCCCCACTTCTCGTGGATCTCGGTAAGTGAAGGGGGCGCGAGCTTGTCGCGGGCCATCGCGAAGGGGTAGCGCGACGAGGAGAGGATGCCCGCGTTGGCAGTGCTGATCAGCGCGAGCACGGCAGCGAGGATTACGGCGACGACGCCCGGCAAGTCGAGCGTCGCTTCCGCCGCGTCGATCATCGGGACCGGGGAGTCGCTCAGCTGCGACGGATCGGTGACGCCGACCATCACGACCACGATCAGGACGTAGAGGACCGTCGTGAACCCGAGCGAGGCCAGGATACCCAGCGGGATGTTCCGATCGGGGTTCTCGATCTCCTCGGCGACGCTCGCGACCTTCGTCACGCCCGCGTAGGAGACGAAGACGAGGCCGGTGGCCGCGAGGAGGCCGGTCGCGCCCTCGGCGAAGAAGCCGCCGTAGTAGGTACTGTCGGCGACCGGCGGGAGGCCCCCCGCCACGAACCAGACCATCGCCGCGAGCATCACCACGACGATGCCGATCTGGAGGCGACCGGTCTGTTTGGCGCCCACGAGGTTGACCGCGACGAGCAGGGCAGCGAGGACCAGCGCGACCGGTTTGACGGGCAGGTCGAACAGGTAGAGGAGGTAGGGGACGCCGCCGACCAGGGCGAGCGCGCCCTTGAACGCGAGCGAGAACCAGGTGCCGACGCCGGCGATGGTGCCCAAAAGCGGCCCCATCCCGCGTTCGATGTAGATGTAGGTCCCGCCGGCTTCGGGCATGGCGGTGGCCATCTCGGCTTTGCTCAGCGCCGCGGGCAAGACGAGGATGCCCGCCACCAGGTAGGCGAGGATGACCGCCGGACCGGCCGTCTTCAGCGCGATGCCGGGGAGGATGAAGATCCCGCTGCCGATCATGGCGCCCACGCTGATCGCGATGACAGCGGGGAGTCCGAGGTCGCGTTCGAGTTCTTTTGGCATTGGTTGGAACGTCGGCGTGGAAAACGCGGTCGCGTTCGCGAACGGGTGCGGGGGACCGGGCTGGACCCTCCCGTTGGGTCACCCATCTGCCCGGAATGGGCTTCGTCGGCTGTTGGGCCCCGAGTTCGATAAGCGGTTGGGGCCCGCGACCCACGACCGCGATTCGTCCGCCGGTTACTCGGACCTATCTGTCGAGTCGGGATAAATGGACCGATGTATTTGTCGAATCCGCAATCGATGGGCAGAAAAAGACCGGACCCGATATGCCCTCACTCGTCGGGCGAGAACCCCTCGTAGGGGTGGACGTACTCGTTGCGGATGATGTCCTCGTCGACGACCTCCAGGCCGAGGGCGTCCAGTTCCTGGCCGATCCGGCTGAGGTCGTCGCCGTCGCGCCCGACCACTTCGACGTGGACGTTCTCGCTGCCGGTCATCACCTCGCGGACGGCGACGACGCCCTCGATCTCCAGGGCTCGCCGCGAGAGCGACTCCCGTTCGGGGATCTCGGCGTTGCAGACGATGAGCGTGTGTAGCTGGAAGCCGGCCCGTTCGTAGTTCACGTCGAGGTAGTAGCCCTCGATGACGCCCTTCTCCTCGAGCTGGCTGATGCGGTTGCGGACGGTGCTGGCGGCGACGTTCGTCTCCTCGGCGATCGTGCTCGCGGAGGTCTTGCGGGCGTTCTCCTGGAGGCGATAGACGATGTGGCGGTCGAGCGCGTCGAGTTCGACGATGTCGTCGCGGTCGCTCATAGCGAGGGGACTGGGTACCGGACAAAAAGTGTACCGTCCCGGACAGCGGCGGCGGCTCCACGCCGTGACGGGAAACGGCGGGGCTTAAGTCCCGGCCGCCGATACCGGACTGCATGGACGACCGCACCTACACCGCGGACGCCGAGCCGGGCCAGACCGTCACGGTCGCCGGCTGGGTCCACGAGATCCGGGACCTCGGCGGCATCGCCTTCATCATCGTACGGGACGCGACCGGGAAGATCCAGGTCAAGTTCGAGAAAGACGAGATGGACGACGACCTCGTCGAGACGGGCCTGGACGTCCACCGCGAGAGCGTGGTCGCCGTCACCGGCGCGGTCGAGGAGGAAGACCGCGCGCCCACGGGCGTCGAGATCGTCCCCGAATCGGTCGACGTGGTCGCCCCGGCGGACCCCGAACTGCCGCTGGACCCCTCCGGCAAGGTCGACGCCGAACTCCCGACCCGGCTGGACAACCGGACGCTCGACCTCCGCAAACCCGAAGTGAAGGCCATCTTCGAGATCCGCGCCGCCGCCCTCGAGTCGGTCCGCGACGCCTTCCGCGACCTCGGCTGTACCGAGATCAACACCCCGAAGATCGTCGCCACGGGGACCGAGGGCGGGACCGAGCTGTTCCCGATCACCTACTTCGGCCAGGAGGCCTTCATGAACCAGAGCCCGCAGCTGTTCAAGCAGCTGATGGTCGGCTCCGGCCTCGAACGCGTCTTCGAGATCGGTCCGATCTTCCGCGCCGAGGAGCACAACACGCCCCGCCACCTCAACGAGGCGACCTCCATCGACTTCGAGTCGGCCTTCTACGACCACACCCAGGCCATGGACGCCTGCGAGCAGATCGTCAAGGCCGCCTACGAGGGCGTCGCAGAGAACTGCCAGGAGCAACTGGAAGCGCTGGATCTCCAAGACGAATTCGAGGTCCCCGAGGGCGACTTCCCGCGCATCAGCTACGAGGACGCTCTCGACCGGATCAACGCGACGGGCGAGATCGACGAGGTGCTCGTCTGGGGCGACGACCTCTCGACGGAGGCCGAACACGCGCTCGGCCAGGAGGTCGGCGAACACTACTTCATCACCGACTGGCCCAGCGAGATCAAGCCCTTCTACATCAAGGACCACGACGACGACGCGGAGGTCTCGACGGGCTTCGACATGATGCACCCGTCGATGGAACTGGTCTCCGGGGGCCAGCGTGAACACCGCTACGACCGCCTCGTCGAAGGCTTCGAACAGCAGGGCCTCGACCCCGAGGCCTTCGAGTACTACACCAAGATGTTCAAGTACGGCATGCCGCCCCACGCCGGGTGGGGCCTCGGCGGCGAGCGTCTCATCATGACGATGCTCGGGCTGGGGAACATCCGGGAGGCGGTTCTGTTCCCGCGAGACCGTCAGCGACTCAGTCCGTAGGACTGATCGCTGGCAGTCGAGCGGGAGCTCGTCACGAGCGTAGCGAAGTGACGGTGTTCCCGCGAGACCGTCAGCGAGTGAGCCCCTGAGTCGGCTCAGCCGTCGGCTTCGCCGACCGCCTGCTCGCGCAACTCGCCGGTGAGGTGGAGGCCGTGGCTGTCGATCCGCCGAACGACGCGTTTGGCCTGTGACTGTGAGAAGTACTTGTCGGAGATGGCCGCTCGAACCACCACGCCGAACGTGCCGGTGACGGTGGCGCCGAATCCCTCGGCGACGGTCCGGAGTCGGCGGTCGTCGGAGATCAGCCCCACGGCGATGTCGTCCTCGCCGGCGGCCTCGTCGGTCGCCCCGAGGACGGCTTCGAGGACGCGGACGTCGCTCCCGGGCTCGGTTGCGTCGAGAACCCGCAGCGCGTCCTCGGTCCAGTCGGTCTCGACCGGGCCGGTCAGGACGTCCCGGTCGTCGACGAAACGGTCGAGGTTCGTCCGGGCCGGCTCCTCGGTCACCTCGGTGCGAACAGCGTCGGGGATCGCCACGGTGCCGTCGAAGGCACCGAGCAGTTCGAGTTCGCCGACCTGGCCCAGCGAGACGAGCGTGGTCGCGTCGACGTAGATGCGCGTCACAGCTCCCTCGCGTTGTCGGCGTCCCGGCGGAAGTCCGCGGGCGTCAACTGCGTGGTCAGGTTGCGCTCGCGAGCCACCTCGAGCCACTCGGCGACCGACAGGCCCGAGATCCGTGCCGCCTCGGTGACCGCCACGTCGCCCTGCTGGTAGCGCCCGACGGCCTCCCGGGTCCGCAACTCCGCCAGTCCCTCCTCGAGGGCCTTCCGGATCGTCGTGCTCCGGTCGTCGTCCAGCAACTCGGCGACGGCCTCCAGTTCCTCCAGCTCGTCTTCCGACAGCCGCGCGCTGATCGTCGGCATGTTTACGGAGTACTAGGACGCACACAATGAACCTTCCCCCACGGTGTCCCGATTCCACCATCGAACGGTGCTAGCACCCCACTGCGGATACAGTTATGCCGTATTCCGTCGTATCCAGGTGGGTATGTCCACGCTAGCAGCAACCGACGGGACCGAAGGGGAGTGGGTCGACGTCCGCATGACCGACCCCGACCAGGGAGAGTGGGAACTCGACGCCGTCGTCGTCGACGGGCGGACGGAGCACGTCGAACTCAGAGTCCGAGCCGATCTGGTCGAGTCGTTCGTCACGTGCCTGACCGAGGACCTCCCGAAATCCCGCATCCGGGATATCAGGGCGAAACTTGGGGCGGCGGCCGGGATGGACGACGACGAATCCGCCGACACCAGCGACGAAGGCGACGCCTCGGCGTCGCAGGACTGACGGCGCAGGTCGAAGCCGGCGCTTTTTCGAGGACCGATTGGGACCCGACCGACCGGTCCGAATAACGGGGTATCTGTGCGGTGAAAATATGTTATCTTAGCGATAGCTATCGCCCAATCCGGGGTGGATTCGACACTGACCCCGTAATTTAAACATACCAGAACTCTAATATCTACCGGCAGGAGGGAAATAAATATTTCTTTTCCTGCAATGTGATACCAATGACAGAAAAAGAGTTCAGGACCGGAGAGATCGACCGATCGCCGCCGCGTTACGACCGAGCGATACGGCGGGCGTGGCGGGCGCTGGATCGGAAGTGGCGGGCGTTCAAGTACAGTTCGCTGTACGTCGCCGTCCTCGCGATGACGGAGGTCGGCGTCGCGATGTTGCTGCTGGAACTGCCGGCGAATCCCGCGCCGCTCGTCGTCGGGTTGGTGACCTTCGCCGTGTACGCGACCGATCGGATCACCGACGTTGAGACGGACGCGCTCACCGACCGTCGAAAGGCCGAATTCGTCCGGCGATACGAACGGTTCCTCTATCCGCTGGCGGCGATGGCCTACGGGCTGGCGGTCACCCTCGCGGTGCTGGGCGGCCCGATCGCGCTCGCGCTGACGCTCCTTCCGGGGGCGTTCTGGATCTTCTACGCCTCGAGCTGGTTCGACGGCGTCAGCGAGACCTTCTACCGGCTGAAAGAGCAATTCCTGCTGAACACGACGATGATCGCGGTGGCGTGGGCCGTCACGCTGACCTTCCTGCCCCTCGCCTTCGCCGCGGAGGGGTTCTCCCTCGCCGCTTTCGTGGTGTTCGCGTACTTCTTCCTCCGGGTCTTCGTCCTCGCGGAGGTCTCGAACATCCCCGACCGGGTCGGCGACGAAGTGATCGGCGTGGACACCATTCCAGTGCGCTACGGCGTCGACGGGACCCGGCGCGCGCTCTACCTGGTGAACCTCCTGACGGCGGGGCTGCTCGTCGTCGCAGCTCTCGGCGGTCGCCTGTCCTCGTCCCTCGTCGTTCCCCTGTTCGTCGCCACGGGGTACTCCCTCGTCGCGATCGGCCTGATCGGTCGCTGGGACAACAGTTCCGCGCTCTCACAGGTCGTCGAATCTGAACACTTCGTGACGTTTGTCCTCCTCTGGCTGTTTGTCCCACTGATCTGAACGTTTAATTTACCCCAGACTTACTCCTTTATTATAAGATACCCGACAGAGTTATGCGGTAACGCTCCCTCGAAAACGAAAAGTGTGGAGCATCGACACACTTTCGGCCGTCTACGCGATCACCCTCGGCGTCGGCGTCACCGCCACGCTCATCGCCTGGCGTGAACGGGACGAACCCGGCGCGCTGCCGCTAATGGGGATGTTCGTCGGCCAGTGTCTGTGGGTGACCTTCTCCCTGTTCGACCTCCAGTCGACGACCTTCGAAGGAAAGTTGCTGTGGAGCGAGTTGCTCTGGATCGGCGTCGTCATCATCCCGGTCGCCTGGCTGCTGTTCTCGCTCGAGTACACCGGTCGCGATCAGTACGTCACGCCGCGGTTCGTCCTCGCGCTCTCGATCGTGCCGGCGATCACGGTGGTACTCGCGCTGACGAGCAGATCGCACGAACTACTGTACACCGCGTCGGAACTCGTCGTCTTCCGGGGCGAGACGTTCCTGAACCGGACGATCGGCCCCTGGATCTGGGTCATCATGGCGTACACGTACCTGCTGGGGGTCCTTGGATCGATCCCGCTGCTCGACTTCATACGGTCCGAGTCGCGGCAGTTCCGCGGCCAGAGCGCGGCGATCCTCCTGGGCACGCTGGCCCCGTGGGTGAGCAACGCGCTCTTTCTCGGCGGCGTGATCTCGTTCCCGGCGTTCGACCCGACGCCGATCGCCTTCCTCGTCTCCGGCGTGGCGTATCTCGGCGCCGTCACGCAGTTCCAGCTGTTCAGCACGACGCCGTCGGCCAGCCAGCACGCCCGTCGCCTCTTCATCGACCAGTTGCGGGAAGGCGTGATCGTCGTCGACGACCACGGGTTCGTGGTCGACATGAACGACAGCGCGCGGGAGATCTTCGGCGTCGGCACGGAGCAGGTCCTTGGGGAGCGCGCCCGCGACCTGTTCCGACGCTGCGAGACGCGCGATTGGGAGGCGTTCCGCGCCGGCCAGGGAACGATCCAGAGCCCGTACACGGACACGCTCTACGACATGACGCGGACGGAGATCACGGACAGTCACGATCGGACCGTCGGCACGATCATCTCCTTCCACGACATCGGCGACCACGTCCGGAACCAGCAGCGCCACGAGGTTCTCAACAGGCTCTTCCGGCACAACATCCGGACGCAGACGAACCTCATCATCAGCCACGCCGAACTGCTCGAGTCCGACGGCGACCTCGGTGACGTCGCCGCGATCACCGACGGCGCGTACGGCATCGAGGAGACGGCCGAGAAGGCCCGGAAGATCCTGGACCTCTTCGAGCGGAGCAGGGGACACTCGGCCCCCTCGGAACTCTCGGGCCTTCTGGCCGGCTGTCTCGGGCGGACGGCGGACCGGTATCCCGACGCGACCGTCGAGTGCGAACCCGTTCCGGACGGCGTGTACGTCGACGACATCCTCGAGACGGTGTTCCTGAACATCCTCGACAACGCCGTCGCGCACAACGACGACCCGAACCCACGGGTCCGCGTGAGCGTCGAACGGCTGGACGGGTCCGTGGCCATCGAGTTCGCCGACGACGGGCCGGGTATCGACGAGTACGAACGGTCGGTCATCGAGCGCGGCAGCGAGGACGCGCTCCAGCACGGGAGCGGCCTGGGGCTCTGGCTGATCAAGTGGGGGACCGAGATCGCGGGCGGGGAGGTGTCGTTCCGGGCCAACGAGCCGTCCGGGACGGTGCTCACCGTCACGGTGCCGGAGTCCGAGCAGCCCGAGGAGCGCCCGACGGATCTGGAGCGACTGATCGAGCCGTAACGACCGGGGTTTATTCGGACGGGGGTCCGACGGGGGAGCATGACGGAAGTCGAGGCGTTCGTCCCCGGGCACGTGACGGGCTTCTTCACGATCCACCGGGACGACGACCCCACGAAGGCGGGCTCGCAGGGCGCGGGCCTGACGCTGACCGACGGCGTGACGGTCACCGTCCGACCGGCAGAGGAGACCAGCGTCCGCTGTAACGACGTGCCGGTCGATATGGACGCCGTCGAGACGGTGCTGGACACCCTGCAGGCCACCGCCCGGGTGGACGGCCAGACGCCACTCCCCATCGGCTCGGGCTTCGGCGTCTCCGGCGCGATGGCGCTCGGCACCGCACTGGCGGTCAACGAGGCCTTCGACCGCCGGCTCTCGACGAACGAACTGGTCACGATCGCCCACGGCGCGGAGGTCCAGGCCGGGACCGGGCTGGGCGACGTCGTGGCCCAGGCCCACGGCGGGGTCCCGATCCGGCTGGAGCCCGGCGGGCCGCAGGACAATCTGCTCGACGCGATTCCCGCGCGCGGACCCGTGGAGTACCACACCCTCGGCGAGCTCTCGACCGAGGAGGTCATCTCCGGGGGGACGGACCTGCTCGACCAGGCCGGCAAGCGCGCCCTCTCGATGGTCGTCGAAGAACCGACGGTCCCGACGTTCATGCGCGCCGCGCGGCAGTTCGCCCGCGAGGCCGAACTGCTCACGCCCGACGTGCGGGACGTCATCCTCGACGTGAACGAGGCCGGCGGCGACGCCTCGATGGCGATGCTGGGCCAGACGGTGTTCTCCGTCGACGGCGGACTCTCCGCGGCCGGGTACGACCCCTCGACCTGCCGGATCGACCCGGCGGGAGCCCGTTTGCTGGAGTGAGGGTCCAACGCCGGCTTCGAAGGGACGTGTGAACCAACCACACGTTTAAGGTACCGAGTGGACCAACCGGCAAGCGAACCTATGGCAACCGGATCGCAACCGGGTGGCGTCCTCTACGGGGTCTACGACGAGTACGTGGGGGAAGCCCGGACCAAACCGGCGGTGTACGGCTACTGGATACTGGTCGCGGGGCTGGTGGCGATTCTCTCCGGTCTCGCCGCGTTGCTCCTCGGGCGCGCCGGCCTGCTGGGCCTCTCCGCGGTCGCGGTCACCGAACTCGCCCTGATCCTCGCGCTGGCCGGCCTGCCGGCCTTCCTGCTCGGGACGGTCCTCCACCTGCCGCTGCGGCGGCTGGCGGTCCCGGTCGCGGTACTGGGCGCGCTCGTCTCCGTGGCCTCGGTGGGCTACTTCCTCCAGATCTTCCCGAACCAGTGGGGACTCTCGCGGGCGCAGGGACAGCTATTCCTCGCGGGCTACGGCGGCGGGCTGGCGATCCTGGCGCTGGTCGCCGCGCTCGTTCCAGTGGTGACAGGCCGGCGCAGCTACTTCCTGCCCGAGGAGGACGCGGCGGACATGGGCTGGATCGCCGAAGTGGAGTCCGAACCGCGGGTCTCGGACGTCCTGATGGGCGAGGCGACCCGGGACGGCGTCTTCGCCGTCTTCCCCGACGAGGCGGGGTGGCGCTGGTGGTTCGTCGAGCAGGCGGCCGTGGCCGACGGCACCGCGCAGTTCGAGACCCAGTCCGACGCCGAGACCGCTCTCGAGGGGATCAAGACGACGGTCGCCGGCGCGAGCCTGCTGGAGATAAACACCGCCGCGTTCCGCCTCTACCGGGACGAGTCGGGCGTCCGCTGGACGCTGGTCGACGAGGACGGCGTCGTCCTGGCCGACAGCGACGGCCGATACGCCGACCGCGAGAAGGCCGAGAACGGCGTCAATCTCCTGAAAGAACACGGCCCGGGCGCCTCGCTCCTGGACGTCGACGAGGGGGCCTTCGAGGTGTACGCCGACGGAGCCGACTGGCGCTGGCGACTGGTCGACGAGGACCGGGGCGTCCTCGGCGAGAGCCCGACGGCCTACGAGGACCGCGAGGGCGCGGAGGCCTCGGTGGCCGAGATCCGGGAGGTCGCGACGGCCTCGCCGGTGATGGACGTCGAAGGGGTCGGCTTCGAACTGATCGAGGACGAGGGGACCTGGCGCTGGGAACTGGTCGACGCCGACGACGAGACGATCGCGGTCGCCAGCGACGAGTACCAGGACCGCGACGCCGTCGAGGCCGCGGTGCGCCGGATCATGGACGGGGCGATCGACGTCCCCTTCATCGAGGCCGGCTCGCCCGCCTACGAGATCGTCGAGGCCGAGGAGGGTGGGTGGTGCTGGCGGCTGGTCGACACCGAGGACGAGATCGTCGCCCGGAGCGAGGGCGCGGTGCCCTCCGAGGAGAGCGGCCGGTCGGTCGTGCGGCGGGTGAAGGACGTCGTCGAGACGACCGCGGTCGTCGAACTCGACGACGCGGAGTACGAGATCTACCCGGAGGGCGACGTCTGGGCCTGGCGGCTGGTCACGGAGGACCGGACGACCGTCGCCCGGAGTCCGGCGAGTGCGACCTTCGAGGACCCGGAGGCGGCCGAAGCCGCCGTCGAGCGGATCCGCGAGGAGGTCGAGACGGCCGACCGCATCGAGTTCGACAGCGCGGCCTTCCACCTCTACGAGGCCGACGAGGGGGCCTGGAACTGGCGGCTGATCGACGCCGACGGGAGCGTCGTCTCCGACAGCGGGCAGGAACACGCCTCCCGCGAGGACGCCGCGTCTGCGATGAACACGATGAAAGAACACGCCCCGGAGGCAGATCTGGTCGAGATCGACAGCGCCGCCCTCGAACTGTACCGGGCCGAAGGGAGCGGGACGAACGGCGCCGCCTCGGACGCCGAGGCCGACGCGGAGTGGCACTGGCGGCTCGTCGACGCCACCGGGCAGACGCTGGCGACCAGTCCCGGCCGCTACGGGGACGACGAGGCGGCCCGGGACGCCATGGACTCGCTCTCGCTGCTGGCCCCGGACGCCGACGCCCGGCGGATGGACGCCGCCGTCTTCCAGGTGTACGTCGGCGACGAGGAGCCCCGGCAGTGGCGCTGGCGGCTGATCCATCCCGACGGGAGCGTCGTCGCCCGGAGCGTCGGCGGCTTCACCGACCGGGAGTCCGCGTCGGAGTCCGCCCGGACCGTCGCCGGGTTCGCGGCCGACGCGGCCGTCCACACCGTCGAGGACCTCGCGATCCGCTTTTCGGTCACCGACGGCGAGGAGGGCGAGGCCTGGGAGTGGGAACTCGTCGACCGCGATCGAAACGTCCTGTCGGTCGGCACCGAGACCTTCCCCTCCCGCGACGCGGTGGCCTCGACCGCCCGGCTGGTCCGGGACAACGCCGGCGGCGCGAGCGTGTTCGCCGTCGACCCCGCCGCGTTCCGCCTCGAGGAGAGCGACGAGGGCTGGCGCTGGCGGCTTGTCGGCCCGGACCGGGACACCCTGGCGGTCGGCGCCCGGACGACCGACGACCGGGAGGGCGCTCGCGCCGACCTCACCCGCGCCCGCGAGATCGCGGGCGGCGCCGGCCTGCTCGACTTCGACCTGGCGGCCTTCGAGATCACCGAACTCGATGGGAGCGATCGACCCGACGGGTCGCGATCCGCGACGACTCGACGGTCCACCGGTGGCTGGATCTGGCGGTTCGTCGATACCGCCGGCAACACCGTCGGGCGCAGCGGCCCCACCTTCGACTCGCGGGGCGAGGCCGAGCGCGCGCTCGCGTCGATCCGCGAACTGCTGACCGCGGCCAGTCTGCTGGAGATCGAGTCGCCGACCTTCGAGCTCCACGAGGACACCGAGGCGGCGGCCGAGTCGGCCGACGACGTCGCGGCGCAGGGGGCCGAGCGATCCGGTGGGTGGCGCTGGCGGCTGGTCGACACCGACGGGTCGACCGTCGCCGAGAGCATGCGGACATACCCCACCCGCCGCGAGGCCCGGGAGGCACTGGGCGGCCTCCGGGAGTTCGGGCCCGACGCCGCCACAGAGACGCAGGCCTGACCGCGAGCGGACGGCCGGCCACCGGGCGATTTTTTGCACCCGAGGATACGTTACTCGTATGGAAGAAATCGACGTGCCCGAGAGCCACCCCCGGTACGAGTCGCTGTTGACGCGACACCGGATCGAGGCGGGGGTCGACCGGGGGATCACCTCCCGGCAGGGACTGATCGCCCAGGGCCGTGGCGAGGCCTACGACTACCTCCTCGGCGAGCGCACGACCGAGAGCGCCGACGCCGCCGAGCGGGCCGCCGCAGCCCACCTCCTGCTGGCCGAGCACCCCGTCCTCTCGGTCAACGGCAACGCCGCCGCGCTCGTGCCCGGCGAACTCGTCGAACTGGCTGCGGCGACCGGCGCGGACCTCGAGGTCAACCTGTTCAACCGGACCGAAGAACGGATGGAGCGCATCGCCGAGTACCTCCGCGAACACGGGGCGGACGAGGTCAAGGGCCTCGACGCGGACGGCCGCATCCCCGGCCTCGACCACGAGCGCGCGAAGGTCGACGCCGACGGCATCGGCGACGCCGACGTGGTGCTGGTCCCCCTGGAGGACGGCGACCGCGCCGAAGCCCTGGCCGAGATGGACAAGACCGAACTCGTAATCGACCTGAACCCGCTCTCCCGTTCGGCCCAGACCGCGACGGTCCCGATCATCGACAACATCATCCGCGCGGTCCCGGGGATCAACGAGCACGCACGCGACCTGGCCGACGCCTCCCGCGCGGAACTGGAAGCGGTCGTCGAGGAGTTCGACCGCGACGCCGCCCTGCGAGCCGCCGAGGACGCCATCCGATCCGGTGATCTGTGATGTCGCTGCCGCCCTACGTCTACGTCGACCGGCGACTCCCCGACGCCGACCGGGTCCGCGAGACGCTCGAAGACCGAACCCTCACGCCCTTCGGCGAGGACGAACGGCTGGAACGCCTCCACCGCGTCTTCTATCCGGCCTTCCGGGTTTCGTTCCGGTACGAGACGGGCAAAGGCCAGTGGTTCGGGACCGAAGAGCGCGAGGACACCGTCTTCCTCGACGGCCTCTGGGCCGACAACGACGCCCACGTCTCCCGCTACGCCGGGGAGACGGACGAACTGCTGAACGTCGCGACCGGTGACTACGACTTCGGCGACGGCGAGGGACTGGGCCCCTCGGTCCTGTTGCAGTTCCAGGTCGACAACGACACCGCCGGGACCCTCCTGCCCGAACGGGTCGCCGACTGGGCGCGCCAGCGCGACGCCGGCCGCGGCGACCAGGCGGACGTCTTCCTCCGGAAACTCCGGGAGAACTACGGGCTGCCCGGCGAGTTCGATCCGGCGGGATTCGACGAAGTGACGGAGGTGACCCGCGTCTACCTCCCCTTCTGGCTCGCGGAGTACCGGAGCGACGACGCCGACCACTCCATCATGCTCGCCTTCCGCGACCCCGAGGCCGACGAGGCCGAGTTCAAGCGCCACGGCTGGCTCTCGGAGTTCGTCGCCGACGACCCGACGCGACTCGCGGAGTACGGCTACGACCTCTCGCTCGACCGGGTGCAGAAACAGCTCTCTCGGGACGACAGGGCGGGCGCCGGCGGTGGCGACGACGCAGGTGATGGTCCCGATGGTCGCTCGCCAGACCGGTCGTTCGGTGGTGGAGACGGTGCCGGGGGCGACGGCGAAGACGAGATCGTCCAGCCGGAGGGCGTCGACATGGACGCCTCGTCACTGGTCGAGCGGCAGGTCGAGCGCGGCTTCGGCGACGTCGGCGGGATGAGGACGCTCAAGGAGACGCTGCGACACAAGGTGATCCGCCCACTCGAGGATCCCGAGACGTTCGAGGAGTACGGCGTCGGCGTCGTGAACGGCGTCCTCCTGCACGGGCCGCCCGGCTGCGGGAAGACGTACATCGCGGAGGCGCTGGCCGGCGAGGTCGGCCACGACTTCGTGGAGATCAGCCCGGCCGACCTGACGAGCAAGTACATGGGCGAACCGGCCCAGAAGGTGAAGGAACTGTTCGAGATCGCCCGCGCGAACCAGCCCTGCTTGCTCTTCATCGACGAGATCGACGCCATCGCGGGGACCCGGGACGGCGACGCGAACATGAACTCGAGCGAACAGCAGATGGTCAATCAGTTGCTGACCGAACTGGAGGACGCGAGCGAGGACGACGTGGTCGTGATGGGCGCGACCAACCTCGTGGACGACGTCGACCCCGCCATCCGCCGTTCGGGCCGATTCGACGAGCGCGTCGAGGTGCCACCGCCGGACGCCGACGCCCGGCGGGAGATCGTCGAGGTCCACCTCGCCGGCCGGCCGACCGCCGACGAGATCGATCTCGAGGGGGTCGTCGAGGCGACCGCGGGCTACGCGGCCAGCGACCTCGAACTGATCGCGGAGAACGCCGCGCGGAAGGCGCTGCGGGCCGGCGAGGCCATCGGCGAGTCGCACCTGCTCGCGGCCGCCGAGGACGCGTCCTCCTCGATCCCGGACTGGAGCGGGCCGACCGACGCGGACGATCACGTCGAGCAGCCGGCGGACGCGGACCTCAACGCCCGCTCGCTGGTCGACCCGGATCCGGCCCTCGACTTCGCCGACGTGGGCGGGATGGCCGACCTCAAGGACCGCCTGCGCGAGACGGTGATCGAGCCCCTGAACGACCCCGACCGGTTCGCCGACTACGGGCTGGACGTGCTCGACGGCCTCCTCCTGTACGGCCCGCCGGGCTGCGGGAAGACGTACCTCGCCACCGCGCTCGCGGGCGAACTCGGCCACAACTTCCTCTCGGTGACCCCCGCCGATCTGACGAGCAAGTGGATGGGCAAGCCGGCCCAGAACGTCGCGGACCTGTTTTCCATCGCCGCGGCCAACGCGCCCTGCGTCCTGTTCGTCGACGAGATCGACGCCATCGCGGGCTCGCGGACGGGCGGGATGAACACCAGCGAACAGCAGATGGTCAATCAGTTGCTCGCCGAACTCGAGGACGTGGGCGACGACGTGGTGGTCGTCGGTGCGACGAACCTGCTCGAGGACATCGACGGCGCGATCCGACGCTCGGGCCGGTTCGACGAGCGGATCGAGGTCCCGCCGCCGGACGCCGAGGCGCGCCGCGAGATCCTCGGCGTCCACCTCCGTGACCGGCCGCTGGCCGACGGACTGGACTGGACGACCGTCGTCGATCGGACGGAGGGGTACGCGGCGAGCGACCTCGAGTTGATCGCGGAGAACGCCGCCCGGGCGGCGATGCGGGCGGACGAACCGATCGACACGGCGCACCTGGAAGGGGCCGTCGACCGGACGGGATCGAGCATCGAGGACTGGCTCGCCCGACGTTAACCGAACTCGAACCCGACGTCGGTGTCGCCGAGAGCCAGCCCATCGGCGGTCGTGACGCCGGTGATCTCGAAGCGCGCGCCGCCGTATTTCCCGTCCTCGCGGCCGCTTGCGAGCGTGCCGTCGACGGTCCTGATCTCCCAGCCGTGGGCCTCGACGATCTCCTTGACGATGGCCAGCCCGAAGCCGGTCCCGTCGTCCTCGGTCGTGTGGCCGTAGTCGAAGACCTGATCGCGCTCCTCGGGCGGGATGCCGTGGCCGTCGTCTTCGACGGCGAACCCCGCCCGCGTGCCGGCATCGGACTCGTCCGCCGCCGTCTGTTCGTCGTCCCCGTTGGTCCTGCGCGAGGCCACGCCGCCCTCGGCGTCGTATTCGAGCGGCTCGACCAGCAGCGAGACGTCCTCCCCGACGTGGTCGACCGCGTTCCGGAAGAGGTTCTCCAGGGCCTGCTGGAGGCGGTCGCGGTCGGCCTCCAGAACAGTGTCGCCCTCGATCGACAGGCTGGCGTCGGGCGCGTTCACCAGGGTCCAGGCGTCCTCGGCGACCTCGCGCAGGTTCACGCGCTCGGTTTCGTCGACGGTCTGGCCCTGCCGGGCGAGCTGGAGCAGGTCGTCGATGAGCCGGTCCATCCGATCGGCCGCCCGGTCGAGGGCGTCGAAGTGCTCGGCGGCCCCGGTCTCGCGGGCCAGCTGTGACCGGGCGCTGATCACGTTCAGCGGGTTCCGGAGGTCGTGGGAGACGACGCTCGCGAACTCCTCGAGCTGCTCGTTCTGCTGGCGGAGCCGCCGCTCGCGACGGACCCGATCGGTGATGTCCTGCAGAACGACGAGCTGGCCCATCACGACGCCGTCGTCGTCGGTCAGCGGCGTCCCGGTCCGCTGGTAGGAGCGACCGGTCTCGGGGTCGGTCACCACCTCGCGGTCGCTGTCGGGCTCGTCCGAACGAGGGGCCGGCGGGACCGCGAACGGGCGGAGCACCTCCCCGACCGACCCGCCGATAGCCTCCCTGTGGTCGACCGTCAGGAACGGTTCGGCCTGTTCGTTCACGTTGACGACGAGCCCGCGGATGTCGATGACGACGACGGCGTCGTCCATCTGCTCGACCGCGGCCTGGCTCGCGATCGGGACGAGCGTGAACAGGCCGTGCCGGGCGACCGCCCAGCAGTACGCCACCGCCGTCACGGCCAGGGAGATCGTCATCACCTCCAGACCGGGGAGTGGGTTGACCCCCGAGAAGTACACCCCGGCGGCGACGATCGGCACGAGTGTCCCGGCGACGAGCAACACCGCCTGCTGCCGGTAGATGCCCGCCGTCGCGATGGCGCGCTGGACCAGCAACGCGGTGCAGATCCCGACTATCGCCACGCTGACGGCGGCGTAGGCGAGGACCGCCTGCCCGTAGTCGGGGCGCAAGGCCAGGAAGAGTCCGTTGTCGATGACACGCTGGTTCGTCCACACGAGCCCGTGAAGCTGGTTCGTGAACGCCAGCCCGATCATCGCGACCGGGACGAGGAGCAAGAGCCCCACGCTCCACCAGGTGAGATACCGATCCCGGCTGGTGTACTGGAGGGTAAACACCAGCACGAGGACCGGGACGGGCATGAACCCGATGTAACCCACCCGGTACCAGTGGAACTTCTGGACGAGTTCGACGCTCGCAAGCTGGAGCGAGTAGGCCGCGAGCACCCAGCAGATCACCGCCGCCAGCGCCACTGCGGTGTAGCCCCCCGGAACCGGCTCGTAGGCCCGCTGCTGGCGGACCACGGAGAGCGCGCCGATGGCCACCACCCCCGCGGCGACGAGCGTGAACGTGATTACTGGCGTGTACTGCCAGGGCATGCGGAGTTGCGGAGTGTTACCCGTCCGATGGTTTATGCGTTTTCGCTATTTCGGGCGAGGAGTCGGCCCGGAGGGGACCTCTCGGCCCGGTTTCGGCTCGGCCGCGGGGCGACGCCGCCGATCAGAACATCTTTTAACCACCGGATGGTATTACTGACTACTATGTCCGAGTTCGAGCAGTTCAGCGACGTCGGCGAGGCGGAAGTCACCCGCGCCATCGGCCAGGAGTGGACCGAGGAGTTCATGGACTTCTCCGACAGCGACGTGATCATCGTCGGTGGCGGGCCCTCGGGCCTGATGGCAGCCAAAGAGCTCTCGGAGCGGGGCGTCCAGACGATGGTCGTCGAGAAGAACAACTACCTCGGCGGGGGCTTCTGGCTCGGCGGCTTCCTGATGAACAAGGTCACCGTCCGCGGCCCGGCCCACCACGTCCTCGACGAACTCGACGTGGACTACAAGCAGTCCCAGGACAGCGAGGGCCTCTACGTCGCCAACGGCCCCGAAGCCTGTTCCGGCCTCATCAAGGCCGCCTGCGACGCCGGCGCGAAGATGCAGAACATGACCGAGTTCACCGACATCGTCATCCGCGAGGACCACCGCGTCGGTGGCATCGTCATGAACTGGACCCCCGTCCACGCGCTGCCCCGCGAGATCACCTGCGTCGACCCCATCGCCGTCGAGGCCGACCTCGTCATCGACGCGACCGGCCACGACGCCATGGCCGTCAAGAAACTCGACGAACGCGGCGTGCTGAACGCCCCCGGCCTCGAAGACGAGGCCAGCGGCATGGACCAGACCGGCGACGACTCCTACGGCGCCCCCGGCCACGACTCCCCCGGCCACGACTCCATGTGGGTCGGAAAGTCCGAGGACGCCGTGGTCGAGCACACCGGCCTCGCCCACGAGGGCCTGATCGTCACCGGCATGGCCACCGCCACGACCTACGGCCTCCCGCGCATGGGCCCGACCTTCGGCGCCATGCTCCTCTCCGGGAAACGGGCCGCCCAGGCCGCCATCGACGAACTCGGCGTCGACGCCGAGGACGTGGATATGACCTCCCGAGCGAGTCCCGCTGACGACTAACCGGCACCCACTTTTTACGTCGGGGGTTCGCCGCTGGCGAACCCCCCATCTGCTCACGGGCGCGAAGCGCCCGTTCGCATGGTATGAGGGACCGGAGGTCCCTCACTATCGCAAAAACTTGGGGAAACACTCCCTCGGCGCTCGTTTCACTCGCGCCGAGTGTTCCCGCGAGTGACCGCAGGGAACGAGTGGGTGCTCGGAAGTCGCAGTCACCGAACCGAGCGGAACGAGGTGAGGTGAACCGTCTTCCGGTGAACCGCGGCGCAAAGCGCCGCGGATGCTCCTGACCACCGCACAGCTCCGCAACCGTTCTCCGTACCCGAACTGCGCACCGCATTAACGGCCACGCGAGTACAGCCACTTGGCCGTCGAGCCTGCCATCGGAACTAAGTTCGCGCTATCCCACCAGGTAGTTGATGAAACGTCGACGACACGTGCTGTGTTGTTGTCTTCTGGTGGCTCTCGCAGTCGGTCTCGGTGCGAGTGGCGGCGCGAGCGCCGAAACCACGGGATCGACCGCGACGAATGCCACGGTCGACGGGGCACAGGAGGAGCAACTGATCCTCACGAAGTCGCTTCGGCTGACGCCGAATCAGCCCGGCGAGATCACGGTCACTGCACGATTCGACCCGCCCGAGAATCTGGTCGAACTGGAGACCGGCCTCCCGGACCGCACGACGGTGATCGACACCGACGGCTTCTCGGCGGCGGGCGACGGCTACGAGTGGGACGGCCGGACCGAAGATCCGAGCGTGACCTACCGGCTGTCGGTCAACGAGACGCGCGAGGCCCAGGGCCCGCTCTCCGGCCGGGGCGACCTCGTCTTCGTCGACGCCGGCCCGTGGGCCATCGTCCGCACGCCGCAGGTCTCCGTCTCCTGGAGCTGGCGCGGCGGGAACGTCACCCTCGACCGCCGAACGACCGTCCCCGGGGAGGGCGTCGCCAGCGAGTCCATCTCCTATCTGGGCCCCTACAGCGAGTCCACTCGGCTCGCCCACGGCCAGCGGTTCAGGCTGATCGTACCCGAGGCGGCGGAGCTCCGGGAGTCACCCGACCGGATCTTCGAGTCGACGATCGACGCCGCGGACCGCCTGCGCGTCGGCGACCGCGACGACAGCGTGTTCATGTTCGCCGCGCCGACCACCGGCGTCGGCTGGTCCGTCCAGGGGCTCCAGACCGGCGACGACGCCTTCTGGGTGCGCGATACCGAGATGGTCGACACGGCGGACAACGTCTGGGTCCACGAGTACGTCCACACGCGCCAGGACTACCTGACGGAGGCCGAGGCCCGCTGGTTCACCGAAGCCAGTGCCTCCTACTACGCGGCACTCATCACACTCGAACAGGGCCTGATCGACTACGACGAATTCCGAGACCGGCTGGCACTCGGTGAACGCCGCTCCGAGCGCGACACGATTCTCTCGCAACCGGGCACCTGGACGGAGATGACGCCGTATCTCCGCGGCGCGCTCGTCGCCGGCGAACTCGACCGGCGGACCCGACTGGCGACCGACGGCCGCACCCTCCAGGGCGTGTTCCGACGCGTGAACGCGGCGGGCGATCCCGTGACCGGTCCGGACCTCCGGCAGTTCGCGAGCGCGACCGGCGGTTCGACGGTCGGCGACCTCACCCACCGGTACACCACGACCGACGCGCGACCGTCGACGTGGAGCGAGATCGAACACCAGCGTGCCTTCGAGGGCGCTGCCCCACGCTTCGAGTACTCTCTCGGGCCGGCCGCCGACCGCTATCGCGTGGACGGCCCCTACCGCAACGGCTCCCTCGAAGCCGGAGCGCCGGTCCAACTCGCCACCGACGAGCGGCTCTCCCTGACGGTGCTGGTCGAGAACACCGGGGACGCGAGCGGGACGTTCGACGCCGCACTGACGGTCGACGGTGAGGCCGTCTCTCGGCGGACCGGGTCGCTCGACCCCGACGAGGGCCGCACACTGACCTTCTCACACGCCTTCGACGAAACGGGGACCTACACGCTCGCGGTCGGGACGGAGTCGGTGACCGTCGGGGTCAGCGAGCCGGCCGCGCCGACGGTCGCCGACCTGCGCTCGAACGCGTCACGCATCGATGCCGGCGACCGGGTCGGTCTGACGGCGGCGGTCGGCAACGACGCACCGGTCCCGGCCGCCGGGACCATCACCCTCCGCCGGAACGACACGGTGATCGACACGCGCTCGGTCGTCGTCCAGCCGGGCGCCGATCGAACGGTCGCCTTCGCCGACGCGCCGGGCGTCGGGGTCCACCGCTACACGGCCGGGAACGCCTCGACGACGGTGACCGTCGAGGCGCCCGCGACCGAGCCGGGTGACGGAGCCAGCGCGACCGCCGCCGACGGCGCCGGGTTCGGCGTTTCCGTCGCCGTGCTCGCCACCGCACTTCTGGCGGTCCGGGCGCTGCGATCCCGGCCCTTCTGACGTACTCCGAACGGTCGTTTCGGGCCCGGAGCGAATCTCTCGTGGGGAGTCGACTACCTGTCTGATAGAAACACTCATCCGTGGGATCGGGCGATACGTCACGAGATGGGGATCGAAGGGACACCGAGTCGTCGACGGGTACTGCAGAGCGTCGCGGTCGCTGGCGCCGTGGGGGTGGCGGGCTGCACGCGGACCGTGAGCGACGATAGCTGCGAGGAGAGTACGGGCTTCGAATCGACGGTCGGCGACGCCGCGGACGACGCACTCGCGGTGACCGAAGCGGGGGACTGGCCGATGCGACACCGCGACGCGGGGAACACGGGCCACACGAGCGCGCCCGGGCCGCGCGAGTCCGTCGTCCGCGGCTGGGAGTTCCAGGCGGAACCGGCCGACGGGCAGGGTGCGATCGGCCACAGCTATCCCGTCGTCGACGCGGGGACCGTCTACGTCGGAACGTACCAGGGGCGCGCGCTGGCCGCACTGGACCCCGCCACCGGCGTGGTCGACTGGCGGTACGACGCCCTCGACTCGGGCGGCGTCCCGGCGGTCGTCGGGCCGTCGGACGACCGCATCGTCGTCGTCCCCGGAACGGACGGCCTCCACGGCGTCGACGCCGCGACCGGCGAGCGCCGATGGGTCCACGCCGTCGGTTCGTTCGATCGGAACGGGAACGTCGTGGCCGCCGACGGGGCGGTGTTCGCCAGCGGCCCCGACGGCGTCTACGCGGTGGAGGTCGGGACCGGCGACGAGCGCTGGGTCGTCGACGGGGACGCGGTCGGTGCGGCCGCGGACGGGACGCTGGTGTTCGGCGACGACCCGCTGCGTGCGGTCGACACGGCGGACGGGACGGTCGACTGGGAGGTCGATGACGTCGCCCCGCACGGGTCGGTCGCCGTCCGCGACGGCACGGTGTTCGTCGGCGAGATGGGACGCGTACTCGGCTTCGACCTCGCGACCGGTGATCGGCTGTGGACCTTCGAGGGAGAGACCGAGGAGCTCCGGACCCCGGTGGTGACGGACAGCGCGATCGTCGTCGGGTCGGTGCGGACCGAGTCTGAGCGGGACGCCGTCGCAGGCGGAACCCTCTACGTCCACGACCGGAGCGACGGCGAGCGACTGTGGTGTCGCAGTTACGGCGAGCGCGGCGTCTACGGGACCGCCGTCGCCGACGGGGTCGTTTACGTCGCGGCCGGCGACGTCCTCGAGGCCAGAGCGCTCGCGGATGGGACGGCCATCTGGACCGACACCGGTGGCTACCGGGACAACCATTCCCTCGCCGTGACCGGCGACCTGCTCGTCGTGGGCAGCGCCGACGGACGCGTTCGGGCCTTCGGTGAGGGCGAGGCCGCAGGGACGACCGCCGACTCGACACCGACGACGGACGCCTGAGGCGACCCGGGTGACCCAAAACCCGTAACTCGGGCGCACTCGGAGGTATATTATGGTCGACTGCGTCACCCTCTACCGCGCGCCCACGACCGAGGCCGACGCCGACGCGATCGCGGAGTGGCTCGACGAGCGCGTCGCGGCCGAGGTCACCGTCCGCGACCGCTTTCTCGACGTGCGCTCCGACGACGACCTCGCCGAGGCCTTCGCCGAGGCTCGCGTCCTAGACCCCTACGACCGGGAGACGGGGAACACGATGCTGGGGATCGTCCGCTACGAGGAACGCGCGCTCGAACACCCGGAACGCGCCGGGGGCGTCATCTACGACGGCCTGGCCGTTCAGGAGGCACTCCGGGAGCTTCTGCCGGCCGCTGAGCGGTCGCTCTCGCACCTGCACGTCCCGCTGCTCGATCGCGTCCTGGGGACCTGGGGCGACCACGACGGCCGCTGGCACAAGCGCGTGAACGTCCTCGGCCAGCCGGCGCTCGTCTCGGTACCCGGCCTGTACGAGGCGCCCGCCAAACCCGAGCAGTACTACAGGGTGAAACAGCGCACGGCGATGGTCAGCGGCGACGCGCCGCCCCGCGAAGTCCTCGAAGCCGAGGTCGAGGGCGAGTTCCTGGTCGAGGACGACCCCCGGACGACCGAGGCGCTGCGGGGGTACGTGCTGCAGGCCTACCACTATCTCGCGACGGGCGAGGCCTTCTGCGAGCAGGAGGGGTGTCGGCTGGCGAACCCACACCGCCAGCCCGGCGTGATCGAGGCGCAACTGCGCGAGCCTGAATTCTGCGAGGACCACGCGGAGCTATACCGGCCGTAAAATCGGTGCGGTCGCCGGTCAAGAGCCGACTGCGACGGTCACGTTCGCCGTAGTCCCGTCCACGCTGGCCGCCTCGACGAACTGCGGGTCGCCGAACACGAGGGCAGTCGTCTCGTCGCCGATGCGCCGCGTCTCGAAGTCGACGCCCTGGTCGGTCTCCCGGATGCTCTCGTACTCCTCGAGCGCGGCTGCGGCCTCGTCGGCCTCGTTGCTGTTGTCCCACTGGAAGATCCAGGCCCAGCCGTAGCGGTCCACGGCGCTCGTGTTCTGGAACACGTGGAGCTCGTCACTGCCCCAGCCCGTCGCCGCGGCGGTGGCCCGGTCGCGCGACAGTTCCGTGCCGAGCGAGTGCCGAACCGTCAGCTCGCCCAGCGTGTTGTTGCCCAGGAACCGCCAGTCGGCGCCCGTCCTCGTCGTGGTGACGGTCAGGTTCGCCTCCGGTTCCTCGGCCCGGGTGTAGTTGTGGAGCAACTGCTCGGTCGTCCGCGGCGGGTTCTGGTAGACGGCCGTGAGGTTCGCCGGTGTGTCCACCTGCTGGGCCACGTACTGCGAGCCGAACAGGTACGGTGCCAGCGCGGACTGATAGGAGGCCCCGCCCTGTTCGTACTGTTCGCGGATGAACGCGGAGTTGTTCTGCACGTCCAGGTACCGATCAGCGTAGGCGTCTGCGGTGAAGACTGCGGCGCCCTCCTGCAGGGCGCGGTAGACCTTCGCCTGGTCGGTGAGCACCCGCTCGGTCCGGAACCGGTCGAGCCACGGGAGCTGGTTCGCCTGGTACTGGACCATGTGGGTGAACTCGTGTGCGAGCACGCGCTCGGTCGCCCCGGGCGCGCCTGCACCGGGGTGGATGGCGACGTAGCCCGTCCCTCTCGTCGCGCCGGTGGGCTGGCTCCAGTTCACGGAGACGTTCTCGAAGCCCAGCGCGGCGTTGAGCGGACTCGCCCCGATGCGGGGAAGCGTCCGGCGCCACTCGCTCAGGTTCTGGATCCGCACGGGACGGGGCTCCACGTCGGTCCCTAGCAGCGACTGCGTTCGCACTAACGTCCGGTTCGCGTCGAACGGCAGCGTCCCGTTCTGGACCTGTACGCTGTACGCGGCCGTCTCGTTGCCCCCACCGTCGTCGCTCCGGTTCGCGGGTTCGGCGGGCGTGTCGGTGCCCGTCGGAGTGGCCGTCTGGTTCGGGTCGTCGGTCGCGGCTGGCGTGTCGGCGGCCGCCGGCGATTCAGCGTCCGTCGGTTCCGTCGCCGTCCCGTCGCTCGGGCCGGCCCCACACCCCGCGAGGACGAGGAGGAGGGCGACCGCGAGCGGCGCGAGTCGGTGGGCGAGCGACATATACACACGAACCGAAACCACGGAAAAAAGCGTTCCTATTCGGCAGGTACTCGGCCAGTGAGCAGGCCGAGATAGCCGCCCGCGAAGCGCTCGAACCGGCGATCCTCGGTGCGGGCGGCGAGCGCCGTCCGGCCGGCGGCCACCCGGTCTTCGAACGCCGTCGTCACCGGGCCGTCGGGACGCTCCCACCCGGGCGACGACGCCCAGACGAACGCCCCGAACGCGCGGTTCAGCGGCCAGGCGAGTGGATGCGGGCTCCGCTGGAAGTTGCAGACGGCGACGCGGCCGCCCGGTCGACACAGCTCGCACCACTCCGCGATTGCCGCCGCCGGGTCCGGGAACATCCCGAGGACGAACGTGCCGAGGACGGCGTCGACGGGGCCGGAGACGGGGGGCCGCGTGGCGTCCCCGAGACAGCAGTGGACGTTCGCCCAGCCGCGGTCG
Source organism: Halorientalis sp. LT38 (assembly GCF_037031225.1). Classification (NCBI taxonomy): domain Archaea; kingdom Methanobacteriati; phylum Methanobacteriota; class Halobacteria; order Halobacteriales; family Haloarculaceae; genus Halorientalis; species Halorientalis halophila. The sequence goes on along the minus strand of NZ_JAYEZN010000001.1, from coordinate 1,012,271 downwards.
GCGCTGCGCGCCCGTGCCCGCTCGAGCACCGCCGGCGTCAGGTCGACGCCGACGACGCGTCCCTCGGGGCCGACCCGCTCGCACAGCGAGGGGAAGTTCGCGCCGGTGCCACAGCCCATCTCCACGACGGTGTCGCCCGGTTCGAGGTCGAGGGCCGCGGCGGCCCGACGCCGCCAGGAGCGGACACCGGGAGCGGTCGCCAGCCGGTCGTACAGGTGCGCCCATCGGCCGTAGAAGTCCCGGACCCGGTCGGCGTCGGCCATCAGAGGGCGTCCCGCAGCCGCTCGGCGACCGTCGGCGCGTCCGGGCCGAGGACGTAGATGACGGGCTCGATCCCGAATCCGCCGGTCTGGTAGAGCACGTCGGCGTCGGGCTCGCGTTCGAGCGCGGCGGGAATGGCCGATTCGATCCCTTTCTCGGCGTCGAACTCGATCGCACTGTGCCCGGCGGCTTCGAGTGCGTCGAGCAGCGTGGGGTCGTATCGGACGTTGACGGCCGCGCGCGCGTCGCTGCCGTGTTCGCGGGCGGTCAGCAGCACGCTCGCGACGTACTCGCTGACGCCGAACTCGGGTTCGGCGGGGACCTCCGGCCGGCCCTTCAGCTCGATGATCCGGCCGGGGACCGCGACCACGTCCTCGATGCCGCCGGCGTCAGGCAGCGCTTCGACGAGGTTCGTCCCGACCGCGGGGATGTACCGGGCGAAGTCGGCGGTGTTCTCGACCACGGTGAGCCCACGCCGGACCGAGGCCAGCGCCTGCTCGGCCACCCGGACGTCGCTGTCGGGGTCGTGGACCTCGAAGGCGCCGCCGTAGGACGCGAGTTCCGGCACCGCTTCCTGGTGGAGCTGGGCCAGCACGTCCCCCTGTTCGAGCTGGCGGATGACCACCTCCGTCTCGACCAGCGCCTGGACGGGGCTCATCTCGCCCTCGGTCAGCCCGTGGCCCAGCCGCTCGACGAGGTCCACCAGTCGCTCGTCGGTCAGCAGCCGCTCGTTTCGCGCGACCTCGCCGTGGACGTACTTCGAGACCGCGCTCTGGCTGATCCCGAGGAGTTCGGCTACCTCGCTCTGGGTCAGCCCGCGCTCCCGCAGCGCCTCGGCCAGCATCGACCGGAACGTCGGCAGGAACTCTTCGACCACCACCTCCTCGATGAATCTCATTCGTTGTCGCAACTCAGTCCCGCGCCGGCATAAAAACCCTGCCGCACGGCGCGGACGCCACCGACCCACGAATTCGCGATGCTATCAGAATACTACTACTATCGGAATTGAAGACAGTATACCGGTACGAAGCTGAGAGAGACTCATTCAGACCAGACTGATACCGACTGGTAAGTAACTGAATACCAAAAAATATTATATATCTACAAAATAGTCAAAGTACAAACAATAATGAGGGGTGGTGGTGAACACCGGACACGGATTCGCAGAGATGGTCGCAACTCATCGGTGGTCGGTCGTCGTCGGCGTCGTACTGTTCGCCGGACTCCTCGCGGGCGCGGCGGGAGCCGCGCCGGTCGCCAGCGTCTCAGTGCTCGACGGCGGCGACGCTGCGTCCGGTGACGGGAACGAGACGCAACTGGAAGACGAGAACGGGACGGCCGCGACCGATTCGAACTCGTCCGCCCACCCCCGGATCAACGGCGATCTGCTCTCCGATCGCGGCGGCTCACCGGCGACCGCGACCGGTCCCGTCGCTCGCGAATCGGGCGACGAGACGGTCGTCGAGGCGACGGTCGTCGCCCAAGACGGCGGTGCCGAGGGTGCGGCCGCTGCCGTCAGGACGGCCGGTGGCCGCCTCGACTCCGGGTACGAGAACGAACTCCAGGTCAGACTCCCGGTGGCGGCACTGGAACAGGTCGCGGACGACGCGTCGGTCCGGGTGATCCGGCCGCCGACGCCGGTCGAGCCGACGAGCGTGGCGGGGCTGTCGTCGATGAACGCCGTCTCGGTCCACGAGGCGGGCTACGACGGGACGAACGCCACCGTCGCGATCGTCGACACCGGCGGCTACGACCTCGACAACCCCGAATTCGGCGACCAGGTCGTCGAGACCCGGGACTTCTCGGGCGACGGAATCGAGGGCGGCGCGGGCTCGCACGGGACGAAGACGGCCGAACTGGCCGCTCGCACGGCCCCGGGTGCGGACGTGGTGCTGGTCCGCATTCGGACAGGGACGGACCTGAAACGCGCCGTCGACTGGCTGGGGTCGTCGACCGACGCGAACGTGGTGTCGATGTCGCTGGCGTGGGCCAACACGGCCGGCCCGCTCGACGGGACCGACGACATCGACCGGAAGATCGGCGAGTTCGTCGCCGACGGCGGCGTCTGGGTCACCTCGTCGGGCAACTACGCCAACGGCCGCCACTGGAACGGCTCCTGGCGCGACGCGGACGGCGACGGCGTCCTCGACGTCGACGGGGGAGAGTCCGTGGGAGTCCAGCCGCCGGGCAGTGGGTCGGCGACGGTCTTCGTCAGCTGGACCGACTGGGACGCGCGCGACCAGGACTACGACGTGGAACTCGTCGACGAGGGCGGCACCGTCCTCGACCGGTCGACGAACACCCAGGACGGCTCGACGTTCGGTCCCTGGGAGCGGGTCACCGTGAGCGCGAGCGATTCGAATCCGCGACTCCGGATCGTCCACCAGTCGGGCGAGACCGATGCTGAGTTCAACGTCTTCACCTTCGGCGGCGCGCGATTCGACCCGAGTGAAGCCCGCCAGAGCCTGCTCATCCCGGCGGCCAGCCCGGACGTGCTCTCGGTCGGCGCGGTCCACGACGACTCCCTCTCCCTCGCGGGGTACTCCTCGCAGGGGCCGACGGTGGACGGCCGCCTGAAGCCCGAGGTGGTCGCGCCCGACGGCGTCTCGACCGACGCCGGCTGCTGTTTCTACGGCACCTCCGCCGCCGCACCGCACGCCGCCGGCGTCGCCGCGCTGGCGCTCGGGGCCAACGCCAGCCTGACGCCCGCGGCGGTCGAATCCGCCATGCTGGGAACGTCGACGGCCATCAGCGGGACCGAACCGTCCGTCGCGACCGGCTGGGGGCTGGTGAACGCCACTGGCGCGGTCGGTGCCGTCGAGGGCACCGCCCCCGAAATTGGGAACGCGACCGTCACGGCCCCCTCCGACGGCTGGCTCGGCGTCGGCGACGAACTCGAGGTCGCGGCCCCGGTCACGGACGACATCGGTGTCGAGTCCGTCGACGTGGACGCTGCCGCACTCGGTGCCGGCACCGTCTCCCTCACGGACGACGACGGGAACGGAACGTACGACGCCACCATCGCGGTCGGCGAGAGCGCGACCACCGGTTCGACCGCACTGACGGTCACTGCGACCGACCGGGCAGGCAACACCGACGCGAACGAGACCGGCGAGGTGCAGGTTGACGCCGCGGCACCGACCTCCGCAGGCGTCACCGCGACGGACGCGACCGACGGGGACGGCATCGTCGGCGACGGCGACGCAGTCGCGATCGGAGCCACGGTGGCGGACGAACACTCGGGGCTCGCGACAGTGACGGCGAACGCGTCGGCGTTCGGGGCCGGAACCGTCGCCCTCACGGACGGGAACGGCGACGGGACCTACGACGCGACAGTCGCCGTCGTCGGCGACGGGGCACGGACCGACGGTGACTACGACGTGCCCGTCAGGGCCACCGATGCCGCCGGGAACGACCGGATCACGACGACTGGAACGCTCTCCCTCGACACGCCGCCCCGGATCACGAACGTCTCGGTGACCAATCCCGACGGCCGGGTCCTCGAACTCGGCCTGGACGCCTCCGAGTCGCTCGCCTCGATCACCGCGAGCGTCGACGGACCGGAATCGACGACGCTGACCGAGGCGAACTTCACTGCCACGGACGGGCGCTACGTAGTGACCTGGACTCCCGGCAGTGACGGGGAGTACACCGGGACGCTCGACGCGGCGGTCGACGACGCGGGCAAGGACGGAGCCAGCGGCGAGTCGGAGACAGTCGTCGTCGACACAACCCCGCCCGAGCTGTCGGCCCCGACTCTCGCGGACGCCGCGGACGACGACGGGACCGTGGGCGACGGCGACGCCCTCGCGATCGGTGCGACCGTCTCGGACGCCATCGCGGGCGTCGGGACCGTCACGGCGAACGCCACGGCGTTCGGCGCGGGGACGGTGACGTTGACCGACGGCGACGCGGACGGGACCTACGACGCCACTGTCGCCGTCGACGGCCCCAACGCAACGACTGACGGCGACTACGGCGTCGAGATCGCGGCGACCGACGCGGCCGGAAACCGGGGGACGGCGGAGACGCCCACGGTCGCGCTGGACACGGCGCCGAGGATCTCGAACTTCACGGTGGAGAACCCGACCGGACAGCGCGTCGCGGTCGGCTTCGACACGTCGGAGCCCCTTTCCTCGATCACGGCGACCGTCGATGGCCCTGCGAAGACGACGCTGACCGCGGACGACTTCTCGGCCACCGACGGGCGCTACGCGGCCACCTGGGACGCCGAGGCCGACGGGACGTACACGGCGACGCTCGACGCCGCGGTCGACGAATCGGGTAACGACGGCGCGAGCGCGCAGTCGGGACGGATCGTCGTGGATACGACCGCCCCCGTGCTGGGCGATCTGCGACTCGACGGCGGGCCGGTCGGAGACGGCGACCCGCTCACCGTCGCGGTGAACGTGACCGACGCGACGTCAGGCGTGGCCGCGGTGCGTGCGAACGCCTCGGCGTTCGGCGGTGGGACGGTCACCCTGACCGATCCCGACGGCGACGGCACCTACGGGGCGACCCTGACCGTCGACGAGCGCGACGCGGCCGCCGACGGCCCGCACGCGGTGCAGATCACGGCGACCGACGCGGCCGGTAACGAAGCCGAGGACACGACTCCGACGGTCACGCTCGACACCGCGCCGCCCTCGCTCTCCGTAGCGGCCCGATCCCTCGACGTGAACGGCACGCTCGGAAACGGCGACCGGCTGGCGATCACCGCCACCGCGACGGACGCCCTGAGCGGCGTCGCGACCGTTCGCGCCGACGCGTCCGCTCTCGGGGCCGGGACCGTCACGCTCACCGACGCCGACGGCGACGGCACGGCGAACGCGACCGTGACCGTCGGCGCGCAGAGCCGGGCGGCGGACGGCAACCACGCGATCCCCGTAATCGCAACGGACGACGCGGGCAACGAGGGTCGGGCGACGACGGACGCCGTCGCCGTGGACACCCCGCCGTCCATCACGTCGTTCTCGCTGTCAGCGCTGTCGAACCAGCGCGTCTCGGTCACCGTCGAGTCCACCGAATCGCTCGATGCGCTCGGGGTCGATCTCGACGGCGCGATCTCGACGGCGCTGACCATCGAGTCCTTCGACCGGTCCGGGTCGGGACCCTACACGTACCGCGCGGTGCGGAGAGTCGGGGCCGACGGCCAGGTCCGCGCGACGGTGACGACGGCGACCGACGACACCGGAACGGACGGCACAACTGGCGAGTCGGCGACGGTCACCATCGATCAGGTCGAGACCCGTAGCGGTGGCGGCGGATCCGGTGGTGGCGGTGGCGGCTCCGGCGGCGGAAGTTCCGGCGGGTCGGGCGGCGACACCGCGCCCGCCCCGCCGTCGGCGGACGTCTCCGTCCTCCCGACGAGCCCCAGCAGCCAGCGGGCCACCGTCTCGCGCGCCAACCCCGGCCAGACCGTCGAGGTCTCGTTCGCCGTCGCCGACTCGGGCGAGCGGTTCCGTCTGAACGAACTGGCGCTGACCGCGGCGGCCACGGACTACGAACTCGAAGTGGCCGCGACGGCGGCCGCGCCCGACGGTGCCCCGGCACTCGACGCGCCGGTCGGCTTCCTCACGGTCTCGCACACCGTCTCCGACGCGGACGTCTCCGATGCGACCTTCCGGTTCGGCGTCGACGCCGAGACGCTCGCAGATCGGGGCACCGATCCCGAATCGGTCACGCTGCTTCGTCAGACCGGCGGGACGTGGTCGGAACGGCCGACCAGTCACGTGGGCACCGCGAGCGGGATGCACCGCTTCGAGGCGACCGCGCCCGGGCTCTCGGTCTTCGCCGTCGCGACGGACGCGGCCGCGAACCTCTCGGTGACGAACGCAACCGTGAACCGCTCGACCGCCGCGCGGGCCGACCCGGTCGGCGTGTCCGTCACGGTCGCGAACGACGGCCCCGTGACCGGGTCGCGAACGGTCGCGGTCACCGCCAACGGAACCGAACTGGCGAACGAGACCGTGCGCGTCCCCGGCGGCGAGTCCCGAACGATCACGCTCCCCGTCGAGTTCGAGCGAACGGGGACCTATGCGCTCGCGGTCGACGGGACCGCCGCTGGCACGGTCGGCGTGTCCGTCCCGGTCGACGCACACGACTCGACGACGGCGACCGATTCGACGTCGGCCACCCCGACCGAGACAGAGACAACTCCCACCAGCGAAAACGACGAGGAGACCGTCGCGACCGACGGTGAGCAGCCCGCGAGCACGGCCGGCGACGGCCCCGGCTTCTCGCCGATCGCCGCGCTCTTCGCGATCGCCGTCGCGGGGCTGGCACTTGCGCGACGGCAGTTCTAACTCGGGAGGTTCTGTTTTCGGCGCTCAGACCTGTTCGCCTCCGGACTCTGCTCGTTCTCGCCGACGGGGTCTCCCGCGACGGACCACTATCCGTCGCGTTAGACCTGGTCGCCTCCGAACTCTGCTCGTTCTCGCCGACGGGGTCTCCCGCGACGGACCACTATCCGTCGCGTTAGACCTGGTCGCCTCCGAACTCGTGATCCCCCTGAATCTTCGACGCCTGCGGCCCCGACTGCCCCTGATACTTCGAGCCGCGCTCTTCCCCGTATGGCCGGTCGGCCGGTGTCTTCAGCTCCGTGAAGGTCAACTGCGAGATGCGCATGCCGGGGGTCAGCGCGACCGGGGCCGTCCCGAGGTTCGAGAGCTCGAGCGTGATCTGGCCCTCGTATCCCGGGTCACAGAGCCCGGCGGTCGCGTGGACGACGATCGCGAGGCGGCCGAGCGACGAGCGACCTTCGACGTGGGCGATCAGGTCCGCCGGGATCTCGACGCGCTCGATGGTCGTCCCGAGCACGAAGTCACCGGGGTGGAGGATGAACTCCTGGCCCTCGTCGACGTGGGTCTCGTCGACGTACTCGGCGACCTCCTGCTCGCTGTTGGGGTGGATGCAGGGGATGTTCGCGTGCTGGAACTCCAGGAACTCCCGACCCAGCCGCAGGTCGACGCTCGCGGGCTGGACCTGGAGATCCACGTCTTCGAGCGGCTCGATCACGAGGTCGCCCTCGGCGAGCCGGGCGAGGATGTCCGCGTCCGAGAGGATCATACCCCAACCAGCGGAGTCGGCCGTCTAAAGTTATTGGGTCCGCGACGCCGACGGTCAGACCTATTGCCCACCCCGCGCTTCGAGGTCGTATGAAACAGGCGATCGTCGCGCGCACCGACGTCGGAATGGGACAGGGAAAACTCGCCGCGCAGGTGGCCCACGCCTCCCTCTCGGCGTACGAGGACACGCCGGACCGGACCCGCAAGGAGTGGAAAGGCGGCGGCCAGAAGAAGGTCGTCCTGAAAGGAGAGAGCGAACAGCAGCTGTTCGAGCTGGCCGACAAAGCCGAACGCGAGGGGCTGCCCAACGCCATCGTCCGGGACGCGGGGCACACTCAGCTGGAACCCGGTACGGTCACGGCGCTGGCGGTCGGCCCCGGGAACGAGGACGCCGTCGACCGCGTGACCGGCGAACTGTCCCTGTTCTGATCGGCAGCCGTCTCGCAGACGGGTGGCCACGTCCCGGCACGCGAGCGACTGGAGTCGGCACGGAGAGCTTTGCTCGTGGCCGTCCTCTGTCCGGACCATGTTCGCGAACAGAACCGCGGCGGGCGAGCGCCTCGGGGAGCGACTCGCCGCGGAGGGCGTCGCCACCGACCTCGTCCTGGCGATTCCGCGCGGGGGACTGCCCCTTGGCCGTGCGGTCGCGGACGCGCTCGACGCCCCGCTCGACGTCGTCGTGGCCAAGAAAATCGGCGCCCCGGGCAACGCGGAGTTCGCGATCGGCGCCGTCGCCAGCGACGGGAGCACCTGGTACAACGAGGACGCTATCGACCGTCTCGGGGTGAGCGGAGCGTACATCCGCGATGCGTGGGCGAACACGACCGTCGCCGCCCGCCAGAAGGCCATCGCGTACCGTCAGGGCGAGACGCTCGGTGATCTCACGGGACAGACGGTCGTGGTGGTCGACGACGGCGTCGCGACCGGCGCGACGGCCCGGGCCTGCCTCCGACAGGTCCGCGAGGCCGGGGCGGCCGAGGTGATCTTCGCGGTCCCGGTCGGCCCCCCGGATACCGTCGACGCCCTCGCGGCGGAGGCTGACCGGGTGATCTGCCTCGAACGTCCGCGGAACTTCCAAGCTGTCGGCCGTCACTACCGCGATTTCTCGCAGGTCCCCGACGAGGAGGCGATGACCTACCTCGACACCGGGGAACAGCGGGCCTGACCGGCGCGTCCACCGCGACTCGCGATTCACCGACGCGGATCTCCAGGCTTTTGGCGGGTCGGCACGAACCCCGCGCCATGACAACCGAGCAGGGGGCCGGACGCTGATGCGGGACGCCCAGCCGGTCGAGCGCGCCGTCGGGATGGACTACTACGTGAGCGACGCGGACGGCGTCGGCGGCCGTCTGCGCGCCGAGCCGGCGGACTTCCGGGTCACCGAGATCGAAGCGTTCGATCCCGAGCCGATCGACGCCGACCCCGGCGCGTATCCCCACGTCCTCCTGCGCGCGACCCTCTCGGGGTGGGACACCAACGACTTCGCGAGCGCGCTGTCGGACGGCCTCGGCGCCAGCCGCGAACGAATCTCCTGGGCGGGCACGAAGGACAAGCGGGCCGTGACGACCCAGTTGTTCTCCGTCGCCGACGCCGATCCCGACGAAGTCGCGGCCGTCGAGGTCGGCGACGCGGACATCGAGGTGCTGGGTCGAACCGGCCGCCGTATCTACTTCGGCGACCTGGCGGGCAACGCCTTCGAGGTGACCGTCCGCGACCCCGACCGCCCCGACGCCGTCGCGGCGATCACCGCCGACCTCGTTGCGTTCGCCGGGTCGGCTGGCGACGATAGCGCGCCGGGAGACGGTCCCGTCACCGTCGCGGTCCCCAACTACTTCGGCCAGCAGCGCTTCGGCAGCCAGCGTCCCGTCACCCACGAGGTCGGTCTGGCCGTCGTCAGCGAGGACTGGCGCGACGCGGTTCTCGCCTACGTGGGCGGCCCCTCCGAGCGCGAACCCGAGGAGACGCAGGCGGCGCGCGAACGCGTCGACGAGGTCGCCGAGCGCGGCGGTGACTGGGCGGACGCCCTGGACGAGATGCCCCGATACCTCGGGTACGAACGGGCGATGCTGCACGAACTGGTCGACCGCGACGCGTCCGAGCCAGACGACTTCCGTGCGGCCCTGGAGACCATGCCGACCAACCTCCAGCAGTTGCTGGTCAACGCCGCCCAGTCGTACGTCTTCAATCGGATCCTCTCAGAGCGGCTGGAGCGCGGCCTTCCTTTCGATCGGCCCGTCGCGGGCGACGTGGTCTGTTTCACGGACAGCGACGCGCCGCCGGAGATCACCGTCCCCGACACCGACCGGCTCCAGCGTGTCGACGCCGACAGGGTGGAGACGGTGACCCGCCACTGCGAGCGCGGGCGGGCGTTCGTCACCGCACCGCTCGTCGGCACGGAGACCGAACTGGGGGACGGCGAGCCCGGCGAGATCGAACGCGACGTGCTCGACGAGGTCGGGATCGAACCCGGTGACTTCGACCTGCCCGGGGAGTTCCACTCGACGGGGACGCGGCGCGCGGTGCTTGTGCGAACCGACCTGACGGTCGAGCGCGAGCCGCTGACCTTCGCCTTCTCGCTGCCGAAGGGGAGCTACGCGACGGTCCTGCTCCGGGAGTACCTGAAGGTCGATCCCGCCGAACTGGGGTGAGCGGGTTCCGAACCGTCCGGCTTATCCGGGAGAGCCGCCCAGAGACACGCATGGAGTGCCGGCAGTGCGCCGCTGACCTCGCGCGACCGGGCGATTACTGCCTGGTCTGCCGGACGGGCAACGCCGACACCGTGGTCCTCGAGCTCGCCCGGGATCGGGCGACGGTGACGACGCTGCTCGAAGACGAGGTCGTCGGCCAGCGGACGATCACGACGACGCCGGAGGCCGAAGACGGCGAGACGGACGTGATCGAGCTGCGCAACTTCGCCGGCCTGATCGCAGACGAGATCCGCCGCAAACGCCCGGAAGAGGTGTACGCGACGGGCGATCGAACCGTGCTCCGGGCGGTCCGCGGCGAGGTCCACTACGAGTTCTACCGCGTCCCCGACGAGGACCCGGTCTCGGCCGTCGTCGAGCGGAAGGGCCGGCCAGCCCTGGAGGTCGTCGAGGCCTCGACGGCCGACATCCTCGGCGGTTCCCACACCACGCTGATCGGTGAGCGGGCGGGCCAGCGGGCCATCGAGACGGTCGCGGGCCACCCCCACGTCAAGAAGATCATCCCGGGTCCCATCGACGCGAGCGGGTCGGGATCGCGGGGCGGCGTCCGGGCGAAGGCCACGCGGGCCGACGCGAACGGGAACGTCCGCCTGCTGATCCGCGACGGCTCGAGCGTCCAGGAGAACCGGGTGGTCACGACCGCTGGCGACCGCGAGCTGGGCGAACGGGTCCGGGCGGACCTCAACGAGGCCCTCGACGAGGCCGGCCTGCGGGAGTGAGAGCGACGAGAGGGTGGTCGGGCGGGCGCGATGGGGCGGGGTCCTCCCGGCCCCGGGTCGCCGGATTTCGATCGAACACGCAGGGTTTATGAACGCGCTCGCACGAGTGAACGGTACTATGGCCAAAGACAAGGCACGAACGGGGAGCGCCGGCCGGTTCGGCGCTCGCTACGGCCGCGTCGCTCGCCGCCGCGTCGCGGACATCGAGGACGACATGAACGACGACCACGAGTGCCCCGAATGCGGGCAGGACGGCGTCGAGCGCCAGGGCACCGGCATCTGGGAGTGCGGTCGCTGCGGCTACAAGTTCGCCGGCGGCACGTACCGCCCGGAGACCCCCGGCGGCAAGACGGTCACGCGCTCGATCCGCGCGGCGCTGGCCGACGACGAAGAATGAGCTACAAGTGTTCCCGCTGTAAGCGCGACGTCGAACTGGACGAGTACGGCGGCGTGCGCTGTCCGTACTGCGGCCACCGCGTCCTGCTGAAAGAGCGGAGCCGCGACGTCAAGGAAGTCGACGTCAACTAGCGTGGCCCGCGCCCACGACGCCGTCCTCGAGTTTTCTTTCGAGGACGAATCTCGCGCCCGGATCGTCGAGGCCAGCGTCCGCCCCGAGGTCGGCGCGATCGCTGGCGACCGAACCGAGGCCGCCCTCGACCGCGACGGATCGACGGTGACGGTGACGGTCGGAGCCGACGATCTGGTCGCGCTCCGGGCCGGGATCAACACCTGGGCGACGCTCGTCGGCGTCGGCGAGGCCGCCGACGCGGCCGCCATGTCCTCGGCCTGAAGGCCGGCGATCCCGCCGTGTCCGCGGGGAACCCGGAGCACGAGAATCGGGGGCCGATCCTCGGCGATACGCTTATCAAATTGATCGTCTAGTGGCCCGTATGTTCGAACTATCGTCGTCGACGGTAGCGGCGACGCTCGCATGCGGGAGGCAGCAGCGATGAGCCGAGCGGCGCGACACTCGGGGGAGTGGTGGGTCGATCCGGAAAAGCGCGAGCAGTGGCCCGAACCGGACCACGCCTCGAAGGCCATCCTCGACACGCTGACCGACTCGCTGTACGTGCTCGATCGGTCGGGGCTGCTCGTCGACTGGAACGCCCGCTTCGGCGAGATCGTGGGCAAGTCCGACGAGGAACTCGCCGAGATGGATCCGCTGACGCTGATCCCGGAGTACGACCGCGAGCGGGCGGCCACCGCGCTCGGTCGGGTCGCGTGTGGCGAGGAGGTCTCGCTGGTCCTGGACGTCGAGACGGCCGAGGACGGACCGGTCCCCCACGAGGTCACGGCCGCACCCCTGTACGAGGACGGCGAAGTCTGGGGCCTCGTGGGAACCGCGCGGGACGTCAGCGAGCGAAAGGCCCGCGAGCGCGATCTGGAGCGATACAAGTCGCTGCTGGAGACGGTGGGGGACGGCGTCTACGTCCTCGACGAGGACCTGCGCCTCGCGAAGGTCAACGACGCGATGGCGACGCTGACGGGCTACGACCGCGAGGAACTGCTCGGGATGCACTACGCCGAGTTCCTGGACGCCGAGACCGCCGAACGCGGCCGGGAGCTGGCCGAGTCCCTGCTGGAGACCGACCGGACCGTCGAGACCATCGAGTGCGAGCTCGTCCGGAAGGACGGGACGCGCCTGCCGGTCGAGGGGCGCTTTTCAGTCACGACGGACGAGGAGTACGCCACCATCGGGCTGGTGCGCGACATCAGCGATCGGCGCGAGCGCGAACGCGACCTCGAGCGGTACAAGTCGCTCCTGGAGACGCTGGGCGATGGCGTGTATCTCGTCGACGACGACCGGTACGTCCGCAAGGTCAACGACGCGATGACGTCGATGGTGGGCGCGGACCGGGACGAACTCCTTGGCCGGCACGTCTCCGAGTTCGTCGACCCCGAGACGGCCGAACGCGGCCGGCAGCTCTCCACGGCGCTCAAAGAGACGGGAGAGACGGTCACGACCATGGAGTGCGACTTGCTCCGGGCGGACGGGAGCCGGCTGCCGATCGAGGGGCGGTTCTCGACCGTCTCCGACGACGAGTACGCGACGATCGGACTGGTGCGGGACGTCAGTGAACGACGCGAGCGCGCGGAGTTGCTCGAACGGCTCCACCGCGGCACCCGGGATCTGATGGCGGCCGAGACCCGCCGGGAGGTGGCCGAGGCGGCCGCCGCCGTCTCACAGCGCCACTTCGAGTTCTCCTCGACCGGCGTCCGGCTCGAGACCGAAGACGGCCGGCTCGAACCCGTCGCGGTCGACACCGACGAGGAGCGGTTCGACCAGTCGCTGCCCACCTACGAGGTCGGCGAGGGGTTCGTCGGGCGCACCTACGAACGGGGCGAGCCCGTCGTGATCGACGACTTCCACGACCTGGAGACGGCGTTCGACTACGATCCGATGCGGAGCGCGCTCTTGCTCCCCGTCGAGGGCTACGGCATCATCGGGATCGGGTCGACCGAGACGGACGCCTTCGACGACACCGACCGCGAACTCGGGCGCCTGTTCGCGGCCGACGTGGAGTCCGCGTTCCGACGGGCCGAACGCGAGGAGAAGCTCCGCGAACGGACCGAGGAACTTCGGCGGTACGAGACCCTGGTCGAGACCATGAGCGACGGGGTCTACATGACCGACGCGGACAACCGGCTCCGGATGGTCAACGACGCCGCCGAGGAGAAGTTCGGCTACGATCCGGAGGAGTTCTACGGCACGAACGTCGGGAGCCTCGGCGACGGGACGCTCGTCGACGAGGACTTCCTCAGGGAGGCCCAGCGCGAGCGCGCGGCGCTGCTCGACGGGGAGCGCTCGGTGGGCACCGTCGAGGGACGGTTCCGGACGGCCGCCGGCGACGAGATCGCCATCGAGAACCGGTTCTCGCTGCTCCCGCCAGAAGACGGCGAGTTCGCGGGGACCGTCGGCGTCGTCCGCGACGTGACCGACCGGAAGGAGCACGAACGCCAGTTGCGGACCCAGCGCGACGAACTGGAGACGTTGAATCGCATCAACGAACTCGTCCAGGAGACCATCCGCGCGCTGGCCTCGGCGGCGACCGCCGAGGAGATCGAGGAGACCGTCTGTGAGCGCCTGGGCGGCTCGTCGCTGTATCGCTTCGCGTTCACTGGCGTGGAGCGACCCGGCGAGGCGGTCGTCGAACCCAAGGCCTGGGCCGGGGACGGCGCCGGGTACCTCGACGCGGTCGATATTCCGGTCGAGATGGACCACGAAAGGGCCGGTCCGGCGGCCAAAACCTTCGAGACGGGCGAGGTGACGGTCACCCACGACGTGACCTCGGACCCCCTGTCCGAGCCGTTCCGCGAGCAGGCCATGGAGTACGACTTCCGCTCGATCGCGACGATCCCGTTCAACCACCGGGGGGTGACACACGGCCTGCTCATCGTCTACGCCGACCGGCGGGGCGCGTTCAGCGACCGCGAGATCACGGCCTTCGAACTGCTCGGCGAGATGGTCGGGTTCGCGATCAGCGCCACCCAGAACCGAAAGCTCATCGAGTCCGACGAGCGACTGGCCGTCACCTTCGAGCTGGACCGGCCCGACACCTTCTTCTCGACGGTCTCGGCCGAACTCGACTGCACCTGCCGGTTGCTCGGCTCCGCGGCCGCCGCGGACGACGAGCGGCTCACCTACGCGGCCATCTCCGGGGCCAGCCCCGAGGCGGTCCGCGACATCGCGGCCGCCGAGCACGTCCCGACGCCGGATCACCTCAGACTGGTCACCGAGACCGACGAGCACGCCGTCTTCGAGGCCCGCGTCGGGTCGTCGCTCACCGCCTTTCTCTACAGCGTCGGGGTCGAACCGGTCGACGTCGAGTCCAGAGCGGGGCTGACGACGGTCGACGCGTCCGCGCCCAGCGGCTTCGACCTGCGCGGGTTGACCGAACGGCTGGACGACCGGTTCGGGGGCGTCACGCTCGCGGCGAAACGCGAGAGCACGAGTCCGCCCGACCCCGCGGAAACGACCTGTGAGGACCTCGCGGACGACCTCACGGATCGCCAGCAGGCCGCGCTATCGGCGGCGTACTTCGGCGGGTACTTCGACTGGCCCCGCGACAGCACGGCCGAGGAGGTGGCCGACTCGCTCGGCATCACCTCGCCGACCCTGCACCAGCACCTCCGCCACGCCGAGCGGAAACTCCTGGCCGCGTTCTTCGACGACGGGCCACCCTAGACAGTTAGGTATCGCCCTCATGCCACCGGGGTCCGACGTTGCAGTGTAGCCTCCATGAGAGACGACCATCAGTCCGAAGGAACGGTGGGTTCCCCGAACGTGACGAACCCGCTCGGGACGAACCGCGCGGCGGTGACGCCGCCGATCGACGAGGTCTTCGAGTTGCTCTCCGACTCGCGTCGGCGTCGGGTGTGCCTCTATCTGCGTCGCTCGGGCGTCGAAGTCACTGAGCTTTCGGACCTGATCGACGCCCTCGCGTCCGAGGACGACGCGGTCGACCGCGACCGCCTCGCGATCGATCTGCACCACCGGCACCTGCCGAAACTCGACGACGCGGGGATCGTCGACTACGATCCGCGGAGCCACACCGCCCGCTACTGGGGCCAGCCGACGGTGGAGAAGTGGGCCGAACACGTCGAAGCAGTGGACGGACCCGAACGCGCAGAATCCTGAGCCGCTCTGGGGAACCCCGAACCGCCCCGCGGAGACGCCCAGGTCGCCCGTCCGGGCCGTCTCGCGACCGACCTGCCCGTCGTCCGTCCCCGTGACCCCGCCGGTGCTGAGATGCGTGGGTTTTTCACTCCGGGTGCCGACCGTCGGAGTATGCAGGGTAATTTGCCGCCGGAAGCACAGGAGAAAATCGAGGAGCTACAGGACCTCCAGGAGACCGCACAGCAGGTCGCCGCCCAGAAACAGCAGGCCGAGACCCAGCTCACCGAGTCCCAGACGGCGCTCGAGGAGCTCGACGACGTCGACGAGGACACGACGATGTACCGCGAGGTCGGCGAACTCCTCGTCAAGACCGAGTACGGCGAGGCCAAGGAGGACCTCGAGGAGTCCGTCGAGAGCCTCGAAGTCCGCGTCGACACGCTCGAAAAGCAGGAAGAACGCGTCCAGCAGCAGTTCGAGGAACTCCAGCAGGAGCTCCAGCAGCTGCTCGGCGGCGCGGGCGGCGGTGGCGGCCCGATGGGTCCCGGTGCCGGCGGCGCCTGAGATGGGCGACCCGACAGACGAGGACGTCGTCGAGACGGCCGCCGAGGCCGCAGAAGGGGTCGTCTTCTCGCGGTACAAGCAGTCGAACGTCGACGACCTCGACGTGACCGTCACCTTCGAGGACGACGTCCTGGAAGTGGACGTCTACCTCAACGCGCCGGCGGACGAGCACGACCCGGAGCGGGTCGCCGACGACGCGGCGCTCGCGGCCCGGTCGGCCGTCGACGACCTCTTCGCCGAGTGACGGTCAGCCGGACTCTCACGACGCACTCTCACCGCCGCGTCTGGCGACGACGACGCGCGCGACGACGTACCCGGTGATCACCAGCACCATCGAGCCGAGGGTGTAGGGAACCACGCCGGCCAGGTAGCCGAGAACGCCGCCCAGGAGCGACCCGCCGGAGTCGTCCGCGGCGGCCGATTCGTTGCCGCCGTCGGTCGTCGGCACGCGCTCTTGCGTCACCGTCCGGGTCGGGGGGTCGTCGGTTCCGGTCGCCGTCCCGGTCGGCTCGGGGGTGGGCGCCGCCGTGGTTGGCGTGTCGGTCGGGACCGGAGTCGCCGCCGCCCGGATCGTGAGCGTTCCGGAGCGGGTCTGATCACTGTCGGCGAGGCGCACGGTGTAGGGGTACTCACCCGGTGGCAGTGACGGGCGGGCGCCGTCGAAGGCGACCGTCCGGTTCCGGTCGGGCGGGACGGTCACCGACTGGTTCCCCCAGCGTTCCCCGTCGACGTCGAGGAGGACCCGGGCGTTGCCGTGGTCGACGCCCACGTTCCGGACCGTGGCGGCGAGTCCCGCGAGCGTCTCGCCCTCGGTGATCGTCAGCGCCCCGGTCGCGTCGGCGAGTTCGAGGTCGGCCGGGTTCGCGGGGTCCTGGGCGATGACGACCGGGCGGCGATCGTACAGCTCGTTCCGGAGGAACAGCTCCGCTTCGACCTCGTGTTCGGGGTCCAGTACCGAGTAATCGACCGGTGGCGTCCGGAACGTCCCGTCCTCTGCGATCGTGACGTCGTCGATCCGGATGGTCGTCGGCGGCGGGTCGTCACGGGAGATGAGCTGGATCGACAGTTCGGTCCCCGGCGCGTAGGTCGTCGTCCCGGTGATTCTGTGCTGGCCGTTCGCACCGACGATCAATTCCCCGTCGCGGGTCAACCGGACGGGGTCGTACTCGATGCGTGGTTCGACCACGGTGAACGTCGTCGTGGACTCGACGGTCGACTCGCCGCTCTCGAAGTAGGGGTACTGTTCGCCCAGACTCGAGTCGCTCTCCGAGACGGCGCTGAAGGGCGCGGGCATGCCGCCGCCGTCCGGGAAGCGGTACCGCTCGCCTTCGGTGCCCTCGAAGGCGAAGGTCACCTCGAACTCGTCGCCGGGCGTCGCTCGGCTGCCGAACCACGTCCCGGGCGAGGTGTCGAGGACGACGTGGAACTCCTCGTCGCCGGTCTCGTAGCTCACGAACAGGTCGTCGGCCTCGGCCCCGTCGAAGGAGAACTGCTCGGGCGGTTCGTTGGTCCCCGGGTTGGTGTGCTCGATGGTGACGTTGACGCCCTCGGGGTAGGCCTTCACAGCCCGGAGCATGTCGAGGCCCTCGGCGTCGGTGGCGGCGAGCGTGCCCCGGAACCCGCTGGTGTCGAACCCGTCGATCCGAATCCGGTCGCCGACGGCGACTTCGTCGCGGCTCGTCGTCGGCGCGAACTCCTCGTCGGCCGCGCCGGTCGGCGCGATGGCGACGCCCAGGTCACCCTCGAAACTCGGCTCGGTCAGCCTGAGGTTCGAACGGTCGAGCGGATTCTCGAGGTACGGGACGCCGTCGTCGCCGAGGACGACGGTCGCGTTGGGTCCCGCGAGCAACCGGAACCGAGCGGGCTGGAGGGGCCGGGGCAGGCGCGAGACGCCGAGCCGCTCTTCGAACTCCGCGAGCGTCGAGGCGACCTGGTTGCCGTCCTCGTCCTCGAAGGTGAGGCCGGAGAACTCGCTGGTCTGGCCGGGCGGGGTGTCGGGGCCGTACTTCTGGGCGTAGCTGACGACGCCGCCGGAGTAGGCCGACCGGTCGGTGCCCAGCAGCCGGGTGTTGACGGTGGTGGTCGTACCGCCGCCGGAGACGTACAGCACGTCGAAGAAGTTCGTGTTCTCGCCGCCGTCGACCGGCTTGTCACCGCCGACGAGGACGTAGCCGCCGCAGTTGATCGAGAGTTCGACTTCTTCGCCGGCGACGCCCTCGGTGACGTCCGTCCCGAAACACTCTCCCGACTGCTGGGCCGCGGCCGGGCCGCTCAGGAATGCAAGCACGGCTATCGCCAGTGCACAGACCAGCAGCGACGACCGGAGCGACCGACCCGGTAGCCGATCGGCCGGCGCTGCGGGCTCCGGGTCGGGGCGGGGTGAGCCAGGGTGCATCGTCGACGTTCGTCGGAGTCGCGCGACTCCGCCGTTTCCCGGTCCTCGGGCGTGACCCGGCTTAAAACGTCCCGTCGGGTTATCAGAATCGGTAACCGCTAGGCGAGCACGAACAGGATCACCGAGATGGTGATGACGGCGACGATGACGGCGGCGGCCAGCGTCGCGCCCATGGAGATCATCGCGTTGGCGTGGGCAGCGAGCGTCTCCGTCCGGTCGTTGCCGAAGACGGTCACCTCGGCGCGTTCGGTCGCCATGCCCGCCTCGACGGGTTCGAGGTCGTGGATCGCGCGGTCGACCAGATCCGTGACGACGGCGATCAGGTCGTGTTCGGGGATGGCCGCACCCACCTGGTTGTCGGCCTCGACGGTGTTGACGATGTGCGTGTCCGTCGTCATCACTTCGGCGTGGTCGACGCCTGAGATGGCGTCGATCAGCTTCCCGCGGAGACCCGGTTCCATGTTGTTCCCGTCGACGAGCACGTAGGCGGTGCGGTGGTCGCCGACCTCGAGGACGGCCACGCGGACGCCGAGCGGGCCGATCCCATCGGTCGGTTCCCAGGGGGTCTCGTCCCAGGCGACGCCCAGTTTCGGCCGGCCGCGCTCGGCGTCGGTCAGGGTGGCACCGATCTCGCCGGCCCCGCTGATCATGTCGAAGGAGCGCCGGCTCCCGGGGGTGACGTGGCCCAGGTCGTCGCCCTCGAGTCCGTCGTTGCTGTTGTGGGCGTCGACGAGCATCACGTCGCCGAGGCCGGCCGAGCGGGCCTCGGCGGCGGCCGAGAGGCCGACCGCGTACTCCACGTCGTCGGCGAAGCCCGGGGCGTAGGTCGCCACCGCGAGCGCGTCGTCGCCGAAGGCCTGCCCGAGCAGTTTCGCGTCGCCCTCGGTGGTCCGGACGCTGACCGACGCCTCGTCGGTGTACTCGATCCCCTCGATGGCGGTCTCGGCGGCCGCGAGGATCGAGTCGACCTCTCGCTCGGTCACGAGGTTGAAGTCGTGGCCCGCGGTCGCGTGGGGCGGGAAGGCCAGGCCTTCGGCGCGCCGGGCGACCCGTTCGGGGAGGTTCCCGCCGCCGATCTCGCCCATCGGGCCGGGGTGGATCATCGGCAGGACGAACCGGGCCTTCTCGGCCCCCTCGTCGGTCCGGAAGCAGAGGACCGTCACCGGCACGACGGCCTCCTCGCCGATCTCCTCGAAGAAGTCCTCCAGTTCGCGGGTCCCCTCGGCGATGTGGCCGATGAACCCGCGGACGAAATCGAGCACGGAGACGTCCATGCTGCGCCGCCACGGCGAGTCGATCGCCCGGAGGAACAGCCAGACGCCCCCGGCGTACAGCAGACAGGTCGCCGCGAGCAGGACGAAGTCCTCGGGGGTGATGATCGTCAGTTCCGGTGGTGCCTCTTCGGTCCGGGAGAGATAGGAGTTGGCGAGGGGGCCGCCGACCTCCAGATACCGGAGCGTCCCGCTGTAGATGAACAGGAGGACGGCGGCCGCGACGGTCTGGACGCTGGCCGGGATCGCCGCGACGGGCAGCGAGTGCCGGGAGACCGCCACGATCACGAACAGCCGCAGCGCGAAGATGGAGGCAAGCGCCACCAGCAGCGCGTCGAAGACGAACTCCTGGCCCAGCGGCCCGACGACGACCTCCCCGAGGACGAGCGACTGTACGGGCCCGGAGAGGACGCTCACGAGGCCGGCCGCGACCAGCGCCGCGACGATGACGAGTTCGCAGGTCAGCGCCAAAAGCGACGCGCGGTTGTGGGTGAACTGGCCGCCGAGCCACCGGTCGACGGAGGCGGTGACGAGGCTCGCGGCGACGGTCGGGAGGCCGACGAAGAAGATGCCCTCCCAGGCGTCGGCGAGGACGTAGCGGCCGTCGAAGACGGCGACGCCGGTGACGGCGGCGATGACGAGGGCGAAGGTGAGACTCGAGTACCAGTTGGGCGCCCGGAAGATGTACCGGGAGAGCCCGGCGAGATCGCCCTGCGTCGTGGTCATCGTCTGGGGTTCCACGCCCCTCCGTCATAGTTCTTGATGCCCGCCTGACTATAGACGAACGTATACGTACGGAGCAAAAGGGCTCACGTCCGCCGTCTCAGCCCGCGAAAAACCGGATACGTCGCCCCCGATCGGCCGTCACTGACAGATATCGATGAAGTTCTCGAACACGGCCTCGCCCTCCTCGGTGTGGGAGACCTCAGGGTGCCACTGGACGCCGTAGAGGTCGCGGTCGGTGTCGCTCATGGCCTCGACGCCGCAGACGTCGCTGGTGGCGGTCCGGACGAAGCCTTCCGGCACTGCTTTGACTTCGTCGGCGTGGCTGGCCCACACGCGCGTCTCGGGGGCCAGCGAGCCGATCAGCGGGTCGGTCTCCTCGACGATCTCGACGGTGACGTCGGCGTAGCCGCCGTAGTCGCCGGCCCCGACCCGGCCGTCGAGTTCGTGTGCGATCAACTGCATGCCGAGACAGATCCCCAGCACCGGCACGTCCAGGTCGAGGTAGGCCGGGCAGTTGCCGATGTCGTCGATGTCCGGGCCGCCCGAGAGGACGAGGCCGTCGGCGTCGATTTCAGCCGGCGGGGTCGTGTTGTCGATGAGCTCCACGTCCACGCCCAGGTCCCGCAGCGCGCGGTGTTCCAGGTGGGTGAACTGGCCGTGGTTGTCGACCACGTCGATGCGCGTCATTGGCGGGAGAGAGGTCGGTGGAACGGATAAGTCGCCCGGAACCGACTCACTCGCCGTCGCGGTCGAACCGCTCGGCGGCGGTCGAAAACCCCAGTTCGTCCTGCTCGCGGGCCCGCCGGGTCTCGGCCTCGGCGATGGCCTCCGGGTCTGGGTTGACGTCGTCGTCGATCCGCGCCCAGGAGTCGTGGACCTTGCCGTGACACCACCGGCAGAGGACGACCGTGATCTCGTGGCTGGGCTCCCCGGCCTCCTCGGCGGCGTCGGCGTAGGAGAGGTGGTGTTCCTCCAGCAGGGGCCGCTCGTCGTCGTGGGCCAGTCGCCGCTCCTCGAGACCGCAGCGGAGACACTCCCGGCTCGCGGTTGCACCGCTCGCATTGCCCGAGGCGCTCACTCCGCTCGCGCCTCGCTGCCCGTGGTCACGACAACGAAAGTGCGGGCAGTCGGCCCAGTCCCAGGGGCCGGTCAGTCCCTCGGCGTCGCGGTCGCCGGCGACCGGACACTGGAAGTCCTCGGCGCTGCGGGCGTCGGCGAACTGGGGGTCGCGCTCGCCCTGCTCGACCGCGAACCGGCACTTCCCGGCGTCGGTGAGGTGGTCACAGCGGTCGACGTGGACGTAGGGGTCGTCGACTCCGACGGCGGTGCCGGTCGGCGTCTTCTCCATACCTCCGCTCCGGGCGGGGGCGCCTTGAATCGTCTGGCACCCCCGCGGCCGGTTCTCGCTGTCGCCCGCGATCCGAATCTCACCTGTGAATACGAAACTTCGGGGGAAATAACGCACAGAATGCTTGCAACTGGGCTGCAGGGAGGAATTTCACGAACTGAGAATTACTGGGTGGCTAAAAGCCATTCCCCGAAGACGTTCGAGGTACATGCATAGCGTCCTCGACGCGTATCGGACCATGCTGTGGGACACGATGGATCGCATCGGCGTGAACGGCTCCGTCGAGCGGAAGGTCGCCGTCGCGGTGGCGATTCAGTTCTGCATCTCGCTCGCACAGGCGGTCCTCCCGTTTCTCTTCTCGGGCCCGGTCCGCCTCGCGCTCGTGATCGCGTTCGTCGTCGCGGCCGCCGTGGCGTTCGCGAACACGCTGCTGATCGCACGAACGGACCTGGTCGAACCGATCCTGGAGATCGAACGGCGGGTCGAGGCCGTCGCCGCCGGCGACCTCGACGTGTCGGTCGCGCGGTCGGACCAGCCCGACGAAATCGGCTCGCTCACCAACGCCGTCGCGGACATGAGCGAGTACCTGCAAACGGTCTCCCGGCAGGCAGACGCGCTGGCCCGTCAGGAGTTCGACGCGCCCGCCCTGGACGAGGACGTCCCCGGCGCGTTCGGCGAGTCGCTCTCGACGATGGCCACGGAGCTCGAGTCGTACACGACCGAGCTGGAGACGATGACGGCCGAACTGGAGACGCGGTCGGCGAACCTGGAGGCGATGGCCGAGGCCTTCGCGGCGGCGACCGAACAGGCCCGCGAGGGCGATCTGACGGCGACGGTCGACGTGGAGACCGCCGACGGCGAACACGCCGCGGTGCTCGAGAACTACAACGACCTCCTGCGGACGCTGGCCGACGCGATCGAGGAGGTCGCCGGGTTCGCGGACTCGGTCGCCGAGACGAGCACGGACCTCCGCTCGTCGGTGGCCGAGATCGACGACGCCAGCGACGAGGTGGCCGGTTCGACGGCCGAGATCTCCGATGGCGCGTCGACCCAGAGCGACCGGCTCCAGTCCATCGCCGCGGAGATGAATACGCTCTCGGCGACGGTCGAGGAGATCGCCGCCTCTGCGGACGAGGTGGCGGACACCGCTGCGGCGGCAGCCCAGCGCGGTCGGTCTGGGCGGGAGGCCGCGGCCGAGGCCATCGACGAACTCGACGCCGTCGAGTCCCGGATCGACGACGCCGCCGGGGCGGTCGAGGGCCTCGTCGAGAAGATCGACCGGATCGACGAGATGGCCTCGACGATGGAGGGGATCGCCGAGGAGACGAACCTGCTGGCGTTGAACGCCTCGATCGAGGCCGCACGCGCCGGCCAGGACAGCGACGGGTTCGCCGTCGTCGCCGACGAAGTCAAGGCGCTGGCCGACGCGGCCCGCGACTCCGCCGACGAGATGTCCGGGCTCATCGCCGAGATCCAGCGCGAGGCCGACGAGACGGCCGCGGAGACCCGCGAGATGAACGACCAGGTGACCGAGAGCATCGAGACCATCGAGGGGACGCTGTCGAACTTCGAGGACATCGTCGACGTCGTCGGCGACCTGAACACGAGCGTCCAGGAGATCTCGACGGCGACCGACGACCAGGCGAAGACGACCGAGGAGGTCGTCGAGACCGTCGACGAGGTGGCGGCGATCAGCGAGGAGACCGCCGCCCAGGCCGAGACCGTCGCCGCGGCCGCCCGACAGCAGACCACCTCGGTCTCCGCGGTCGCGGATCGGACCGACGCGCTCTCGACGGCGGCGTCGGACCTGACCGAGTTGCTCGACCGCTTCACCCTCCCGCGCTCGACGCCGACGGACGACACTGCCCCGGTCACGCCCGCGCCGACCGACGACTGAGCGGGTCAGGACGCGATGCGGGTCTGCTGCTCCTCCGTGACGGATTTCCCGCCGACCTCCGCGAAGACGAAGCGCGCGCCGCCCTCGTAGTCGGCGTCGAGTTCGACCGTCCAGCCGTGGGACTCGGCCATCGTCCGCACGATGGAGAGCCCGAGGCCCGTGCCCTCCTGGCTAGTGGTGTAGCCGTACTCGAAGACGTTGTCCCGGTGTTCCGCTGGAATCCCCGGGCCGTCGTCAGCGACGAAAAAGCCGGTGCTGCCTTCGGGCCCGTTCTCGCCCGCCGGGGTCGGACCGCCGGTCGTGGGGCCGACCGTCACGGTCACGTCGGGCGGCCCGTGATCGACGGCGTTCCGGAAGCAGTTCTCGAGGATCGAGAGGAACTTGCTGTGATCGGCCGGGATCGTCAGATCGCCCGTGACGGACAGTCTCGCCTCGCCCGTGTCGACGTTGTCCCAGGCCTCCCGGGCGACGGCGGCCAGGGAGACCGGTTCGGTCTCGTCGACGGTCTTGCCCTCGCGAGCGATGGTGAGGACGTCCGCGATGATCGCCTCCATCCGGGTGTGAGTGGACCGGATCTCGCCGACGTGGTCGGCGGCCGTGGCCGCCTCGTCGGGGTCGAGTCCGTCCGGCCCGAGCAACCGCTCGAGGATCTCGGCGTAGCCGTCGGCGACCTGGATCGGGTTACGGAGGTCGTGGGAGATCGTCGAGGCGACCTGATCGAGCCGTTCGTTCTGTTTCTCCAGTTGCCACCGAGACCGTTCGAGCGCGGTGACGTCGCGCAGGAGGATCGAGAGCCACTCGGTTTCGTCCCTGTTCGTCCGTGCGACCGACGAGACGGTGACGGAGAAGTGGCGCTCGCCGTCCTCGGTCGGGAGCGTCACCTGGGCCGTCCGCTCCCTGTCCGGGTCGCCGGGGTCGACGGCCTCGGCCAGCGCCGGACAGGCGGCCTCGAAGGACTCGCCGACGCGGGATCCGAGGTCGGGCCAGATCGCGGTGCTCGCCGCGTTGTAGTCGACGATCCGACGCTCGTCGTCGAGGACGAGTACCGGATCGCGGAGGTTCTCCACCACGGCGTTGCGCGCGACCGGTTGCACGTTCAGGAAGTCGAAGCGAAACAGCGCGAACGTCGTGAGCAGGATGAAGGGGATCGTCGCGTAGGGGGCGTGATTGAGATCCGTCGCGGGGAACAGGCCGGCCTCGCTCGCGGCCGTGATCAGGACGATCGAGAGCGCCCCGCAGACGAGCAACACGAGCTGCCCGGCCGACCGCGCCGAGGTCGAGAGGAGATAGCGGATCAGTTTGTACGCGTTGTAAAAGCCCAGCAGGTAGTTCAGCAGGTAGATGACGAGGAGTCCGCTCTTGAGGTCGTAGCTGTAGTAGACGACGGGATCGGTGACCAGATGGACGTTCGTGAAGAAGAGGTTGACGTACGGTCTGACGAGCATCATCCCGACGAAGCCGCCGAGGGTAACCACGAACATCGCGCGGACGAGCCAGTGGCGGTGGTAGTCCGTCCCCGTGTACCGGCCCGCGAACACCGCGAACGCGACGTAGGAGGCGAGCGCGCCCAGCGCCGACGGGTAGAACAGGAACAGCTTGAGGGGGCCCGGCGGGGCGAGCATGAAGAGCCAGAACGCGAACGTCCCGACCCCGCCCGTCGCGAGCGCGATCACGAACCACTTCGCGCCCGACCGGTGGCGGTGATGCAGGAGGATCCAGTACGCGAGGACCGCGTGCAGCACGGTGGCGACCGCTGGCAGCACGTAGTAGGCGAGCGCGACCCCCGACGGCGAACCGGCCATACTAGCCCTTCCCACTACCCCGTTTTCACTCGTTCCCTCCAGTTCTCACGCCTTGAAATACCACAAACGTAAAGAAGGGGTTCTCCGGGCAGGGTCGATCGCCGGTCGGGACGAACCGCTGAGAGAACCAGCGCCCCCGTCGCTCAACGATGGTCTTCGTGACGAAACGCCCGCAGCGTGTCCCGGTCACCGGGTTCGACCGCGACCTGGACGAGCCCGCGGTCGGTGAAGACCTGGCCCCAGTCGCGGTAGTACAGCGGGAAGTCGTCGTTGACGTAGTTCACGTCGTCCTCGGGCGATTCGTCGGGGCCCGTCTCGCCCTCGTTCTCCACTGTGACGAGGAGGTCGTCCGTGATCCGGGCCACCTCCCCGAACACCCAGTCGGCGTCGGGATGGACGTGCTGGAGGGTCTCGACGGAGAAGACGGCGTCGAACTGCCCGTCGGCGAACTCGCCGACGACGTCCTCGATGGCGTCGCAGTAGAAGGTCCCCGTCGCGGCCAGATCCGGATACGCCGCTTCCATCGTCTCGAACGCCTCTTCGTTGATGTCGACGCCCGAGAGGTTCTCGAAGCCGTGTTGCCTGCAGTGTTCGAGGTGCCGACCGACGCCACAGCCCAGTTCGAGCACTCGCGCGTCACGGTCGCAGAACTCCTCGAGGACGTCGCGAACGGACTCGCTCCGCCGGTCGGGGCCGTGATGGGCGTAATACTCGGGGGAGTACTCTCCGGACCGGTCGAGCCACTGTCGGCGGACCTCGTTCGAATCCACAGCTACGCTGGTCTGTGGACACGTATAGTCCCGTCGGACGGCGACACCGCGTGCGGGTGTAAAATATCAGTCGATGTGGCCTTCGGCGCGAAGCTGGTCCGCGTCCTGGCCGTCGTAGCGCCACTCGATGTTCGCCTTCTCGTCCTGCCAGTCCCAGGGCTCGACGAGGACGACGTCGCCCTCGCTGATCCAGGTCCGGTACTTCATCCGGCCGGGGATGCGCCCCATCCGGTTCTCGCCGTCCTCGCACTGCACGCGGACGTGGTTCCCACCGTTGTGTTCTGTCACGACCGCAAACAGCTCGTCGTCGTTGGGCATGCGGAGATTCCGACGCCCTGTGTTCTCACTCACAGTTACAATACGAACTGAATCCTTTAAAGTCATCCGGAAGGTTCGATAGCGTGTACCACGACCAGTCGGTTCCGGGGTAGCGGTTAGTCCGTCGCCCGTGCCGCCTCGTACTTCTCGTCGTACCGATCCAGGACGGCGCGGCGCTTCGCCCGGGCCGCGTCGGTCATCATCTCGGGCGTCCAATCCATGCCGGCGTCCGTCTCGACGGTGACCGACTCGACGCCGTCGAGCGGTTCCACGCGGTCCGTAATCTCGGTGATGAAGTAGGGGACCATGTGGCAGGCGGGCGTCGTGAGCCGCAGGTCGACCCGCACGGCGCCGTCCTCGACCGTCAGGTCAGCGATTAGCCCCATCTCCACCACGTCGAGGTCGGAGCCGTTCGCGGCGGTACAGGGGTCCACCACCTCCCGGAGTGCCTCGCGGACGCGGGCTTCGCTCGTCACGCCACCACCTCGAAGGGGGTCTTGGAGTAGGGGGCTTCGAGGTCGCCGCTGTACTCGTCGTCGCCGATGCGCTCCTGGAGTTCGTCCACGTCGAACCCGTGGGCCTCGGCGAGGTTCGCGCCGACCATCTTGCGTTTGTCGTCCTCGGTGATCGTGAACGTGCCGTCCCGGGACTCCATCTCGGGGTAGTCGATGTTCCAGAACGACTCGAGCAGCAGTTGCGGGTGGAACTGCGGGGTGCCACACCCCCAGATGACCCTGTCGAGGGCCTCTTTCCCGCCGGCGTACAGCAGGTTCTCCATCGTCTCGACGAACGCGTCGGGGCGGGTCGCGGCGTCGGCGGCGGTGATCTCGAGGTTGACGTAGACGTTGTCGTGTTCGGCGACGTGATAGCCCGTCTCCTCGGCGAGGATGAACCCGCCGTGGACGATCTCGAAGTTGAGGTCCGGGAAACTCTCGGCGGCCTCGGGCACGTCGTCGACCTCGTAGGAGTCGAGCGGGACGTTCCCGAACGGGACGGCCTTGTGGACCGCGACGACGTCGAGGCCGAGGTCGGCACACTTCTCCCAGAGCGGGAACGCGGACTCGGGGTCGTCCATCTCGAACCCGGTGTGTCCGTCGTCGCTCCAGTAGGACGGATAGACCTTCACGCCGTGACTGCCGAACTCCCGGACCTGGCGTTCGAGTTCCGCTTCGGGGTCGTCCATCCCGATGATGTCGACGCTGGCGAGCGGTTCGGTCCGGTCCGGGTGGGCCTCGACGAACCGCGCGGCCTTCTCCAGCGAGGTGAGGCCGTCCTCGAAGATGGTGATGGACTGGGGGTGAAAGACGGTGAAGTCGACCTGGCTCTCCCGGAAGAGCATGTTCGCGGTCACCTCGGGGTCCCAGTCCGTCAGGAACGACTCCTCGGTCCGCTGGTACCCCTCGGGCATCGCCTTCTCCACGCCGGTCATCAGGTCGACCACCGGCTGGGCGTACCGCTCGATCGCGTAGTTCGACGGATGCAGGTTGTACGCGTGTGAGACCGCGTCGGCGACGAATACGTCGTCCAGAGACGTCATACCTCACGGGACACGTCGATCCAGTTAAGACCTCCCCGCGAGCGGAGAGGCCTACTAAACCGGCCGGCCGAGAACTGTCGATCCCTCGGAGCTTCACGCTCGTTGTGACCGATCGGACGCCGTTCGGCGCGAAACCGACCAAACGGTACACTTGTTCCAGTATAATGGTTTAACCCGAGACATTCGTTCGGAAAATACCCAAACTAGAAAACAGATGCGGAATACTTAACCGTATACTCGGCGTTCGTTCATTCGCAATGGCAAACGGTAAGGTTGATTTCTTCAACGACACTGGCGGTTACGGCTTTATTGACACAGAGGACGCGGACGAGGACGTTTTCTTCCACATGGAGGACGTTGGCGGCGAGGACCTCACCGAGGGGACCGAGATCGATTTCGACATCGAACAGGCCCCCAAGGGCCCGCGCGCGACGAACGTCGTTCGTAACTAACGAGTTTCGTACTGTCGCCTGACGGCGACTGGACGCGACTTCGATTCTTTCGACAGCTACCGACCGAGCGCACAGCCCGTCGCTCACACACCGATGCCGCCGAACGGTGCGGTTTCGCTCCGCTCCGCGCGCGGCAGGGTAACGACGAACGTCGAGCCGCGGGGCTGGTTGTCCTCGACGGTAATCGACCCGCCGTAGTGGTCGAGCATGGTCCGGACGAAAAAGAGGCCGAAACCGCCGCCGCTGGAGCTGTGGCCCTGCTCGAACACGGTCTCTTTCTCCTCGTCGGGGATGCCGGGACCGTTGTCGCGGACGCGGACCTCGACCGAGTCGGCACCGACCATGACCGCGACGTCGATCCGCGGGCCGTCGGCGTCGTTGTGCTGGACGGCGTTGCTCAACAGGTTCCCGAAGACGGCCGGGAGCATGTCGTCGGCCTGCACGAGCACCTCGTCGGGGACGTCCGCGGTCACGTTCAGGTCGTCGTACGTCGAGCGGACGGTCGTCACCTCCTCGCGGAGGACGGCCGACAGGTCGACGGGTTCGGGCGTCACGTCGGCGTCGGCGGCCAGCGCGTCGACCGTCGCCCGCGCGCGCTGGGAGAGATCGATCACGCTCTCGGCCTGGTTGCGGATGGCGTCGATCGACTCGTCGTGCTCCCCGTCGAGGCGCCCGTCGAGGTGTTCGGCGCGGGCTCTGACGACCGTCATGCTGTTGAGCACGTCGTGACGGAGGATGCTGTGCATGAACTCCAGCTGGCGGCCGATCCGCTGGGCGCGCCGGGCGTCCCGCCGGGCCTTGACGTACAGCAGGCCGATCAGGTAGCCGGCGATGGCGCCGGCGTGGGCGCTGGCGAGCAACTGCAGCGTCGGCCCGACGAACCGGAGACCGATCGAGAGCCGCACGAACACGGTGGCGTACATCACGAAGTAGACGAAGACGACGCCGGTGAGCGACGCGGCCGCGACCTGCCAGCGCTGCTCGGGCGTGAAGTCGCTCACGTGGAGGTAGATCGCCGCGTAGACGATGGCGGCCGAGAGCCACGCGCTCAGCGAGACCGCGACGACCTGTGGCCACTCGAAGCCGAACAGGCGCAACTCACGGACGAAGTTCAAAAGCGTGATCAGGAACAGCCCGATTCCGACGGCGCCGACGACCGCCGGTCCGCCTCGCGGCGTCGCCGCCGCGAACCGCACGGCACGCTCGCGAACAGCGCCGGCGCGGCTCCCGCCGTCGGCGTCTGACTCTGACTGCTCCCCGTCGCCCCCAGACCGATCCGCAGCGACCACAGGGCAAGTTCAGTGGATCATCACCTATAAAATATTACACTCGAACAGACGCCGCGAGCGGCCGCTCACTCCTCCTCGGGATCGAACTCGAGGGCGGCCGAGTTGATGCAGAAGCGTTCGCCCGTCGGCTCCGGTCCGTCCTCGAAGACGTGGCCGAGGTGGCCCTCACACGTCGCGCAGACGACCTCCGTCCGCCGCATCCCGTGGCTGGTGTCGAGTCGGGTCTCGACGTTGTCCCGCGCGGCGTCGTAGAAGCTGGGCCACCCCGAGCCCGACTCGAACTTCGTCTCGGAGTCGAACAGTTCCGTCCCACAGCCGGCGCAGACGTAGGTGCCGTCCGCCTTCTGGTCGACGTACTCGCCGCTGAACTTCGGCTCCGTGCCGGCCTCGCGGAGGATCCTGTACGCCTCCTCGTCGAGCACTTCGCGCCACTCCTCGTCGGTCTCTGGCAGGTCTCGCTCGGCGTTCCGTGACATACCCGCCGGTAGGGACCGAACGTTGATACGGGTTGGGGCGGGCGAGACGTACCGGCTGCTATCCGGCTCGTGTCGCGAAAAAATCGGGGTCGGTTTGCGGGCGTTAGATGTAACCTTCGTCCTCGAGGCCTTCGAGGATGTCGTCGACGAGCGACTCCACGTCGTCGTAGGGGAAGTCGCCGCCGCCGCCCTTCTGGTTGAGCTCCATTGCGGTGAAGCTCACGTCACCGGACTCGAACGTGGTGGACGGACCGTTCGGCAGAGCCGGAACGAGGTCCATCGGGCTGTTCACGGGATAGTCTGCGCCTTCGAAGCCGTCGATCAGCTGCTGTCGCAGGTCGTCTTTGTCGACCATATACACACCGTCGGTATCCACCTAACTAAAATTGGTGGTTCTTTCGTGAAGAAATTGCTTCTCATAGCCTAACAGTGTAAACGCGAGGTGTGTTGTGCGAAGTTGTGACACACCGGTTCCCGACCCCGATTCGGGCCGCCCGCCGACGCGACGGTCCGGCGACGACCCGGGAACTCGGGGGTGGTGTTTCAAGTACCAGCCAGGCCAACTCCGCGAGCATGTACGACCGGATACTCGTGCCGACAGACGGGAGCAGCGGGACCGACGAAACTCTCGAGCACGCCTTCCACGTCGCCGCGGACAACGACGCGACGGTTCACGCGCTCTACGTCGTCGACCGCCGCCTGTTCCTGGCCGCCGACGAGGACACCCAGGACGACGTGATCGCGACCCTCGAAGCGGAGGGCGAGGCCGCCCTCGACGCCGTCGAGACCGCGGGCGACGAGGCCGGCGTCGAGGTCGTCCGGGAACGCCGGGAAGGGATCCCCCACACCGAGATCACGGACTACGCGTCGGAGATCGACGCTGACCTGCTCGTGATGGGGACCCACGGGCGGACGGGGCGGGACCGTGTGGCGTCACTCGGCAGTGTGACCGAACGCGTCGTCGAGAACGTCGGCCGCCCGACGCTCGTGGTGGATATCGGCGACGGACAGGCCTAGACCGATCTAGGCCAGCGGAACGAAGTACGTCACGACGGCCGGATTCCCGTCGTCGTCCTCGTAGATGACTTCGAGGACGAAGGTGTCCCCGGTTCGGACCCCGTCCTGTGCGGTCGAGAAGCCGGCGAAGTCGAAGACGTACCTCTGTTCGTCGTCGGCGGCACCCTCGGGACCGAAGTCGTCGAGGCCGACCGACCTGAAGTCGGCGCCGACGCTCAGCGACGTCCCGCTTCCGCCGCGGGTGTCTGAGACGACGTAACTGGTGGGCCCGCTGTCGCCCTGTGCGGCGTAGACGCTGACGCGCATATCCTCGACGGTCCAGCCGGTCTGGCTGTTCCGGTTGGTGATCGTTACCCCCGCGTCACAGCCGTTGCTCCGGGCGTTACATCCGCCGCTCCCGACGGCTTCGGCCCCCGTCAGCTGGAGGTTGATCCCCGGGTTGACCGGGTTGCCGCCCGGAGAGCCGGTCTGGCCGGTCCCGTCAACGTCGAAGACGGTGAGCGAGACCTCGGCGACGCGCTGGGGATCGGTCGGTGGCGTCGACCCGTTCCCGATCCAGACCTCGACTACCACGTCCTCCAGGGGCGTGTTGATGCCACCGGCGGTGTACTCCAGTTCGACCTGTCCCTCGTCGTCGGTCTGGTCGGACCCGACGACCTGCACCGTCCCGCCGCCCTGGACGGCTTCGGCGGCTATCGACTCGTTGCTGACGGGGTTGTTGTAGGCGTCGCGCACCTCCGCGACGATCCGCTGACTGCCGTCCTCTGGCACGGTCGAGCCGTTGCCCGCGACGGTGGTGACGTACTGAGCCTCTGTCGACCGGTCGAAACCGGTTCCGACGCCGACCGCCGCCATCCGCAGGTCGTAGACCACGTCCTCTGCCAGCGTGAACCGGACGCTCGAACTCGAGGCCCGCTCGATGCGCGTGACGTACCCGCCGTTTGCTTCGAGTTCCTCCTCGAGAATCGTCCGCCAGGCGTCCGGCCCGAGTCGGGTCGGCACCGTGACGGTGACCGGCGCCCCGGGAGCCGAGTTCGTGACGCTGACCGTCCGCGTCGGGGCGCTGATCGGCGTGACGCCGACCGAGACCGACTGCGAACTCGACGTGGCGAGCGTGCCCTGCAGCGCCACGAGCGACACGTCGCGACCGCTGACGATGGCTCCTCGTTCCTGAATCACCGAGCGGTTGCCCGTGAAGTTGCTGTAGAGGACGCCGTTCTCGTAGACGGTCGTCGGTGCGCCGCCGTACTCGTTGTAGTTCGGGCGGTAGGCGAGTCCGCCGGACTCGAACGAGATGGGGGTGCCGTCGACGTAGTCACCGACTTCCCCGGCGGCCAGCGCGTTGCGTACTTCGGCGGTCCCGGTCGCGGAGCGTTCGATGGTCCCGGACGCTCGCGGTGGATTGAACAGGAACAGTCGCGCCGGGTACCCGGTCCCGGTCTCGACGCTGACACTGCCCTCGCGGCCGGTCGACGCCGCGAGCAGGATCACGTCCTGCAGTTCCTGGAAGTCGCCCTGGGCGCGCTGGCTGTGCTCGAACTCGACCTGCTGGTTGGCCGCCGGCACCGCGTTCACCTGGATGAGGACCAGCAACAGGATGAGCAGGGCGAACATGAGGAGCGCGCCGATGACTTCCGAGACCCCGCGGTCGTCGGTCCGCAGGCGCCGGCGCCCCGTCGCGCTCGTGGTCGAATGCTGTCGGTCGATCGTGTCTCTTTCGGTGGTCATAGCAGTGCGAAGGTGATGAGGGTGAGTGTGATCAGTGCGATGCCGTACTTGAGACCGCTCAGAACGCTGTCGCGGGAGAGCTTCCCGGCGATCAGGCCGATGCCGACGGCCTGGATGAGCGCCGAGTGGAAGAACAGCGCCCGATAGGCCTCGACGGGCAGGTTCTCCAGGCTCACAGGGGTGCCCGTGACTCCCTCCGGAGCAGGCACCGGTGGTGCGTCGGCGATGGGTCGCAGGTAGCTCGTGTCGAGCAGGACGATCACGAGCATGTACACCAGGAAGCCGATGATGACGACGACCGTGTACGCAGAGAGGTCCTGTCGCCGGCGGCGCTCGATCTTGAACCGGTCGCGCGCGTCGTCGGCGGCGACCGAGAGGACGCGAGCCACGTCGCTGGACGAGCGCGTCCCTTCGGCGACGAGCTTCAGCGTCCGCGAGAGCGATGGGGCGTTGATCCGGTTTGCCAGTCCGAGCAACGCAGACCGGGTGTCGAAGTGCCACCGGATGTCGTTGCGGACCATCCGGAGTTCGGTCGCCAGCGGGCCCCGGGACCACTGCCCGACCATCGCGAGCGCGTCGGTGAACTCGATCCCCATCCGGTTCGCGCTGGAGAGGACGTTCAGCGTGTCCGGAAACCGTCGCGCGAAGTCGGTCTCGCGCTGCGTCTTCAGTTCGTGGAACACCGACAGCGGTATCGCCACGAGCAAGAATGGGACCACGACCACGAGCGTCGTCGCCGTGACCGGTTCGGCGAGGAAGGCGTCCCGGGTCGGTTCGACGAGGCCGGTCGCGAGGAAGCCACCGACGGTCACGAGCGCCAGCGGGAGCGTCACCAGCAGGGACGAAAGCGGGTCCCGCCGGACGGACGCCAGCGGGTCCAGCAGCCGCTTGCGGAACTCCTCTCGCCGCCGCGCCCGCAGGTACCGATCGGTCCGAATCCGATCGCGCTCCGGTGGCGACAGCGCCCCCTCGTCGGGCGCGGACCGACTCACCACGCCGAGCCAGTCGAGCAGGTCCGCGAACGCGTCGCGGACGACCGCCGTCCCGAGCGTCGAGAAGCGGTCGCCGACGATTCCCGCTTCGGCCTCGAATTCGGTGCGGGGAACCCGGTACGGCGTCGAGAGCGTGTCGATCAACACCAGGAACGCGATCATCCCGAGCGGGAGGATGGCGTAGATCAACAGCGTGAGCTGGCCGAGCGTCGCCCCGCCCAGCATGCTAATGACGAGCAGGATGACGACCAGAAACAGCGGCGCGGCGACGAAGCCGACGACGAAGACCTCCGAGAGCAGCTCCAGCGTCGAGACGAACTGGTCCTGCTGTTCGCGCGCGTCCTCGAGGTACGTGTCCGTCTCGTCGCTGAAGAACTCGGTCACGTCACCACCGGCGTCGAGCACCGCCAGCAGGTCGTCGAAGAACCCCTCGAGGTTGTCGCTCGGCGTCAGGTCCCGGGCGTTTCGGATCGCGGTGTAGAGGTCGTTCCCGAACAGATCCACGTCGCGGACGATCATGTCGAACTCGTTTGCCACCTCGCCGTAGCTGTCCTCGGACTCGGCGAGCACGCGCATCGTCTCGAGCAGGCTCATCCCGCCGTGAGAGAGCGCGTAGAGGAACGTGATCGCGTGTGGCAGGGTCACGTCGATGTTCCGTCGCCGATTGTCGGCGAGATACCGCGGATAGGTCGTCCGTGCGTACCAGACCGCGCCACCCGACAGCGCCGCGAGCACGAGCGTCGCGCCGGCCCCGAAGAACATAGAGCGGTTCTGCCCGACGAACCGAGCGACGCCGCCGTCGACGGAGAGCGGGTTCCGGAGTTCGGCGATCACGCCCAGGTTCGAAAGCAGGAGCGTCACGAAGACGCCGACGAGTGCGCCGGCGAAGGCGGTCGCGATCGCGTAGAATGCCGTTCGCTTCAGGTAGACGTCGTAGCCGACGCCCGCCCGGGACTGGTTGAGCGCGCGCTGGAGGTCGCGGTACTGCGCCCCCCGTCGCTTGAAGTAGGCCCGCACCCGGCCGTACTCCTCGCGGATGCGCTCGCTGTCGGACGGGCCACTGCGCTCGACGGGCGGGAACCGGGCGGCGGCGGCCTCGCCCGAGTCGGGCTGTACGGCGGTCGACGGATCGCTCGATCGATCCGTCATGATCCGTTCAGGAACCCGTCACTGGCACCCAGTTCCGTGGGCGAGATCTCGTCGATGTCCGGGCCGGTGTCCAAGAGCGTCTGGCGGTCGAGTTCGGCCGACTCGACCTCCGCGAGGATGCGGTCGGGGTCGCGAGAGTAGAGGTGAATCGCCCGGGCCACTTCGTCGTACCCCGTGATGCCGTGGTCCGAGAGGTACCCGAGCACGGTCTCGCGGTCCTCGAGTTCGCGCTGGAGGCGCTCGGCGGACCAGCCACGGTCCTCGGCGATGTCGGCGAGGACGCGCGACTCGCCGACCCGTTCGTGCGTGTCGCTGGCGGCGTCACGGCTGAAGATCGGTTCGACGTCGATCGTCGAGTCGTCCGCGCCGGGTTCGATCTCGGCGACCGTCCGGTTGCGCCGCACCCGCCGGTCGTCGACGAACGCCTGCGACTGGATCGAGACGATGTCCAGATCCTGTAGCATCTGGACGGGGACGTTCAGCGGCGGATTCCGGAGGCGACTCATCGCCGTCTCGACCGTGTCGGCGTGCAACGTCGTGTACGCCGTGTGCCCGGTGGACATCGCCTGGAAGAATGTTAGCGCCACCCGCTCTTCGGTCCTGATCTCGCCGACCAGCAGATACTCCGGGCGCTGTCGGAGCGCCGCCTGCAGCAACTCGAACATGGAGACGTCGCCCCGTCCGTCGGCCGACGCGCCGCCGCGCGAGACGCTCTGAATCCAGTTCTCGTGCGGAAGGTCGATCTCTCGCGTGTCCTCGATGGAGACGACCTTGCTCCGGGGCGGGATGAAAAACGACACGGCGTTCATGCTCGAGGTCTTCCCCGACCCCGTGCCGCCGGCGAAGATCAGGCTCTTGTTGTTCTCGATGGCGAGCCAGAAGTAGGCCATCTGCTCGACCGAGAAGGTGTTGGAGGTGATGAGATCGACCGGCGTGTAGGGCACGTCGGCGAACTTCCGGATCGTGAAGTTCGACCCGCGCGTGCTCACCTCACCGCCCAGCGTCAACTGGACGCGCGAACCGTTTGGCAGGCTGGCGTCGACCAGCGGGCTGGAGACCGTCATCTGCTTGCCCGAGCGCTGTGCCAGCCGGAACGTGAACGAGTCCAGTCGCTCCCGCGAGAAGCTGACGTTCGTCTTCAGGTCGCGGTAGTCGCGGTGGTAGACGAAGATGGGCACGTCCGTCCCGTCACAGGAAATGTCCTCGATGGCCCCGTCCCGCATCATCGGGTCGATCGGCCCGTAGTGGATGAAGTCCCGCAGGAGGTAGTAGAGGAGTTTGTGGAGCGAGCCGTCGTCGACGGTAGCGGCGTGGTCGAGGATCAGCGTACGCGCCTCCTGCTGGAACAGGGTCTCGCGGTCCTGCTCCCCGTCGAAGTCGCGGTACAGCAGGTTGTCCCTCAGCAGGGCGACCAGGTCCTGCTGGACGAACCGCTCGAACGCGTCGAGCGTGGGTTCGCTGACGTGATAGAGGTGCTCGTTCTCCGTGGGATCGTAGAGGATCGAGGCGTAGGCGAACGGCTTCTGCAACCACGTTCGCTCGACCTCCTCGTAGTGCTCGAGGTACTCGAAGTCGAAAAACTGGTCGGCGACGAACGCCTCGTCCGGCGGATCGGCGAAGTCGGCGTCCAGTTCCGCGGTCCTGAAGTACTCGATTACCTCGGCGACGATCTCGACCACCGTGGTGTCCTCCCAGACGATGACGTCGGACCCGACGTCCTCGGCTGTCAGGGCGACGGCATCGTGGCGGTCGACCGCCTCGGCGAGCGACACGGTCTCCCGGTCGGTGGCCGACCCCGTGCTCGCGTCCGCCCCAGAAACTGTTACGTTTTCGCCATTAACCTGGTCTTCTATCGTGGCCGTGGAATCGGAAGAATCCCGTTTTCGTCCACCACCACCGGTTGTTCTGCTAGAATCTCGATCCATAGAATGTCTACCCACAATAATACGTATGGATACATAACAGTTTTGTATAACTTGCCGGGTGCGTACCCGATCCTCCGTTCGCCGCGGTTCACTCGATCTCGTTTCGAAGCGTGCCGATCCCCTCGTAGCGGATTTCGACTTCGTCGCCCGGCTCCACGAGGCCGGGGTTGGCGGGACTGCCGAAGGAGATCACGTCGCCGGCGCGGAAGGTGTAGCGTTCGCTGAGGAAGGCGATGGTCTCCCGTGGCTTGTTGAACATGTTCTCGGTGTTGTCGTGCTGGCGGCGCTCGCCGTTGATGTGGGTCTCCATCTCCTTCCCGACGGGTTCGTAGTCGGTCTCGATCCAGGGGCCGAGCGGGCCGGAGCCGTCGAAGGCCTTTCTGGCCGTCCGGCGCTCCTGGTCGAGCGCGTCCATGTCGTTTAGGATCGTGTAGCCCCGGACCACGCCGTCGACCTCCTCTTCGGTGATCTCGTGGCAGGGCTCGTCGATCACGGCCGCGAGTTCCCCGGCGTAGGTCAACTCCTCGGTCCAGTTCGGGTACGGGATGGGTTGCTCCGGCGGATGGAGACTGTGCGGCGGTTTGATGAACCAGTCCGGGACGTCGGGGACGTCGTAGTCCATCTGCTCGACCTTCTCGCCGAAGTTGCGGCCGACGCAGAACAGCGCGTCGGGGTCGCAGGGCGCGAGCAGGGTCGCCTCCTCGCCGATCTCGTAGCTGCCGTCGTCGGTCTCGACGACGCCGTCGACGTATTCGCCTTCGACCACGCCGTCGGGCGTGTCAGCGCGTGCGAGTTTCATCGCCCGTGGATTCCGCGGCCGCCCGTTTACCTCTCTCGGTCTCGATCGACCGGCGGGGATCGCCACCAGTGATTTGGTCGATGCTCACGAGTTTCACGGTATGGGTGACAGCCGCCAGTACGCGTTCGAGGGGACGAGCCCAGAGATCGACGAGACGGCACGCGTCAGCCGCGAGGCGACGGTCGTCGGGGACGTGACGGTCGCGGCCGACGCAAGCGTCTGGCCCGGGGTCGTCCTGCGGGGGGACGTGGGACCGGTCCGGGTCGGCACACAGTCACACGTCGGCGACAACGCCGTCCTGCACGCGGCGACGGTGGGCGAGCAGGTCATGGTCGGCCACGGCGCCGTCCTCAACGACTCGGCGGTACGGGACGGCGCCCTCGTCGGGTTCAACTCGACGGTGACCGAATCGATCATCGGCGAGCGGAGCATCGTCGCCTCCGGCACCATCGTCCCGGAGGGGTACGAGGTGCCCGCCAGGTCGTTCGTCCGGGGGATGCCGGCGACGGTGACGCCGCTCTCGGAGACGACTATCGACCCCGAGTCGGTCTTCGAGGCCTATAGCTCGGGGGACTACACGAACCTGGCCCAGCGCCACGACGACCTGTTCGATGGGTCGGACACCTAACTGAACCAAAGGGTTTTGCCGCCACCGTTCGACCGGGGGGTATGCGCCTGGTTCACGTCGCCGACGGGACCGAGCGGACCCTGGCGACGACCGTCGACCTCGCCGACTCCTTCGTCTCCCAGACCGTCGGGCTGATGGGCCAGTCGTCGCTGCCCGACGACTACGCGCTGGTCTTCGAGTTCGGCGACCCCGGCTACCTCTACCGGCTTCGCGACACCGTCCCGCGCCGCGCGATCCACATGCTGTTCGTGCGGACGGGCCTCGACGTCCTCTGGCTCCGCGACGACGAGGTGGTGAAGGTCGCGACGCTCTCGCCGTGGACCGGGTTTGGCGTCGCCAAGGCCGACACCGTCGTCGAACTCCCCGCCGGCAACGCCGAAGGCGTCGCCGTCGGCGACACCGTCCATCTCGAGCGAGAGGACGAGAGCGGGACGGAACCGGTAGACGAGAGCGGGACGGAAGCCGAAGCCGACGAAGCAGTGGACGCCGAAACGAGCGAGTGAGCCGGCCCGGGTGGGGCGGACGGTCGTGCCGTCCGGAATCCAATAGATATATGCGCAGGCGGCGGCCTACTCCCTGATACAATGTCGGACCAGACACCGACGGAGGATAGAGGAAGTCGCCGCAAGGCGGCTGGCCGCGAAATTCTCGGTTCTGCCTGATGGTGGACAAACGGTGACAGACAGTAGCTTCTTCGGGAGCCACCCACAGCTCCGGGACCTGAGTGACGTCGACGACGTACAGTTTCTCGATACGACCCTGCGCGACGGCGAGCAGGCGCCGGGCGTCTCGCTGACGCCCGAGGAGAAAGCGCGCATCGCCCGCGGGCTCGATCGAGCCGAGATCGACTTCATCGAGGCCGGCAGCGCCTGCACCGGCGCGGGCGAGCGCGAGACGATCCGGCGCGTCACGGACCTCGACCTGGACGCGACGATCACGAGTTTCTGTCGCGGGATCAAAAACGACGTCGACCTCGCGCTGGATTGCGACGTCGACGGCGTCACGATCGTCGTCCCCGGCAGCGACAAACACATCGAGAAGAAAGTCGGGACGACGCCCGAGGAGAACGTCCAGAGCACGGAGGAACTGGTCGCCTACGCCAAGGACCACGACCTCTGGGTCGAGGTCATCGCCGAGGACGGCTCCCGGGCGCGAGTGGAGTACCTCGAAGAGCTGATGGGCGCGTCGATGGACGCCGGCGCCGACCGCATCTGCTACGCCGACACGGTCGGACACGCGACGCCCGACGACACGCTCGAACGGATCAAGCCGATGACCGAACTCGGCCCGACGAGCACCCACACCCACGACGACCTGGGGCTGGCGGTCACGAACGCCCTCGTGAGCGTCGCCGCGGGCGCGGACCTCGTCCACGGGACGATCAACGGCATCGGCGAGCGCGCGGGCAACGTCGCGCTCGAAGAGGTCGCCATCGCGCTCGATCACGGCTACGGCGTCGAGCCGATGGACCTCACCGAGGTCTACGACCTCGCCCAGCTCATCGCCCGGACGACGGGCGTGCCGCTGGCCCCGAACAAGGCCGTCATCGGCGAGAACGCTTTCACCCACGAGTCGGGGATCCACACCGACGGCACCCTGAAGGACGACACGATGTACGAGCCGTACCCGCCCGAGAAGGTGGGCCGCGAACGGCGCCTCGTCCTGGGGAAACACGCCGGCCACGCAGGCGTCGCGGCCGCGCTCGAAGAGCACGGCATCGACGCCGACGACGACGAGATCGACCAGGTCGTCCAGCGGGTCAAGGCCATCGGCGACCGCGGCAAGCGCGTCACCGACGCCGACCTCCTGACCATCGCCGAGGAGGTCGTCGGCCAGGACCGCGAGCGCCGCGTGAAACTGCTGGAGATGACCGCCGCGAGCGGGTCTGGCACCCCGACCGCCAGCGTCCGCGTCGAGGTCGACGGCGAGGAACGCGTCGCCTCGGGCCACGGCGACGGCCCCGTCGACGCCGCCGTCTCCGCCGTCCAGGCGGCGCTGGGCCACGCCGCCGACGCGTCGCTCGACTCCTACCACGTCGACGCCATCACCGGC
The DNA here is from genome assembly GCF_037031225.1 of Halorientalis sp. LT38. Taxonomy (NCBI): domain Archaea; kingdom Methanobacteriati; phylum Methanobacteriota; class Halobacteria; order Halobacteriales; family Haloarculaceae; genus Halorientalis; species Halorientalis halophila. The sequence continues at coordinate 971,769 of NZ_JAYEZN010000001.1, read as the reverse complement.
GGCACCGACGCCGTCGTCACCGTCGAGGTGGAGATGTCCCGCGGCGACGACTCGGTCACCGTGGCCGTCTCCGACGCCGACATCACGCGGGCCTCCGTCGAGGCGATGGTCGAGGCCATCGACCGCCTGATCGCCAACGAACCCGATCAGCCGCTCGCGGACGACTAGAACCCACTTTTTACTGCGAGGGGGTGCGCGCGGCGCCCCCTTCTCTGCTCACGGACGCGAAGCGCCTGTTCGCGTGGTATGCGGGACTGCGGTCCCGCCCTGCTCTCGCGGACGCCAGTTTTCGGTGACGCTCTCCTTCGAGATCCGAGACAGTCGATCTGCGTCTGCAGGACGAACCGGAGTGCAGGTGTCGAGGGGAGACGTCGCTCGGGAGAGACCGACAGTTCGGTCGACGGTGCTCCGCTATCGATTCTCTCTGATACTGCTGTCGTATTCCAGCAGCAACTCGGGCTCGCCCGGGGTCATGTCCGCACGAGTGTCGACGATTTCCTTGAGGGCGTTCTCCACGGGCGAAAAGTCGGGCACTTCGAGTGCGTCGTCCGTGTGCCACGCGTATCGAACGACCTGGTCGCTGTCGATGAGAAACACGGCACGCTTTGGGACGTCTGTATGCTCGTCCCACTCGTCATAGCGGACACCGTATCTGTCAGCGACTTCGCCATTGTAATCGCTCAATAACGGAAAGCTCAACCCGTACTCGTCGGCAAAGGCTCGATGAGCGTACACGCTGTCGCCGGAGACTGCCCAGACGTCGAGATCAGGGGTGAACTCGAACCATTCGGCGTCTCGAATCGCACAGAGCTCGGTCGTACAAACCGGGCTGAAATCGAACGGATAGAACAGAAGGAGCACTGCCCGATCCTCGTCGGTGGTTTCGGACAAACTGACCGTTTCGATCGCACCCGTCTCGTCGCCTACCGTTCCCGGAAGCGTGAAAGACGGTGCGCAATCGCCAACAAGAGACATACTACTACAGTATCACGTACGTGACTAATAACGTAAACCTCACTAGTAAGGTGTCGGATCTCCATCGAACTCGGTCTCTCGCCGTCTGGACACGCATAAGTTCTCGGGTGGCGTAACTGGCTGGGTCAGCACCTTCGATGTGGCGTGTGGGAACACCTGCTGAATCCACCCTTTCACTGTCCGCTCTCAGGTGTACCGTTCGACCAGCGCCTCGTCGGGCGCGTTGACCCGGAGCGGGACGTTCTCGCGGGCGAACCGGAGGGCTTCCGCGAGTTTGTCGGCGGTCTGGGCGTAGACGGTGAGCAGCGGGTCCGATTCCGCGACGGCGTCGCCGACCCTGGCGGCCAGTTCGAGGCCGGCGCCCTTGTCCCGCGGCGCGCCGGCGCGGCGCGCGGTCTCGTTCACCAGGCGGTTGTTCGCGTGGCTGACCAGGCCGTCGCGGGGGGCCGCGACCGTGCCCGTGTGGCTCCCGATGGGGAGGTCGGCCGCAGTCACGTCGGGGTCGCCGTTCTGGGCGGCGACGATCTCGCGGAACTTCGCGAGGGCGCGCCCGTCGTCGAGGATCGCCGCGGCCCGGTCATCGCAGTCACAGGCAGCGAGCACCATGTCGGCGATGGTGACGCTCTTGGCGCGGAGGTCGTCGGGGCCCTCGCCCTGCAGGACCGCGAGGACGTCCCGGGCCTCGAGGCCGCAGCCGATGCCGGCCCCGACGGGCTGGTTGCCCCGGGTGATCGCGCAGTCGACGTGCATGTCGAGGGCGTCGCCGACGCGGCCGAAGTCCTCGGCCATCTCCCGGGCGGCGGCGAGGCTGGGGACCTTCGCTCCCTCGCCGTAGGGGATGTCGATGACGACGCGCGTGGAGCCGGCGCTTTTCTTCTTCGAGAGGACCGAGGCGATCATCTGGCCGGGCGGGTCCAGTGAGAGGGGCGTCTCGACGCGGATGATCTTGTCGTCGACCGGCGAGAGGTTGACGCCGCCGCCCCAGACCATACACCCGCCCGTCTCGGCGACGATCGCCCGGATCTCGTCGATGTCGAACTCGACCTCGCAGAACACCTCCATCGTATCGGCGGTGCCGGCGGCTGAGGTGACCGCCCGCGAGGATGTCTTGGGGATGGTCACGCCCGCGGCGGCGACGATGGGGACGACGATCGGCGTCACCCGGTTGCCCGCGACGCCCCCGATCGAGTGTTTGTCCGCGACGGGGGACCTGTCCCAGGACACCTCCTCGCCGGCCGCGACCATGCTCTCGGTGAGGTGGACGATCTCGGCCCGCGAGAGGCCGTTGGTGTAGACGCTGGTGACGAACGCCGACAGCTCCGCGTCGGTGAGCCGGTCGTACTTGATGTCCGTGACGATCGCCTCGATCTCCTCGGCCTCGAGTTCGATGTCGTCGAGCTTCTTGCGGACGAACGAGGCCGACCGCGGGTTCGGGGCGATCGTCACCGAGACCGGCCCCTCGATGTGTCCGAGCGGTCGCGTCACCGCCAGTTCGCCGGGGGCGACGAGTTCGTCGGTGAGTTTCACGACGCCGACGACGGTCCGCCCGTCGTGTTCGATCTCGACCCTGTCGAGCGGGTGGACGCCGAGCTCACTGGCGTCCGTTTCGTTGAGCAACACCGTCGGCGTCCGGGTTCCGATGTCGATCTCGCGTGCCTGCAACTCCATACCCCGGTCTGCGAGCGGCTGGCATAAGTATGGGCCGTCGATCGGTCGCGGTCAGTCCGACTCCGTGACCTCGATGGTCACCGGCTCGGGATCGGTCGTCTTCGGCGGCGACCGGTCGGCCTGGGCGCTTAGCTCCTCGACGAGCAACTCGACGTTCCGGACGTTCGTCTTCCAGAACGCGTCGAAGACCGTGCCGACGAACGGGATCGAGCCCCCGGCCAGGTCGATCGCCACGTTCGCGAGCATCCGGGCCAGCGTCGTGTAGGAGACGCCCATGTACGCCGACTCGACGACGATGTACATCGAGAGGCCGCCGCCGATCACGTCGCCGACGACCGGCACCGCGCTCACGAGCGGGTCGAGCCCGACCCGAACGTCCGTCCCGGGGACCCTGATGCTCTCGTCCATGACGTAGGCGACCGCCTTCACCCGCTCGAGGGCCGCCTCGTCGACCCCCTCGGGCAGGTCGCCGTCGACCGCCTCAGCGAGTCGCTCCTCGAACTCGGAGTCCATGGCCGAGATTGGGCGCGAGGCCTGAAAAGGACGACGCCAGTCATCTCGCCGCCATGAAGTCGGGGTCGGAGAACGGGCCTCCCGAGCGGGCTCCGGATACCTCAGTCGGTCCGTCGGCGTTGAAGTACCTGGCACCAGAACACCCGCTATGACCGGCACTCGCGTGGCCGTCGCTGGGACGTTCGGGCCGCTCCACGACGGGCACCGCAACCTCCTCGGCACGGCGCTGAAATACGCAGACGAGGGGCTGATCGTCGGGCTGACCAGCGACGCGTTCGCCCGCGCGTCCCGCACCCGCGAGATCCCGTCGTTCGAGGACCGTCGGGCGGCGCTCGAAACCGCCATCGCCGACCTCGACGACTGGGGCCGCGAAGTGGAGATCAGGCGGCTGACCACCGAGCACGGGATCGTCACCGACGAGCCAGACATCGACGCGCTCGTGGTTTCGCCGGAGACGGCTCCGGAGCTGGCGGCGATCAACGAGACGCGCCGCGAGCGGGGGTTCGACCCGATCGAGGGGATCGTCGCGCCCTACGTGCTGGCGGCGGACGGCGAGCGGATCTCCTCTACGCGGATCGTCCGGGGCGAGATCGACGAGCACGGGCGAATCCGCGAGTGATCACGCCTCGGTGTCGTCCTCCTCGGGCCGGATGGTCATGACGGGACACGGCGACGTGCGGACGACGCGCTCGGCCACGCTGCCCAGCAACACTCGCTTCAGACCGCGCCGTCCGTGGGTCCCCATCACGACCAGGTCGATCCCCTCGTCCTCGACGTAGTCCACGATGGCACGGTGGGGGACACCGACGAGAATGGTCTCCTCGGTGCCGGGGCTGATCGCCTCCGCTGTGGGCTGTCCCGCTGCCCTGGCCAGGCTCACCACCTCGTCGATGTCGGCCTGGGCCCGTGCCCTGAGGCTCGATTTCAGGGCGTCGACGTCGGTGTCCGCCGGGGTCGTCAACGCGACGTCGTCGACGTCGACGACCGCGAGGACGTGGATCGTCGCGTCGTACCGATCGGCCAGCCCGATGGCGTGTTCGGCCGCCGCCAGTGCGCCGTCGCTCCCGTCGGTCGGGACCAGAATCGAGTCGTAATCGCGGTCTTCCATGGGTTCGTTTCGCAATTCTCCCGGCACAAGTAAAAAGACGGCCGCTATCTCCCAGCGACTGAAGATGCCCGCTTTCACTCGATCAGGCGCCCTCGACGTCGAACTCCTCGGGCGGACGGCCGGCCGCGTCGAGGACCTCGTCGGAGATCAGGATGGGGCAGTCGACCCGGAGGCCGAGGGCGATCCCGTCGCTGGGGCGGGCGTCGAAGACCAGTTCCTTGCGTTCGCCGCCGTGGTACTGCTCGGCGTCGATCTTGGCGTAGAAGGTGCCGTCCGCCAGGTCGTCGATGCGGATCTTGTCGATCGCGCCGCCGAACTCCGCGACCATCTCGACGAACAGGTCGTGGGTCAGGGGCCGGTCGAACGGCTCGCCCTCGATGGCCAGTTGCATCGACTGGGCCTGGTCGCTGCTGACGAAGATGGGGAGCAGTTCCTCGCGCGCGTGCAAGACGACCACGGGCGCGCCCTCGCCTTCGTCGCCGACGCCGACCCCGACGCCCTCGACGGTGGCCTCGTTCATACACGCAGTACGACCGGCGGGTATGAAAAGATACCCCGCGACGAATTCCTCGGCCCCCGGCGGATCGCCGGCCCGTGGCTCCGCGACCCTCCCGCGATGTCACCGCCCGTGAACGTCGGTCCGTATTGAAGTGGGTGCGCCACCAATACACACACATGCCCAGTGGCGATCCGTACTCCCCCGACCCGCCGTACATCTACGAGTGCACCGAGTGCGACCACCGGGTCAGTGCCGACCACCAGCCGGCGCTCTGCCCGAAGTGCGGCGCCCGGATGGCCGACCTGAGCGTCCCTCGGGAGTGAGCCGCCGGCGGGCGTAGTTTTTTGTCCGCCTCGCCAGTCGATGCGCCCATGCCAGAGATCGGTGCCGGCAACGTGACCGTAACGTACGAGGACCACCGCGCGGACGTCGCCCTCGACAGGCCCGCAAAGCGCAACGCGATGGACCTCGACCTGATCGACGACCTCCGGGCGGCCCTGGAGACCGTCGACGACCGCGACGACGTCCGGGTGATGACCCTGCTCGGGAACGGCCCCGTCTTCTCGGCCGGGATGGACCTCGAACTGATGGCCGAGGCCGACATGGACGGCCACGACGAGATCTATTCCGGACTCCGCGGCGTCTTCGACGGCATCGCGAACCTCTCCGTCCCCACTGTCGTCGGCATCGAGAAGGCCGCCATCGCCGGGGCCTTCGAGCTGACCCTCCCCTTCGACTTCCGCGTTATCGGCGCGGACGCGGCCTACGGCCTCAAGGAGACGAAACTCGGCATCTTCCCCTTCGGCGGGGGAACCCAGCGCCTCCCCCGCCTGATCGGCCTGGGGAAGGCCAAGGAACTGGTCATGCAGTCCGATCGGATCGACCCCGCGGAGGCCGAGCGGTTCGGTCTCGTCAACGAGGTCGTCGAGCCCGGAACGGTCGACGAGGAGACCCAGGCGTTCGCAGACGAACTCGCGACCCGCGCGCCGATGGGCATGACCCGGGCCAAGGAGTGCCTGGACAGCGCCTTCGACGTGACACTGGAGGCGGGCCTGGACATGGAGTACGACCGCGCCCGGGAGGTCTGGGACACCCACGACCACCGGGAGGGGTTCGCCGCGATGCTGGAGGATCGAGAGCCCGAGTTCCGCGGGGAGTGAGTCACTCGTCGTCGAGGTCTCGGAGGTCGATTTTGGGGGCGAACTCGTCGTAGGTCTCGTCACTGGATACGATCGGCGCACCGTCTGACTCGACGAGGTGAAGCGCGTCGAACGGCGTGAACCCGTGATCCTCGACGTAAGTGGCTGCGGTGACCACCGTGTCCACGTCACCTCTCACGTCGACCAGATTCGCAGCGTTCGTGACGACGGCTTCCGCGTCGCGGTCTTCGCGGTAGGCGACGAGCAGGAGTTCGATGAGTGTGAACTGCGAGGTCCAAAGGTCGTCGCGGTGCTCCTGGTAGACCTCTTCCGCGGCTGGCCCCAGCCAGTCCTCGTTCTTGATCAGCGCGAGGAGGAAGTCCGTTTCGGCGTACATCTACTGCCCCGCCTCGTCAATTGCCGTTTCCCTGGCTCCGGAACGGAGTTCCTCGGCCGACTTTTCTACATCTTCGAACTCCTCACGGAGCGCGGCGAGTGGGTCGTCGTCGATGGGCACCAGCTTGATTCCGTCGTGGAGGTCGACGACGTGATACCGATCACCGTATCGTTCACGGAACTCCTTCGGGAGCGTGAGCCGACCCCGATCGTCTAGCCTTGCCTCCGACATGGGTAACCGTACGGTGGGCCGAGTCAAAAACGTTCCCCAGAAAAGATACGATTCCCACTTAGTTACTGAAACGGGGAGTAGCTACTCCAGCAGGTCGTCGGGTTCGAGCCGCGCCAGCCGCATCGCGTTTCCGGTGATGGCGCTGGTCATGCCCACGTCCCCGATGAGGACGGCGTGGATGACGGTGACGAACCCGAAGGGGATGCCCAGCGCGAGGACGGCTTTCACACCGAGCGAGCCCCAGATGTTCTGTCGGATGACGCCGTTGGCCCGCCGGGAGAGTTTCGAGAGGTACGGCAGGCGCGTGAGGTCGTCGCCCAGCAGCGCCACGTCGGCGGTCTCGATGGCGGTGTCGGACCCCGCGGCGCCCATCGCGACGCCCACGTCGGCGGTCGCCAGCGCGGGCGCGTCGTTGATGCCGTCGCCGACCATCGCAACCTCGCCGTACTCGTCCTGGAGCGCCTCGACGGCGTTGACCTTCTCCTCGGGGAGCAGGCCGGCGCGGAACTCGTCGACGCCCACCTCCTCGGCGACGGCGCGGGCGGTCCCCTCGTTGTCGCCGGTGAGCATCACGGTGGTCAGCCCCTGCTTTCGGAGGGCCGCGACCGTCCGGGCCGCGTTCGGTCGGATCGTGTCGGAGACGGCGATCAGGCCCTCGAGTTCGTCTTCTGTCCCGACGAGGATCACCGTCTTGCCCTCGGCCTGGAGCCGCGGGATGGTGTCCTCGACGAGGTCGAGACAGCCCTCGCGCTCGCAGCGTTCGCGGGCGCTGTCCGGGAGTTCGCCCGCGCCGGTCGTGAAGTGGACGTGATCCAGTTCGAACCCGAGGTCCTCGAAGAGGGCGGGCTTGCCGGCGTAGTGGGTCGCGCCCCCGAGGTCGGCGCGGACGCCCTGCCCGGTGAGGCTCTCGAAGTCCTCGACCTCGCGGTCGCCGTCCGCGACCCCCTCGGCGCTGGCGTGGCCGACGATGGCCGCGGCGATGGGGTGCTCGCTCCGGGCTTCGAGGCCGCGCGCACACCGGAGCACGTCGGCCGCCTCGTTCCCGTGGAGCGGGACGACGTCGGTCACGCCGAGGTCGCCGGTCGTCAGCGTCCCCGTCTTGTCCAGCGCGATGGCGTCGACCTCCCCCATCGCCTCCAGGTGGTCGCCGCCCTTGACGAGGACGCCGTTGCGCGCGGCACTCGTGACCCCCGAGACGACGGTGACGGGCGTCGAGATGACGAACGCGCAGGGGCAGGCGATCACGAGGAAGGTGATGCCGCGGACGACCCACTCGACGGCCGGCAGGCCGAAGACCAGCGACGGGACGGTCGCGGTCAGGATCGCCGCCGCGACGACGACCGGCGTGTAGTAGCCGGCGAAGCGGTCGACGAACTGCTCGCGTTTCGTCTTGCGCTCCTGTGCGCTCTCGACGAGGTCGATCACCCGCGAGAGGGTCGTGTCGTCGGCCCCCGCGGTCACGGAGAACTCGAGGTAGCCGCTCTGGTTGATCGACCCCGCGTACACCTCGTCGCCGACGGTCTTGTCGACCGGGACGCTCTCACCCGTGATCGGCGCCTCGTCGACGGCGCTCTCCCCGTCCGTCACCTCGCCGTCGAGGGGTACCTTCTCGCCGGGTTCGACCACGACCGTCTCGCCGACGGCGACGTCACCAGCAGGGACCTCGGTCAGTTCCCCGTCGCGACGCACCAGGGCCCGGTCGGGCGCCAGTTCCAGCAGCTCGGTCAGGGAGTTGCGGGCCCGGTCGACGGCGTGGCGCTCCAGTAGTTCGGCGACGTTGAAGAGGACGGCCAGCGACGCCGCCTCGACGAGCAGGCGCTCGGGCGTCAGGAGGGAGACGGTCGTCGCGCCCAGCACCGCGACGCTCATCAGGAAGTCGATGTCGAGACTCAGGTTCCGGGCGGAGTAGAAGCCGTTCCGGACGATCACCTCGCCGCCGACCGCGACGGCGATCAACAGGATGGCATCGGAGAGGAAGAAGGGGTGCCCGAACGGCGTGGCGAGCACGCTGTCGAGTCCGAACGGGAGGAAATGGACGAAGAGGCCCGCGAGCAGCAGGACGCCGCCGACGGCCGTCTTCATCGCCCGGCTGGTCCGCCAGACCGGCTCCGCCGCGGCGGGACCCGCCCGTCCGGCCCCGGCCTCGGCGACGTCGACCACGTCGTAGCCGGCCGCTTCCGCCGCCGCGACCGCGTCGTCCCGCGCTCGCTCCGAGGCCGCGGTCAGCGTCACGACCCCGGTCGCCGGACTGAACTCCGCGGCGCTCACGCCGTCGACGCCGTCGATGGCATTTTCGACCTTTCCGGCACAGGAGGGGCAGTCCATGTCCGGGACCGATAGCCGGTACTGGACGCCCTCGACCGGCTCCTCGCCACCGGCCCCGTCCGTCGCAGCATCGCGACTCATTGGCGGGGACTAGCCCCTCGCGACTTATTAATCGCGCTGTTACACCCCCACCCCGTCCTGCCTTTCCTTAATAACTGACGTCGATTTTGTTAACAACTCGGCCGCGGGGTGCGGTGGCGGACAACGCGACGCTTTTTACCGCGCGTGTCGTACCCCGGTTATGGACGAACTCGTGTCCGACGAAGGGCCCGGACTCGACCGGAAGTGGGCGATCCTGGCCGTGGTGCCCTTCTTCCTGCTCGGATTCTCGTCCCTCCTCCTCATCCTGCTCTGGGGACTCGACGGGCTCTGGGGCTTCATGATCATGCCCCCGATCCTGTTCATCTGCGTGCTCGGCTACATCGCCTTCCGGACCGGGTTCGCGGCGGATCGTACTGGGGATGTGACAGGCGAGATCGACCGAACGGAGTGAGGGAGATCTCGAGGCGGAGCGGGGAGCGGAGCGACCCGCGGAGCGTGCGGGTGAGAACGAACGGAGTGAGAGAGATCGTTCGAGACGGCGGAGCCGTCTCGTGATCCCGAAAATCTGCGATTTTCGAGGACCTCGAGGCGGAGCGGGGAGCGAAGCGACCCGCGGAGCGTGGGGCTGAGAACGAACGGAGTGCTCACCGCGCTCGCGGAATCATCTCGACGGGCTCGGCCGGTGACGCGGTCACGCCCGACTGTAGCTCCAGCGGCCCGCCCTCTCCTGCCAGTTCCAGCCGGTGCGCTCGTGCGAGCGTCGCGAGGATGAGCTGGGCCTCCAGTTTCGCGAACCGCATCCCGATGCACCGCCGGGGGCCGCCGCCGAACGGGAAGTACGCGTAGTCAGGCCGATCGCTGTCACCCGCCCACCGCTCCGGTCGGAACCTCAGGGGGTCGTCGTACCACCGCCGGTCCCGGTGGACGATCCACTGCGGCATCGTGAGGATGGACCCCGCCTCGATCGACCGCCCCTGCAACTCGACGTCCTCGCTGGCTTCCCGGACCACCCGGTGGACCGGCGGGTAGTATCGCATCGCCTCGGTCACCACTCGCTCGGTGTATTTCAGGTCGCCGAGATCGGCCATCGTCGGCACCGCTCCGCCCAGCACGTCGTCGACCTCTGCGTGGAGTCGCTCGCGCGTGTCGGGGTTCTCGGCCAGCAGGTACCAGGTGTAGGAAAGCGCCAGCGACGTGGTCTCGTGGCCCGCGAGCAGGAAGGTCACCAGCTGATCGCGGAGCGTCCCCCGCCGGATCTCGCCCTCCTCGTGGGCCACAAGCAGCGTCGACAGCAGGTCGTCCCGACCCTCGGCGTCGCCCCGCCGGCGGTCGATCAGGTCCTCGATCACGCCGTCGATGGCCTCGACGCCGCGCCGGGCCCGCCGATCCCAGGGCGTCGGCACCCACTCGGGGAGCAGGGCCGCCGCTGCCGGCGCTTCCGCCTGCGCGCCGATGTCGCCCATAGCCTCGGCGATGGTCTCGACGTGGTCGCTGATGTCCGTCCCGAACAGCGAACGCGCCAGAATCTGGACGGTGATGCGGCGCATCTCGTCGTCGACCGCGATTCGCTGCTCGCCCCGCCAGCGCTCGGCCGCGTCCGTCGCGCAGTCGGTCATGATCCCGACGTAGGAGTCGATCTTCTCCGGCCCGAAGGTGGGCTGGATGCGCTGGCGCTGCTCGCGCCACCGCTCGCCCTCGCTCGTCAGCAACCCCTCGCCCAGAATCCCGCTCAACTGCTCGCGCTGGAAACTTCCCTTCTCGAACGTCCCGTGTTCCGTCGAGAGCACTCGCTCGATCGCCTCGGGATGGGAGACGAGGTAGAACGTCCGCCCCGCGATCTCGTAGGGCACGACGTCGCCCATGTCCGCACACCGCTCGTAGAACGAGAACGGATCGCGCGCGAACTGGAACGTGTTGCCGACGACCGGCCAGCCGTCCGGCCCCTCCAGCCCACCCGCGTCTGACTCTGCCATGCGTTCACAACCGGCCGTCGGCCCTTGGTTTCTCTGGCTCGCTTCTCGGGGTGTTGAAGAGGGGGCGCGGGACCGATGCTGTTGCCGATAGCTTGATAGTCCCGCTCCGGAAGGGTACCCCATGGACTTCAAACGGGCCGCGGCGGCCTGCTTCGTCCTCGCCTTTGCCTTCTTCTTCCTCGGGTCGATCACCGCCTCGGGGTTCATCTCTCGGACCGCCCGGGCCTGCACGGTCGTCGGCGATCCCCGCTTCCTCGGCCTCGACTGGGAGCGCTTCGCCGTCGTCGTGACCGACGGCTGTAACCGGACGTCGCTCCCCGCCTTCAACGCGCTCGGCGGCCTCTCCGTCATCGCCGCAGCCGCCTTCGGTGTGCTGGCCATCGTTCGACGGATTCGGTGACCTTCTCGCTCGCGTGTTGCTCGCCGCTCAGCCGACGGTACCGACTCGCGGGGCTCGTCGGCTTGCGTCGACAGAAGCGCCGAGGAGGAGATTTGAACACGCCGAGACGTTCCGGGCGTGCGGTGCTTCGCACCGTTCCGGGGCTGCGACTCGTCTGCTCAAATCTCGACGGCGTTTCCACTCGCCGAGTTGGCTCGTGAAAAACGCCGAGGAGGAGATTTGAACCACGCGAAGACGGTCCTGCTCACTCGCTTCGCTCGTTGCGCGGGCTGCGACTCCCCTCATTCAAATTCCACTCGCCGCTCTGCCGACGGTACCGACTCGCGTTGCTCGTCGGCTTGCGTCGGCAGAAGCGCCGAGGAGGAGATTTGAACTCCTGAGTCCGTGAGGACAGTTGCTCTCGAAGCAACCGCCTTGGCCAGGCTAGGCTACCTCGGCTCACTCGATTCTTCTGCCGGTTGGTGTTTATCCGTTTCGATTCGGGAGACGCCCGCTTCGTTTCAGCGACCCAACGTCTAAATGACGGGACGTGGATGGACGGCACATGGAGATCCCCGAAGCCAGCTCCGCCCTGGAATCCGTCCGCGAGGAAGTCGGCTCCGCAGTCGTCGCCGACGACGAGTTCCTCGAAACTGTCCTGCTCGGCATGGTCGGCCGCGGCCACGTCCTCATGGAGGACGTCCCCGGCACCGGCAAGACCCTCACCGCCCGCAGCGTCGCGACCGCGCTCGGGCTCTCTTTCTCCCGCGTCCAGTTCACGCCCGACCTCCTCCCTTCGGACGTGACCGGGACGAACATCTACGACGAGCGCGACCGCACCTTCGAGTTCGCCAAAGGCCCCATCTTCGCCAACGTGGTGCTGGCCGACGAGATCAACCGCGCGCCGCCCAAGACACAGAGCGCGCTCCTGGAGGCCATGGAGGAAGGGCAGGTCACCGTCGACGGCGAGACCCACACCCTCCCGCAGCCGTTCTTCGTCGTCGCGACGCAGAACCCGGTCGAGATGGAGGGCACCTTCGAACTTCCCGAGGCGCAGATCGACCGCTTCGCGATCAAGACCGAGATCGGCTACCCCGACGAGGACGGCGAGGTGGAACTCCTTCGGCGCCGCCGCGGTCGCGACGACCTGAGCCCGACCGTCGAGTCGGTGCTCGCACCGGGCGACGTGGAGGCCGTCAGGAGCGCGCCCGAGGACGTCCGCGTCGAGGACGACCTGCTCGACTACATGGCGGCCATCGCTCGCGCCACCCGGGAGGACCGCCGCGTCGAGGTCGGCGTCTCGCCCCGCGGGACCCAGCGGCTGTTCGAGACCGCCCGGGCCCGGGCCGTGATCGCCGGCCGCGAGTACGTCACTCCCGACGACGTAAAGTGGGTCGCCGAGCCGACGCTGGCCCACCGTCTGGTCCTCACGCCGGACGCGCGCGTGGACGACGTCCGGAAGGAGACTGTCGTCGCGGAGATCCTCGACGAGATCCCCGTCCCGACGATCTAGCGGGGCGTTGCCCGCTCACCGTCGAAGTCGAGGTCCATTTCGACGGCCAGCTTTTCGAGGTGGGCGGCGACGGTCGCCCGCGCGAGGTCACGCACGCCGGTGAGGTCCTTGTCGTAGGCCGCGTCGAGGACCTCGTCGACCGTTCTGGCTCCCTCGGCCGTGACGGCGCGACGGACGCGGTCCTCGCGGTCGAGCCGATGTTCGATCAGTCGGTCGAGTGTCCCTCCTGGATCCTCGATCACCGGTCCGTGACCCGGATAGAGCGTCTCGAAGCCCCGGGCGCGGAGGCGGCGGAGGCTGGTGACGTAGGCGCGCATGTCTCCCTCCGGCGCGCCGACGACGACGCTGCCGGCGGCCACGGCGAGGTCGCCGACCAGCGCACCGCGATCCCAGACGAACGCGACGTGCTCGGGCGCGTGGCCCGGCGTGTCGAGGATCCGGACTGGGCCCTGGTCGGTCTCGATGCTGTCGCCGGGTCGGAAGAGTCGGTCGGGGGCCGTGCCGACGGTTCGCTCGAACTCGTCGGCGCGGCCGGCGCGAGCCCAGAGGGTCGCGTCGCACGAATCGGCGTAGTCGGCAACGGCGCCGACGTGGTCCGGATGGTGGTGCGTGACCGCCACGTGGGAGACTGTGGCGTCTGCGAGGATCGCGTCCAGGTCGTCCGTCCTGTCGGCCGGATCGACGAGCATGGCGTCCTCGCGGCCCAGCAGGTAGGCGTTCGTCGCGCCGCCGGGGCCGCGCGTGGGCGTCTCGACGGGTTCCCGGGAGACGTTCATACCCCACCCCTGGGGTGCGCCGGGGGAAAGTGACTGCGGTCCCGCGTCGGTCAGGCGCTCAGGTAGTAGACCTGCTTGCGCGCGTCGTGGAAGCTGTAGCGCGACCCCACCAGCTCCGACTCCTCGAGGCGGTTCAGCGCGTAGCGGACGGTGCGGTCGGGCAGCAGCGACTCCTCGGCCAGCTGGCCCTGCGAGAGCGGCGCGTCGCCCTCTAAGACTTTGGCGACCAGTTTCGCGCTCGGCGGGAGTTCTCGCAACCGCTCGCGGAACTCGGGATCTGCCAGCGGATTCTCCTCGTTGCTTCCGTCGGGGGGACTCTCGTCCGGCGTCGTGCTCATACACTCCCGTCGCCGGAGCCCACTGGTAAAAGTTGGCTATATGTATGACAAAACAATTGGAATAATTAAGTGCGTTTTATGCATCCTTATACAAAGACCGCCGACACAAATTGCCGCAACCGATACCCCCGCTCCAGTCCGTCGGTTGTCCGGTGTCGTTACCCGGATCTTTCCACGACCTGTCCGATTCGGAAACGTTCGCCCACGTATCGACCCTGTTTCCGGACGGAAGTCCACAGCCGACCCCGGTCCGGATCGATTACGACGGCGACGCGAAGTGACTGCTGTTCACCACCGCGCGCTCGGCGCGAGGGGCGCAACCCACGGGCCGACCCGCGAGTGGGGGTGAGCATGCCCGATGCGGACGACTCCGACCGGCCGACGTCGCCCAGGGCTGACCCGGCGCCGGCCGCTTTCAGTATCGTTTTATGGACGGGTACGGCAATCAGGGACAAACCGTGAAGGGACAGGAGTGGTATCAGGAAGACGACATCGCCGAGGAGTACGAGGAAAAACGGTTCTCACGCGGCGGGCGGCTGATCGACCGGCGGGAGAAACAGGCGGTCCTCGACGCCATCGGACCGGTCGAGGACTCGGACGTCCTGGAGATCGCCTGCGGGACCGGCCGGTTCACGGTCATGCTGGCCGAACGGGGGGCCAACGTCGTCGGACTGGACATCTCCGGGCCGATGCTCCAGCAGGGCCGAGAGAAGGCGAAACGGGCCGGCGTCGCGGAGAACATGGACCTGATGCGGGGCGACGCCGGGCGGCTCCCGTTCCCGGACGACAGCTTCGATTCCGTGTTGGCGATGCGATTCTTCCACCTCGCCGACCAGCCGGCCTCCTTCCTGAGCGAGATGCGTCGGGTCTCGCGCGACCAGGTATTCTTCGACACGTTCAACCGCTTTACCACCCGGTCGCTGTACAACTGGGCGCTCCCGATGGGGTCGCGCCTCTACTCGCGCTGGGAGGTGTCGCGCCTGCTCGACAGCGCGGGCCTCCACCTCGTCGAGTCGGATCACGACTTCGCGTTCCCGTACGGCCTCTACCGCCAGATCCCGAACGAACTGGCGAGTGTGTTCCGCGATATCGACACGACGCTGATCGGGTCGCCGCTGGGCAAGCGGCTGGCGTCGGTCTCGTACTGGAACTCTCGGGTCCCCTGACGGCGCGAGTTTTTTAGGGGTCGGGCGGGGAACGGGGTGTATGGATCTCTCGGTGGTCGTCCCGACGCTCAACGGGCGCGACCGGCTCGCGGGCTGTCTCGACGCCCTCGCCGACCACGCGCCCGAGGCCGAGGTCGTCGTCGTCAACGGCCCGTCGTCCGACGGGACGACAGGGATGGTTCGGGACCGTGACGACGTATCTGTGCTCGTCGAGATCGCCGACCGCCGGCTGAACGTCGCGCGCAACGCCGGTCTCGACCGCGCCAGCGGCGACGTGATCGCGTTCGTCAGTCACGCCCTCGCGGTCGAACACGACTGGTACGACGCGCTGGAGCGAGGTATCGGGACCGCCGACGCCGTCACCGGGCCGACCCACCAGGAACTCAAGGCGGGGATGACGACCGAGAGCGTCGAGTCGACCACGATCAAGGGCCGCACGGTCACCTACTTCAACGGCGACAACGCGGCGTTCGACCGGGCCGCACTGGACGCCGTCGACGGGTTCGACGAGTACCTCCGGACCGGCGGGGCCCGGGACCTGGCCCACCGACTCGCCGGCCACGACTTCGAGGTGACCTGGCGCGGGGACATGTCCGTCCGCGGCGAGTACGGCGCCGACGGCGGCGTCAGGGACACCGACTGGCGCTGGAAGTACCGCGCGCTCTCCTACCGACTCGTGAAGAACTACGGGCTCCGGCCGACGGTCGTCCGTCGCCTGGTGGGCCACGCCGGACGGGACGGCATCGGCGCCCTGCGGGACGTCGCCGACGGGGCCGTCGAGCCCTCGCAGTGGTTCGGCAACGGCCGCGACGTCGTCACCGGCCTGGCGGTCGGGCTCAAAGACGGGGTCCGGGCCCGGTGGCGCGACCGGACGCCGGCGCGCAACCCTAACGGCCGGGCCGATCGGACGGACCGCGCCGTCTCCGTCTACGACTGGCGCTGACCGGGGATTCTCGCACGCCTCGCTCACTCCCCACCGGAGGGGCCGAGTTCCGGAACGACTCGCGAGGGGTTCTTCGAGAAGACCTTCCGCATCGCGTCTTCGGGGACGTCCAGCGTCAGGATCTCCATCACACCCACGTCCGGGTGGGTGGCGGGCGCGCCGCTGCCGAAGCAGATCCGGTCGGGGTGTTCCATGATGGCCTGTTCGAGCGGCGTGCGAAAGCGGACGAAACTCGTATCGAGAAAGCAGGACTCCCAGCGGTCGAGCAGGCCGATGCCGTCGGCGATCAGGTCGTGGTCGAGCGGGTACCCGCCGAAGTGCTCGACGACGACCGGGAACTCGTAGTCCAGCAGGTGTTCCGCGATGGCTGCGGGCGGGAACTCCCGACCGCCGTGGACGAGGACGGGCAGGCCCACCTGTGCGAGGCGTTCCAGCACCGCCTCGTCGGGCAGGCCGTCGACCGCGGGGTGGAGTTTGAAGCCCGCGAAGCGGTCGTCGTAGGCGTACTGCTCGACGTCTTCGGGGGAGGTATGGCGGTCGTCACGGGAGGCCGCGAGGTTGCGGAGCCGCGAGGTCGGCCCCGTGCCCGCGTCCCTGGCCCCGTTGATCCGGGCGAAAGCGACGAACGAACGGCCCACGCTCATCCGGGCGACGGCGTTGTTGACCTTGAGGTAGCTGCCGTCGCGGGGGCCGGGGAACACCACCGACCGGACGACGCCGGCCTGGTGCATCTCCCGCTCGATGGTCTCGGGGTCACCGGTCCGGCCGTCCGGCCGCCGGGACTCCTCGGGTTCCAGGCAAGCGTGGACGTCGACGACGCGGAACTCGTGTTCCAGTTCCAGCATCCATCGCCCGCAACGGACGGCCCGTTAATAACGGTTGCCCGCCGGTTGCCAGTCGATTTCGACGCGGCGGGCCCGCCGGGCCCGGCCCCCGTCACCGGGTCGATCCCCATCCGGTCCCCGTCTCTCGCTTTCTCCCGATAGCAAGTTTTATATAGAACCGCTGACCACCTCATTAGTGAATATGAGTCAACAGCGACGGATGGGCGGCCAGCCCATGTTCATTCTCAACGAGGATTCCCAGCGGACGGAGGGGAAAGACGCACAGACCTCCAACATTTCGGCGGGCAAGGCCATCTCCGAGTCGGTACGGACCACGCTCGGTCCCCGCGGGATGGACAAGATGCTCGTCTCCGACGCCGGTGACGTCGTCATCACGAACGACGGCGCGACCATCCTCGAGGAGATGGAGATCGAACACCCGGCGGCCCAGATGATCGTCGAAGTCGCCCAGACACAGGAGGACGAGGTCGGTGACGGGACCACCACCGCCTCCGTGCTGGCCGGCGAACTCCTCAGCCAGGCCGAGGACCTCCTCGACGACGACGTCCACCCGACGACCATCGTCGAGGGCTACCACGCCGCCGCCGAACTGGCCCAGGAGTCCATCGACGCCGAGACGCTCGACGCCGACGTCGACGAGCAGACCCTCCTCTCGGTCGCCGAGTCCTCCATGACCGGCAAGGGCACCGGCGACGTCAACGCCGCCGCCCTCGCCCAGACCGTCGTCGACGCCGTCCAGCACGTCGACTCCGACGCCGGCGTCGTCCGCGACAACATCACCGTCCGGACCCAGACCGGCTCGTCGTCCTCCGCGACCGAACTCGTCGAGGGCGTCATCGTCGAGGAAGAGTCGGCACACGAGAACATGCCCGGCTCCGTGAGCGATGCCGCCATCGCCGTCGTCGACAACGACGTCGACCTCAAGGAGTCCAGCATCGACGCCGAGTACAACATCACCGAGGTCGACCAGCTCGACCAGGCCATCGAGGCCGAGGAGAAGGAACTCCGCGGCTACGTCGACGCCATCGAGAACGCCGGCGCGAAGGTCCTCTTCGTCACCGGTGACATCGCCGACCGCGCGAAGGCGTTCCTCGCCAAGCGCGGCATCCTCGCGTTCGAGAGCGTGGGCGACGACGACGCCAAGTCCATCGCCTCCGCGACGGGCGCCTCCCGCGCGGGCTCCGTCGACGACCTCGAGGGCGACGACCTCGGCCAGGCCGACGAGGTCCGCGTCGAGAAGCTCGGCGACGACGAACTCGCCTTCGTCGAGGGCGGCGCGGCCGCAGAGGCCGTCACCGTCTTCGCCCGCGGCGGGACCGAACACGTCACCGACGAGCTCGAACGCGCGCTCAACGACGCGCTCGACGTCGTGACCGCCGCGCTGGACGAGGGCGGCGTCGTCCCCGGCGCCGGCGCAGCGGAGATCGCCATCGCGGCCCACATCCGCGACGAGGCCGCGAGCATCGAGGGCCGCAAGCAGCTGGCCGTCGAGGCCTTCGCCGACGCCGTCGACGTGCTCCCGCGCACGCTCGCGGCCAACACCGGCATGGACCCCATCGACGCGCTGGTCGACCTGCGCGCCGAGTTCGACAGCGAGGGCCGCGCCGGCATCATCTCCGAGGGCCAGACGGGCATCATCGGCGACCCCGTCGAGTACGGCGTCCTCGACCCCGCCGCGGTCAAGCAGGAAGCCGTCGAGTCCGCGACCGAGGCCGCGACGATGATCGTCCGCATCGACGACGTCATCGCTGCGGAGTAACGGGACTCGCCTCACGTCGGGTGATTAGTGGGTGAGGTTCGTCGGTTACACACCGCCGATTCCCACGCAGGATTCAGTCATCGGTGACTGCGGGTCGCCGCCGTATGGTGGTGACAATAATGGACGCAGACACCGACCAAGACGACGGTTCACACCGACGGCAAAACAACACCACTTCTTCGGTAGAAGGGAGTCGCAATCACCCCGACAAGTCACAACAGCGGGTTAGTGATCTGGATCGAATCCAACCAAGCACCGTTCTCGACCTCTATTTGTCCGAACGGGAGACGGACTTAGCCGAGAAAACCCGTCGGTCCCATCGCTATGTCATCGAACGGTTCGTAGATTGGTGCGGAGAGAACGACGTCGATGCAGTGGCCGACCTTAGAGGCCGTGACCTTCACGAGTTTCGGATGGACCGACGACAGGAGGTGAGCGGCAATACACTGCGTTCCCAACTGGGGACGCTCCGACAGTTCATTCGCTTCGCAGAGTCAATCGAAGCGGCCCCTGTCGGGCTGGGGGACCGTATCAGGATGCCCGAAGTCGAACGCAAAGTACGGGATGGACGTCTACAGGAGGAAGTGGCCGACATTGTCCTCGAACACCTACGGAAGTTCCAGTATGCATCCCGTGACCATGCCCTGATCCGACTGCTATGGGTGACGGCGGTACGTGTCGGGACCGTTCGAACGTTCGACGTCGAGGACTTCGATAGCGAAGATCGGACCCTGGCTGTCCGTCATCGGCCCAAGACGGGTACACCACTGAAGAATGGGCAACGGGCCGAACGATTGCTTGCGCTCGATCCACGGACGAGTGAGACGCTCGCAGACTACATTGAACACAACCGTCCCGATACCTCTGACGAGCATGGCCGAAACCCTCTGTTCGTAACCAATCGGGGACGGGCTGGCGGATCGACTATCCGACGGGCAGTGTATCGGTGGACCCGTCCTTGCCAGCGGGGTGACGATTGTCCCCACAATCGTAATCCAGAGTCCTGTGAAGCCAAGCAGAAGGTACATTTGGCCGCACAGTGTCCGTCGACCCATTCACCCCATGAGGTCCGACGGGGTGCAATATCCTTCCTGTTGAACGAAGAAACACCAGTACGTGCCATCTCTGACCGTGCAGACGTCGGGGAGGACGTCTTGAACAAGCACTACGACGCTCGTAGTGAGAAGGAACGAATGGAGACACGGCGGAGCTTCTTCGAATAATGATGGGTGGATACCAAGAGGGCTGTCGATTTGAGACCATTACTGTATCGATAGAACCCGTTTGGACACCTGCTGTTGAGACAACTGGTGGGGTGAGGAAGGGTATGTTCCCATTCCAGACTCACCCGCTGACCAATGTGTCAAAGGAAGATCCTTTCTTGGATCACTGAATGAGGATACACATGGATATTACCCAAGGCACTCTGATATTCCTGCTTGGATTGGTACTTCTGACAACGGGGCTAATGTTACCTGATACAGTAGCCAGCACAGAGGGGGAGTGTGTTGAGCCTGGCTCGAATCCAGGGAACTGCAAAGTCGGAGGCTACGAGGAAGTGACCCGTGAGGAAGACAACGACTTCCGTGCGCCGATCATCGTCGGTGGTGGGATTCTCGTAATTGTTGGAATAGTTGTTGACCTCCAGTAGCAGTTGTCTCAGATTCCTGAACGTTACATTTTTACCTAAGAGAACCGAACAAGTAACCATGTCGACGACGCCAATTGCTACTCGACTTCCCTATCATATCGTTGAGCACGTCGAAGAAGTTGCAGAGTCTCCCAGTACCAGTTACTCCTCCAAGTCGGAGGTCCTTCGATCAATGTTAATCGACCAATTCGAGTGAGGGGAACCCCTTTTCAAAATTCTCCACTATACTCCCCATCTCACACCTTTTGCACCGATTCTTAGTATACAGGATGTTTCCCCCTCGGTTCCGTATCCAATCCCTCAAAATGTACGCTATGTCGGTCTGTGGAACACTCTGATCCCTCTCTCAGGTAACTCTGGACTCTGTATCATTCCTTGACGGCTCAGAGTGTGTAAATTATCTGAAATTCAGATACAATAGAAGAGTTTGAGTACAATAATGCTCGTTCACTCCTCCCTTGTACCCCACTCAGTCGGGTTACACTCACTACGTTCGTGTAACCCTCCTTCGGGGGTACTGCGGTCGTCGTTCACTCGCATCTATTTTTACTGGTAAAACACCCGTTTGGGTGTTAGGGAAGAAGGAGGATGGGGATTAGAAGGAGGTGGTCGAGAAATTGATGTTGGGTTCCAATTTCTTGGGGTAACATCGTGATGAGGGAGATTCGGGAGAAATTACGCTACGTATGTCTGAGTAACCTTAGAGTCGATTCTGAGTTTACAGGATGTTTCCCCCTCAGTTTAATTCGCGGTTCAGCTTGAGTGGTGTAGGAGGAAGAATTGGGCGCCTATTGTACATTCTGAACGTGGATCATGGAATGATAGTGAGTCCTGAATACTCCGCCCAGATCGTGAAGTCTGCATCTTAGTAATGACTTTCGGGACCACCTATAAGATATATTAATATGTATGTTATTTGATGTACAATGCAATATCGGGGCCAATTGATCCACTCTCTTTGGGACAGTAGGCATTGTCCCAGATGAGCCGATGCTGCTTATCGTCCATTTATCCAACTGGTTCTCGCGATCTCGAAAATTTTTGTGAAATTGGCCGAGGCAGGATTGAGGATTGATCATGAGACAACCGTGACCATGGGGGGATACCCCCTGAAATAAATTGGCTACGGACGTTGGAGGGGATGCCCTCCACCTATGTACAGTATATCCATCCCCTTCGTAATCGTGTCCATGAGGGTACTGAGAGCAGAATTTGAGAACTAACCTTTCCCCCACTCACTATCCTATTCAGGGAGTTGAATCGAGCGTGTCGTGTTCGTGGGGAGGAAAGCGCAGGCGTTGCGTGTCTCTGACCGCAACGCCGAGAACCTCCCCCGAACCGACCGCTCACAGCACACCAATCCAATCATTCGATTGTGGTATTTCCTACGTGGGTCATGGCACACTCTTGGAACATCCAGACGTCACCAGAATAGAGGGGTTGTAGTGGCCCGTTCATCCGTATTTGCAGGATCTAACTCAGTCATGACTCATGGGATAGAAGTGGACTAATGCGGGAAACGTCAAAAGCTCTCGATTACCGTGGTGCGAAGGGGAAAAGAAACTCCTGGTCGACGAAATGGTATGGATCGCCATTGTGGTACTGTATCGGTGCATTGACGACGAACCACCGAGGGACGTACCCAATCAGTCGGCAATCCACCTTCCCGATACGACTGGCCAATACGTAGTAGTCTGCCGTCAGTGGTTCGTATGCATCGACAGTCAGGGCAGGATTCGAGCGGTGTCGACCAACTGTTTTCACGTCAATAGTGGCCCCTCGATAGGTTAGGTCGACTCCACCATCCCCACCATCGGCGTACACTTCGGTGTTCAGACGTTGTTCGATACCGAGGTGGTGTGCGACGGCGTCCTCACCAATGAGGCCAGTTAGGAAGTTCTCTGTTGTCCCAGTGGTGGTGTCTGCAATACGGGCAGCGTGTTCCCGTAGTGGATATAACCGATTTTGCTCTACGTGATGTAGAGGAAACTGATCGAGAGAGAACTGAGCGGCTGAAACCAGGGGTGTCGGTGCTGGTTCGGTTGCGGGCTGTACGTCGCTTCGGTCGGGTTCGCGTTTCTCTGTGGACATGGATGCCTCTATTCGTATCCCACCGAGCTTCCCGACCGAAGGAGTCAGGTTGACTCAGTGTAAATGAGTCAACCAACCTTTCGGGCATCGGGTTACTTCGGTGGCCGATGGGTGTGCAATGGGATGCTGTGCGTCTCAGGGCCAGCATCCCTTTCTGCGTCCGATCTACGTTCACGAGCGACAGGGATGTCACTACGACCTGTACTACATTCTCTCACGGGCCAGGAGCCCGCTTTCCCGTGAACGTGATTTAGCCGAGGAGGGGAATCGTCAAGAACTTTCGCTTCGGACAATTTGTGAACCTTAAATACGACATGAGCCGAGATATCTTCAAAGAGTACGATAACGGAACGGTGATTGAAGCTGAAATCATTAGACGCGAAGGACTCCGAGACTGGGGTGCGCCACCTTTTGTGGTGGAATCTATCGATGGAATCGAAGTGGAAAAAGATAGATACAGTACTGCAAGATCATTGGCTCATATATTTGAAAAATACGACAATCCTCGATTGGAAATAGATGAGGGTTTGATCCCTATTGAAGTTGCTATTGACGGGAATCCTGCCATTTCAACATTTCTCCACGGTGTTCACGAATTTTCTAAGGATGAAATTGCGGAGACAATGGACGTGAAAACAGAGACCGTCACGAAGTATCTACGCAGATTTAGGTAGCTACATAGTTCAAAAGCGCGCAATTGTTTGAGGGTGAGTAGTCAACCTAAGACGGTCTCAGCCACTTGAAAATTATCTCAACTCGGTTCTCAAATGGCGACGAAAGCCATTTTATCATTCAGTGATGTAATTTGGTAATGACTGCCGACATAGGTGAATTGATCGTCGCTGGTGTCATGCTGATTGTAGGCGTTGGGGTTATTGCTATTCTGAACGGAGCAAACGCATCAACAGTAACGGGCCTCATGGAGAGCGGTATCACGCTCGTTGTTTATGTTGGTGTATTAGCAATCATCGCGATTACCTTGTTAAGTATAGTCGGGGGCGGTCGATAGTGGAAGACAAGTCGCTTATGGAACGGATCGGTGAAGAGATGGAGAAAGATGGGCTGGACTTGCTGGAGCAGGTGATTGTGCTAATTATGGGCGGGGTACTCGGGGGGCAGGCGTTGCAGGTAGCGCAGGCTGGCCGATCAATATGGTACGAATTTGGTGCTTATGCGATAATTTTCTTCGTTGGTATAGTAACGCTTGGATTTACACATCTGTTCGTCTCCTACCACCGCGCTATTGACGAATAACCTCTGCTGGAGGAACTGCTTTTCATCTCTCGTTGACTCCACCGAAGGCCACGAAAACGATCCTGTGGTTTTACTTTCGCGCCTTCAATAGAGATAACCACCATACGGCAGAGGACCCCAGTCATCGAAGACTGAATGGATCTGACGGCGACCCCGACGACTTGTGGGTTCGTTTTGCGAATCCGCAAGACGGCGGGCCTGTTCACAGGTCCGCAAGTACGGCGTCCTCGACCCCGCCGCGGTCAAGCAGGAAGCCGTCGAGTCCGCGACCGAGGCCGCGACGATGATCGTCCGCATCGACGACGTCATCGCTGCCGAGTAACGACGCCGTTCGTTCGCGTCCGATCACCCGACCGCCAACCGCACTCCATTTTTTGGCTCGATCCGTGAGCGTCGGCTATCGTGATCGGCAGGCACTCGGATTCCTGCGGATAACCGGTGGTGCCGCCGGACCGAAACGGTCGCGGGATTCAAATCGCCGGGCCTCGTGACCGGACGCATGACAGAGTTCGGGATGGAGCCGCTGATCGAGACGCAGGTGGGCGACGCGCTCGAACGGCGCGAAGAGACGCTCGCCGTCGCCGAGTCCTGTACCGGCGGGCTCGTGAGCTCGCTGCTTACCGACGTTCCCGGCGCCAGCGCGTACCTGGACCGCTCGGTCGTCGCCTATAGCTACGACGCGAAACGGCAACTCCTGGGCGTCTCCCGCGAGGCGCTCGACGTCGACGGCGCCGTCTCCGAACCGGTTGGTCGCGAGATGGCCCAGGGCGCACGCGACACCGCCGACGTGACCTGGGGGCTCTCGACGACCGGCGTGGCCGGCCCGGGACGCGACCGCGCCGATCACCCCGTCGGGACCGTCTTCGTCGGCGTGGCAGAGGCCAGACCGTGGGGGACCGGCGACTCGTCGACGACCGTCGAGCGCTACCAGTTCGAGGGCTCGCGCCCGGAGATCAAGGAACGGATCGCGCGGCGGGCGCTGGCCGACCTGCTCGACCGGATCGAGGAACGCGACTAGTCGAGGTCGATGGCGACGCGGTCGCCGACCGCCACGCCGAAGGCCGCCTCGCCCCGACCCCGGTTGACCGCGAGTTCGACGTTGCCGTGGCTCCCGACCGTCACGAGCCGCTGGTCCGGGTCGACCGCGGCGTAGGTCGGTTCCACCGGCGCGCGCTCGCCGTTGACCGTCACGTGGTCGCCGTAGCGACCGTCGAGAATCGATCCGGGAACGTTCGTGATCGCGTTGCCGAAGTCGTCGACGACCAGCACTTCGCCCGTGGCGCGCTCGTCGTCGACCGTCGGTTCGGGGAAGGTCAGGTCCACGAGGTCGTCGGCCGGCGCGAAGGCTTCGCGAGTCTCGAACTCGCCGATCCCGGCCTCGTGGACCAGCGCGGCCGCGGGCGCGAACACGTCTCGCCCGTGGAAGGTGCTGCTCGCGGGGTCACCGAGGTCGATCTCGAAGGCCTCGATCCCGTCTTCACCGCCAGCCAGTTCGCGGGCCACCGGCCGGAGGACGCCGTTGTCGGGCCCGACGAGCGCGTGATCGCCCGCCCGGAGGACGACCGCTGCGCGGTCGGTGCCGACGCCGGGGTCGATCACGACGAGGTGGACCGCCGGGGGGAAATACGGGAGGACCTCGCGAAGCCAGAACGCCGCCGTCCGGACGTCCTGGCGGGGGAAGTCGTGGGCCACGTCGACCAGCCGGGCGTCCGAGTCCTGGAGGATCACGCCCTTCATCGCGGCCGGGTAGGGGGTACCGAAGTCGGAGCTGAGGGTGATCATCGATTCTGGCCGTGGCGGGTCAGTGGTCGTTCTCGCTCGCGTCGCCGCCGTCGTCGCCCGCGATGGTCTGGAGGCGCTCGAGGCCGTCGATCTCGTCGATGACGTCGACGACCGCGTCGGGGACGAGGTGTTCCCAGTCGTCGCCGCCGATCATCCGCGAGCGGATGCGCGAGCCCTTGAGGTCCTCGCGGTTGTACATCCTGGACTGGCGCACCTCGATGCCGGCCTCCTCGAAGAGGCGGATCACGAGCGGGTTGTTCGAGTAGGCGACCTGGAAGTCAGGCGCCATGCTCTCGATGTGGCTCACCCAGACGGAGTTGCGGTCGATGTCCTCGATGGGGACGACGTAGGTCCGGGTGTCCACGTCTTCGAGCACGCGCGAGACCATCATGACCCGCTCGCCGGCGGTGAACGGGTTGCGGACGGAGTGGGATGCGTCGGCGCTCCCGATGCCGACCACGACCTCGTCGACCTCCGCGGCGATCTCCGCCGTCATCTCGCGGTGGCCGTCGTGGAACGGCTGGAAGCGGCCGATGTAGAACCCCCGTGTCATACAGGTACGTCCGCGGGCAGTTTGATAAAACACGCGAGTCGCAGGCGAGGAGCGTCGAGCGGTTTCGGTCGGGCCGCTGTCCGGCGGTTTGGAGGTTCTCGGCGGTCGGTAGAGGGGAGAAAGTATATCAGTCGACGGCCCTTCCGTTCCGGTAACAGCAACGCTTCTATGAGCAACGAAACGGACACGGACGACGACCCCGAAGACGGGGGTCCCGACTCCGCGGAGGAGTCCCCACACGCCTACGAGAACGCGGCCGACGACGTCGAGGAGGTCGACGGCGTCGAGAGCCGCCGCGACGACGGGGACGAGGAGGAGTCGGGGGTTCCCGACGGTAACGAGGGCACGATCGACGATCTCGGGAGCGAGGTCGAGATCGACGCGCCGGTCGACGAGGAGGGCGCCGAAGACGACATCCTCGGCGGCCTCGAGATCGGCTCCACGCAGGACATCGAGGTGCCCGACCGACTGGTCGATCAGGTGATCGGCCAGGACCACGCCCGCGACGTGGTGAAGAAGGCGGCCAAGCAGCGTCGCCACGTCATGATGATCGGCTCGCCCGGGACCGGGAAGTCGATGCTCGCGAAGGCGATGAGCCAGTTGCTCCCCAAGGAGGAACTGCAGGACGTGCTCGTCTACCACAACCCCGACGACGGGAACGAGCCGAAAGTTCGGACCGTGCCCGCCGGCAAGGGGGACCAGATCGTCGACGCCCACAAGGAGGAAGCTCGCAAGCGCAACCAGATGCGCAGCTTCCTCATGTGGATCATCATCGCCATCGTCATCGGCTACTCGCTGCTGATCGTCCAGCA
Organism: Halorientalis sp. LT38; assembly: GCF_037031225.1. Lineage (NCBI taxonomy): Archaea > Methanobacteriati > Methanobacteriota > Halobacteria > Halobacteriales > Haloarculaceae > Halorientalis > Halorientalis halophila. The sequence goes on along the minus strand of NZ_JAYEZN010000001.1, from coordinate 945,037 downwards.
ACCCCTGCTGGGCATCCTCGCGGCCGGTGTCATCTACCTCGCCTTCCGCTACGGCTCTCGGGGCAACGACTCGATGATCCCGAACCTGCTCGTCAACAACGCCGAGCAGAACACCGCGCCGTTCGAGGACGCCACCGGCGCCCACGCCGGCGCGCTGCTGGGCGACGTCCGCCACGACCCGTTCCAGTCCGGCGGCATGGAGACGCCCAGCCACGACCGCGTCGAGCCCGGCGCGATCCACAAGGCCAACAAGGGCGTGCTCTTCGTCGACGAGATCAACACGCTCGACATCCGCAGCCAGCAGAAGCTGATGACGGCCATCCAGGAGGGCAAGTTCTCCATCACGGGCCAGTCCGAGCGCTCCTCGGGCGCGATGGTCCAGACCGAGCCCGTCCCCTGTGACTTCATCATGATCGCGGCCGGGAACCTCGACGCGATGGAGAACATGCACCCCGCCCTGCGCTCGCGGATCAAGGGCTACGGGTACGAGGTGTACATGGACGACACCATCGAGGACGACGCCGAGATGCGCCGGAAGTACGCCCGCTTCATCGCCCAGGAGGTCGAGAAGGACGGGCGGCTCCCCCACTTCGACGAGCAGGCCGTCGAGGAGGTCATCCTCGAGGCCCGCCGCCGCGCCGGCCGGAAGGGCCACCTCACCCTCAAACTGCGCGACCTCGGTGGCCTCGTCCGGGTCGCGGGCGACATCGCCCGCGCCGAGGACAAGGAGTACACCGAGCGCGGGGACGTGCTGCAGGCCAAGCGCCGCAGCCGCTCCATCGAGCAACAGCTCGCGGACAACTACATCGAGCGCCGCAAGGACTACGAGCTGACCGTCAACCAGGGCGACGTGATCGGCCGCGTCAACGGCCTGGCCGTCATGGGCGAGGACTCCGGGATCGTCCTCCCCGTCATGGCCGAGGTCACGCCGAGCCAGGGCCCCGGCGAAGTGATCGCCACGGGCCAGCTCAAGGAGATGGCCCAGGAGGCCGTCCAGAACGTCTCGGCGATCATCAAGAAGTTCAGCGACGAGGACATCACCGAGAAGGACGTTCACATCCAGTTCGTCCAGGCCGGTGAGGGCGGTGTCGACGGCGACTCCGCCTCCATCACCGTGGCGACGGCGGTCATCTCCGCGCTGGAGAACGTCCCCGTCGAGCAGAACCTGGCGATGACCGGATCGCTCTCCGTGCGCGGGGACGTGCTCCCGGTCGGCGGCGTCACCCACAAGATCGAGGCCGCGGCCAAGTCCGGCCTCGACACGGTCATCATCCCCAAGGCCAACGAGCAGGACGTGATGATCGAGGAGGAGTACGAGGAGATGATCGAGATCGTCCCCGTCTCCCACATCAGCGAGGTCCTCGAGGTCGCTCTGGCGGGCGAACCCGAGAAGGACTCGCTGGTCGACCGGCTCAAGAACATCACCGGCAAGGCGCTGGAACAGCGCGAAGTCGGGCACGGCAGCGGCAGTCCGAGCCCGCAGTAACCCGTGCCGCAGTGGACGGCGTTCGTCGGCCTGACGGGCGTCGTCCTGACCCTCTTGCTCGCGCTCGCTCGTCTCTCCCAGTACGCCGTCCGCGGTAACGGTCCGGCGTCCGACGACGACGCTCCCGAACAGCCCGAGTCCCGCGATCCGGACGACGCGTATCCGACCTTCGTCCCGCCGGAGGGGGACGCTCCCGACCCAGTGACTCGCGAGCGATCGCTCCGGACGGACGGCGATTTGGCGGCGACGCCGACGGAAGGCGGGCCCGCGGCCGGTCCCGACCAGTTCTCGACCGGTGCCCTGCTCGCCAACGTCGCGCTCACGCAGGGGCTGTTCGGGGCGATTCTGCTGGGCGGGGCCTGGTACTTCGAGATCCCCGCGTGGGCGTTCGGCGTTTCCGACGCCTCGCTCAGCACCGGCCTCCCAGCCGTGGGCGTCGGCATCGTGGTCGGCGTCTCGCTGTACGCCGTCAACGAGGTCGGTGCGGCGAGCGCGGACGCGATGGGCGTCGAGTACGACGAGCGACTGCGGTCGCTGCTCGCGCCGGAGTCGGCGACGGGGTGGCTGATACTGCTTTTCCTGGTCCTGCCGATCATCGCCGGCGTCGAGGAGTTCATCTTCCGGGCCGCGGTGATCGGCGCGACGGGCGCCGGGTTCGACACCTCGCCGTGGGCGCTGGCCGTCGTCTCGTCGCTGGCCTTTGCCCTGGGACACGGCGCACAGGGCCGGGTCGGGGTCGCCGTCACCGGCGCGCTCGGGTTCGTCCTGGCGGCGGCGTTCGTCCTGACCGGGAGCTTCCTGGTCGTCTTCGTCGCGCACTACCTCGTGAACGCCCTGGAGTTCGTGGTCCACGAACTGCTGGGCATCGAGTGGGCCGGCGGCGCGGGTTCGGACGGGTGAGTCGCCGGAGCTACCCCTTTTAGGCCGTTGCGGTTCTAGTCCCGTGCATGACGACCCTGGACGACGACGTCGTGATCGTCACCGGCGCGAGCCGGGGCCTCGGCGCAGCGATGGCGCAACGATTCGCCCGGGAGGGTGCAGCCGTGACGGTGACCGCTCGCAGCGAGTCGGCGCTGGCCGACGTCGCGGCCGCCGCCGACGGCGACGTGCTCGTCGCGCCCGCGGACGTCACCGACGAGGACGCGGTCCGCGACGTGGTCGACGCGACGGTCGACGAGTACGGCTCGGTCACCGGACTCGTGAACAACGCCGCAATCGGCCTCCTGAGCATGTACGACGAGGGCCGCGTTCTCCACGAGGTCGACGCGGCGGACTTCCGCCAGATCATGGACGTGAACGTCACCGGCGTCTTCCTGTTCTCGAAGTACGTCGTCCCCGAACTGATCGAGGCGGGGCGCGGTAACGTCCTCAACGTCTCCTCGGGCCTGGGCCGTCGCGGCTCGGCGACGTGGGGCCCCTACGTCACCTCGAAGTGGGCGCTCGAGGGGATGACCCGGACCCAGGCCCTGGAACTGGACGAGCACGATATCAACGTCAACGCGCTCGACCCCGGCGGCCGCGTCGACACCGGGTTCTGGGACCACCTGCCCGACGAGGAACGGGAGACGATTCTCGGTCCCGACGTCATGAACGACGCTGCCACGGCACTCCTGGCGCAGGGGCCGGACGGCGTCACCGGTGAATCGATGCCCGTCGACGAGTGGGAACAGCGGCTGGGATGACGGGTCGCGGTCCGGGTGCGGACCGCCACCGATCGCTCACGCAGGGAACGGCTGTCGAACCAGAACCGTACTTTTAATGATACGCCATCGAGATGTGAGAGCCAGTTGATGCGGTGACGACCATCCTGCCCGAACTCACACTGGCGACGCCCGTCTCCCTCCAGCAATTCCCGGTGGGGCTCCCCGTCTCCATCGACGTGTTCGTCGTGCTGCTGGTGGTCGCGGTCGCGCTCGTCCTGTTCGTTCTGCAGCCTGTCTCGATCGACACCACCGCCATCGCGCTGATGGTGGCGCTCATCCTCCTCGGGCCGTGGACGGGGGTGTCCCCCGAGGAGGGCGTGTCGGGCTTCTCGAACCCCGCCACGCTCACCGTGCTGGCCATGTTCATCCTCAGCGAAGGCGTTCGACAGACCGGCGTCATCCAGATCCTCACCCGGAAAATGGAGGCGTTCGCGGGCGACAGCGAGTCCCGACAGCTGATCGCGACGGTCGGACTCTCCGGCCCCGCGGCGGGCTTCGTGAACAACACGCCGATCGTCGCGGTGTTGATCCCCGCCGTCACGAACCTCGCCCGGAAGACCGGCACCTCGCCCTCCAAACTTTTGATCCCGCTCTCCTTCGCCTCGATGCTGGGCGGGACGCTCACCGTCATCGGGACGTCGACGAATCTGCTCGCGAGCGACATCTGGGCGCAGATCGGCCCGACCGGCGAGCCGTTCTCGCTGTTCGAGTTCACGCAGCTCGGCGCCGTCGTGCTGGCCGTCGGGATGGTCTATCTGCTGACCGTCGGTCGGTACCTCACGCCCGCCCGGATCACCGCCGAGGGGTCTCCCACGGACCAGTTCGGCATGGCCGACTACCTGACCGACGTGGTCGTTCACGAGGACTCCGACCTCGTCGGCTCGCAGGTCCGTGACGTCCGCCGCGGCGACCTCGACCTGGACGTGTTCCAGATCGTGCGCAACGACCGCGTCATCGTCCGGGGGCTCCCCTCCGAGCGGATCCGCGCCGGTGACGTGCTCTCGGTCAGAGCGAGTCAGGAGACGCTCGAACAGGTCATCGAGGACGACCACCTCGTGCTCCTGCCGGAACTGCTCGACGCCGGAGCCGACGAGGACGAACCGCTGCCCCAGGGATTCGACCCGGAACGCCACGAGTGGAATCCACCGGCAGCGTCCCCCGAGACGAACCCGGACGACGAGGATGGCGAGAACGACGACGAGGGCGAGGACGACGAGGAAGCACACGCTGCCGAGGCGGAAACGTCGCTCACGGAAGTCGTCTTGCTCCCCGGGCAGTGGTCGAAGCGGCGGGACGGCGTCGCGGGGTTCGAACGCGAGTTCGACGCGACCGTGCTCGCGATCCGCCGGGGCGACGAAGTCATTCGCCAGCGCCTGCGCGACGTCGACCTCCAGGCCGGGGACGTGTTGCTCGTCCAGACGAACGAGGAGGTCCTGGACCGGTTGCGGACCGACACGAACGTCGTCGTCTCCAGCGACGAGCGCTGGGAGGAGTTCGACCGGACGCAAATCCCCATCGCGCTGGGCATCGTGGGGGGCGTCGTCGGACTGGCCGCCCTCGAGTATCTCCCGATCATGGTCAGCGCCCTCGCCGGCGTCGTCGCGATGCTCTTCTCGGGCATCCTCCGCCCGGAGGACGCCTACGAGGCCGTCGACTGGGACGTCATCTTCCTGCTGGCCGGGGTCATCCCGCTGGGTATCGCGTTCGAAGCCTCCGGGACAGCGGACCTGATCGCGACGGGGATCGTCGCGGGAAGTGCCGTGCTCCCACCGATCGCGATGCTCGCGACATTCTATCTCGGGACCGCGATAATCACGGAGATGGTGAGCAACAACGCCAGCATCGTGTTGATGCTCCCCATCGCGATCGAGGTCGCCGGCCAGCTCGGCGTCGACGCCTTCGCGTTCGCCCTCGCGGTGACGTTCGCCGCCAGCACGCCGCTTCTCAGCCCGGTCGGCTACCAGACGAACCTCATGGTCTACGGCCCCGGCGGGTACAAGTTCACCGACTTCGCCCGCGTCGGCGCGCCGTTGCAACTCATCCTGACCGTCGTCACGACGGTCGGCATCGCATTCTTCTGGGGGCTGTGAGAGCAGGCGGCGACGAACGGGTCCTCGCGGCGGGATTACGGATTCTCGGACCCGGGCCACTGGCGTTCGTCCGAGCGGACCAGGCCGAACAGTTCCCGTCGCCGATCGTCTAACTCCACGATGGCGTCCTCGAAGTCGTCGTCCGAAACCGTCGGGACGCCCCTGTCACGGAGCGCGGCGATGTCGGGTGACGGGGGCGATTCGTCGGCCGGCTCTACGAACGCGCTATCGAGCGTCTCGAGATAGGAACGGACGCTCGTCCGGGCCTGTGTGATGGCGATCTCACTGGGGCGGGTCCGTTTCGGGACGCCGAAGCGGAGGAGCGTCAGCGTCTCGTCCAGGACGGTGACGGCCGTGGCCGGGGCCGCGCTGGAATCGGGCGTGTAGAAGTAGTGGAGTATCGGATACGCCTTGTGGTTGGTCGTGAGCGTGTCGAGGCGCGTTGATATCGACTCGAGCGGGACGTCGAGTCCGCGGAACCGGTCGCCGTCCCAGCTCGCCTCGAGTATCTCGGTACTGTCGCTCCCCAGTCCGCTGATACTGCTCGCGAGCGAGCGTTTCTGCGTGACGGCGCCGAGGACGGAGAGGACGTACGTGACGCTCAGGGTCACGAACAGCATGCCGCTCGCCGTCGCGAGCGACGTCACGATCTGCCAGCGCCCGTCTCGCGGGGTGAAATCCCCGTTGCCCATCGTGAAGATCGAATAGCCGACGAAGTAGATGCGCTCGATCCAGGAGATCGGACCCGGATCCCGCGTATCGAGCAGTGCGTTCTCGGCGCCGGCGAAGAGGGCGGTCCAGCCGGCCCACAGCAACGCGATCCACAGCGTCAGGCTGCCGAGGAGTATCACCGGCCCGGCGATCGACAGCAGTCGAGGGCGGTCGCCGGCGACGGCTCGAAGCGAGCGCCACGTCCACTTCGTGAGCCGAGTCGTCAGCGGCCCCGCGCCGCCCTCGACCCAGAGCGTCGTCCACAGGAGGTCGACCACGACGAGCAGCAGCAGGAAGAGCCCGAGCAGCAGATAGAGGGCGCTCATCGTCCACCCTCACCGGTGACCGAGGACTGTCGGTAGCCGTACCGACGGCTGCACCACCGGGACCGTCCGTGTCGACTGGGAGAGACGAGCACGTCCACAGTGCCGTGGTATCGGCGTTCGGATCTGAAAGCCCACTGCTTTCATCTCCGACCCGGCACCTCGCGACGTACCGGCCCGGTCGTGCAATACCGGGGGCTCAGAAGTACCGGTCGACGATCTTCTCGGCGGTCCGGGCGGCCAGGGCCTGCCCCGTATTGGTCGGGTTGACGCCGCCGACCGAGTTCGCCAGCGCGCTGTGATCGGCGACGAAGAGTCGATCGACGTCGTAGGCCTCGCAGGCGGTGTCGACGACCTTCCCCATGCGCATCGTGGACTGGACGTGCAGCGCGGTCGGCGGGGAGTCAGAGCGATGGACGTGGGACGCACCGGCCTCACGGAGGATCTCCGCGGCGATCTCGGCGAGTTCGTCGCGGCGTTTCTTGTCCCCGTCGCTCGGCACGTAGTTGACCAGCGGGATCGAGCCGTTCTCGTCCGAGACGCCGGGGACGACGGTCACGCCGTTGCGCTCGTGCGGGCGGTCGTCGCTTACGACGAGAATCTGGAGCATCCGGCGGTACTCCGCGAGGGTCTCCTTCAGCTCGCGCCCGGCGAGCCGGCCCATCGTGTCCCAGGGGGCGTCGCTGGTGTCGTTCTGGAAGGTAAAGCCCGAGGCGCTCGCGCCGAAGCCGAGGATGGCGCCGAGGCCGGGCGTGGTGCCGACGGTCTGGAGCATCCCCAGCCCGGGATAGTCGAAGCGGGCGGCGATGTCCTGGCCCTGGAACTGGTCGACGGTGTCTGTGCCGAGTGTCCCGTCCAGATCCGCCCCCTCGAACAGGCCCATCACGTTGTCGCCGAAGTGGATGGTCATGCCGCTGCCGACCCAGTCGTTCTCGGGGAGGTCGGCGTTCTTCCAGAGCCGCGGGGTCTCGATGGCCCCCGCCGCGAGGACGACCACTTCGGCCTCGACGTCCTCTTTGTCGCCGGACCAGGTGTCGCGGAACTCGACGCCGGTCGCCGAGGGGTCGTCGCCGAACCAGGTGTCGGTGTGGATGTCAGTGACGAAGGCGTTGGGTCGGATCGTCACGTTCCCGGTCTTCAGGGCCGGCGGGACGAAGCTGATGTTGCTCGCTCGCTTGGCCTTCTCCTCGAAGGGTGCGCCCCGCGGGTGTGGATTGCCGGCGATGTTGCCCAGCGCGAGCGTGTCGCCCTCGACCTCGGGATACTGGAAGTCGCCGTCGTAGTCGGCGTCGACGTGCAGTTTCTCGTCGGGCTGGCGGATCGCGTTCGGCTGGGGCCGGTAGCCCGGCTCGGTGACGTTCAGTTCGTCGAGCAGATCCCAGCCGGCGGCCGCTGCGCCCCGGAAGAACAGCTCTTCCTTGGCGGTGACGGGCGCGGGCGCGACCTCGCACATCTCCTCGATCTCCTGGTAGTAGGGGACGAGGTCGGCGTAGTCGATGGGCCAGTGGCCCTGCTCGTCGATCGAGGCGGGGTAGGCCCGCGGGTGGTTGCCGGTGTAGTGCAGCGTCGTACCGCCGACGCCGGAACACTGGAGGATCGCGCCGTCGCCGGGGAACTTCCGGAAGTAAAAGCCCCGCTCGTGATCGGCGGGCCCGAAGATGAGCTTGTTCACCATCTCGAACTCGCGGGTGGTGAACTGCTCGTCGAGCAACTCGCCGCTGAGGTCCTCGATCGAGGAGGAGGCCTCCCCGCCGGGGTCCTCGTGTGGCTTGGGCCACTTCTCGTTGCCGTGGAACGGGCCGGCCTCCAGCACCAGCACCGAGAGGCCCGCCTCGGCGAGTTTCCAGGCCGCGACCGGGCCGTCGCCGCCGGCGCCGACGATCACCGCGTCGTATTCGCTCGCGACCATCTACGCACCCTCCGGATACGGCTCCTCGTAGTCGCTCGTGTCGTAGTCGTTCTCGCGGAAGTGGCCCGAGTCGCGCGTCACCAGCACCGCCCCGTCGTCGTCGATCTCGGTCCAGACGTCACCGCCGCCCAGCGGGCCGTCGGGCGTCCCGACGTACCCTCGCAGGGCCGCGTAGCCGTCCGAGAAGCCGGGGTAGCCGGTCTGGCGCCAGCTCTGTACCTCGGCGGGGTCGTTCGCGTGCTCGCGCTGGCTCGGCGGCTGCGTGAACTCGTCGTAGCCCTCCCACTCGCTGTAGTAGATGACCTCCGCGAAGCCGACCACCAGCTGGCCGACGAGGCCGGCGTCGGCCTCGAACACGGTCCCCGAGACGGGCGACAGTTCGAGTTCGTACCCGTCGAGCAGGCCGATGGCCCTGAGGCGGTCGCGCCGCGACAGTTTGGCGAACGTTCCCGCGACGAACCGGACGACCCAGGCCGACTCGTCCTCGGGTTCCAGCAGCGAGAGCGGCCGGTCGACGCTGGGCTCGTCCTCGTTGTCACCCTCGGCGAGCAACTCCTTCGCGGCCAGGTCGAGCACCGCCGCGACCGGGCTCGCGATGGGGATGTTCCCCACCTCGCCGACGTAGGGCAGGCCGAACGTGAACAGGTCGTTCGCGTAGGTGATCAGAAACGCTTCGAGGTCGACGGCCAGGCCGCCGGGCACGTGCTCGGCGCCCAGGCTGTCTTCGAGCCCTGGCGTCTCCGGGAGCACCGCGTCGACGATCGCTCGAAAGGTGATCTTCGTGTGCGTGTCGAACGTCGTCGACGAGCCGGCGGCCTGACCCGAGACGGCCAGCGTCCCCCCACCCGCCGCGACGCCGCGCAGTACCGTTCTCCGCGTGACGTTGTTCCCCTCCACGACCTGTCGTCCGCACAACGACTATAAAAAGTTTCAGGGACAAACAGATGGGAATAAATCGGTCGGGCCGCGTCGGCTCCGCGTCAGAGCTTCTCGATGGATCTGAGTTTGTCGACGATGTCGGGCGGCGTCGCACCGGGGCCGTCGCGGACGCGGTGGTCCGGGATGAGCAGCGGCGCGGGGTTCTCGGCCAGCGCCTCGCGGACGGTCCGCAGGTCGTCGTCGTTGTCGTCGTCGAGCCCGGCGGTCAGTCGCGCCAGCTGGCCGACGCTCGCGTTTTCGCCGTAGGGGATCTCGCGGAGGACTTCGAGGACGCTGCGCTGGTCGGTCGGGACGGTCAGCGCCACCAGCACGTCGTCGAACGACTCCTCGACGCCGTCGAGGTAGGACTCGATCCGGTCCAGGAGTTCGTGGTCGCTTCTGGCCTCTCCGTCCGGCGTCCTCGGGAAGGAGACGGAGATGACGCGGCCCTGCGCGACGCCCACCTGGACGTGGCGGTCGAGATACGGTGCTTCGCGGGCGAAGATTCCGGCCTCGTCGCCTTGCATACACGCCAGCACGACGGAGAGTCCCTTGAACCTGCCCCCGGCGCGACGTCGTTGGCTGCGCCTCGATCACGTTGGCTCCACGGTCAGCTGGACGGGCCCCTCGATGGCCGTCACGTCCTCGGGCGTCAGCAGGATCACGTTCGTCGTCGCCGATCCGGCGGTCCTGAGCCGGAGCCTGACGGCCTCGCCGTTCTGGAGCACGCTCCCGAAGTGTTCGACCGTGGGCTGGCCGCGCCGCGGCCGGTCGTCGCTCTCGGCGTCGTCTCTCCCGAGATCGAACACGAGTCGGTAGCGCTCGTCCTCGTCTTCGAGGGTCGCGTCGCCGGCGCCACCGCCCTCCGGTTCGATCCCGAAGTAGCCGTCGGCGGTCGCCTTTCCGGCGGCCGCCGCCAGTTCGTAAGTGTCCGCGGGAACCGTCCAGTCGGCCGTGACTTTCGTCAGATCGATCTCCTCGACCCCCTGCACCGTCGCCACCGTGACCTCGACGGTGCCGATGCGGCGATCGGCGACGTTGGTCCCGACAGCAGAGACGATCCGTAGCTCGGACGGCAACGACCGCTCGTTCTCGTCGGGGCCGAACGGCGTCGGCGTGAGGACGTCCCCGTCGTCCGTCGTCCCCGGTGAACCCTCTTCGCCTTCGCCGCCCCCACCGAGGCAGCCCGCGACCGCGAGGGTCCCGAGCCCCACCGTTCCCCGGAGAAAACTCCGTCTGTCCGTCATCTACGTCGTCCCTTTTGAGTGACACCCCTTGAGCGTTGCCCGTCGCTCCGCTCGATCCGGGGTCGTGACGCAAGCCTTATGTGCAGTTCCGTCCGTCAATGTACAGTAATGGACGCTAATGATGAGATCGCACCAGCGGTCGAGTCGATCCTCGCGGCCGCGAGGGAGCGCGGCGGCGGGGGCGAGCGGCTGTCGGTCGCGGCGCGGGACCTGCAGGCGGCCTTCGCGGCCGCCGAGGCCGACGACCGGGTGCCGGTGATCGCGGAGGTGAAACCGACGAGTCCGACGACGGACGGCGAACGGGCCGACGACCCCGTCGAACTCGCCGAGCAGATGGTCGCCGGCGGGGCGGCAGCCCTCTCGGTGCTAACCGAGCCCGAACACTTCGGGGGGTCGTCCGAGAACCTCCGGCGGGTGCGCGAGGCCGTCGACGTGCCCGTCCTGCGGAAGGACTTCGTCCTGCGCGAGGAACAGCTCGACGCCGTGGCGGCCGACGTGGTCCTCCTCATCGTCCGCTTTCTCGAGGAAGCGGATACGGACGACCTGCCGGACCTCCTCGAAGCGGCCCGCGAACGGGGCTTTCAGGTGCTCGTGGAGGTCCACGACGCCGCCGAACTCCAGCAGGCACTTGACGCGGGGGCCGATATCGTCGGTGTGAACAACCGCGACCTCGCACGGCTGGACGTGGATCTGGGGACCTTCGAGCGGGTCGCTCCCGACGTCCCGGACGACGTGACCCTGATCGCCGAGAGCGGGATCGGGACGGCCGACGACGTGACCCGGATGCGGCAGGCGGGCGCGGACGGCCTGCTGATCGGCAGCGCGATCATGGACGGCCCGGTCGAAGCGAACACGGCGCGGTTGACGAACGCCGAGGGTGAGACATGAGCGACACGCAGAAGTTCGGACGATACGGCGGGCAGTACGTGCCGGAGGCGCTGATGCCGGCCATCGAGGAACTGACCGACGCCTACGAGCGCTACGTGCTGGCAAACGAGGACGGCTTCATGGACGAGTTCCGCGAGCGATTACGGGACTTCGGCGGCCGGCCGACGCCGCTCCAGTACGCCGAACAGCTCTCGGACGCGTACGACACGGCGGTGTACCTCAAGCGCGAGGACCTCGTCCACGGCGGCGCGCACAAGCTGAACAACGCCCTCGGGCAGGTGCTGCTGGCGAAGTACATGGGCAAAGAGCGGATCATCGCGGAGACCGGGGCCGGCCAGCACGGCACCGCGACGGCGATGGCCGCCGCCCATCTGGACATGCCCTGCGAGATCTACATGGGCCGGACCGACATCAACCGCCAGCGGCCCAACGTCTTCCGGATGCGGCTCAACGGCGCCGAGGTCAACCCCGTCACGGTGGGCCGGGGCACCCTGAAGGAGGCCATCAGCGAGACGATGCGCGACTGGGCGACGACCGTCGAGACCACCCACTACGTCATCGGGTCGGTCGTCGGTCCCGCGCCCTTCCCCCACATGGTCCGGGAGTTTCAATCTGTGATCTCCGAGGAGGCTCGCGAACAGATCCGCGAGCAGGCGGGTCGCCTGCCCGACTCCGTCGTCGCCTGCGCCGGCGGCGGCTCCAACACCATGGGTGCGTTCGCCGAGTTCGTCGACGACGCCGAGGTGGACCTCGTCGCCGTCGAGGCCGGCGGTTCCTCGCTCTCTGTGGACGAGGAAGCGGGCGTCGCTCCCAACTCCGCGACGCTGTCGACCGGCGACGAGGGCGTCCTCCACGGCGCCCGCACCAAGCTCCTGCAGGATTCGGACGGCCAGATCATGGAGTCTCACAGCGTCTCGGCGGGCCTGGACTACGCCGGCGTCGGCCCGGAACTCGCGCATCTGGTCGACGAGGGCCGGGTCACGCCCGCGAACGTCGACGACGACGCCGCGCTGGAGGCGTTCCACCGCCTCTCGCGCGAGGAGGGGATCATCCCCGCCCTCGAAACGGCCCACGCCTTCGGCTACCTGCACGAACACCCCGACGCAGTGGGCGACGTCACAGTGATAAACGTCTCCGGACGGGGCGACAAGGACCTCGAAACCGTCGTCGAGGAGACCGAGAAACGGGACCTGGACGTGGACGTGGATATGTCGGTCTTCGAGGGGGCCGCCCAGGAGGGGGTCTGAATGGCCAACAACCCCGCCCTCGGCGCCGTCTTCGAGCGCGACGAACCGGCCTTCGTTCCCTACCTGGCCGCGGGGGATCCGGACTACGAGGCCTCCCTCGAATACGTCGAGGCGCTGGCCCGCGGCGGCGCCGACGTGATCGAACTCGGCCTGCCCTTCTCCGAACCCATCGCGGAGGGGCCGACGATCCAGAGCGCCATCGTCCGGGCCCTGGAGAGCGGGATGACTCCCGACCGCTACTTCGAGTTCGTCGAGGACCTCGACGTCGACGTCCCGCTGGTCTGCATGACCTACTACAACCTGATCTACCAGTACGGTGAGGGCGAAGGCCCGCGACCCTTCGTCGAGAAGGCCGCCGACGTGGGGCTGACCGGGTTCGTCGTCCCGGACCTCCCGGCGGAGGAGGCCGACCCCCTGCGAGCGGCCTGCGACGAGTTCGACCTCGACCTGGTGTTCATCGTCGCGCCGACGACCCGCGGCGAGCGCCTCGACCGGATGCGCGAGCAGGTGTCGGGCTACGTCTACGTCCAGGCCCGGCTCGGGACGACCGGCGCGCGCGACGACGTGAGCGACCAGACCGACGAGAGCCTGGCCCGCATCGACGACTGGGCGGTTCCGAAGGCCGTCGGCTTCGGGATCAAGGAAGGCGACCACGCCGCACGCATCGTGCGCGCCGGCGCGGACGGGATCATCGTCGGCTCCGCCCTGGTCGACATCGTGGCCGAGGGCCACGAGAACGGCGATTCGGTCGAGACAGTGGCCGACCGGCTAGAGGCCAAGGCTCGCGAACTGAAAGCGGGGGCCGTGCGGGGCGCGGCCGAGAGCGCCGAGGCCGACGGCGACTGAACGGCGACGTTTCGCGGCCCTGACACGGCCCGGCGGGTGATTCCTGCGGTGTCAAACCGCCGCGAGTGACGGCGCTCACAGGAACGGCCTGTCGCAGTCTCGCAACGCTTATGTCTGTACTTGCCACACCTCCCCATATCATGAGCACGGGGAACGCAGCGCGCCTGGCCCGCATCGGGACAGGGGGACGTCACCTCATCGTCCCCATGGACCACGGCCTCACACTGGGAGCCGTCAAGGGCCTCAAGGACATCGAATCGACCATCGACGCGATCACCCGGGGCGGGGCCGACGCGGTCCTCACCCAGAAGGGCGTCGCGGGACGCGTTCACGAGAACAAGAACGAGGCTGGCTACATCTGCCACCTCAACGGCTCGACGGTCATCGGACCGGACGAGAACGACAAGCGCACGACCGGGACCGTGGAGGACGCCATCCGCGCGGGCGCCGACGCCGTCTCCTTCCACATCAACGTCGGCTCGACCTACGAGCGCGAACAGATCGAGGAACTCGCCGCGGTCACGAGCGAGGCCGACCGCTACGGGATGCCCGTCCTGGCGATGACCTACGCCCGCGGCCCGGACATCGACCCCGATTCCGAGGACTACAACCAGGCCGTCGGCCACGCCGTCCGCCTGGGCGAGGAACTCGGCGCGGACGTGGTCAAGACCGGCTACACGGGCGACGCGGACAGCTTCCAGCACGTCGTCGAGTCGACCAGCCTGCCGGTCGTCATCGCGGGCGGTGCGAAGGGGACCGACCAGGAGACCCTCGAGATGGTCCGCGGGGCGATGGACGCGGGCGCGGCCGGCGTCTCGATGGGCCGGTCCATCTTCCAGCACGACGACCCCGAGGCGATCACGCGTGGCGTGGCGGGCGTCATCCACGACGACGCGAGCGCCGAGGAGGCCGCCCGCGAGGCCGGACTGGCCGTCGAGGCCTGAGAACGTACCTTTTTCGTCGAGTCGCGGTGGTTCGAGAGACCAGTGGCGTCTCTCGTCGTTGCGGGAAATCGGAACGTTCCCGCCTGCAGCCAGAAATCGGAGACGTCTGGGGACATCACGAACGAGCGCGTAGCGCCTTTCGACCGACTTCGCGTCGCGGATGCTGAGTAACCCACCGATGGTGGCACAGAGCAGCTCACACACCCGTTCTTCGCTCCTCTCAATTCGATCAGTACAGTGTGTTGCTTGACCGGAGCCATCCGCCGTGACGTTGTTTCTCCGAGGTGCTGTTCGACGAATTACTAGCAGTCGAGAACCACGCAAACGACGACCGCCGCAGATAATCACTCGTGATCGGTAGCGTCAGTGGCATCAACACCGTCGAGATGTTCTCGCAGAGCCAAATCGATCCCGGCGCGAAGTCGTTCGGACGCTTCGACGTCCGAAATGTCGTGTGCGTCCGCGAGGGCTACTAACGTCGTTCGCCGAGGGACCCTGAAATACCCCTCCTCGACGGCGGTCGTGAGGAGGTCCGTGTCTGTTTGGGTCGATTTCATGCGAAGGAATAGTCGCTCTGGTCGGCTACTTCTGCGTGGTCGTCAACCCATTCGAGCAGCGGACGAGTTTCCTCGAACCGTGGCCCTTTGGCGACTTCTCGGGCGTCCTTTTTCCGCTCGATGTAGCCGTACTGTTCGAGTTTCGGCAGGTGCATGTGGTACAGGGCCGCGCGCATCTCCGTGACGGTGTCCTCGTCGACGGCCTCCGGGGTGCTGTCGGTGTGCCAGGCGGCGACCCGAGTGGCGAGACGGTCTATGGAGACTGGAGCCTCCTCGTCGAGGTAGTACAAGACGTACCGACGAAGGGGATCTGACAGTGAAGTGAACGTCTTGGTTACCGCCTCGGTCGTTTGGGCCATATCGTGGAAAGCGCATGCTACCGTTAAGCTCTTTTTTTTTCATATATATTATAAATTTGCAATATCCAACTCAAATCGGCTTCTGGTGGATATATTGAGATGGGTTTGCGAGAAGAGCGGCGGTGGCTCTAATAAATTTGGATTTTTCAAGTGATATCCCGATTATCCTTGATCGGTGACCGAGCCATCGTCGGCGTCGTCGTCCTGGCGCGCGTCGGGTTCCGGACGTGGATAGAAGTGGTCCCATGACTGGACCTGCGTCTCGGAGATAATCTCAGAACTGTTGATCGTCAGGCCCAGGTCCGCCAGTTCGTTGCGGATCTCTTCGATTTCCCTGACCGTGTCGGCGACGACCTCGACGTGGACGTTCCGTTCGCCCCCAAGCAAATCGCGGGTGGTCACCACACCGCGAACCTCGAGGATCTGGTCCGCCAGCGATTCCAGCTCATTTGGATTGACCGTACAGACGAACATCACGTGGAGGGGGTAGCCCGCTTGCTCGTAGTTGATTTCGGGGTAATAGCCCCGAATCACGCCCCCGTCTTCGAGTTTATCGAGTCGATTCCGGACCGTCGTGGAGGTCACATCCACCTTCTCGGCGATCTCCGTATCGGTCTGGCGGGCGTTGAGTTGGAGTTGGTGCAGGATACTTCGGTCCACCTCGTCGAGTGGGTTGTCGTCCATACCGTGTCCTTGAACGGGACGACTGAAAAGTCCGTATGGGCCCGTCACCGGCATAGCGTGACGTAGTCCGTCCGATACCTTTGCACGCACACTGGGCAGTCGAGTCATCCTCGGCGGTCCTGAAACCAACCACCTTCCGAACTGTTCTCTGCTACCCTGGCTCCCAACTGCAAGCACTGTGGAATGCATACTGCAGGCCAGCATCCGCGCGCCCCCGGCGCGCGGTTCACCGGAAGACGGTTCTGCTCGCACCTCCGGTGCTGCGCGGACTGCGACTTCCGAGCTCCCCTTCGTTCCCTGCGGTCACTCACGGGAACACTCCGAGCGAGCGCAGACGCTCGCTCGGAGGAGTTTTTCGCCCACGTTTTTACAAAAGGGGTGCGCGACCGAAGGGAGCGCACCCCTTGCAGTAAAAAGGTGGTTTAGAAGAGGAATCGCTTGTCCGTCTCGGCCGCCGTCTCGACCATAACCAGCTGTGCGTCCATGTACTGCAGGACGTTCTTCATGTCGGCGGTCACCTGCAGCGTCCCGCCCATGACGGCTTCGAGGAGGCCCAGGTCGCCGGAGAGCAGGCGTTTCCAGTCCTCGTACTCGCCGGTGAGGCGGACGCGGTGTGCCCGTTCGTCGACGGACTGCATCGTCGCCGTCTCGCGGCAGTCGCCGTCGACCATGTTGAGCCAGGCGTAGATGTGGCCCTCGTCCGTGACGTGCTCGTCGAGTTCGTCCACGAGCGCGTCGAGCACTTCCGGCATGATGTTGCGGAGGCCGGGCCAGACCTTCTCCGGGGATTCGGCGATCGGCGTCTCCAGCAGTTCCGCCGCCGCGCGGTCCTGGAGGGTCCCGGTCCGGGCCGCGATGTTGTCCTGGATCTCCTCGGGCGCGGTCTCTACGACGGCTTCGAGCGTGCTGTCGGGCAGCGACCGGATGGCGTCGCCGAGGTTCCGCCACAGCTCTTCGGGCAGGTCGTTGACGGCGTTCTCGAAGATGGGCAGGTTGCGGATCTCGAAGACGAAGTCGCCGTTCCAGTCGGTCCCCCAGCCGTTCATCTCGTGGTCGAGCGCCTCGCTCTTGGTCAGCGCCTCGGCGTAGGTCTCGAGCCACGCCGTCGTCGGAAAGTACTCGTCCAGTTCGTAGTAGGTCAGTTCGTCGGCTGGCGTCCCCGTCTGTTGTGCACTCATGTGTCACCCTCCCCACGATCGCCGTGCGTGGCACCAACCGCGGCCCCGCCGGCGTCACAGTTTCAATCGCCACACGACGTATAATAAAGGCTCGTTCCCCTCGTATGAAACGTTTCTCCGATCCCTCTGGCGGGCGGCGCCGCGCGTTCGGTTCGCGCCCGCCGCTCGCAATCGACCGGTAGCTACCCTGCGAGGACGCTTATGCGTCTGAGGCCGCCGGTAGAAACTATGGGACCCGTGCAGGAAGACCAGGCCGAGGAAAGCGAGTCGGAGTCGGCAGCGCCGCGACCGGTGACGTCGCGACTCGAGGACCTCGCGGCCGTCGTCACGGACGCGGAGTCGCTCTGTATCGTCTGCCACGACAACCCCGATCCCGACTCCATCGCGAGCGCGCTGGCGCTCGAACTGCTCGCCGATGCCTGGGGCGTCCCGGAGATCGAGATCGCCTACGGCGGTTCGATCAGCCACCAGCAAAATCGCGCGTTCGTCAACCTGCTCGATCTGGACCTGGTCCACCTCGACAATACGGATCTGGACGCGTTCGACTGTATCGCCTTCGTCGACCACTCGATCCCCGGCGTCAACAACAGCGTCCCCGCCTCGATCACCGTCGACGTGGTCATCGACCACCACGACTTCCCGGAGCCGCCCGAGGCCGAGTTCGTCGACGTGCGCGACCGCTGTGGCGCGACCGCGTCGATCCTCGTGGGCTATCTCACCCAGAGCGACGTCCCCATCTCCGAGCCGGTGGCGTCAGCGCTCCTCTTCGCCATCCACCGCGAGCGCCTGGACTACGTGCGCTACCCGACCGCCGACGAGTACCAGGCCGCGCTCACCGTGTTCCGGCAGGCCGACGTGCCGCTGGTCGAGGAGATGTACGGGTCGGCCTTCACCCCCGCCATGCTCGACGCCATCGGCGAGGCGATCCGGAGTCGCACCGTCCGCGGGTCGAGCATGGTGGCGAGCGTCGGCCAGACCAGCGAGAGCGGCGCCATCCCGCAGGCCGCCGACTACCTCCTCAACCTCGAAGGGATCACGACGGTGCTGGTGTTCGGCCTCGTCGAGGAGACGATCCGACTCAGCGCCCGCTCGATGGACTCCAGGGTCGACATCGCCGACACGCTCGAGATCGCCTTCGAAGACGTCGGGCAGGTCGGCGGCCACGGCGACATGGCCGGCGGGCAGATCCCACTCGGCCTCTTCGCCGACCATGGCGAGGACGATCCCGACCTGCTGCGGTTCGTCTCCAGCCGGATCCGCGATCGTTTTTTCGACGTGATGCACCTCGAAGACGAGGGGTAGTGACGGCGACGTGTGTCGCCGGGCAAAGTGACGGCGGCGTGTGTCGCCGGGGATAGTGACGGCGAGTGTCGCCGGGGATAGTGACGGCGAGTGTTTCGCCGGGGATAGTGACGGCGAGTGTTTCGCCGGGCAAAGTGACGGCGGCGAGTGTCGCCGGGAGCCGTCATGTTCAAGCGGGGCGCCTGTGAGAGGGCACACATGACACGTTCCGTGTGGTTGAAAGCCGACGACGAGGTCGGCGACTGGGAGGCCCGCAAGCGCCGCGTCACGGCGGGCCTCGAGGCCGGCGTCGACTGGGTGCTGGTCGACGAGGCCGACGTCGAGCGCGTCCGCGAACTCGGCGAGGTGAACGTCGCCGCCTTCTCGAACGGCGACGTCCACGTCATGGACGCCGAAGCGAACGAAACCGACGCCGACGCGGTCGTCGTCGGCAAGGACGGCGAGGGCGACGGCACCGTCGACCTCCCCACCGACTTCTCCGGGTCGGCCGACCTCTCCTCGCTGCGATCGAACGGCGAAGGCCCCCAGGGCGGGTACGTCCGCATCCTGAACGAGGACTACGAGGCCTTCGCCGAGGCCGTCGCCACCGAGGCCGAGTACACGCTGGTCGTCGGCGAGGACTGGCAGATCATCCCCCTCGAGAACCTGATCGCTCGCATCGGGTCGGAGACCGACCTGATCGCCGGCGTCCAGACCGCCGACGAGGCCCGGACCGCCTTCGAGACGCTCGAACTCGGCTCGGACGGCGTCCTGCTGGACACCGACGACCCGGACGAGATCCGCAAGACCGTCGACGTCCGCGACGAGACCCAGCGCGAGTCCGTCGACCTCCAGTGGGCCGAGGTCACGACCATCGAGCAGACCGGGTCCGCCGACCGGGTCTGCGTCGACACGGGCAACCTCATGGAACACGACGAGGGAATGCTCGTCGGCTCGATGTCCCGCGGTCTCTTCTTCGTCCACGCAGAAACCGCCGAATCGCCCTACGTCGCCTCGCGGCCCTTCCGGGTCAACGCCGGCGCGGTCCACGCCTACGTCCGCACGCCCGGCGGCGAGACGAAGTACCTCTCTGAGCTCCAGAGCGGCGACGAGGTGCAGGTCGTCGACGTCGACGGCAACACCCGTGAGGCCATCGTCGGCCGCGTCAAGATCGAGAAACGACCGATGTTCCGGGTCCAGGCCGAGACCGAGTCGGGCGACCGCATCGAGACGCTGCTCCAGAACGCCGAGACGATCAAGGTGCCCACCCGCGACGGCCGCAAAGCGGTCACCGACCTGGAGGTCGGCGACGAGATGAAGGTCTACTACGAGGACACCGCCCGGCACTTCGGCGAGGCCGTCGACGAGAGCATCATCGAAAAATAGGGCGTTTCCCCGCGCCGCTTCAGTTCCGAACCCGTTTTTCCCAGCTCGCACGTAACCGACAGTGTTTCCGCTACCTCGGTGTTTTTGGCTGTTCGTAACGGATACTCGTTGATGGCACAGACGCCCCAGACCGAGCGAGCGGAACCGGACCTGTCCGCGGACGCGGACTGGAACTGCCTCTACGTCGACGGCGACTGGCACGGGCCGGGCGACCGTGAGGAGCTCTCGGTCACGGATCCCTCCACGCGCGAGGAGTGGACGCGGGTCCCGGCGGGGACCACGGCGGACGTCGACGACGCGTTCGCGGCGGCGAAACGCGCCCAGGAGCGCTGGGCCGAGAAGGCCCCCGATCAACGGGCACAACTCCTCCAGCGCGTCGCTGGCTTGCTCGAGGAGTACGAGGACGAACTGCAGGAACTGCTCGTCACCGAGTCGGGCAGCGCACAGCTCAAGAGCACCGTCGAGTTCCAGACGGCGGCGGCGGACGTGGCCGAGGCCGCCACCTACCCCTCGCGGGCCGGCGGCGACGTGCGCGAGTCGACCATCGCGGGCAAGGAGAACCTCGTCAAGCGCGAGCCGGCGGGCGTCGTCGCGGTGATCCCGCCGTGGAACTTCCCGTTGCACCTCTCGATCCGGGCGGTCGCGCCCGCGGTCGCGCTGGGCAACGGTGTCGTGATCAAGCCGGCCTCGGACACGCCGGTCACGAGCGGCCTCGTGATCGCCAAACTGTTCGAGCTTGCCGGCGCGCCCCCGGGCCTCGTCAACGTCGTCCCCGGCAGGGGCTCGGAGATCGGCGACCGCGTCGCGGGCCATCCCGACGTGGACGTGGTCGCCTTCACCGGGTCGACCGACGTGGGCCGGCAGGTGGCGAAGCAGGCCGTCGACACGCTGGCCTTCCCCGCGATGGAACTGGGCGGCAACGGCCCCAACGTCGTCCTCGAAGACGCCGACCTGGAGAACGCCCTCTCCGGGAGCGCCTTCGGGACCTTCTCTCACCAGGGACAGGTCTGCATCTCGATCAACCGCCACCTCGTCCACGAGTCGATCTACGACGAGTTCGTCGCCGGCATGGTCGAGAAAGCGGAGTTGCTCCCGAAAGGGAGTGCCCACGAGGGCAACATCGTCGGGCCGATCATCAACGAGTCACAGCGCGACCAGATCCTCGCGTACGTCGAGGAGACGGTCGAGCAGGGCGCGACGCTGGAGACCGGCGGCGGGACGGTCGACGTCGACGGCGTCGAGGACTCGCTGGTCGTCGAGCCCACGGTCCTCTCGGACGTCGAGCAGGAGATGACCGCGGCCTGCAACGAGCACTTCGGGCCGGTCGCACCGATCATCCCGGTCGAAGACGACGAGGAGGCGATCGAACTGGCCAACGCGACGGAGTACGGTCTGGCGGCGTCGGTCTGGTCGGGCGACCGCAACCGCGCCGAGGACGTCGCGGACGCCATCGACGCGGGGATGGTCCACGTCAACGATCAGCCGATCAACGAGGAGCCGAACGTGCCCTTCGGCGGGATGAAGGCCTCGGGGATCGGCCGGTTCCACGGGGACGCGATCATGCGCGAGCTGACGGAGACGAAGTGGATCTCGGTCCAGCGCGAACCGCGCCAGTTCCCGATGTAGGTCAGTTCTCCGCGTCGACGCTCCCCTGGAGTTCGGTCGTACACCAGTGACAGAACTCGAGGTCGGGGTCGACCTCGCGGCCGCAACTCGGACACTGGCCGCCCTCGGCGACGCGCTGGCTGGTCCGGTTGTTCCGCGAGGCCAGGACGTAGGCGTCGACCATGTTCATCCCCGTAACGGCCGAGAGCGCCACCAGCGCCTCGAGGGGCATCGCCTCGGACATCGCCATGAGCGAGTCGACGGTCAACGTCGACGGGTAGACCGAGTCGGGGATCAACAGCGACCCGGTCAGGACGATGAGGCCGAACCAGAGCAACGCCCGCACCCACTCCCGCAGGTAGACGTGACCCAGTCCGGGGTAGAGCAGACCCAGGACGGCGGCGAGTATCGGCCGTTTCCGGGAGCTTTCAGCCACTAGGTCGAACGTCCGTGTCGCGCGATTGAAAAGGTTCCGCCTTCGCGATCGCCGCGATCGGACCCGTGCGGCCCGCACGAGCCCGTTCCCGGCCGTTCAGTCGTCGGTCGGCCGCGCACTGAGGTCGTCCACGAGTCTCCGGAGCGTCGCCAGGTCGTACTGGCCGGGGGCGGTCGCGTCGGCCGGATCGACGGGCGCGTAGCCGATCTTCGAGCCGTAGAGCGGCGCGACGACCCGGGAGTGGCGACCGGGTTCGCCCATCGCCATCGTCGCGACGCGGTCGCCGCCGGCGACGGAGGCCCGGGTCGCCGCCAGCAGTTCGAGCACGTCGTCGGGCGAGCGGGCCGTCACGGCGAGTTTCCCCACGTCGCCGTAGTCGCAGGCCCGGTCGAGCAACTGCCGGAGCTTCGGCGGGTCGGGCGTCGTCGCGAAGTCGTGCGTCGAGACGATCACCGCCGCGTCGTGCTCGCGTGCGTGTTCGATCACCAGGTCGCCGTCGCCGTCGGCGGCCGTCTGCAGTTCCACGTCGACCGCCTCGACGAAGTCGTACTCGACGGCGGTCCGGAGCGCTGCCAGCCGATCGGCATCGTCCGCGGCCTCACCCCCCTCGAAGTCGGCGCGGTTGGTGGCGATCAGCGGCAACTCCCCATCGTACGCATCGAGCGCGGCCAGCGGCTCGTCAGCCAGATCCAGCCGGAACTCGACGGCGTCGGCGTGCTCGCGGGCGGCGGGCTCGTCCCCCAGGTCGGCCGTCGCCGCCGCCAGCACGAACGACTCGAAGTCCATACGCCCGGTAGGGCCGAGTCCGGACAAAAAGCTATCCACTCGACAGCCCGCGCTGCGGGCGATCCACGCCGGAACCGCGGTCCGGCACCACACCGAACCGCCGCTCAGTAGGGGTCGTGTGTCGCCAGATAGCGGTGACCGTCGGCGGTCTCGTCGCGGTCGACGTCGCTGACCGCATAGAGTTGCAGCCGTCGCTCGTGTTTCGTCGTCACGGGGAAGTCGTAGTTCTCGGCCTCGTAGCCCAGCGACTCGCCGGCGGCGCGACGGCGGTCGACGAACTCCCGGTGGGCGTCGAGTCGCTCTTCCGCCAGCCGCTCGGAGAGGGGCGGCACCCGCGCAGTGGCGTCGCCGATGGCCTCGGCGAAGGCGGGATCGAGTTCGTAGCCGACCGACTCGCGCCCGGCGACCATCGCGGCGACGGTCGTCGTCCCGGTGCCGAGGAACGGATCGAGAACCTGGTCCCCATACGTCGAGAACATCCGGATCAGCCGGAGCGGGATCTCGAGCGGGTAGGCGGCCGATCGCTCGCGTGCCCCGTCGTCGGCCGCGAGGCGCTGGTCCTCGCCGCGGATCTCCCACAGGTCCGAGAACCACTCGTTGCGCTCCTCCCAGAAGTACGCGCTCTCGTACCGGTCGTCGTCGCCCGGCGGGAACGAGCGGAGATCGCCGTTGCGGAAGACGAGGATGTGCTCGTGTTCGAGCGTCGGGTAGGCGTTGGGCGGCAAGGTACCGGAGCCCATGAACTTGCTCGGGCTGTTCGTGGGTTTGCGCCAGAGGAGTTCGGGGAGCGTGGAGAATCCCAGATCGCGCATCCGGCGCACGATCTCGACGTGGTTGGGCCACAGCTCGAACTCGCCGTCCACGGTGCGAGTCGCGTCGCCGACGTTGACGCAGGCGATCCCGCCGGGCGCGAGGACGCGTTCGAGTTCGCTCCAGACCGACTCGAGGACGTCGTGCATCAGCCCGAACGCGCGATCGCCGTCGCCGTCGGCCAGGGCACTCTCGATAGCGGGGTCGAGGTCGGCGAAGAGGTCGTCCCACTGCTCGACCAGCGGGTAGGGGGGCGAGGTCACCACGAGGTCGACAGCGTCGTCCGCGACGGCGTCCATCGACCGCGCGTCGCCGAGGACGACCCTGTGCTCGGTCTCCATGCGGGTGGGGACGCCCGGCCCCCTTTTCTAGCTCACGGAGACGGGGCGTCCGGGTCCTCCATCTTCGCCGCCATGTGGTCGAAGACCTCGCGGTGTTCCTCCTGGGGACTGAACAGGACGATCTCCGAGTCCTCGTCGACCGACACGCTGTGTCCCGGCGGCCAGTAGAACAGGTCGCCCGCCGCGTCCACTTCCTCGGTGCCGTCGGCGTACGTGACGTCCATCGCACCCGACAGCACGTATCCCCAGTGGGGGACCTGGCAGGTGTCGTCCTCGAGGCCCTCCAGTAGCGGGGCGATGTCGGTCCCGGCCGAGAACTGCATCCGCTCCGCGCTGAACTTCGTGAAGTCGCTCGCGTCCCCGAAGTCCGATTGCTGCTGGACGACCGCCGCGTCCGTGTCCATCACGGTCGGCATCTCAGTCGCTGGTTCGTGCATTCAGTTTCACCACTGCTACCGTATGCCACGCGGAGGAAAGAAAGGGTAGAGCCACTTGCGGGCGCTTGGCCACGACCTGCGTGCCGATTCTCGGCCCTCCTCAGGCCATCGGGAGGTCCTGCTCGGCCTCCAGCAGCTCGTGGTAGCGGTTGCGGATGGTGACCTCGGAGATGTCGGCGACCTCGCTCACGGCGGCCTGAGTCGTCTTCTCGTTGGTCAGCAGGGCGGCGGCGTAGACCGCGGCCGCCGCGAGGCCGACCGGCGACTTCCCGGAGTGGACGCCCTGCTCCTTGGCGTTCTGGAGGAGCTGGCGGGCGCGGTGTTCGGCCTCGTCGGAGAGTTCGAGCGACGAGGCAAAGCGCGGGACGTAGCTCTCGGGGTCGGCCGGCTTCACTTCGAGGCCGAGCTCGCGCACGACGTAGCGGTACGTGCGGGCGATCTCGCTCTTCTCGACGCGTGAGACGTCGGTGATCTCGTCGAGGCTGCGGGGCACGCCGGCCTGGCGCGCGGCGGCGTAGACCGAGGCCGTCGAGACGCCCTCGATGGAGCGGCCCGGCAGGAGGTCCTCGTCGAGCGCGCGGCGGTAGATGACCGACGCGGTCTCGCGGACGTTCTCGGGCAGGCCCAGCGCGGAGGCCATGCGGTCGATCTCGCCGAGGGCCTGCTTGAGGTTGCGCTCCTTGGAGTCGCGGGTGCGGAAGCGCTCGTTCCACTTGCGCAGGCGCTGCATCTTCTGGCGCTGTCGGCTGCCCAGGGAGTTACCGTAGGCGTCCTTGTCGCGCCAGTCGATGTTGGTCGAGAGCCCCTTGTCGTGCATCATGTTCGTGGTCGGGGCGCCCACCCGCGACTTCTCGTCTTTCTCGCTGGCGTCGAACGCGCGCCACTCCGGCCCGCGGTCGATCTCGTCTTCCTCCACCACCAGCCCGCAGTCTTCGCACACGGTCTCGCCGTGCTCGTTGTCCATGACGAGGTGCCCACTGCATTCCGGGCAGTCCACTTCCGTCTCCTCGTCCTCGGTCTCTGTCGTCTCCTCGGTCGTGCGCGTTCGCGCTCTCGTGTTCTCGCTCATTGGTACGAAGGCAAATGCTATCCGGGCAGGGTCCGACCTGAAAATTCCCGGACAGTCGTCGGTAGATTATGGGTTTCGGCGAAAATTATTTAAACGTTTCGGTAACCGTTTCTGATCCCCGGGTAACGGGGTCCAGATATCTGATTTCGTCTGTGCAAAAGGAGTATTAATATATTGTCATAGGATGGCACGGCCCGCGAGAGGGCGGTGGCGGTCACTCGACGGCGCGCTCGACGTGGTCGACGAGGCGGTCGGCGAACTGCTCGCCCGCCTCCTGGCTGAACTGGCTGCGCAGGTACCGGAAGGAGAGGTTGACTCGGCCCTGGAAGGTGGCGACGCCGATGGCGACCGGCGTCCCGCGCCAGGCCGGTGGCGAGAACCAGGGGCGCTCCTCGGCGTCTTCCTCCAGCGACGGCATCGCCGGGATCCGGCCCAGGTTCGACAGCATGGCCGTATCGAGCAGCCGCCGCCCGGGCCCACGGAGCAGGCGCGGGAGCTGGCGTTTCAGCTCCACCGGCAGCCCCGGCGGCAGCATCTCGAGCATCTTGTACATGGCCGCGGCGCGGTCGCGCTCCGTCAGTTCGTCCGTCTGCTCGGCGATCTCGCGCGCCGCCGTCATGTGGTCGGTCCGGTGTCGCGATCGGGTTTCGACGCTCTCGAACACGGAGTACATCGCGGCGACCTGGTAGAACCAGTCGTCGGGCCGGAGGTTGATCGGCATCATGACGCTGATCTTCCGCGCGGACTCACCGCGCTCCTCGTTCCACTCCGCGATGGCCATGTGCAGCGCGGCCAGCAACACGTCGTTGACCGAGACGCCGTCCGGCCGGTCGCCGATCAATCTGGCCGTCAGCTCCTCGTCCAGCGTCCGGCGGGTGAACCGCCAGCCGGGGTCGTCGTCGCCCCCGACTTTCGCGATGCGTGTGGGCGAGTCCACCGCGTTCTGGAGCTGTCTGGTCGCCGACCCGAGCAGGTTCAACCCGTCGTCGAGCGACGACGGCCGGAGGTCCTCCAGCATCGACCTGGACTCACGGAAGCTCACCGAGTCCTGCATCGGTTCCTCGCCGCGATAGGCCTCACAGAGCGCCTGCGCGATCCGCAGCGTGCCGACGCCGTCGGCGGCGACGTGGTTCATGCTCAACAGCATCCGATCGCCGCCGTCCATGCCGGCGCCCCGGACCACGAGCAGGCGGAAGGGCGGTTCCTCTGTCAGGTCGAATCGCCGGTAGTAGAGCTTGTTCTGGATCTCCTCGAGTTCCCGGCCCTCGCCGTCGATGGCCCCGACGTCGACCTCGTAGGTGTCATCCGGGATCTCCCAGACGTAGCGCGAGTCCGTGAGCTCCGTCGACCGCTGGCGCGCCCCCGCGATCGGGTGGACCGAGCAGGCGACGATCGCCGCCTCGCGCAGGCGATCGAGGTCGATGGTCGCCGTCGTCTCGATCTCGGCCTGGATGTTCCAGGGCTGGAACTCCGTTTCGATGTGCTGGACCGCCTCCTCGATCATCGAGAAGGGAACTGTCGTACTCACCGTCGTTCACCCCATCGAGCTCCCCACATACGACAGTCTTGGACGCTCCCCCACATAAATTCACATTTTTCGAGCGGAGAGGAAGGGCGGCCGGCCCATCGGCCGCGGACGCAACGCCCAAACCCCGGGCCACCAACCGACGACTATGCGCGTCGCAGTCGGCAGCGAGAATCCGGTGAAGGTCACGGCGACGAGACGAGCGTTTCCCGACACGGTGGTCGAACCGATCGGCGTCGACTCGGGCGTCCCCGAGCAGCCCCGCGGACGCGAAGAGACGATCACCGGCGCGCGGAACCGTGCCGGGGCGGCCCTGACGCAGACCGACGCCGACCTCGGCGTCGGTATCGAGGGCGGCGTCGCCCCAGTCGACGCCGCCGCTGGACACTTCCTCATCATGTGGGCGGCCGTCACCGACGGCGATCGGTGGGGCGTCGGGGCGGGACCGAGCCTCCGACTCCCCGACGACGTGGCCGAGCGCGTGGCCGCGGGCGAGGAGCTCGGGCCGGTGATGGACGACCTGCTGGACACCACGGGCGTCGCGAAACGGGAAGGTGCGGCCGGGATTCTCACCGGGCACGCGATCGACCGCGAGTCGGCGCTGGTCCACGCCGTCGCCGGGGCGGCTGGTCCCTTCCTGACCGACCGCTACTAGCCCTCCGTGGCGCCCTCGACGTCCTCGGTGTCGCTGCTCTCGCTGACGGCCGTCGTGAGCGAGACGTTGAGCCAGGCCATCGAGACGAGGCCGCCCGCGACCGTCACCAGGTTCTTCACCGCGTGATCGACGATCGAGATCCCCAGCACCGTCAGCACTGTCAGCTCGGGGTCGGCCGTCAGCCCGACGACGATGATCGTGAACGCGCCCTCGTAGAGGCCGATGCCGCCCGGCGACAGGGGCAACACCTTCGCGAGGTTGCCGACGCTGACGGCGAAGAAGGCGACGGCGACCAGATACGGGGTCACGCCGATGCCGAAGGCCGCGAACACGATCAGCGCCGTCACCACGTCGAGCGTCCAGATGACCAGGCTGCCGACCCCGACCCGGAGGAAGGCCCCGCGGTCGCTGACGACCCGCTCGACGTCGCCGACGAAGCGCTCGATCACGCCCGCGACGTACTCGGCG
This sequence comes from Halorientalis sp. LT38, assembly GCF_037031225.1. Taxonomy (NCBI): domain Archaea; kingdom Methanobacteriati; phylum Methanobacteriota; class Halobacteria; order Halobacteriales; family Haloarculaceae; genus Halorientalis; species Halorientalis halophila. The sequence continues at coordinate 917,148 of NZ_JAYEZN010000001.1, read as the reverse complement.
TAGGAGTCGCTGCTGAGCGCGCCTACCACCTGCCTGACGAGGTTCGAATCGCGGCGGGCGTTCACGACGATGACCGCGACGGCCAGGATGGCGGCAAGCCCGACGCCCGCGGCGACGCGCATCGCCGTCCCGGCCGCCGCGGCGGGGTTCAGCGTCTCCCCGCCGATGGTGACCGTCCCCACGTCGGCGGCGATGGCCGCGACGACCTCCTCGGTCCCGCCCGTCGCGACCAGGCCGACGAGGACGCTCCCGCCCAACACCGTGATCGCCAGCAGGTCGAACACCCGCTCGACGGCCAGCGACGCGAATCCCGTCGGGTAGGGGATCGACCGCCGCGCCTTCACGACGTAGGCCCGCACCGCGTCACCCGCCCGCGCTGGGAAGACCAGGTTTCCGGTCTGACTGATGAATATCGCGCCGGTCAGGAACCACGTCTCGCCCTCGTAGTCCAGGCGTCTGAGGATGTCGCGGTAGCGCAGCCCCCGCAGCGGCCAGGAGAGGAGGTACACCACCGCCGAGGCCCCGACCAGCGCCGGGTCGGCCCCGGCGATGGCCTCGAGGACCGCACGGGGTTCGAGGTACAGCAGCATGAGCCCCAGCGCGAGGAGGACGAGGATCGAACCGGCAGTCATGCTCACGCGGCGCGTGAGTCGAGGGCTCACGGTCAGTTGCCACCAGGTCCGCACGATCTGACTCCCCATGCCGAAGACGTCCCGCACGAGGTCGACCTTCGAGTCGCCCTTGGGCGTCCACTCGACGGGGAACTCCGCGACGCGGTAGCCCGCGCGCTGGGCGCGGACCAGGACTTCCGTGTCCCAGAACCAGTGCTCGTCCTCCACGTCGTCGAGGAGCGAGAGGAGGGCGTCCCGGTCGAAGGCCTTGAATCCGCACTGGTGATCCAGCAGGTCCGACCGGAGAAACAGCCGGACGAGCCCGTTGTACCCGCGCGAGGGGATCCCCCGTTTGGCCGGTCGGTCGGCATCGGCCCCGGCGACCCACCGCGAGCCGGTCGCGACGTCGTACTCCCCGGACCGCACCCGCTCGACGAGTTCCTCGAGGTGGCGCATGTCCGTCGCGAGGTCGGTGTCGAAGTAGACAAGCGTCTCGCCCGAACTCTCGCGGAAGGCGCGTTCGAGCGCCTTCCCACGGCCCAGTCGCTCCTCGCTGTGGACGTGGCGGACGCGGTCGTCTTCGGCGGCCAGCCGGTCGGCGATCTCGGGCGTTCGATCCTCGCAGCCGTCCTCTGCGACGATCACCTCGAAGGCGCCGGCCGGCAGGAACGAGGCGAGCGTCTCCAGCGTGACGCTCACGGTCTCCTCGATCGTGGCCGCCTCGTTGTAGGCTGGGAGGACGACGCTCACCTCCCGGTCCTGACTCATTGCCGGTCGTTCCACGAGCGCGCAAAAGTACCTTCTGTTAGCCCGCGAGCCCGCCCGGTCCGCGTCCGCCCGCCCGGAGCGCGGCACCGCCTCGCCGACGACCCGCCGTCAGGTTTTCCCGTTTCCGTGGCGCACTCACGTCCATGAACGAAGCGTTCGTCCAGTTGCGCTGTCCGGCCTGCGAGAAGGACTGGGAAGCGGCACCGACCGACCTGCCCGCGACCGACGCGGCCTTCTCCTGTCCCGACTGCGGCGACCAGCGCCGGACGGCGGAGTTCATGCGGACCGAGCGGGACCTGGAGATCCTCGAACAGTTCGAGACGGCCTGAAACCTCGGACCGGCGCCGTTGCGGTGGGCAGTACGGTTAAGTGGGCCCGTTTCGATTCGCTGGCAGGTACGACATGGCGCTGCGCCCAGGCCGGACGACCGAGGACGGCGGTACGGACGTCGGTCTGTGGCGACACCTCGGCCACGCGAGGACGATCGGCACCAGCGCGTTCGTCGGGCTGGCTGTAGTCTATCTCGTCCTGTTCGTCGGGTTCGTCGTCCGACTGCTCGCCGCGGCCGGATCGGCCCTCGGTCTCGGGGACCCGTTCTTCGGAGTGTCGCCGGTCGGCGCCGCCGCCGGCCTCGGGGGGCTGCTCGTCGCGCTCGCGCTCCTCCTGCTCGTGGGGGTCTTCCTGGTCGGCTTCTTCGCCGTCTTCGTCTTCGTGACCCTGCACGCCGCCGAAGTGGAGCTCGTGCTGGCGAGCACCGCCTCGCCGTCGATCGGCTTCTTCGGCGTCTTGCCCCTCTCTCCCACGGTGACCGAGACGGGCATCGCCCCGATCACGCCCGCGGCGCTCACCGTCCCGTTCTCGGAGCTGGGCCTCCTTCTCCCGCCGCTACTGCTGTGCTGGTACGGCTTCAGGATCGGCGGCGACGTCTCGGATCTGCGGGCACTGGTGCGCACGTCCCTCGCGCTCGTCGTCGGCTACGGGACCGTGACGCTCGTCGTCGTCCTCGGGACGACGTGGCTGTTCAACCTGTTCGTCGCGGATCTCGTCGTGAGACTGTTCTCGCTGACCCCGGCCGTCGACTCGGTCGCGCTGACCGTCCAGTTGCCGGACTTCCGGCGAACGCTGGTGCGGATGTGTCTCGGCTACCCCCTGCTGTTCGGCGGGACCGGCACGCTCGCCGGCGCACTCGTCGAACGGCTGGATGACGACGGTGACGGAAACGAGGCCGACTGAACAGCGCAGGGAGGGCCGCTAGTCGGCGCCTTCCGGCGTCTCGACCGTCGCGAACCGGTCGAGGTCGATCTCGGCGGCGACTTCGCCGACGGAGTCGTGGGGTCGATCGACCACGATGTCGCCGGCGGTCCCCTGACCGATGCCGGGGATCGCGGTCAGTTCGTCCAGCGACGCCGCGTTGAGGTCCAGAGGGTAGGGAACCCCCGAGACCGACCGGTAGCCGTGGCCGGTGATCGCCACGTCGATCGTCCGCCCGAGTTCGCGTTCGCCCGGAATCCCCACGAGCAGCGGGTACGTCCCCAGTTGCCGGCCGAAGGTCGTCCCGTCCTGGTGGTACTCCAGGTGGACGTCCGGTAACACCGTGCCCGGCGGCGCCACCCGCTCGAGCATCGGGTTGTCGATCGTCTCCCGGACCTCCTGCTTGTATTTCTTGAACTGTTTCTTGTGGTCGTTGGCGATCTCGGCCCCGGTGTCGGCCATGTCTGTCCCCTCGAAGGCCATCACCTGCCGGATGTTGACCCGCCGGAGCATCAGCCCCTCGTCGTACACCCGCTGCAGGAACCGCCTGTTGTGCTCGAAGGTCTCGGACCGTTCGCCCTTGAGTCCGTGGACGAGGTTGATCCCCGGCAGGAGTTTGGGCAGTCGCCGCGCCGCGTCGTCGCCGAAGTTCGGAGCCGTCTCCCGGTCGCCCCCCGGCCGGAAGCCCGCCTCCTCGTTGACGATCTTCACGGCCTCGAAACACTCGTCGGCGGAGACGTTGAGGTTGTTCTCCTCTTGCACCAGGGGATCCGCCGACTCCAGGCCGAACGCGGCCGTGTCGCCGGGCGTGTTGTGTTCTGCGATGACCCGGATGCCCTCCCTGGCCAACTCCTGCCACTTCACGACCGTGATGGGGTTCATGTTGTCCAGGTGCAGGGTGTCCAGATCGGGCGCGACCTCCCGGATCCCGGCGTACAGCGACCGGAGGGCGTCCGGATTGGGTTTCTCGCCGTCCCCGCCGTAGGCGAGGATGTCGGCCTGACGGCCGAGGCGGAAGTCGCTCACGCCGTGGTCGGCCAGCGCGGCCACCTCGTCGACGACGCTCTCCGGCGGCCGGAAGTCCGGGTCGCCGTACATCGGTTCCGTGCAGAACGAGCACCGATAGGGACAGCCCCGCGAGGTCTCCAGTTCCGCGAGGATGTAGTCGGGGTGGTTCGGGTGTTGCTCGACGACGAACGCGCCCTGTTTGGCCCAGCGGGTCTCCTCGGGGACGCCGCGGTAGCGGTCCTCGAACCCCTCCAGTCCGTTGCGGACGAGGTCGTAGGCCGCCGTCTCCACGTCGGCCATCGCGAGGAAGTCGAAGTCGAGGTCGTCGCGCGCCGTCTCCGAGGCGCCTTCGTTCTGCTCGCCGACGCCGAAACGGACGGGGCCGCCCATCACGGAGACGCCCTCGGCGGTCCAGGCGATGCGGCGGACCTCGTCGGGTTCGGCGGGCGTCCCCCCGACGTACTTTCCGGGGACGGTCATCCCGCCGACGTAGACGAGCAGGTCCGCGTCCTCGACGTCCCGCCAGCGCGATTGCTCGTCCCGCAGCGCGTCGATGGTGTGGTAGGTGATCCGCTCTTCCGGAACGCCGGCGTCCACCAGCGCCCCGGCGGTGTAGCGGGGGTAGGTCGAGATGTAGGGGGGAACGCCGAAGTGAGCCGGCTCGTCGACGTACCCGTCGACGATGGTGACGTCGATGGTGGCCGGATCGGTCATACGCGTTCGTTGCCGGTCGACGCGTATAACGATGACTGACTCGCCATACTCTTGGAACGGGCCCGCGAACCCCCCTTGCATGTCCGCTGCGGTCTCCTGGCGGTACGACTACGGTACCGAGCCGTGGCTCCGCTGGCTCGTCCGGGCCGGAATGGCTGCCCTGTTCGGGGTCTACGTGGGGTTGCTCGCCACGCTCGCGGTCGCGTTCGTCACGTTCCTCGTCGCCGGCGGGACCGAACTCCGGCTCTTCGTCGTCCTCCTCGCGCTGGTCGGCGGTCCCTTCTCGCTGCTCTACCTCCTGCCGATGCTCCGCGACCGGTCGCAGCGCCCGACGACGTTCACCGGCCAGGAGCGGGTGATATCGCCCCGGGAACAGGTCGCCTGTGCCGTCACCGGCGCGCTCGTCCTCGGTGGAGCCCTGCTGGTCGAACCCCTACTCGCCGCCGGTGTGTTCGTCGCCGGAGTCGCGGCGGGGGTCGCGGGCGTGGTCTGCTCGACGCGGGGCGAGATCGATCCCGAATCGGGGACCGGCGAGAACCGGTCTCGCGAGTGGGACCTCTCGCGCGTCACCGACTACGGAACGCGCCGGATCGGCCCGCTCGTCCTCGTCTCCCTCTCGGCGTCCGGGCCCGGGAGCTTCGGGACGGTCCCCTCGTGGCTCCTGGTTCCGGCGAGCGCGGCGGCGGAGGTGACGGCCGCGCTCGACGAGACCGTCGCGACGGCCGAGGACGAACCGGGGCGAGACCCGAACCCTGCGGTCCGGGCGGTCGCCGTGGCCCTGTCCGTTCTGCTGTTCGGGACTGGCGCCGCCGCTGTGACGCAACTGGGCGGCCCGGTCGGCTGGTGGGCCGGGGTTATCACGGGGCTGTTCGCCGTGCTCTTCCTGTTCGTCGCGCGGGAGGGCTAGACGTAGATGTAGCCCTCGACCGGGTTCCAGGGCCGATCCGGCTCGAAGTCGGCCTCGCGGGCGCGGTAGGCCGCGAGCGCGGCGACCGTCGCGTCAAGCGCGTCGCCGCCGGCGTCCTCGATCAACTCGGCGCGCACGCGACCGGCGAACGCCAGCGGCGTCTCCGCCTCCAGTCCCTCGACGATGGCGCGGCGGCGCTCGCGGGCGCGCTCGTTCCCTGACTTGTACTCGGCGGCGGGCAGGTCGCAACTCGCCAGCGTCGCGGCGGGGTAGACCTCACAGAGCGCCACGTCGCCGCCTTCCTGCATGGGCCGGACGGCGACCGCGTCAGTGCGCGCGAGCGGGGCGAGCACGTCCCGGATCCCGTAGAAGGTCTGCTTCCAGACGTGGCTGCCGTACGGCGAGAGCGCGCCGACGGGGCCGTCCGTCTCGCGGCGCAGGTCGGCTCGCTCGCCGTCGGTCGCCTCGCGCGCCCGGGAGCGACAGGTCTCCTGGAACCCGTCGGCGCCGGTCGCGACCGTGGCGACCCACTCGACGGCCCCCTCCCAGGAGTCGCGGTCGTGGATCGTCGCCGGGACGCCGAACGGGAAGTCGAGGCCGACCGTCTCGGTCTCCCGGAGGAACTCGACGAGTTGGCCGAGACAGGGCGCGCGCTCGGCGACGCCGAAGCGGTCCGCCGCGGAGCGGCAGGACTCGATCCGGAGGTCGCCGTCCGATACCGAGGCCTCGGCGATCCAGGTGCCGTGGCCGGCCTGGGCCGCGCCGCTGAAGTCGACGCCGTGGATGGACATGCCGGAACGTGGGCGCGACGGGCGCAAAAAGCCGGGGCATTGATAGGCCGGGCGACCCTAGGAACGTGTATGCCCAAAACGCTCGAAGTCCGGTGCACGAGCGGGGACTGCGAACTCGACATGTTCCAGCTACACTACACCTACGACATGCCCGACGAGGTGGGGGTCGCCGATTTCGCCTGCCCCTACTGCGGCGAGACGGACGACCTGGAGGAGATCGAACTATGATTCGGGAACTCGGCCGTTCCATCGGGACCACGGTGATGGAGACCGTCGGCCGCGCGGCCAGTCGCGTCCAGGAGCGCCGGCCGCTCCCGGTCGACCTGCTCGAGTCCGACGACGCCTACCTGGCGGTGTTCGACGCCCCCGGTGCCACCAGCAGCGACGTCCAGGTCCGGTTCGACGACAACGCCGTCGTGGTCCGGATCGACCGCTTCCGCGACTTCTACGAGGGCTTCGAGATGCTCGTCCCCGGCCGCGGCCTCTCGCTCGACGGCCGCGTCTCGCTGCCCGCTGACACCGTCGTCGACCCCGACGACGCCGACGCCACCCTGCGACGGAACGGGACGCTCGAGGTCCGCGTCCCCAAGGACGGCCGGGCCGCGCCGTCGACCGCCGGCGAGGAAACGCCCGTCGACGAGGAGTCGCCGTCCGACCCCGGAGACGCGACGGTGCCGACGACGGACGCAGACGCAGACGAGTAGACTCCCCGCTAGTCGACGGTCATCCCTTCCACGACCGCGAACGCTTCGTCCCCGTCGAACCGACGCGGGTCGAACGCGTCGATCCCGTCGTCACCGAGCATCTGCCCGGCGACGGTCCGCCCCAGCGCCGGAGCGCGCATGAACCCGTGGCCGTGCCAGCCCGCGGCGACGAACAGGTCCGATTCGAGTTCCCCCTGCAGCGGGTCCCGGTCCGGCGTCGCGGTGCAGAGGCCGGCCCAGGCCCGCCCGCTCCCCGCCGGCCCGTCGGCGTCGGATGCGAGCGCCGCGTCGACCCGGTCTATCGCCGACGCGACGAACGCGTCGTCGGCCGTCCGGTCCCAGTCCTCGGGGTCGAAGTCCCGCTTCTCCGTGCCGTCGCCGACCAGCAAACCGCCCTCGCGCGGACGCCGACGGCCGCCTGTCGGACGGCCGTCGTGCCCGCCCTCGCACACCTCGCGCGGACGCCAGTAGAACTCCTGCGTAGCGTCGTACAGCGTCGGAAGCTCGGCACTCGCCGGGAACGGGTCGGTCACGGTCGCCTGTACGCGGTAGGCCTTGATCGGCACGGCGACGCCCGCCTCGGCCAGCAGGTGACGCGTGTGCGCCCCTGCCGCGACCAGCACCGCGTCGAACCGCTCCGTGCCCGCGGCGGTCTCGACGGCCGGGTCGGTCTTCACCCTCGCCTCGGTCTCCGTTCGGATCGTCGCCCCGGCCGCACGCGCTCGCTCCGCGACGACGGCGGCGTACTCGGCGGGGTCGGCGAGCGCCGCGTCGCGAGCGATCGCCGCGACCGCCACGTCGTCGGTCGCCAAGCCGGGACACTCGGCGGCCAGCGCAGACGGGTCGAGGAGCGTCACGTCACGGCCCCGCTCGCGCATTCGCGGGACCTGTTCGCGGATGGCGTCGGCTCGCGTCTCGTCGCCGGTCCGGGCCAGCCAGACGTAGGGGTGGTCGGTGAACGCGAACCGGGTTTCGGCGGCCAGGTCGCGAAAGTGGGTCATCGCTCGACCGGCCACGGTTGCGTCGGTCCGGCCGGCGAAGGCGTCGTAACAGATGCCCGCGGCGCGGCCCGTGCTCTCGGCGGCGATCTCGTCCCGCTCGAACAGCGTCACGGCCGCGCCGCGGTCGGCGAGTGACAGGGCGGCGGTCACGCCCACCGCCCCGCCGCCGACGACGGCCACCGAGTCGGTCATGGTCGCACTCGCACCCGGTCGCACTTAGCCCCGGCGTCGGCGGACGGCGTCCGCGGCCCCGAAGACCGTCAGGGAGCCAAAGACCGCCAGACTCCCGATGAACAGGGCGGTCTCGGGGAGGTCGACGCCCGTCCGTGCCAGGACGCCGCCGACGGCCACGAGCAGTTCGTCGAGAACGACCAGGGGGAAGAAAAGCGAGAGCGCCAGCACGGCGGCCACGCCGAACGCGATCCGGCGCGCCCGCGCCTCGTCGACGTTCCCCCGGCGCTGGTGCCAGACGGAGTAGACGATGACCACGAAGCCGAGACAGAACACGGCGATCACGGCGATCCGGAACGCGACCCCGACGAACAGGTCGACGAGCCGCGCGACGGTGGCGGCCAGCTCGGGCACCCGCTGGAGATACCCGGCCACAAGCGTCAGCGTCACACCGACGAGGCCGACGACGCCCGCGACCTTCGCGCGGCCGCCCCCCCGACTCATCGTGTGAGAGCGTCGATTCCGCGCGCCGGGTAGCCGACTACGGTGTCGGCGCCGGCCTCGCGCAGCGCCTCGACTCGGCGAGCGACCGTCGCGGCGTCGCCCACCAGCGCGTAGTCCTCGACGGCACGCGCGAGCACCTCCCGTGCCCGCCCCTCGGCCGTCGCGTCGGTCGGGGCGCCGTCGGGAAGCGCCTCGCGGACGGGCTTTCGGCGGGCCGCGTAGGCCCCGACCGCGTCGAGGATCGCGTCCTCGTCGTCCGTCACGACGGTCGGGGCGTAGACGGCCAACGAACCCGAAAAGCCAGCCGCCCTGAGCCCGTGGAAGTCGCGCTCGGTCGACCGTCCCAGCAACTCGAACTGCGTCCCGCCGGCAGCGAGGGCCATCCGCTCGATGTTCTCGGTTCCCACCCACGCCTCCGGGTCGCGCTCGCGGGCGGCACCGAACCGGGGGGCCACCGCCCGCGACTGCTCCGTCTCCGTCAGGTAGGCCGGGTGGCCCGCCACCAGGATCCGACCGACGCCCTCGGGAACCCAGTCCCAGCGGCCGTCGTCACCGAAGAGGTCGAACCCGTCGGCGCGCACCGGGACGGTCACTCTGACGCTGCGATCCGACGCGAGGTCGGCCAGCGCGTCGGCGTCGGGCAGGTGCTCGACCCCCTCGTAGTCCACGATCACGTCGTGGTCGAGGGCGGCCGCTCGCGAGAGATCCGTCTCCGCGGGTTTGATCGCGACCGCGTCGATCCCCGTCGTCGCCAGGGCGCCCTCTCGTAGCATGATCTTCGTCGGCCGCGGTCGCCCGCGGCTCGGTTGTGCAAAGCTGTGGCGGAGAGCCGCAAAACGCTGTCGCTTCCCCGCGAGTCCACTCACTCCTTCCGTCGCTTCGCTCGGTCAGTCGATCGTTCCCTCGCGAGGTCTCACTCGCTCCGTCGTCACCAGAACGCAGAGCGTTCTGGTTGGCTCACGAGAGCTATGCTCTCGTGAACGCCGGCGCGTTGCGCCGGCTGCCAGAGGGACCTGTGGTCCCTCTCTGCTCGCGAGACCCCCGCGAGTTCGAGTGCTCCGTAATGGTCACATCGGGAGGTCGGCGTCCGGGTCGACCTCCCGGTCGGCCTCCGCCGGCATCTCCCAGTCGGTGGTCAACTCCAGCAACTGCACGAGGATGCGGGCGGTCGCGCCCCAGACGGTGTAGCCGTCGACGTGGAAGAAGTGCAGGCGAATGTCGCCGTAGTGGGGGTGGTCGCGCCGTTCGGACTCGTAGTTCGCCATGTCCGTCAGCGCCGCGACCGACAGCACCGCGATCTCGGCGACTTCGCGCTCGTCGGGCGTGTACGTCCGGTCCGGGATCGTCCCGACGAACGGGCGGACGGAGTAGCGCGTGACCGTGCGGATGTCGTCGATCCGGCCGACGATGTCCGCCTCCGACGGGTCGAGGCCGATCTCCTCGTTGGCCTCCCGGAGTGCGGTCTCCTGGAGGTCGGCGTCGCTTGGCTCCCGGCCGCCACCCGGGAAACTCATCTGGCCCGGGTGCTCGCCGAGGTGGTCCGCGCGCTTGGTGAAAAGCAGGTGTTCACTCCCGTCACGGACGATGACCGGCGCGAGCACGGCGGCCTCGCGCTCCTCGTCGCTCACTCCGGTCGCCCGGAAGTTCCCGACCCGCTCCAGGTCCATGCCCCCCAGTTTGGCCCGCGCGCTCTTAATTTGCGTGGGGTCAGTCGTGTGTCATGCTAACGCGTCGTCCAGTCGCTGCCGGGTCTCCCCGACGTCGACCGGCGCCCACACCTCGAGTTCGTAGCTCACGTCGAGCAGTTCCCGGATGCGCTCCTCGTCCCCGGCGTCGATGGCCTTCTCGGCGTCGGCCCGGAACCGGTTCTCGGCGGCCGTCGCCAGGTCCGCGCGGTCGACGCTTCGGTCGGGCACGTCCAGCATGTGCGGCAGGTCCGTCGCGTCGCCCGGGAGTTCCGGGAAGGCGACCGGCCCGGCGACCAGCAACGGCTCCTCGGCGTCGGCCGGCTCGACCGCGACGAGGTGGTAGGTCGCGAGCGCCGCCGCGACGTCACCGTCGAAGTACTCCGGTTCGACCTCCTCGCCGCAGCGATAGGCCAGTTCCGCCAGCGCCCGCCGCAGTTCCGTACTCGTCAGCGCGTCGAACAGGTCGACGACGCCGGCCAGCTCGTCGCCCGTCACGTCCATGTCGGAACCGGCGCGGGGCTCCCCCTTTAGCCTTCGCACGCCCGCCGCGACCGGTTACCGATCGGCTGCGCGGTCCAGCCCCCGCCGGGCCGCCCGCCGCACCGTCTCCGGATCGAGCGACGTCTCGGCCCACGCTGGCAACCGGTCGTCCTCGCCGGGCGGCGAGACGGCCTCGGCGTAGGTGGCGACCTGCTCGCGCTCGCCCGCGGCATCGAACTCGAACCCGTTGAACGCCGCGTCGGTCCCGTAGTGGTCCACGAGGTCGTCCGCCGTCTCCCGGTAGCGCTCACGCAGCCGCTCGTAGTCCGGGTCGACGCCGGCGTCCTCGACGGCGTGGAACAGGGCGGTCGCGACCTCGCGACACATGTCCCCCAGCCCCTGCGGGCCGCCGACGGCGCGATGGTCGTGCTCGTGGCGCCCGAGGTCGACCTGTGCGGTACCGGAAAAGCCCGCTGCGTCGAAGGCGTCGCCGAGCGTCCCGACCTCCAGTCCCCAGCCTCGTGGGGGCCGGAGCCGGCGTACGAGGTCGCTCGTGGCCGCGAACTCTCCGGCCAGCGCGTACCGGAAACTCGCGAGGTAGTCGACGATCGGCGCGTCGGCCTGGTCGCCCAGCGCCCGCACCAGCGGCGTGTAGAACAGCCGGAAGAGGCGGCCGTAGAGCCGCTCGTTCTCGACGCGGGCGTAGTAGCCCTTCGAGAAGTCGTAGCCGTTCGCGAGCGGGAAGAGCAGGCGGGGGACGTGGGCGCGTGAGTAGGTCGTCGCGTCGGCGTCGTGGACGGCGACGTACTCCTCCTGGGCTGCGAGTCCCAGCGCCAGCCAGACGTCACGACCCTTCCCGGCGGGGCCGTTCAGCCCGGCCTCGCCGAGTGCCTCCTGGACTTCTGGCGCGTTGCACCAGAGCACTTCCGGCCCCAGCTCGAAGGAGTCGAGCCAGCGCGCGACGGTGTCGACGCGGTCCTCGCTGGCCCGCAACGCGACGACGACGCGTGCGGGGTCGACCCGGTCGAGCGTCGTGAGCACGCGTTCGGCGGCGAGGCTGGCGTGCTCCCGCTCGGTCAGTGGGACGACGACGGCGGCGCTCTCGGTGGGGGCCTCCGGAACCCGATCCGCGAACGCGTGGAGCGTCGCCACCCGCTCCTGGACGTACTCCATTTGCCCATCGTTCGGACCGGTGCCGAAAAAGTCCGCCGCTCTCGGCCACACGCCGGGCGTCTGCGGTGCTGGTCGCCCGTACTCGTCACACGCGCGTCTGACACGTCGGCACGGGGTTTTTGGTGGGGCCGCAAGAAGGTCCGGTTATGGAATCCGTCCGCAAGGGGCTACGCTCGGGCGACATCGAGAAAGACACCTACGAGCGACTAACCTGTGCGGAGTGTGGGGAGCAACTCGGGACCAAGAACGATCCCGACGAACTCAACACCGTCAGGTTCTGTCCGAGCTGTGACCGTGAGTGGAAGAAAGTCGGGTGATCACTCGAAGACGTCGTCGAAGGCGTCGGCACCGAGCGGTTCGTGGGTCCCCGCCGCGACGTTCTCCGCGACGTGCTCCGGCGACCCCGTCCCGACCAGCGCGCTCGTCACGCCCGGCGCGCTCCGCGCGAAGTTGATCGCCCGCTGCGCCCGCGTCTCCCCGTCGAGTTTCGCTTCCACCTGTTCCGGCATCTCCGATGCCAGCCGGCCCTGCATGATGGACGCGCTCGTGAACACGTCCAGTCCCGCGTCGTTCGCGAACCAGAGCGCGCTCTGTGGCCCCGCCGCGCCCTCGTGTGATTCCACGGTGAACGCGTCGGCCATGAAGACGTTGAACGGCAACTGGATCGCCCGGAGGTGGGTCGCCTCCGTCCCCGCCCGATCCGAGGCCCTCCGCGCCCGCGAGACGACTTCCGGCAGCGAGAGGTAGCTGTCGTGGTCCGGCCCGACCCGGAACGACTCCCATGACGCCACGCCGTAGTGTCTGAGGTCGCCCGCCGCCGCCCGCTCCTCCAGTCGGACGAACGCCGCCTCGAGCTGGTCGTAGACCGCCTCGCGCGACCGGACCTCGAGTTGCGTCTCCGGGTTGTGGACGTAGTAGCAATCGATCGTCTCTACTCCCAGATTCTCGAGCGACCGATCCAGTTGATCGTCGAGGTAGTCGGGTGCGATGCAGTGCTGTCCCATCGCCAGGTCCTCGCGGTCGACGAGCCCCGGCTCGACGTACTCCTCGCGGATGAACCGTCCGGGGTCGTCGGGGCGCTCGCCGTCGAAGGGGACGAACCCGCCCTTGGTCGCGATCAGTACCGCCTCGCGATCGACGTCGGCCGCGTCGATGGCCGCGCCGACGACCCGTTCTGAGCGCTGGCAGCGGTAGTTGATCGCCGTGTCGACGACGTTGATCCCCGATTCGAGGGCGTCGACGAGCGCCGCCTCGTAGTTCTCGTCGGCCGCGTCGGTCGGATCGCCGAGGTAGGTGCCGACGCCGATCGACGAGACGACGCAGTCGCCGAACGCGCGGAAGTAGGTGCGGGCGAACCGCTCGTGATGGCGGTCGCGATAGTCCCAGGTTGCCTCGCGGGTAGCCATGTGCTCCGATTGGGTAGCCGGCGGTAAAGTCGAGGCGGTACTGTGCGGTCGCCATCGGCATCCGGCACGCGGAGCGTGCCGGTTCACTCGGCGCGAGAGAAACGAGCGCCGAGCAGTTTTTCCCCAAGTTTTTGCGAGGAGTGGTCGCGCGTAGCGCGACCCGACGAAGTAAAAAGTGGGTGTGTTAAATATCGCCTGACATCGCGTCGAACAGGCGATCGGTCAGTTCCGGCATCGTCAGGCCGGAGGATGGGCCCAGCCCCTCCATGTGATCGAGCGAGATCTGTCCGCCGCCCATCCGGGCGTGGCCGCCGGCCTCCGCCATGGGGATGTCCTCGACGGCCGATCGGAGGGTCTTGCCCATGTGGACGCGGTCGTCCCGGGAGCGGCCGGAGAGGTGGACGGTCCCCTCTTTCTCCCCCGCCACGACGACGGCGGTGACCCCTTCCAGCCTGAGGAGTTCGTCCGCGGCCTGCGGGATGGCGTCGGCGTTGTCCACCGAGCCGACGTTTGCGAAGGCGAAGGCGTTGCGCACCTCGCGGTTGGTGATGGCGCGGGCCTTGACCTCCAGCACCTCGGCGTCGACCTCGGGGTTGGCGATGCGGTCGAGGACGTCCTCGTCGACGCCCTCGAAGAGGTATGACGCGGCCTCGAACTCGGCGGCCGAACAGCCCTTGGTGAGGCTCTTTGTGTCGGCCTGGATACCGTAGACGAGGCCGGTCGCGAGGTCGGTCGGAAGCTGCATCGTGCCGGCTTCGTCGTCGGGGTCGCTCGGCTCCCAGTTCAGGTCCTCGAAGTACTCGGCGAGGATCGACGCGCAGGCGCCGTTGTCGGTGCGGACGTCGGTGAAGTCGGTTCCGGTGCCGTCGCCGGGGTGGTGGTCGATCACCGCGAAGGGCGAGACGCCGTCGGCGCCGGAGAACCCGCGGGCCGCGTTGTGGTCGACGAGGACGACGTTCTTGCTCGTCAGTTCGCTAGCGTCGTCGACCCGCTCGAAGTCCAGATCGAGGACGGTCTCGAAGGCGCGGTTCTCCTGGTGGCGGATCTGCCCGGAGTACTGCATCGTCGCCTGGGTGTCGACGGATTCGGCCAGTGTCCGGACGGCCATCGCGCAGGCCATCGCGTCGGGATCCGGATTCGGGTGCATCAGCACGGATATCTCGTCGCGATCGGCCAGCAACTGTTTGAACGTCGCGCCCTTCGGTCGTCGGAGGCGGGCGACGATCCAGCCGGCGACGCCGAGTACGACCAGCGCCGCGACTGCGAGGACGACGAGCGGCGGATCTTCGAGGGCGACCGCCGCGGTGGAGTCGACGACCTCGGGGACCCCGACGCCACCCGCGGCTGCAAGCGGCATACTCGCGTTGTGTCACGCCCGACTACCAAGAATGTTCCCCATCAGCACACGGCACGGAATACGCCACTACGGTGCCGTGTGCGTGTCCCTCCCCCGCGTTCTACGCCGACCCCCCGCGCCGATACGCGTCGACCGCGGCCCGGTATCCCTCCCGGTAGGTCGGGTACGCGAACTCGTATCCGAGTTCCCGGAGCCTGTCGTTCGAACACCGCTTGCTCGTCTCGATCCGGCGTCGCGCTGCGTCGGATAGCGAGTCGTCGGCCAGCCGTTCGGCTTTCGTCCGCTTCGGCGGGTCCGGTACGCCGCACTCCGCCGCGAGCCAGTCGGCGAACTCCCACTTCGAGACGGGCTCGTCGTCGACCACGAGCACCGGCTCACCGCGCGCGGCGTCGCGCTCGAGCAGGTAGCGCACCACCCCCGCCGCGTCGTCGCGGTGGACCATGTTCAGGTACCCCTCCGTCACCGGTCCATCGACGTACCGTCCCAGCCGATAGCGGTCGGGCCCGTAGAGGCCAGCGAACCGTGCGACGGTCCCGTCGATGCCGTACTCTGCCGCCACGTCGATCGCGATCCGTTCCGCCTCGACGAGCACCTCGGTCTTCGGCGTCGTCGGGTCCAGCGGTGTCTCCTCGTCCACCCAGTCGCCGTCGTGATCGCCGTAGACCCCCGTGCTCGAGGTGTAGATCAGTCGATCCGGTGCCTGGTCGCGGGTCCCGAAGGCGTCGATCGCCGTTCGCAGCCCGTCGACGTAGATCTCACGTGCCGCGTCGGCCCCGCGTCCGCCCGAACTCGCCGCGAACACGACGGCGTCGGCATCCGGAACTCGCGTCAGTTCGTCGGGGTCGGTCACGTCCGCTCGCACGCTCTCGAAGCCCGCGGCCTCGATCGCCTCGATTCCCGCGTCGGAGCGGCGGACCCCGATCACGTCGTGGTCGGCTGCGAGCTGCCGGCCCAGTTCGAGGCCGACGTAGCCACAGCCCAGGATCGCCACCCGCATTGTCACTTCCGGCTCTCGATGAAGCCGTGCAGTAGTGCGTACTCGTCGATGGTCATCGGGTGGCGGCCCTCGACTTTCTGCTGGATCTCCTTGGCTTCGAGCCGGCTGTCGATCCCCGACTGGATCGCCTCCACGTCGAGGACCGCGCTGCTCATCCCCATCAGGAGCACGTCGCGGGCGTCCGCCTCCAGGAAGTCGGCGTCGGGCCGGTCCGGGTCGGTAGCGAGGATCGCCGCCGCCTCCTCGAGGGTCACCTCGGGGGAGTCGCCGTCGACCAGCGCCTGCAGCGTCCCCTCGTCGACACCGGTCTCCTCGGCGACGGTCCCGACGCCCTGCTCCTCGATGGTCTCGGCCAGTACCGACTCGTAGGCCGCCAGCAACTCCTCGGGGTCGCGCTCCCCGGGATTCTCGAACGCGTCTCTGAGCATGCCGACGGATAGGACGTCCCAACACAAATGGCTGTCAGTCCGTCCCGCGAGGGTTCGCTCACGGAGACGAGGTCGGTTCGTCCGCCCGCCGGTCTGGCCAGGACTCCGGAACCGACGGCTCGCCCTCCCCGTCCGCTCCGGCGGCCTCCCAGTCCGACCAGCTTTCCGACCGCTCGTCCGGAGTCCCGTCCTTGTCGCCGACGCCCTGTGGACCCTGTGGCACCGCGATCGCGACCGCCGTCCGAGATTCGAACGAGATCCGCGGTGCGCGTCCCAGTACCTCTGCCGCGCCGTCGCCGTCGTAGTCCACGGTGGCCGCGCCGCCGTCCCTGACGTACGTGAGCGCCCCGCCTGGGCTCCCCGCGGCGCCGGTTCCGGCTCGAACCGCGAAGCGGTCGTAGCCACCCCGGACCTGGACGATCCAGACGTTCGTCGTCGTCCACCAGGCCGGGCCAGCAGGGACGAGCGGCAGTCCCGCCGGGACCCGGTTCACGGACCGCGTCAGTCGGTCGTCGAGCCTGTCAGCGATCCGCTCTCCCGCCTTCCGTGTCCCCTTCTCACCGGCGTCGGATACTCGGTCACTGACCTTCCGGCGGACCAGTTCCGACGTGTCGTTGACTTTCTGCCTGGCGATCTCCGTGCTCCCGTCGGTCGCCCGGCGGTGCAAGAGCGATCGGAGGTGCGCCCGGACCAGCGTGCGATTCGTCTCGTCGTCGACCACTGCCCGCTCGGCCACGGCCTCGGCCGCGGAGCCGTTCGTCACCGCGAGCGCCGTCGCCCCGGGCCCGTCCCACCGCTGGAGGGCGTCGGCTACGATCCGTCGCCGGTCGGACGCCGTCTCCCCGACCCCCATGCTCGCGAGTGAACGCCTGAGCCGCTCGCGAGCCGATTCGAGCTCCCCCTCGACTTCCGTTTCGAGAGTCTCGGACTCGCGCTGGAGGACCGCTTCGAGGGTGCCGTTATCCGTCGGTACCTCCCGGGCGGCGCGCGCTGCCCAGAGGGTTCGCGCGGCGGTTCGGAGACCGACCGTCTCGTTCGGACCGCCGGCACCGATCACCGCGTCCGCGACGTGCCCGTGGGGTGACGCGAACAGGTTGACGTTCCGTGCCCCCAGCGGCCTGATCCGGGTCCCGTTCGGGAGCGAGTCGACGTCCTCGGGACCGACCTCGGCGACCGTCAGATACGGCGGCGCGCCCTCGACGGATCTGATTTCGAGGCCGTCGACACGCGTCTCGTCCCTTTCTCTTTCGACGCCGCTACGGTTCCCCAGCGCGTCCCGCAGGAGGTCGGTCGAGCCGACGCCGACAGCGTCGAACGCATCGTCCAGATTCCGGCCCCGCCGTTCCTGGCGTCGTTCCCGCGCCGCGAGCCGCGCTCGCGTCCGTTCGATGTACATCCCGCGGGCGGCGAATCGGGCTTTCTCGGCGACGCTGTCGTACGTCGCGGGCGGGTCGACCAGTCCTCCGAGCGTCCGGTGCAGCTCACCTGCGGGGTTGGCCTCGAAGGTGCCCACGCGACCGCGCCGGACGGACGCGGAGACGTTCGCGACGCGGTCGCTGAAGCGGACGAGGTCCGCGCGGAGCCTCTGGCGGATTCCCGCCGGTACCGGCCCCCGAAGCGTTCGTTTCCCCGTGATGTTCCGGTCCTCTCGGACGGCGAGCGCCGCGAGTCGGTCCCGGCCGCCGCGCCGGTCGATCAGTCGGGCGCGCGCCCGGTCCTCGATGCTCGCCAGATTCGGCCCGTCGAAGGGGCCTTTCCCGGACTCGTGGACGGTCTCGATCTCTCGGTCGGGTGCGTAGTCGCTCCGCGCGTGGCGACCCACCAGCGCCACCTCGACGTCGAAGCGGAAGGTATCGCTGGCCCGCGTGACCGTCGTCTCGTTGCCGTGGACCCAGCGACAGATCTTCGTCCGTTCCTGGGTCACCCGCCGCCCGAACGAGGCGAACGCGTGCCAGCCGACGGGCGCCGACAGCGCCGCGCTCCGGTTCCCCCTGACCTCGGGGTCGTCCCCCGCGACCCCTTCCGAATCGAGCCGCCAGAACCCCTCCGGCGCGATGCTGTAACAGGGCGGGAGCGAGCCGCCGGTTCTGTCGACGTCCCGGATCGTCTCGACCTCGGCGCTGTACACCGACTCCAGCACATCCGAAAGGCGCTCCCGAGACGTGGCGTGAGCCAGCGCCCGGTCGGCTGTGCCGTCGACGCCGACAGTCATCTCGTCGCTAGCTCGCGGCCCGCCCGTCGCGGTATCGAGGCTCGGGATCTCGACCGGGACGTTCGGGCCCGATCGCTCGTCCCCGAAGATGGCGTCCACGTCGGCCCCGGAGGCGCCGGCGCCGCGGAGGAGGTCGGTCGTTCCGACGCCGAGGAGCGCCCGGCGCATCGCACGCCGACCGGACGCGTCGCTCCGTCCGAACAGGTGACGCTGTTCCCGGAGAATCGCTCCGTTGGTCATCAGCTCGACGTGGCGGTTGGCGAGCACGTTCTCGACGACCGCTCCGCCCGTCCCGTACTGGGCGTAGCCGCGCGCCCAGACGACCCCGTAGAGCCGGCCGGTCAGCCGTCGCGTGAGCCCCGGCCGGGCCAGCCCGGCGTCGAGACGCTCCTCGAATCGACCCACGCGCTCGTGGACGGCCAGGACTGGCGTCCGGACGACGACGGTCGGGCTCATCCGCTGCCGCACGACGGTCTCGTTCCCGCGGCTGGCGGTCACCGTGACGTTCTCGACGCGAACGCGCAGCTTCGTTCGATTCTCGGTCACCGACTCGACGCGGACGCGCTCGATCGCGCCACGGAGGTCGCTCGCGTTCGGCGTCGCCGGGAGCGAC
Organism: Halorientalis sp. LT38; assembly: GCF_037031225.1. Classification (NCBI taxonomy): domain Archaea; kingdom Methanobacteriati; phylum Methanobacteriota; class Halobacteria; order Halobacteriales; family Haloarculaceae; genus Halorientalis; species Halorientalis halophila. Next base: position 898,364 of record NZ_JAYEZN010000001.1, on the reverse strand, counting down.
GCGGTCGCTGTCACGTCCTCGCGGCTGGCGGTCACCTCGTCGAGGCGCTCCCTCGCCCGCAGATAGATCCGGAGCCGCAGGGCATCGCGGAACGACGAGTCGGCGTCGAGGACCCGCCCGGCGGACGTGTTCGCGGGGGCGAGCACGGGGTCCCGCGCGGCGTCGTCGCTGGCGTCCACGACCGCCGCCCGGAGCTCGGTCTGTGTCTCGCCGACGACCCGTTCGACGGCGACGTCGGTCGCGGGTTCGGCGGCCGGTCTGTCCGGCTGGAGTCCGACGAACAGGCCGACGCTCCCCACCAGGACGACCACGCCGACGAGCGCGAACGGGAGCCATCCCCGGTCGTCGTCGGCGAACGATCGGTCGGGACTCATGGCGACCACGTCCTGACGGTGATCCTGACGCGTCCCACCGACACCGCCTCCGCGGCGGCGTCGGGCGACCGGTAGCGCGTTCGCAGGTCCGCGGCCAGCGTCTCGCCGAGCGCTCGCTCCAGTTCGGCATTGGCGCCCGTCGCGTCGTCCGCGAGCGCCCGCCCTGTCGCGTTCGTCCCGAGTAACCGCCCCAGCCGTTCGTACCGGTAGGTGACGAGTTCCTCGACCGGGTAGTCCGCGAGCAGGGCGCTACGGGTCCGATCCGGCGGGAAGAGTCCGCGGACGACCCGCTCGGCGACGATCGATCCGAGGCGCTCGAAGGTGGTGTTCGAGTCGGTTTCCGCCAGTCGGCGGGCGTCTTCCCGCGCGGACGGGAACCCGCTCGCGACCGTCACGGTCTCGGCGTGGACCTCGGTGTCCGGCGGGGGCGTGGGACCGACGGCGAAGACACCTCGAACGGGTGCGTCCGGATACGGTTCCCAGCGAGCACGGATCCGTGCGAGGTAGTCGCGCTCGCGAGTCAGGTTCCGCGTCGCGTTCGTGACGACCCGCTGGTAATCCGCTCGCGTGTGCGCGACGCGCTGCCCCCGAACGCTGAGATTCCCCAGCGTCGCGGTGGCCAGGTGGCTCGCGAGCGTGCCGTGAGACGTCCGGCGGAACGTCGCGCCCTCGGTCACCGGGAAGTCGACGACGCGAGAGGACGCCCGTCGCGCACCCGGCGCGAGCGTGTATTCGACCGACGCAGTGCTCGTGGTGAGCGCGTCGGCGACGCCGTCGGCCGCGTCGTCGGCCGCCGTCGGTGGCGGACTCGTCCCCAGCGTGAGCGTGCCGACGGCGGCCCCGACGAGAAGCAGGAAGAGCGCGGCGTCGAGCACGGTGCTGGTCGCGCGCATCACCAGACCCTCACCGTGAGCCTGCCGGGCCGGATCGTCCCGGGGCGGAGCCTGACGCTCGCTCGCGTGCTCGCCTGTCTGGCCGACTCTGGCGGTCGCGGGCCGATTGCCCAGCGTCGGTCTCCGACCCGCAGCGTCGCGTTCAGGGTTCGGCCGTCCGGTGCGTGCTCCGTCGACTCCCGCAGCCGTTCTGGATCGATCACGCCGGCTTCGGAGATATGGTCCTCGACGGCCGACAGCGTGGGCTGGGCGACGTTCCGCGGCTGGGTGCCCGGGAGCGCGTCCTGGACTGCGCCGGTGTAGATCGTCAGTCCCACGCCGACCGCGAAGACGGCCACGATGGCGGCGATCGGCTCCACCTGTCCCCTACACGCCGACGAGCGTGACATCGATCCCCTCCCAGGAGAGCCGACGGACGACGAGCCGCCCGTCCGTCTCGCGCCACGTACGCGTTCGATTCCGTGCTGATTCGGCGGCCGTCGCCAGCGCCGAGGCGTTCTCGAAGACCACCGCCGGCGGTGTGCCACGGAGGACGGCTGCCAGGTCGGTTCCGGTCCGGACCGGCGTGACGGGGCCGTAGGCGACCGACGCGTGCGTGGTTCCGCCCTCGTTCCGGAACGCCAGCCGCCGACTGCCGAGTTTGACGGCCGTCGCATCGAGCGCGTGCTCGCCTGTCGCGTTGTGCGGACTGGTGGCCACGGCGTCGACCGTCGCCGCCGCGCGTTCGGCGTCCGGCGGGACCGTCGACGGCAGCGAGATCGCGACACCGAACGCGACTGCGCTGGCGGTCGCGACCCCGAGCCAGAGATACCAGGTGTCGACCGGTGCGTCGAACATGGACGGGCCTGGTCCCGTTCCGGTACTTAAGCATTCAGACGAAGAGGCCGACCGCGTGGATCGCGGCGAGATAGGTGCCAGTGGCGACCAGCAGCGCCCAGCCGACGCGGTAGCCGACCAGCGAGCGGTCGAGGCCGTGGGCCAGCCCGGTCGAGAGCGTCGTCAGGATCGCCGCCAGGACGAGGGCGTACGCGCCCACGGCGAGGCCGAGGCCGGCCGTTCCGTACCCCGGCGCGGTGCCGAACGCCGCGCCAGCGTCCATCCCGGAAGCCAGCGCGACGGTCGCACCGGCCACGAGCGGCCCGAAGAAGGCGGCCGTGTTGGCCAGCGTCCCGGTCACGGACCCGATCTCGCGGCGCGCCTCTCGTTCGACCGCGGCCAGTTCCTCGACGTTGTCCGCCATGGCGACGATGGCCCCACCTGCCGGTCGCCCCTCGCTCGCCGCCAGCGCGAGCAGCGTGGCCGTGCTCCGGGCCCGCGTGCTGGGGACGGTCGCGAGCGCCCCGCGTTCGCCGAGGAAGGCCTCGCGGACCCCGATCTTGAGCCGGCGCTGTCGCCTGGCAGCGTCGGTTAGCACCGTTCCCGTGGCACCGCCGACCTCCTCGGCCGCGGTCGCGACCGCGCGCTCGACGGCCTCGCCCTCCTCGACCCGGCGCCCGATCTGGTAGAGCGCGTCGGCCAGTCCGTCCTCGACCGCCCGGACGCGCTCGCGAACGGCCGTGATTGGGCGGTAGTATATCACGAGCGCGGCCCCACAGCCGCAGCCGACCGCTGCCAGCGGCCCCGTCCACGGGGCGACGAGGCTGCGTGCCAGGACCCACGCACCGGCCCCGGCAACGATTCCCGTAGCTGGCGCGGGCCAGCGACGACTCGGCACGTCGGGGTGCTCTCGACCGACCGCAGGGGGCGGAAACGTGACCGGTCGCCGGATCAGTATCCAGCCGCTCGCGGCCACGAGCACGGCGGGCAGGAGTAGGTCGTAGAGGGCGACGATCGCGGCCAGTGGGACGGATCCACCGGTCATCCCGACCGCCGGGAGCATCGCCACCAGCGCGAGCGGGAGCAGGACGCCGAATGCGTAGAGTCCCGTGGTGGGGCCCTGTAGCCCGGCGGCGAACTCGGCCATCCGGTCGCGGGTCCCGTCGAGCACCGCCGCCATCCCGCGGTCGAGTGCCCGGCCGCGCTCCCCCTCGGGGGCAGTGCCCGCCGATTCGACGAGCAGGAGGCTCCGCCGCAGCGCAGGGAACCACTCGTCCCACTCCGCGGTGAACGCGGGGAACCCGGACCCCGCGCGGCCGGCGGCGCGGCGGACGTGTTCGCCCAGGCTGTCCGCCAGCGGTCCCTGACCGGTCTCGGCCGCGAAGGCCGCCGCTGTCTCCGTCGCGGGCGAGATCCGCATCCGGAGGACCGCGCGGCTCACGAGCGCCGGCGCTTCCCCGAGCGCGCGTGTCCGCCGGGCCGTCGCGAGCACCTGCGGGCCGGCGTGGACGGCGTGGACGACCCCGAGAGCGAGGGCCCCACCGCCAGCCAGGACCAGCGGCGTCGTTCCCGCCGGCGCGAGAACGGTGGCGAGGACGACGAGTGGCACGCACAGCAGCGCCGCCCCGTACCCGGCCCTGACCACCGTCTCGGGGGACAGGTCGGACCCGACGAATCCCAGCGCCCGGTCGAGGTTGGCGCTCCCTTCGGCGTCCCAGGGGTAGAGCCGTGCGATCAGTCGGACGGCTCGTTCGAGATCGCCCGTCATCACTCTCGCCGCCGTGCGTGGGCCGCACAGACCGTTCCGGGCTCGGTTCGGCCGCTGTCCGCGAGCTCGGACAGCCAGCGCGCCCGGTCGTCCATTCGATCCCGGACGGCCGCGTAGCGCTCCGTCGAGCGGGCCAGGCCCTCGAGCAGGCGACTGTTTCCGCGGTCGATCCGACCGGTCGGGACCAGCTCACCGTCGGCGAGTTCGAAGAGGGGCTCGAAGACGACGCCGTCACCCTCCCGGGTCACGACCTCTTCGATCCGTTTGACTCGGCGGGCGCGGCCGGCTGGAGATTCGTAGGGTTCGAGCGTCACGAGCAGGTCGGTCGCGCCGAAGGATGACTCGGGGACGCCGAGGTCGGTCACGACTCGCTCCCGGACGGCCCGGCCGCCGTCGCCGTGGATGGTTCCGAGTACCGCGCTGCCGCTCGCGCCGACTCGCATCGCTTCGTAGAGGACGCCGGCCTCCTCGCCGCGGACTTCGCCGAGCACCAGCGCCCCCTCCCCGAGCCGGAGGGCCGTCCTCAGGGCGGCAGCCGGGGTGAACGCCGCCCCGTCGCCGTCCCCGACGCGGAGGGGCTGCACGTCCCGGCCCGTCTCCTGCAACTGCTCGACGGGTAACTCCGGCGTGTCCTCGATGACGACCGTCCGGGTTTCGGCCGGCAGTTCCCACAGCAGGGCGCCAAGCAGGGTGGTCTTGCCCGCACCGCGGGTGCCGGCCAGCAGCGTCGCGGCGTCGCGCTCGACGGCCAGCGAGAGGAGCGCGGCCGCCTCGGCCGAGAGGGTCTCGTTCGCCACCAGCGCCGGCAGCGTCCACGCCTCGCGCTCGTGGGCGCGGAAGGCGAAAGCCACGCCCTCACTGACCGGTTCGGTGACGCCCGCGACCCGGACCCGTCGGTCCCCGACCGTCGCCGTCGCGTCCAGCGACGGGGTCGCCCGGGAGAACGCCCGCCCGCTCTCCCGGCGGAAGCGCGAGGCCAGCGCCTCGACGCCGGCGTCGGTGAGCCGGACGTTCGTCGTCAGCGTCTCGCCGTCGACGTGGGCGCGGATCCGGTTGTGCGTCGCGGGTGCGGTCACGAACACGTCGGAGACGCGCTCGTCGGCGAAGAAGTCCGCCAGGACGCCGTACCCCCGGGTGTGTTTCTCGAGGACGGCTCCCAGCTGCCGAACCGTCGCACCGGTCTCGGGTCCGGTCGCGTCCCGGCCCACGACGCGTCTCACGGCCCGACCCGGTGCCCGCTCCCCGCCTGACACCGCGCCGCTGGCCAGCCGGTCGTAGGCCGCCGCCAATCGCTCGGTCGACGCTGCGTCGAACCCGTGTTCGAGCGGTTCCAGGTGGTAGGTTCGCCGCTCGCTCGACGGCTCCTCGTAGATCCGGACGACCGCGCCGGTGTCGAGTTCTCGTCGGGAGACGAACTGCGCCGTCGGCGGCGGCTGGAGTCGCACCCGCGACCGGCCGATCGTCGGCCCCACTGCGGGGGCGAGCAAGTCCTCGTAGCCCTCGGCCCGGGCGGCCAGTTCCGACAGTCCGGTCTCGGCCGCGAGTGTCGCGACCGGCCCCGCTCGCCCGGTTGCGGCCCGGGCCGCTTCAAGCGGGTCACGGAGCGCCCGATCGGCCAGCGACTCGTCGTGGAACGCGGCGGCGTCCGCGAAGCGTCCCGCGGCGACCAGTGCGGCCGCCGCGTCGTCCTCGTAGGCCCGTTCGAGGCCCGCGGCGCGCGTCAGCACCGTCTCGGCGTCTCGGTCCCGGAGCGCTGCCACGACCGCTGCCCGACAGGCCGGTTCGGTTCCGAGTCGGCCCTCACCCGGACAGTCGTCGGCGTCCACCGCGAGCCGGTCGCCGTCGAACGACGCGTCACAGCGACAGGCGTCGTTCTCGTCGGTGCCGCGAACGCGACTGAGCACTCCCATGGCCGTCGCTCGTCCCGTTCCCGGACTTAAACCTCCGGGAGCCGGCGGACACCGACGACCGGTCGGTCGTCGCGCTCGAGGAGCGTCAGCGCCAGCCGGTGCTCGCCCGGCGATTCGAGTACCAGCGGCTCCGCGACGAGGTCGCCGTCCCGGAGCCAGGCGATCCGGATTTCGGGGAGACGCCTGGTCGCCGTCGCTCCCTCTGCGACTCGCCACGCGAGGTCCACGCCGGTCCGATTCGACGACGCCGAGCCGTCAGGGATTCCCCCGATGGCGAGGACGTCGACGCCGGCTGCCGTCCGGGACCTCGCGGGGAGGTCGACGGTGACGATCCGTCGAGCACCCGGCGACCCGGTCGTGGCGCTCTCGCGCTCGCGCAGGTCCGCGACCGCCGTCTCGAGTCGGTCGGCCTCGGCGGCGAGCTGTCCCCCCGTGCGCTCTCGGGCCGCGCTCTGGACCCCGGGTGCGCTGGCCGCCAGGAGCGCCGTCGCGAGGAGCACCGCCAGGACGGGCCGGAGCATCACAGCGCGTCGCGCAGTCCCGCGAGCAACCCGTCGCCGTCGTCGCCGTCCGTTTCGGACGGGGTGGCGTGTGAGTCCCGCGGCCGTCCGCGTGCGGAGCGGTGTCGCTCTCGGGCTGGGTCAGGTCCGGGTCGCCCGCGCGCAGCATCTCGGCCCCGCTGGTCGCTGGTTTCGGTGATCCGTCGTGCCACCTCGCCGGGCGTCTCCTCGCGACGACCCTCGTCGGTTCGCTCGTCCACCGTGTGTTCCTCGCGCGGGGGTGTCTCCCGTCCGCTGGGCCCGGGAGTCGAATTTCTGGCCGGGTCCGCGCTGCCGTCCGGTCGGCGGTCGCCGGATCCGTCGACCCGTTCTTCGAGGGCCTCGGCCTTCGCGAGCGCCGCGTCGGCTCGCCGTTCGACGTCCCGGTTGACGGTGCGCACGTTCCCGACGTATCCGCGGACCGCCTGGACGCTCGCCGCCAGGTCGTCCAGCCGGGATTCGAGTTCTTCGACCCGGTCCGTCAGGGAATCCAGTTCCCGGCCGTGGTCGGCCGCCCCCGCGACCCCAGAGAGGTCGGCCTCCCCGTCGGCCAGCGCCCGTTCGACCGCTTCGAGCCGCGCCTCGATGTCCTCATCGACCATGTGTGCGGCTGCTCCCGTCCCGGTATTTGAAGGCTCGGGTCCCCCAGGGGCTCCGATCTGGGGCCGGTCAGGTGCGACCCGTGGACGCTTTTTTCACCCAACCTTTGATTAGTCGCCCACACGTCTGTGGCGATATGAAAGTCGTCCTGATTGGTGTCGGACAGGCGGGGGGCAAGATCGCCCAGGCCCTCGCCGAGTTCGACTACGACCGCGGGTTTGGGGCGGTACAGGGGGCCTTCGCCGTCAATACGGCCCGCGCGGATCTCCAGAACCTCGAGATAGATACGATGCTGGTCGGCCAGGACCGGGTGAAAGGCCACGGCGTCGGCGGCGACAACGAACTCGGCGCCGAGATCATGCAGGCCGAAGCCACCGAGGTCATGGACGAACTCGACGGCCGGGTCACCAGCGAGGCCGACGCCGTCTTCGTCGTCGCGGGGCTCGGCGGCGGCACCGGGAGCGGCGGCGCGCCGATGCTCACGCGCGAACTCAGCCGCGTCTACACCATGCCGATCTACGGCATCGGCGTCCTCCCCGGACGGGACGAGGGGGCCATCTACCAGGCCAACGCCGGCCGCTCGCTCAAGACCTTCACCCGCGAGGCCGACTCGGTGCTCGTCATCGACAACGACGCCTGGAAGTCCTCCGGCGAGAGCGTCGAGGAGGGATTCTCGGCCATCAACGACCGCATCGCCGAGCGCGTCGGCCTCCTGCTCGCCGCCGGCGAGGTCGTCGAGGGCGTCGGCGAGTCCGTCGTCGACTCCTCGGAGATCATCAACACGCTCAAAAACGGCGGCATCGCGTCGCTGGGCTACGCCTCCGCGAAGGCCGACGAGGACGCCGGCGAGAACATCAACGCCATCACCTCCACCGCGCGGAAAGCCCTCCTCACCGGGACCAGCCTCCCGCAGGCGGTCAAAGCCGACAAGGCCCTCCTCGTCATCGCGGGCCACCCCGACCGCATCGCCCGGAAGGGCGTCGAACGCGCGCGCAAGTGGCTCGAAGAGGAGACCGGCAGCCTGGAAGTCCGGGGCGGCGACTTCCCCCTTTCGAGCGACCGCATCGCCGCCCTCGTCCTCCTCGGCGGGGTCGAGCGCTCCCAGCGCGTCCAGGAGTTCATGGACCGCGCTCGCGAGGCCAGCAAGCGGCAAGAGGAATCGGCGGGCACAGCGAAGGACGCCTTCCAGAACGACCAGCTCGACGACCTGATGTAGTCAGGCCTCGTCGACGGGCGTGTACGTCTCCGGGTTGATGTCGGTCACGTTCGGCGAGCCCACGGCGAGGACGACCCCGCCGTCCGCGCTGGTGCAGACGTGCCCGTGACCGACCCCCGGCCCGGCCGCGAAGAAGGTCCCCTCCTCGGCGACGACCGTCTCGGTCTCCCCGGCGTCGCCGAGTTTCACCTCGAACTCGCCGTCGAGGACGTAGTACAGTTCCTCCTGGTCCTCGTGTTCGTGGTGGACCATCTCCTCGCCCTCCTCGAAGTACCAGAGGCTGGCGACGAGGTTCTCGGTCCCGAGTTCGGCCTGCACGCGGCGCACGTCGGGGTCGAACATGCCGTTCAGCGCCTCGTCCAGGTCCACTTTCGGTATCTCCTCGGTGTCGACGACTGCGTACTCCATGCACCGTTGACACCGGCGAGTAACAGATTCGTTGTCCCTCTGCAATGGGGTCGCTTATGGGCCCGCCGGCGCGCGGCATCGAAAAGCATAATCAGCGGCCCCGAGAACCCCCACGCATGGCTGAGGACGAGGAATCCGACGAGGACGAGGCGCCCGCCGTCGAACTCGGTGACGGCGAGTCCGTCGAGGGCGTCCCCCTCGCGCAGGTCTCCGCGCGGCTCATGTGGGGTATCGAGAAGAGCTACGTCCGAAAGCGCGAGGGCGACACGACCATCCGGACGCCCGACGGGCCCCGGGACCTCGGCGACGTGCTCGACGAGGTCGACCTCGCCTACTTCGAGAAGCGCCAGGAGTTCGAGGACGCGGTCCGCGACGTGATCGGCACCGGGCCGGTCCCGACCGCGGAGTGACGCCCTGTTCGCAGGTCGAGTCACCTTTTTCCCCGCCGCCAACTGATTATCTACGATGACGCTTCCGATAGACCCCAGTCTGATCGCGTCCGGTGACATCGGCGAGAAACGCGCGACCCTGGAGATGGACCACGAGGCGGCGATCGAACACACGCGCGAGACGTTCGCCGACGCCGGGTTCGGCGTCGCCGTCGAGTTCTCCGTCTCGGACATGCTGGCCGAGAAGATCGGTGCCGACCGCGACCCCTACTACGTGCTGGGGGCCTGCAACCCGGAGGTCGCCGACCGCGCGCTCGACGAGTGTATCGAACTCGGTGGGCTGATGCCCTGTAACGTGATCGTGCGCGAGGTCGAACCCGGGACACAGGAGGTCTACCACCTCTCGATCATGCGCGTCGCTTGCCTGATCGGACTGGCCGACGACGACGAAGCATGGGCCGACATCGTCGCGACGACGGGCGAATTCGTCGACGAAGCCTTCGAGAACCTCTAGGAATTCTCGCTGTCGCCGGTCTCGGCCGACTCCCGGCCCGCCCGTTCTGACTCGAGATCCGCGATCCGTTCTTCCAGTTCTTCGATCGTCTCGTCGCGGCGGAAGTACACTACTGCGCCGGCGACGATCAGCAGCGGCAGGCCGAACACGACGATGCCGACGAGCAAGATCACCAGCAGTTCCGGCGCGCCCGGCACGCCGGGGACGACGAGCGGGGACGAGACCAGGGCGGCGAACGACGACGGGACCATACGCGGCGGTACTCCCGGCGGGCGTTTCACTCTGTCGACGGGAGGGCGGTTTGGTCGGCGCCGTCCACGCTACGGCCACCGATCCGTCAGAAGTCCGTGATCTGTGCCTGCAGGCCCGAGACCATCTCGGACTTCCGGCGGAGCTGGGCCAGCGACACCGGGAAGTGCGGCGCGAGTTCGGTGAGCGCGTCGCGGAAGCTCTCGGCGACGCCGAGTTCCTGATCGAAGGCGTGGCGGATGCCCTCCCGGATCTGCCAGACGCCGACGGGGGCCCAGTACTCGGGCGTCGCGTGGCGGACGACGAACACCTTCGCCTGGCGGTCCCGGTCGCTGAGGTGTTCGAGGACCGCCAGTCGGGTGGCGTAGTAGGCACCGGAGGTCTCGTCGACGTAGGACGTGCGGCCCTCGTAGCCCTCGCTGTCTGCGGCCATGTACATCCCGGCGTCGGGGTCGGGGTTCCAGATGCTTCCCGGCGCTTTCAGCTCCACGAGCTCGAATTCCCAGTTTCCGGGGGTCATGATCACCCAGTAGGTGTTGCCCATGTACTCGTTGATCCGGACCTCCGTCTGGTCGATGGAGGGGCTGTTCCGGACGGTCCCCCGGAGGTACTGGCCCACCGTGTCGTCGACGGCCGTGATGGACCAGCGGGTGGGGACCAGCCGGCGATTGGCGCCCTGGCCCAGCGCGCCGGCCGAGAGGATGGTGTTGATCTCGTAGACGTCGAACCCCCGGCGGTAGAGGTAGGTCATCGCGCCGTCGGCCCGCCAGTCGTCGTCTTCGAGCGTCTTCTCGACCTCCAGGGGAACGGAGGGGTTCTCCGCGAGTTCGGCGTCGCGAGCGCGGGCCCGCGGGCCGCGGGGTGCGCCGATGTCGTCGAGGTCAACGTCCAGATCCGGCTGGCCGTCGAGGCCGATCTCGACGTCGACGGGCGTGTCGGCGATGGCCACCTCGCGCTGGACGCCGACGAAGCCGTCCCAGACGTCCTCGACGTTCACGTTCGATGAGCGGGTGGAGTTGAGCAGGCCGGTCCGGCGCTGGAACACCTCGTCGATGCCGTACCCCTGCTGGTACCAGTCGCCGCTCGTCACGTAGTCGGTCGGGTCGGTGTCCGGGCCGGCGACGGGGGAGAGCAGGCCGGTCGAGACGTCGGGGTAGTTCGAGCGCCCGACGAAGATCTCGGGCGCGGTCGACCCGAAGAGGGCGTCCCCCTGCACCGTCTCGTCTATCTGGCGCTCGACGTCGTCCAGGTACTCCGTGATGGCGTAGGACTTCTCCTCGGCCAGCCGCCGCAGGTCGGCCGACTCGTCGCGCTGGAAGTCCTCGATGAACTCGTCGAGGCGCATCTGGTTGGGCTTGGGGGCTCCGGGCTATGAATCTGTCCCGTTTCGGGGGCCCCGAACCGAGACTAGAACTAAGAACCCGCCATCCCTCTATCCACTGACATGGTGCTGGGTGTCTCGTGGCTCGTGCTCGCCCACGCCGCGACGGGGCTCGCCATCCTCGGGCTCTTCGCGCCGGTCTGGACGTTCAGGGAGCGGCCGGGCGCCCAGCTCTGGGCCGGCGTCGTCGCGCTGATGGCGGCGACGACGTTCGCCTTCGGGGCCGCGCTCCTGGTGTTCGATCCGGCGCTCCGGGTCGTGATGGAGGCCGTCTCGCTCGCGGGTCTGGTCTGGACGGCGCTGCTCTTCCTCTGTTTCGCGCTGGCGTACACGGGCCGGGCCCATCTGCTCCGGAGCTGGTGGCTGCGCGGCCTCGTCGTCGTCCAGGGCCTCGGGACCGCACTCTTGCTCTCGAACCCGAGTCACCACCTGCTGTGGACCGACTTCCGACTCGATCCCGTCTTCGGCGCCGCGGCGGTGGCGTACGCCGCCGAACCCGGACTCTACGTCCTCGCCGGCGTCACCTACCTGACCGTCGGCATCGGCATCGTCATGCTCGTCGAGACGGTCGCCAGCTACGGGCCCGCCTACCGTCGGCAGGCCATCGCCATCGCGACGACGCCGCTCTTTCCAGTGGGCGCGAGCCTCGTCTGGCTCCTCGAGATCGGGCCGTACCCCCAGCTGAACCTCATCGCGCTCTCCTTTCTCCCCCACCTCGTGCTCGACGTCTACGCCCTCTTCGGCCGGGACATGTTCGACCTCCCGCCGGGGTTGCGCCGGGCCGGCGAGCGCGCGGCGCTCGACGACCTCGGGAGCCCGGTGTTCATCGTCGCGGCCGACGGGCGGATCATCGAGACGAACTCCGCCGTCGAGCGACTGTTCGGACTCGACACGGCGGCCGCGCTGGCCCGACCCCTGAGCGACCTCCTGGGCCCGGACGTGGAGATGACGGCGGGCGAACAGCGGGTCGAACTGCGCGCCGACGGCGAGCGCAAGACCTTCAAGCTCGTCTTCTCGCCGTTCGAGACGCGGAGCGGGCTCCACGGCGGCTACACCGTCATCGCCCAGGACGTGACCGCCGAGATCCAGCGCAAACAGCGTCTCGAGGTCCTGAACCGCATCCTCCGGCACAACCTCCGGAACGACCTCAACGTCGTCCAGTTGCACGCCCAGGAACTGGAACTGTCGCTGTCGGACCCCGAGTCGCGCCGCCACGCCGCGGCCATCGAGGACGTCTCGAGCGACCTCGTCTCCCTGGGCGAGAAGGCCCGCTGGGCGGCCCAGGCCCTCGAAGCGGTCAGTTCCCACCCCGTCACGATCCGGGACCTCCTCGAGGACGTCGTCGCCGACGTCGGCGAGACGTACCCGGACGCGAGCGTCGAACTCGACGTGCCGGCGGACGCGACGCTCCACACCGATCCCGAGGTGCTGACGCTCGTGTTCACGAGCGTGCTGGAGAACGCCATCGAACACAACGACGGCGACCCGAGCGTCACGATCACGGTCACGGACGACGGCGCCGATTCGCTCCGGGTCCGGATCAGCGACGACGGCCCCGGCATCCCCGCCCACGAGCGCCGCGTGATCGAGGACGGCGGCGAGACGGCGCTCGACCACGGGAGCGGCGTCGGCCTCTGGCTCATCCACTGGGGCGTGACGCTGCTGGGCGGCGACGTCTCGTTCGAGGTCGACGGGGACGGGACGACCGTGGCGATCAGGCTCCCGACCTCTGGCGATCCGGACGGGACCTGACCGGCGAAAACGGCGGGTGGGCGTTAGCTGTGGATTCCCATGGCTTCGATCTGTTCCTGGTAGCGATTCCGGATGGTGACTTCGGTGACCTGGGCGACGTCTGCGACCTCGCGCTGGGTCTTCTTCTCGTTACAGAGCAGGGAGGCGGCGTAGATGGCCGCGGCGGCGTAGCCCGTCGGGGATTTCCCCGAGAGCAGGCCCTTCTCGGCCGTGGTATCGATGATCTCGTTGGCTTTCGACTGGACCTCTTCGCTGAGGTTCAGTTCCGAGCAGAACCGGGGGACGTACTTCTGGGGGTCGACCGGCTCCATCTCGAGTCCCAGTTCCTGGGAGATGTAGCGGTAGGTCCGCCCGATCTCCTTGCGCTCGACCCGGGAGACCTCCGAGATCTCCTCCAGACTGCGTGGGATCCCCTCCTTCCGACAGGCCGCGTAGAGGGCGCTCGTGGCGACGCCCTCGATGGAGCGGCCGCGGATGAGGTCCTCGCTCAGCGCCCGCCGATAGATCACCGACGCGACCTCGCGGACCGACCGCGGGACCCCGAGCGCCGACGCCATCCGATCGATCTCGGAGAGGGCGAACTGCAGGTTGCGTTCGCCGGCGTCCTTGGTCCGGATGCGCTCCTGCCACTTTCGCAGCCGGTGCATCTGGCTCCGCTTCTTCGAGGAGATCGACCGCCCGTAGGCGTCCTTGTCCTTCCAGTCGATGGTCGTCGTCAGCCCCTTGTCGTGCATCGTCTTCGTCGTCGGGGCGCCGACGCGCGATTTCTCCTGGCGTTCCTGATGGTTGAACGCCCGCCACTCCGGGCCCGGATCGATGTTCTCTTCCTCGATCACGAGGCCGCAGTCGTCACAGATCAACTCGCCGCGGTCGGCGTCCTTGACCAGGTCGTCCGACTCGCACTCCGGACACGCGCGGACCCCCTCCTGGTCCCGGGATTCGGTCTCGGCCGAGGCATCGCGCTCGCGCTCCCGCTGACGGGTGGACCGTGTCATCGCACTTTTATAGTAGTACCACGAGACGGCTTAAATCCTTGGACAAATACTTTATGGTTCGTCCCGCGTGCGTCTGACGCTCGTTCCGGGCCGCTGCCCGCCGAATCTGGGGTCACGGGCGGTTTCCACTGGCGTCGGACGCGGCCGACGCCGACCACAACAGGTAAACCCGATCACCGGCGAGTCATCGCCAATGCCGGTCATCGAGTGCGACGTCGCCGCGGCCCGCGAACGGCTGGTCGAGGCCGGCGTCGACGTCCAGGAGGGCAACACCGAGCACGAACGCTGGCGGGCGTCCCACGGGGGCGCGACGGCCGTCGCCTACGACGGCAAAGTCGTGATCCAGGGCGACTCGCCCGCGGTGATCCAGGGCCTGCTCCGCGAGGACGGGGGTCGCGCGCACGTCTACTTCGACGGGGCCGCCCGGGGGAATCCGGGGCCCGCCGCCGTCGGCTACGTGATCGTCACCGGCGACGGCATCGCCGCCGAGGGCGGCGAACGGATCGGCCGCGCGACGAACAACCAGGCCGAGTACCAGGCGCTCATCACGGCCCTGGAAGTCGCCCGCGACCACGGGTTCGACACCGTCGAAGTACGGGGCGACTCGGAACTCATCGTCAAGCAGGTCCGCGGGGAGTACGACGCGAACGACCCGCAACTGCGCGAGCACCGGGTGACCGTCCGGGAACTGCTCGCCGGCTTCGACGACTGGTCGCTGTCGCACGTCCCGCGGGAGATAAACGACCGCGCCGACGACCTGGCGAACGAGGCCCTCGACGATGACTGACGAGACCCGCGATCCGGACCGGTCCGACGTCACCGACGTCGCCGTCGACGACGCTACGGACGTCGAGGAATCGACCGCCGGAGAGGGCCCCGACGACGCCGGGGATGCGGCCGACGTCCCGCCCGAGATCGTCGACGAGGTGGAGCGATTGACCCGCCTCGCCGACGACGCAGTGGACGACGCCGAGGCCGAGGCGTACCGGGAGCGACGCGCGTCGCTGCTCGACGAGTACGAGTACCGGGCCCGGGTGCGAGAGGACGACGCCCACGACACGCTGGTGCTCCACCCCGAGGAGTGGCTCGAGGACGGCGTCGCCCGCCTCGAAGCGATCGAGGACACCGACCGCGGGATCGAACGACCGCTGGGCGGACCGGGTGACGGCGAGGACTGGGAGGCGATCGACGACCGCAACCGCGAGATCGCCGCCGCGGTCGCCGAGGCACACGGCACGGTCCACGGCGAGAACGCCGCGGCGCTGGCCGACTTCATGAGCAACCATTACGCGAAACCGATCGACGCGGCGACCGAAGAAGAACTGGCGGAGTTCGTCACCGACTACTTCCGGCGGAACGCGTGGCCGAGCGACGAGCAACGCGACCTGGTCGATCGCTCGGTAGAACTGGCGCGCGAGACCGCTGACTCCCTCAGCGGGCCTGATCGATGAGCGCTTCGAGTTCGTCGGCGCGGCCGTCGTCGGTGACGAAGCGACCGAACACCCACGAGAGCTGATCGAGCAGGACGTCGTGACCTTCCTCGGTCAGGGCGTACTGGTTGGTCCGCTTGTCGAGTTCGCTCTTCTCGACGAGGCCCATCTCGACGAGGTCGTCGAGGTTCGGGTAGAGCCGCCCGTGGTTGACCTCCGAGTCGTAGTAGGACTCGAGTTCGCGCTTGATGGCCAGCCCGTATCGGGGCTCCTCGCTCAGGATGACCAGCACGTTTCGCTGAAACGCCGTGAGTTCCCGTGCGACCTCCAGGTCCGCGTCTACAGTTTGTGACTCTGACATGCTTAGCTAAATGTCACCACGATATTTAACGCTTGTCAACTCAGATCGAATTGTCGGCGTTTCGCCCCCAGCGTCCTGTGATTCCTCCGGACTATTCCGTCCCGGAATGAACAGGTCCGTGCGTCGGTCGTGTGATTCCATCGCCCTCTTGTCTGATTTGTTATTAGTATTCGGTACAAGCCAGTGATGGGCTTCCGGAGCGGTCGTGACCGATACCTACGACTCGGTACGGATTACGAAAGTACTTTTTGGCCGCCTGTCGCACGGGCAGGTGATGACGAACCTCTGGGAAGACCTCGAAACCGGGCCGAATCCGCCCGAGGAGATCCACGCGGTCGTCGAGTGTCTCAAAGGCGAACGCAACAAGTACGAGTACGACAAGGACGTCCCGGGAGTCGTCCTGGACCGGGTGCTCCACAGCAACGTCCATTACCCCTCCGACTACGGTTTCATCCCGCAGTCGTACTACGACGACGAGGACCCCTTCGACGTGCTCGTCCTCGTCGAGGACCAGACGTTCCCCGGCTGCGTCATCGAGGCTCGGCCGATCGCCCTGATGAAGATGGACGACGACGGCGAGCAGGACGACAAGGTCATCGCCGTCCCCACCGAGGACCCGCGCTTCGACCACCTCCAGAACCTCTCCGATATCCCCCAGCAGACCCTCGACGAGATCGACGAGTTCTTCGCGACCTACAAGAACCTCGAGGAAGGCAAGGAAGTCGAGACGCAGGGCTGGGAGGACAAGGGGGCCGCGATGGACGCCATCGAACACGCGATGGACCTCTACGAGTCGGAAGTCTAACCCAGCTTCCCCGCTTTCTTGGGATCCTCGGTCGTCGATGAGCGGTCGCCCTGCTCGTCGAGTCGGTCGCTCCCCGATCGGATCACCTCTCGGACGCCCTCGAGGAGCTTTCTCGGGAGCTGACTCAACAGCCAGGCCGTCGGAACCGGGTCCGAGGCCGAGACGAACGTGTGATCGGCCCGGACTACGTCGGCGAGAAACGGGGCGAGCGCGCGGACGTTCCGGTCGCGGAGCTGGTGGCCCAGCCACTCGACATCCTGTGTCGTCCGCCGCTGGACGACGTCGGTCCGGTAGTCGCCGTCGTGAGAGACCCACTCGCCGCACAGCTGTCGGTAGTGGAGCCAGGGGAAGTCGACGCCGCAGTTGATCGCGAAGGGGAGCGACCCCCAGTAGCGGCCGTTGACCTCGATGAGGACGTACTCGCCGTCGGGGCGCTGCATGAACTCGACCTGCGCGGGGCCAGTCCAGTCGAACGCGCCGATCACGCGCTCGGCGTAGCGTCGCATCTGGGGGTCGTCGACGACCCCGAGCAGCGCGGAACTCCCGCCCGATGGAGGAACGGTGCGGAGCCGACGCTCCTGGAAGTGCGCGCGGACGTCGCCCTCGTCGGCGAGGACCACCGTCGTCGTCGTCTCGCCGGGGACGTACTCCTGGACGATGGGCGGCCAGTCGCGCAGTTCCGGTTCCTGCGCGAGCAGCGAGCGATAGGTCGCCGTCAACTCGGCCGGGGAGTCCGCGTAGTTGCTGTCGCCGACGAGGTGGGTCGAGTACTCTCCCTCGTCGTTCCAGTAGGTCTTGCTGCGGGGTTTGACTACGACCGGGTAGGACAGGTCGTCGGCGATCGCCTCGACTTCCTCGATCGAGGACGGGGCGTGGGTCTCCGGACACGGGACGTCGACGCCGCGAAGGCGCTCGAAGAGACTGGCCTTGTCGAAGACCGTGCGGAAGGTGTCCCACTCCTCGACGGCCGGGACGGTTCCCGTCGCCGCGACCTCCTCGCCGTGTTTCGAGAGCAGGAACGTCATCCAGTCGGTCGGCCCGAACACGAACTCGTGCTCGGCGTCCTCGAGGTACGTGAGGAGGTGATCGAGAAATTCCCGGGCCCCATCTGCCGGACTGGGGTAGACGTACCGCCCGTCGCTGTGCCGCGAGAGCATCCCCAGCGTCGGCGCCTCGGGGCCACCCGCCACGACCCGGACGCCCTGTCGGCCCAGCGACCGCACGATGGAGAGTCCGCTCTGTTGCTGCGTGGTCAACACGAGCACGCTGCCAGTGGCCATACCCACTCGCGGACGCACGGCCGGATTAGTATTCGTTCGTTGTCCGGTGCAACGATGGCGCCCTTCGCTCGCCTGCCCGACACGACCCCGTTACGACCGTTCTACGCCTGACAGGAACCAGCGACCCGAACGCCGGCGTGCGCTGGCGGTCGGCGGTGTGCGGGGCACCGCCGACGAACACGCAGCGTATCCGCACGCGGGAAGCAACCTACCCGAGATCGCGGCAAGGGAAACCGGGACCGTGTCGTACCAACCCGCATCCAGCAGGCCGGTTCCCGGCCCGCGCCACCCGACCGATCGCCGTCCCCGGCGATACCCCAGGGTTATCACCGCCCCCACCGGCCATGTATTATGATTATGGGTAATTATTAGGGCGTGGGGCTCCCATTCTAGGTGTGATGGCGACCGAACAACGGCCAGTCGGCCTCTCCCACGTGACGGTGATCCCCGAGAACTTCGACTCTGCGGGCGAGCCCGCCCCAGCGGACGACGAGGCCCGCGAGTAAGGACAGGTTTTGCCGGTGTCGCGGACGGGGGTCTGTATTCCACCGCGAAAAGAAGCTTCTTGTGCCCGGTCCCGGTAACGAGCGGTATGGGTCTGTTCGACCGGCTTCGTGGCGACGACGGTCCCCGTGTTGCCTTCTTCGGCATCGACGGGGTCCCGTACAGCATGCTCGCGGAGCATTTCGACGAGTTCGAGAACCTCGCGGCGCTGGCCGAGGAGGGCAGCGCCGGGGCGATCGACAGCATCGTGCCGCCCGAGTCCAGCGCCTGCTGGCCCTCGCTGACGACCGGCGTCAACCCCGGGGAGACCGGCGTCTATGGCTTCCAGGATCGAGAAGTCGGCTCCTACGAGACCTACGTCCCGATGGGTCGGGACGTCCAGGCGACGCGCATCTGGGACCGCGTCCACGACGCCGACCGGCAGGCGACCGTGATGAACGTCCCCGTGACCTTCCCGCCCCAGCGCGACGTCCAGCGGATGGTCTCGGGCTTCCTCTCGCCCGGCATCGACAAGGCGGCCTACCCTGACGAACTCCGCGACCACCTCGAAGAGATCGATTACCGGATCGACGTCAACGCCAAACTCGGTCACGACGAGGACAAGTCGGAGTTCATCGAGGACGCCCACGAGACCATCGACCGCAACCACGAGGCGTTCAAGAACTACGTCGAGGAAGACGACTGGGATCTGTTCTTCGGCGTCTACATGACGACCGACCGGGTCAACCACTTCCTGTTCGAGGACTACGAGCACGACGGCGAGTACAAGGAGGAGTTCCTCGAGTTCTACCGGAAGGTCGACCGCTACCTCGGCGAGATGCGCGACCTGCTGCCCGAGGACGTGACGATGGTCGTCGCCTCGGACCACGGGTTCACCACGCTGCACCACGAGGTCCACTGCAACGAGTGGCTCGCCCGGAACGGCTGGCTCAGCTACGAGGACGACGACCACGAGGAACTGGGCGACATCGCCGAGGAGACGAAGGCCTACTCGCTGATCCCCGGCCGCTTCTACATCAACCTCGAGGACCGCGAACCCCGCGGCAGCGTCCCCCAGGACGAGTACGAGGCCGTCCGCGACGAACTCCAGGCCGAACTCGAAGCGCTAGAGGGACCGGACGGCACCAAAGTCGCCGAGCGCGTCGTGACCAAGGAGGACGCCTTCCGCGGCGACCACGCCGACATCGCCCCCGACCTGGTCGTCGTCCCGAACCACGGCTTCGACCTCAAGTCCGGGTTCAAGGGCGACGAGGACGTCTTCGGGAAGGGTCCGCGTAACGGGATGCACAGCTTCGACAACGCCTGCCTGTTCGTCGACGACCCCGACGCGCGCATCGAGGACGCCGACCTGCTGGACATCGCGCCGACGCTGATGGACCTGCTCGATCTGGACTACGACCGGACGGCCTTCGACGGGTCGACGCTGCTGTCCTGAGCGGCGGCTCGTCCCCTCGTTCTCACCGGACGACCGTCACCGGCACCGGCGACCGCCGGAATATCTTCTCCGCGACGTTGCCGATCACCAGCTGGTCCGCCACCGAACCGCCGTGACTCCCGATGACGACCGTATCGTAGTCCCCGGCGGCGTCGAGGATCGCCCGTGCCGGGTGGCCGGTCCGGACGTCCACGTCGACCTCCATGTCGTGTTCGGCCGCGATTTCGCCGGCCCTGTCGGCCACCGCTTGCCCGTGTTCTTCGGCCACTTTTTGCATGTCGTCGGCCAGGGCTATCGCCACCGCCTCTCCCCACATGAACGAGGGCTCGCCGACGACGGTCAGCACGGTGATCTCGGCGTCGTCGTGCACGTCGAGTGCGTATTCGAGCGCCCGTTCGGCCATCTCCGAGTCGTCCATCGGAACGAGAACGCGCATGTCTCCCCCTTCGACCAGCACGGGGAAACCCCTTGGGTCACAGCAGGAAGGCAAAGAGGAGATAGGAGCCGACGACGGACAGCACCGGCGAGAGCACCCACAGCGTGACGATTCTGGCCGTGGCGGCCGGGTCGAACAGGCTCTCGGCGCTCACTTCCTCGGGCGCCTCGGCACCGATCTCCGGGACCGCCACGTCGTCGGGAGCCTCGGTCGGTGCCTCGGCCGCTCCCGTGGCCAGGTCGCCGACGGTCGGGCCCGGTGACTCCTCGGCCGCCGGCGAGGCGGTCAGCGACCCCGTGGTCAGATCCGTCCCGCTATCGTCCCGGGGCTTCGGGTTTGCCAATTCGACGATGGTCGCCGTCCGGCTGGCCCGGCCCCAGCCCAGACCGATGATACAGCAGGTCGTGCTCACGGCCAGGCTCGCCGGGATTCCCAGCTGTGAGAGGACGGTGATGATGGTCGCGCCGACCAGCGAGACGATCAGCGCCGCCAGGATCGGCAGGTCGGTGATGTCGTCGCCGACCGTCGCGAGGGTCCGCCGGGCGATGGTGAACCCACCGAGGCCGATGGCGCCGACCGCCAGCAGGATGCCCTGTCCCATCGTGATCGACCCGTTCCCGACCAGCGGCGCGACGGCGTTGGCCGCGTTGGACGCCCCGGCACTGAAGCCCATGTAGCAGGCGATCACCAGCACCAGTGCGGCCCCGACGAGGTCCCGCGGCGCTGCGTTCTCGTTGAGCCCGGGCCGGGGGATGGTCCCCGAACGGTCGACGCGAAGCAACGGATCGCGCATCCGGCCGAAGGAGAGTCGGGCGTCGAGGTGTGGATAGAGGTACCGGCCGATGACGCCGCCGATGGCGAAGCCGATCAGGGGGGCGACGATCCACGCCGAGACGATGGTGAACATGAGTTCGGCGTTCAGCGTCCCCGTCGCCAGGCCGAGGCCCACGATGGCCCCGACGGCGGTCATCGACGTCGAGGCCGGCACGCCGTAGATGTTGGAGACGAGCAGGGCCAGACCCGTGAAAAAGAGGACGCCGACGCTGGCGGTCGGGGAGAACTGCGCGGCGGGGACGATCCCGTCGCTCATCGTGTCGATGACGTTCCGACCGACCGTCCACGCGCCGGCGAAGGCGAAAATCGTGAACAGCCCCGCGGCGGTCGTCTTGCGCACGATCCGGCTCCCGACCGCCGGGCCGAAGGCGACCCCGGTCGAGGAGCCCCCGATGTTGTAGCCGACGAACGCGGCCACCGCGATTCCGACGAGGACGAGTGTCGAGACCATGTTCGTGAGAATCCCGTTAGGGGTTGGTATCGATACACGACCGTGCCCCTTCGGTCTGTCGCCGGTCACGACGTCCCGAGCAGGCCCACGGTGTGCAGAGCACAAAGGGTACGATATCTGAACAAATATAGTCGCGGTGGAACGTCCGCTCCTCGGTCCCCCCATATCGTCTTTTGTGGTACTACGGTGCCTCTATCCTGGATATAAGAATTATCAGACTGGAGTTTGTGATATCCACTCGGCAACTTATGTCAGACAACAGAGTTAATGCGCTCCGAGGCTTCTAGATGCCCGTTATGCTCGAAGAGATACGACGCGTGAACCGGGAGACGCGCGTCCAATACGCCCTCATGTTCATCTTCGGGGCGCTCTGTATCGGCGTCGCGTTCGCGCCGCTCGAAGAAACCATACGCATCACGACCGTCGGGACGCTGTTCGGGTTCACCGCTGGTCTGTGGGTTTCACACCTCGTCCAGGTGCTCCGGCGTGCCGCCGAGGCGAAAAAGGCCGACGTCACGGGGGTGTCTGGCCAGTGAGCCAGCGAGAACGATCCGGGGACCGACCCGATTCACCGCCAGACGCGGCGGCCGACTCGGCGTTCCTCGACGGCATCGAGTTTCTCACCGGGAAAGACCCCAATCTCGGCTCGTTCCTCCTCGTCGTCGGGATGGTGACCTGCGTGTTCATCGCGCTGTTCCAGTTCACGCTCCCGCCGCCGGTCTCGCACCTGCTCACGGCCGGCGTGATCTTCGTCACCGTCCTCAGTGCCGTCTTCGGGTCGATTCTCGACGGCCTCGGCTACTTCGAGCGGATCGCCGCGTCCGCCCCGCCGGAGGCTGTCGACCGTCTGCCGGCCGCCAGGCCGTGGGTTCCCGCGGAGGGACGTTCTGCACCCCTGCCGCCGTTGATAAACTTCGACGCGGAACTCCGGGCCTACGCCGACATGTACGATGGGGCCCTCCCGAGTGAGTTCGACGCGTTCGTCAGCGACTACCTCCGTTTGAAGACCAACACGCAGAACCGTGGGACCATCGCCAGCGAC
This sequence comes from Halorientalis sp. LT38, assembly GCF_037031225.1. Lineage (NCBI taxonomy): Archaea > Methanobacteriati > Methanobacteriota > Halobacteria > Halobacteriales > Haloarculaceae > Halorientalis > Halorientalis halophila. The sequence continues at coordinate 875,982 of NZ_JAYEZN010000001.1, read as the reverse complement.
CTGCGGGCCGACCTCAATCCGATCGGCACCCTCTTCGAGGACGGCTCCGAAGGGGACAGGATATACGAGGACATTTCAGACCGACTCTTCCGGTACATGAGCTCCAGGAGCGACCATCTCACGCTCGAGCGAGTCACGTTCTACGACGGGGATGGCAACGAGGCCGACGTGACGGCACTCCAGAGCCAACTCGCACAGGTCGAACTCGGCGTAACCAACGAGGGTGAAGCAGCCGAGGTGGAAGCCACTGTCACGTTGCAGGACGCCGACGACGCTCCCATCATCAGTCGGACCTGTGACGTCGGCCTCGTCAGACCAGGCGCCACGAAAGCCGTCGACGTCGACATCTTCGTCCCCGCAGACGCCGAGCGCGCCAGCACGACCGTCCGGATCACGGGCCCCGGACGGACCGTTGCGGGGGCCTGAGACCGCTACGCTGCCGTTCTCCCCGGTACCCAACTGCCCGGTCGCGATGCCTGACGGCGGCGCACCCGTTCGTCTGCCGGGCGTCTGACGGGTTGTTTTGTGGATCGGTCACGTACCCGCCCGTATGACCAACATTGCGGACGTCTACGACGGCGGCGTGGGCGGCGTCGCGGGCCGACGGCAGCGAGCCGTCGGCCTCTCGCTGTTCGGCGTCGGGGCGGCGATGGTCGTCGCCGCGATCCTCGTCGCGACGACCGGCCTCGCCGACCTGTTCGGGCTGACGACCTTCGGTGCGCGGGAACTCGCCGGCGTGCTCGCTGGCCTCGGGTTACCGGCGGCCTTCCTCGGTAGTTTCGTCCTGCTCCCCGCCTCCCGTCGCGCACGGGCGGCGGCGGTGATCGGCGCGAGCCTCTCGGTGTTCGGCGTCGTCCTCTTCCGCGAAGCCTACCCCTACCGCTGGGTCGGCGCGACCGGTGGGACGGACCTGACGCTCCCCGTCGTGGTCGTCTACTTCCTGGGAACCAGCACCCTGTTCTGGTGTCTGTTCCTGGCCGTCGCGAAGTTCAAGACCCGGACCGACCCCGGCGGCACAGTACGAATGGAAGTCACCGACGAAGGGACGACACGGATCCTGGAAGTCACCGGCTCGGTGCCCGGCCTCGGCGGCGTCGGCCTGTTCGGTAACGAACCCGACGGCGAGGTCGAGACACAGACCAACCGCGCTGACGAGGGCGACGTCCTCTACAGCCGCGAGGAGCCCGAGACGCCGGTCGGTGCCCAGCAGGCCGCCAGTGACGGGGGCGCAGCGACCCAGAGCGCAGACGGGATGGCCGACGCGGAGCCGGTCCCCGACGAGGTCGTCGAAGCCGCCTCGACCCGCGGCCAGCCAGACCCCTACTGCGGGAACTGCGAGCACTTCCAGTACGTCCGCGTGGACGGCGAGATTCGCCCGGCCTGTACGCTCCACACCGAGGTCATGTCGGACATGGAGTCCTGCGACGACTGGCAGGCCAACAACTGATCAGTCCGCCGTCGTCCCGTCGGCCGTTTCCCCGTCCGCCGCGTTCTCGTCTGATTTCTTCGTCCACTTCGTCTCGACGTCTCGATTGGCCACGATCAGACGGTCGCCGCTCTCCAGGTCGAAGCGGCTCTTCCGGAGCCCGATGTCGACGACGACGCCCGTCCCCGCGCCCATCGTGACGGTGTCGCCCGGATTGAAGTCCGGATCCTTGAGCAGATAGACGCCGGCGACGGTGTCCTCGATCATCTCCGAGAGGGCGTAGGAGACCCCCAGGGCGATGAACCCGACGGCGGTGCCGAGACTCGCCGCGAGTTCACCGAGGCCGACGACGTTCAGCAGTGCGAGGCCGGCCCCGAACCAGAGGAAGATGCTCGCGATCAGGACCGCGAGATCCACCACGAGTCCCTGGTCGGCGGGCGTCGTCCGGGAGAGTACCGACCGGAGGACGGTCGTGACGATCTTGATAGCCACGTACGCGAGGACGAGGAAGAGTGCGCCGCCGAGCAGCCGGGGGATCGCGGCGACGAGGCCGGCGGCGAACGACTCGAGCGATCCGACGAGCAGGTCCGGGAGTTGCGCCATCTGGCTCACGGGCGTGACGAGCGACGGCAGCCCCAAAGCCGTTTCCCGGCTGCGGGATCCGAGGGGGTTTTAGGGGCCGATACTGTATCCGGAGCATACCAATGGAGTTCTGTGACGAGTGCGGTTCGATGATGAAAACCGACGACGGGATGTGGATCTGCGGGAGCTGTGACTTCGAGAAGCCGCGAGACGCCGCGAACGAGGCCGCAATGACGTCCACGCAGGCCCAGGAGGAAAGCGAGGTCGTCGACACCTCCGAGGTCGACGCCGAGGACATGGGGCCGACGACCGGGGCCCGCTGTCCGGAGTGCGGCAACGACCGCGCCTTCTGGGAGATGAAGCAGATCCGCGCCGCCGACGAGAGCGAGACGCGATTCTTCACGTGCACCGAGTGTGACCACAAGTGGCGTGAGGACGACCACTGACGGATGAGCGGTGACGGGACTCCCCGGGTGCCAGCGGACCACCTCGACGGGTGGGCCGTCACCGATCGGTCGAGCGAGACGGTGTTCGAGTTGCCCGTCGCACGCGTCGTCGGCCACACCGCCGTCTACGACGACGAGGACCTCCGGTCGACCGTCAACGGACTCACCGCTGGCGCCGTCGACCGGATGTGGCGCTTCTTCTTCGCGACCCGCCTCGAGTTCACCCCGGCGCTCCCACCGACTATCGGCCCGGCAGCCGTGTTCACCACCGTCCGCACGCAGGCCGACGCCGTATTCCGGGACCGCCTCCGCGAGCGCGGGTTCGGCGACGTCTCGAAGGCCGGCCACGAGCGCATCAGGGTCGAGACCGGCGACCGCGCCTCCCTCCAGGCCTACGAGGCCGCCATCGAGACCAGCGTCGTCGACGTCCCCGTCGAGGGGTACCTCGCCGTCTGGTCGACCGGGGGCGAGTTCCGCCTGGCCGGCGGCGCCTACCCCGCCGCGTCGCTCGACGACCTGCTCGGCATCTCGATCCCGGGCATCGACATCGATCCCGCCTCCTTCCGCGAGGAACTGCTGAACCTGGTCAGAGTCGTCCGCTAGGGGTCCCTGACCGCCGCGCGGAGCACCCCGCCCGCGAACAGTTCGGTCCGTCCGTCGGCGAGTCGCCGACTGACGCGTCCGGGATCCGCTTCGGCCCCGAGCAGCGCGACCTGTGTCTCGCCGACGTACACCTCGGCGGTGTAGCCGCCCGCAGTCAGCGTCGCGTCCAGTCGCTTCAGGGTCTCCTCCTCGGTGCGAACGATCCGGACGGCCTCCCGCAGCCTGTCGATCCGGATGTGGACGGGCCCGGCCACCGACGGCAGGTGCAGGCGCGCGTCGTCGAGGTCGACCAGCAGGTTGGCGACGACTTCCACCGTCGGCGCCGTCGCGAGCGTCAGCGCGCCGTCGACGACACCCGCGAGTCCCCGTCTCTCTGGCTCCGTCATCCTCACTCCCGTCGGGCGAACGTCAGGAACCCGGTGTGGCCCACGCCCGCAGTGGATGGGCGCGACCCCCGGTCGTCGAAGTCCATCTCCCGCTGGATCGTCTCCAGCGTCTCGATCCCGCTCAGTCCGGCCTCGCGCGCGGTCCGCGCGACGTCCCGGGTCCCCTCCACGAACGGCGAGTAGACCGCCAGATAGCCCCCCGGCGTCAGGAGATCCACGGCGTGCTCGACGACCGCCGGCGCGTCCTCGGTGTCGAGCGTCAGCACGTCCACCGGGCCCACGTCGAGGTGCTCGGTCACGTCCCCGGTCCGCACGTCCACCCGGTCGTCGACGCCGGCCAGTTCCATGTTCTCGCGGGCCACCTCGGCGAATTCGGCGTCCTGTTCGTAGGTCACGACCTCCGCACCGGCCCGCCCGAGGTAGGCCGCCAGCACGCCGGTCCCCGTCCCGGCGTCGAGGACCCGATCGCCTTCGGAGACGCCCGTGTGGCCCATGATCAGCCCGATGTCGCGGGGCATCATCGGCGCGCCCGTGCGCTCGAAGTGGTTGAAGCAGTCCGGGCCCCGGAGTTCCCGCACGGTGAAGGGCTCGCCGAGGTGCGTCGAGACGACCTCTCCCGCCGCGGCGTCGTCGGGCACTTCGAGGATCCCCAGATCCGTCTCGAGGGTCTCGCCCCGTTCCAGGAGGTACTCGCGGTCGTCGTGGACCAGGAGCAGCGCCACGCTACTCCAGGCGCTCGACGGCCGCCGCGAGGTCGCCGTCCTCGGCTTCGAGGGCCTCACGCGCGTCGTCTTCGCTCACGCCCGCCCGGTTGGCGACGATCTCGATGTCGGCGTCCGGAATCCCACCGCTGCCGCCGTCGTCGGCCGCCGTCACCTCGCCCGCCGCGCCGCCCTCACCGGGCGCGCGACTCTCGGGCGTCCCGATGACCTGGTAGGTCTCCTGGCCCTGGGCGTCCATCCGCTGGACTTCCGCGTCGGTGAAGACGAGTTCCTCGTCCGGCGTCCGGATTATGACCTCCTGCGCATCGAGCTCCTCGATGTCGATGCCGAACTGGTCCATCATCTGTTGCATCTTCTGCGGATCGAAACCGCCGCCTCCTCCGAACATACCCGGAGGCTCGCGCCCCCGGCTGAAAACCCCTTCGGCACCCACTTCGTCCGTTCGTAGGTGCGCGCTGCGCACCTCGTATGCTCAGGGGCGCGAAGTCGTTCGAAAGGCGCGAAGCGACTTTCGTGATCACGAGAGAGCTCCGCTCTCTCGGACGACGCCCGTTCACATGGTATGAGGGACCTTCGGTCCCTCACTATCGCAAAAACGTGGGGAAAAAGCCGGACGCGAGCCGTCGGCTCGCGTCCGGCACAATACGTAGCAACTACCGCCTCCGCGCCGCCACCGCACAGTACGGCACACCGCTCAGCTCTCGGCGACCGATTCGTCGCCCTCGGCCGCACCCACGCCGTGCCGGACGAACACCGCCATCCCCGTCCCGAAGTCGAGCATGTCCTCGCCGGCGAGTTCGGCGCGACCGACCCCGAGGAGAGTGTCGTCGTCGCGCACGACCGCCACTTCGTCGCCCGGGCGGACGCCCGGATCCGCGCGCTCGACGAACTTCGCGAAGGCGTTGCGTCCCTCCCGGACGAACGGGTCGCTGTCCTCGCCGACCACGACCCGGTGGGCCGGCTCGTCCAGTGCGTCGAGCAGCCGTCGGGCCCCGGCCGCGCTCAGCGTGAACCGGCCGTCGACGGCGTAGGTGACCAGTCGACCCTCGTCGGCCAGTACCTGCTGTGGTCGGCCGGAACTCGTCCGGTAGACCTCCAGGTCCTCGTCGGCGGGGAACAGCGCCGCGCCGGCGCCCGCGCCGAACTGGTAGTCCGCGATCCGGCGGAGCATCCGACCGTCCTCGTCGTCCATCTGATCGGGCCTTCCGGGCCAGCGATTAAACACCTTCCGCCCGCCGCCGAAGCTGTGGGTTACGGTACCAGTGGGCGTTCTAGTGTGTGCCTTTCACGTGGCGTGGTGCCGGTAGCGGGCGGTTTCGGGTAGATTTATAGGCGAGAATTACATACCCCGCGGTACATGCTTTCACGAACGACGCAGATCGCGGTCGGTGCGGTCCTGCTCCTGGTCGGGTCGGCGCTGATCCTCGGGGTCGGGCTCCAGCAGGTCGAACTGCCCGGCGCCGTCGGCGGGGTCGCCGCGATGGTCATGGCAGTCGGCACATTGCTGCTCGGCACGTCCGAAGGCGGGCGGCCGGTCTAGAGCAGAAACGTCTCCTGTTCTTCGCTGAGATCGCGGAAGGCGTCGGCCGCCTCGATCAGCTCGTCGGCGGTCGACTCGCGGAAGGCCATGATCTCGACCTTGCAGCCCTCGTGTTTCAGGTGCCGACAGAGTCGCGAGAAGTCGCCGTCGCCGGTGCAGAGCACGACGGTGTCGACGTGGTCGGCCAGCGTCACGGCGTCCAGGCTCATCCCCACGTCCCAGTCGGCCTTCTTCGAGCCGTCGCCGAAGGTCTTGATGTCCTTGATCTTCGTCTCGAAGCCGATGTCGACCAGCGCCTCGAAGAACGTCTCCTCGTCCTCGGCCTCGGCGCGGATCACGTAGGCGATGGCGCGGGTGAGTTCGCGACCGTCGACTCCCTCCTCGAGGAGCGAGGCGTAGTCGATGTTTCGGGTGTAGAGGCTCCGGGCCGTGTGGTAGAGGTTCTGCGCGTCGGCCAGCATGGCCACGCGTTGCCCGGGATGCACGTCGGTCATGCGAGGACGTAGCGGTCGGCGTAGTATAAATACTGGTACGTGTCCCGCTGACAGTGACTCGGCCCAGACCGCGCGGACGCGTTGCTCCGTCTCGAAACTTCTAAGTCGTCTCGTATCGGTGTCACGCCTATGCAACGGGCCACTCCGGGTCGCGCTGGCGTCTCCGTCAGCTCCTGGTGTGGCGCGGTCCGTTCTCGGGGCATTGCGAAACCCAAACGCGCGCGGTAGGCTCACGGCGGGCGTAGCGCCCCGTCGCGGGCCGTCCTCGTTGTCTCGCGCGCGAACTATCACACCCCAGCGATCACACCACGACACACCACAGCCATGACACACGACACATTCACCGGCGTGTTCCCCGCGATGACCACGCCGTTCCACGAGGACGAGAGCATCGACTTCGAACGGCTCCGCGAGCACGCCCAGTGGCTCGAGGCCCGCGGCGTCGACGGCGTCGTCCCGATGGGCACCACCGGCGAGAGCTCGACGATGTCCCACGACGAACACGTGGAGGTCATCGAGGCCGTCATCGACGCCCTCGACGACGTCCCGGTCATCGCCGGCTCCGGCAGCAACAACACCCGCGAGGCCCTGGAACTTTCCGAACGCGCCGCCGACGCCGGCGCCGACGGCCTCCTCCTCATCTCGCCGTACTACAACACCCCCGAGCCCGCCGGGATGGAACACCACTTCCGCCAGGTCGCCGACGCCGTCGACCTGCCCCAGATCATCTACAACGTCCCCTCGCGAACGGGCCGCAACATCGCCGTCGAGACCGCGGTCAACCTGGCCGAACACGAGAACGTCGTCGGCTACAAGGCCGCCTCCGGCGACATGAACCGCATCACCGAAGTCATCGAGCGCACACGCGAGGAGAACTACGCGGTCCTCTCGGGCGACGACGCGATGACGCTGCCCATTATCGCCACCGGCGGGAGCGGCTGTATCTCCGTCTCCGCGAACATCGAGCCGGCCCGGACCTGCGCGATGGTCGGCGCGGCCATCTCCGGCGACTACGAGCGCGCCAGGGAGTACCACCACGAACTCGGCGAGCTCTTCAGGGTCCTGTTCACCGAGACCAACCCGATCCCGGTCAAGGAGGCCATGGCGATCCGGGGCCACTACGACTCGCCCCGGATGCGCTCGCCCCTCTCTCGCGCGACCGACGAGACGCTCGCGGCGTTGCGCGAGACGCTCGACGACCTGGACGACGGGTCGGCCCCCGAACCGGCGGAGGCCCAGCGATGACGCGGGTCGCGGTCAACGGCGCCGCGGGACGCATGGGCCGAACCGTCGTCGAGACCGCGGCGGACCGCGACGACGTCGAGGTGGTCGTCGGGTTCGACGTCGACGGCCCCGACGAAGTCCAGGGCGTGCCGGTCGTGGACGCGGCCGAGACCGCCGACGCGCTCGCCGAGTACGAGCCTGCGGTGGTCGTCGACTTCACCGTCCCGGAAGCCACCCGCTCGCTCGCCGACGCCTGCGCCGAGGCTGGCGTCGGGATGATCGTCGGCACCACCGGCTTCGACGAGGACGGGTTCGCCGCACTGGACGAGACCGCCGAGTCGGTCCCCCTCCTGAAGGCCACCAACTTCGCCCGCGGGATCCACGCGCTCCTGCGCGCGATCGAGGAGGCTCTGCCAGCGGTGCCCGACTACGACCTCGAACTGATGGAGACCCACCACAACGGGAAGATCGACGCCCCCTCCGGCACGGCCAAGACCATGCTGGAGACCGTCCAGGCACAGCGAGACGTCGAGCCGGTCTACGGTCGCGAGGGCCACGCCCCACGCGACGAGGACGAGATCGGCGTCTTCGCCCGCCGGGCCGGCGACATCCGCGGCGAACACGAACTGATCGCGGCGGGCAACGACGAGGTGCTCTCGCTCTCCCATCACGCCGAGGACCGGAGCGTCTTCGCGGCCGGCGCGCTCGACGCGGCGGTCTGGATCGAGACCCAGGACCCGGGCCGGTACGACTTCGGGGACGTTATCGGGGACGCCTGAGGAGTGTCCAGTATGAGTCTGCAAACCGACATCGAAGCCCTGTGGAACCGCTACGACGACGGCCTCACCGCCGAGGACGCGACGGCCGACGACGCCGACACGCTCGACGCGTTACTCGAAGCCCTCGAAGGGGGCGAGGTCCGCGCCGCCGAACCCGCGAACGGGGACTGGCAGGTCAACGAGTGGGTCAAGCAGGGCATCCTGCTCAACTTCGGCCTCCGACAGATCGAGGCCCGCGAGTACGGCGACGTGGCTTACCACGACGTGCTCCCCCTGCGCGACACCGCCGACATCGGCGACCGTGGCTCCCGCAACACGCCGGACGGGACGGTCATCCGCCGCGGTGCCTACGTAGGCAGCGACGCGATCATGATGAGCCCCTCGTTCGTCAACATCGGTGCCCACGTGGGCGACGGGACCCTCGTCGACTCCTGTGACACCGTCGGCTCCTGCGCGCAGATCGGCGAGAACGTCAAACTCGGCGCCAACACGCTGATCGGCGGCGTCCTCGAACCGGTCGAGAACGACCCCGTCATCGTCGAGGACGGCGTCTCGCTGGGCGCGGGCTCTCGCGTCACCTCCGGCTTCCGCGTCGGCGAGAACTCCATCGTTGGTGAGAACACGCTCCTCACACCTCGGATCCCGGTCTACGACCTGGTCGAGGACGAGGTCCTGTACGGCGAACTGCCGCCGGAGCGCCGTGCCTTCGCCCGCTACGTGGAGTCTTCGGTCAGCGACGAGGACCTGATCCCGGGCGCGGCCTACAAGCCCGCCGTCGTCGCGACGGACATCGAGACCGAAACCCTCGAAGGCACCGAGCGCGAAGACGCACTGAGAGAATGAGGTCCGGGCCCGCGGTCCGCCGGCTGTCCGACTGGGACGCCGAGCGACTGCGCGCCCTCGCCGGCGAGTACGAGACGCCGCTGTACGTCCTCGATCTGGACCGGGTGCGCGAGAACGCCGCTCGGCTCCGGGCCGCCTTCGACGCGGAAGAGATCAGCTACGCCGCCAAGGCCAACACCACTCGCCCGGTACTGGAGACGATCGAGTCCACGGGCGTCGGGGCCGAATGTGCCTCCGCGGGCGAAGTCGAACGCGCGCTCGCCGCGGGGTTCGGTGGAGGAGACGTGCGGTACACGGCGGTCAACCCGCCGGACGAGGACCTCGATTACGTGGTCCAGGCCGCGACCGAGCACGACCTGATCGTGACGATCGGCGCGGCGGACACCCTCGATCGGCTGGCCGAACGGGGCTTTTCGGGTCGGCTCTGCATCCGGGCAAACCCCGGGGTCGGTGCCGGCCACCACGAGAAGGTCTCGACCGGCGCGGCGCCGAAGTTCGGGGTCCCGCTGGATCGCGTGCCCGAACTCGCGAGCGAGGCGGTCGACCGCGGGTTCGACCTCGTGGGCCTCCACGCCCACGCCGGCAGCGGCATTTCGGGCGAGGACCTGCAGGCCCACCGCGAACTGGTCGCACGGATGGGTGACCTGGCGCGGACCGTGATCGACGAGGTGGGACGTCTGGAGTTCGTCAACGTCGGCGGCGGCCTCGGCGTCCCCTATCGCGAGGACGAATCGCCGCTCGATCTGGAGGCGGTTGCGGCTGCGACCAGGGAGGCGTTCGGCGACGTCGAGGCGACGCTCGGTATCGAACCCGGTCGCTATTTCGTCGCGGACGCGGGTGTGCTCCTGACTCGGGTGAACACGGTCAAGCCGACGCCCGAGACGACGGTCGTCGGCGTCGACGCCGGGATGACGACCCTGGTTCGCCCGGCGATGTACGACTCCTACCACGCGATCCGTTCGCTGGCTCCCGACGCGGGCGCGCGGGAGACGACCTCGGCGACCGTCGCCGGCCCGATCTGCGAGACGGCGGACGTGCTGGGCGAGGATCGGTCGCTCCCCGACCCCGAGCGCGGGGACCTGCTCGCGGTCGGTAACGCGGGTGCATACGGGTACGAGATGAGCAGCAACTACAACTCCCGGCCGCGGCCGGCGGTCGTCGCCATCGACGGCGAGACGGCTCGGCCCGCTGTCCGGCGGGAGACGGTCGCGGACATCACAGAACTGGAAACATGGTCCAAGTAGCGAAGTACCACGGGACGGGCAACGATTTCATCATCGTCGACGCGACGGAGACGGTTCCGGATCGACGGGCGTTCGCCGCCGAGCTGTGCGACCGAGAGACCGGCCTCTCGCATCCGAACGCGCGCAAGCGGGGCGCCGACGGCGTCCTCTTCCTGGCGCTCGAATCGGAGTACTCCCCGCCGCGGGTGGTCATGACCCTCGTCCAGCCGGACGGTAGCGTCGCCGCCATGTGCGGCAACGGCGCCCGCTGTGCGGCGAAGTGGGTCGCCGAACGCGTCGGGGCGAACGAGGTCATGATCGACACGCAGGCCGGCACGCGCCGCGCCCAGGTCGGCGACCAGGGCGTCACCATCGAGATGGGCGCGCCAGTGTTCGACCCCGATCGGGTCCCGGTCGTCGGGGACGAACCGCTGATCGAACGCGAGGTCGAGGGCCTGACCGTCACGGCGGTCAACACCGGCGTCCCCCACGCCGTCGCCTTCGTCGACGACGTGACGACGGTCGACGTCGAGGCGGTCGCACCCGCGGTTCGGGACGCCGACGTGTTCCCGGAGGGGGCGAACGTCAACTTCGCCGCACCACGCGCGGACGGTTCCGATGCGGACGGCACGGTCAGAGGCTTCGACCAGCGGACCTTCGAGCGCGGGGTCGAGGCCGAGACCGACTCCTGCGGGACCGGCGCGGTCGCCATCGTCGCGGTCGCCGAGCGCCTCGGGAAGGTCGAACGGGGCCAGCGCGTCCCCGTCCACCCGCCGGGCGGTCGGCTGGTCGTCCAGTTGACCGAGCGAGACGCCCTGCTCCAGGGCCCCGTCGAGCGCGAGTACACCGGAACCGTCACCGTCGTCGATCCGACGACGTTCGACGTCGAACTCGACGGCGTCACCGGTGACGACTGATGACGTTCGACCCCCTCGCCTTCCACGAGCGAGCCGTCTCGATCCCCTCACACGAGGACGTCACCGAGATGCGCGAGTTCCTCGTCGAGACGCTCGAATCGGCGGGCGCGGACCCCCGCGTCGACGACGCCGGCAACACGCTGGCCACTCGCGAGGGGGCCGAGGGCGACGACAGACCCCATCTCGTCCTCAACACGCACATCGACACGGTGCCGCCCCACGTCCCCCTCGACGTCGACGGGGACGTGGTCCGCGGGCGGGGCGCCTGCGACGCGAAGGGGCCGCTCGCGGCGCTCCTGTCCGCCTTCCTCGGGGCCGAGATCGAATCGGGGACACTGACGCTCGCGATCACGCCCGACGAGGAGGTGTACTCGACGGGTGCGGCGGCACTCGACCTGGACGCGGACAGTTATATAGTGGGCGAGCCGACGGGGCTGGACGTCTGCACCGCCGCGAAGGGCCGCTTCGAGGGGACCGTCACGATCCGCGGGACGGCCGCCCACGCCGCCGAACCGGAGAGCGGCGCGAACGCGATCCGTGCCGTGGCACCCGTCCTGCAGGCCATCGAGTCCTACGACGAGACGGTCGGGCCGCCGGAACACGACTCGCTCGGACGGCCGACCCTCGAACCCACGGTGATCGAAGGCGGCGAGGCGACCAACCAGATCCCGGCGGCGTGCCGGATCACCGTCGACCGGCGGAGCGTGCCCCCCGAGACCCAGCAGGGCTTTCGCGAGCAACTGGAGGCCCACCTCCAGGGATGGATTCCGGACTCGATGACCCTGTCCTTCGAGTACACCGAGCGCGAGACGCCGTTCCTGGAAGCGTTCGCCACGCCTGCGGATGCGGACGTGGTCCGGGCGCTCCGGGAGGCCGGCGCGGGCGAGGCCCGCCCGTTCGGCGCGGCGACCGAGGCCTCCTACTTCGCGAATGACGCCCCGACCGTCGTGTTCGGCCCCGGCGATCTGGCAGACGACGAGGGGGCGGTCGCCCACGCCGAGCGCGAGTACGTCCACCGGTCTGACGTCGAGCGCGCGGGCGAGATCGTCACGGCCGCCGTCGAATCGCTGCTCTCCTGATTCCCAGCGCTGATACTCTACGGCATTCGGCCGGCAGACGCCCGTCAGACGCCGCGTAAACGTTTTTGTCGGCCAGTCGGAGAGGTAGCGTATGGCGACTGCACGCGGGCGGCGGTTCGACGCGGAGTCGATCGGACGAGCGGGCGCGCTCGTCGCGACCTGTACCCTGATACTCACGGCGAGTTTCGTCGGGCTGGTGGCGCTCGTGTCGGGCGAGACGGCCGGCCTGAGCCAGCGACTGCCGGTGTACGTCCTCGGGATGGCGACGGCGTTCGTCGGCGCGGTGCTGTTGACGGAGGCCCAGGGACTGGACGGGCGCACAGTCATCGCGGCCGCCGGCGCGACGGCGCTCGGGACCTTCGTCGTCCTGACGCTTGGCGGCGAGGGCGTGCTGCACGCGATCCAGAACCCGGAGGCGCTGGTGACCTCCCACCTGCTCTTTTACTTCCTCGCGGCGGGGATGATCGCTACCGGCTTCGGGTACTGGGGCATCAACCACTGGAACGAACTGTCGATCCGGTCGCAGAAGAAGAGCGGTTTCGGCCGCTAATCAGCCGAGTAGCGCGTTCAGCAAGCGGGACTCGACTTTTCTGAGGATCTCGCCGACGGTGCCCGGCGCCACGTCGACGGCGTCGGCGATGTCGTCGTAGGTGACCTGCCGGGGCGTGTCGTAGTAGCCCATCTCGACGGCGATCTCGGCCACCTCGCGCTGGCGGTCGGTGAGCCGTGAGAGGAGGCGTTCGTTCTCGGGCGCGTAGTCGCCCAGTTTCTGAAGTTCGACGGAGATTCCGTCGGGGACGGCGTTCATGGCCTCGCGGATCTGGCCCTCGTCGCCGACGACGGTCAGCTTGATGCCGCCGTTGCTGGCGAACTCGATGGGGAAATCGGGGACGATCTGGAACTTGTGGGGCAGTTCGAGCAGGCCGGTGAGCATCTCGTTGGATTCGAGGTGGGCGTAGGTGATGATCCGGTCCTGCATCGGCGACACCTGGTAGGTGATGAGTTCGGGGACGTACTCGGCGGCGAACTCGATGACCTCGCGGTCGCCGCTCAGCTCGTACATCGTCGTCACCGTGCCGTCGTCGAGCAGTTCCATCTGGAGGATGCGTTCGTTCTTGATCCCCGGCGCCTGCTGGATGCGCCGTTCGATGGGGTGGATCCACCCCCGTTCCGGCGTCAGCAGACCCTCGACGTAGCGCATTTGCTCAGTGATTGCGCCCGACCAGCATATGCGTTTGGTACCGCGTCGGTCCAGTTAGTCCTCGATCTCGTCGACCAGTTCGCTCCCGACGCCGACGTAGCCGGTCGGGGTCAGCGCGGTCAGTTCCGCCCGCACGTCCTCGCTCACGTCAAGATCCGCGAACAGGTCCCGGAAGTCCTCGATGGTGACCCGCCGGCCGCGGGTCAGGTCCTTCACGCGCTCGTAGGCGTCGGTGTGCCCCTCCCGCCGGAGGATGGTCTGGACGGCCTCGCCGATGATCTCGGGGGTCGCTTCCAGTTCGTCCCGCATCACCTGCTCGTTGGGAACGACCTTCCCCAGACCCGTCTCGCACTTCCGGTAGCCGATCAGGCAGTGGGAAAGCGCCGCGCCGACGTTGCGCTTGACCGTCGAGTCCGAGAGGTCCCGCTGGAGCCGCGAGGTCGTGACGTAGTCGGCCAGGAAGACAAGATCCGAGTTGGCCTTCGAGAGGTTCCCCTCGCTGTTCTCGAAGTCGATCGGGTTGACCTTGTGGGGCATCGTCGACGAGCCGGTCTCGCCCGCGGCGGCCTCCTGTCCGAGGTATCGGTCCGAGACGTAGAGCCAGACGTCCAGATCCAGATCGAGCAGGACGTCGTTGGCGCCGCGGAGCGCGTCGAACAGCGCCGCCAGGTCGTCGCAGGGGTTGACCTGCGTCGCCAGGGGGGTGTGCTCGAGTCCCAGCCCCGTCACGAACGACTCGGAGAAAGCCGGCCAGTCCACGTCGGGGTAGGCGGCGTCGTGGGCCGCGTAGGTGCCCGAGGCGCCGGCGAGTTTGCCGGAGAGCCCGTCAGCAGCGGCTTCGATCCGCCCCAGGGCTCGGCCCAGGCGGGCGGCGTAGACGGCCATCTCCTTGCCGAACGTCGTGGGGGTCGCCGGCTGGCCGTGCGTACGGGCGAGCATCGGCAGGTCCCGGTGTTCGCGGGCCATCTCCGCCAGCGCGTCCCGGACGTCCCGGAGCGCGGGGACGAGCACGTCCTCGACGGCGGGCTTGACCAGGAGGCGCTGGGCCAGGTTGTTCACGTCCTCGCTGGTGAGGCCGAAGTGGATCCACTGGGCGGCGTCGAGACCCTCCGGCAGGTGTTCCCGGACGAAGTACTCGACGGCCTTGACGTCGTGGTTGGTGGCCGAGTAGCTCTTCCAGCCTTCCGTCTCGAGTGCCTTGACGATTTCAGCGTCCTCGTCGTCGAACTTCTCGTAGAGCGCGCGGAGGTGCGCGCGCTGGCCGTCGTCGATTGCGAGCGGCGTGGCCTCGAGGTCGGCGAGTGCGATCAGGTACTCCACCTCGACGCGGACGCGAGCGCGGATCAGCGCGGCCTCGCTCGCGTAGGGGACGAGCGGCTCCGTGTAGCGAGCGTACCGCCCGTCCAGCGGCGAGACGGCCGAGAGCGGACTGCGATCTGTCATACCTCCGGATGGGCGGCAACGGCCCATAGGGGTGTCGAAGCGGGCCGCCGACCACGATCCGGTGCGCGCGCCGCCGGTCGGAGACGTTCCGGGACCACCGTCCCCGGAACTATGTCTTCCACAATCTATCGTTCGGCATCTTATATCGAACAGTGTACGGTGAAATCAACGGAGTTAGAAACAATGATAAGTGCTCGGCAGTAGGTCTCGATGGGGTTACGGACACCCCGAGTGCGGTTCACTCCCCTCTCTCTCGTTCCCGCTCCCCCCACACCTCCGTCCCCTCGTTTCCGTTCGACGCCAGCGACGCCGACAGTGAGCGATTCGCAACGCCTTTGCGCCCGGCCCGCCCCCCTCCGCACATGAAGCTAGCGGGCATGGCCAGCAATCGCGGCCGCAATCTCCTGAACGTTCACGACCTGGCGCCCGGCGGGGCGGAACTCGCCGTCGTCCTCACGAACAGCGAGGACGCGCCGGTCGTCGAGGCGGCCACCGAACGGGACATTCCGACCGAGACCGTCGTCCGGGGCGAAAACGAGAGCCGACGCGAGCACGAAGCGCGCGTCGTCGAGGCCCTCTCGGGCTACGACGTCGACCTCGTCTGCCTCGACGGCTACATGCGCGTCCTCTCCGACACCTTCCTCGACCCGATGCCGACCACGCTGAACGTCCACCCGTCCCTGCTCCCCGCGTTCCCCGGCACGGACGCCTGGGGCGACGCGCTGGAGTACGGCGTCGACGTCGTCGGCTGTACGGTCCACGCCGTCACCAACGCCGTCGCCGAGGACGGCTCTCTCATCGAGGCGGAAGTCGACGGCGGCCCCGTCGTCACCCAGGAACCGATCCCCGTCTACGAGGGCGACGACGTCGAGACGCTCAAAGAGCGCGTCCTCTACCAGGGCGAGATGAAGGCGTACCCGCGAGCGGTGAAGTGGTTCGCCGAGGACCGCGTGGACGTCGACTGGGACGCGAACCGGGTCAGCGTCGCGGACGACGACGGCGGCCAGTTCCCGGCCCGCCGACTCACCAGCGAGGACCGCCACGCCGACCTGCGCTACGGGGAGAACCCCCACCAGGACGCGGCCCTCTATGCCGACCGCACCTGCGAGGAAGCCAGCGTCGTCGGCGCCGACCAGTTGAACGAGGGCGCGAAGGGGATGTCCTACAACAACTACAACGACACCGACGCCGCCCTCAACCTGGTCAAGGAGTTCGACGAACCGGCCTCGGCGGTCATCAAGCACACCAACCCCGCCGGCTGTGCGACGGCCGACTCGCTTGCCGAGGCGTACGCCGACGCCCTGTCGACCGACGCCAAGAGCGCCTTCGGCGGCATCGTCGCGCTCAACCGCGAGTGCGACGAGGCGACCGCCACCCAGATCGTCGACTCGTTCAAGGAGGTCGTCGTCGCCCCCGGCTACACCGACGACGCCCTCGAGACGCTCTTCGAGAAGGAGAACCTCCGCGTCCTGGACGTCGCGGACAGCTACGACGTCTCCGAACCCGTCACCGAGAAGGACCTCGTCGGCGGGACCCTCGTCCAGGAGCGTGACACGCAGGCCCCCGAGCGCGAGGACCTGGAGGTCGTCACCGACCGGGAGCCTACGGACGAGCAGATCGAGTCCATGCTGTTCGCCTGGCGGACGATCAAACACGTCAAGTCGAACGCCATCCTGTTCGCGGACGGCACCGAGACCGTGGGCGTCGGGGCCGGGCAGGTCTCCCGGGTCGACGCCGTCGAGATCGCGAAGATGAAAGCCGAGCGAGACGCCGACGGCAAATCGGCCGACGGCGCCGTGATGGCCTCGGACGCCTTCTTCCCCTTCCCGGACGGCATCGAGGCCGCCGCCGAGGCCGGCATCGAAGCCGTGATCCAGCCCGGCGGGTCGGTCAACGACGACGACGTGATCGCGGCCGCCGACGAACACGACATGGCGATGGTCTTCACCGGCAGTCGGGCGTTCCGCCACGACTGAATCGTGGCCGAGCCGCGGCCCCGGGTCGTTCCGCTTCACTTGCAGGGACAAGCGGTTTGTGACTCTGCCCGGACGTAGATCCATGTCCGACGGTGGCGCCGACCGAGAGGAGGGCGTGAACTTCGAGACCATCGACCCCGTCCTCGACGACATCGACTATCCAATCGAGATGGCGGAGTTCGTGGCCGAGTACGGCGACCAGACCATCGAACGGACGAACGCCGACCCCATCACGATACAGGAGGTGTTCGCCGGCACCGGCGAGGACACCTTCGAATCAAAGGAGGAGGTCCGCCAGAGCGTCCTGAACCTGATGCCAAGCGACGCCGTCGGCCGCGAGGGGTACTCCGACCGCGGTGGTTCCAGCCCCGATGCAACCGAGGTCGACGAGGACGAGTCGGCGTAGCACCACCTCGAATCGGGCCGGTTCCCGGATTGCCCCCAGACGGAGCGGACTGGCCCGACCGTTCGGGTTCTGTCGGCCGCCGATCAGGCGTACGCCGACAGGTCGGTCATCTCGTAGCCGACGATGAGCTTCATGATCTCCTCGGTCCCGTCGGGGATGGTCATGGTCTGGGCGTCGCGGTAGTAGCGCTCGAGCGGGTAGTCGGTCGAGAGGCCGTTACCGCCGTACAGTTCGACGCCGTGGCGGGCGGTCTCGACGGACTTGTCGCAGGCGTAGCCCTTCGCCAGCGAGGAGTACATTCTCGATTCTTCGTCGGCGTTCGAGAGCTTCTCGACGGCCTCGTGGGTCAGGAGGCGCGAGGTCTCGACGTTGGCCTTCATCTTGTAGAGGCGGTTCTGGACGAGCTGGTGCTGGGCGATGGGCTTGCCGAAGGTTTCGCGATCCGTGGTGTACTCCAGGGCGTCCTCGTAGGCGGCCTGCTGGATGCCCACGGCCATCGCGGCCATGCCGGTCCGCATGAACGAGAAGATGGCGTTCAGCGGCTTGTGGCTGAGGAACAGGTCGACCATCTCGTTCGGGAAGGGCAGCGCCTCCGCGAGGTCGCCGTGTTCGAGGATCAGGTTGCGGATGGCGTTCGAGAGCTTGTTGTCCTCGGGCACGCGCACGTCGTCGAAGAACATCTGGCCCGTCGGCGACCCCTTCCAGCCGAGTTTGTCGAGTTTGCGGGTGTCGAACGGCGAGTTCTCCTGGTCGACGATGAACATGTCCTGGGCGTCGTTCTCCTCGTCCCAGGCGACGATCATCGTCAGGTCACAGATCTGGGCGTTGCTGACCCAGGTCTTCTCGCCGTTGATGACGTACTCGTCGCCGTCTTTCCGTGCGACGGTGTTGGGCTTGCTGGAGTGGCTGCCCGATCCGGGTTCGGTGACGCCGAGCGCGCCGATGGCCTCGCCCTTCTCGAGTTTGTCGCCCAGCGCGTCGCGGGTCTCCTCGCTGGCCCAGTTGGCGAACATCGCCGGGAACGACATGTTGAGCATGACGTTCAGGCTCGGCCAGACGCGGGCGATCTCCTCGGAACCGATGACGTAGTACGAGAGGTCGCCGAAGTAGTCCTGGGCGGTCTCCTTGTCGAAGCCGATCCCCAGTTTCCGGAGGTCCCGCAGGTAGCCGACGGCCTCCTCCTTGGTCATCTCCTGTTTGTCCAGTTTCTGGACGTCCGGTGCGATCTCGGTCTCGAGGTAGTCCCGGAGCGAGTCCCGGAACATCTCGTGTGTCTTGTCGAATTCCATGGTATCGTCTCCCCCGTGGCGTCTCGACGCGCGACGCGTCGAACTGCCGGGTTAGACACTCGTTGTCGTGCAACCGCGTAATGCCTGCCCCGTCACATACGAGGGGGCTTTATACTCGCCACCCGGCCCCAAGCGTAATGCACTGGCCGTCGTATGCTCCGGCATGCAGCGACCCGACCTCCGGGGCCGCCTCCCCGACCCGCTCGCCAGCCGCCTCCCGGGCGGGGATTCCGACGCGGACGACGACCCGACCGAACCGACGATCGACGACGTGACAGTCCAGGCGAGCGACGGCGGTGATAGCGACAGCGGGAGCCGACTGCCGACGCTCCTGACCGTCGCGGGCCTCGGCCTCGCCGCTGTCGGGGTCGGGCTGCGATATCTGCAGGGTCGGGGTGACGAGTCCTCGACGGACACTCCCAGGGCCGACGCCGGGTTGCCCGGGTCGGACGAGGACGTGGCCGGTGGCACCGTCGAGATCGTCGGCGAGGCCGACGCCGAAGCCGGCGAGACCGATCCCGAAGCCGGCGAGACCGATCCCGAAGCCGGCGAATCCGCCGCCTCCGCGAGCGAATCCGAGGCGGCCGCTTCGACGGACGACACCGGTGACGTCGAGGCGGAGTCGGGGACCGCCGCGGGGACGACGATCAGAACGTTCGAGGCCGACCGGACCACCGATGCGGACGAGCAAAGGGGGACGGAGGCCGACGGCACGACGCGCGACGAGACGACGCGGGAGGGACCGCCGCGGATCGCGCCGCTGGTCGGGATGGCGGCGCTGGTCGCGATGCGACTGGTCGTCGAACGGGTGCGAAAGAGAAGCGCGTAAACCGACGTGGAGTCCCAGGTTCAGGTCGCAGATCGATCCGGGAGCGCCCGGACCGGTCGGAGAGGCGTGCCGACGTGCCCGATCAGCTCGGGACGTTGTCCGTGATCTCGCCCATGACGGAGGCGAGCTGGGTGCCCTTCTGGACCGAGCCGTCGAGCTCGTACTGCTGCTGCATGAAGCCCTGCACCGGGTCGATGCCGCCGGTGATGAGGCCCGTCAGCGTGTCGGCGGGACCCGAGAGCGTCAGGTCGGCGTCCGAGACGGTCCCGGAGCCGCCCGTGATCGTCTCCTCGCCGGCGTCCACGTCG
Source organism: Halorientalis sp. LT38 (assembly GCF_037031225.1). NCBI lineage: Archaea > Methanobacteriati > Methanobacteriota > Halobacteria > Halobacteriales > Haloarculaceae > Halorientalis > Halorientalis halophila. The sequence goes on along the minus strand of NZ_JAYEZN010000001.1, from coordinate 856,266 downwards.
AGGTGGCCCTCCATCGGGCAGTCGTCGGCCTCGAAGTTCGCCGTGATGTCCGCGGCGATCTGGTCTTTGATCTCGGGGTTCTCCTCGACGAGCATGTTGACGCCCGTCCAGAGCAGGTCCTGGAACTGGTCTCCCGCTTCGGGCTCGTCCTCGTAGAAGGCCGCGATGTCGATGTCGCCCATGCGGCCGATGACCTGTGCGAACAGGTCCGGGTTCTCGCTGATGAGCTCCTCTTCCTGACCCTCGATGTCGTCGAGCAGGTCCGGCAGGTCCTCCTTGAGCTGTGCTTCGTCCTTGTCGAGCGTTGCTTCGACGCGTGTGATGAGTTCGTCTGTCATAGTTTCGCCCTATCCCCACCGGCACCCTGTGGCCGATGGCTACCCATAGGTATCCCGGCTATCCCCGTAGGGGTACCCCATCGCATGTGAGGCGGCTTTATATGCGGTCGTCCGAAACGTCCGATTTGTTGCAAAACACGTGGGAAATTTACCGCTCGGTCGCGCTGATAGCGGCGATCACGTCGAAAGAAAATATCTGGTATCCGACAGTCAGAACAGGAACCGCTTGTCCAGGCCGCTGGCCACGTCGGTCATCGACAGGGCGGCGTCGGAGTACTGGAGGATCTTCTGCATGTCCCCGTCCAGTTCCAGTTTGCCGGACATGATCGCTTCGACGACGTCCAGGTCGCCGCTGACCAGGTCGACCCACTCGTCGAAGTCACCGGTCAGGACGAACCCGTAGTCGCGTTCGTCCAGGCTCCGCATGGTCGCCGTGTCGTAACAGCCCCCGTCTTCGAGGCCGATCCAGGCGTAGACGGTGCCGTCGTCGGTGACGTTCTCCTCGAGTTCGTCGAGCAGGTCGTCCATGATGTCCGGCATGACCCGGCGGAGTCCCGGCCAGACCTTCTCGGGCGCCTCCGAGACGCTCGTCTCGAGCAACTCAGCGGCTGCGCGCTCGGGCAGCGGCCCCTCGCGTGACTCGATCCCCTCGCGGACGTCCTCCGGAGCGTCCTCGAGGACGGTCTCGAGCGTGTCCTCCGGGAGCTGGGTGATCCCCTGTTCGAGGGCCTCCCACACCTCCTCGGGCAGGTCGTTCACCGTCCGCTCCTCGATCGGCAGGTTCTCCATCTCGAAGACGAAGTCCCCGTTCCAGTCGACGCCCCAACCGGCGCCGGTCTCCTCCAGCTCCTCGCTGTCGTCGAGCGCCTGTTGGTACCTGTCGAGCCATGCCGTGGTCGGGAAGTAATCGTCGAGTTCGAACTGCTGTCCCTGTGTACTCATGATATCACTCCCGTCGTGCGGTCGCGTCCCCCATCGAGCGTCCGCCAACGGATCCACCCCAACGAACACCGACCATCCCGAAAGTACTGGCCCCGTCTATCTGAGGTCGTTTAAGTCCGCTACCGCGGGGCGGCGGTTCTACGTATAAACGCCGGTCCGCCGATACGAGGATACTGAAACCCGATGCCAGCGAATCTAGAGGATGTCGCCGCCGAACAGGTCGCTCTGCGTGTCGGTCTCGACGCTGCAGTCCGATTCGGGGTAGGCGACACAGAGCAGTGCGAACCCGTCTTCCTCCTGGGAGGGGTCGAGGGCTGCGCCCTCGCTCTGGTCGATCTCGCCCTCCTGAACCGTTCCGACGCAAGAGGTGCACTGGCCCATCCGGCAGGAGTAGGGCAGTTCCAGGCCCGCCTCCTCGGCGGCGTCGAGGATGTACTGGTCCTCGTCGACGCTGAGCGTGATCTCCTCGCCCTCGTGGACGAGGTCGACCTCGTACTCGCCACCGTCGGTGGCGGGCTCGGGCGCAGCCTCGTCCGGCGTGTCTGCGCGTCCGCTCATAGTTCCTGGCGCAGCTTGTACATCTCCAATGCCTCGAGTCGGGGGTCGTTGTTGGTGTCGACGTTGTCGCTCGCCGCCGCGCCGGCGACGCCCTCGTTGTTGGCCCGGCCGGTGCCGGAGTCGAGGATGTAGGCCACCTCTTCCTGGAGTTTCTCGGGCGTCATGCCGAGTTCCTCGGCCGCTTCCTCGACTGCCTCTTCGATCTCCTCGTCCGACGCCGTGAAGTCCGCCCCTTCGATGTCTGTGAGTGCCGTCATGATCAGTCACCCGCCATCTTCTGCGAGTAGATGTGGTCGTATTTCTCGATGACCGCTTCGTAGTCGCTGCCCTGTGCCTCCTCCATCGCGTCGGCGGAGGCGCTCATGAACTCGTTCGCGCTCCCGGCGTCCAGGTCGAGCGTGTCGAACATCATGTCGCCGGCCAGGCGCGCACCGCGGTTGACCAGTTCGGAGAAGTCCACGTTGAGCGGGTCACCCACCGACTCGGTGATGAAGTACGCCGTGTCGGTGATGTAGCCGATGTCCTCGATGGCCTGCTCCCAGATGGCGTTCTCGACGCCCTGGTACTCCGGGATCCCCTCTCGCTCCTTCTCGATGAGTTCGTTCAGCACTTCGAGGCCGAAGGTAATGTGTCGGCCTTCGTCGGTGCTGATGAACTGGAAGCCCTTGTTGAGCAGCGTCAGCGGCGCTTCCTGCATCATCCGGTTCTTGGCGAAGTACCCACCGCGGGCGAGGATGCCCTCGACGCCGATGTGGTAGTTCGTCGCCGCACGCGCGATGTCGGTCGGGTCGCCGCCGTCGGCGGCCTGTGCCTGGAGCGTCCCCTGGCGCTCGAACATCTTCCCGGCCCCGCAGGCCTCGGTCCGCGGGATCTGGATGCCCCCGCGGCGCGTATCGAGTTCGTACTGCGGGAACTTGTCGACCATCACGTTCGTCAGGTACAGGTCGAAAAACTGCGTGTGCTTTGCCTCCTCCAGCGCCAGCGCGGAGGCGAACATCTCCTTCTCGATGGACCGGTCGAACCACGGCGAGGACACCGTCTTCATGATGCGACGCGCGTCCTGTGCCACCGCGTGTTCGCCGTCGATGAAGTACGAAATGAGCCGCGCCCACTGCTCTTTCTCGTCGTCCTCGAGCGAGTTCCAGACTTCACGGTCCCCCTCGAAGCCGACCTTGTGCATCAGCTTCTCCGCGTCCCAGGTCCCCAACTCGACGGACTTCTGATACAACTCGTAGTACGTATTGTCGGTGTCGATCCGCCCCGCCTTGATTTGATCGGTACTGGCGTCCATACCCGTGTCACCGTACGACAGACGCATCCATACATATACCCCCGATAATGTGGGGATATTTTTAAGCAGCGGGGAAATGGCGGATGCAGCCGTTGAGAACCCGATACGTCCGGCCGTGCTGATAAGTGTCACGGGACGGGATCGCCACGTGCCGGCGAGTCTTTCATCATCGAACGGGAGAGTAAGCGCCCCTGTCGCCCGGTACCGGGCCACTCACCTCACATCACGGGCGAACCCCTTTTGTCCTCCTGGTTAGAACTGACGCCCATGCGGGAGTTCAATATCGTCCTCCGTGCGGAGGACGGCACGTACAACCCGCTCGACGAGGCCATCGTCGAGCACCCTGAGTTGTCCCGCGAGGCCGCGCTACATTTCGACCTGATGCCGGACGGGACGAGCGTCCTGCTCTACCACATCGACGGCGACGCCGAGGACCTCGAGGCCATCCTCGCCGCGGAAGACAGTGCGCTCTCCTACGACGTGTTCGAGGTCGAGGGGGACGGCCTCCGCGCGCACGTCCGCTTCGCGGCGAACACGGTCCTGTCGGCGATGATCCAGTTGATGGACGAGTACGACCTGATCGTCGACCCGCCCGTCGATATCGACGACGAGGGCGGGCTCCACATGCAGGTCGCGGGCGAGTTCAAGAAGATCAGGGAGGCCGCCCAGATGCGGCCCGGGCAGCTCGATATCGAACTCGAAGAGGACGACTCGGGGGGCGTCGACCGCGTCGACGTCACGACCATGCTGACAGAGCGCCAGCTCGAAGTGCTCGAGGTCGCCCTCGAGAAGGGGTACTACGAGATTCCCCGCCAGGCGACCAACGAGGACATCGCCGCGGACCTGGACTGCTCGACCAGCACCGTCGGCGAACACCTCCGGAAGATCGAATCGCGCATCATCTCCCAGGTCGGCCCGGACTGAGAGTCCGACAGTCTAAAGCGCGCTGCAGCGCTCGGTCGCCGTATGGAGTTCCACGACGCGGCGAACTTCTTATTCGACCTCCGGCGGTATCCGCCGCGGCCCGGTATCGCGGCCACGCGGGACTTTCTCGCCCACCTCGACGACCCCCAGGAGTCGGTCCGGGCGATCCAGGTCGCCGGCTCCAACGGGAAGGGCAGCACGGCGCGGATGACCGAACGCGTCCTCCGTGAGGCCGGCCTCGACGTCGGCATCTACACCTCTCCGCACCTCGACGACGTCCGCGAACGCGTCCGGATCGACGGCCACAAACTCACCGAATCAGCCCTGGTCGAGTTCGTCGAGACGGTCGAACCGTACGTCACCGAGCGCGCGGCCGACGGCGAGGCGCCCACCTTCTTCGAGACGCTGACGGTCCTCGCGCTCTGGGCCTTCGACCGCGCCGACGTCGACGTCGCCGTCCTCGAGGTCGGCATCGGCGGCGAACACGACGCCACGAGCGTCGTCGACCCCGTCGCCAGCGCGGTCACCACCGTCACCCTCGAACACACCGACCTGCTGGGCGACACCGTCGCCGAGATCGCGCGCGACAAGGCTCACGTCGCGCCCGCCGACGGGCCACTCGTGACGGGGGCGACCGGGGACGCCCGCGCGGCGGCCCGCGACGTCGCTGGCGACCTGCTGACCGTCGGCACCGACTCGGCCGAGGACTGTACCGTCGCCTACGGCGGCCGCGAGGGGCTGGAAGCCGCTGTTTCCCTCGAAGGCGACGACTGGGCCGTCGAGACCAACCTCCCCTTGCTGGGCGAACATCAGGCCCGCAACGCTGGCGTCGCCGCCGAACTGGCCCGGCAGGTCACCGACGTCGCGCCCGCGGATATCGCCCGGGGCCTGCGCAACGCCCACTGGCCGGGCCGCTTCGAGGTGATGGGACGGGACCCCCTCGTGGTGCTCGACGGCGCGCACAACCCCGGCGGCTGCGCGGCCGTCGCCGAGACCCTCGACTCCTTCGACTACGACGACCTCCACCTCGTCGTCGGCGCGATGAGCGACAAGGACCACCGCGGGATCGCCGCGGCGCTCCCCGAGCCCGACCGCGTGATCGCCTGCGAACCGGATCTCGACCGGGCCGAGGCCGACGACGTACTCGCGCGCGCGTTCGAGTCCGAGACCGACGCGACCGTCGAGACCCGCAGCGACGTGGCCGGTGCCTTCGAGACGGCCCGGAACGCGGCCGGCCCCGACGACTGCGTGCTCGTCACAGGCTCGCTCTACTGCGTCGCCGAGGCCCGGACCGCCTGGACGCGGCCGAAGATCCCGAAACGCGTCGACTCCGTGGCCGAGGCCCGCGAGGCGCTCGACCGCGCACACGTCACCGACGCCGGCGCCTGGCGGATGGGCGGGAAGGGCGTCCACCGCGTCCTGCAGACCCGCGTCCAGCCCCGACAGGCCCGGTACCTGAAGGAGGAACTGCTCTCGCTGGGCGGGGAGTGCGCCGTCTCCGGACTGGCAGACCAGGACCGCGAACTCGTCGACGTCGTCGCGATGGGGACGCTGGCGCAGTTCAAGCGCCTCGTCGCCAAACTCGACGACCAGCCCTACGGCCTCTCGCCGCTGGCCGACGAACTCCGGACGGCCCTGGAGATCGAAGGTCACGGGCCGGAGTCGCGGGGCTACCCCTGGGAGGACGGCACGGCCGTCATGGGCATCCTCAACGTCACGCCCGACAGCTTCCACGACGGCGGGGAGTTCGACGGGAGCGACGAGGCCGTCGCCCGCGCCGAGGAGATGGTCGCCGCCGGCGCAGACATCGTCGACGTCGGTGGGGAGTCGACCCGCCCCGGTGCGGACCCGGTCCCCGCCCAGGCCGAGATCGACCGGATCGTTCCGGTGATCGAGCGGATCGCCGATCTCGACGCGATGATCGCCGTCGACACCCGGAAGGCCGACGTCGCCCGGGCGGCCCTGGACGCGGGCGCGGACCTCCTCAACGACGTCTCGGGCCTCGACGATCCGGAGATGCGCCTGGTCGCGGCAGCGCACGACGTCCCCGTCGTCGTGATGCACAGCCTGGACGCGCCGGTCGACCCTGCCACCGAGCGAGAGTACGACGACGTGGTCGCGGACGTGCTCGACGAACTGACCGAGCGAATCCTGCTGGCCGAGAAGGCCGGTCTGGACCGGGAACAGATCGTCGTCGACCCCGGACTTGGGTTCGGCAAGTCCCCCGCGGAGGACTTCGAACTGCTGGGCCGGATCGACGAGTTCCGGGGCCTGGGCTGTCCGATCCTGGTCGGTCACTCTCACAAGTCGCTGTTCGGGCAGATCGGTCGCGGGCCCGACGAACGCGGCGCAGCGACCGTGGCGGGGACGGCCCTGGCCGCCGAGCGCGGGGCCGATATCGTCCGGGTCCACGACGTGCGGGAGAACGTGGCCGCCGTCCGGACCGTCGCGGCGGCCGACGACCACGACCCCACCGGGGAGTGAGCGCTGGGCGGTCCGCCGCCCCGCGACGAGCGGTGGATCGCCGGCCTGCTCCACGCCCCTGCGCCCCGTTCCGCCTTTTCGACTCGCGTTTTCGGCCGTGCTACTTTAACAGGTCCGCTGGACGACACGAACGAGATGCAGCGGAGCGACGCGACCGAGATCTGGCTCGACCGGTTCGCCCGCCGGCTCGGCTGCGGGTGGCTCGCCGACCGACTCCCGGGGGACCTGCCGCCGTCGTACGTCTACGCGATCGTGACGGTCGGCCTCCTCTCGATCGCCCACACGACCTGGAAGTACTTCGCCGGCTATCCGATGACCTACGTCAGGAACCCCTACATGCTCGCTCAGCCGGTCGTGCTGTTCGCGGCGGTGTACGGGTCCCGGCGGCTCACCATGCGCGCCCGCCGCGCGCTGGACGAGATGGCGGTCGCCGAACGCGCGTCCGACCCGGACGCACTGTACGACGTGGTCCCCGAGTGGCTGCCGTGGCTGTTCTTCGTGGTCGGTGCGGTGTTCGGCCTCGTTCGCGCCGTCGTCGCCGTCGGGCTCCCGACGATCGTCGAGACCACGGGGTATCCGGGGCTGGTCGCCTGGCTGGTGATCAACCCGTTCGTCTTCACGCCCATCGGCGCGCAGTTCCTGGCCGTCTACCTGTCCGTCGAGGTCCGCCTGCCCTGGCGGCTCTCGCGCTCGGACGTCGGCATCGACTTCCTGGACCCCGAGGGACTGGGCGGGCTCAGGCCCGTCGGCGAACTGGTCAAACACGCCTACTACTACCTCGCGGTCGGCCTCGTCGCGTTCGCGCTCGTCCTCTACTCGCCGTTCGTCGACACGCCGCTCTACGGCGCGACGGCGTTCACCGGCGCGGTGTTCACCGCGGCCTGGGTCGTGACGATCGCCAGCGTCGCCTTCGCCGTCCTCGTCCTCCACCGGTTCATGCACCGGGAGAAACGCGCCGAGTTGCGCCGGCTCACGGCGTTGGTGAACGACAGTGTCGAGGACCGGTGGGACGTCGCGGCGTTCTCGATCCCGGACGAGCGCCGCGAGGAGGTCGAACGTCTCCGCCACCGGATGGACATGGTCAGCGCCACGAACGAGTACCCCGCCACGTTCAACATCTGGTCGCAACTGCTGCTCAGCATCGCCATCCCGAAGGCCGTCCAGTTGCTGCTGGCGGGTCTCTGACTCCCGTCGCGGCCTCCCCGCTCCCTCAGAACAGCCCCTGTGCTTCGCGCAGGTCCCGATAGCACTCGAGGTAGCGCTCCAGGACCTCCTCGTGATCGAACCGGTCCATCGCGGGGTCCCGGTCCAGGCGCTCCATCCCCGCGGCCTCCTGGATCGCCGCGGTCAGTTCCTCGTCGTCGGTGACGCGGAAACTCCGGCGGTAGGTCTCGATGAGTTCGTGGGCGCTCGAGTCGGCCTGGTACTCGACGATGCCGATGCAGCCACAGGCCAGCGCCCACAGTAGCTCGGTCGCGAAGTTCTCCCGGAAGGCGGTGTGGACGAACGTGTGCGCACCGCGGTAGAGCGCCACCCGCTCCTCGCGGTCGAGGTTCCCGGCGAAGGTCACCCGGTCGTCGATGCGGAGGTCTTCGGCCTGCTCCTCGGCGGCCGCGCGCCGTGGGCCGTCGCCGACGATGGTCGCCGACCAGTCTCGGCCCCGAAGTTCCGCCAGCGCGAGCAAAAGCGTCTGGACGTTCGCGTCGGCGTCCAGTTCGCGCGCGTAGACGATGTCCGCGTCGTCGACGGGTTCGGTGTCGTCGATCAGCGACGCGTCGATGCTCTCGGGGACGACCCGGGTGTTCTCGCCGGTCGCGCCCAGCTCGCGGACGGTCGTCCTTACCAACTCGGAGGGGGTGATCACGGCGTCCGGCGCTCGCGCGGCGTAGGACGTCACTCGCGAGTCGCCGAGGTCCTCGTCGCCGAACCACTCGACCACGAGCGGGGCGCGGGACGGGACCGAGGCGAGTTTCGCTGCCGCGACGGCGGTCGGCGGTTCGGGGACTGCGTGGATCACGTCCGGCCGGTCCAGCGCGACGACCCACGGAATTCGCGTCGCGAAGGCAGCGCTATCGGGCGTCAGCGTGACCCCACAGTAGGTGATGCCCTCGTGTTCGATCCGCTCCTCGTAGCCGTCCCACCACTGGGCGCAGTAGACGCGGACGTCGTGTCCGCGAGCGTCGAGGTTCGTCGCGATCCGGTGGAGGCGTTCTCGGCCCTCCGTGGGCTCGTGGAACACCGTCCGCTCCGACACGAAGGCGACCCGCATAGGCAGGCTGACACAGCCACCGCTCAAAAATCCCTGTCCTTCGTCCGACGCTGATTCGGGCCCGTCGGGAGGGCGGCTCACATAAAACGTAAAGCCCGCCCCGCCGACCGACGGACATGCACGACCTGGAGCGGTACCTCAACGTCCGCAGCGCCTACGGCGCGTCGAACGGGCCCGAGGGGACCGTCGCCTTCCTGATGGACGCGACCGGGACGCCGCAGATCTGGACGCTCGATGAACCGGGCGCCTGGCCCGAGCAACGCACCTTCTACGACGAACGAGTCACCTTCTGCACGTGGTCGCCCGAGCGCCGCGAACTCGCCTTCGGCATGGACGAGGGCGGCGACGAGTTCACCCAGCTGTTCCGCCTCGACGCCGAAGACGGGACGATCCACCCGCTCACCGCGACCCCCGACGCCATCCACTACTGGGGCGGCTGGTCCCACGACGGCGACCGGATCGCCTTCGCCGCCAACCGCCGCGACGAGTCCGTCTTCGACGTCTACGTGCAATCGCGGACCGAGCAGGGCGAGGACGCCCGGCTGGTCCACGAGGGCGACGGCTGGCTCGCGCTGGCGGGCTGGAGCCCCGACGACGACCGCCTGCTGGTCACCGAACACGCCTCCTCCTTCGACAAGGACCTCTACGTCCTCGATCTGGATTCGGGCGACCTGGAGCACGTCACGCCCCACGAGGGCGACGTGCGCTACAACAGCCCAGCGTGGGGGCCCGAAGGCGATGCGATCTACTGCTGTACCGACCGGGACAGCGACACCCTCAGACTCGAGCGGCTCGACCTGGACACCCTCGACTTCTCGGTCGTCGAATCCGGCGGTGAGTGGAACGTCGACGGGATTGCCCTCGACGACGATACCGGCCGGTTCGCCTTCTCCCGGAACGTCGACGGCTACACCGATCTGACGGTGGGCGAACTCACGGGACCGACCGAGTACGAGACCCGGCCCGCGCCGACCCTCCCGGGGGGAATCGCCGGCGGGGTCAGCTTCGACCCCGACGCGGAGCGCTTCGCCCTCTCGGCGTCGAGCCGCTCGGTCAACACGAACGTCTACGTGAGCGAATTCGAGACGGGCGAGACCGGGCGCTGGACGGAAGCGTCGACCGCGGGCATCCCCCGCGACTCGTTCCGCGAACCGGAACTGGTCCACTACGAGACCTTCGACGGCCGGGAGATTCCGGCCTATTTCACGTTGCCCGAAGCGGGAACCGCCGACTCGGCCGACGGCGACGCCCTCCCGGTCATCGTCGACGTCCACGGCGGGCCGGAGAGCCAGCGCCGGCCCTCCTTCTCGGGGCTCACGCAGTACTTCCTCTCGCGGGGCTACGCGGTCTTCGAGCCCAACGTCCGCGGATCGACGGGCTACGGGAAGGCCTACACCCACCTCGACGACGTCGAGAAGCGGATGGACTCGGTGCGGGACCTCCGGGCGGGGGTCGACTGGCTCACCGACCGCCCGGACGTCGACCCGGACCGGATCGTCGCCAAGGGCGGCTCCTACGGCGGCTTCATGGTGCTCGCTGCGCTGACGGAGTACCCCGACCTGTGGGCTGCCGGCGTCGACGTGGTCGGCATCGCCAGTTTCGTCACCTTCCTCGAGAACACCGGTGCGTGGCGGCGCGAACACCGCGAGGCCGAGTACGGCTCCCTCGCCGAGGACCGGGAGTTCCTGGAGTCGATCAGCCCCTTGAACCGGGCCGACCGGATCGAGGCGCCGCTGTTCGTCCTCCACGGGGCGAACGACCCGCGGGTACCGGTCGGCGAGGCCGAACAGATCGCGGACGCCGTCGCGGACCGGGGCGTCCCGGTCGAGAAGCTGATCTTCGAGGACGAGGGACACGGCATCTCGAAACTGGAGAACAAGATCGAGGCCTACACCGCCGTCGTCGACTTCCTCGACGAACACGTCTAGAGCGCAACGTTTGTAGTCCGGGACGGTGACCCGGGAACGATGGCAGCCATCGAGACGACCGGCCTGACGCGGCGCTTCGGCGACGTGGTCGCCGTCGATGACGTGCACCTGACGGTCGCAGAGGGGGAGGCCTTCGGCTTTCTCGGGCCCAACGGCGCGGGGAAGTCGACGGTGATCAACATGCTGCTCGACTACACGCCGCCCACGGCGGGGGAGGCGCGAGTGTTCGGGCTGGACACGCGGCGGGAGTCGGTCGCGATCCGGGAGCGCGTTGGGGTGCTCCCGGACGGCTTCTCGCTGTACGACCGGCTCTCGGGCCGTCGGCACCTGGAGTTCGTGATCGACGCCAGGGACGCCGACGACGACCCGGACGCGCTCCTGGATCGGGTGGGACTCGACCGCGCGGCCGCGCGACGCAACGCCGGCGGCTACTCCAAGGGGATGGCCCAGCGCCTCGTCCTCGCGATGGCGCTCGTGGACGATCCCGAACTACTGATCCTCGACGAGCCCTCGACGGGGCTGGATCCCAACGGCATCCGGCTGATGCGCCGGCTCATCCGCGAGGAGGTCGACCGGGGCACGACCGTCTTCTTCTCCAGCCACATCCTGGATCAGGTCGAGGCGGTCTGTGACCGCGTGGGGATCATGAACGAGGGCCGACTCGTCGAGGTCGCGTCGCTCGCGGACCTCCGGGAGAAGACCGGCCTGGGCTCGACGCTCGAGTTGACCGTCGACGCCGTTCCGCAGGTCTCCCTCGCGGACGTCGAGGGGGTCGGCGGCGTCACGACCGACGGGCGCACCCTCCTGATCTCCTGCACCGATCCGACGGCCAAGGCCAGGGCCATCAACCGCGTCGAGGCCGCCGGCGCGACGGTGCTGGATCTGGAGACGACGAACTCCTCGCTCGAAGAGCTGTTCGCCACGATCACCGCGTCGGGGACGGACGCGGACGAGGCGGACGGTGGAGTCGCGGAGGGGGAGGACTCCGCGGAGGCGGCGCCATGAGCGCCCGGCGGATCGGCGTCCTCGCCTGGAAGGACTTCGACGAGGCGATCCGCTCGCGGACGCTCTGGGCGTCGAGCGCGTTCCTCGGCGCGCTGCTGGGATTCGTCGTGCTCACGACGCTCATCCGGCCCGCGCTGTCCGCGCGGGAGTTGCTCTCGCTCTTCGCGGTCCCGGTCGTCTGGTTCGTCCCCATCGTCTCGCTGGTGGCGGGCTACGTCTCCGTCGTCGGCGAGCGCAAGTCGGGCAGTCTCAAACTCCTGCTGGGGGTGCCGGTCAGCCGCGCCGACGTCCTGCTCGGCAAGATCGTCGGGCGCAGCGGCGTCATCGTCGTGAGCGTCGCCGTCGGCTTCCTCGTCGCCGCGGCCCTCTCCCTCGTGGTCATGGGCTCGGTGCCGCTGGTGGGCCTCTTCGGCCTGTTCGTCGCGACCGCGGTGCTCGGGCTGGTGTACGCGAGCCTCGCCGTGAGCGTCTCCGCGCTGTCGACGACGCGTAACCGGGCGATGATCGCCGCGATCGGGCTCTACGCCCTGTTCAACCTGGTCTGGAGCGGTGTGACGCGACTCGTCGCCTCTCCCGTCACAGGTGCGTTCTCGCCGACGGGCGCCCCGGACTGGTACCTGTTCGCCCGTCTGCTCAGCCCGTCGGCGGCCTACGCCCGCCTGCTGCACGGCGTGGTCGGCGTCGACGTTCCGATCCCCGATCTGGGCATGGACGGCATCCCGGTGATGGCCCTGCTCGGGGCCCGCGAGAGCGTCCCGGTCTACCTCTCCGGGTGGGCCATGCTCCTCGTACTCGCGGCCTGGATCTGCGTCGCCGCGGCGGTGAGCTACCTGCGATTCCGCGACGCCGACCTCGGCTGACCACCGGTTCCGGTCGACTCACCGCTCGATACCGTCCGACTCCCTTCCCGCGTCAATCCCGTGTTGTGTCGTTCTGCAGGGGTCGAAAAGATGTGACGGGTTTATTCCCGGACGGTCGTTCGATTGATGCATGAACCTCGCCGGTCGCTCCCGGGACCACGTCGAGAGCCTGCTCTCGGCCCTCGACGACAGCTACGAGTCCTTCCCGGTCACCCAGACGACGGTGAGCGTGCCGTCGGAGACGTACGACCCCATCGCCCGGAAGTGGCGACAGGAGGTTGCGCGAGCGGACGTCCACGTGCGCAACGACGCCGGAGAGGTACTCGTCAGCACCGACGAAGAGGGGCCACGCGCGCCGAGCGCGATCGTCGCCGCGGGGGAGTCCCTGGAGGAAGGCGCGCGGCGAGCCGTGACCCGGTCGCTGGGCGTGGAGTGTCGACTGGACGGGCTGGCCGGGGTCACGATCGCCGGCGTCCAGCACGAGGACGACGCGGACGCGAATCCGATCTACCGGCTCCTCGTGGTGTTCACGGGCCAGCGCGTCGCAGGGACGCCGTCGCGGGCGTCGGAGTGGCGGGCCGAGCCGCCCGACAGTCAGTTGCTCATATGACGCCGGTCGCCCGCGCCGCCTCGCGGGCCGCCGGTTCGCTCACGCCGTCGCCCAGTATCGTGTAGCGGTCGCGGATGCGGTGGGCGGTCGTCAGCGCCTCGATCACCGTCTCCTCGTCGATCCCTAGCTCCGCCGCGGTCGTGGGCGCGCCGATCCCCGCCAGCGCGTTCCGGATGGACTGCCACTCGGCCTCGCCGCTGTGGAGGTACTCCGTGATGATCGAGCCGACGCCGACCTGGTGGCCGTGCAGTGCGGCGTCCGGCGCGAGCCGGTCGAGCTGGTGAGAGAAGAGGTGTTCGGCCCCGCTGGCCGGCCGCGAGGTGCCCGCGATGGACATGGCGACGCCCGAGGAGACCAGCGCCTTGACGACGACCCAGGCCGACTCCTCGAGCCCTCGCTTGACCGAGTCGGCGTTCTGGACGAGCATCTCCGCGGTCATCTGCGAGAGCGCCCCCGCGTACTCCGAGTACTCGACGTTTTTCAGCCGGTGGGCCAGCTGCCAGTCCTTGACCGCCGTGTAGTTGCTGATGATGTCTGCACAGCCCGCGGTCGTCAGCCGCCAGGGGGCCTCGGCGAGGATCTCCGTGTCGGCGACGACGGCCAGCGGCGGTTCGGCGGCGACGCTGTGGCGCGTGTCGCCCTCGGGGACCGACCCGCGGCCGCTGACGATGCCGTCGTGGCTGGCCGCCGTCGGCACCGAGACGAATCCCAGGCCCAGTTCGTCCGCGGCCATCTTCGTGATGTCGATGACCTTCCCGCCGCCGACGCCGATCAGGAAGCCCGCCTCCTCGGCGCGGGCGGTCTCGATCACCCGCTCGACCTCCTCGAAGCTGGCCTCCTCGATGGTCGTCAGGGCGGGGTCGGTCCCCTCCGCCGCGAACCCCTCGACGACGCGGTCGCCGGCCACTTCCTTCGGCGTGGGACTGGTCACCACCAGCGGCCGACCCGTGAGGTGCAACTCCGTGACGGCGTCGACCGTCTCGTCGAGGACGCCGTGCCCCACCACGACGTTCCGGGGCAGGCGAATCCACGAAGACTTCTCGAACATACTCGCACCTGTCGGCCCACGGATTAATGGTTTCCCCCTCCCGCGGTCGGGGAATCCGGGTGGCGCCCCGCACTCACAGCGTGTCGAGCACGCCCAGCACTCGCTCCTCGTCCGCCCGCGCCGGGCCGTACTCGCTGCCGTCGCGGTCGCTCTCCAGGTACTGGTCGACCGTCGCCGCGAGCGCCGCCTCGTGTGGCGTCGAGTCCCAGCCGAGCCCCGCCAGTTTGGCGGTCGAGACGAGATGGGGATAGTCGCGATAGAGCGGGAACTCGCCCGGGTCGATCTCGCCGGTCGCTAGCTCGCGCGGCCCGGCGTGGACGATCTCGACCGACTCGCCCAGTACCGTGGCGACCCCCTCGACCAGTTCGTCGAGCGTCGTCGCCCGCCGGTCCCCGACGTTGTACGCCTCGCCGGGCTCGCCGTCCTCGGCGACGATCCGGAGCGCCCGCGCCACGTCTTCGACGTAAACCCGGTGCCAGACGTTCGTCCCGTCGCCCGGGACGAGCACCCGGTCGTGCTCCGAGACGCGCTCGATCCAGTAGTCCACCCGGCCGGTGTAGTCGTGGGGACCGTAGATATTGCAGGGTCGGACGCTCATCGCGTTGCACCCCTCGGCCGCGGCGTCGAAGACCGCACGGTCGCCCTCGGCCTTTCGGGGGCCGTAACTGGCCGTCGAGTCGTCGGTGGCCTGCTCGTCGGTGCACTCACAGAGTGCAGTCTCGCCCTCGCGTTTCGGGATGGCCTCCTCGCCGTAGGCCGCTCCGCTGGAGACGTAGACGTAGGCCGCGGCGTCGTCGAAGATCCGGGTCGCCGTGCGGACCTCGCGCGGGTGGTAGGCCACGCAGTCGATCACCAGGTCCGGGTCGACGGCGCGGGCGGCCGCCGCCAGGTCGCCGTCGTCCGTTCGATCCCCCTGCACGTGTTCGACGTCCGTGTCGGCGAAGGGGTTCTCGTGGTCCCCGCGGTTGAAGATCGTCACGTCGTAACCGTGGTCGCGCAACTCGGTGACGGTGTGGCGACCGACGAACCGCGTCCCCCCGACGACCAGCGCCTGCGTCATATCCAACTCCACGACGGCCCGGGTGAAAAAGTTCGGTCCACGAACCCCATCCCGGCACCGCCGGGACCGGATTCGGTATCGGCTTTCAACACACGGCCAACCTTTTATCGGCGCTCTACCGTTTGTTCCGGCGGTTACGTCTCCGGGCGTTCCGGGCGCCGTTCCAGTGATGAGGCTCCAGCACACGCCGTACACGGTCCCACTGATCGCGAGTGCGTTGCTCGCCGTCCTCAGTGCGTATTACGTCCGGCGCCAGAGCGACCGGCTCTCGGCGAGCATGTACGCGTGGGCGATGGTGGCGATGTTCCTCTGGGCCGCGGGTTCTGCGGCCGCGCTGACCGTAGTCGACCCGCTCGTGACGCGCGTGCTGGTGGGGGCCGTTCTGGGCTTTGCCGCGCTGACGACAGCGACATGGTGTCTGTTCTGTCTCAGCTACAGCGGCTACGAGCGGTGGCTGTCGTGGCCGCTCTTTACCGCCTTCGGCGTCGCGGTCGCGTCCATCACCGCGCTCACCGTCTCGAACCCGCTCCACGACCTCGTTTTCGTCACACAGACGGTCGACCGGACCGGCGACTGGGTCAGTATCGGACACCAGTGGGGCCCCGGTCTGTGGCTCTCCATCCTGATCGTCTACGCCATCCACGCGCTCACCCACGTCGTCCTGTTCAAGAAGTTCCGTCGCTCACGCAACCTCTATCGAACCTTCACGTTTCTCCTGCTGGTGGCCAGCCTCACCATCTGGCTCGCGAACGTCCTCTCGGTGACCGGCTACAGCCCGCTTCCGCACATGATGTTCGTCCCGCTGGTGTTCCTGTTCTGGGGCGTCCTCGGCCTCGTCGTGCTGGCCAGCAGGCGGTTCGTGCGGTCGCTGCCGGTCGACAGGTTCCTCCAACTCCTCAACCCGCGATCGGGTGACGTCGTCCCGCTGGCACGGGATTTCGTCGTCGAGGAGATGGACAGCGGGGTCGTCATCCTCGACGCGACCGACTACGTCGTCGACGTGAACAAGATGGCAAAGCAGATGCTCGGGACGCGGACGCGCCTCATCGGGAAGGCGATCGACGAGGTCGTCGACCTCGAGGAGTACTTCGAGGACGGACTGCCGGCAGGCGAGAGCCGCCAGCAAAGCTGGGTCGAGAGTGCCGACGGCGGGCGCTACTGTTACGACGTCAACGTCTCGGCGATCACCGGCGAGGACGGCCGAACCGTCGGCCGCGCCGTCGTCATGAACGACATCACGAATCAGAAGCGGCGCGAACAGCGGTTACGGGACCGGGAGAGTGAACTCCAGACGCTCAAGCAGGTCCTCTCGCGGATCATCCGACACAACATCCGCAACGACGTCAACGTCGTGCAGGGCAACGCCGAGTGGATCGCCGAAAACGCCGACAGCGACGACGTGGTGGCACGCGCCGACCAGATCGTCGCCACTGCCGAGGACCTCGCGACCACGAGTCGCAAGACCCGCATCGTCGACCGCGTCGTCGGCACCGACACCGACCTGATCGAGATCGACCTCGAATCCCTGCTCGCGGACACGCTGGCCGACATCAGGGTCGACTTCCCCGATGCGACCGTCACCACCGACGTGCCGTCTGGCATCTCCGTCCGCGGGAACGCGTACCTCTCCGCGGCCATCGAGAACGCCGTCGAGAACGCCATCGTCCACGATCCGGGTCCGAACCCGACGGTCGAGATCGAGGTCCTGGCCGACGACGAGACCGTCACCCTCAGCATCCGGGACGAGGGGCCCGGCATCCCCGGACAGGAGATGGAGGCCCTCGAGAGCGGCGAGGAGACCGAGTTGATCCACGCCAGCGGGATCGGGCTCTGGTTGATCGACTGGATCGTGCGCAACTCCGGCGGGTCCGTCACCTGGTCGAACACCGAGTCGGGTGCGATGACGCGCATGGAACTGCTGCGGGCCACCTGAACGGCCGCCGGGCAAAATACTAATATCGATACAGGTTCCAGACGTAGTTGTATGCCCCCTGAAGATCCCTCCGAGAACGGCTGTCCGAAGTGCGGGCACGACGACGCCGAGGTGGACAAGATCACGACCACCGGCGGCGGGTTGAGCAAGATGTTCGACATCCAGAACCGCGGCTTCCAGACCGTCTCCTGTACGAACTGTGGGTACACGGAGCTGTACAAGTCCGACGCGGGCACGAGCAACCTGCTGGACGTGTTCATGGGCTGATGGCCGCCGGAAGCGGCGTCGTCCTGCTCGTCCTCGCGTTCGCCCTCGTCGCGCCGGTCGCGCTGTGGCTCCTGATCGAGTCCGAGACCGACGACACCGACGTGATGGATCGGCGGCGCGCCGAGGACTCGGCCCGCGCCGACTCCCGGGCGACAGCCGAGCGACGGGTGGACGACCGAAGGGAGTCCACCGGCCGAGCGAACGGCGACCGCAGTGAGCCGTGAGCACCGGGCCCGGCGAGACACCGACGACGAGCACGACGGGTTCTGACCCGGAATCGGGCCCACTCTGTGGGCCTCGTGAACGGTTCTGCCACAGCGTTTACAACTGACGAGTGACACGTGCCCGACGCAATGTCCGACAAGACCGACAAAGCGCTGCAACGCGTCCGGGACACGTTCGACACCGCGACGGAAGAAGCGGAGCAGTTGAGCGAGTCGGCGAAGCAGGACGTCACGGAGGCTATCGACGACCTCGAAGCGCGCATCGAGGACCTCCGCAACAGCAGCTAACGCCGTCGGTCTATTTTTTGCGGTAAGCAGTCGAAAAGATGCTCGGTAGCCGTTGTTGCGGTGAACGGCAAGCACAGCACCCGCGAGCGCGTCGGCGACGCGCTCGCGGCTTTTTCGCCCACGTTTTTGGCGAGGGGGTCGCCCCGCGACCCCCTCGCGAAAAAGGTGGTTAGTCGTCAGCCTGCCCCGCCGCGGGTTCGCTGACGCCCGCACTGGGGGTGGCGGCCTCCGGCGGCTCGGTCCGCACGTCGGCCTCGTCGTCGTCGGCGATGATCTCCGCGTAGGCGTCGGGGAGGACCTTCACGAAGTTGTCCAGTTCGTCCTCCCAGTTGTCGAGGACGTACTGGCCGCGGTCGGAGTCGGTGTAGGCGACGTGGTTCTCGATCAGCCGGCGGAGCATCGAGCGGTCGCGCTCGTCGAGCGTGTCGAACGTCGAGACCATCCCACGATTCACCTTCTCGGGGAAGTCGCCCTCGCGGTCGAGGACGTAGGCGACGCCGCCGGACATGCCGGCTGCGAAGTTCTTTCCGGTGTCGCCCAGCACGGCGACGGCGCCGCCGGTCATGTACTCACAGCCGTGGTCGCCGACCGATTCGACGACGGCGCGGACGCCGGAGTTGCGGACGGCGAAGCGCTCGCCGGCCTGGCCGTTGACGTAGAGTTCGCCCTGGGTCGCCCCGTAGAGGGCGACGTTGCCGATCAGGGTGTTGTCCTCGGGCTCGAAGGGCGCGTCGGCGGGCGTGTTGACGATCATCTTCCCGCCGGAGAGGCCCTTGCCGACGTAGTCGTTTGCCGTGCCGGTCAGCTCGAAGGTGACGCCGTCCTGCAGGAAGGCACCGAAGCTCTGGCCGGCGACGCCCTCGAAGTCGACGCGGATGGTGTCGCTGGGCAGGCCGGGCGTGCCGTGTTCCTGCGAGATCCGGTTCGAGAGGGTCGCGCCGACCGTCCGGTCGACGTTGTCGATGTCCATCGACAGGGAGGCCGGCTCGCCCGTCTCGATGGCGTCGCCGATCTCGTCCAAAATCGCCCAGTCGAGCTGTTTGTCGACCTCGTGGGTCTGCTCGCGGGTCTTGTAGCGGTCGTCGTCGCCCGCGGGCTCGGCCAGGATCGAGGAGAGGTCGAGCTTCTTGGCCTTGGGGTGCTCGACGTCCGTGCGCTGGCGGAGCAGGTCGACCCGGCCGATCATCTCGTCGACGGTCTCGAAGCCGAGTTCGGCCATGATCTCGCGCAGTTCCTGCGCGACGAAGGTCATGTAGTTGATGACCTGTTCGGGCTGGCCGGGGAAGCGGTCACGCAGCTTCTCGTTCTGGGTGGCGACGCCGACCGGGCAGGTGTTCTCGTGACACTGCCGGGCCATGACGCAGCCTGAGGTGACCATCGAGGCGGTCCCGAAGGCGTAGCCCTCGGCGCCAAAGAGTGCGGCGACGGCCACGTCGCGGCCGGTCTTCATGCCGCCGTCGGTCGAGACTTTGATCCGCGAGCGCAGGTTCGTCGCGCGGAGCATCTGGTTGGCCTCCGCCACGCCCAGTTCCCAGGGAAGGCCCGCGCTCTTGATCGAGGTCTTCGGCGACGCGCCGGTCCCGCCGTCGTGGCCCGAGATGTGGACCACGTCGGCGTTGGCCTTCGCGACGCCGGCGGCGATGGTCCCGATGCCGTCCTCGGCGACGAGCTTGACGTTGATGTCCGCGTCGGGGTTCGCCGCCTTCAGGTCGTGGATCAACTGCTTGAGGTCCTCGATGGAGTAGATGTCGTGCAGCGGCGGCGGGGAGATGAGGCCCACACCGGGGGTCGCGTACCGGACGTGGGCGATCATCTCGTTGACCTTCTTCCCGGGCAGGTGGCCGCCCTCGCCGGGCTTGGATCCCTGGGCCATCTTGATCTGGATCTCCTCTGCGGCCGAGAGATAATCGGAGGTGACGCCGAAGCGCCCGGAGGCGACCTGCTTGGTCGTGCACTCCTTCTCGGTGCCGAAGCGCTCTGGCGGTTCGCCGCCCTCGCCGGTGTTGGCGTTAGCGCCCAGCCGGTTCATGGCGATGGCGTTGTTCTCGTGCATCTCCGGGGAGAGGCTCCCCAGGGACATCGCCGCCGTCTCGAAGCGCTCGACGATGTCCGAGATGGGTTCGACGTCCTCAATCGGGATGGACTCGCGGTCCTCGGCGTCGAACTCGAGCAGGCCGCGCAGCGTCTGGAGGTTCTGGTTCTGGTCGTTGATCTTCTCGGCGAACTCCTCGTACTTCTCGTAGTCGCCCTGGCGAACGGCCTGCTGGAGCGTGCCGACGGTCTCGGGGTTCCACTGGTGGTGGATGCCGCCGGTGCGGTGCTCGAACTCGCCCTGGCGTTCGATCTCGGGGTCCTCGCCGAAGGCGACGTCGTAGCGGGTCCGCAGGTCCGATTCGAGGTCCTCGATCTCGATGCCCTCGGTGCGGCAGGTCGTCCCCTCGAAGTACTCGGCGACGAAGTCCGAATCGAGGCCGACGGCCTCGAAGATCTGGGCGCCCTGGTAGCTCTCGACCGTCGAGATGCCCATCTTGGCCATCGTCTTCAGGAGGCCGTCCTCGACGGCGCCGACGTAGGCCTCGATGGCGGAGTCGAGGTTCGCGCCGTCCGGGCCGGCGACGAGGTCCTCGATGGTCTGGTAGGCCAGGTAGGGGTTGACCGCGCCCGCGCCGTAGCCGATCAGCGTCGCGAAGTGATGGACCGTTCTGGGGTCGCCCGATTCGAGGACGAGGCCGACGTGATTGCGGAGGCCGTTGCGCACGAGGTGGTGGTGGACGCCGCCGACCGCGAGCAGGCTCGGGATCGGGATGGCGTCCTCGCCCGCGCCGCGGTCCGAGAGGACGATGACGTCGTGCTCTTTCGCGGCCTCGTCGGCCTTCTCGCGGACCTGCTCGACGGCGGTTCGCAGGTCGTCGTCGGGGTCGTAGGTGATGTCGACGACCGCCGTCGACATGCCGTTTTCGTCCAGGTCCTTGATCGCCGTCGTCTCCTCGTCGGTGAGGATCGGCGAGTCCACGACCAGCTGGCGGGCGTGGGCCTGGCTCTCGGAAAGCAGGTTGCGCTGGTAGCCCAGCCGGGACTCGAGGGAGGTCACCAGTTCCTCGCGGATGTAGTCCAGCGGCGGGTTCGTGACCTGTGCGAACAGCTGCTTGAAATAGGTGAACAGCGTCCGGTTGTGGTCCGCCAGCACCGACAGCGGCGTGTCGTCGCCCATCGAGCCGACGGGGTCCTTCCCCTTCTCGGCCATGGGCTGGATGAGGTGGTCGACCTCGTCGTAGGTGTAGCCGTACAGCGCCTGGAAGGAGCGCAGCGCCTCCACCTCTCCCTGGGGCGCCGTCTCGTGGTCCGCGATGTCGTCGAGGTGCACCTGTTCCTCGTCGACCCACTCGGCGTACTTCTCGTCGGTGAGCGACTCGAAGACCTCGTCGTCGGGGACGACGCGGCCCTCGTCGGGATCGGCGAGGAACAGCTGGCCGGGCTGGAGCCGGCCGCGCTCCTCGATCTCGCTCGGGTCGTGGTCGAGCGCGCCGGCCTCGCTGGACATCACGAGGCGGCCGCTCTGGAGGATGTCGTACCGGCAGGGGCGCAGCCCGTTGCGGTCGAGGACCGCGCCGACGCGTTCGCCGTCGGTCGCGGCGACCAGCGCGGGGCCGTCCCACGGCTCGACGAGCGAGGCGTGGTAGTCGTACCAGTCCCGGCGCTCCTGGGAGACCATGTTGGCCTCGCCGCGCCAGGCCTCGGGGATGAGCATCCGCAGGGCGTGGGGCAGGTCCCGACCCGCCTCGAGCAGGAGTTCGAGACCGTTGTCGACGCTCGCGGTGTCTGACTGCTCGGGGTCGTCGATGATCGGCTTGATCTTCTCGATGTCGTCCCCGTAGTCCGCGTCCGCGAGGTCCGTCTCGCGAGCGCGCATCCAGTTGATGTTGCCCTGGATCGTGTTGAACTCGCCGTTGTGGATGATGTTGCGGTACGGATGTGCGAGGTGCCACGCGCCGAGCGTGTTCGTCGAGAAGCGCGCGTGGACCATCGCGAACGCGGAGGTCATCCGCTCGTCGGTGAGTTCGGGGTAGTACGCCGGGAGCTGTTCGGCCTTCAGGAGGCCCTTGTAGACGACCGTCTTCCGGTCGAGCGAGACGACGTAGAAGCGCTCGGCGCCCGCCGGTTGCTCGTCCTCGACGGTGTTCTCGACGACCCGTCGCGCGACGTAGAGGCGCTTGTCGAACTCTTCTTCGTCGGCGTCGTCCGTCGGCCGGACGAACGCCTGCTCGACGCGGGGTTCGGATTCGACGGCGGTCGCGCCCAGCGAGTCGTTGTCCGTCGGGATCGTCCGCCAGGCGAACACCTCGAGTCCTTCGGTTTCGAGTTCCGTCTCGAACAGGTCCTTCAGTCCCGCGGCGGCTTCGTCGTCGTCGCGAGGGAGAAAGAGCGAACCGACGGCGTACTCGCCGCGCGGCGGGAGGTCCGCGTCCAGTTCGTCCGCGAAGAACTCGTGTGGCGTCTGGAGGAGGATCCCCGCACCGTCACCGGTGTTCTCTTCGGCCCCCGTCGTCCCGCGGTGTTCGAGGTTCTCGAGCAGTTCTAGACCGTCGGCGACGACGTCGTTGGCTCGACCCCCGTCGAGGTCCATGACGACGCCCACGCCGCAGTTAGACCGTACGTCAGTAGGGTCCGCGAGCCCGGCCTCGCTCGCAGACTCATCAGTAGTCCGTTGCCCAACCATACACGGTAGTTCGACTGCCGCGTTAAGAGACTGTCCCTCAAGGGCTAAGGGTCTGTTAAACTCAAATAAGGGCATATAAACACATTCTCCATAATACTGATATTCTATCGGGAGACCTCGCCGTGCGCGGCCCTGGCGTCCGCTCCCGTCAGTTCGCCACGATTCACAATTCCAACCGTTTCACGTTCGTTGGGAGACGGGTTCGCGGATCGTCCCGAAAAGAGCGGATTTCGCCGGCAATATGCGCCGGAATAATCGACGTCCGTTCAGTAACTTTTCGCGAAGTATGCGGTTTCGACAGCGTCGTCGCCACAAATCGCACATTCGTCGCCAGTGGGTTCCGCGTCGCGGTCCATCGGGACCATCACGATCTCGGCGGCGATGGCGTCCTTTATCGGTTCCTCGCAGTCCTCGTCGCCGCACCACGGCGCTTTGACGTAGCCGCCGTGCTGGCCGAGGGTGCCCAGGATCTCCTCGCGGCTCTCGGCTTCGCGGACGTTCTCCTCCAGGTTCTCCTCCGCGGCGGCCTTCAGTTTCGCGAACACCGTGTCCAGATGCTCGTCCACCGCGTCGGCCAGTCCGTCGCGGTCGGCGGTCTCGCTCTCGCCGTCCGGGCGGTGAACCAGCGTGACCTCCTCGTCCGCGACCTCGTTGGGACCGACCTCGATCCGGAGGGGGACGCCCTTCAGCTCCCACTCGTTGAACTTGAAGCCGGGGTTGCGCTCGTCGCGGTCGTCGAGGTGGACGCGGAACTGCTCGTCCAGGTCGAGCGCGAGGTTCTCGGCGTACTCGAGCACTTCCTCCTTGGTGTCCTCCTGCCAGATCGGGACGATCACGACCTGTTCGGGTGCGAGCGCGGGCGGGAGAACCAGGCCCTGGTCGTCCGAGTGGGTCATCACCAGCGCACCGAGCGAGCGCCAGGACAGGCCCCACGAAGTCGTGTGGGCGGTCTGTTCCTCCTCGTCCTCGTCGACGTAGGTCACGTCGTAGGCCTCCGCGAAGGAGGTCCCCAGGTAGTGAGAGGTAGCGCCCTGGACGGACTTCCCGTCGGGCATGAGCGCCTCGACGGTCGTCGTCGTGTGCGCGCCGGGGAACTTGTCGTGGTCGGGCTTGCGACCGCGCAAGACCGGGATGCCGAGGACCTCCTCGTAGAGCTTCTCGTACTGGTCGAGGCGAGTCATCGCCTCGTCCCATGCTCCGTCCTCCTCGGCGTGGGCGGTGTGGCCCTCCTGCCAGAGGAACTCCTTGGTGCGGAAGAAGGGCTTTGTCTCGGTGGCCTCCCACCGCACCACGGAGCACCACTGGTTCACGCGGTGGGGCAGGTCGCGGTGGCTCCGGGTCCACTTGGCGAGGAAGGGCGTGATGATGGACTCGCTCGTCGGGCGGACGGCCAGTCGCTCCTCGAGTTCCTCGTAGCCGCCGTGGGTGACCCATGCCACCTCGGGGTCGAAGCCCTCGACGATGTCTTTCTCCTTCTCGAGGTAGGACTCGGGGATGAACATCGGGAAGTACGCGTTGGTGACCCCGGTGTCCTTGAACCAGGCATCGAGGTGATCCTGGAGGCGCTCCCAGAGCGCGTAGCCGCGGGGCCGGGTGATAATGAACCCGCCCATCGGCGCGTAGTCGGCGAGTTTGGCCTTCTGGATCACTTCCGCGTACCACTCACCGGTCGCGTGCTCCTTGCTCTCGGTGATCCCGAGATCCTGCGTGTCGCTCATACACGGTAGTCCGACACGGGAGTAATAAACCCGCCCGGTCCGCACCCGGCTCCGACCGAAGTACCTGCTAATTACACCGCAAAAATAAATAAAAGAATACCCCATAGAGAAACCAGTATGAGCCACACTGGCACACCCACCCCACCCGAAGCCGTCGACGCTCGCTTTCGAGCGATCGCCGACCACCGGCGCCGGTTCCTGCTCTACTATCTCCGGGAACACGGAGATGCGACGCGGCGGGAACTGGCGGACGTGCTGACCGGCTGGCTCGCCGCGGTCACTGGCAGCGACGCGGACGCGCGAGGTCGCGAGCGCATCCACATCGCACTGCAACACGTCCATCTCCCGAAACTCGAGGCCGAGGGCTTCGTCAGTTACGACGCGGACACCGGCGTCGTCTCGGTCGAGGCGGTCCCGGCGTGGGTCGACCGGTGCCTCGACGAGGCCTTTCGGATCGAGGTCGCCACCTCTGAGGAACCACCGCAGTCGCTCCGGGATCTGGTGGGCGGATGACCCAGTCTCTCCGGGGGTTCGTCGACGACTTCGCTGCCCGCCGGCGGACCGTGACCGTCTACGCCGACGCCCCCCCGGACGATCTCGAGACGCGCTTCCGGGACTGGAACGTCGATGTCAGGTTCGACCGCCTGCCACCTGGTGCCGGCCCCGGGTTCGTCACCGTGCGCGAGGGCGAGCGTTTCCTCGGGAGCGTCACCCTCGAGACGGTCGCCACGCTCTTCGAGCCGCCCGCTGGACTGCTCGACCCGGAGCCCGCCGCGACCGGCGCGCTGGAGCCGCTGCTCGAACTCCTCGACGACACGCTCTTTCGGTCCTTCGAGCGTCGTCACCTGCTGGCCGCGACGCGCGAGATCGAGGACCGCGCCTGGCGTGTGGGCGAGGGAGAACTCCACGTGGGCTTTCAGCGTCCGGCCGCGCTGTCGGCCCAGCGGACGGTGTACGAACGTCTCGCCGAGAGCGACCTCGACGTCCACGTCTACACCGACGTCGAGTGGGACGAACCCTCTATCCCAAACGTGACCGCCCACGCCGAGTCCGACGGTGAACTCGGCCAGTACTGGTTCGTCGCGTTCTCGCCGGCCGGGTCCGACGCGCGGTCACAGGCGTGCGCGCTGATCGCGTGGGAACGAGAGCCCGGCGCCTACGACGGGTTCTGGACGTACGACCCCGATCGCGTCGCGGCGCTGGTGACCCACCTCCGGACGGCCTACGGCGACGACTGAGGCCGGGCCGAGCGACCGCGCGTCGCCGCTCGATCAGCTGACTAATAAATGGCCCTCTATATCCGGCGAAGGTTAGACCCCGGAAGCGTCTGTTGTATCGTGTAGCCCGATGGCTGAGGGGGCCATCGGGACTGACCCGTGGAATGGGATCCGGTTCCCTGGCGACGGTACCTGGGGGGGTACTGGGGGATTCCGGTGGGGTTCCGAGGGTGGCACCAGTTCGCGCTCGCCGTTCTCTGTCATTCGATGGTTCCAGCGCCACGGCCGCTCACTCGCTGACGAAGGGGCTCTCCGTCTCCGTCCACTCCCAGCCGGGCAGTCGCGTCTGGAACCCGGCGGCCAGTGCGGCGTCGAGGTCGTCGGCGCCGGCGGCGTCGCCCGGGTCACCCTGCGCCAGCACGTCCGCGTAGTGGAAGGTCGCCTCGCCGAGCAACCGCAGGGGCTGGTTCCCGGCGAGCATCCCTGCCAGTTCGCGGCCGAGCAGTTCGTCCACGACGAACCCCGGATAGTCGCCATCGACGTCGAGATCTCTGAGCAGTCGGACCAGGGCGGCGACGTTGACCGCGAGGTCGCCGTCGGCGAACACCTCGTCGGCCGCCCGCTGGTACTGCTCGACGGTGACGTCACCAACCTCGACCCCGAAGTGTTCGCCGAGATCCGATCTGACGGTGTTTATCAGCGCGACGATCGTCGGGGCGCGCTCGCGGACCCACTCGTGTTCGGCGGCGACGATGGCGGGTGAGACCTCCATGGGGGACCGCAGGGCGTCGAATACCTACTGCTTTGCGAAGGCTTTTATAATGAAGAGGCAAAAGAGCGGTTACAGGCCGGTTTTCCGGACTCACCGTCCAGCGACGAGTTCGGACCGCACGTAGCGGATCGACCACCGATATCGGAAACCACTATGACCCTTACAGGAGACAGCCTGTGTCCCGCCGCGCGGGAGTGGGTGGGGACGTCCCCGACCGACAACCAGCGACGTCACGTTCGGACGCAGGAGCGCTTTTTCGTCAGTTTCGAGCTATGAGCACGGTAGACAATCAGTTAGACGAGTTGAAAGCAGCGATCGTCGACGAGGTTCCGAGCGACATCTCCATCTCGGACGTCCAGTACGAAGGCCCGGAACTCGTCGTGTACACGCGCGATCCCAAGAAGTTCGCCCAGAACGGCGATCTCATCCGGCAGCTGGCCAGCCAGTTGCGCAAACGCATCACGGTCCGACCGGACCCGGACGTGCTGTCGGTCCCGGAGAAGGCCCGCGAGCAGATCATGGCGGTGACCCCGGAGGAGGCCGGGGTCACCGACCTCGACTTCCACGCCGACACCGGTGAGGTCGTCATCCAGGCCGAGAAACCGGGGATGGTGATCGGTCGCCACGGTTCGACGCTGCGTGAGATCACCCAGAAGGTGGGGTGGACGCCCGAGGTCGTCCGGACGCCGCCCATCGAGTCCTCGACGGTCTCGAACGTCCGGAACTTCCTGAAGCAGGAACGCGACGAACGCCGGGACATCCTGGAGCGGATCGGCCGGCAGATCCACCGCGAGGAGATGTCCGACGACGAGTGGGTGCGGATCACCACCCTGGGCTGTTGCCGCGAGGTCGGGCGCGCCGCGTTCATCGTCTCGACGCCGGAGACGCGCGTCCTCGTCGACTGCGGCGACAAACCCGGCGCCGAGGACGAGGTGCCCTACTTGCAGGTTCCCGAAGCGCTGGGCGCGGGCGCGAACTCGATCGACGCGGTGGTGCTCACGCACGCCCACCTCGACCACTCTGCGCTGATCCCGCTTCTCTTCAAGTACGGCTACGACGGCCCGATCTACTGCACGGAGCCCACGCGCGACCTGATGGGCCTGCTCACGCTCGACTACCTCGACGTCGCCGCCAAGGAGGGCCGGACGCCGCCCTACGAGAGCGAGATGGTCCGCGAGGCGATCAAACACACCATCCCGCTGGAGTACGGCGACGTGACCGACATCGCCCCGGACATCAAACTCACGCTGCACAACGCGGGTCACATCCTCGGCTCCTCGATCGCCCACTTCCACGTCGGCGACGGCCTCTACAACGTCGCCTTCTCCGGCGACATCCACTACGAGGACACCCGCCTGTTCAACGGCGCGGTCAACGAGTTCCCCCGCGTCGAGACGCTCGTCCTCGAGTCCACCTACGGCGGTCGCAACGACTACCAGACCGACCAGAAGGACTCGGAGCGCAAACTCAAGCAGGTCATCCGCGACACCCACGACCGCGGCGGGAAGGTCCTGATCCCCGCCTTCGCCGTCGGGCGCTCCCAGGAGATGATGCTCGTCATCGAGGAGGCGATGCGCAACGGCGACATCCCCGAGATGCCAGTCCACCTGGACGGGATGATCTGGGAGGCGACGGCCATCCACACCACGTACCCCGAGTACCTGCGCGACGACCTGCGCGATCGCATCTTCCACGAGGACGAGAACCCGTTCCTGGCCGACCAGTTCAACCACATCGACGGCGGCGAGGACGAGCGCCGGGAGGTCGCCGACGGCGGCCCGGCGATCATCCTCTCGACCTCCGGGATGGTCACCGGCGGGCCGATCATGTCCTGGCTCGAACACCTGGGCCCCGACCCGGACACCACGCTCACCTTCGTCGGCTACCAGGCCCAGGGCACCCTCGGCCGCCGCATCCAGAAAGGCCAGGACAAGGTCCCGATCGGCAACAGCCGGGGGCGCGGCCGGTCGGACTCGCTGACGCTGAACTGCGACGTCGAGACCGTCGACGGCTTCTCCGGCCACGCCGACCGCCAGGGACTGGAGAACTTCGTCAAGACGATGAACCCGCGCCCCGAGAAGGTCCTCTGCGTCCACGGTGACGAGTCCTCGACGCAGGACCTCTCCTCGGCGCTCTACCACGAGTTCAACATGCGGACCTTCGCGCCGAAGAACCTGGAGACGTTCCGCTTCCTCTGAGGCCTTCGGCCGTACCTTTATATCCCGAACCGCGACCAGCCTCGCCCGTGACCTGACCGCGGCCGCGGAGCGACCGAGGCGGGAGCGCGACACACCGCTTCGCGGTACCCCCCGTGTCGCCTGCTCGCCCCTCCACGACCCCGGGACGACGGTCACAGCGGTTTCACCCGCTCTCCCCTGTCCCCGCTCGATCGGTCCCGAGCCCCTGACCCGGCCAGCGACCGTCGAGCGGGGACTCCCTCTCCTGCGTCCCGAAGCGTCCGACTGCACCGACTGTCAGTCCGCCGTCTCCACTTCCGACGGATCGACGACCTCGCCCGTCGACGGTTCGACGCCCACCTGATCACAGAGATCAGCCATCGGACACGCCTCCGGATCGTCGAGACAGTCCGGCTTGCGGGCCGAACAGTGCTCGCGCCCGAACTGGATCATCGCGGTGTGCCCGAAGCCGCACTTCTCGCCCGGCACGTCTCGCTCCAGGTGCGCCCGAACGCCCTCGTGGTCCGCGTCCGCCGGCGCCAGTCCGATCCGCCGGGCGATCCGGTGGACGTGGGTGTCCACGGGAAAGACGCCCTGCCGACCGCCGGCGAACAGCAGCACGCAGTCGGCGGTCTTCGGGCCGACGCCGGTCATCTCCAGCAGGGCGTTTCTGACCACCGTCGGATCTTCCTCGCGGACGAACTCGTCGAACCCCGCCTCGCCGCCGTACTCCTCGCGGATGCGCCCGGCGATGTCGACGATCCGTTCTGACTTCTGGTTGTAGAGGCCCGCCGAACTGATCGTCTCGGCGACCTCGGTCTGATCGGCCTCGGCGAGAGCGTTGGCCAGGTCGCCACGAGAGCTGTACCGGTCCATCAGCGAGTCGTGGGCCGGCTGACTGGCCACGTCGCTCGTATTCTGGCTGAGGATCGTCCGGACGAGACACTCGAAGGCGTCCCGGCCGCCGTAGGATTTCTGCCAGTACAGTTCGCCCAGCCTGTCGACGACGGCTTCGGCGCGGGTCGCAGGCGCGTCGGCGTCGAAGGTGTCGGCGTAGCCCCCGCCCGCCGCACCCCCGCTGATGTTCTCCGCCGGCTCGGGGTCCTCGGACATACCCAGGCTAGGGATCGCCGGGCAAAATGCGCACCGGGATCGACGCGCGACCACCGGTCGGACGCCTCGTCCCGGTCACTCGACGGTCAGCGTGACGGTCAGGTCGGCGCCGTCGGCCAGCGCCGCGACGAGGTCCCGGTCGAGATCGGCCGCCGCTGCGTCGGCGTCGACGAGCACCGTGCGGTCGTCCACGTAGTCGCTCGTCCGACCGACGGCGCTCCGGTCGTTCTCGAAGGAGAGGTCGGGGTGGCCGCGACCGGTGACGGTCTCCGTGGAGCCGCCGGCGGCGAGTTCGACGGTGATGGTCGCGTCGCCCGACTGGCAGGCATCGAGGAACGCGGGATCGAAGTCTGCCGGGGTGCGGTCGGCCTCGACGCCCAGAATGCAGTCGCCGGCGGGCGTGAGGTAGTCGTCGCTCGTCACCTCGAACGTGCTCGCGTGCTGGGCCGAGACGTTCTCGTGCCCGCGTGCGCGAATGACTTCTTCCATAGCCGGCGTTCCGGCCGGCCCCACTTGAGGGGGTCGCTTCGCCGTCGCGTCAGCGGGCGACGGTGATCGTGACGGCACCGCAGGCGCACTCGTAGGCCCGGCGCTCGCCGTCTTCGGTCCGGAAGGTCAGCTGGCACGCGCCGTCGTGGAGTTCCCGATCACAGCCGCGGCAGGTACAGGACAGTTCCTCGATCATACACTCGAATTCGGCAGCGAGGGGTATCAAGGCGAGCCGTCCGCGGAGTGAAAGTGAAAGTGGTCGCCGGCGAACAGGTCCGCGCCTTCGAGGGTCGAGTGTCGCGTAAAGGATATGGCAGAGGCGGACGCCCGGACACGTATGCTGGGCGAGTGGACCGGGACGTCGGTCGAGCCGGGGGCGGGCAAACCCGAGCCGGACGTGTGGACGCCCGTGGAGGTACCGGGCCGTCCGCAGGTCTTTTCGGGCGCCGACGCCGCCGCGTATCGCTCCGTCTTCGACGATCCCCGGTCGGGTGACGAGGAACGCGCCGTCGTCGAACTCCGCGGTCTGTTCGCCCACGCCAGGATCTGGCTCAACGACGAACTCGTCGGCGAACACGACGCGTACTTCCGGCCGTTCCGCCACGCCTTCGAACCCGACGAGGAGAACGAACTGATCGTGGTCTGTCGCGCCCCCGAGGACCGCTTCGGCGGCGTCCACGACACCGACCTGGTCCCCGAATCCGATCGCGTCCCCGGCATCTGGTGGGACGCCTCGATCGAGACGTATTCCGGGACCTTCGTCTTCGACCTGGACGTCGCCCCCCGGCTGGTCGACGGCGACGCAGAGATCGACGTCCGGGCCGTCGTCGAGACGGACACGGACCTCGACGACCGCATGACCTTCTCGCTGCGCCCCGAGGGCGAGTTCCAGAGCCGGGGCATGATGGACCGGACGACCGTCGAGGCGGCCGCCGGGGAGCAGGCCGTCGTCGAGCACACGATCGAGGTCCGCGACCCGTCGCTCTGGTGGCCGCGCGGTCACGGGCCCCAGCACCGGTACGCGGTCCGGGCGAAACTCGGCGACGAAACCCGGACGGTCGTCACGGGGCTGTGCTCGATAGCGCGAGACGACGACGGCCTCGTCATCAACGGCGAGCGCGTGCCGGGTCGCGGGGTGACGCTGCTCGACGGGACGCCCGAGGACGTCGAGCGGGCAGTCGCGGCCAACGCCGCCCTCGTTCGGATGCACGCCCACGCGCCCGAACCGGGGGTCTACGAGGCCTGTGACGAGGCCGGCCTGCTGGTCTGGCAGGACCTCCCGCTGACCGGGCCGGGCGCGTTCGACGCGGAGCGCGGGCGGGACGTCGCCGCCGCGATCGACCGGACCTACGGGCGACACCCGTCGCTCGCGGCCTACAGCGTGCACGACGACCCGGTCGAGTTCTGCACGGACCCCCTGGGATCGGGCGCGATCGACCGGCTCCGCCTCCGCTGGCGGGCCTGGCGCACCAGCTACGACCGCGGGCCCGCGGACGCCGTGGCCGCGGCGTTTCCCGAGGATCGAATCGTCTTGCCCGTGGTCGGGCCGCTGGGGAGCGACGCCGACGCGACCGCGCTCTACCCCGGGTGGGACTACGGGGAATCGGGCGACGTGGCGTGGCTCCGGGACACGTTCGGCGTCGGCGACGTGATCGGGGAGTTCGGCGCCGGCGCGTTCGGCTCGGTCGTCCCCGAGGACGTACCGGGGTTCGACCGGGCGAAACACGACGCCCGCGTCGAGGAGGGGGTCGACACCTCCCAGCGCTACCAGGCCGGCGTCGTCAAACGGGTCGCCGAGAGTCTCCGCAGGGATGGAACCGCGTTGTTCGCCGCCCACACGCTCCGGGACGTCGACGAGGCGGGGATGGGCCTGCTCGAACGGGACGGGACAGAGAAGGCCGCCTTCGACGCGTTACGCGACGCGTACGAGCCCGTACAGGCGACGCTGGTGACGCCCGTAGCCGGCGAGCACTCGGAGATCGCGGTCTGTAACGACGGCACGGCTGCCGTGGACGCGACCGTCGAGTGGGTCGCCGGCGACGCCGAGGGCGAGGCCGAGGTCGCGGTCGATCCCGGTTCCACGGCGACGGCGGGCACCGCGGATCTGCCGGGAGACGCCGACGCAGCGACGCTCACGCTCGAGCTTTCCAACGGCGTCGTCGAGAACAGCTACGACCTGCGCTGATCGCGGTGCCGCGGTCGGCGAACGGGGTGCGGTATCGACCCTGCCGGCTCGGTATGGGTGACCGTACCGTGGTGCCGTCAGGCGTTTGGTAGTCGGTTCCGCGGGGGGTGACGACCGGAATATTTAAATTGTCGTCACCAATACTATCACCTACCAGAACGCCTCCAGCGTTCCGGCAGTATCGTGCGACGCCCGTAGAATGACAGGGAACCCTACTTATCAGGTGCTGGCCGACGCCACGCAGTGGCGACTGTCGCGAGCTGGAGCGGTAATGGCATAGAGGTGTAACCATGGCAGAGTCAATCGACGAAACTGACAACATCGAAGTAACAGACGACGACATCGAAAACAAATCGAAAGGCGAACTTATCAAACTCGCCGGACAACTCCGCGACCGACGGAACGAGCTGAACCAGCTCGCCTCGGAGCGGGCGTCCAGCCGAGACGACCTGAACGCGAAGACGCGCGAGAAGGTCGACGAGGCCCAGGAGCACCGCGAGAAACGCGACGAGCTCAACTCGGAGGTCCAGGAGCACAAGGAAAAGCGCAACGAGCTCAACGCCGAGGCCAACGAGCTGTTCGACCAGGTCGAGGAGATGAAGTCCGACCTCGAACTGGACGAGGGCAGCTCGATGGACCAGCTCAAAGACGAGATCGAGGATCTGGAGTTCAAACAGCAGACGGAGGTCCTCAACCCGGAAGAGGAGCGGGAGCTCATCGAGAAGATCGAGGACAAACGCGAGAAGCTCCAGGAGAAAAAGGAGAAGCTCGATCAGACCGGTGACGTCGAGGAGATCAAGGAGGAAGCCGAAGAGATCCGCTCGGAAGCCTCCCAGCACCACCAGAAGGTGACCGAACTCGCGGACGAGGCCCAGAAACATCACAACCAGATGATCGAGGCCTACCGCGAGGCCGACGAGATCCGCGACGACGCCGACGAGATGCACGAGAAGTTCGTCGAGGCCCAGGAGGCGGCCGACCAGCACCACGAGGACTTCGTGACCGTCCAGAAGCGCCTGCGCGAACTGGACAAGAAGGAAGAAGAGCAGGAACGCAGCAAGCGCGAGGAAGAGCAGGAGGCCGCGCGCGAGGAGGCCGAGGAGATCTACCAGAAGTTCAAGGAAGGCGAGACCCTCGACACCGAGGACCTGATGAAGCTCCAGAAGACGGGGCTGCTCTAGACGGCTCGCTGATTTGCAGTTTTCTCGATTCGCGACGTCGGGGAGCGACTGCCTCGGCCGCGTCGACCGCAGGGTGACGCCGGCGGGGTACCGGACGGTTTTTTGGCCGCGCGACACCGAAGCCCGAGCATGACAGATGGACGGAGGCGACTGCGGGGGATCGGACGCGTCGTCCTCGCACTCGTCGTGGGGGTCGCGGTGATCGCCCTCGCCTGGTTCGTACTCGTCGCGTACCCGCAGGACCTGACGACGTTGCTCGGGGTGGTGCTCGTGCTGTCAGTGGCGCCGATGGCGGTGCGGGTCGGGAGTTCGCTCGCGGACAGCATCTTGCCGGGGTACAACGTCGCGGAGGTGGCCGTCGAGGGACCGATCACCCGCTCTGCGGGCGGCGGGATCGCCTCGCGGCCGACCGGCGCCGACGCGGACGCGATCGTCGAGCAGATCGAACAGGCCGACGCGAGCGCGGCCGAGGCGCTGCTGGTGAAACTCAACACGCCGGGCGGCGAGATCGTCCCGAGCGAGGACATCCGGCTGGCCGCCGAGCGCTTCGACGGGCCGACGGTCGCCTACGCCACGGACGTCTGCGCCAGCGGCGGGTACGACATCGCGAGCGGCTGCGACGAGCTGTGGGCGCGGCGGGGGAGCATCGTCGGGTCCATCGGCGTCATCGGCTCGCGGGTCAACGTCAGCGACCTCGCCGAGGACCTCGGGATCAGCTACGAGCAGTTCACCGCCGGCGAGTACAAGGACGCGGGCCTCCCGCTCAAGGACCTCGAGGAGGACGAACGCGAGTACCTGCAGGGGATCGTCGACGACTACTACGACGACTTCGTCGAGACCGTGGCGGCGGGTCGGGACATCGACCCCGAGCGGATCCGGGAGACCGAGGCACGGATCTACCTCGGGACGGAGGCGGACGAACTGGGTCTCGTCGACGAGGTCGGGACGCGCGAGGACGTCGAGGAGCGACTCGAAGCGCGCCTGGAGGAGCCGATCGACGTCCGCGAGTTCACGCCGTCGCTGGGGCTGCGGGACCGCCTGCGCAGCGGTGCGCAATCGACCGCGTACGCGTTCGGGGCGGGCGTCGCGAGCGCGTTCCGCGGTGGCGACGGGTTCGACTTCCGTCGTTGACCCGCCTGCAATGTTTTTTATCCGTCGGTGTCCCAACAGTCGAACGTGACCACGTTGGTGGCGTGTATCGACCGGACGGGGGACCTCACGGCGGAGCCGCCGGTCGTCGGGTGGGAGGCCGTCCAGTCGCTCGTGACGGACCTCGGGGTGGCCGATCCCGAGGACAGTCGCGTCAACTGCGTCCTCGAGGCGCTCCGGGTCACTCGCGACCTCCGCGACGAGGGCGAAGACGTCGTCGTGGCCGTGCTCTCGGCGGTGGGCGACTCCGTGTCGGCCGACCGGCTGGTCGCGCGCCAGACCGACCAGCTGGACGACGAGTACGACCTCGAATCGGCCATCGTCGTCGTCGACAGCGCCGAGGACGAGCGGCTCGTGCCGATCGTCGAGAGCCGGGTGCGCGTCGACGCCGTCGACCGCGTCGTCGTCCGCCAGGCCAGGGACATCGAGTCCACCTACTACCTGCTCAAGCAGTTCCTGGCCGACGAGGAACTCCGGAAGACGATCCTGATCCCGCTCGGCGTCGCCTTGCTCGCTTTCCCCGCGCTGATGACGCTGGCCAACAGCCCGGCGGTCGCCGCGGGGGCGATCGCCGCGGTCATCGGCGTCTTCTTCCTCTACAAGGGGCTGGGCATCGACTCCGTGCTCGCGTCGCTGCCGGGGCAGATCCAGAACGCGCTCTACTCCGGGCAGGTGTCTCTGGTCACCTACGTCGTGGCCGTCGGGCTGGCGCTGATCGGCGTGTTCGCCGGCGCGATCGGCATCTCGGCGACCGAGAACGATGTCCCGTTCATCCTCGCGACGCGGTTCGCCTTCGACAGCATCCCGTGGGTGACCGCGGCCGCCTTCGCCGCCAGCACCGGGCGGCTACTGGACGAGATCCTCCGCCGGGACCGGGTCCACAGCGCCTACGTCAACCTCCCCTTCGTCGCGCTCGCGGTCGGATTGGTCGTCCGCGGCTTCTCCGCGTACTTCCTCGAGACCGCCGAGGTGTTCCCCGCCTTCTCGATCCCGGCGATGGACCTGGGGATCGTCTCGATCCAGGGCTTCACGCTCGAACCGCGCGTCCACCTGCTTCTCTTCATCCTCGCCGGAGTATTCGTCTCGCTGGTCGGCGTCCGCTTCTCCTCGTACTTCAACGGCGTCGAGGAGGAGGTCGTCGAGGGACAGTAACGCCGCCGACTCGGACCGGTGTGGATTTAGGCGACCGCCGACAAGCCCCGGGCATGGCAGCCGAGGGCGCGTGGGTCGGTCTCTTCTCGGGCGGCAAGGACTCCTCGTGGGCGCTCTACCGGGCGCTCGAACGCGGCCTGCCGGTCGAGCGCCTCGTGACCGTCCACCCCGAGGGCGACTCGTACATGTACCACGTCCCGGCGACGGACCTGGCCGCGCTGGCCGCCGAGAGCGTCGGGATCGAACTCGTCGGCGTGGAGCCAGCGGACTTCGACGCCGAGGCGGCCACCGATTCGGGGGTCCAGGGCGACGCGGAACTCGAACCGCTGGAGGCCGCGCTCTGGGAACTGGATGAGGACCTCGACGGCGGTCTCGCGGGGGTGACCGCGGGCGCGGTCGAGAGCGAGTACCAGACCAGCCGCATCGAGGCGATGGCCGACCGGCTCGGCGCCGAGGTGTACGCGCCGCTCTGGCAGGAGGACCCGCGCGAACTGGCCGACGCGATGCTCGACGCCGGCTTCGAGATCCGGATCGTCCAGGTGGCGGCCTACGGGCTGGACGAGTCCTGGCTCGGCCGGACGCTGGACCGCGATGCACTCGCGGAACTCGAAGCGCTCAACGACGAGTACGGCGTGCACATTCTGGGCGAGGGCGGCGAGTTCGAGACGCTGGTGACCGACGGCCCGCACATGGACCGCGCGATCGAACTGGAGTACGAGCCGGTGTGGGAGGGGTCGCGTGGGTACGTCGAGATCGAAGACGCCTGGCTGGCCTAATTAGCCGCTCGAGCCGTCGTACTCGCGCACCCACTCGAGGACGGGCTCCAGCCGCTCGCCGAGTTCCGCTCCTTCCGGCGTCAGTTCGTACTCGACGCGGGGCGGGATCTCGTCGTACTGCTCGCGCCGGACGAGCCCAGCAGCTTCCAGTTCGTCCAGCCGCGTCGAGAGCGTCGACGTGCTCGCGCCCGGCAGGTGCGACTCGATCTCGCCGAACCGCGCCCGCCCGTGCATCGCGACGATGCACACCAGGTCCATCACGTACTTCTTCCCGAGCAGTTCCATCACGTCCGACAGCAGGCAGTAACACCCGCCGTCCTCCAGGTCACAGCTGATCTCCGTCATGAGTTCGAGTCCTCGCAGTTGGTCCTATACTTTGGACTTCACAGCTTAATAACTTCGGTCTTCGAAGTAATGGTGGCGGAATCCATGACCACGAACACTGACGCGATACGGATCGAACCGACGACGGACGCGGCGACCGTCGAACTCCCCGAGCGACTGGGCGACGCGATCGCCGAATTGTACGGCGTCGACGGGGTCGAGACCGCGGCGGACTTGCTGGGCGCGGTGACTTTCGCCGTCGAACCCACGGCCAAGGACCCGCTGGGCCCCGAAGACCTCTGCACGACCGAGGAATCGCCCCACGTCCTGACGGCCGACGGCGAGCGCCAGGCCTACCAGTGCGTCTACGACCCGATGATCGTCCCCTTCCTCACCGGCGAAGCCGGCACCGTCACCTCGGAGTGTCCGACCTCGGGTGAGACGGTCCGCTTCGAGGTGACGGCGGACGGCACCGTCCACGCGACGCCCGAGACGGCCGTGTTCTCCTTCGGCGTCGACGCGACGGCCTCGGGCGATCCGCCGTACGCGCCCGAGGAGATGTACGGGTACACCTGCCCGTACGGGAACGTCTTCGTCGACCGGGACGCCTACGGTGAGTGGGCGGCCGAGAGCGACGCCGTCACCGCCCCGTTGCCACTGGAGTACGGGCTGGCTATCGCGAGCGAACTCGCCGGTCGGATGACGGCGACCGCCGAGAAGTAGCGGCGGAATCGGACGTCAGCCGTTGGTGATCTGGGTGTGCGCGCCGATGAGCGCGCCCGCGAGGTCCAGATTCTCGACGTGGGTGTCCTTGTCGATGATGGAGTCGCGAATCTCGCAGTCCTCGATGACGGCGTCGGGGAAGACGACCGCGGACTCGACGGTCGAGTCCCGGACCTCGGCGCGGGGGAGGACGTGGACGTTCTCGCCGATCGTCGAGCCCTCGACGGTGGCGCTCTCGGCGACCAGTTGCCCGCCGTCGAGTTCCCAGGCGACGGCCTCGAGGTAGCTCTCGGGCGTGCCGATGTCGTACCAGGCGTCGTCGAAGGTGAAGGCGTAGACGTCGTCGCGGGACTGGAGCCACTGGAGGAACCAGCCGGGCTCGTCGGGGTTGTTGCCGCCCTCGAGGTACTCGGCGAAGCGGATGCTCTCGGCGGGGAAGGCGTAGCAGGCGATCGAGACCAGCGTGCTGTTGGGCTCGTCGGGCTTCTCCTGGAAGTCGACCACGCGATCACCGTCGAGTTCGACCAGGCCGTAGGATTTGGCCTTCTCCCGGGACCCGACGTCGTAGGCCGCCAGCGTCGGTGACGATTTTTCCTCGAAGTAGTCGAGAAAGTCGGAGACGGAAAAGCCCATGAGGTTGTCGCCAGCGATCACGAGCAGGTCGTCGTCGACGTCCTCGCGCTCGACAAGCTGGGCGAGCGCACCGACGACGCCGAACTTCTCGTCTTCCTCGGTGGTCTCCTCGATGGACAGCTGGGGCTTCTCGTAGCCCTCCTTCTCGACGTGGGCCTCGAAGTCGGGGCCGAAGCGCTCGTTCGTGCTGACGTAGACGTCGTCGATCCGGTCGTCGGACTCCAGTTCGGTCAGAATGCGATCGATGACGGTCGTCTCCCCCACCGGGAGGAGCATCTTGGGCCGATGCTTCGTGACCGGCCACAGCCGCGTCGCGTAACCCCCGGCGAGAACAACAGCTTCCATGCGCGGTGGGTCGCCCTACGGGGCTAAGTTCTTTTTGGACCGCCGTTTGACGGGTGTACGCCGCCTCCCCGGCGCCGTCACCGGTTGCGCCGTCCAGAAGAAGTATGTGAATTGGACCCAAACGACCGGCATGCGCGAGGCGAAGACGGACCGGACGACCCGCCAGCGCGTGACCGACCGACTCCGCGAGGAGCCGATGGCCGCCGCCGCCATCGCCCGGGAGTTCGACATCGTGACGAGCACGGCGCTCACCCACGTCGAGCACATCGCTCAGTCGCTCGAACACACCGACGAACAGTTGCTGGTCGCGCCACCGACCTGTCGCGACTGCGGGTTCGAGGAGTTCGACGACCTGGTGAATCGCCCGAGTCGGTGCCCCGAGTGCAAGAGCGAGGACGTGGGGGAACCGATCTTCCGTATCGAGTGACAGTCACGAGTAGCAAACTATAGGGCGTTCAACGGGGATACGGGGAACGTGCGCGGGACACTGGGCGCAACCGTGCGGACGGCGCTCGTGGTCGGGGGGATCACGGTGCTCGTCGCCGGTATCGTGACGCTCGCCTTTCCGTCGCTGCTGACCGGCCTGCTGGAGAGCGGGCAGGAGGAGCGACTCCCCCAGCAACGCGGCCAGACGCCCGGCTGGGGCGGTGACACGCTGCTGGTCTCCTTCGTCGGCATCGTCGGTGGACTGACCGTCACCGCCGCCGGCCTCGCCGTTCCCGGCCGCTCGCCCTACCGACTCCTGCGCGAGCAACCGTTCACCAGAGCGCAACGGGTCTCGGTCCTCCTCGGGGCCTTCTTCGTGGTCGGACTGCCGGCGCTGCTCGCGGCCGGTCTCACCTTCGGCGACTCCATCTTCGTGTTGCTGGGGACCGTCGTGCTCGTGTTCGTCGGCGCCCTGATGGTGCTCGTGGGGACCGCTCGCGGCCTCCAGGTGAGCCAGAACCGGCGTCCCGATCAGAACTCGTAGTTCGACTTCGAGGACAGGTCCAGATCGTCTTCCTCGCCGGGCCCGACGCCGACGAAGTCGTAATCCGCGTCGGTCAGGTAGACGGCGCCCTCGCGGACCTCGACCTCGACGCCCTCAAGGTACGCCCCCTCGCACGGGCCGTAGGTACAGAGGCCGGAATCGCCCTCGAAGTAGGCCCCGTGGTTCGCGCAGACGACTTCCCCGTCGCGCATCGGCGCGCCCGATCCCTTGTCGAGTTTGATGTGCGTGAAGTGCTGGCAGTAGTTCAGCCAGCAGGCGATCTCGCCCGCGTCGTCTCGCGGGTCGTCACTTCGTTCCTCCCCGCTCGCCGGTTCCGAGGACTCACTCCGTTCGTACGCGTCTCGCTCGTCCTCGCCGTCCACGATCCGGAGCAGGATCGCCTCCCGCTCCTCGTCCCCGTCCAGATCGCGGACCCGGAACAGGAAGGTCGAGTCCGTCGGCACCTCGTCGACGGCCGCGATCCGGCTGTCCTCGTCCATACCGGATCGTCGAACGTCCCGTGTTTCAACGCCTCGGTTCGTCGCGGTTGCGGCGGTCGTTTAAACCGGACGCGAGAATTGGGGCGCTACCTTAACGGGGGAGACCCGCGACAGCCCGGTATGTCCGAACTGCTGCTCTACGGCTCCTACGGGTACACGGGGGAACTGATCGCAGAGGTCGCGACCGAACGGGGGCTGGACCCGACGCTCGCCGGCCGTGACGAGCGCGAACTCACCGAGCAGGCCGCCGAGTTAAACTGTGAGATGGCTGCCTTCGACCTCGACGACGTCGACGCGGTCGCAGACCGGCTGGCGGACTACGACGTCGTCCTCAACTGCGCCGGCCCGTTCGTCCGGACCTACGAACCGATGGTCGAAGCCGCACTCGAAGCCGGGACGCACTACCTCGACATCACCGGCGAGATCGACGTGTTCGAGGGCGTCGCCGGGTACGACGACCGGGCCACCGAGGCCGACGTGATGCTCATGTCGGGCGTGGGCTTCGACGTGGTTCCGACGGACTGCCTGGCCGCTCACCTCGCGGAGCGACTCCCCGACGCCACCCACCTCGCGCTGGCGTTCAAGGGGCTGGCCGACATCTCGCCGGGGACGATGAAGACGATGCTGAACTACGCCGGCGACGGCGGGTACGTCCGCCGGGACGGCCTGCTCGAGTCGGTGCCGACCGCCTACCGGACCCGGCGGATCGACTTCGGCTCGGGGGAGCGCTCGGCGGTCACCATTCCATGGGGCGACGTGGTGACCGGGTACCACACCACCGGCATCCCCAACATCGAGGTGTACATGGCTGCCCCCGAGCCAGCTATCTGGGCGATGCGAGGCTCTCGTCCCCTCGCACCGCTGCTCGACGTCGGCCCGGTGAAGTCGACGCTCCAGGGGCTCGTCGATGCGGCCGTGTCAGGCCCGGGCGAGCGCACCCGGGAACGAGGGCGAGGGTACGTCTGGGGGGAAGTGACCGACGCGGACGGCAACCGCGCCGTCTCGCGGCTGGAGACGCCCGAAACCTACAAGCTCACCGTCGAGTCGTCCCTGGAAATCGCAGAGCGCGTCCTCGACGGCGACGCCCCCGCCGGCTACCAGACGCCGGCCGGCGCCTACGGCGCGGATCTGGTCCTCGAGATCCCCGGCGTCGAACGCGAGGACGTGGTCTGAGGCCGCCGCCTCGGCTCACTCGTCGCGCTGGTAGTGCCGCCGCTCGACCCGCTCGTCGAACAGCCGAGTCAGGAGTTTCGTCATCGGCCCGGTCCCGATCTCGATGCCGTCGACGCTCGCGATCGGTCTGATCTCCCAGGTCGTGTTCGTCAGGAACGCCTCATCGGCCTCGCGCACCTCGTCGACGCCGTACTCGCCGGTCTCGACGCGGAACTCCTCCTCGCGGGCCAGGTCCACGACCACGTCACGGGTCACGCCCGGCAGGACGTCGCAGTCCTCGCTGGGGGTCTTGAGGACGCCGCCGTCGACGAAGCAGACGTTGCTCGTCGCGCCCTCGGCGACGGCGTCGTCGGTCGTCCGGAGGAGCGCCTCGTCGGCCCGGAACTCGTCGGTGGCGGCCCGGCGGAGTTCCAGCCGGGCGCGGATCCCGTTCAGGTAGTTGTGCGTCTTCGCGGCCGCGGGGACCGCCGCGTCGGGCGTCCGCCGGGTCTTGACCGTCTGGACGACGGCGGGATCGTCCCAGGGCGTCGTCCCGTCGACGCCGCCCCGGGGGAGCTCTTTGACGATCACGACCACCGTCGGGTCCACGTCCGGATCGGGCGTCAGTTTCCCGGGCTGGACCCCTCTGGAGACCGACAGCCGGACGTAGGCGTCCGCGAGGTCGTTGGCGTCGAGGGTCGCCCGGACGCGCTCGCGGAGGTCGTCCGGGACCGCGTCGGCGAACCCGAGCAGGTCACAGGTGTTTCTGAGCCGGTCCTCGTGGGCCGCCCACTCGAAGACCGTGCCGCCGTAGGCCCGCAGCGTCTCGAAGGCCGCGTCGCCGTACATGAACCCGCGATCGCGGACGCTGACGGTGGCCTCGTCGGCCGGGACCAGTTCGCCGTCTACGTGGTAGGTGTATGCTGACATCGGGTACAGAAATTGGCGATCAGTCGCTTGCCCGCGTCGGTCAGGATGCTCTCGGGGTGGAACTGCACGCCGTAGTGGGGGCGCTCGCGGTGGCGCACACCCATGACGACGCGCGGTTCCGTCCCGCTCTCGACGGTCCAGGCCGTCTCTTCGAGGACGTCCGGCAGGTCGCCGCGCTCGACGGCCAGCGAGTGGTACCGCCCCACCTGGAACTGCTCGGGCAGGTCGGCGAACAGCCCGCGGCCGTCGTGTTCGATGGTCGAGGGCTTGCCGTGGACGACCGCCTCGGCGTGGCCGACGGCCGCGCCGTTCGCGGCGCAAAGCGCCTGGTGGCCCAGGCAGACCCCGAGCGTGGGAATCGAGAGGTCGGTGAAGATCGGGACCGAAACGCCCGCGTCCTCCGGGGTGCCGGGCCCAGGCGAGACGACGATCCCGTCCGGGTCGAGGTCGCGGATCTCGTCGATCGTGACGGCGTCGTTCCGGCGGACGAGCACCTCGCCAGTGCCGTCGTCGGCCCCTCCATCGTCCGCGACGCCCCACTGGGGGTCGGTCAGGACCTCGCCCACGTCCCCCGACTGCGTCGGGGTGCCCGGTGACGTGATGACGTCACCGATGTACTGGACGAGGTTGTAGGCGAAGGAGTCGTAGTTGTCGATCACGAGGACTCTCACGACTCCACCTCGCCGTCGGACTCGGTCTCGCCGGCCGACTCCGCCCCGTCGGCCGATGTGCGCTCGACGGCCAGATCGCCCCGCCGGCCGAGCGCCTCGTCGACCGCGCTGACGAGGGCCCGCGCCTTGTCGAGGGTCTCCTCGTACTCCCTATCTGGCTCGGAGTCGTGAACGATCCCGGCACCGACCCGGAGGTGGTACTCGTCGCCGTAGCGCACGAGCGTCCGGATCACGATGTTCAGCGTCGCTCGCCCGTCGAACCCGAAGATCCCGACGCTCCCGGTGTAGGGGCCGCGGCGCGTGGCTTCCACTTCGTCGATGATCTCCATCGTCCGGGGTTTGGGCGCCCCAGTGATGGTCCCGCCCGGGAATACCGCCGCGATGGCCTCGGCCAGGTCCGCGCCCTCCCGGAGTCGCCCGCGGACCTCGGAGACGAGGTGCATCACCTCGCTGTAGCGGTCGACGCGCCGGTAGTCGGTCACGTCGACGCTGCCGTACTCGCTGACCTTCCCGAGGTCGTTGCGCTCCAGGTCGACGAGCATCGCGTGCTCGGCCCGCTCCTTCTCGTCGGTCAGGAGGTCCCGTTCCAGCCGCTCGTCTGCCCCCGGCGTGTCGCCCCGGGGCCGGGTGCCCGCGATGGGTTCGGTCACGAGTCGGTCGCCCTCACGTTCCAGCAGGAGCTCCGGGCTGGCGCTCACCAGGTCGACGCCCGGGAACTCCACCAGCGCGGAGTAGGGCGCGGGATTGACTCTCCGGAGCGCGTCGAACGCCTCGACCGGGTGGACGGCCGCGGGAGCCCGGAGGCGCTGGGAGACGTTGGCCTGGAACGTCTCGCCGTCGCGGACGTACTCCTTGACCCGCCGGACGCGGTCGGCGAACGCCGCCCGCCCGCAGTCGCTCTCGAACCGGGCGGTCTCGGCGTCGACCGGCGGCGACCCCACCGACGGATCGCCGGCCGTGGCTCGCTCGATCAGGTCCTCTGCCCGTGCGAGCCCGTGATCGTACGCCGCGTCGACCGATCGCCCTCGCTCGCCGTCGGGATCGACCCGCGGACAGGCCGTGACCCGCAGTTCAGTCTCCTCGCCGCGCGGTTCCTCCCACGACGCGAGTCGGTCGTACAGCGCCAACTGCAACCTCGGGAGCTCGCGGTCGCGCTCGGCGTCGCTCGGGAGCGCCTCGAGGTCGCGGACCAGGTCGTAGGAGAGCCAGCCGATTCCGCCGCAGGGGTAGGGCACCTCGCAGTCGCCGCGGGCGAGCGATTCCGCGGCCAGGCGCTCGCCGAGTGCGGCCAGCGCCGGGCCGTCCCCAGGGTCGACGGTCACCCAGTCGATCGGATCGACGCCGAAGTAGCCCCAGCCGGACTGCCCGCCCGTGGTTTCGAGGTACGTGCCCCCGTCACCGTCCCCGGTGCGGGCGCGTCGGTAGGCCTCGAAGGGGTCGGCGACGGTGACGCGGCACTCGACGGGGACGCGCGTCCCCGGGGCGACGCCGTCGGCGACGCGTCGAAAGGCGGCCCTGTCGGTCGCGACCGTCGGCGTCGTCATCTACCCGCAGAGAGTGGATACAGGAGTAACCGTTTTGCGGTTCTACTCGTCTTCGCCGCGTGCGCGGGCGATCCAGC
Organism: Halorientalis sp. LT38; assembly: GCF_037031225.1. NCBI lineage: Archaea > Methanobacteriati > Methanobacteriota > Halobacteria > Halobacteriales > Haloarculaceae > Halorientalis > Halorientalis halophila. The sequence continues at coordinate 811,722 of NZ_JAYEZN010000001.1, read as the reverse complement.
GCCCGACGCGCTTCTCCGAGAGGTCGGTCTGGTCCGCCACGTCCGCGGCGTCTGCCGCTGCGAGGTCGCCGACCGACTCGATCCCGATATCCGTCAGCGTCTCCGCGTAGGACGGGCCGATGCCCTTGATCGTGTCCGTGGCCGCGTCGGCGTTCTCGAGGTCGAGGTCCGCATCGTCTGCCTCCACGTCGGCGTCCGCGTCCTCCGCGTCCGCATCGACGTCTGCCTCGTCCGCTTCCACGTCGGCGTCCGCCTCAGTATCGGCTTCGGGTTCGGTATCCGCGTCCGACTCGTCGGCGTCCGCGTCCAGACCGTCGTCCGCCTCGACGTCCGGTTCAGTTGCGTCTTCTGCTTCGTCCTCAGGTTCGCCGGTCGCGTCGGGGTCGCTTCCCGTGGCCGGGGTCGATGCGGCTTCGGTGTCGGCTGACTCGGTCGCGGTCGCGTCGTCTGTGCCCTTGACCGCGGCTTCGGTCTCTGCGTCGGGCTCGGGTTCGTGTTCGACCGATACGTCGACGTTGTCGGGCGCGGGCTCGGCCGTCCCGGACGCCGTCCGCGAGCCGGAACCGCCGAGTCCGATGACCGACTTCAGTATCTTGAACAGCCCCATGGTCGGATATAGTCAACCCGCATACTTAAAGACGCTCCCGTAGAACGACGTTCATTTTTTCGACGGGTGCGTCGCGGTCAGTCCAGCGCTCGAACGCCTCGACGCCCTGGAACAGCAGCATTCTGGCCCCGTCGACCGTCGTCGCCCCGGCCGCGGCCGCGTCCCGCAGGAGCCGCGTCTCGATCGGGTCGTAGACGGCGTCTAACACCCCGAGGTCGGCGTGGAGCGCCTCGGCCGGGACCGGCGACCGGTCTTCCTTCATCCCGACGCTCGTGCAGTTGACGAGCACGTCCGCGTCCGATACGAGATCCCCGAGCGCGTCGAGGCCGTGCCCCGTCGCGTCCGGCACCTCGGCGGCGAGGTCGTGGGCGGTCTCCTCCGTTCGGTTGGCGATATCCACCGTCATCCCCTCGTCTGCGAGGCCGAACGCGACCGCCCGACCCGCGCCGCCGGCGCCGACGACGACCGCCCGGCCGTCCAGTTCGACGCCGCCCGACCGCAGCGCCCGGGTCGCACCGACCGAATCGGTGTTGTAGCCGGTCGGCGGATCGGTCGCGAAGTCGATCGTGTTGACCGCGCCGATGCGCTCGGCCAGCGGGTCGGGATCGACCGCTGTAAGCACGTCCTGCTTGAACGGAATCGTCACGTTCAGGCCCGACACGCCGAGCGTGGCGGCGGCCTCGACGGCGGCCGCCCCGGCGTCGGCTGGCGGCTCGAATGTGACGTAGCGCGCGTCGATGCCCAGGTCCGCGTAGGCCGCCTCGTGCATCGGCGGCGACAGCGAGTGGCCCACCGGGTTCCCGATCAGTCCGTACACGTCCATACCGGCGACGAGTCGGGGGACCGGCATAATCGCACCGCTCCCGCCGCGGTGGGCCTGCCCGCAGGCGTGCCGGCCGACCGGCGCGACGGGTGTCGGTGTGCCGTCGTCTCGGAGAGGCCCCGATTGGCAACCTTTTCCTGCCGGTGGCCGTTGACTCGGGGTAGTGACGGGACTTCGCCATCCGCTCACCGCGGTCGCGGCGACGGTGTCGCTGACGCTCCCCTGGGTCGCCGTCCGCGTGACGGGAACGGGGCTGGGAACGACGACGACGGTGCTTCTGAGCGGCGTGGCCGTCCTCGGCGCCTCCTTTCTGCTCGCCTGGGGCGCGGAGACCGCGGAGAAGGACGTCCCGCGATCGTTCGCCATCGCCGTCCTCGCGGTGCTCGCGGTCGCCCCGGAGTACGCGGTCGACGCCCTCTACGCCTGGAACGCCGGGGCCGGCGGCGCGACGGCCGAGGCCTGCGCCGGGCTGACGGCCGCCCAGGTCGAGGCCCAGGCGACTCCCGTGGCCGCCGCCTGCCACGACGCCAACCTCGCCATCGCCAACATGACCGGCGCGAACCGGATCCTCATCGGGATCGGCTGGGCCGGCATCGCCGTGTTCACCGTCTGGCGCGCGGTCAAGACGAAGGACACGGCGGTAAAGCAGCGCGACGGTCGGCTGCGCGACGCCGTCCGGCTCGACGACGACATCGCGACGGAGATCACCTTCCTCTTCCTCGCGACCGCGTGGGCGTTCGCCGTCCCCTTCGGCGGCGGCATCGGCCTGTTCGACACCCTGTTCCTCGTGGGCCTCTACGTCGCCTACATCGGGCTGATCCTCAAGTCCGACGTCGAGCAGAGCGATCACACCGTCGGCGTACCGCGGTACCTCCAGGGGTGGGCCCGGCCCTGGCGACCGCTGGCCGTCCTCGTCCTCTTCGGCTACTCCGGGGTGATGATCTTCACCGCCGTCGAGCCCTTCGCGCACGGCCTCGAACTGATCGGGCTCGAGAACGGGATCCCCGAGTTCTTCATGATCCAGTGGGTCGCGCCGCTGGCCAGCGAGTCACCGGAGCTGATCGTCGTCGCGGTGCTGGTCAACAAGGCCCGCTCGACGGCCGGGTTCAACGCGCTCATCTCCTCGAAGCTCAACCAGTGGACGCTCCTGATCGGGACCATCGCGGTCGTCTACTCGATCGCGCTGGGCGCGTACGGCACGCTCCCCTTCGACAGCCGGCAGGCCGCGGAGATCTGGATCACCGCCGCCCAGTCGTACTTCGCGCTGGCGATCCTCTGTAATTTCGAGATCTCGATCCGGGAGGCGATCGCCCTCTTCTCCCTCTTCATCTCCCAGGTCGTCCTCGAGTTCGCGCTCATCAGGGACGTCCTGACGCTGCCGATCTCGAGCGAGGAACTCCTGCTCGCCTACACGGGCCTGTACCTCCTGCTCGGGACGGCGCTGTTCGTCCACCGTCGCAGCGCGCTCCGGCGGCTGTTCGGGCTGGCCGGTGACGCGGTCCGGACCGCGTTCGGCCGCGACCCCCGCTATCTCGAGGGGGCCGACTGATGCTCGGCGTCGTCGTCTCCCGTGCCGACCGGGCCTCGGAACACGTCGGCGAGCACCTGCTCGACCTGCTCGACTGGGACCGGATCGACCCCGACGACGGGGACGCGGTCGCCGCCTACCGGGCCGAGGGCGCGGAACTCCGCGAGTTCGAGGACTGGCACCTCGAACTCGACGGGATCGCCGGGGCGTTCGAGGCCGACCTCGACCTCCTGGTCTTCGCATCCCGCCACAGCGGTGAAACGGGGCCGCTGCTCACCGCCCATCACACGGGCAACTTCGGACCGGCCGAACACGGCGGCGAGCCGAACGCCCTGGCGCGGGCCTGTCCGCACGCACACAGCGAGGTCCTCGAGGCCCTCGAAACGCACGCACCAGCGGACTACGACGTGGGGATGGAGTGCACCCACCACGGGCCGACCGACGTGGGCGTCCCGTCGATGTTCGTCGAGGTCGGTAGCGGCGAGCCCCAGTGGGAGGATCCGGCCGCCGCCGAGGCCGTGGCGCGGGCGATCCTCGACCTCCGCGGGGTCGCGCCCGACGCCGACCCGGAGCCGGCCACCCCGGCTGCGACGGGCGAAACCGGCCCCGAAACCGTCCGCCGCCACCTCGTGGGGTTCGGCGGCAACCACTACGCGCCGCGGTTCACCCGGATCGTCCGCGAGACCGACTGGGCGGTCGGCCACCTGGCCGCCGACTGGGGACTGGACGCGATGGGCGACCCGGCCCAGAACCGGGACCTCGTCGAAGCCGCCTTCGCGGAGAGCGCGGCCACCCACGCCGTGATCGACGGCGACCACCCCGACCTCGCCGCCGAGATCGAGGCGCTGGGATACCGAACCGTCGGCGAGACGTGGGTGCAGGAGGTGACCGGCGTCCCCGTCGCGCTCGCCACGCGGCTCGAGGCGGCGCTCTCTCCGGTCGCGGAGGGGCTCCGCTTCGGCGACCCCGCTCGCGACGCCGCGCCCGACGCGGACTTCGAGACCGTCTCGCTCCCCGAAGCGCTGTTCGAGGCGGCCCAGGGGGTCGACCAGGATCGATCCAGGGCCATCGTGGCCGAGCGGGCCCTGGCATTCGAGACCGACGAGAACGGCAACCGGGTCGCGGGCGACGCAGCCCTCGCGTCCGGGGAAGCGTACGAGGCGATTATCGACGGTATCGTCTCCCTACTGGAGGCGGGGTACGACGCGGTCGAGCGGCAGGCAGACGCCGTCGTCGTCCGGACCGAGACGTTCGATCCCGGGAAGGCGAAGACGCTGGGCGTCCCGGAGGGCCCGAAGTTCGGTCGCCTGTCAGCCGGCGAACCCGTGGAAGTCAACGGACGGACGATTCCGCCCGCCGAGGTCCGCTCGCAACGGGAGGACCGCTTTCCCCTCTGAGTTAATTACTCCCTACCAGACCGCGCGAAATGTGTGACGAGCGTCTGACAGGAGGGGAAAGATAATTAATGCTGCTCTGCAATTTCCCCTTTAAATATGGACTCCATTATTAACGACGCCATGGAGGAGAGCGAGGAGGAGCCGGCACAGAGTCCGGAGGAACCGGAAAACAGCGGGACCGCGTCCGCCGAAGACGTCTCGACTTCGGGACAGATGTCCGACGAGGAACTGGCGAGCGTCGTCAAGGACCTCGAGACGAAGATCACGGTGGTCGGTTGCGGCGGCGCGGGCGGCAACACGGTCACCCGGATGATGGAGGAGGGCATCCACGGCGCGAAACTGGTCGCCGCCAACACGGACGCCCAGCACCTCGCGGACGAGGTGAAGGCCGACACGAAGATCCTCATCGGCAAGAAGCGCACCGGCGGCCGCGGCGCGGGCTCGGTCCCCAAGATCGGCGAGGAGGCCGCTCAGGAGAACATCGAGGACATCCAGCAATCCATCGACGGCTCGGACATGGTGTTCGTCACGGCGGGTCTCGGCGGCGGGACCGGTACCGGCGCGGCCCCGGTGGTCGCCCAGGCCGCACAGGAGGCCGGCGCGCTGACCATCGCCATCGTGACCATCCCCTTCACCGCGGAGGGTGAGCGACGGCGGGCCAACGCCGACGCGGGCCTCGAACGCCTGCGCGCCGTCTCCGACACGGTCATCGTCGTCCCCAACGACCGCCTGCTCGACTACGCGCCCTCCATGCCGCTGCAGGACGCCTTCAAGATCTGCGACCGCGTGCTGATGCGCTCGGTCAAGGGCATGACCGAACTGATCACCAAGCCCGGCCTCGTCAACGTCGACTTCGCCGACGTTCGGACGATCATGGAGAACGGCGGCGTCGCCATGATCGGCCTCGGCGAGTCCGACTCGGAGAACAAGGCCCAGGATTCGATCAGATCGGCACTCAGATCGCCCCTCCTGGACGTGGAGTTCGACGGGGCCAACTCCGCCCTCGTGAACGTCGTCGGTGGGCCGGACATGTCCATCGAGGAAGCGGAGGGCGTCGTCGAGGAGATCTACGACCGGATCGATCCGGATGCGCGGATCATCTGGGGCGCCAGCGTCAACCAGGACTTCGAGGGCAAAATGGAGACCATGATCGTCGTCACGGGCGTCGAGAGCCCACAGATCTACGGCAAGAACGAGACGGAGGTCGAACAGGCAGCCGAGAACCTGGGCGACGACATCGACTACGTCGAGTAACGCCTCCGAGCGCTCTCTTCTCGCCGCTGGCTCACTCGTCCGACGGGGCCAGTACCAATAGATAGAAAAAGGACCGGTGGTTACACCCGGACATGCAAGTACCGTACGACCTCACCTCCTACGTTCGGGTGCTGAAACTCGCGAGCACTCCGTCGTGGGAAGAGTTCTCCCAGATCGCCAAGATCGCGGGGGCCGGGATCGTCCTGGTCGGCCTGCTGGGCTTCATCATCTTCCTGCTCATGAGCTTCATCCCCGCCTAACATGGGTATCTTCGCAGTCAAAACCACGGCCAGTCAGGAGCGCACCGTCGCGGACATGATCATGAACCGCGAGGAGCCGTCGATCCACGCCGCCCTCGCACCCGACAGCCTCACCAGCTACGTGATGGTCGAGGCCGACGACCACGCCGTCTTCGAGCGCATCTCCGACGAGATCCCCCACATGCGCGGGGTCGTCCAGGGGAAGAGTTCGATCGCCGAGGTCGAGCACTTCCTCTCGCCGAAACCCGACGTGGAGGGGATCGCCGAGGGCGACATCGTCGAACTCATCGCCGGCCCGTTCAAGGGCGAGAAGGCCCAGGTCCAGCGGATCGACGAGTCCAAGGATCAGGTCACCGTCGAGCTGTACGAGGCGACGGTCCCGATTCCCGTCACCGTGCGCGGGGACCAGATTCGCGTGCTGGACTCTGAGGAACGCTAACGCGTTCCACTGAGCCCCCGCTCACTTCGTTCGCGAGGACAGCGAGGAGCGGTGAGCGAAGCGATCCGCTCCTCGGAACAGTCGAGCGGGGAGTGGAACGACCCGCGAGACGCAGAAGAGCGCTAGCGTCCGCGACTCGTTCTTTGCGGTCGTCCCGAGCGTCGACCAGCGAAGCGAGCGCCGGGAGGGTGTGAAGAAACGTCGGTCGGGAGTCCGGTGGACCGAGAATCAGGTCAGCGCCCGGTGCCTTCGAGGCGGTCGATGACTTCGTTGATGTCGGCGGTCTCTTCGATGGCCTCTTTGACCTTCTCGCGGCGGCGGACTTCGTCGCTGGTCGCGTCGTAGGCGCGGACGTACTCGGCGCGGCTGTGTTCGTCGAAGGCGTGACGGATCGCGAAGTAGCCGTCGGGGAGGACGGTCCCGCAGACCTGGCACTCGATGCGGTCGTGTTCGGTGGCCTGGTGGATGATGAGGTCCTCGACGCGCTCGTATCGGTCGGTGTCGCCCTCGATCGCGCACTCCCAGTGTGGCATCGATCCGACAGTGTCCCGGCATCGATAAAAACGTTCGCCAGGCTCGGCTGCGCGAAACCAGAATCAATATGAGCCGACCGCCGAAATCCCCGACGACAAATGGCTGGTGGGGCGAGCGACGACGGGTTCCGGGTCGACATGCACGTGAAGATCCTCGACGACGAGGTAGTCCGCCGGGCGAAAGCCCGGGGGCTGGACGCGCTGGTTTACGCGCCACACTTCACCCGGCTGCCGGATATCCGCGAGGCGGCCGCGCGCTACTCCGACGACGAGTTGCTGGTGGTCCCCGCCCGGGAACTGTTCACCGGCGACTGGCGCTCGCGCCGACACGTCCTCGCCGTCGGCCTCTCCGACCCGGTGCCGGACTTTCTGACCCTCGAAGGCACCATGGCGGAGCTCCGTCGGCAGAACGCCGCCGTCCTGGTGCCCCACCCCGAGTTCCTGACGGTGAGCCTGGATATCGAACAGATCCGGGAGTACCGCGAGCAGATAGACGCCGTGGAGGTGTACAACCCCAAACACTGGAAGCGGGACAACCGGCGGGCCCTCGAGATCGCCCGCGACACGGGCCTGCCGACCTTCGCCTCCTCCTACGCCCACCTGCCGAAGACGGTGGGCGAGGTGTGGACCAGCTTCCGGGAACCGATGGAGAGCACGGAGGACCTCGTGACCGCGTTACAGGCGGGGGCGCCGCGGCGGATCTTCCACCGCGAGGGGCTCGATCACCGACTTCGAAAGACGGCGGAGTTCGCACACCTGTTCTGGGAGAACACGTACAAGAAGTTCGACCGGATCTACCTGCAGGGAACCGAACCGACCCACCCGGGACACATCTTCTACCGCGACGAGTTCGACGACGTCCGGCTGTACTGAGCGGGAGGCAGTGAGCGCCTGGACTGCGACTCACAGACCGAAGGCCCGCGTCCCGTGTTCGATCAGTTCCGGCGGGACGTAGGCGGGTGCGAAGACGAGCAGGAGCGCCACGACGAGTAGCTCGAACCCGGTGACGGCGAGGGTCATCGGGGTGGCCCACTTGCTGGAGGTCGAGACGCCCACGGGGAGGGAGAACTCCTCCTCCCAGGGGTACAGGAGGGCCAGTCCGCGCTTGCTGCCGAGCAGGTCGAGCACGTAGTGGGTCAGCACGCCCAGCCAGACGTACTGGAGGTTGTCGAAGACGAAGGGGTAGGCCACGAACACGCCGAGGACGAGGAAGTTGTGCAGCGTCTTGCGGTGGCGGCCGAAGGCGGTGTCGACGTCGGGGAAGAGCGCGCCGAGCGTGACGGGGACGGAGACCTCGGCGATTGTCTGGAAGGTCCCGAAGTCGCCGGCCGGTTCGAGGATGTAGCCCAGGCCGATGCTCAGGAGCACGGCGTTCAGGACGTGGCCCGCTTTGTTCATCCGTCGGGGAGGATGGGCAGGCCGTTCAAACCGTTTTCGAAAATCGAGGGACGGCGTCGGACGGACGTCCGCCGTCTCCGGGTCGTGCGGGCCCGATCAGTCGCCGCGATCGGCGACGTGACTGGCGAGGTCCGACAGCGCCCGCCGGGCCGCTCGCTCGCGGACCGTCGCGCGGTCGCCCTCGATCCGGTAGCGGTCGACCGTCGCGCCCGACTCCCCGCTGCCCCACTCGCCGGCGAAGGCGACGCCGACGAAGGTAGTGCCGACGGGTTTCTCGGCGGTCCCGCCGTCGGGCCCGGCGACGCCGGCGGTCGCGAGTCCCCAGGTCGTCCCCGCCGTGTCGCGGACGGCCCGCGCCAGTGCTCGCGTGGTCTGCTCGCTGACCACGCCGTGTTCGTCCAGCGTCTCGCGATCGATCGCGAGCAGTTCTCGCAGGGAGTCGTAGGAGTAGGGGACGAGCGCCCGGTCGAGGAAGTCGCTGGCGCCCGGTTCGGCGGTCAACAGCGCCGCGACCAGCCCGCCGGTGCAGCCCTCGGCGACGGCCACGGTCTGGCCGGCCTCGCGGAGTCGGTCCCCCACGGTCTGTTCGACGGGTGGGTCCGACGCGTACTCGCGCATATCCAGGAGATTGCCCGCGCAGTCAATGAAGGCCCCGGTCGCTCAGTCCACGAGGTCGCGCGTGTCCAGGCGAAGGGGTTTCTCCTTGCCCTCGGCGGCGACGTACAGTTCCGGCCCGTCGTGCCAGAGTTCGGTCACGTCGAGGATCCGCTCGGTCGTCCAGCCCTGGATGCGCATGACTCCCTCCTCGTCGATCTCGATGAACGTCCGGGGCGACTCGCCGGTCTGGATGTCCCACTCCTCGCCCCCCACCGAGAAGGAGTCGCCCGACCCGGACTCGGTGCTGAACACGCACTGGTACTGCGTCCGTGATTCCTCCGCGCGCTCGTGGTCCACCCGCGAGTACGTCTCGAAATCGAGACCGAGATGCCGGCACCACTTCTCGAAGTAGTTCCTGTCGAACCGCTTCGTATCGTGGTCCTCGTCCGGTTTCCACAGGAAATGCCGCTCCGACGGCTTCCGACCGATCGAGGGGGGTTTCATGACTGATAATTGTGACGCCCATCGGATATAAACCCATTCGCCGCGGAATTACATTACTGTCTTACAGGTTCTCGATCGCTGTGGAAAGACACAGGTTTCGGGGCCGTCGTGTGGGGGTATGGACTACGAGCGGCCGCAGTTCTTTCGGGTGATGCAGTACGCGGACGCGGCGTCGGGGGACGTCGTCGACATGGTGAGCGGGAACCCGGACTGGGAGCCACCGGAGGCGCTCCGTGACGGTCTGGCCGAGTACGCCGAGGCCGAACCCGACCGATTCCAGTACCCCGCCAGCGAGGGGCTCCGGGCGCTCAGGGAGGAGATCGCGGCCCGCCGCGGCGTCGACGTCCGGCAGGTGCTCGTCACGAACGGCGCTGGGGAGGCCAACCACCTCGCGTGGGCCGCCGCGCTCGCTCGCGACGCCGGCGACGAGGTGCTCCTCACCGATCCGGTCTACCCCTACTACGCCGGGCGGACGAACCTGCTCGGCGGGACGCCGCGGTACGTCGACGTCGAGGAGGATGGCCGGCTGGACCCCGACGCCGTCAGGGCCGCGGCGAGCGACGACACGGCGCTGATCGCGGTCAACACGCCGAACAACCCCACCGGCGCGATCTATCCAGAAGACGCCCTCCGCGAACTCGTCGACGTCGCCGAGACCTACGACGCCCTGCTGGTCAGCGACGAGGTGTACGATCACTTCGATTACGAGGAGGCCTTCGCGAGCGCGCTGGCGATCGACTCCGACCGGCGGATCGTCACCAACTCCTTCTCGAAGTCGCTCGCGATCACCGGGTTCCGCGTGGGCTACACCGTCGTCCCCGGCCCGCTGGTCGACGGGTTCCGCACGCGGCACATGCTGACCAACGTGACGACCAGTCGGCCGGCCCAGTACGCCGTCCTGCGCGCGCTCCGGGAGACGCCGCCGGACTACTTCGCGCGCAACCGCGACCTGCTCCGCTCCCGGATCGCGGCGTTCACCGACGCGCTGGACGAGGCGGGGGCCGCGTACACGACGCCCGAGGGGAGTTTCTACGTCATGGCGCGCTTCGAGGGCTTCCCCGGGACGATGGCGAACGTCGAGCGGCTGATCGACGAGGCGGGCGTCGCCGGGATGCCCGGAGCAGCGTTCGGCGAGTCGCGGACCGACTGGTTCCGGTTCGCCCTCGTCACCCCGCGGGTCGAGACGGCCGCCGAGCGCCTGGCCGACTACTTCGACTGAGGGCGAATCCGGAGGTTCATACCCGAGGAGGTCCCCACCTGTTTCCAATGAGCGATCGCGAGGGCGCCGGGGCGTCGGCGGCGGAGGGAGACGCCGATGCGGAAGCCGACGAACCCGCCTGGCGGCGGTACTTCGGCTACGACGAACCCTACGAGAACCAGCCCGACGCCGTCGAGTCGGCCATCCAGGTCGGGCGCGCGAACGGCTACCTCGCGATGGAGGGCCCCTGTGGGACGGGGAAGACGATGGCCGCGCTGACGGCGGCGGCCACCCTCGTCCGCGAGGACGACTACGAGAGCGTGGTGGTCGTCACGCCCGTCAAACAGCAACTCGACCAGTTCGTCGAGGACCTCCGGGTGATCAATTCCGGTCTGGATCAGCCCCTCGACGGCATCGCCCTCGTGGGGAAGCGCGACCTCTGTCCCTACGGCCGCGAGGACGTCTTCCCCCGGGACGCGAGCGTCCACGACCGCTGTGAGGACCTCCGGGAGGACACCGCCCACCTCGTCGAATCCGACGGCGGGAGCGAGGCCCATCGCCCGGCCGCGGCCGACGCCGCGGTCCCCGGTGACGGCGACGAGGACGACCAGTGGTGGGACCCCCAGCGCGCGAGCGACCTGGCCAAGGCCGCCCGCCGCGACCCCGAGCAGTTCAACACGATGGCCGACGACCGCCTGGAGACCGCCGGCGTCGAGTCGCCCTACCGGAGCGAACAGCCCCGCGCGCCCGAGGAGATGGTCGACGGCGACGACCCGCCGCTGTTCTGCCCCTTCGAGGCGGACTGGTACGCGCGCAACAAGGGCTCGCCCGTCGACTTCACCGACGGCGAGGAGAACGTCCTCACCTCGGAGCAGTTCCTGCCCGAATCGGTCGTCCACGGCACCTGTCCCCACCGCGCGATGAGCGTCCTGCTCGGCGAAGCCGACGTCGTCGTCGGCAACTACAATCACCTGTTCGACCCCAAGTCCCGCCCGCTGCTCTCGGCGGTGCTCGACGAGAACACCTTCGTGATCGTGGACGAAGCGCATCGGCTGGAGGGCAGAGTCCGCGACCTGCTCTCCGATCGGGTCGGTCGCCACACGCTCGTTCGCGCGCGCAACGACTGCAACCAGTTGCTCCAGCTACGGGGTCAGAGCCGCGAACACGAGCGCGAGGTCGACGACCGCCTGTCGAGTCACGACGTGCCCGTCGAGGCCATCGAGACCGCGCGGGACTTCTACGACGACCTCGTGCGCTGGCTCGACGACCGGGTGACCGACCACCTCGACGACGAGTTCGGCCGCGGCTGGGAGCGGGACCTCGACTCCCTGCCCGAGGAGGACCTGGAGGTCCCCCTGCGCGATCCGGAGGCCGAGGAAGTCGACGACCTGACCGAGTGGGCCGAAAGCCAGGACTACACGGGTGGCCTGTGGCGGTCGCTGGCTGGCGTCGGGACCGCGATCGAGACGACGCTGGACGAACTCGGCGAGAACCGCCAGTGCGTGGCCGCGGCGGTCGGCGCCGTCATGGGCAACTGGTACGAGCGCGACCACGTCACCGCCTTCCGCGAAATCGAACTCGAACACTCCCCCTCCGAGAAAGGCGCGACCGCGAACCCCTGGCAGGAGGTCTACACCGCCGGCCTCCTGCTCTACGACTGCATGCCCGCGGAGGCGCTCAGGGGCATCTTCGACGAACTCGGCGGCGGGGTCCTGATGAGCGCGACGCTGGAACCGCTCGACGTGTTCACCAGGGTCTCGGGACTGGACGCCATCGAGCGCACGGGGACCGGCGGCCTCGCGGCCTCCGACGAGGACCCCGGCCGGCCGGTCCAGACCAGATCCTACGGCCTCGGCTTCCCCGAGGAGAACCGGGCGAGCTGGCAGGTCGACGCGACGGCCTACACCGCCCGCAACCGCGGCGACCCGGTGCGCGACCACGATAACCGCGTCCGCGACGAGTACGAGCAGGTGCTCCGGACCGTGGCGCGCAGCCCCGGCAACGTCATGATCGCCATGCCGAACTACCAGGAGGCCGCCTGGGCCGGCGACTACCTCCGCGAGGTGGTCGAGAAGCCGGTCCTCGTCGACGAGAGCTCCAGCAACGAGGCCACCGAGGAGCTGAAGCGAGAGTTCTTCCGCGGGCCCGGAAAAGTCCTCGTCACGAGCACGCGCGGGACGCTCACCGAGGGCGTCGACTACGACGGCGACAAACTCCACGCCTGCGCCGTCGTGGGCATCCCGCTGGTCAACATCGGCTCGCCCCGCGTCCGCGCGGTCCGGACCGCCTACGGCCGCGCGTTCGGCGACGACGTGGCGTTCGAGTACGCCCTGACGGTCCCCGCGGTCAGGCGCGCCCGCCAGGCCATCGGCCGGGTCATCAGGGGCACCGAGGAGGAGGGCGTCAGGCTCCTCGTGGGGGAGCGCTACGGCCCCGACGCGGTCCACTCGGTCCACGAGTACCTCTCCCCGGCCGAGCGCCGGGAGTTCGTCAGGATGACGCCGGACTTCCTCGCCTCGCAGTTCGAGTCGTTCTGGAGCGAGCGGACCGCTCCGGAGTGACCGCGGGCGATTCACGCACCCGGTTTCGGTGGCAACTCGCGAGTGTGTTTCAGAAAGCATATGTAGGCCGCTACCTCGGATTCAGTCGGATGCCTGAGTGTCAGAACTGCGGTTCTTTCGTGACTGAGGCGTACGTCCGGGTGTTCACGCCCGAGACTCTCGACGCACCGCGTGTCTGTCCCAACTGCGAGGACAAGATCAGGGACGGCAACGACGTCCGCGAGGCCCGATCCTCGCGGTCCTAGCCCACCTTCCGTTCTCTCTCGCGGTCTCCGATCGACCACGCTCGCCAGCGACCGCTCAGCGCTCGGTCCGCAGGCGGACTTCGATCCCGTCCGGGTCCGCACTGTCGAGTCGGCCGTCCCGGCGCGTCGTCCCTACGTCCCGTGCCGTGAGGCGTCCCTCGACGGCCGCGAGCGTCTCCTCGTCGGGCACGACCAGTTCGAACCACGCCAGGCCGCGCTCGCCGGCGGGCTCGGACCGGCCGCGCCAGGTGTTCAGGCCGACGTGGTGGTGGTACTCGCCCGCGGCGAGGAAGAGGGCGTCGTCGGCCCACTCCTGTCGGACGTTCAGGCCGAGGCCGTCGACGTAGAAGGGCCGGGCGGCCGCCAGGTCGGTCACCTCCAGGTGGACGTGGCCGACGGTCGTTCCCGTCGGTGCGCGGTCGTCTCCGGCGGCCGCTGCAGACAGTTCGTCCAGCGGGAGCGGGCCGGTGTCCATCTGCACGCGGCCGTCGTCGTCGATCGGCCACGCCTCCGCCGGGCGGTCGCGGTAGATCTCGACGCCGTTTCCCTCCGGGTCCGAGAGGTAGAGCGCCTCGCTCACCCGGTGGTCTGACGCGCCGTCGAGTCGCCACCGGCTCTTGACCCGGTCGAGCGCGTCGCCAAGTGCGGTCCGCGAGGGGACGCGAAAGGCGGTGTGGAAGAGTCCGGCCGCAGCCTGGTCTCTGGGGGCGGTGCTGGCGTCTTCCCGGAGGACGAGCAGGGGATCGCTCCCGTCGCCGAGGACTGCGCGGTCGCCGTCGGCGTCGTCGTCGCGCTCGTGGACTTCGAGCCCGACCACGTCGCGGTAGAAGGCCAGGGTTTCGTCGAGGTCCCCGACGGTGAGGGCGACGCGTCCGACCCGAGTGTCCTCGGGGAGCGCGGGGGCTGGCTCGGTCATGTCCCAACGAGGGCGTCGCGGCCGAAAACGGTGTCGGCGGGCGAAGGTCGCGACCCCGACACCGCCGGACCGACGGGTACACAAGTCCGCCGCCGAACCCACTGGTATGGACATCGAGGTCGAGCCCGTCGAGGAGATCGACGACGCGGCCGTCCCGACCGGCGTCGACGCGGCCGAGTACGTGCTCTACGGCGGGAAAGGCGGCGTCGGCAAGACGACGATGGCGGCCGCGACGGCGCTCGCGAGCGCCCGCGACGGCACCGCGACGCTCGTCGTCTCGACCGACCCGGCCCACTCGCTGTCGGACACGCTGGAGACGGAGATCCCGGCCGAACCCGCGCGGATCCGCGAGGAGATTCCCCTCTACGCCGCCGAGATCGACCCGGAGGACGCCGTCGGCGACGGCCCCTTCGACGCCGAGGGCGGCCTCGGCGGTATGGGCGGTCTCGGCGAACTGCTCGGCGGTGGCGGTCCGATGGGTGGCATGGGACAGGGCGGAATGGGCCAGGAAGGCACGGGACAGGGTGGTGCTGGAGCCGGCGCGAACGCCGGTGAGGGACCCGGTGCCGGACCGAACGCAGCGGGTGCGGCCGAGGCCGACCCCCTGGCCGGCCCGATGCCGGGCATGGACGAGGCCGCGGCGATGCGACTCCTCCTCGAGTACATGGACGACGAGCGCTTCGACCGCGTGATCGTCGACACCGCGCCGACCGGGCACACCCTCCGACTGCTCGAGTTGCCGGAACTGCTGGACTCGATGGTCGGGCGCCTCCTCAAACTCCGCCAGCGCATGAGCGGCCTCTTCGACTCGCTCCCCTTCGGCGGGAGCGACGACGACGCGGGGGCCGACATGCAGGACATGGAGCAACTGCGCGAGCGCATCGAGCGACTCCGGGCGGTCCTCCGGGACCCGGCCAAGACGGACTTCCGGATCGTGATGGTCCCGGAGGGGCTGAGCGTGATGGAGTCCCAGCGGTTGCTCGACCGACTGGAGTCGTTCGGGATCCCGGTCGAGACGGTGGTCGTCAACCGCGTCATGCAGGACCTGACCGACGTGGCCGACGTGGAGGGCGACTGGTTCGTCTCTCCCGATCTGGAGGATTGTGAGTTCTGTCAGCGGCGGTGGCAGGTCCAGCAGGAGGCGCTTCGCGACGCCCAGGACCTCTTCCGGGGCCACGACGTCAAGCGCGTGCCCCTGTTCGCCGACGAGGTGCGCGGAGAGACACTCCTGCGCGTCGTCGCGGCCTGTCTCGACTAGTCGATCAGTCGCGAGATCCCGACGCCCATCCCGACGATCGCGAGGCCGAGCACCCCGTTCAGGACGAGGCCGATCTCGCGGCCGACGACGAGGTTCTGGATGCCCAGTCCGACGAACACCGCCCCCACGAGCACGTGAACCGCCAGCACCGCCGTCGACAGGTCGAGGTCCATACCCGAAATTCCGTCGGGGTCCGCAAAAAGTCGACCGAAACCCCCTCGACCGATCCGGGCGTTCTCAGGCCCCGTCGACGACCAGCACGTGCAGATCGTTGACGTTGGTCCCCGTCGGACCGGTGTCGACGAGCGCGTCCCGATCGGCCAGGAAGCCAGCCGCGTCGTTGTCCGCGAGCGCCTGCCCGGCCGCCTCGTCGTCGGCGACCGTCTCGGCGTCCACGACGGCGCCGGCCACCTCGCTCGCGCCGTCGAGGCCGTCCGTGTCGACGGCGGCGAGGACCGCGCCGTCGGGCAGCGAGCGCGCCGCGCTCAGCGCGAACTCGCAGTTGGGGCCGCCGCGGCCGTCGCCCCGGACGGTGACCGTCGTCTCCCCACCCGAGACGACGACCGCCGGCGGTTCCACGGGGTCGCCGCGCTCGACGGCCTCGGTCGCGACGGCGGCGTGCGTCCGGGCCACCTCGCGGGCCTCGCCCTCGATGCCGGCGGCCAGGACGAGCGACTCGTGGTCCGCCTTCTGGGCGGTCTCCCGGGCCGCGTCGATGGCCGTTCGGCCGTTCGCGAGGACGTGCGTGCTCGTCTTCTCGAAGATCGGGTCGTCGGCGGTTGGCGTCTCGTCGATCTCCCCGTCAATGCCCCGTTCGATCCGGTCGGTGACTGCCTCTGGGGCGTCCACGTCGTACGCCGAGAGGACCTGCCGGGCGTCGGCGAAGGTCGTCGGATCGGGGACCGTCGGCCCGCTGGCGATCACGCCGGGATCGTCGCCGACCACGTCGGAGAACAGGAGGGTGCAGACCGTCGCGGGGTCGGCCGCGCGGGCCAGTTGCCCCCCTTTGATCGCAGAGCAGTGTTTCCGGGCCGCGTTGACCGCCTCGATGGGCGCCCCGGCGTCCAGGAGCGATTCGGTCACCGACTGGAGGTCGGCGAGGTCCAGTCCATCGGCCGGCGCGGGCAACAGCGCGCTCCCGCCGCCGGTCAGCACCGCGAGCACGAGCGTCTCGTCGTCGGCCGCGTCCGCGGCGTCGCGGACAGCCTGTGCGGCCTCGACACCGCGCTCGCTGGGGACCGGGTGATCGCCCTCGCGGACGGTGACGCACTCGGTCTCGACGGGGTCGTTGGTGACGACGACGCCCCCGTCGAGGCGGTCGCCGAGCACGTCTTCGAGAGCCGCCGCGACCTGGGCGGCGGCCTTCCCGCCGCCGAGGACGACGACCTCGTCGAACGCGCCGAGGTCGAACAGTTCGTCTTCGACCCGTAGCTGGTCGCCCTCCAGGTGGAGGCGGTCGCCGACGACCCGGTGGGGATGTGCGGCCGCGATGCCCGCTTCCACGCAGTCGAGCGCGAGTTCGTGCGCCGGGCTCGGGGCCAGCGCCTCGCGGTCGTCGATCACGGTAGTTTCCCCGCCAGTCGGTACACGCCGTCGCGGATCCGGTCGGGGACGAACCGGAAGAGGACGGAGTACTTCGCGACCTGGCCGACCGGGTAGCGCGGTTCGGGGTCGGGCGAGCAGGCGGCCTCCAGGATCGTCTCGGCGACGTCCGTCGGCGGGATCGAGAGCGCGCTCGCGCCGCCGAAGGTCTGGCCCTCCTCGTAGAAGGCGTAGATCGACTCGTAGGCGCCCGAGCGCTCGGTGCCGTCGTCGAGTTCCTCGTCCGCGCGGTCGCCGAAACTCGTGTCGACCGGCCCCGGTTCGATCAGGACGGCGTCGACGCCGTAGTCGTCGACCTCGGCGCGCAACGCGTCGGTTAGTCCCTCCAGGGCGAACTTCGAGCTGTTGTAGACGCCCATCCCCGGCGTGGCGATGCGGCCCGCGACCGAGGAGACGTTCACGATGGTCCCGTCGCCCTGCTCGCGCATGTGCGGCAACGCTTCGCGGATCAGCCGGTGGGGACCGTACACGTTGACGTCGAACTGGTCGTGGACGCGCTCGGTCGGGACGTCCTCGACGGGCCCGAACTGCGCGTAGCCGGCGTTGTTGACCAGGCAGTCGAGACGCCCCTCCTCCTCGATCACGCGCTCGATGGCCGCCTCGGCGTCGCCCTGTACCGTCACGTCGAGTTCCAGCGTCTCACAGCCCGCCTCGGCCAGGTCGGCGACGTCGTCGGTGTCCCGCGCCGTCGCGTAGACCGTCCAGTCCTCGTCGAGAAACGCCTCTGCGCTCGCGCGTCCGATCCCCGACGACGCCCCCGTGATCAGCACCGTCTTCGCTGTCATACCCGACGAATCGCTCGCCCTGCTGTTAAATTACCAGCCTTTCGCCCGGATAGGCAGGCTATTGGGGCCGGAATCCCTGCCCCTGAAACATGTATCTCGCCGACGAGACGTGGCCCGACCTGGGCGCGTACTTCGAGGAGGAGTCGCTGGCCATCGTGCCACTGGGCTCGACAGAACAGCACGGCCCCCACCTGCCCGAGGGGACCGACCACCTGATCGCCGAAGCGCTGGCCCGCGAGGTCGCCGAGCGCACGGGCTACCTCTGCACGCCCACCATCAACGTCGGCGTCTCGCCCCACCACCGCCAGTTCCACGGGACGATGTGGGTCGATCCGTCCGTCTTCCGGGACTACGTCGAGAGCTTCTCCCGCAACCTGACCTACCACGGCATCGACCGCATCGTCTACGTCAACGCCCACGGCGGCAACGTCCAGCACCTCCAGGAGGTCGGCCGCCGCCTCCACGAGACCGAGACCGCCTTCGCCGTCGAGTGGATGTGGGACGAGTCCATCCCCGACCTCGTCGACGACCTGTTCGCCCAGAACGGCCCCCACGGCGGCCCGAAGGAGACCGCGATGATCATGCACATCGCCGAGGAACTCGTCCACGCAGACCGTCTCGAAGACGCCCGCGACGGCGGCGTTCCGAGCGTCGACGAGGCCGGGACGATGAAATTCGGCGCGCGGACGTTCTACGACGCCGCCGACAACACCGACAACGGCGTGCTCGGCGACCAGACCGACGCGACGCCGGAGAAAGGCGAGGAACTCTTCGAAGCCGCCAGCGAGCAACTGGTGAAACTCTGCGAGTGGATCGACGACCAGCCGTTCGACGATCTGATGCCCGAGCCGCACGTCCGCGACCGATAATTCCCTTCAGTCCTGGAGTTCGGCCTTCAACTCGTCGGCGTAGGCGTCGGCCAGCCGCGTCGGCTCCGGGAGCTTGTACCCCGCGGAACACGCCAGGACGAGGTCGGCCGCCGTCTCGGCGCTCACGCGATGGCCCGGGCTCACGATCAGCGGGTTGATGTACTGGTTCGGCGAGTCGTACTGGCGCGACTGGACGGCGTAGCCGATGACGGTCCCGTCCGGCGCGGTCACCTTCTCGTTGGCTTCGATGGGGACGCGCTCGCCCTCGGCCAGCCCCTCGGTCGATTTCCGAGCGTCCCCGCAGAGCAAGTTCTTCGCGACGCCGACACTGGGCAGATCGAGCATCACGCCGATGTGAGTCGCGATCCCCGCCTCCCGGTAGTGGATGCGGCCGCTCCCGTCGAAGAGTGCCATGTCGGGGTCGACCGACAGCTCCCGGAACCCGGCCAGGATCGCGCCCCCCTCGCGGAAGGACAACAGGCCCGGAATGTACGGAATTTCGGTCGGCGCGACGGCGTGGGCGCGTTCGATCACCTCCCCAGCCTGGAGGGCGACGAGCGCCGAGACGGCCCGCCCGTCGTCCAGAAACGCCTGATCGACGCCGACGACGACCGGTGCGGCCGCCTCTGGATCTGCGCCGTCTTCGTCGCCGAGTTCCCGCTGGCCGGACTCGCGAGCGGGCCAGACTCGCTCGGGATCGAAGTCGAAGTCGTCGGAAAAGACCGCCTCCTCGGCGAGGTCGATCTGGAGAGCTTCCATCTCCGCCCGGTCGAGACTCGCGTCGGGGACGAACTCGGGGCGGACTGGCTCCATCGGTCAGAACGGGCCGCGGCCGCCTGGCCCACCGGGACCCCCTGGACCGCCCGGACCGCGGCGCATGCCGCCGCCGAGCTGGAGCTGGGAGGGCGCGCTGAGTTTGTCTTTGACGCGCTGGCCGTACAGCAGGCCGATCACGAGGCCGACCCCGTGAGCGACGTGGGCGATGCCCCCTCCGTAGGCCCCGAAGATGCCAAACACGGTGAGGCCGGCGTAGCCGACCGTGAGCACCCACAGCGGGACGGGGAGGATGAAGTAGAGGTACACCTTGATGTTCGGGTTCAGGACTGTGAGGACGCCCATGATCGCGAGCGCAGCGCCGCTGGCACCGAGCGCCCCCGTCGGGATGCCCTGATAGGCCTGGATCGCGATCTGACCGAGGCCGGCGAGGATCCCGCTCCCGAGGAAGAGGAGTGCGAAGTCGCGGGAACCGATGTACTCCTCGACGATCCGGCCGAAGAAGTAGATCACGATGCTGTTGCCAGCGATGTGATAGAGCCCGCCGTGCGAGAAGATGGACGTGACCCAGGTCCAGACGTACTCGGGGTGCTGCGGAGAGATGACGAACACCGCTTCCCAGAGCGAACTCGACGGCGGATAGCCCAGCGCCGGGAACACCAGCAGCTGAAACGCGAACGTGATCCACATGATGCCCAGAAACAGGTACGTGACGTTCCCGCGGAAGTACCCGAGCGTGCTCCCGGGGCCGGTATCGATGCCGAGTTTCGCGAGGATACCGCCGCCGCTCGCCGAACTCCCCCACCCGCCACCGCCGCTGCCGTCGACGGAGTCGTCGAAGCCGCTGTCGAACACGCCGCCCGGGTCGGACCAATTCTCCAGGCCCGGACAGCCGTGGTTCTCGGGGAGGCGGTGATCGCCGCAGTAGGTCCCCCCGCAGTGGCGACACTGGTACGGCATGTTCTCCTCTCTCCCACACTCGTCGCACTTCGCCATTACGGCGGGGTAGGAATCCGCCCCGGAAATGTCTTCCCCCCTGCACGCCCGCCGTTCGCCCGACACGGGGCCGGTCCGGGACTGTTTTGTCCGTCGCGCTCCCATCGTCGTCCGTGCAGGAGTTCCAGCGCAAACAGCTCCTCGAGCGCATCGGGCGCGACGGCGCGACCGTGGGCGCGGACATCCCCGACGAGATCACGGTCCAGGGAGAGACCCTCGACCTCCGCGCCTTCGTCTTCGAGATCAAGCGCCGCGACACCGTCCCGAAGGGGGAACGCGATCGCGTCGAGCGAGCCAAGAAGAACCTCCGCCGCGAGCGTATCCAGCGCAAGGAACTGATCGAGGACGGCGACATCAGCTTCGAGGAGGGCGAGGAACTCGCACGCGCGATCATCGGGATCGACCGCGCGCTCAACGCGCTTGAGAGTCTGGGCCCGACCGATCTGGAACGCGAGGCGAAGGCCCAGGAGACCCAGGACCGGAAACGCTGGACGAAGTTCCTCAAGAAGGCGCTGGGCCACGACGACGACAGCAGCGGCGTCGGCGTCGGTCGTGGGCGGTGAGCGACTGGCCTGGCGCCGGGCGCACCGGGAATTGATAGGCCGGGCGCGCCAACGAGCGGGCAATGAGCCGCAACGCGGAGGTGGCGAGCCTCCTGGAGGAGTTCGCCGACCTGCTGGAGGCCAGAGACGTCGAGTACAAGCCCCGCGCGTACCGGCGCGCGGCCGAGAACGTCCGGGCCAGCCCCGCCGCGATCGAACACCTCGCGACCGACGGCGAGGACGGCGTCCAGGAGATCGAGGGGGTCGGCGACGCCATCGCCTCGAAGATCGTCGAGTACGTCGAGACCGGCGGAATCGAGGAACTGGACGAACTCCGGAGCCAACTGCCGGTCGACATGGCCGCGCTCACGAGCGTCGAGGGCGTCGGCCCGAAGACCGTCGGAACGCTCTACGAGGAACTGGGGATCGAGACGCTCGACGACCTCGAAGGCGCCGCCGAGGCCGGCGAGATCCAGGCGATCTCCGGCTTCGGCGAGAAGACCGAACAGAACATCCTCGAGGGGATCGAGTTCGCCCGCGAGGCCCACGAGCGGGAACTGCTCGGCGAGGCCCGACCGTACGGCGATCGCGTTCGTGAACACCTGGCCGGCGTCGACGCGGTGGGGGAGGTCGAACTCGCGGGGTCGATCCGGCGCTGGCGGCCGACGATAGGCGACGTGGACGTGCTGGTCGGCAGCGACGACCCCGACGCGGTGATCGACGGCTTCACCGGCTGGGACGCCGCCGACACCGTGATCGAGGCGGGAACGAAGAAGGCCAGCCTCCGGGTCGACGACTTCCGCGTCGACCTCCGGGTGGTCGATCCCCCGGAGTTCGGCGCCGCCCTCCAGTACTTCACGGGTAGCAAGGACCACAACGTCGCCCTCCGGAACCGCGCCATCGACCGCGACCTGAAGATGAACGAGTACGGTATCTTCGACGTCTCGGCCGTGGACGATCCGGACGCGGACCAGCGCGCCGGCGAGCGCGTCGGTGGCGCGACGGAGGCGGAGATGTACGAGGCCCTCGACCTGCCGTGGATGCCGCCGGAACTCCGGGAGAACCGCGGCGAGATCGACGCCGCGGCGAACGGCGATCTCCCCGACCTGCTCGCCGAGAGCGAGGTCCGCGGCGATCTCCACACCCACACCGAGTGGTCCGACGGGGGCAACACCATCCGGGAGATGGCCGAGGCCGCCGCGGAATTCGGCCACGACTACCTGGCGATCACCGACCACGCCACCGGCCCGGGGATGGTCGGCGGCGTGGGCCTCGACGACGACGAGTTGCGCGAGCAGATCGACGCCATCCGGGCGGTCGACGACGAGGTCGCGGTCGACCTGTTCGCCGGCGTCGAGGCCAATATCGGGGCCGACGGCTCGATCTCCGTGGGCGACGACGTGCTCGCCGAACTGGATCTTGTCGTCGCCTCGCCCCACGCCGGCCTCGACGGCGACGGGACCGACCGACTGGTGACGGCCGTCGAACACCCGGAGGTGAACGTGCTGGGTCACCCGACGGGACGAATGCTCAACCAGCGCGGCGGCCTGGACGTCGACGTCGAACGGCTGGCCGCGGCGGCCGCCGACGCCGGGACCGCCCTGGAGGTCAACAGCGATCCGCGGCGGCTGGACCTCGACGGCGCGAGGGTCAAACCCGCCATCGAGGCCGGGGCGTCCATCGCCATCGACACGGACGCCCACCAGCCGGGGACCTTCGCGTACGTTCGCTACGGCGTGCACACAGCCCGCCGCGGCTGGGCCGAAGCCGGGGACGTGATCAACACGCGAGACGCCGACGGCTTGCGCGACTTCCTGGGGCTGTGATGGATCGGGACAGCGGTGCTGCTGGGGGGCAAAACTCCGAACCGGTCCGATCCGGCGATCGGCTCGTGCTGGACGTGATGCTCGGGAAACTCGCGACCTACCTGCGGATGTGCGGCTTCGACGCGGTCTACGCGCTGGACCGCGATCTGGAGGCCGACGACCGGATTCTGGCCCTCTCGCGGGCGGAGGGCCGCACCCTGCTGACCAGGGATCGCGGCCTCGCCGCGCGCACGGACGATTCGGTGCTGCTCACCGAACGGGAGCCGGTCGAACAGCTCCGGGAACTCCGCGACGCCGGCTTCAGACTCGAACTCGGCGACCGCCCGGTCCGCTGTAGCCGGTGCAACGGCGTCGTCGAGCCCCTCACCGACGACGAATCCACGCCGGGGTACGCGCCCGATCCAGCCGAGACGCCGGTCTGGCGCTGTCGCGACTGCGAGCAGTGCTTCTGGAAGGGGAGCCACTGGGCGGATGTGGGGGAGACCCTCGCGTCGCTCGAGGACTGAGGATCGGTCGGTCGGGTTAGTACCGATCCTGGAAGCCGGCGACGGCGTCGTAGAGCGCGTGGCGGCGGTCCTCGAGGTGGACGTAGTGTGTGCCGCCGGCGATCTCGACGTACTGGCTCGCCGAGTCGGGGACCGCCAGGTCGTCGTAGAGCGCCGTCGCGTCGGCCCGCGTCGAGGTCGAATCGCGTGACCCTCGGATCACGAGCGTCGGGGCCTCGATGGCCGCCGGATCGTAGCCGGGATCGCCGTCGACCGCGTCGCGCAGGTCCAGCAGCGTGCCGTTCGGCGCGACGATCTCGTCGTCGCCCCGGCCCTGCCCGGACTCGAAGAGCGTTCGCCAGAAGGCGTCGAACACGGGGTCCTCGTCGCCGCTCCCGCCGCGATACGAGGCGGCGTCGCCCGGTAACTGGCTGTCCCACCGGCGTTTCGCCTCCGCCCGGGAGAGCGTCCGGGAGGCTCGCGGCGGGTCGCCGAGGTCGAACCCCTCGACGAGTTCCCGTCCGGGACGGTAGACCGGCGCGTGCAACGTGGCCGAGGCCACCTCGGGGTCGTGGTCGGTGAGCAGGCGGCCCGAGATCATCGTCCCCCACGAGGTCCCGACGAGGTGGACGGGGCAGTCCACCCGGTCACGGACGGCGGCCAGGGCGTCTCGGAGGTCGGCGGCCGCGACGTCGGCGCGGACCGGGGGCTCGGCGGCCGTCGGGTCGCCATCGAGCGCGGCCGGGCGTTCGCTATCGCCGTAGCCGCGCACGTCCAGCGCGAAGGCGGCGTCGCCGTCTGCGGCGACCGCGCGGAGCCAGGAGTATTCCGGCGCGCCCCGCGGCGCGAAGTTGGCGCTGCTCGCGTAGGTCGCGCCGTGGACGAACAGGACCGCCCGGTCGGGATCGGTGGCCGACTGCTCCCACAGCCTGAGCCGCGTTCCGTCCCGCGCCGCGACGTCGTGAGGTTCGAGAGCCATACCCGGCCAGCGGGTCGTAGACCCTTATTCTTTCGGCGAGCGGCGCAACGAGGCGCGGCCTGCTCACTCGAACTCCGGTTCGCGGTCCTCGACGAAGGCGGTCATGCCCTCCTCCTGGTCGGCGGTGCCGAACAGCCCGCTCCAGACGCGTTTCTCGTATCGCAGGCCGGCTTCGAGGTTGGTCCGGTGGACCTGGTCGAGCGCCTCCTTGGCCGTCCGGAGGGCGAAGGCGGGTTTCGCGGCCAGTTCGTCGGCCATGTCCCGGACGAACGAGTCGAGCTGGTCGTGGGCGACGACGTCGCCGACGAGGCCGAGGCGGTCGGCGTCCTCGGCGTCGACGCGGTCGCCGAAGAAGACCATGCGCCGGGCCGTCTCGTCGCCGACGAGGCGGGCGAGCCGCTGGGTGCCGCCCCAGCCGGGGACGATCCCGAGGTCGATCTCGGTCTGGCCGAGCACGGCGCGCTCGCTGGCCACCCGCAGGTCGGCGGCGAGCGCGAGTTCGCAGCCGCCGCCGAAGGCGTAGCCGTTGACCGCCGCGATCACCGGTGCCGGGAAGGTGTCGACCCGGTTGATGACGGCGTGTCCGCGCTCGGCGTAGGCCTGGGCCGCCTCGACGCCCATGTCTTTCATGTAGGCGATGTCCGCGCCGGCGACGAAGGCGTCCTCGCCGGCACCGGTGACGACGAGGACGCGCGTGTCCTGCGCTTCGGCTTCGTCGAGGGCCTCGTCGAGCGCGTCCAGGGTCTCGACGTTGAGCGCGTTCAGGCGGTCGGGGCGGTCGATCGTGATGGTCGTGACGCCGTCGTCGTGGTCGAGGGTGACTGTGTCCCAGTCCATGGCTCTCCTCCGGCCGGCGCGGAGATAAGCGCTGGCCCGCGCGTCGGCCGGCTGACAGCGCAGATGCAGAACACCAAAATACGTCCTCGGCGTAGCCGGGTTCGATGACGCTTTCGGACGAGGCCCGCGAGCGACTCGCGGACGTCGTCGCGCTCCAGCCGACGAAGAACGCCGAGCTCCAGGACAGGTGGGACCTGGAGAGCGGCAGCGACGTCCACCAGTACCTCGAGGACGAACTCAAGGACTACTACTACCGCGACGAGAACAGCCTCATCTGCGCGACGGAGGCCGCCAACGCGATGGTCGGCGCCGACGACCCCGAAGGCGAACGGATCGTCCGCGTCCCGCCGCTGCAGGCCGCCGTGATCGAGGTCCTCGCCGGCCCCGAGGAGCGCTCCCAGAGCGTCGTCTCGGTCCTGCACGACCTCCGCGAGACCGGCGAGGACCCCGAGATCGACGACGTGCGGTCGGCGCTCCGGAGCCTCTCAGATAAGGGGATCGCCGAGCGGATCAGGCGCACGGTCCCCACCTACCGCCTGGCCGTCGCTCGCGAGGAGTTCACCGTCGAGGAACTCGACTGATCGCCGACGCCTCCGCTCGCCTTCCGGGGTCACGGCGATTCCGTCGCCGCTCGTCCGTTCGGGGCCCCGCCGGTAGCGGCCCCCGCTCAGAGGCCCGGGTGTTCCGGGAGTTCGTCACCGCACCGGCGGCAGTACCGCATCGGCGCGCGTGACTCCTGTCCCTCTCTACCGACCGTCACCTTTCGGCCACAGTTCTCGCATTCGATCTTTGCCATAGGTCACCTCCCGGCGTCGCCGACGCGCGCCGGCGACCGAGATGCTCCCGGTACGACGGCCACCGTGATAAAGACACGCACGCCACGGTTCGCTGTCGTGTTCACAGCCCCGGCCGCCGACGCCGCCGCTGGCCCTCGAGCAGTCGCTTGAGGGCTTTCCCCGGCCCGCCGGCGATCGGCCAGTCCCGCTGTCGCCAGGTCGGCGGTTCGGGGGTGAACTCCCCGCACGATCCGGCGCACTCGCCGGCCGTCTGGTGACAGCCCTTGGCCGCACACCAGGGGAGCGCGTCGCCGGCCTCCGTCCGGAGGCGGAAGTGCCTGCAGTCCGGACGCATGGTGTCCGCGTACGCGCGCCACCCTCGCTCGTAGGCGCGCTCGGCGATCTCGCGGCGCTTGCCCGCCTTCCACGCCGGATCGGCGTACTCGAACCGGGCCGCCGAGGCGTCGTGATCGGCGCCTGTCGGCCGGTCGGTGATGCGGGTACCAGGCTCGCCGGGCGCGAGCGTTCGGGGATTCCAGGCCACGTCGACCGCCTGGTCTCCCGCGGGGCCGTTGGCGGTCGGATCGACCGTCAGGATGCCGGCTTCCACAGGTAAATCTTCGAGCAGGGCTGGTTCGACTCTCCCGCCGGTCCGGGCCGTGGCCACCCAGACCTCGTCGGCCAGCCCCAGCGCCACGTCGCGTTCGATCTGGGGTGCCAGCGTCCGCGCCGCCGCGCGGTCGAGGTCGGGTTTGTTCTCGATCGCGACGATCCGCTCGATCCAGTCGGGATACGGCTGGAAGCGGCGCAACTCGATCCGGCCGTTCGCGCCGCTCCGTTTCTCGATCAGGTCGCGGTCGGCGGCCTCGTGGACCGCCTCGCGGACGTACCGCCAGGGGTAGCCCGGATCCGGGAGGGCGTCCTGATACCACGCCCACTCGGCCGGAGCGTTGCGGACGACGTGGAGGAGGTCGGAGTTCAGGCCCTCGGCGCCGAAATCGGCCCGGTCTCGGAGTGCGTCCCGGTCGGCCTCGACGACGACGGTGTCCCACCGCCGGTACTTCGTCCCGAGCTGTCGGGCGATCAGGGGGACCGTGTCCGCGTCGCCGTCGCCGACGGGCGGCCAGTTGCGCTCGGCCCACTGACAGACCCGCAACTCGAAGACGAACTCCGGCTCGGTGCTCGTCACAGCTACCCCGAACACGACGGACCACCAAAACGTTGTCCTCCGGTCGAGAATCGTTCCGGCCCGAACGTCGCGTTCGACGCGTTCCGGTTGATTTCGACGACTTCCATTCGGAACAATTACGTAATAGACGTATGACACGACGAACACGATGGAACGACATCCGGAACCGGCGCTCGGAACCGCAGACAAAGTGACCTTTCAGCGCATCCTGGCGTATCTGGTCGACGGGACGATCGTCGGGGGCGTCTTCGGGTTCGTCTACCTGTTCGTCGGGCTTCTCGGCGGCGGTTCGATGCTTCTCTCCGGTGACCCCACGGCCGCGTTCGACGCGTTTACCGGCATCGGCGGCGTCCTCTTCCTGCTCCTTTTCCTGTTCGCCTTCCTGCTGTACAAACCGCTGTTCGAGGCTGCTATCGGCTACACGCCCGGGAAGGGGGTCTTCGGGCTGGTCGTCGCCAAGGCCGACGGCGGGCGGTGCACGCCGGGCGCGGCCGTGATCCGTCACCTGCTCCGGATCATCGACTTCCTCTTCGTCTATCCGCCGTACGCGATCGGACTATTCAGTATCGGCCTCACCGAGGACAAACAGCGCCTCGGCGACCTCGCGGCGAACACGGTCGTCGTCAAACGGGCCTGAGCGAATCCCTGGACCGGCTCAAAAGTCCGTCTCCTCGTTCAGGAACTCGTGGGCCTGTTCCAGGATCTCGCGGGGACCGTCCTGCGTGACGGTGTTTATCGCCTGATCGTAATCGCGCCACTGCATGTCGCGATGTTCGTTCGAGAGCTCTGCGCTCGCCTCGAACGACTTGGCGACGAACAGGTGCACGGTCTTGTGGATCGTCTTGCCGTTCGCTTCGAACACGTAGTCGTAATCTTCCCGGAAGCCGTCCAACAGCCGGAAATCCGCGATTCCGGCCTCCTCTTTCACTTCGCGTATCGCAGTCTGCTGGAGTTCCTCCTCGCCCTCGACGCCGCCCTTGGGGAATTCCCAATCGCCGGGGCGGCTCTTGAGCAGGAGGTACTCCCTGCGGCCACGCGTATCGCGAAAGAGGATGGCTCCCGCGCTCGTGGCCTCCATCATTACCCTACGATATTCGACCAGTACTTAAGAGAATATCGGAGCCCGAACCGGTTCCGAC
Organism: Halorientalis sp. LT38; assembly: GCF_037031225.1. NCBI lineage: Archaea > Methanobacteriati > Methanobacteriota > Halobacteria > Halobacteriales > Haloarculaceae > Halorientalis > Halorientalis halophila. The sequence goes on along the minus strand of NZ_JAYEZN010000001.1, from coordinate 783,405 downwards.
CGGCGGCAGAGAGATGGGTTTTTCCCCGTCGGCGTCATCGACCCGCTATATGCCGTTCGTCACGAAGCTCACGCTCGAAAGCGGCGATCGTCACCTCCTCGAGGACGTGGTCACCACGATCAAGGAGGCCGCCGCGCGCAAGGGCGTCGAACTGAAAGGGCCACACCCCCACCCGCCGGTGGACAAGCGTGTCCCGCAACTGAAGTCCCTCGTCGACGACGGCGCCCACTTCCAGCCCTGGGCCTACACCGTCTACACCCGCACCATCGAGATCGTCGGTCACGACGAGTTCGCCCGCTCCGTCGCCGAACGGGACATCCCGAAGGAAGTCCACGTCTCCGCCGAGATCGAACAGCGGAGCCAGACTACCTGAGGCCTCTCTCCGACCTTTCTCCCGCTCCGTCTCTCCCGTTGGCGCCGGGACACGAGTTAAGTCGTTCCCGCTGCTCGGTCCGGTATGAACCACGTCGATCGCGACCGTCTCGTCGCCCTCCGCCGCGAGTTTCACCGCCGACCCGAACCCGCCTGGCGGGAGTTCTGGACCACCGCCCGCGTCGTCGAAGCACTCGAATCCATCGGCGTCGACGACCTCCTCGTGGGCCCCGAGGTCCTCGACGCGGACGCGCGGATGGCCGTGCCCGACGACGACGAACTCGACGCCTGGCTCGACCGCGCCCGCGAGACGGGGGCCGACCCCGACATCCTCGATCGCCTCGCCGGCGGCTACACCGGTGCCGTCGCCGTGCTGGAGGGGAACCGGGACGGCCCGACGGTCGGGCTCAGGGTCGACATCGACGGCCTCCCGCGGGCCGAGTCCGAGAGCCCCGACCACCAGCCAGCGGCCGACGGCTTCCGCTCCGAGACGGGTGCGATGCACGCCTGCGGGCACGACGCCCACGCGACCATCGGCCTCGGCGTGCTCGAAGCCCTCGCGGACCGTGACTTCCCCGGCCGGCTGAAAGTGCTCTTCCAGCCCGCCGAGGAGGTGGTCGGCGGCGCGGCGCCGATGGCCGAGAGCGGCGTCGTCGACGACGTCGACTACCTGCTGGCGCTCCACATCGGCCTGGACCACCCCACCGGCGAGGTCGTCGCGGGCGTCGAGGGCTTCCTCGCGGTCAGTCAGTTCCGCGCTGAGTTCGCGGGCGAATCGGCCCACGCGGGCGGCCACCCCGGCCAGGGCCGCAACGCCGTGCAGGCGATGACCGCAGCGGTCCAGAACCTCTACGCCATCCCCCGGCACGAAGACGGCGCCACCCGGGTCAACGCCGGCGACGTCGGCGGCGGGACCGCCACCAACATCGTCCCCGAGTCGGCGTATCTCGCGGGCGAGGTCCGCGGCGAGACCACCGACCTCATGACCTACATGCGCGAGCACGCCGACCGCATCATCGAATCGGCCGCGACGATGCACGATTGCGAGGTCGAAATCGAGACGGCGGGCCAGGCCCCCAGCGCCGAGAACGATCCCCAGGTGGTCGACGTGGTCCAGGCCGTCGCCGGCCGGACCGAGGGCGTCGAGTCGGTCCTGCGTCACGACGACCTGGGCGGCAGCGAGGACGCGACCTACCTGATGGACCGCGTGCAGGACCACGGCGGAAAAGCCGCCTTCGTGTGCGTCGGCACCGACCACCCCGGCGGCCACCACACCGCAACCTTCGACGTCGACGAGGACTCGCTTCAGATCGGGGTCGCGGTCCTCAGGGACGCGCTCCTCACGCTCGGACGCGAGGCTCCCTGAGCCGCGACTGCGGAAAAAGGCGGTCGTGTCTCCCTCAGTTCTCCCAGGTGTTCAGCGTGAACGTCGAGGAACTGCCCGGGTCGTCCCAGACGATCTTGACGGTCGCGCCGTCCAGTCGGAGACCGTCGTCGGAAGCCAACGGATCTTGGCCGGCTTCGAGCTTGACAGTATCTCCGCCGGAGACCTTGCTGTCACTGCCCCCGACACCGTCGAACTCGTCCCACTGGTACCGGTCGTTCAGATCCGAATAGCTACCGCCCCCCGACGTGTCGTACGTCTCCGCATCAGACACCACGATGTCGAGGTTCTTCGCGGTGATCGTGTCACCGCTGTCGTGGCTGATCTTCAGCGTGTCCACCCGATAGTTTCCACTCGAATGCATCTCCTGATCGTAGTCGAAACTCGTCGCCACCTGCGGCGTGCTGTTGCTGTTGTCCTGCCCGATGCCGATGAAGAATGTGGCTGCCGTCGCCGCCAGCAACACCGTGATCGCGACCATCAGCACGACGCCGATGACCGGCGACACTGCCGAATCGTCCGTGAATAGTCCTTTGACGTTCATTGTTGCCCCCACCGGGTGCGGCGCCCCACCGTCGAGCCCGTTTTCGCCCCACGTGCCCACGTCGGCACCGCCCCGTCGTGTTCGCTTCTTTTTCAGTTTGGACTGATAAATCTTGAGCGGCGAACCACCGGTAGTTTAAGGCAAATACGGATTGTTGCCGTCGAGGGACAGGTCAGTACTTCGCTTCGGCGCCGGTCGTCTCGTAGATCTCGTCCATCAGGTCGTCGCGCTCGCTCCGCCAGGATTCGAAGCCGTCGGGGGACGCGGGGTAGGTCTCGTAGTGGTCGAGCAGGCGGTCGGCCAGGCCTTTGGTCTTGTAGAGGTCGTAGATGGTCTTCCAGTGGCCGAAGGTCTTGATCGCCGTCTTGACCTTCAGCGGGAGGCTCACGTCCGTCGAGCCCTCGTAGAGCGCCTCGGCGAGCTGTTCGCCCGGCATCGCGGCGAGCAGCGCCATCAGGTCGTCCAGATCGTAGGCCATCGTGAAGATGTTGTAGACGTCCAGCGCGGCGTAGCGCCCGCCGAAGTGGTCCATGATCCGGCTGTTGTACTCCCAGAGCGCGCCCTCGTCGAGGTCGCCGTCGCCGATGGCGTCGATCGCCTCTTCGGCGGCGTACTGGCCGGCGTAGGCCGCGCCGGCGATGCCGCCGCCGGTGGTGGGGTTGACGTGCCCCGCGGCGTCGCCGACGGCCATGAAGCCGGGGGCGACAGCCGAGTCGTAGGGGCGTCGGGTCGGCAGCGCCGCGCCGAGTTTGTCGGTGACCGTCGCGTTCGAGAACTCCGGCCGGTTGCGGACGTCGCGCTTGAGGTCCTCGACCAGTTTCATCGGCTCTTCGTTCATCTGGAAGCCCAGGCCGACGTTGATCTCGGTCGGCGTGCGCGGGAAGTACCAGAGGTACCCCGACGCACGCTTCGTCGGCTTGAACACGAGCGCGTCCGACCAGTCGACGGGTTCGTCGACCTCGATGATCTCGCGGTAGCCCGAGGAGAACTGCGAGTACCGGACGTTCGTGTCGAAGGTCGCCTCGTCGAGGTCGGCCTTGTCCTGCAGGATCGACAGCGCGCCCGCGGCGTCGATGGTCACGTCGGCCTCGTAGGTGACCGGGTCGCCGCGCCGCCGGGCGGTGACACCGGTCACGCGCCCGGACTCGTCCTGCCGGACGTCCTGCACGACGGTGTCGTAGTGGAACTCGACGCCGGCCTTCTCGGCGCCCTCGATGACAAGGCGACCGTACTCCCACCGGTCGATGACGGCGAGTTCGCCCGGCACCGGGATGTCGAGAATCGCGTCCTCCGAGGGGATCTCGAACCGACCGTGGTCGACCACGGTGTTCGTGAACGCCGGTTCGATCTGGGACTTGGGGATGCTCTCCGGGAACTGGTCGGCGCCCTTGAGCGCGTCCCCGCAGGCGATGTGGCCCGCTTCCGCCTCCGATTTGCGCTCGACGACGGCGACGTCGAGTCCCTCCCGTGCCGCGGTCGCGGCCGCGTAACATCCCGCCGTCCCCGCCCCCACGACGACGATATCGTACGTTCGGGTCCCGCCGCCGGCACCCGATCCGCCGGCGTCGGTCTCCTGAGTAGCCATGTGCGCCCCTGATTGCCCCACCGAGAAAACTCTTTATTCCCAATTCGTCCCCTGCGAGGCGACGGATTCGGGGATAAAGACCTTTGACAGGTGGCACCGAATCGGGGGGCATGACCGACTACACCGTGGAATTCGCGGGGACGGGGGAACGGATCACGGTCTCGGAGACGGACACGATCCTCAGACGGTGCATCGAGGAGGGGATCGCTCAGGAGTACTCCTGCCGGGTCGGGATGTGTCTGGCGTGTTCTGCGAAGGTCCTCGAGGGGGAGGTCACGCAGCCGGCAGCGCACGGACTCACCGACGCCGAGCGAGAGGAGTACGCGCTGACCTGTATGGCTCGACCGCAGTCCGATCTCGTGCTGGATCGAGGGGAGTATCCGCCGAGTATCGAAGAGGACGCGGACGGGGTCGTGGAAGTGGCGGGGGACGACTAGGGTGATTCGACCGAAGGGAGAATCTCCGAATTTGCGAACGGCGAACGGAGTGAGCCGTGAGCAGGGAGACGCGAACGGAGTGAGCGTCTCCGAATTATCGAACGGCGAGCGAAGCGAGCCGTGAGATAGGGGACGCAAACGCAGTGAGCGTCTCCGTAATATGAAACCGTGAGCGACGGGATCAGTCCCGGTTCGGTGAGTCGGTCGATCGAGCGTCCTCGTCTTCGCGGTCGGTCCACGTGATCGGTTGGCTGGACGAGTCGTGGGACTGGCGATCTGACTCGTCCGGGTCGTCTGTGGTCGGGATCGGTTCCTGATCGGACTCGTCGTCGGGGTCCCGAGGCGGGGCGAATCGGTAGACCACGTCGTCGACGACGGTGACGAACTCCCGGCGGGACTCGTGTTCGATGACGCGGCGGTCGCTGTCGATGGCGACGTCGACGAGGCCTTCGAGCGAGTCTACCTCGACGGTCGGTTTCTCTCGCGTCTCGCGGGGGAGCCGTCCAGTGGTGATCCACTCGTCGTATTCCGAGCGGTCCCGCTCGAACGTCAGGGTGGCTCGCTCGCGATCGTCCAGGGCCAGGCGGCCGCGGTATCGCAGGTGGCCGAGGGAGAGCAGGCCGAGCAGGCCGAGCACGGCCGCCGCGGGCCCGCCGAATCGTTCGAGCGGGCCCGGCGAAACCTCGACCCTGACCTCCCGGGGCGGGCCGCTCGTCTCGTTCGTGACGGGCCCGGGGTCGGCCACGCGGTAGACGCTCCCGTCGGGGTCGACGCCGAGGCGGTACGTCTGGCTGCGCGCCGTTGGCTCGCCGTTCACGGTTCCCTCGGCGGTCACGGTCGTCACGAACGCGATCTCGAGCGAGCCGGGCGTGCGCCCGACCGACTCGTCGTACCGCCGAATCTCGTCGATCAGTTCGGTGACGTTGCCGGAGAACCGAACGTCGAGTTCTTCGGTCGGGGCGAGCACGGCGCTCGTCCGGTTGACCTCCCGGCGCACGCGCCAGTACTCGCCTGTGTCGCCGCCCGAGTCGTCGACGGACCGAAACACGGTGTCGACCGTCGCGGTGACCGAGAGGTTCCCGTCGCCGGTCGCGGAGTAGGTGTACCGGAACCGGCCGTCGAGGACCGGCGTTGTCCGGGTGAAGTACGTCGACCTGTTGGCGAGGCGTTCGCCCTCGGCGAACACGGGGCCGTCGACGGCGACGTCGGCGCCGTGATCGAACTCGCCGACGAACGTCGCGGTGGGGCCGGGTCGCTGCTCGACGGCGGTTTCTGTCGTCCCGTAGGCCTGATAGGAGAGCCAGCCGCCGGCGAGCGTCAGCGCGAGGAGGAGGAGCACGAACAGGACGAACCGCCGGTCGAGGACGGACCTGAGGCGACGGTTCCAGGCACTCATCGTCTACCCACAGAGAGCCGTCGGTGTAAACCGTTTGCCCCGCTACAGTTCGCGTAACGAGACGGTGGTCGATCGGGCACCCGCGGATCGCCGCGGTGTCGCTCGTCCCGGCGCTGCCGGTGTGGGGCGCGACGCCCTGGAATCTGTTCGTAATCGAGGTGGTTCTGGGGTGCCGAGCCCCCCTCGAACGTGAAGGCCCGAAAATAACCGGGTGCGTCCGGAAAACGCCCCGTTCCGGCCATGTCCCGCGTGACTAATCATGCGGATTTAAGCCACGGGGGATGAGAAATAAACGTAGATGTCAGACGCAACCGAGCTCCCGGAGCAGCCGTGGTTCGCCGAGTACGAACAGTTCGGCGTGCCGAAGACGCTCGAACCGTACCCCGATCAGCCGGTCCACCAGTTCCTCTACGACTCGGCCGAGGAGTACCCCGAACAGGGTATCGTGCAGCTCGGCCAGAAGTACAACTATCCCGAGGTCGTCGAGGACGTCGAACGGCTGGCGACCGCGCTGCGCGAACGCGGCGTCGAAAAGGGCAGCCGCGTCGCGACGGTGCTCCCGACCTCCGCGCAGTTCATCATCGCGGAGAACGCCATCTCCCGGGCGGGCGGGGTCCACATCCCGAACGACTTCCTCGACGCAGAGGAGGACCTGATCTACCGGCTCGAGCAGGGCCAGCCCGAGGTCCTCATCGGCCAGGACAAGCACCGGGACCTCATCGAGAGCCTGCAGGAGGAGCTCGACCTCCCGGACGTGATCCTCACCTCCGTCGACGACTACAGCGAGGACCCGCCCGAGACACACGAGGACGTCGAGGGCGTCGAGTGGCTCACCGACGTGATCGAGTCCACCGAGCCGAACCCGCCCGAGGTCGAGTTCGACGTGGAAGACGACGTTCACACGCTCCTCTTTACGGGTGGCACGACCGGCCTCCCGAAGGGCTGTCAGCTCACCCACCGCAACCTCACCGCCAACGCGCTGCAGGCCAACGCCGCCCAGTCGCGGATGGCGGACATGATGCGCGGCAGCGAGGGGGCCGTCATGGCCCTGCCGCTGTATCACGCCTACGGCTACTCCGTCCAGCACTCGCTGATCGAACTCGGCCTCGACGTTCTCACGGTACCGGACGCCCGGGACACGGAGATGATGGTCGAGTTGATCGAGGAGCGCGAGCCGCTGATCATGATGGGCGTCCCGACCCAGTTCATGGAGATCGTCAACGAGGACCTCGACCAGGACGTCGTCGGGCTCTCGGGGTCGGCCCCGCTGGCGACCGAGACCAAAGAGAAGTTCGAGGAGAAGTCCAAGGGCGTCTCCCAGGGCTACGGCCTCTCGGAGATGTCGCCGGTGACGCACTTCAACACCCGCGGGCTCCAGGACATGCTGCTCGGCGAGGACACCCGCGAGGAAGGGTTCGACATGCCGACCATCGGCGTCCCGGTGCCGGACACGGAGGTCAAACTCGTCGACGTCGACAGCGGCGAGGAGATCCCGCTCCGGAAAGCCATCGACGAGGAACTCGAGGGCGAGATGCTCCTCAACGGTCCCCAGCGGATGAAGGGCTATCTCGACGAGAGCAAGGACCCCTTCGACGACGACGGGTTCGTCGCGACCGGTGACGTCGCGAAGATCGACTCCAAGGGCCGGTTCTACATCGTCGACCGCGTGAAGAACATGATCAACGTCTCCGGGCTGAAGGTCTACTCCGAGGAGGTCGACGAGGTCCTCTTCTCCCACCCAGGCGTCCACCGCCCGGCCACCATCGGCGCGTCGGACCCGGACCGTCCGGGCAGCGAGATCGTCGTCATCTACGTCGAGGAGGATCCCGACTACGACGGCGACCTCACCGAGGAAGACGTCCGCGAGCACCTCGAGGGGAAGGTCCCGAAACAGGCCATGCCCGAGGAGGTCCACATCGTCGACGAGATCCCACTGACCGACGTGGGCAAGACCGACAAGCAGGACCTGAAAGGTCGACACGAGTAACTCGAATCGCCCCGCTCGATTCGTCGCGGCGGCGCCAATGCACGTTTTCTCCGGCACCGAAGCCGTTAGCTACGACAAGTCGAGGGGAATCTATTTAGTCTATCGTGATGGCAAACTCACATATGACCGACGGGAGCGAACACGCGAACGGCGGTGAGACCGCGGGCAGTATCGACTCGACCGGCGGGTCCGAGGTGATCAGATGGCGCTGACGGAAGCGTTGCTGGCGAACAAGCTCCAGGTCGCGTTGACGAGCGTCGCCGTGGTCGCGGTCGGCGGCGCGGTGACCTACGTCGCGCTGACCGGCGGACTGTTGGGCGGTAACGAGATGCTGAACGCAGTGCCCGGCGAGGCGGAAGCGGTGGTGCACGTCGACGGCGACGTGACCGACGACGAGCGGACCAGGGAACTGGTCAACGAATTCATCGACTTAGAGAAGGCGACCAACGAGAGCTACGACGGGCCGGACGATTACGAGGAGTCGATGGCCGAAGCCCAGAACGAGAGCAACCTCTCGATCGACGGCTTCCACAGCATGACGTACTTCTCGAAGTACGGGAGCGGCGAGGACGACGAGGGCGAAGACGGGGCGGACGACGGCGACGACGAGAGCCGTGACTACGAAGCCGTAGTGATCGACTCCGACTGGAACACGGAGGACTTCGTCGAGTCGACCGCGGACGGCGCCGAGTACGAGGAGCGGACCTACGAGGACTACACCCTCTACCGGGTGAACCAGAGCGACGATTTGGACGACGAAACCAGCGCCGAGACCGACGTCGAAGCCGAGGCCGAGACCGGCGTCGAATCGGACGGTGGCTTCGAGTCCGAGGGCGAATTCGAGACCGAATCCGAGTTCGAGGGCTGGGACGACGACGAGTACGAGGAGTTCGACACGGACGAGGACGAGGGCCCGACCTGGATCGCGGTCCTCGGCGACGGCCGGTTCGTCTCCGGTAGCGAGGAGGCGGTCAAGGACGCCGTCGACGTCGATCGCGGCGCGGCCGACCCCGTTGGCGACGAACTCCGCGAGGCCTTCGGCTCTGCACGGGACGGCCACATCCGGTTCGCAGTGACGGTCCCCGAGGACGCCGGCGAGGGCAACTACACCGAGCAGGCAGAGAGCGCGGCGGCGATGACCGGCGTCTCGGTGCCGGACAACGTCAAGCGCCTGCAGGAGCTCGCGGACGTCGACTCGGTCTCTGGCGCCTACTACACGACCGACGAGAACATCGGCATCGAGTACCGGATCGCGGCCCACGACGAGGGGACGGCCGACGACCTCCGCGCCATGCTCGACGGCAGCATGACCTTCGCGGAGTACGGCGTCCCGCCCAACGAGACGGCGGCGCTGTTCGACGACACCACGGTCGAGCAGGACGGCTCGGACGTCGTCGTGACCTTCGAGCGCTCGCCCGCCGGCCTCGCGGACGCGTTCGAGGCCCTCGCCAACTACTCGGCGAACCTCACGAGCGCCCTGGGCCCGTCGAACGGGACCGGCTACGGGTCGGGCTACGGCGACGGATTCGGTGAGGACGATGGGTTCGGCGAGGACGACGGATGGGGTTCGGACGGCGAGTACGAATCCGGCAGCGAGTACGACCCCGACGAGGAGTACACGCCCCGAGAGGAGTACACTCCGTACGAGGAGTACGACCCCGAAGACGGCGACTACGCCACCCCGGACGAGGAGGACACCGCCTGGGAGTCCGACTACGCGATCGATCGACCTGACCAGGGCGCCCCGACGGGCGCCAGCCCACCAGCCTGAAGACCCCGGGATCCGATGTCAGGTCGTCGATGACGATTCCGTCGCTGCTGCGAAAGGAGGTGCTCTGGTCGCGGCACCGGCTCGCGACCCTCTGTTTCTTGCTGCTGTTGCTGCCGGCCTTCTTCGCCATCACGACGCTCGCGTTCGGGACCGTCGTCCCCGAGGACACCCCGATCGGCATCGTCGCGGAGGACGACACCGTCACCGACGAGGAACTCCGGGCCGTCCAGGGTGGACTGGCGCTGTATTCGGAGCCGCGGCTGTACGAGGACCGGGCCGGGGCCAGGCGCGCGCTGGAACGAGAGACGGTGTACGCGGTCCTCGAAGTGCCGCCCGGGTTGCTCGACGAGTCGACGACGAACGCGACGCTGACGCTCGTGGTCGACGGGAGCGTCGTGCCGTTCGAGGAGCCATCGAAGGTGATTCAGAGTGTGGCGAGCGCGTATCTGAACGCAAACCTCGACGGTGACGTGACCGTCGAGCGCGAGGTGGTCGGCGAACCCCACACGCTCTCCGAGTACCTCATGCCGACCTTCCTGCTCGGGGTCGTCGTCCTGTTCGCGTTCGCCTACCTGCCGTACAACCTGGCGCGCGAACGCGCGGTGCTCGACAGGCTCCTGGTCGAGTCCTCGCTCGACGCGCTCGTCGCCGCGAAGATCGGCTACTTCGCCGCGCTCATGCTCGTCCCGACGGCCGCGTTCGCGGCGGTGGCCGTGGCGCTTGGCTACTCGGTGACGCTTCTCTCGTCCGGGGCCGTCGCCGTCCTCCTCCTGACGTTCGTCTCCCTGGCCGCGATCAGCACCTCCATCATGCTCCTGACCGACTTCGGGACGCTCGGGCGCTTCAGCAACGTGGCCGTGATGCTGGGCGCCTTCTCCTTCTCCAGTCTGGTCTACCCCGTCGGTTTCTTCTCGCCGATCCGCCGGGAGATCGCCCGCGCCATCCCGCTGCACTACTCGATGATCGTCACCCGGAGCCTGACGCTGAAGGAGACGTCCCTGGCGCTGTACGGCGACTACGTCCTCGGGCTCGTCGGCTTTGCCCTCCTGACCGTGCTCGCGCTGAAACTCTCGATCGAGCGGTACGAGCGAACGCTATGACGGGACGAACCGACGCCGACGCGAACGCGACGCCAGACGAGGAGGTGGCGGCACCGGCGCTCGCGATGCGAAACGTCACGAAGACCTACGGCGACGTGACGGCGCTCTCGGGGGTCGATCTCACGGTCGCGCCCGGGACGATTCACGCGCTGGTCGGTCCCAACGGCTCGGGCAAGACGACGCTGTTCCGGATCGCGCTCGGGCTCACCCGGCCCTCCAGCGGGACGGTCGACGGCCCCGCGGGCGGGATCGGGCCGGGGTTCCAGCGAGCGAACGTCTACCGCGACCTCAGCGTCGCGGAGAACCTCGACGTCTTCGGCGCGATGACCGGCGGGGTCGACGAGGACTGGCGCGAGCGACTCGTCGAGACGCTCCGGCTGTCGCGGGTACTGAACAGGCGGGTCGGCGATCTCTCGGGCGGGTTCCGGCAGAAACTCGACCTGGCGCTGGCCATGCTCGCCCGGCCGCCCGTGGTCTTTCTCGACGAACCGCTCGGCGACCTCGACGACGTCTCGCGGGCGAACCTGCTCGACCTGCTCGCGGCGTATCGCGACGACGGCAACGCGGTGGTCGTCTCGACGCATCACGTCGACGCCTTCGCGGACGTCCTCGACCGGCTGACCGTCCTCCGGGACGGCACCGTTCTCCTCGACGAGGACCGGACCGACGTCGACCTCGGCGAGCACGACTCCCTGCAGGCGCTGTACGTCGCACGCACGCTCGCGGCCGACGGCGAGTCGGCGGACCTCATTTAAGCACCCATAATACTGACCCAATTTAAATAGCCTGAGATCTGCCGCAACGGGGATTTGTGTGGGACTGGCATTTGACGTGGTGTACTATGACACAGGTGGAGGACTCGAGCCGGGACATGCGTCTGGACCCGGATTCGTTCGCGCAGGGGTATTTCAAAAACGCCGTCTATCGCCACTGGGATCCGTACGCGATCGAGGGGCTAAAGGCGGACAAGGAACAGATGATCGAGACCGCGCCCGAGGAGGACGAGTTCGACACGCTCCGGAAGTCGATCGCGCGCTTCGGTGCCGGCGAGGAGGCGGTGACGGAGGACCTGATGCCGCTGGGGCTGGTGCTCGACGATATCAACGACCAGATGTTCCTCTCCAGTCAGATCTACGAGGAGGCCAAACACACGCAGTTCTTCGACCGCTACTGGCGCGAGGTCATCAACCCGGCCGAGGAGGCGCTGGGCTTCGAGGAGACGCGGCCGACCGACCAGCGGTTCTTCAACGACCACTACGTCGCGCTGTTCGACAAGACCGAGGACGCCATGGAGCGACTCCTCGACGACGACTCGCCCGAGGCACGCGTGAAGGCCTACTGCCACTACCACCTCGTGGTCGAGAGCGTCCTGGCCCAGACCGGCTACTACGGCTTCCAGTCGGCCTTTTCCGACAAGGGGTCGGACGAGGTCGCCGTCAAGGACTGGCCCAACGCCGATGGCCTGGTCACGGGCGTCGAGAAGATCCGCAGCGACGAGGGCCGACACGTCGGCTTCGGGATGAACAAGGTCCGGGGCTACGTCCAGTCTGGCGAGGTCGACGCGGACGTCGTCCAGGAGACGCTGCAGGACCTCATGCCCCACGTCGCCGGCACCTTCAGCGACCTGACCGTCGGCATCAACCCGGCACCGCTGGTCGCGTACTCCCGGGACAAACTCACCCGCAGGATCGAGATCATCACCGACGCCGACGCCGAAGTGCCGGAGGTCGACGAACTGGTCAAACTCGACACCGACGAGGGAGCCGCCGCGGACTGAGACGGGTCGCTTCTTCTTTCGAACTCCCTCTCCGATCAGGCGTCAGGATAGTCTTCGGCCCAGGGGTTCGCGTCTTCGAGCGCGGCCGCGATGCCGAGCAGGTCGGCCTCGTCGTACCGCGATCCGACGATCTGGAGTCCCACGGGGAGGCCGTCGTCGGTGAGGCCTGCCGGTGCGGCCACGACCGGGTGGCCGGTCAGATTGAACGGCCAGGTGAGGCCCCAGTCCATCGGTAGCCCGCCGGCGCGCTCGCCGTCGATCTTCGAGGGATAGGGTTCGTCGTGGGTCAGCGGCGGCGTCGAGAGCGTCGGCATCACCAGTGCGTCGTGGTCGGCCAGCACGGCCTCGACCGCGTCGTACAGCTCCGTCCGCACCGCGTTGGTCTTCAGGTAGTCGACGGCGTCGTACCCGTCGCCCATCCGGACGGTCTGGACGAAACTGCTGGAGAGGTCCGCGGCGTCCTCGCCGGTCACGTCCACGCCGAACTCCTCCTCCAGGTGGTGGGCCATGACCGCGAACAGTGGCGTCGCCTCCGTCCCGTAGGCGTAGTTCAGGGTGCCCTTGTCCGGCCCGTCCACGTCGGCCTCCGTGACCGTCGCGCCAGCCTCGGCCAGCGCGTCGAGGGCGTCCCGACAGATCGACGTGACGGACGAGGCCACCGGGAAGGTGTCGAGATCCGGCGTGAACGCGACGTCGAACTCGCTTGCGTCGCGGTCGGTCGCGTCCGTGTAGTCGGTCTCGGGCGGGACGACGCTGAAGGGATCGCTGTCGTCCTGGCCGACCAGGACAGTGAGCATGAGCGCGAGGTCGTCGACGGTCCGGGCCATCGGCCCGAAGACCCCGACCGGCGAGTGCGAACTGAACGCGTCCGGCCGGTTGTCCATCGGAACGAGGCCGAACGTCGGCTTGACCGAGACGACGTGACAGCACGACGCGGGGTTCCGCAGCGACCCGCCGACGTCCGAGCCGGTCGCCAGCGGTGTGAGCCCCGCGGCGAGGGCCGCCGCCGATCCGCCGGAGGAGCCGCCGGCGTTGTACTCGCCCTCGGGGTCGAACGGCGTCGGCGTCGGCCCGACCAACTCGTTGTACGTCCGCATCGTGTGCCCCAGTTCGGGCGTGTTGGTCGTCCCCAGCGGGATCGCCCCGGCTTCTTCCAGTCGTTCGACGATCACGCTGGACTCCTCGGCCACGTTGTCGGCGAGCGGCGCGAGTCCCATGGTGTGGGGAACGCCATCGATCTCCATGTGGAGGTCCTTGATCGCGACGGGGACGCCGTGGAGCGGGCCGAGGTCCTCTCCGTCTTCGACCGCCGCCTCGGCTTCTCGGGCCTGTTCGCGTGCGCGATGTTTGAGGACGTTCACGTAGGCGTTGAGTTCGTCGTTGCGGTCGTCGATCCGCTCGAAGAACGCCTCGACCACCTCGACTGGCGATACCTCCCCCGTCCGAATCGCATCCGCGAGGTCAGTCGCGGACCGGAACGCTATCGACATACTCCAGCGGGGTGCGGAACCGGATTAATACCTTTGCCTAGTGGCTGCTCTCAGGCGCTTAATCATCCGCGCTCGCTTCCTCTCCCTCGCTCCGGTGGGCCTGTGCGGCGGCGCGGATGTCCTCGGACACCGCGGGCACGTCGTCGACGTCGATGCCACCGGCAGCCTCGATGTCCTCGATCGACATGGGATAGGTCCGCAGGTCGTAGTGAATGTCGATGCCGGCCTTCGCCCCCTGGCCCATCGCGACGGGGATCTGGTTGTGGCCGGGGATCACGTCGCCGACCGCGTACACGCCGTCGACGCTGGTCGCGCCGTGGTCGCCGACCGCGATGGTCCCGTCGTCGTTCAGCTCGACGCCCAGTTGCTCGGCGAGGTCCGTGTTGTACTCCGAGCCGTACATGGCGAAGCCGCCGCGGTACTCCCGGCGGGAGCCGTCGGCGAAGGTCAGGGCTTCGAGCCAGCCGTCCTCGCCGTTGTGGACCTCGGTGACCTCCTCCTCGACGATGTCGACCGGGTGCGCGCGGACGAGTTCGTCCGTCTCTTCGCTCCAGGTGGGCTCGTCGCCGTTCAGCAGGACGTCCACCTCGTCGGTGAAGTTGAGCATGATCATGGCGACGTGGGCGGTGCTGTCGCCGTGGCCCATCACGTACACCGGTTCGTCGACGAACATGTACGCGTCGCAGTGGAGGCAGTAGTGCAGGCCCCGCCCGGTCCGCGGTGCCGGCGGGTCTGGACGGCCGTCGGAGAATCCGGTCGCGAGGACGACCCGGTCGGCGACGGCCGTGACGTCGCCGGCTTCGAGCCTGATGCGTCCGTCCTCGGTATGCTCGGCCTCGCTCACGAAGTCCCGGTGGTAGTCGGCCCCGTACCCCTGGATCTGTTCGATCGCGGTCTGCAGGAGTTCGTTGCCCGAGACGTCTTCCGGGATGCCGATCACGTTGTGGGTTTCCTGCATCATCGCCGCGCGGCCGCCGCCGCGATTGATGACTGCGGTGTCGTGGCCGAGTCGGGTGGTGTACAGCGCCGCTGTCAACCCCGCCGGACCACCGCCCACGACGACGACTTCGTACTCGCGTTCCTCGCTCATTGGTATCGCTCTGTAGTCGTCCGAGACACTAAACTGTCTGGTTACCTGCCGGTTATCGTGTTCTCGTCCCATGGACACGCCCCGCCGACGTGACGAACCCACCGACTGCGCGGCTGTGGTGACAGCTACCATACATCACAGCTAGCCGAGGCCACAGGAAGGACAGGCCATATATGACTGGGGAACGTATATCCCGACGAACAGACCCGGTGTCAGCCGACCGCCACTCATTCAAATCATGACAAGCCGTGTATTCAGACTCCATTCGACACTCGAATTGCCGCTCGAAGACGTGTACGAGTATTTCGAAGACCCCGATCTCCCGGTGGAGATGGAGGACATCGACATCACTCGTCGCAACAACACACTCATCATCAGCGCTGTCGCGGCCGACGAGAGCATGAGCAAATACACGCCGACGGCGCAGCTCAAGGCCAGCATCACCGAAAACAGGGTATACGAGGAAGAACCCGAGGACCGACCCGGGGGCCCCGGCGGTGGCGGTCCGCAGTGGGGCACCCTCGAAGACGAAGAAGAAGAGATCGAGTCCGAACTCGTCGAATACGCCTGTTTCAAGGGCGACCGCGAAACCGTTCTGCAGAACACCGCGCTCCAGTACCCGATGTTCGAGGTGCTCTGTGGCATCGCCGGGATCGCCGAGAAGGGAACGCTGACCGCCGTCGTCGCCGTCGACGGCGAACTCCGCGCGACCCGCATCGTCGACGGCGAAGACCGACCCGCCTCCGTCAACGTCGTCGAGGAACCCCGAGAGGACGAAGGGGAAAACGGCGTCAACTGGCGGGACAACAAGTTCATCAGCTGAAGCCGGAGCCGCCGACCCGCCGTCCGCGGACGCTTCTACCGACCGCCTGCCGTCTCAGCGACTGCCACTGCCGTCGTTCAGGACCGCTGGCGGAAGGACAGGACCGTGCTCAGACCCTGGCCGTCCACCTGTTCGGTCGTCACGTTCATCGTCAGCACGTCGTCCTCGTCGACGACGTCGTAGGCGATCGCCTCGAGGTCGCTGGCGCTCTCGCCCTCGGTCAGTAACACGACTTCGACCCGATCCCGGTTGACCGAGACGTCGTCCACGTCGTACCCCGCATCCTCGAACGCCGACCGGAGGTCCGCTTGCAACTCGCTCATACCCGCCCGTACGGAAGCCACCCTTATAATACAGGGGCCGATTCGCCGGCCGGCTCCGCCGTGGGACCGATTTCCACACCGCCGAAATCCCGAAAAACACTTACCGGGCATAATTATATCTCATTACACCATGGCAGCATTCCCCGACTACCTGGACGTCGACTACGAGGACGGCGACGGCGAGGATCCCGCCGACTACGCGTCCATCGAGGACAAGATCGAGAAGGCCATCGAGGTCACCCGCGAGGGCCTCGAGCAGTACGAGAACCCGGCCGTGATGTGGACCGGCGGGAAGGACTCGACGCTGACGCTGTACTTCATCAAGGAGGTCGCCGAGAAGTTCGACCTGGAAGTCCCCCCGGCGGTGTTCATCGACCACTACCAGCACTTCGACGAGATTCACGACTTCGTCGACCACTGGGCCGACGAGTGGGACCTCGAAGTCATCTACGCCCGTAACGAGGACGTCGGCGACTACGTCGAGGCGAACGACCTCGAACCCGGCGACGACATCCCGGTCGACGCCCTCAGCGAGCACAACCAGCACCACGTCCGCGACATCCTCGAGTACGAGGAGGACGACTTCCCCTTCCTGCTCGACACCTACGTCGGCAACCACCTGCTGAAGACCGTCGCGCTCAACGACGCCCTCGAGGAGTACGAGATCGACGGCGTCATCTCCGGCGTCCGCTGGGACGAGCAGGAGGCCCGCGCCGACGAGACCTTCTTCTCCCCGCGTCACGACCCGGACATCTACCCGCCCCACGACCGCATCCAGCCGATCCTGCAGTTCGACGAACCCGCGGTCTGGGACGCCTTCTGGGGCTTCGTCGTCCCCGACACCGTCGCCGGCTACCCCGACGACGGCTACGTCCCCGAATCCGGCGACGACCTGCCCAACGACCTGACCCAGGACGACATCCCCGTGAGCCCGAAGTACTTCGCCGGCTTCCGCTCGCTGGGTAGCGAAGTCTCGACCGACAAAGCCGCCCAGGAGCCCGCCTGGCTGCAGGACATGGAGAACACGACCGAGCGCGCCGGCCGCGCCCAGGACAAGGAGGACCTGATGGAGCGCCTGCGCGACCTCGGCTACATGTGAACCTTTTACGTCGTCGGGTTCGCGCCTGACGGCGCGAACCACTCTCTGCTCACGGGCCGCGGAGCGGCCCGTTCGCATGGTATGAGGGAGCTTCGCTCCCTCACTACTTGAAAAACGTGGGCGAAAAAGCCCTCCGCGCTCCCTTCGGTCGCGCGGAGTGTGCCCGCGAGTGACCGCAGGGAACGAGGGGGCGCTCGGAAGCCGCAGTCCGCGCAGCACCGCAGGTGCGAGCAGAACCGTCTTCCGGTGAACCGGCGGCCTTCGGCCGCCGGATGCTAGCCGCTCAATCCACCGCCCAGCGACCGCTACAGCTGCAGCACTTCGACCAGGTGGCCGTCTGGATCCTGCAGGAAGCAGATTCGAGTTCCGCTCTCGGTCGTCTGCGGGTCGCTGATCGTCGGTACATCCTCGGGAAGATCCTCGTAGAACGCGTCGAGGTCGTCGACTTCGAGTCCCAGGTGTGAAGCGCCGGGCTGGTTCAGTTCCGCCCTCGGCTGGCCGTCCCCTTCGGGTTGGTACGCGACGAGTTCGACGCGAGCGCCGCCGGCGTCGAGGTGTGCGAAGTCGGCGGCCGCGCCCGGAACGCCGACACCGGTCGCGAACTCCTCGCCGCCGACCGAGAACCGCGACAGCACGTCCAGTCCGAGAACGTCCCGGTAGAACTCGATCGCCCGGTCCAGATCGGCGACGGTCAGGCCGACGTGGTGAGCACTGAGATCCTGCATGGCTGGACGATCCGAGACCCGCGACGAAAATCGCTTCGCTACTTCTCCCGCACGGTCCCGCCACCGAGTCCCTCCCACGCGACCCGATAGCCGAGGCGCGAGAGGATCGCGCTGGCGTCGTCGATACCGTACTCGTCGAGAACCGCCTCGGCGGCCGCGAGATCCATCCCCTCCGAAATATTGCCTTCGAGAGAAGAAATTACCGACGGTCGGATCAGCGTTCGACCGACTCGGGCGTGGTCCCGAAATTTCTTGCCTTCGAGGGCAGAAACGCTGACGCCGTGGCGGTCGGCCAGGCTTTCGAGGTCGATCACGTCTTCCTCGGGGACGAGATCGTCGGGCAGCGAGGCGGCGGCGTCGGTAGTGAGGTCGTCCTCGTAGCGCCGGAGCGCCCGTCTGACGTCCTTGAGCCGAACGGTGCTCGAGTACGGGATGGCCCGATGGTCGCGGGCATCGATCTCTTCGCCCACCCCGAGGCTCTCGTCGACCGCGACGAGCATCTCGACGTCCTCGACCGCGGCGAGCCTCTCGAGTTTCTTCTCCACGTACTCGGGCGTCCAGAAGCCCATGATCTCGAAGAAGACCCGGAAGTCCGCGAACTCGTAGTCGAAGGCGAAGTCGGGGATGACGACGTGGGCGCCCGCCGCGAGCGGTTCGGGCTCCCTGACCAGTTCCCAGTCCAGATCCAGCGACCGGAACCGGGTCGCGAAGTCGGCCTCGACGCCGCTGTCGAAGGTCATCTCCGTCACCGGCTCGGCGTCTGGCACCGACACGTCAGCGTCGGTGAGGCGCAGTTCGCGCTCTGTCCCGCGGTCGTTGATGGTCGCGGTCAGTTCCCACTCGACGGTACCGGCGACGGTCCTGAGGAGGCGCGCGAAGCGGGTTCCGTACCGCCGGCTGGTCCGGAACAGCGCGTCGGGTCCGGTGACGACCACCTCTCGGCCGTCCTCTGTCCGGCGGATCTCGTACATGAGCCGCAGCCGTTTGACCGCCGAGACGACGGCCCTGGGGTCCGAGGCGCGGATCCGGACCTCGGTGGCGTCGAACAGCGCCGTCTGCGCCAGCGAGAGGTTGTACTGGGCCACCAGCTCCGCGGGCTCCCAGCGCACTGCGAGTTCGGTGAGGACCTGATTCTGCTCCCGGTCGGCGTACAGCGACTCCTCGATCTCGTCGGGGGTACAGTCGAGGCGGGCGGCAGCGTTCTCCAGAGCGTGACCTCGTTCCTCCGGGGTGACGACTCCGACCCCTGCCGCGGCGGCGAACGCGGCCTCGCGTGCGCGTCGTGGGTCGACCGGGGCGCGGGTCTCGAAGGTCGCCTCTCGCTCGACGAGCTTGGCGAATCCCCGGACGAGTTTGAAGTCGCTGGCCTCGCGTTCGAGTGCCGCGAGCGCCTCCTGGAGCGCGGTCCGGGGCTGCTCCAGGTGGCCCTGAAAGGTCCCGATCACGCGGGCGGCCAGGGCCTCGTCCTCCCCGTCGGCGAACCGTGGCTGGTAGCCACCGCCTGCGCGCGAAACCCGGAGCAGGTCCTTCGTCAGCACGATCGAGTGGTCACCGCGGAGGGACAAAAAGCCGGCCAGTCGCCGGCGGCGGGAGAGAGAAGATTGATGCCGCGTGCCGGTTCAGTGACCTGTATGCAGCGCCGACAGGTACTGTGCGTGCTGGTGGTCCTCGCCGCGCTCACCGCCGGCTGTATGAACGCGCCGCGGCCCGTGCCGGAGCCCCAGTCGGGGATCCCGGACGACGACGGTTCGACTGAGCCGACGACTCCCACGGAACCTGGCTTCCCGGTCCCGGAGTGGACGACCGCCCCGGCCGACGACGGGAACCGGACCCTCGTCGAGATGCGGGTCCGGAACGGCGCGGACTGGCGACGCGGCGTCAATGTCACCGTCTCCCGAACCATCGGGGACGAGATCGTCAGCGGATCGACCGAACTGACCCTCGACGGAAACGAGACGCAGACAGTGCAGGTCCACCTCGAAGTGCCTTACGAGCGCTTCGAGGAGGGATCGGCGCTGGACTTCGTGCTCGACCCCAGGCCGGCGGGCGTCTAGCGTCGCCGGCGCGCGACGCGCTCCTCGGCCGTCTCCTCGCTGACGATCTCGTAGAGCAACGCTCGACCGGTTCCCTGTCCGACCTCCCGCTCTCCACCCGTCCCCTCCGGCGAGTCGCCATCCTCCTTCGGTCGGAGGATCCGGCCCAGCCGCTGGGTGAACTCTCGCTCGCTCCCGCTGCCCGAGAGCAGGACGGCCACGTTCGCGTCGGGCACGTCGATGCCCTCGTTGAGGACGTTCGCCGTCGCGACGGTCGAGTACGTCCCCGCGCGGAACCGCGAGAGGATCTCCCGTCGCTCCTCGGCCGGCGTCTCGCCGGTGATCGCGGGCACGAGAAAGCGCTCCGAGAGCCGGTAGACCAGGTCCGTGTGGGCGGTGAAGACGATCACTCGGTCGTCGCGGTGGCGGTCTAGCAGCGCGGCCAGTTCCTCGACCTTCCGGTCGGCGTTCATCATGATCTCGCGGGCTCGTTGCTTCGCGAGCAGGGCGTCTCGTGCCTCGGGATCGCTCCCCGAGCGCTTGACGAGTTCCTGGTAGTCGCTACCGCTCCGTAGCTGGATGTCCGAGCGGGCGAGGTAGTCGGTGAACGTCCCCTGGTGGCGCTCGTAGGCCTCGCGCTCCTCGGGAGTCAGCGCCACTTCGAGCCGCTTGACGTCGTACCGTGCGAGGTGGTCGCCCGCGAGGTCGTCGACGTCGAGCCGGTAGACCAGCGGGCCGACGAGTTCCGCGATCACCTCGTGGGCGCCGTCCGGGCGCTCGAAGGTGGCGGTGAGGCCCAGTCGGGCGGGCGCGGCGAACAGTCGGCCGATGTCGCGGTAGCCCTCCCCGCCGAGGTGGTGGACCTCGTCGAAGACGAGGAGGCCGAACCGGTCGCCCACGTCGTCGGCCCGGAGGTACGCCGAGTCGTAGGTCGCGACCGTCAGCGGTTCGAGGACCTGTTCGCCCCCGCCCAGTTGCCCGACCGGCACGTCGAACTCCCGCTCGAGTTCTCGGCGCCACTGTTCGAGCAGGTCGATAGTCGGGACCACGACCAGCGTGGGCGTCCCCAGCCGTTCCATCGCCTCGATGCCGATGACCGTCTTCCCGCTGCCGGTCGGGAGTTCGAGGACGCCCCGTGGCGCGAGGGCCGCGATCCGGTCCGAGCCACTCGCCCCGTTATCGGTCCCGGACTCGTCTGCGGTGTCGAGCCAGGCGTCGAGCGCGTCGCGCTGGTACGCTCGAAGGTCGTAGGTCGACCGCAGATCGAGGGGGGCGAGGTCCAGCACGCGGTCCTCGAACGCGACGCCGCGGTCGGCGAGCGCCCGGCGGATCGGGTGGTACTGGACTGCCGGGGCTCGACCCGTCTGTGAGCGGGGATCGCGTTCGACGCCCGGCAGGTCGGCGGGGATCTCACCGGCCAGCCGGATCGTCCCGTCCTCGAACGTCAGCCTCAGCACGCCGACGGCTACGCCCGGCGGCCGAATGAACCCACCGCCTGAAGGCGATGCGTGGGGCCCGAGTCACCCGACCCGTGTCGACGAAACCATCAAATGTTGCCGACACGTAGGGACACGTATGCCCTGGGTCGACCCCCACGAGACCGACCCCGAGACGTGGGGCGGTTCCGCCGCGGCGGCGAACCGGCCGTGTACGCCGGTCTACGAGCGGGCGCTGTCCACGCGGCCGCCGTTCGAGCGGACCGACAAGCTGGTCCTGCACGGGCCGGCGGTGACGGAGGAGTTCCGGACCCGCGGGTACGAGAGCGTCCGGGTCGACTACCATCTCGCCGTCGAAGCCGACGGGCGGGTGAAGTTGCTCGCCCGGGGGCACCTCTGGGGCGGGGACGAACCCCACCAGCGATTCCGGGCCCAGTACCGCCGCGAGTCCGAACCGACCGACACCGTGCCGTTCGACGAGTACCTCGCGTGGACCCGCTACCAGTTCGGGACCATCGACGTGGAGGACGGCACGTTGTCCTTCGAACCCGAGGGCGACCGCGAGGAGGAGACGCGCCGGCTCGACTGGACGGACCTGTACGCGTCCGCCCGGCTGCGGATGGCGGAACTCGAATTGATCCGAAACCCCGGCCTCGCCCGGTACGCGCTCAGGGATCTCGGGGAGTGGCGGGACGTCGAGGACGCGCTGCGGTACAATCCCGATGCGTTCGCGGTCGGTCCCTGAACCCCCGGTCGCCGCGCCGACGACCGATTTCTGAACCCTTTTACCCCTCGCCCGGCACTGTCCGACCATGAGCGAGCAGGACGCCTCTGGAACGGACGACGCCGACGAGCCGGGCGCCGACGACGCGGCCGACGGACGGACCGCAGACGAGGCGTCAGCCGACGGCACCGCCGCCGACGAGTGGGAACCCCTCGACGAGGCGGCCGAGGACGCTGGCGACGGCGACGCCGAGGACGGCGATGACGGGAGCGAGGGGGCCACCGACGACGGTGAGGCCTTCGAGGCCGGCGGAGACCTGCTCGAACGCGTCGAGTCCACGGACCCGGAGCAACTGGCGAACGAGATCGCCTCGCTCCGGATGCGCGTCGACGAGTTGGAGACCGACCTCGAGGAGCGCGAGGCGGAGACCGACGAACTGGAGTCGAAGCTCGCGCGGACGAAGGCGGACTTCCAGAACTACAAGAAGCGGATGAAGAAACGGCGCGAGGAGGAGAAACAGCGGGCCACCGAGGACCTGGTCGAGCGGCTGCTCGACGTGCGCGACAACCTGGCACGGGCCCTCGACCAGGACGAGGGCGCCGACATCCGCGACGGGATCGAGGCGACGTTGCGGCAGTTCGACGAGGAACTCGAACGCGAGAACGTCGCCGAGATCGATCCCGAGCCGGGCGAGGAGGTCGACCCCCAGCGTCACGAGGTCCTGCTACGGGTCGAGTCCGACCAGCCGGCGGGGACGATCGCGGAGGTCCACCGACCGGGCTACGAGATGGGCGAGAAAGTCATCCGCACGGCCCAGGTCACCGTCAGCGAGGAGTAGCCCGCCGGAGCCGACGACCGGTCGGATAGCGCGACGGTAAAAGATTCCCGGTGGCGGTCGCTGGTCGCCCGCCAGAACGCCGCTCGCGCGGGGATCGGTCGGTCTGTGGGCTCTGGGATCTAGCAACTTTTAACCGATTCAGACCGGTAGGTGGGAACAACATGGCGAGCAACAAGATTCTCGGTATCGACCTCGGTACCACCAACAGCGCCTTCGCGGTGATGGAGGGGGGCGACCCGGAAATCATCGTCAACAGCGAGGGCGAGCGGACGACGCCGTCGATGGTGGCGTTCACCGAGGACGGCGAGCAACTCGTCGGGAAGCCGGCGAAGAACCAGGCCGTCCAGAACCCCGAGAACACGATCCAGTCCATCAAGCGCCACATGGGCGAAGACGGCTACACCGTCGAGATGGACGGCGAGGACTACACGCCCGAGCAGGTCTCGGCGATGATCCTCCAGAAGATCAAACGCGACGCCGAGGAGTACCTGGGCGACGAGATCGAGAAGGCCGTCATCACGGTCCCGGCCTACTTCAGCGACCGCCAGCGCCAGGCGACCAAGGACGCCGGCGAGATCGCCGGCTTCGAGGTCGAGCGCATCATCAACGAGCCGACCGCCGCGTCGATGGCCTACGGGCTCGACGACGAGTCCGACCAGACGGTTCTCGTCTACGACCTGGGCGGCGGCACCTTCGACGTCTCTCTCCTCGATCTCGGCGGCGGCGTCTACGAGGTCGTCGCGACCAACGGCGATAACGACCTCGGGGGTGACGACTGGGACGGGGCCATCATCGACTATCTGGCCGACGAGTTCGAGTCCGAACACGGCATCGACCTGCGCGACGACCGGCAGGCCCTCCAGCGGCTGACCGAGGCGGCGGAGGAGGCCAAGATCGAACTCTCCAGTCGGAAGGAGACGACCGTCAACCTGCCCTTCATCGCGGCCGACGACGACGGTCCGAAGGACCTCGAACAGAAGATCACGCGCGCGAAGTTCGAGTCCCTGACCGAGGACCTGGTCGAGCGGACGGTCGGGCCGACGGAGCAGGCCCTCGAGGACGCCGGCTACAGCCAGTCGGACATCGACGAGGTCCTGCTGGTCGGTGGCTCGACGCGGATGCCCCAGATTCAGGAGAAGGTCGAGGAGCTGACCGGGCAGGAGCCCAAGAAGAACGTCAACCCAGACGAGGCCGTCGCGCTCGGTGCGGCCATCCAGGGCGGCGTCCTCTCGGGCGACGTGGACGACATCGTCCTGCTGGACGTGACGCCCCTCTCGCTCGGCATCGAGGTCAAGGGCGGCCTCTTCGAGCGCCTGATCGAGAAGAACACCACCATCCCGACCGAGGAGTCGAAGATCTTCACGACCGCCGCGGACAACCAGACCTCCGTGCAGGTCCGGGTGTTCCAGGGCGAGCGCGAGATGGCCGAGGAGAACGAACTCCTCGGTGAGTTCCAGCTGACCGGCATCCCGCCGGCGCCGGCCGGGACGCCCCAGATCGAGGTCGGCTTCAACATCGACGAGAACGGGATCGTCAACGTCGAGGCAGAAGACAAGGGCTCGGGCAACGCCGAGTCGATCACCATCGAGGGTGGCGCGGGCCTCAGCGACGACCAGATCGAGGAGATGCAGCAGGAGGCCGAGGAACACGCCGAGGAAGACCAGAAGCGCCGGGACTTCGTCGAGGCGCGCAACGAGGCCGAGTCCGCGATCCAGCGCGCGGAGAAGCTCCTCGAGGAGAACGAGGAGGAGGTCGACGACGACCTCAAGAGCGACATCGAAGCGGAGATCGACCGCGTGCAGGAAGCGCTCGCGGAGTACGAGAACGTCGACAGCGAGGAACTGGAGACGGCGTCGGACGCCCTCCAGTCGGCGACGGAGAGCCTCTCTGAGGAACTCCAGGAGATCGGCAAGCAGATGTACCAGCAGCAGGCCCAGCAGGCCGCGGGCGGCGCGGGTGCCGGCGGTGCCGGCGCTGCGGGCGCAGGTCCCGGTGCGGGAGCCGGTCCGGGGCCGGGCGGTGCCGGTCC
Source organism: Halorientalis sp. LT38 (assembly GCF_037031225.1). Taxonomy (NCBI): domain Archaea; kingdom Methanobacteriati; phylum Methanobacteriota; class Halobacteria; order Halobacteriales; family Haloarculaceae; genus Halorientalis; species Halorientalis halophila. The sequence goes on along the minus strand of NZ_JAYEZN010000001.1, from coordinate 758,442 downwards.
GGGTGCGGAGGGCGGCGACGAGGAGTACGTCGACGCCGACTTCGAGGACGTCGACGAGGGCGACGACGAGTAACGCGAAGAGGCGGTCGCGTCTGCTCGTTAGAGCGGTTCGCTGACGGCGTCTTCGGGCGGCGACACCGACCGAGGGCTCGCCGCGACTCGGTCGCCGCGGGGTCTCGGAAAGCGAGCGTCTCGAGTTTCGGAACGGCGACCAGACGTCGCTACGGGCAGCCACCGCCCGGGCGAGCGGGCTACTGGCCGGTGAATTCGGGGTCGTCGTCCTCGAAGAACGCGGCGTAGCCGCGGGCGAAGTCGTCGGTTTTGGCGACGTCGGCGAGGGCCTCGGTCTCTGCGGCGAGCTGTGATTCGAGGCTGGTGTCGAAGCTCTCGGCCATGAGGCGTTTGTTCTTCCCGAGGGCTTCGGTGGGGCCGGCCGCCAGGCTGCGGGCGAGTTCGTCGCGTCGCGCAGCGAACTCGTCGGTGGGAACGACGTCTGTGGCCAGCCCCATCTCGAGGGCGTCGTCGGGGTCGATGGGTTCGTCGAGCAGGACGATCTCCTGGGCTTTCCGGAGGCCGAGGAGTCGGGGCAGGAAGTACGTCGCGCCGCCGTCACCGCTTAGGCCGATGCGGGGATAGGCGTACTCGAGACGGGCGTCCTCGGAAAGCAGGACGATGTCGGGGAGGACGGCCATGCTGAATCCGGACCCGGCGGCGATGCCGTCGATGGCGCCGAGGATAGGCACCTCCGCCTGGTGGAACTGGACGATGGCCTCGTGGAGGCGGCCGGCGATCTCCCGGAGGTAGGTGGCGTCGCTGGCGTCGCCGGCGAACTCCGAGAGGTCCGCGCCGACGCTGAAGAACGGGCCCTCGTGGGTGAGGACGAGACAGCGCACATCGGGGTCCTCGCCGACGGCGGCGGCGAGGGAGACGAGATCGTCGGTCAACTTCATGGTGACGCCGTTGCGGTCGGCGTTGGTGTCGAGCGTGACGGTGGCGATGCCGTCGTCGCGGTCTACGCGTAAGGTCTCGTACGAGGCCATTCACCCGGGATACAGAGGGGTGGATCATAGAGGTTTGCGTGGCTCTGGCGCGCTGAGGGAGACGACGGGGCAGACGCGGGAGGACTGGTGCGGGCGAGGTCGGTGTACGGCCGGTTTCAGGTGAGCAGGTGCTCGCAGTCGGCACCGGTGCCCAGGACGGGGCGGGCGATCTCTTCGGCTGGGGGTGTCGGCCTGGAGGGCCTCGACGGCTGGGCGGACTCCGTCGACGATGACGCCGGTGACGTAGTCGTCCTCGGCGAGTTCGCGTTCCCAGGCCGACTTCCAGTTGCCGATGTGAGCGTCTCGCCGAGCCTGCCCGGTGATCTCCCAAACTGTCGCGAGGTCCTCGGTGCTGAACGACGACGCGTAACGAGAGCCGCCGTCCCTGCGGATCGGGAGCGCGTAGCTCTCGCGGTGAGACAGGAAACGAGCGTGAGCGAACTTCTCGCGGGCGCAGGATCCACGAGTTCCGGTGTTTGAGAAGGCGACCAGCGGGAGCTTTGTGACTCGGACGCGGGGTTCCCAGTCCGGTCGATCGGTACCGGGCCGGTAATAACTGGACACGCATATACAGGAGAACATTTTTCGTTGTCAGGAACCACTCCTGAAACGATGGACGGACGGGGGATGATGGTACGGGCGAGTGTCCGGGTAGTGGCGACCGCGAAGTGGCTCGTGTACTGCGGGACGATCGCGCTGGTCGGTGGGGGCAGCGTCTTCGTCCTGACTGCCCAGTGGCTGGGGCTGCCGGTTTCGCGGGTGCTCCGGGAGACGCCGCTGCTGGGGGCGGTCTCGCCGTCGCTCGCCGCGGTCGGGGTGTTGGGGGTGGCGGCCGTGCTCGTCGCCGACGCGGATCTGCAGTCGTGACCGTGCGGGCTCCCGGACCCGTTCTTTTCAAGTGGCTCAACCGAGTAGGGTGGCACAACGAATGAGCGAGGACTTCTACGACGCACTCGGTGTCTCCCGGGACGCCGACGAAGACGAGATCAAGCAGGCCTATCGGGAGAAGGCACGGGAGTATCACCCCGACGTCAGCGACGATCCCAACGCCGAAGAGAAGTTCAAGAAGGTCAAGACGGCAAAGGAGGTGCTGACCGACGACGAGAAGCGACGCGCCTACGACCAGCTCGGCCACGACCGCTTCGAGCAGGCCCAGAAACAGGGCGGCTTCGACGGCGGGGCCGGCGCACGCGGCCAGCGCGGCGCGGGCGGTGATCCGTTCGGGCAGGGCGGTCCGTTCGGCGACATGGGCGACATCTTCGAGCAGTTCTTCGGCGGCGGTGGCGGACGGGGCGGCGCCCGGCAGGGGACCGACCTCCGGACCGAACTGTCGATCACGCTGGAGGAGGCCGCGAGCGGCGTCGAGAAACAGCTCGTCATCACCAGGCCCGAGAACTGTCCGGACTGTCACGGGGACGGCCACCCGCCAGACAGCGACTCGCGCACCTGTCCGGAGTGTGAGGGCCGCGGGCAGGTCACCCGCGTCCAGCAGACGCCGATGGGGCGAGTGCAGCAGACGACGACCTGCCGGCGCTGCGAGGGCGAGGGAACGCTCTACAGCGACACCTGCGATACCTGTCGCGGGAAGGGGCAGGTCCGCGAGGAGGTGACCCTGTCGGTGGAGGTGCCGCCGGGGATCCGGGACGGCCAGACCCTCCGGATGGAGGGCGAAGGCGCGCCGGGCGAGGGCGCGGGCCCGAGCGGCGACCTGCTGATCGAGGTCACCATCGAGGACCACCCCGAGTTCGACCGCGAGGGCGAAGACCTCTACCACGAGTACGCCGTCTCCTTCCCGCAGGCCGTCTTCGGCGACTCGGTCGAGGTGTCGACGCTCGACGGGTCGGTCGAACTGGAGATTCCCCAGCACACCCAGAGCGGCGAGGTGTTCCGCCTCGACGGGAAGGGGATGCCCAAACTCCGCGGGCGCGGGAACGGCGACCTGTTCGTCCGCGTCCGCGTCGTTACGCCCGAGAGCATCAACGCCGAGCAGCGCGAAGCCCTCGAAGCGTTCGCCGAGGCCGGGGGCGAGGAGGTCGACGTCGATCAGGGCTTCTTCGAGCGGCTCAAGAACAGCTTCTGAGTCGCACGCTCGGCCCCGTCCCCTGGAGTCTCGGCGTAATCTGGCGCCCGGATAATTCCGCTTGGATTAAACTTAATATTATGAAAAAATTATGTCTCGGTGGCGCGGGGTCGGTATCGGTCATCGGATCGTTATTGCGGAACCCCACCTTCCCCCCTTGGCGACCTCGCGCCGATTCTCCGCGGGGCAGACGACTTAACCGTCCCCGGCCGGTAGCGCCGGTATGGACGTCATTGGCGACCTCGTCGCGCGCGAGCGCCGGGTGAAGGAGCCGCTGGTCGACGGGTCGGGCTCCCAGCCCTACACCGCCCACAAGTTCTGCACGGACGCCTGGAAGGCGGCGAGCCTGTTCCGGTACCACGGCGTCGGTCCCGGTCGCGGGGTCGCCGTGGCCGCCGATCCGGTACCGCAGGCGCTGCTGTCCGTGTTCGGCGGCGCCTCGCTCGGTGCACCGGTGCGGGTCGGGCTCCCCGAGGACCTCGACGCCCGACTGGTCGTCGCGCCCGCCGAGACGATCGCGGACCTGACTGTCGAGCCGGGGACGAAACGGGTCGCCTACGGCGAGAAGCCGGCGGACGCCGACGTGATTCACTTCGAACGGGATAGCTGGAGCGAGAATCCGACGATGCCGCCCGGTACCGTGTCACCCGAGCAGCCGGCGCTCGTGACCGATCGCGGGACGTACAGCCACGCCGACCTCGTGGCGGCGACCGAGCGAGTCGTCGACGAGCACGGGCTGACCGACGGGGACGCCGTCGCGGTTCGCGCCCCACTGGCGAATCCCGGGACGCTCGTCGCGGGCGTGTTCGCACCCATCTCCGTCGGCGCGCGGGTGTTGCTGCCCGGGAGCGACGAGTCGCCCACGCTGGCGGTCGGCGAGGACGGGTCGGTCCCGTCGGTCGATCCGGACGACGTGCTCGACTGATCGCGTCCCGGTCGGCTGGGCGGGGTTACCCGAGGGCGGTCACTGGGCGGACCCGTCGGTGACGGCGGTCACCGTCGGCTCGTCGGTGACGAACTCGAACCTGGCACCGCCGGACGCGGAGTCGGTCACTCGCAACTCCCAGCCGTGGCCGCCGGCCACGTCGTCGACGACGGAGAGGCCCAGGCCGGTGCCGCGATCGCCAGTGGAGAACCCGTCCTCGAAGACGCGCTCGCGGTCGTCGGTCGGGATGCCGGGCCCGTCGTCGGCGACGAAGACGCCGCTGGCCCGGTCGTCCTCGAAGGTGCCGACCCGGACCGTGACGTCCTGGCCGCCGTGTTCCACGGCGTTGCGGAACAGGTTCTCGAAGGCCTGTGACAGCCGGGACCGGTCGGCCTGGAGGACCTCGTCGTCGACCACCGAGAGGGTGGCGTCGGCCGCGTCGACGTGCTCCCACGCCTCGTCCGCGACGGCTTCGAGCGAGACGGGGTCGCGGCGCAGGTCGTCGTCCCGGGTCAGCGAGAGGACGTCCTCGATGATCTCCTCCATGCGGTCCGCGTTTGCCGCGATGGTGTCGAGATGCGGGGTCACGTCGTCGCTCTCGCGTGCGATCTCGACGCGACCGCCGATGACGCTCAGCGGGTTGCGCAGGTCGTGGGAGACGACGCTGGCGAACCGTTCGAGCCGCTCGTTCTGGCGCTTCAGTTCCCGCTCGCGGCGCTTGCGATCGGTCACGTCCCTCACGATGATCGTCTGTCCGACGTGGCGGTCGCGCGCGTCGGTCAGGGGGAACGCCTCGACCGCGTACTCGCGGCCCTGGAAGGCCGTCTCGAACTCGAGGTCCTCCTCGAACCCGGCGATGTCGAGGTACTGGTCCAGGACTTCGGGATAGTCCGTCAGGACGTCGTCGACGCGTTCGCCGACGAGTCGCTCGTCGGGGCCGACGTCGAGGAAGCGCCGCCCCTGCGGGTTGACGTCGATGAGTCGGCCCTCGCGGTCGAGGGTGAACACGCCGGCGCCGAGGTCGTCGATGACGCGGTGGCGGCCGACGGGCGCGAGGTCCAGGAACCGCGCCCTGAGAACGGCCCAGACGAACGCCGCCCCGGTGACGGCGAAGGCGATCGGCGTCGTGCCGGAGGGGACCAGCCCGACCGTCCGGAGGACGTGTCCGACCCAGGGGACTGTGACGGCGACCAGAATCGCGCCGGTCTGGTAGCGGTAGGCCACCGCCGCGTCGAGCGCGAAGCCGAGGAGCATCACGGTTCCGACCCCGAGCAGCGCGTAGGTGAAGAGCGTGTTCGCGAGGAACGCCGGTCCGGGATCGATGACGTAGCCGGTCGGGCCCATCGGATCGAGCCCACCGATCTCGAAGAAGAGGCCGTGGACCGGGTTGGTGAGGGAGAGAACGGTCGCGACGACCGGCACGACCGAGAGCGCGAGGAGGTACCGCGGCCGGATCCACGCCTCGCGATCGGTGTACTCGAGGACGAAGACGAAGAAGCCGACGACGACCAGGTTCGACGCCGGCACGATCAGCCGGTTCGCGAGCAGTGCCGTCGGCGTCGCGCGCGCGAGCGTCCCCACGAGAAGTGCCCCGATCCAGCCGAGTTCGCCGACCATGGCGACACAGAGCGGCAGCGCGCCGATCCGGTCCCGGTTGACCCAGGTGTAGTACGCGAGGAACGCCGAGAGCGCGCCGGCGAGAAGCAGCGCCGCCTGGTAACTCGCCAGCCAGGTGGGCATGGGTCCACTGGCGGACCCGGCCGCGTAAGTGTTCGTCCGCGATTCTCAGTTGTTGTAACGCGATCCTATCTGGCGTCCTCGATCTCCTCGAGCGCGGCGGGGTTCTCGATCGAGGACATGTCGCCCAGGTCCTCGCCGGCGTAGGTCGCCTCGACGGCGCGGCGGATGATCTTGCCCGACTGGGTCTTGGGGAAGTCGTCGACGAACAGGACCTCGCGCGGTCTGAAAGGTTTGCCGAGTTCCTCGCCGACCTGCGCCCGGATCTCCTCTCGGAGGTCGTCTTCCTCCTCGGTCCCCTCCTCGACGATGACGTAGAGGACGACCGCGGTGCCGGTGGTGTCGTCGGCGACCCCGACGGCGGCGGCCTGGTTGACGGCCGCGTGGTCCATCGCCGCGCCCTCGACTTCGGCGGGGCCGACTTTGCGGCCGGCCACGTTGAGGGCGTCGTCGGCCCGCCCGTGGAGGAACCAGAAGCCGTCCTCGTCCTTCTGGGCCCAGTCGCCGTGGTCCCAGAGGTCGTCCCAGGTCGACCAGTACTCCTCGAGGTAGCGCTCGTCGCCCGACCAGAGCGACTTGGTCATCGAGGGACAGGAGTCGCGGGCGACGAGGTAGCCCCGCTCGTGGTCCTCTTTGATCGACTCGCCGTCGCGGTCGACGACGTCGATGTCCATGCCGAGTCCGGGGCCACCCAGTGTACAGGGTTTCAGCGACTGGGTGGGCAGTGGCATGAGGAAGCAGCCGCAGATCTCGGTGCCCCCGCTGATGTTGATGACCGGAGCGTCGCCGCCGCCGACGTTCTCGTGGAACCAGATCCAGGACTCGGGGTCCCAGGGCTCGCCCGTCGACCCGAGCAGGCGGAGGCTGGAGAGGTCGTGGCCCTCGACCCAGTCGTCGCCCTGCTTGCGGAGCGCGCGGATGGCGGTGGGCGAGATGCCGAACTGGGTGAGCTTGTGCCGGTCGATCATCTCCCAGAACCGGTCGGGGTTGGGGTAGTCCGGCGCGCCCTCGTACATGAAGATGGTGCCGCCGAAGGTGTGGTTGCCGATGAGCGTCCACGGCCCCATCATCCAGCCGATGTCGGAGACCCAGCAGAACCGATCGGATGGCTTGAGGTCGAAGCCGAAGTGCAGTTCCTTGGGACACTGGACCTGCACGCCGGCGTGGGTGTGGACGATCCCTTTGGGCTTGCCGGTCGTCCCCGAGGAGTACAGCAGCATCGACTCCTGGTCGCTCGGGAGTTCCTTCGTGTCGTAGGCGTCGTCCTGCGTGGCGACGGCGTCGCCCCACCACTCGTCGCGCCCGTCGGTCCAGGGGACCTCCGCACCGAGTCGGTCGTAGACGATCACGGACTCGACGTCGGTGTCGGCCTCCTCGATGGCCTCGTCCGCGGTGCCCTTGAGGGTCACCTCGCCGCCCCGGCGCTGGAAGCCGTCGCCGGTGAACAGCACCGAGCACTCGGGGTCTTCGAGGCGGGTAGCGGTGGCGTCGACGCCGAAGCCGGAGAAGATGGGGACCGCGATCGCGCCCACCTTGAAACAGCCGTAGAGGATCGAGGTCACCTCGGGGACCATCGGCATGTACAGCCCCACGGTGTCGCCGGTCTCGATCCCGCGTTCCTCGAGCGCGTTGGCGACCTGGTTTGCCTCCCGGTGAAGTTCGTGGTAGGTCTGTTCTCGCACCTCGCCGTCCTCGCCCTCCCAGATGGTGGCGACCTTGTTCCGGCGCTCGTTGTCGAGTGCGGCGTGGCGGTCGACGAGGTTGTGCGCGAGGTTGAGCTCGCCGCCGGGGTACCAGTCGGTGAACTGCGGTCCCTTCGAGTCGTCCCGGACCCGGTCGTAGTCCTCGTAGAACTCGATGTCGAGGTAGTCGACGAGTTCGTCCCAGAACCAGTCGACGCCGGATTCGGGAACTCCCTCGATCTCGGTCGTCGTCCGCTCGATCAGTTCCTCGTAGTCGTCGACGTCGTAGGTCTGCATGAACTCCCAGACGTTCGTGGACTCGACGAACTCGCGGCTGGGTTCGTGGACGATCTCGTCCATATCGGCGAGTGAATCCGAAGTCATCTGTCCTACCCCACGGCCACCCACGGCAAAGTAGTTTCCACCGTTCCAGTCGATTTCCCCGCCGCCTGCCCCCGATCAGGGCCCGGTACCTGTCGGCGCTCGAACGAGTCCTCGGGACGGGCCGTCCGTCCCCGCCGTGACGTCGAACCGCCAGGATTCGCCGTCGAGTCTGCGGACCGCCGACAGCGACAGCGCGGTGCCGGGGAACCGGCCGAGGAGGTCGACCGCGATGGGCAGCGTCGGCAGCGACGCCGACCGTGCGGCCAGCGCGTAGTCGCTGATCGTCACCGTCCAGGACCCGCGGTCGCCGGCCGACGCGCCGTCGCGGTCGATGGCGTACTCGCCCACGAGGTCGAGCCGCTGCAGTCGCCCGAAGGTCGCGTCGAGCGGCCGGTCGGCCCCGGCCGGTTCGGCGAGGTCGTCGGCCGCGCTCCGGAGGACGGCGGCCTGCTGGCCGTCGGACAGGCGCGCGCCCAGCTCGAAGGAGAGGGTGCGAAGCAGGTGCAGGCAGAGCTCGTCGGGGTCGTCGATGGCGTCGGCCGTCTCGCAGTAGACGTCCATGATCGACGACTCCAGGTCGGCGTACCCCACGGCCGACAGCGTCTCGAACACCGCGGCGGCCACGTCGTGACAGAAGCCGGTCAGCGTCCCCGGTTCGCCGCCGCTGGTCGCCGGCGCGACTGTCCGGGTGTCCCCGTCCGTTCGCTCGCAGGCGATGAAATCGTAACACGGGGCGCGCGGGTCCCACCGACGCAGGACTGCACGGTAGGCTGCGGCCGCCTCCGCCCCCTGCTCTGCGGTCCCCCGGTCGGGAAACCGTTTCCCGGCGACCGGGACGGGACAGACCCCCGTTCGACCGCACACGACCCAGTAGCTACCCCCGTCGACCGCCAGATCCTCGATCCGGGCCCGGATCTTCGTGAGCGTCTCGCCGACCATTTTAGGCTCACCTAAATCATACACGTGAAAATAGATTTCGGTCCGGCGAGTCGGGGCGATGCCAGACGGCACCGCCTCGTCGTCTGGTTGGTGGACCCGACCTGTCGAGATTAACTGCCCGGTTTAATCTTATCTTTTTGGCCAGACGGCGTTACGGACGTGCAGGTGTACTGAACGATATCACTGCAAATGGACATGGTCGAGGACGACTGTCCATACATCGATACGACGGTCGCCAACGACGTGTCCTTCCTCGCGAAGCAGTGGGACTTCGATCCGGCCGCGGAGGAACTCGAGACGCGAATCGCGGTCAAGGATTCGGACTGAGCCGTCCCGGCACAGTCGGATCGCCCACGGGAAGGGCAGCCAACGTTTTTAGCCGACCGAAGCCAAGACCCGGACATGTACGTCCGGGACGCGAAAAACCGTGAGGAGGTCTGGCTGCTGGATCACATCGAGGACATGGGCCTGGACGAGACCGCCTTCCGGTCGCGCGACTACGTCATCGCCATCGACGAGGAGACGAACCAGAAGGCGGGCTTCGGTCGCGTGCGCGTCCACAAGACCGACGACGCGGACGTCTGTGAACTCACGTCGATCGGCGTCCTCGAGGACTGGCGCGGGCAGGGCGTCGGCGCACACGTCGTCGAGCGACTCATCCAGAAGGCCGGCGACGACGGCTTCGAGACCGTCTACTCGCTCACCGGCGAACCCGACTACCTCCGGCAGTTCGGGTTCGAACCCATCGAGGCGGGCGACCTCCCCGAGAAGCTCCAGGAGCGACTCGAAGCAAAGCGAGAGGCGACGGCCCCCGACGCGGTCCCGATGGCCCTCCCCACCTCCGAGTTCCGGATGCCCCAGAAGTTCCGGCAGGCGTTCAAACGCGCGGCCGCCGACGAGGGGGCGGACGAGCCCCAGGAGGGCCCGGAGGACTTCGGCATCGACCCCGACGAGGCCACCTACAAGTACGACACCGGTCGGTGAGCAGGGTTACTCGCGACCGCCGTCCGCGGACGCCTCGTCGGCGTCGGTCCTCGACAGCGGGTCCGGTTCGCGTTCGTCCGTCCCGTCGACCGGCGGGCGCTCGTCGACCGACCCGACGCCGGCGACCTCGAACCGCGCGCCACGTGACTCGCTCTCGACCGCCTCGATCTCCCAGCCGTGGGCGGTGACGATGGTCTGGACGATCGCGAGACCGAACCCGGTGCCGTCCTCGCCGTTCGAGTACCCGTTCTCGAAGATCCGGTCGCGGTCTGCCTCGGGGATACCCGGCCCGTCGTCGGCCACGTAGAACCCCTCGTCGGTGGGGCCGACGGTCACGGTGACGTCGGATCCGCCGTGTTCGACCGAATTTCGAAAGAGGTTCTCGAACGCTCGCTGGAGGCGTGCCGGATCGGCGAGCAACGCCCGGTCCTCGACCACTTCGAGGGTCGCCTCGCCCGTCGCGACGTGATTCCAGGCCGCGGTCGCGACCGCGGCCAGCGACGTCCGCTCGGTCTCCGTGACGCCCTTGCCTTCCCGGGCCAGCGTCAGCACGTCGTCGATGATGCGGTCCATGCGTGCGTGGGCCCGCTCGACCCGCTCGAAGTGCTGGCGGTCGCCAGTCTCCACCCCGAGTTCGAGCCGGCTCGAGGCCACGCTCAGGGGATTCCGGAGGTCGTGGGAGACGACGCTCGCGAACTGCTCGAGCTGTTCGTTCTGGCGTTCCAGTTCCCGCCGGCGGCGTTTGCGCTCGGAGATGTCCTCGATCACGAGCAGCCGGCCGATCCGCTCGTCGCGCTGGTTCGCGAGCGGGGACACCTTCACCTGGAAGTCCCGCGGGCCGACGGCCACCTCCATCTCGTCGGTCCCCTCGGTCCCGGAGAGGTCCTCGAACGCCTCACGGAGCGTCGGGAACTCCGCGAGTCCCTCGGTGACGGGGCGGCCGATCAGCGGCTCCGTCTCGCCGAGCAGTTCCCGTCCGCGGGGATTGACGCCGACGATCCGGTCGGTCCGGTCCACCACGACCACGCCCGCGTCGAGGTTGTCCACGACCGTCCCGCGCGCGACGGGGACGACCTCGAGGAAGTCCTGGTAGAAGATGGCCCACCACAGCGCCACGCCGGTGATCGCGAACCCGACGGGCGTGACGTCGACGCTGACGGCCCCGGACACGAAGAGGGCGTTCCCGATCCAGGGCGCGACCAGGCCGACGAACAGCCCGACGGTCTGGCGCTGGTAGATCTCCTCCGAGCGGACCGCGAAACTGACGTACATCACCGCGGCCGCGACGAGGAGCACGTACGAGTAGATCGTATGAACAGTGAACAGGGGCCCGAACTCGTAGGCGAACCCGTAGTAGGTCCCGGGATCCACCGCGCCGAACCGCAGGAACTGGTCGCGGAGCGGGGGCACCCAGACGGCCACGTTCGCCAGGATCGGCTCGACGAGCAAGAGCGCGGCCGTCGTGCGAGTGACGTGCTCCCCGCGACCGGAGTACTCGAGCGCCAGCAGGAAGACGAACATCACCGAGAGCGTGACGCCGACGTACTGGGCCCGCGCGACGGCCGCGCCGGTCGGGGTCCCGGCGGCGGCGATCACCAGCGCGGTCGTCGCGATCCAGAAGAGGACGGCGAAGAACAGGCCGACGAGCGGTTTCGCGCCACGTCGCTCCCGGCGTCGCCAGGCGTACGACGCGACACCCACGCACAGCAGCCCGCTCACGGCGAGCACCGCCTGATAGGCGAGTTCGTGGGTGCTCATCGCCTCCAGCATTACTCCCGTTCTGACAAATACGCTCGGACCGCTTCGGTGGTCGAACCGCGACCGTCGACGGCGCAACCGTGACCGCTCAGACAACGCTTTTACACGGCGGTATCGTTCCCTCTGGCATGTTCGACGACGAGGACCTTCAGGAGATCCGCTCGGGGAAGGCCGAGTGGGACGAGGAGTCGGTCGCGCCGACCGTCGAGCGGTTCGGTGAACGCGAGGACCGATTCACCACCGACACGGAGGGACAGACCGTGGAACGCCTCTACACGCCCGCGGACGTGGCGGATCTGGACTACGACGAGGACCTCGGGTTCCCCGGCGAGGAACCCTACACCCGCGGCGTCTACCCGACGATGTACCGCGGCCGCCTCTGGACGATGCGCCAGTACGCCGGCATGGGGACCGCCAGCGAGACCAACGAGCGGTTCAACTACCTGCTCGACGAGGGCCAGACCGGCCTCTCGATGGCCTTCGACCTGCCGACCCAGATGGGCTACGACTCCGACAACACGATGGCCGCCGGGGAGGTCGGCAAGACCGGCGTCGCGATCGACTCGCTGTCGGACATGGAGACGGTGTTCGAGGGGATCCCGCTCGACGAGGTCTCGACGAGCATGACGATCAACGCCCCTGCCTCGGTGCTGCTCGCGATGTACATCGCCGTCGGGGACCAGCAGGGCGTCGACCGCGAGCAGTTGCGGGGCACGATCCAGAACGACGTGCTCAAAGAGTACATCGCGCGCAACACCTACATCTACCCGCCCGAGCAGTCGATGCGGATCATCACGGACATCTTCGAGTTCTGCGCGGCAGAGGTCCCGAACTTCAACACCATCTCCATCTCCGGCTACCACGTCCGCGAGGCCGGCGCGACCGCCGCCCAGGAGATCGCCTTCACCCTCGGGAACGGCATCGAGTACGTCGAGGCGGCCATCGAGGCCGGCCTGGACGTCGACGAGTTCGCCCCCCAGCTGTCCTTCTTCTTCGCCTCCTACAACAACATCCTCGAAGAGGTCGCGAAGTTCCGCGCCGCGCGACGGATGTGGTACCAGATCATGGAGGAGCGCTTCGACGCGCAGAATCCCAAGTCCAAGCAACTCAAGTTCCACACCCAGACCGCGGGCTCGACGCTGACGGCCCAGCAGGTCGAGAACAACGTCGTTCGCGTGGCCTATCAGGCGCTGGCCGCGGTCCTCGGCGGGACCCAGAGCCTCCACACCAACGGCAAGGACGAGGCGGTCGGCCTGCCGACGGAGGACAGCGTCCGCACCGCTCTCCGGACCCAGCAGATCCTGGCTCACGAGTCCGGCGCCGCAGACACCATCGACCCCCTCGGCGGGAGCTACTACGTCGAGAGCCTGACCGACGACCTCGAGGAGGAGGCCTTCGCGCTCCTGGATCGGATCGACGAGAAGGGCGGGATGCTCCCGGCCATCGACGACCAGTGGGTCCAGCGCCAGATCCAGGACGTGGCCTTCGAACGCCAGCGCGAACAGGAGGAGGGCGAGCGGATCATCGTCGGCGTCAACGAGTACCAGGTCGAGGAGGAAGACGACGTGGACATCGAGGAGGTCGACGAGACGCTCGAAGCCCAGCAACAGGAGACCGTCGCGCAGGTCCGCGAGGACCGCGACGACGAGGCCGTCGAGGCCGCCCTCGACGCCGTCGGCGAGGCCGCTCGCGGCGACGAGAACCTGATGCCGTACCTGATCGACGCTGTCAAGGCCTACGCGACGACCGGCGAGATCTGCGACGCGATGCGGGATGTCTTCGGCGAGTACCAGGGCGGCGGGATCTGAGGCGCCGGCGCCAGGTCGTGTTTTTTGGTTCCATCCCGATGAGCGACAGGATTAAGTGCGTGTGTAAAGGACCCTTTACTGTAAAGCGAGCTTTACGGAAACGACGCTTTACACCGCCCTGAAACCCATGTCCACGACACATCCGATTCAGCGAGGACAGAAGTACAAACGAGCGATCCTCGGGCTCTTCGCGGTAGCCTTTGCCGGGTTCATCGCCGGACTGGTACTCGATCAGATGGTCGCTGGACTGGCCGTCTACGGCGTCGCTGCGGTCGCGGGAGTCGCCCTGACGCTCTACGTCCAGTTCGGGAGTTCCGTCCGGTTGCTCGACGAGCGGGAGCAGCGGATCGAGGAGCGGGCGAGCCACGCGGTCATCAACCTGTTCGCCTACGTCGGCGTCCCGACCTTCGCCACGCTCTTCCTGCTCGAAGCGACCGGGTACTACGAGTTCGGGCCGACCGTCTCGGGCGTTCTCTACGCCTTTTCGGCGATCTACCTGGTCTGGGGCCTGCTCTTCACGCTGCTGCGCTACCGGACATGAAAAACGACCTGCGCGAGCGCCGCGAGGAACGCGGCCTGAGCCAGGCCGACCTGGCCGCCGAGGTGGACGTGACGCGCCAGACGATCAACTCCATCGAGCGCGGCCGGTACGATCCCTCCCTGGAACTGGCCTTCGACCTGGCCGGGTACTTCGACTGCCGGATCGAGGACGTCTTCGATCCGGAGTAGTCCCCGCTGGCGCTACGGCGTGACCGCCATCATCACCTCGTCGACCGGCTCGCCGTCGATCCGGTAGTGGTCCTCGCGGACGGCTTCGACCGCCCCGCCGTGGGCCTCGAAGAACTCTATCGCACCCTCGTTGGTCGCCGGGAAACTGTTGTACACCTTCGCGAGGTCCATCTCCGCGGCCCAGTCGAGGCCGTGATCGAGCAGGCGGCTCCCGATCCCGTGCCCCCGGTGGGCCTCGACCAGTCCGATGGTCAACTCCGCGGTGTGGCGGAGCTTGTCGATCTCCGGGATCTCGAGGTGGACCCAGCCGACCACCTCCTCGCCCACGGTGGCGACGAAGAACACTCGCGACTCGAACTCGTTGTGCCGCAGCAGCGACTCCTCGTAGTCGAGTTGCTGGGCGACGCTCTCGGCCTCGATGTAGGTGCCCTCGGCGGCGACCTGCCGGAGCGTCCCGACGATGCCCGCGATGTCGTCCTGCCGCGCCGGACGGATCGTCACCGTGACGCCGTCGACCTCGTACCGCTCGGCCGTGCCGGGGTCCATCGCGATCTCGAGCTGTCCGTCGCGCTCGGTCAGATATCCGTCCCGCTTGAGCATCGCGAGGTGGTGCCCGAACCGCCGGTGCTCGAAGCCCAGGGCGGCGCGCGCTCGCTCGGGTTCGACGCGCCCCTCCCGCTCGACGTACTCGTAGATCCGTTGCCTGTCGTCGTCCAGTCGCCCCGGTCTCGGTGCCTCCATACCCAACGGTCGCGGCGAACCGTCTTAGTAATTGACGACAGGTACCACGCCACACACATGCCGCCGTCGCAGGGCTGATTGTCCCGCCACGCCCATTCGGGGTATGCAGTTCGATCACGCGGGTATCGCGACCGACGACGCCGACGCGCTCGCCGACCAGTACGCGGCCCTCTTCGACGCGCCCATCGCCCACGAAGAGCGGTTCGACGGCATGGACGTGGTCTTCCTCGACCTCGGGAACGGCTTTTTCGAACTCCTCGAACCGGTCGCCGACGAGGGGCCCATCGCGAACTATCTGGACGGAAACGGCCCCGGCATCCACCACCTCGCGCTGGCGAGCGACGACGTCGCGGCGGCGCTGGATCGCGTTCGCGAGGCCGGCGTCGAAGTCATCGACGAGGAACCCCGGACGGGCGCCTGGGGTCACGACGTGGCGTTCCTGCACCCGAAGTCCACGGGCGGGATCCTGCTCGAACTCGTCGAGCACTAGGCGGTCGCCGTCTCGACCTCGACGGACTCGCGGACGCAGTGGATCTCGAAGCGCGCGCCGCCCTCGTCGCTCTCGGCGACCGACAGCTCCCAGCCGTGGGCGCCGACGATGTCCCTGACGATGGCCAGCCCGAGTCCGGTTCCCGCCTCGTTTGTGGTGTAGCCCTGCTGGAGGACGTCCTCGCGATCGTCTTCGGGGATCCCCGTGCCGGTGTCCTCGACGTAGAAGCCGATGCTCTCCGTGAGGGGGCCGACCCGGATCGTCAGCTCGCCGTCGTTGTGTTCCACTGCGTTGCGAAAGAGGTTCTCGAAGACGTTGAGCAGGCGGTCGGGGTCGCTCTCGAGCCGGAGCGAGACGTCGACGTCGAGGGTCGCGCGGTCGGTGTCGACGTTCTCCCAGGCCTCGGTGGCGACCTCGCTCACGTCGACGGGCTCTTTCTCGGTGATCGCCTTCCCGGAGCGAGCCAGCGTGAGCGCGTCGTCGATGATGTCGCCCATCCGCTCGTGGGCGGTCTGGATCTCGTCGAGGCTCTCCTCGTGGTCGTCGTCGAGTTTGACGTCGAGCAGTTCGACGCGGCTGGCGGCGACGTTCAGCGGATTGCGGAGGTCGTGGGAGACGATGCTGGCGAAGCGATCCAGCCGCTCGTTCTGGTGTTCGAGCTGCTGGGTCTGCTGTTCGAGGTCGCGTTTCTGCTGGCGGAGTTCCTCTTCGCGCTCGCGGAGCTGGTCTTCCCGTTCCTTCTGCTCCGTGACGTCGTACAGCAGGACGCTCTGCCCGGCGAAGTCCCCCGATCCGTCTTCGATGTCCGAGATGTTGACGTCGTAACAGCGCTCCTCGGTCTCCGAGACGGGGACCCAGATCTGGTCGCGACGCCCGCTCAGGAGTTCCCCTTCCTCGTAGTCGTCCCAGTACTTCCCGAGGTCGATGACGTCGAAGACCGGTTTCCCGACCACGCGGTTTTCGAGGCCGAGCATCTTCCTGGCCGTGGAGTTGATGTCGACGATCCGGCCGTCCTCGTCGAGGATCATGACGCCGCTGTCGATCTCCTCGATGACGAAGTCACGCGCCAGCGGCAGGACGTCGTCGAACCGCGAACTGATTCGCGAGAAGAGCCTGTTGATGGGGAGCAACTGGGCGAACCGGATACTGACGAACAGCAGCAAACTGACGGCGCCCCAGAAGAGGAAGGACAGCGGGACGATCATCATGTGGGGGAACGGGCTCAGCCCGGCGAAGGTGATCATGTTCCCGGTCCACATCGAGAGCCCACCGAGCGCGAGCACCAGGCTCAGCCGCCGGTAGAGGTTCCGGGAGTGGACCGCCTTCCGGAACAGCAGGACGGTCGCTGCGAACATGCACATGTAAGTCAGCCCGATGTACATCCAGACGACCGGTCCCCAGTCGTACCCCAGCAGGACGGTCGAGCCCTGCTCGACCAGCCGCGCGTTCCGGAGGATCAACCCGTGACTGTCGGTGGTCAGCGTCAGCGGAACGTACCCGAGCGGAACGATGAACAGCCCGATCCGGACTGGCCGGGGAACCCGGTCGTAGTTGCCCGTGTAGGCCGCCGCGAACAGGAACCAGAAGACACAGAGGTACACCGACGTCGGCAGTAGCACCGCCATAAAGAGGAGTTTCAGGTGTCGCGGCTCGCTCGCGACGGTGAGTGCGAGCGACAGCGACCAGACGGTGATCGCGAGCATCACCGCGACGTACCAGATGGTCCCACGTCGGTCGCGCTTCGTGTACCCCATGTACGCGGCTGCCGTGGAGATTACCGCCACTAGCAACAGGGCAGGCACGTAGAGACTGTACTGAAACATGAACGTGAATCGTACACTGTCCCCGCCACGACAGTGTCTCTTGATTGGACCTGTTTCTGGATGGAGTAAAAGCTATCTCCTGTGTTATCGGCCGTGATAACGAATTAGTTCCAGTCCGCGGCCCTGAACTCGCCCTCGGGGTGCATCCGCGCGGGCGGCTCGGCGAACCAGGCCGCGCCGTTGAGTTCGCCCGGCTGGATCGCGAGGTGCCCGCCCTCGTAGCGACCGTCGAAGAAGACCCACAGGGTGTGGAGCCGCTGGTCGTGCTCGCCCTTCGAGACGCTGACCCTGCGGCGGATCAGGAAAGGTTCGACGATCCGGCAGTCGACGCCCGTCTCCTCGCGGACCTCACGGACGGCGGCCTCCTCGTAGGACTCGCCGCACTCGCGACCCCCGCCGGGGAGCCCCCAGTGGGTGGACCCGCGCGAGAGGATCATCAGCACCCGCCGGGACTCCTCGATGTCCGTCGGCCGCGACTCCGAGAGCGGGGCCGTCTCCGGTGGCTCGCGGACGATCCAGACGTAGCCCCCGCCGGTGTATCCCTCTTCGGCGAGGTCGCGCAGCTCCGGGAACACGTCCGCGGGCACCACCTCCTCTTCCTCCCGGACCGGGACGTCCCCGTACTCCGACAGCAGTCGGTCCTGCCGGCGTTCGACGTCCGTCCGGTTCACCTCCCGAACCATCGCCTTGGCCGCACAATTTCCGTTCGCACTGAAAGATCCTCCGACCCGCCAGTTCACGACCGTCAGGGGCACAGCGTGGCGAAGGCGTCCGCCTCGGCGCGCTCTACGGTCGAGAGGTGGCCCAGGTCGGGGTAGAAGTGCGCGTCCGCGGTCGGGATCTCGTCCGCGAGGTAGAGCCCCATCGCCGTCGGGACGACGGTGTCTTCCTTCCCGTACCAGAGCCACGTCGGCACGTCGATCGCGCCGAGATCGATGCCCCATTCTCGGCCGAAGATCGCCGTCTCGGTCACCAGCGGGTCGAGCCCGTGGTGACGCCGCGACTCGACCATGCTCGCGTGCACCACCTTCCCGAGGTCGCCGCGCCAGACCGGGGCGTCCGCCGGCGCGGCGTTCTCCGCCATCGAGTCGAGGAAGGCCTCGCGATCCGCGAGCGCCTTCCGACCGCCGAGCCACAGGCCGAGCTCTGTCACCGGCGGCACGAAGCGCGCGCTGTAGTACCACAGGCGCTCCCGGAGTCCGACCGATTTCATCGGACCGAGGCCGCAGACGACGCCCGCCCGGTCGACTCGCTGGTCGAGGAGCGCGGCGCAGGCGACGGCGTAGGGCCCGCCCGCCGAGACGCCGAGTACGGGAAACGTCTCGAGGCCGAGTTCGTCGGCCAGGTCGGCCACGTCGGCCGGCCAGTCAGTCAGCGTCCGGTCGGGGTCCGGATCGGAGACGCCGAACCCCGGCCGCTCCGGCGCGACGACCCGGACGCCCTCCTCGCGGGCGACCTCGTCGAACGCGGCGGCGAACACCCGGGAGTTGGGAAACCCGTGGAAGAGGACGAGCGGGTCGCCGTCGGAGTCGCCGACCTCTGCGTACCCCAGGCGCCGCCCGTCGCGGAGGGTGATCGTCTGCGGGTTCGCGGCGATCTCGGCGGCCAGTTCGAGGGCCGGCCTCTCTCCTTCCTTTGGCGTCGTCTCCCCGTCTTCGCCACCGAGCCACTCGCTGACGGCGTCGCGTAATCCCATACGTCAGCTACCACCCGCACCGTGGAAAACGGTTCGGACCGCGTTGCTGGTGGACTACTCGTAGTACTCCAGGTAGAGCGCGATAGATTTCAGCCCGAGGTAGATCCCCAGCGGGATGCCGACGAGCGCGTGCCCGATGGAACTGTCGAGGAACCCGACCAGCGCGCCGACGAGACCGCCGAGGAAGCTCCCCAGGCCGCCCAGCAGCCCGCCGACGAACCCGAAGGCGCTCCCGATGATCCCGGTGGACTCACCGCCCCCGGTGCCGGCGGCCGTCTCGATCTGCGACCCGTTGGCGCCGCTATCCGTCCCGTCGGTCGCGGCCGTCCCGTTCTCCTGGACGGCGAGCCCGCCCGCGCCGATAGCCAGGGCCGGGCCCGAGACGATCGACAGGAGGAGGCAGCCGACGAGCAGCGCTGCGGTGAGCCGACCCGCGAAGCGCGACGACCGACGTACACTCATCACTCCAGACACCGACCGGTGGGCGGTTAAATCCCACCGGCGTTTCGACGGGTGTTCCACCGCTCTCCCGTCGGTATCGGTCGCCCTTCGGCGAGTTTAGCCGAAGTTCTCGACTTTCGCCCGGTCCGGGTCGCCGCCGGCGGCGTCGATAGCCGTCGTCGCGGCGTCGAGGAAGTCGGCGAAGCCGTAGACGAACACCTGCTCGCCCTCGGCGCCGGTCAGCACGTCCGCGACGGCGTCGGTCATCTCGTCGTCGGCCGCGAGGGTGTGGACCGCGACGCCCTCGGCGGCGAGCGCGTCGAGCGCGTCCCCGTGGATCGGGTCGTCGTCGCGGTAGACGATCGCGGCCTCGTTGCCGTCGGCGAGCGCGCGCCGGGCGATCCCGATGGCGGGGCCGACGCCTGGCCCGCCCGCGAGGATCACGGACCGGGGCTCGTCCTCGTAGTAGGCGTTGCCGTAGGGACCGGAGACGGTCATCTCGTCACCGGCTTCGAGGTCCGCGAGGATCGGCCCCAGTTCGCCGTCCGGGTCGATCTCCACCGTGACCTCGAAGGTGTCGGTCACGTCCGGCGAGGAGATGGTGTAGAAGCGACTCTCGCGCTCGCCGTCGACCTCGGCGACGAGCTTGACGAACTGTCCGGGTCGGGCTTCGAAGTCCAGGGGTGACTCGAAGGCGATGGCGACGGCCTGTTCCCCGACCGAGGAGACGGCAGCGACCGAAATCGATTCGTCTTCCATAGTCCGAACGTCGACCCCTCATCGAAAGGTGCTTTCGGTCCGGAGAGAACTGGACGTTCAGTCACCGAACTGACCGGTAGAGCGGCCGCAACGCCGATTGCAGAAGGCTTTTGGGTCGCCGCTGGGTAGCTGCTCGCTAGCATGCCCGAGGACCTCAACTGGGCCATCGGCGGTGAAGCTGGCGACGGGATCGACTCTACGGGCAAAATCTTCGCGCAGGCTCTGTCCCGTGCCGGTCGCCACGTCTTCACCTCCAAGGATTTCGCGTCGCGTATCCGGGGCGGATACACGGCGTACAAGGTACGCACGTCGGTCGATCGCGTCGAGAGCGTCGTCGACAGGCTCGACGTCCTGATCGCGTTGACCGAACGAACCATCGACGAGAACCTCGAGGAACTCCACGAGGGCAGCGTCATCATCTACGACGGCGAGCGGACCACGATGCAGGACGTCGAGATACCCGACGAGATGATCGGGCTCGACGTCCCGCTGAAGTCGCTCGCCGAGGACGCCGGCGGCGCCATCATGCGCAACGTCGTCGCCCTGGGCGCCGCCTGCGAGGTGTCGAACTTCCCCATCGAGAACCTCGACGAGTCCCTCGAGAAGCGCTTCACGGACAAGGGGCAGGCTATCGTCGAGAACAACAAGAAGGCCGCCCGCCTCGGCCAGGAGTTCGTCGCCGAGGAGACCGACCACGAGTTCGACTACGACGTCGAGACCACGGATAACGACTACGTCCTCCTCAACGGCGACGAGGCCATCGGCATGGGCGCCATCGCCGCCGGCTGTCGCTTCTACTCGGGCTACCCCATCACCCCCGCGACGGACGTGATGGAGTACCTGACCGGCCGGATCGACCGCTACGGCGGGAAGGTCGTCCAGGCCGAGGACGAACTCGCGGCGATCAACATGGCGCTGGGCGCCGCCCGCGCCGGCGCACGAGCGATGACGGCCACGTCCGGTCCCGGCATCGACCTGATGACCGAGACCTTCGGCCTCGTGGCGACCAGCGAGACGCCGCTGGTGATCTGCGACGTGATGCGTTCGGGTCCCTCGACCGGGATGCCGACCAAGCAGGAGCAGGGCGACCTCAACCAGCTCCTCTACGGCGGCCACGGCGAGATCCCCCGGTTCGTCGTCGCGCCGACGAACATCTCCGAGTGTTTCTGGAAGACCGTCGAGGCGTTCAACCTCGCCGAGAAGTACCAGACCCCGGTCTACCTGGTCGCGGACCTGGCGCTCGCGGTCACCGAGCAGACGTTCCCGCCCGAGGCCTTCGACATGGACGAGGTCGAGATCGAGCGCGGGAAGATCGTCGACGAGGGCGAGATCGAGTCCTGGCAGAACGAGGACGGCCAGTTCCAGCCCCACTTCCCGACCGCCGACGGCGTCAGCCCGCGGACCTTCCCCGGGATCGAGGGCGGCGCGCACATGACCACCGGCCTCGAACACGACGAACTCGGCCGGCGGACCGAGGACACGGACGTCCGCATCGAGCAGGTGGACAAGCGCGAACAGAAGGTCCAGACGGCCCGCGAGGAGGAGGACTGGGACTACCGCGAGTTCGGCGACCCCGACTCCGGCAACCTGGTCCTCTCCTGGGGGTCGAACGAGGGCGCCATGCGCGAGGCGCTCGGCTTCCTCGAGGAGTCGGGCACCGACGTGCGCTTCATCTCGGTGCCGTATATCTTCCCCAGACCCGACTTGTCCGAGGAGATCGAAGCCGCCGACGACGTGATCGTCGTCGAGTGTAACGCAACGGGCCAGTTCGCCGACCTGATCGAACACGACGCGCTCACCCGCGTCAAGCGCGTCAACAAGTACAACGGCGTGCGGTTCAAGGCCGACGAACTCGCAGAGGAAATCGAAGAGAAATTCGCGGAATCAGCCGAGATGGAGGCATAATAATGAGCTCCGACATCCGATTCACGGACTTCAAGTCCGACAAGCAACCGACCTGGTGTCCCGGCTGCGGCGACTTCGGGACCATGAACGGCATGATGAAAGCCCTCGCGAACACCGGCAACGACCCGGACAACACGTTCGTCGTCGCCGGCATCGGGTGCTCCGGGAAGATCGGCACCTACATGCACAGCTACGCGCTCCACGGCGTCCACGGCCGCGCGCTCCCCGTGGGCATCGGGACGAAACTCGCCAACCCGAACCTCGAAGTGATGGTCGCGGGCGGCGACGGCGACGGCTACTCCATCGGCGCGGGCCACTTCGTCCACGCCGTCCGACGGAACGTCGACATGACCTACGTGGTCATGGACAACCGCATCTACGGTCTCACCAAGGGGCAGGCCTCCCCCACCTCGCGCGAGGACTTCGAGACCTCGACCTCTCCCGACGGCCCCAAACAGCCCCCGGTCAACCCCCTCGCGCTCGCGCTGGCTGCCGGCGGGACCTTCATCGCCCAGTCCTTTAGCTCGGACTCCCAGCGCCACACCGAGATCGTCAAACAGGCCATCGAGCACGACGGCTTCGGCTTCGTCAACGTCTACAGCCCCTGCGTCACCTTCAACGACGTCGACACCTACGACTACTTCCGCGACACCATCGTCGACCTCTCCGAGACCGACCACGACCCGAACGACTACGACGACGCCAAGGCCGCCATCCTCGACGCCGACAAGGAGTACCAGGGCGTCATCTACCAGGACGACCAGTCCGTCCCCTTCGACGAACGGGAGGGCCTGACCGAGTCCATGGCCGACATCCCCGAGGGCGCGCCCGAGGACGCGATGGACCTCGTGAGAGAGTTTTACTAAACCACCTTTTTCGCCGGGGGGTTCGCTCCGCGAACCCCCCGGCCAAAAACGTCCCCAGAAATCGGAGATTTCTGGTGGGCTGCGCAAGAGCTTCGCTCTTGCGAACGTGGGCGAAAAAGGCGGCGCGCGCCGGCGGCGCGCTCCGTACAACACCTTGCCCGCCCAGCAACCGCACCGCGAACTCCCCGCCCCGCAACGGCCGCAACTACCCTGAACGCACCACTCCTATGCGTTCGCGAGGATCAACTGGATCGCCTTCGGAATCGCGATACTGAGGAGCAACTGCGACCAGATGCTGAACGTCGCCGGGTACTCGCTGGTCGCGCTCACGCGCTCGATGCGTTCCCGGAGGTCTTCGACCTCGTCCCGGGCGTCCGCTGGAATCTCGTAGTTCTTCACGTCCCAGGGGTTCTCGATGTGCTCGCGAATCTGCCGTTCGAGTCGCTGGATCTCCTCGCGCTTTTCCCTGTGCATGAGCCGGTGGAGCGTGAACACCGCGAAGGCGACGGTGGCGACGGTCCCGACCCAGACGGCCGTGAAGATGACGCCGGCGGCCGCCGACACCGTCCACGCCGAATCCACGAACGGCGCGTAGGTGATCAGCGCGTACCCGACCAGTCCGACGACGAGGTAGTAGTAGGCCTTCTTGATCAACTCGCCCAGCGGCCGCATCCCGCCGACGCCCTGCGGATCGAGGAAGTGGATCCCGACCGTCGACTTCGAGAGCCGCCACGGCGCGAGGAACTCGATGGTGACGTAGACGGTGAAAAACTGCACGACGATCGGGAGGAAGACGAACGGGAACAGGACGAAGTTCGCGAACATGTCGGTCACGCCCCACCCGCCCATGTCGAGGACGGCGCGGGTGAGTTGCAGGGCCGCACCGACGGCGAAGAGCGCCCACGGGAGCCACTACGGCACGGGATCGAGCAGGGGGTTCGGATCGTCGGCGCGTTCTGCGATCGCCATCTCCGCCATCACCGCGTCGTACTCCGCCTGGAGCGTTCGGGCGCCGTACACCGCCGCGAACAGGAGGACGGGCTGGAGAACGAAGTACGGATTCGTCCGGTAGATCAGGGGCACGCCGTTGGCCAGGTTGTACGAGATGGTCAGCGCGTTCGAGCCGAGGACCGTGACCAGGGCGTACAGATACGACGGCGGGAGATCGCCGGGAACGTGCCGAGCCAGCCACCCGAACCCCAGGAGGCTCGCGAGATCGTCGAGCCAGAGGTCCCGGTCCGCCCTATCCTCGATCCCCGTCGCCACTTCGCCGGTGTCGTTCGCCCCGTCCCGGACCGAATCGGCGTCCGCGTCCATGGCCAGCGGTTGATCACCGAAGCGGCAAAAAACTGCGAACGTATCGTCACTCGAAACCCGTCCGCCTGTCGTCGCCCGAATCGTCGCCACGTTTTACGTCGGGCGGCCCGCTGTGCTTGGACATGGATGCAGACTCGGTCGGGGACGTCCTCCACCTCTTCTCGAAGCGCCGGGAGGTCTTCGAGTGTCTCTGTGACGAGCAGTTCGACAAACAGGCCGTCCAGAAGCGGATCGACGCGTCGCGACCGACAGTCGACCGTGCGTTCCGCGAACTGGAGGCGGCCGGCATCCTCGACTCGACGGGGACGGCCTACGACCTGACGAACTTCGGCGCGCTCTGCTGTGCCGAGTTCGAGCGCGTGACCGGGACGCTCGGGACGCTCACGGCGATGGCCGACCTGCTGGCTCACCTCCCACGCGAGGCCGACTTCGACCTGCGAATGCTCGAGGGGGCCGCCGTTCACTACGCCGAGGATCACGCACCTCACGAACCCCTGATGGAGGTCCTCGACGTGGCGGTCGCCGCCAGCGAGATCGCGGGCTACTCCAGCGTCATCACGCCCCACTACGTCGACGCCTTCCACTCCCTGCTCGTCGAGGAGGGCACCCCGGCGCGCCTCGTCTTCTCAGAGGGCGTCGTCGAGACGGGCATGGAGAACTACCCCGAGCGCTTCGGCGAGATCGTCGACGCGCCGAACGCGACCGTCTACGAAACCGAACACGACTACACCTACGGTGCCATCGTCGGCGACGGGCGCGTCGCCGTCCCCGTGGGCGACGACCGCGACCGCCTCCTGGGCGTCGTCACCAACGACACCGTCGACGCCGTCGCGTGGGTCACCGCCTTCCTCGACGACGTGATCGCCTCCGACCGGACGCGGGAACTGTAACGCGACGGTCGCTCGCGCTCGATCGATCTCCGATCGACGATCACGGACTGATCGACGCTCGCGATATAATCCTATGGGCGCGTCGGTCCTACCGGGTGACGATGGACCGAACCCCCGTCCGGGAACTCTCTGGCTTCGGGGACCTCGACACGGGAGCGGCGCTCGACGCGCTCGGCGACCAGCGTCGGCGTGCAGTCGTGCGGGCCCTGGCCACCGCTCACTCCCACGTGAGCGTGCGGGAGCTGGCGAGCCAGCTCGCGGCGATGCCGAACGCTGGGACGCGTGATCCGGACCGGACGGTCGTGGAACTGCACCACCGGACGCTCCCGAAACTCGACGGCCTCGGGATCGTCGCCTACGACGCCGAGGCGCGCGTCGTCGAACCCCGCGAGCCGGTGGCGGACCTGCTGTCCCTCGTCGAGCACGTCGAGTTCACCAGTCGCGAGCGGTGAGTCGGGAGCCGACTCAGTCGAGGTCCCGCTCCATCTCGACGTGTGGGATGCCGGCTTGCTCGAAGGATTCGCCGACGCTCTGATACCCGAGTTCACGGTAGAACTCCTCGACCCGGACCTGCGCGTGCAGGACGAGCCGCTTTAGATCACGGGCCCGGGCCTCGTCGTGGACCGCAGCCATGAGCCGACGGCCCCAGCCGTCGCCCCGGCAGCGGTCACGGACGGCGACCCGTTCCACTTTGCCGGTCGCGTCCCCGACCGCCCGGAGCCGCGCGGCGCCGACGGGGTCACCGTCGTCGTAGGCCACGAAGTGAGTCGCCTCGTCGTCCTTCCCGTCGAGTTCCAGGTCCGGGTCGATGCCCTGCCCGTCGACGAAGACGGCGAAGCGGACCGCCAGCGCGTCCGCTCGCTCGCGATCGGTCTCCGCGACCGCGACGCCGGATCTGGCCATGCCAGCCCGTGACGCGCCACCGAGAAAAGCGCGGTGGCTACGCTTTCCGGATCTGTTCGGCGACTTCCTCGACGCCGTCGTACGTGTGGTCGACGATGGCCTCCATGTTGAGGAAGCCGTGGATCATCGACTCGTGGTTGCTGTACTCGACGTCGACGCCGGCCTCGGCCAGTTCCTCCGCGTAGGCGTGGCCCTCGTCGCGGAGCGGGTCGTACCCGCAGGTCAGCACGAAGGCCGGCGGCGTCTCGGCGAGGCGGTCCCGACGGGCGTTCAGCGGGAACGCCCACGGGTGGTGGGCGTCGATCTCGTCTTCGATGTAGTGCGTGACGAACCAGAGCATGTCCTGGGCGGTCAGGAAGAAGCCCTCGCCGTTCTCCGCCCGGGAGAGCATCGGGTCCATGTAGGTCGTCGCGGGGTAGAGCAGGACCTGCCGGTCGATGTCGGGCATCCCGCGCTCGGCGGCCATCAGCGAGACGACGGCGGCGAGGTTCCCGCCCGCGCTGTCGCCAGCGACGACGTGCGTCCCGGTGTCCGCGCCCCACTCGTCGGCGTTTCGCTGGGCCCACTGGGCGCCGGCGTAGGCGTCCTTGATGGGTTTCGGCCACGGCGCCTCGGGCGCCTTGCGGTACTCGACGGAGACGACGACGGCCTCCGCCCGGTTGGCCAGCATCCGACAGAGCGGATCGTGGGTCTCGATGTCACCGGCGACGAACCCGCCACCGTGGAAGTACGTCACCGTCGGGTGACCGTCTCCAGCCGGGGCGTATACGCGACCGGGAATCGGGTCCTGGCCGTCCTCCGGGCCCGGAATCTCGACGTCTTCGACCGTCGCCACGTCCTCTGGCTCGGCGGTCGAGAGGTTCGTCATCACCGACAGCTGGTTGCGCGAATCCTCCGGCGTCCCTTCCGACAGCGAGATGTCGTAGTCGTTGAGCAGGTCGAGCATGTTCTCGACGTGCCCGTCGAGTTCCCCCCGTACCGGCTGATCTTCGAACATAGCGAACTGTTCACACTGCTTCGGTCATGAAGCTTCCACCACTCATCTGTGCCTCTTTTTGAGTTGGTTGCCGAGGACGTCCCAGATGCGGACGGTTTCGCCGCGGATAGGGTCCTTTTTTACGAGTTGACGTGAAAGGGGGACACAATGAGTGCGCAGTACGAACGCGTCGTACGGGGTGACGCGGTGGGGGCCGCGGTCACGAACCCGACGCAGACGTGCGCTCGTCGCCAGAAGTCGTCGGTCGCAGAACCAGATGGGGGACAGGGGAACGGTCACCGCGGGGCTCTCCCGGAGGTGTCGAGCGCGTGACCGATCACTACGACGTCGTGGTCGCCGGCGCAGGACCGGCCGGCGCACAGTGTGCCAGAGACCTCGCCGCCCGGGACTACGACGTGCTCGTCCTCGAGACCGAGGCCGAAGCCGAGTTCCCGCGCCAGAGCAACAAGTCGACGGCCGGCACGTTCCCGTCGATGATGGCGTCGTTCAACGTCCCCGGCGACGTCGTGATGAACTACACCGACAGCGTGGTGCTCGAATCGCCCAACGAGCACTACGTCCGCGAGCAGGCCGGCGCCGTGCTCGAGTTCGCGGAGTTCAAGCAGTGGCTCGTCGCGGACGGTCGCCGGAAGGGCGCCGAGTACCGGTTCGACTCCCGGGTCGCCAATCCGATCACGGACGGCGGCGAGATCGTCGGCGTCGAGTACGCCGGCGGGCAGGAAGTGTACGCCGACATCGTGATCGACGCCACGGGGCCCGCCGCGCCGATCGCTCGCGCGCTGGGCGTCAGCGATCTCGAGCGCAACAATCAGGCCATCGGCATCGAGTACGAGTTCGAGGGGCTCGCGATCGACCACGACGAGTACGCCGACCTGACCGACGCCATGATGCTCCGCCTGGACCACGACCTCGCGCCGGGCGGGTACTCCTGGATCTTCCACACCGGCGAGGACACGGCGAAGGTCGGCCTCTGTTACATCCAGAACGAGAGCCACAAGGGCTACGCCCGCGAGGACTTCGGGATCGACGACTACCTCGAGTACTGGCTCGACACCGACCCGCGCTTCGAGACCGCCTCGAAGATCGAGGGGAAGATGCACCGGGGCTCCGCCCACATCCAGATGCCCGGCCGGATGAGCACAGACAACTTCATGGCCATCGGTGACACCGTGCCGACGATCGACCCGCTGTGGGGCGAGGGCATCCACAAGTGCATGGAGTCGGGCCGCGTCGCCGCGGTCACCGCCGACAAGGCGCTCACGCCGGCGAACCCGGATACCTCCGCGAAAAACATGGCGACCTACGACGACCTGTGGCACGAACGGGTCGCGCCACGGATCCGCGAGCGGTTGCTGATGACCCAGTTGCTCTACCTCGCGCCAAACGACCGGTACGACCGGTTGATGCGTGACCTCCAGCGGGCCGACGACGACACGCTCCAGCAGGCCAACAAGGGGAGTCCCATGGCGATCCAGCGGCTCATTCACGCCTCGGACCTGCCGATCCTGGCCGACTTCGCTCGCCAGCGCGTCGACGCCACCTCGGCCGGCAACCGCAACGGCGCGGTCGCCGCCATCGCGAAACTGTTCCGGAACTGAACGGCTCCTCGCCGATTTCCCAACGGTTTTCCACGGTCGGATCGTTGCTCCGGTGACTATGACTCAGGAGCGACTGGACCCCCAGAGCGTCCCCCACGCCAGCGGCATGCCGATGCTCGGTCTCGGCACCTGGCAGAACGACGACGCCGATCAGTGCGCCGAGAGCGTCCGGACGGCACTGGAGGCGGGCTACCGGCACATCGACACCGCCCAGGCCTACGGCAACGAGGAAGCCGTCGGTCGCGGCATCGCCGAGGCCGACGTCGACCGCGAGGAGGTCTTCCTCGCCACCAAGGTCTGGATCTCGAAGCTCGCTCACGACGACGTGCTCGAGAGCACCGAGCGCAGCCTCGAGAAGCTGGGCGTGGACACGATCGACCTGCTGTACGTTCACTGGCCGGCCGGGGAGTACGACCCCGAGTCGACCATCGGCGCGTTCGACCAGCTCTACGACGAGGGCAAGATCGAGCGCTTCGGCGTCTCGAACTTCGAGCCCGACCACGTCGAGGAAGCCCGCGAGCACGCCGAGATGCCGATCTTCGCGAACCAGGTCGAGATGCACCCGCTGCTCCCCCAGGAGAATCTCCGCGAGTACGCGGCGGACGCGGACCTCGAACTGGTCGCGTACTCGCCGCTGGCTCGCGGGGCCGTCATGGAGAACGAGACGATCGCAGACATCGCCGACGCCCACGGCGTCAGCGCCGCGCAGGTCAGCCTGGCGTGGCTCCGCGAGAAGGGCGTGACCGCCATCCCGAAGGCGACCGGCGAGGCCCACCTCCGGGACAACCTGGAGAGCGTCACGCTCGAACTCGACGCCGAGGAGATCGAGCGGATCGACGCCATCGACGTGACCGACCGCCGCGTCCACCCGGACTTCGCCCCCGACGCCTGGTGATCGGTCGGCGGGGCCGCCGCCGGTTCGGGTGCCGACGCGGCGACCGCCTCACTCCACCCACACCGTCTTGCGGTTGACGAACTCCGTGATCCCCGCGCCCGAAAGCTCGCGGCCGTAGCCCGAGTCCTTGACGCCGCCGAAGGGCACGCGCGGATCGGACTTGACCAGCTGATTCACGTAGACACAGCCCGCGTCGATCCGGCGGGCGACGCGCTCGCCGCGTTCGCGGTCCTCGGTCCAGATACTCGCACCGAGGCCGAAGCGCGTGTCGTTTGCCTTCCGGATCGTTGCTTCCTCGTCTGTGACTTCGTAGACGGCGGCGACGGGGCCGAACGTCTCCTCGCTGTCGACCGGACACCCCTCGGGTACGTCGGTGACGACCGTTGGCGGATAGAAGGCCCCGTCGCGGTCGAGCGGTTCGCCGCCGGTCACCACCGTCGCACCCGCTTGCGCGCTCGCTTCGACCTGTTCGTGCAGGTCCTCGAGGAGGTCCTGGCGGGCCTGTGGGCCGACGTCGGTGGCCTCGTCCATCGGATCGCCGACGGTGAGGGACTCGACTTCGTCCAGGAAGCGGTCGAGGAACGCGTCGTAGACGTCGGTGTGGACGAGGAAGCGCTTGGCGGCGATGCAGGACTGCCCGCCGTTCTGGTTGCGCGCCCACGCCCCGGTCTCGGCGGCCGCGTCGAGGTCGGCGTCGTCGAGGACCACGAACGGGTCGCTGCCGCCCAGTTCCAGGACCGTCTTCTTGAGGTGCTCGCCCGCGGTCGCGGCCACGGCCCGGCCGGCCGGTCCGCTCCCGGTCAGGGTTGCCGCGCGGACGCGGTCGTCGGCGAGGACGTCCTCGACGAGGTCCGAGGGGATCAACAGCGTCTGGAAGACGCCCTCGGGGAAGCCGGCCTCGCGGAACACCGCTTCCACTATGAGCGCACAGCCGGGGACGTTCGAGGCGTGTTTCAGGAGGCCGACGTTGCCCGCCGCCAGATAGGGCGCGGCGAACCGGAACACCTGGTAGAGCGGGAAGTTCCAGGGCATCACCGCCAGCACCGGCCCGAGCGGCTCGTGGACGGTCTTGACCGTCGAACCCGGCGGGCTCGGGTGGTGGTCGGCCTCGAGGTAGGTGCTGGCGTGCTCCGCGTAGTGGTCGCAGACCCAGGCGCACTTCTCGACCTCGGCGCGGGCCTGTTCGATGGGTTTGCCCATCTCCCGGGTCATCGTCTCGGCGTACTCGTACT
This sequence comes from Halorientalis sp. LT38, assembly GCF_037031225.1. Classification (NCBI taxonomy): domain Archaea; kingdom Methanobacteriati; phylum Methanobacteriota; class Halobacteria; order Halobacteriales; family Haloarculaceae; genus Halorientalis; species Halorientalis halophila. Next base: position 727,823 of record NZ_JAYEZN010000001.1, on the reverse strand, counting down.
CGTTCTCCCGCAGGACCTCGCCGGCGGCAACCAGTAACTCCTCGCGCTCCCGGATCGAACGATCCCGCCACTGCTCGAAGGCGTCGGTCGCCTGCTCCAGCGCCGTACGGACGTCGCTCTCGGTATGTTCCTCGTAGGTATCGACTCGCTCGTTGTGCGCGGGATCGATCACGTCCATGGCGGTCAGATACGTGGGTCCACGGGATGAAAGCTCAGCCGATTCCCTTCAGCCCGGACGGACCGTCCGTTTTTCGAAACCGGTCGCTGGAGCTGGTCGGCGGGCGACCAGCCAGAATGATTATACCCCCGCCGTCGTAACCCCGCGCACATGGCAGCGGGACGCGCGTCGGGCGGCGTCGTCGACGAGATCCGCTTCGATCTTCGGCGGATGCACGAGACCTGGATGGAACTGTTCTTTCCGCGCCAGCGCAACGCTTCGCGGTCGGTCCTCGGGAAGTGGGAACCGACGACCGCCCGCGAAAAAGTCACGTACAACCTCTGGTACTTCCTCGGGGTGCCGATCATCGCCCTGCTCTACCCTCTGGCCCTCATCGGGGTGATCCTCAGGTTCCAGAGCCGGCGCCTCGACAGCGCGGCGCTGCGACTGGGGACCGTCGGCGTCGTCGTCCTGTTCGTCCTGCTGTGGGGCGGCCTGACGGCGGCGTCGTACGTCCGGTTCGACGGGCTGACGGAGGGCTTCTTCGCGGTCGCGGCCGCCTCGATCGTGGCCGTCGTCGCGTCGATGCTCGCCGTGGGCTTTCGCGTGGTCGGGGGCCGAGTGACCACCGTGCTCTTCGCCTGGCCGTTCGCGATGACGGCGGTCTTCCTGCCGCCGGTCGTCGCGGCGCTCTATTCCCCCACCGTCGCCTCGGCGGTCTTCCCGACCAGCGAGAACATCGCCATCTGGCTGCTCGACAACCCCCTGGCCTTCGCCGACGTGAACACGTACCTGCGGACCCGGTACGACCTCGAGGGCCTCGCCGTCGCCGGGATGTGGTTCGGCATCTCGGTACCCCTCGGGTGGGTGCTGGGATTCCTGGTCACGCTCGCCGACCTGGTCCGGCCGACCGCCGACGCCGGCGACGACGACTGAGGCGGTGTCCAGGGCCCGGAACGCAATCCTGAACTTCTTCCCGTCCTCGGTGTCACGTATGGAGTTCGACCTGCCGAAGACGGTGGCACTGTTCGCGGTCCTGATCGCCGTCGGCGTCGGGGCGCTGATCGCCGCACCGATGATGCGCCCAGGCACCGTACTGATGATGGTGCTGCCGTCGATGCTCGTCTTCGGCGCGATCTGTCTCGCAATCGGCGTCAAACACGGGGAGTACCGCGCCGGGCGGTATTAGAGATCGCGGCGTCGTCCCTTCGGGATCTGCGATCGCAGTTCGCCGTGGAGGTAGAGCCCGACGCCGAGCGGTTCACGGTCGCCGGCGAGCTCGTGGGCGGCGATCAGGTAGCCCCAGTCGCCGTCCCACGAAATCTCCTGATCTTCGCCGGCCACGAACGCTTCGGCCCGCTCGCGCGTGAGTTCGATCACGTTCTCCGTCGCCCGGTGGCCGAACCGCTGGACGGCGTTGGTCGTCGGCTTCCAGTGATCACCGCGGGTCCGCAGGACGCTCATCCCGAGTCCTTCGACCCGGACGGGGGACTCGGTGTCGGCGTGGAACGCCCAGACCTTCCCGCGGCCTTTCTCCCAGAAGGAAAACTCCGCCAGGAACTCCCGCGAGATACCGAACCGGTCGCGCCACCAGTCCAGCAGTTCGTCGCGGGTCGGCTGGTCCTCGTGGACCCGGTCGTTCGGGTCGGTCGGGAGACGGACGAACGTCTGGCCGTCGTGCTCGCTGTTATTCATCCGGTCACCTCCAGTTTCGCGCAGAAGAAGCCGCCCGTGTCGTTGTGGTGGGGGTAGATTCGCTTTGCCCGCCGGACCGACTCGTCGAAGCGTTCCCCGTCCCACTCGGTCACGCCAGTCGCGTGGTCGAGGGGGAGGTCGTACTCCACGAGGTGGCAGGGTTCGGCGTCGAGGACGTGATCGAGGACGGCCTCGTTCTCCTCGGGCGCGAACGTGCAGGTGGAGTAGACGACGTGCCCGCCCTCGCGGGTGGCCTGGACCGCTCGCCGGAGGATGCCCTTCTGGGTACCCGCGATGCCCTCGACGTGCTCGATGGTCCACTCGTCGAGGGTGTCGGGGTTCTTTCGAACTGTGCCCTCGCAGGAACAGGGGGCGTCCACGAGCGCGGCGTCGTAGTCCTTCGACTCCCAGGGTTTCAGCGAGTGGTTGCGGGCGTCCTCGCGCGTGACGGCGACGTTCGTGACGCCCAGGCGTTCGGCGTTCGAGCGCAGCGCCGAGATGCGGCCGAGGTTGTTGTCCGTCGCCACCAGCAGACCCCGGTCGTCCATCAGCGCCGAGAGTTGCGTGGTCTTGCTGCCGGGCGCGGCGCAGGCGTCCCACACCCGGTCACCGGGAGCGGGGTCGAGGACAGTCGCGGGCACCGCGGACACCTCCTCCTGGCCGTGGAGCCAGCCGTGGTAGTACGGCCAGTTGGCCCCCGGCTGGTTCTCGGGGAGCCTGAACAGCCCGGGGTGCCACTCGCAGGGATCGACCTCGATTCCCGCCTCGGCGAGGGCCTCCCGTGCGCGGTCGGGGTCGGTCTTGATCGTGTTCACCCGGACCACGGACGGGAGCGGGCGCTCGCAGGCGTCGCGGAACGCCTCGAAGTCCTCGATCAGCGGTTCGTACCGGTCCAGTACCTCCATCGCTCGGGGGTTGGCGTCCGGCTGTAAAAACGTCGGCTATTCGGGGTAGCGAGGCCGAACGAAGTGGGGCCTCGTTACGGGCGAACGGTGAGCGAAGCGAGCCGTGAGCCGCGAGGTGTGAGCGCCTTGGAACGGCCTCGCTACTCAGTACTCCTCGCCGCGCAGATCTTCGAGGTGGGCCTGCAGGGCCGGGAACTGCTCGACGGCGGCGAAGCCGTACTCGGCGCCGCCGTAGAACGATTCGGGGAGTTCCGTGTCGACGAGGACGTGCTCGGCGTCGCCGTCGACGTGATTGACCTTGTCGATCGGAACCAGTCGGACGCTCTCCTCGTCGGCTCGCACGCAGACCACCAGGTCGTCGCGAAACAGGACGGCGTCGAACGCCTGCGGCTCGTACTCCGAGGTCGTGAACAGCGTGATCGATCCCATACCGGACCTGACGCGCCGGAGCCACAAAACCTTCCCGCGCGAACGTATCCACCGCCTGCGATTCGGGCAGCGCACTTCGGTGGGCCCGCGGGTCACGAAGTCGCCGGCTTCCACGCGACACAGAGGCTCCCGCCGAGCACGCCGAGCAGCAGGCCGACGCCGAGCCCCCCGAGCGCACCGAACACCGAACTGAGCGAGAGGACGATGGCTACCGCTCCCAGCTCGCTCGTAAAGGTCGGCCGGACGCGGGCGGCCACGCCGGTGAGGACGAGGCCGACGCCGATAGCGAGTCCGACCATCGGCGCATCGCCGGCGCCGATGGCGCCGAAGACGCCGGCGAACTGGAGGGGCACGGCTGCGATCACGAGACCTGCGAGGGCGACGACGATCGGACCGATCAGGGGGCGGTTGTCCGGGGCCATATGCGACGATCCACGTTCGGCCTGAAAACGGTGTTCGAACCGGACGGCTCCGGTCAGGCGTAGTCGGCGAGGGGTTCCTCGATATCGAGCAGGTCGGCGCTGCGGGTCCAGAGTTCCCGCTGGGCCGCCTCGTCGCGCGCCTCGGGGGCCGGGCGGCGCTGTCGGCAGCGCGCGAAGTACTCGCCCGTGACGCCGTCGACTTCCGGCGAGGCGGCCAGGTAGGTGATCGTCGCGGCCCCGTCCTCCGGCGAGTCGGTCATGGGGATCTCGCCGAGCAGTTCCCCGAACTGCTGGATCGGGCCGGGCAGCGCCCGCGAGAACTCGCTGCCGGGGATGATGCCCGGGTGCAGCGAGTTCGAGGTCACGTCGCTGCCGGCGCGGTCGAGCCGACGGGCCAGTTCGTTCGAGAAGTGGACGTTGGCCAGTTTGGACCGGCAGTAGGCCGCCCACTCCGAGAACGGGGTCGGCTCGATCAGCGTGTCGAGGTTCATCGAGGAGACGCGGTGGCCGATGGAGGCGGTCGTGATCACACGCGCGTTCGGCGACAGCGTGTCGAGCAGTCCCGTCGTCACGAGAAACGGCGAGAGGTGGTTGATGTGGAAGGTCTTCCCCACGCCGAGTTCCGTCCGCGCGTCGTCGTCGAACAGGCCTCCGGCGTTGTTACAGAGGACGTCGATCTCGTCGACGGTCTCTTGCACCTCCGCGACCATGTCGCGTACCGCCTCGACCGACGCGTAGTCGGCCGACACGAACCTCGCGTACGACCCCAGATTCTCAAGTTCGTCGACCGCACTCATGCCGGCCGCTTCGTCGCGACCGTGGACGATCACGTCGGCGCCGAGCCGTCCCATCGCCAGGGCCGCATGTCGGCCGAGGCCGTTCGTCGACCCCGTGACCAGGACCGTCTGCCCCGTCATGTCGACGTCCTGTACCCCCGCTTTCACTTCCGGATCCCGTTCCCCGAGGATCATTACCGATCGTTCGACCAGCGGTGCACATAATATTCGCGGTATTCCGCCGCTGTGAGAACCCGTTGCACCGGGCTTCGCGCCGCGAGGCGTCTACTGGCTTCCTCGCCCGCGGGGTTTTACTCGCTGCCGCCCCACCTGCCGGTATGGCACACGTGGAAGTCCACGACGACCGCACGCTGGAGTCGCCAGTCCTCGTGGAGGGCCTGCCGGGCGTCGGCCTCGTCGGCAAGATCGCGACGGACCACCTCGTCGAGACCTTCGACATGAGTTACTACGCCGCCTGTCGCTGCGAGGGGTTGCCCGACGTGGCCGTCTATCACGAGGGCGAGCGCGCGGTGGTCCCGCCCGTCCGGATCTACGCCGACCACGACCGGAACCTCCTGGCCCTCCAGAGCGACGTCCCGGTCTCCCCCAACGAGGCCAGCGAGTTCGCGGCCTGTCTCTCCGGCTGGCTCGCCGAGCACGACGTCCTCCCCCTGTACCTCAGCGGCATGCCCACCGAGAAAGACGGGCGGCCGGAACTCCACGGGGTCGCCACCGGCGACGCGGGATCGATACTCGAACGCCACGACGTCTCGGCCCCGCCACGGGGCGGGTTCGTCAGCGGCCCGACCGGCAGCCTGCTGTCCTACGCCGAAGACCACGGCCTCGACAGTCTCGGTCTCGTGGTCGAGTCCAACGCCCAGTTCCCGGATCCAGAGGCCGCCCGCGTGTTGCTCCTCGACGCCATCGGCCCGATCGCCGACGTCGAGGTCGACACGCAGAAACTGGTCGACCAGGCCGAAGAGATCGCAGACGCCCGCCAGCAACTCGCCCAGCAGATGAGCCAGGGCACCGACGATAGCTCCCAGGCCAAGCCCCTGGGGATGTTCCAATGAGTCTAAATTTTTCCACCGTCGCTCGCGGTCCGACGAGCGGACCGCTCGCTCGGGCAAAAATTTAGTACAAAAATCAGCCCTCGATCGGTCGGCGCGCTCCGCTGTCGCGCGCCTCAATCACTCGGGCTGCGCTCGCGCGCCGGCGGCGCGCCCGCGATTCCAGACAGTCCTCGGCCGCTCTGCACCGCGCCGCACTGCACGTCCCGTCCCGCTCCGCAACCTTGACCCGCCTGCCGGTCCCACACTCGCCCATGACCGATGCAGCCGACGCCATCGACGCGTTCCTCGACGAATCGGAGACCATCCTCTCGGAGTACGACGATGGCTACATGGACGCCGACGCCGCGCTCCGGCGGCTCCGGGTCGAGATCGACCAGCTCGACGAGGTCCGCAACTGACCGGTAGCGACCGAACAGGCAGTCGGGAACTACCGACAAGTCGGTCCCCGTGGTAGCCGCCGTCGTGATCGACGACGCCGACATCGTCCTCGTCGACGCCGCTCGCACGCCCCACGGCACACTGCTCGGGGGGCTCGCGGACGTGGACGCCGTGGAACTCGGACGCACAGTATTGAACGGGCTGGTCGAACACACGGGCGTCGATCCGTCCCTGATCGACTGGGTCTGTCTGGGCAACGCCATCCAGGCCGGGGTCGGCCAGGTGCCCGCCCGCCAGGCCGTCGTCGAGTCCGACCTCCCGCCCGAGACGCCCGCGACCACCGTCAACGAGGCGTCCGGCTCCGGCCTGCGGGCGATCGCGCTCGCGGCAGACCGGATCGCGGCCGGTCGGGCGGACTTCGCCGTCGCCGGCGGGATGGAGTCCATGTCGAACGCGCCCCACCTGCTCCGCGACTACCGGGGCGGTCGCCGCCACGGCGACGGTGAACTCGTCGACTCGATGATCTACGACGGATTGTGGGACGTCAACGAGGACGCCCACATGGGCGATCTGACCGAGGGGATGGTCGAGCGCGAGGGGATCGGCAGGGACGAACAGGACGAGTACGCGCTCCGGAGCCACCGCCGCGCCGCGGAACGGATCGAGGACGGCGTCTTCGACGCGGAGACGGTGCCGGTGACGACCGAGGACGGCCTGGTCGAACGCGACGAGGGGCCGCGTCCGGACTCGACGCTGGAGTCGCTCGGGTCGCTCCCGCCGGCCTTCGGCGAGGACGGCACGATCACGCCGGCGAACGCCTCCAAACTGGCCGACGGCGCCGGCTGCGCGCTGCTGACGACAGAGGAGACCGCCCACGACCACGGCTTCGGCGTGATGGCCGACCTGGTCGACTACGCCGTCGCCTACCGCGAACCGGCCGAGTTCAACGAGGTGGTCGCCGACGCGCTCGAACGGCTCCTCGACCGCAACGACCTGACCGTCGAGGACGTGGATCACTTCGAGATCAACGAGGCCTTCGCCGCACAGTCGGTTTACGTCCGGGACGCCTTGGAGATCCCCCAGGAGCGACTCAATCCGAACGGCGGGGCGGTCGCCTTCGGTCACCCCATCGGCGCCAGCGGCGGGATGCTCGTCACGTCGCTCGCCTACGCCATGGAGCGCGAGGACGCCACCCGGGGGGTCGTCGGCATGTCGATCGGTGGGGGCGGGGGGATCATGGCGCTGCTCGAACGCTGATCCCGGCGCCCGACGTGTGCGGCGGCGGACCTGACCGGGGTCGGACCTGACCCGATTTCGACTTATACGGGCGTCTAAGTGGCTTCGCGCCCAATCCGTGGGTATGACGAACGACGAAGTGATCGACCTGCTGCAGCGCGCGTACGGGGACGAGATCGAGACGGTCATGAACTACCTGACGAACTCGATCGTGCTGGACGGCGTGAGCGCCGAGGAGGTCAAGGCGAGCCTGCAGGGGGACCTCCAGGAGGAACTGGGCCACGCCGAGATGCTCGGCCAGCGGCTGAAACAGCTGGACGCGCGCCCGCCGGGGTCGGCGACGTTCGAGGCCCACCAGCACTCGCTGCAGCCGCCAGAGGACTCGACGGACGTGCTGAGCGTCATCGAGGGCGTCCTCGACGCCGAGAACGACGCGATCGAGACCTACCGCTCGCTGGTCCACGCGGCCCAGGACGGCGACGATCCGGTGACCGAGGACATCGCGGTCACCATCCTGGCCGACGAGGAGGCCCACCGGACGGAGTTCCGCGGGTTTCAGAAAGAGTACCGCGGCGACTGAACAACCGCCTTTTTCCACCTCGGGTCGCTCCGCGACCACTCGGTGCAGAAACGTCTCCAGAGATCGAAGATCTCTGGTGGGCTCCCGAGAGCGTCGCTCTCGCGAACGTGGGCGAAAAAGGCTGACCTCGCTTCGTCGCCGGCGCGTCGCGCCGGCTGCCTGCGGGACCTTCGGTCCCGCTCTGCTCGGCCAGTGAACCGCGCTCGCTCCGCTCGCGCGGACGGTCGCTCTCTTATTCAGTGCGACGCCTCGCTCCCCGGAAAATCCACTACCATTATCGGGGTCGGTACCCGGGAGTAGGGTATGACGGACTTCTCACACCGGATCGAGCAGGTGTCGATCTCGGGCATCCGCGAGGTGTTCGAGGCCGCGGGCGAGGACGCGATCAACCTCGGGCTGGGCCAGCCGGACTTCCCGACCCCCGACCACGTCCGCGAGGCGGCCGTGGACGCCATCGAGGCCGGCCAGGCCGACGCCTATACCTCCAACAAGGGGACTCGCGAACTCAGGGACGCCATCTCGGCGAAGTACGACCGCGACTACGACCTCCACGTCGACCCCGAACACGTCATCGCGACCGCTGGGGGGAGCGAAGCGCTCCACATCGCCCTGGAGGCCCACGTCGACCCCGGCGAGGAAGTGATCTACCCCGATCCGGGCTTCGTCTCCTACGAGGCGCTGACCCACATCGCGGGCGGCGAGCCGAAACCGGTCCCCCTGCGCGAGGACCTGACGATGGACCCAGCGGCGGTCGAAGAGGCGATCACCGACGAGACGGCCGTCTTCGTCGTCAACTCCCCCGCCAATCCGACCGGGGCGGTCCAGTCGCCCGACGATATGCGCGCGTTCGCGCGGATCGCCGACGAACACGACGTGCTCTGTCTCTCCGACGAGGTGTACGAGCACATCGTCTTCGACGGCGAGCACCGCTCGCCCCTGGAGTTCGCCGAGACGGACAACGTCGCCGTCGTCGGCGCGTGCTCGAAGACCTACTCGATGACCGGCTGGCGACTGGGCTGGATCACGTCGAGCGACCGCCGTATCGAGCGCATGCTGCGGGCCCACCAGTACGGCCAGGCCTGCGCCACCGCGGCGTCCCAGCACGCCGCCGAGGCCGCCCTCTCGGGGCCGCAGGACCCGGTCGAGGAGATGGTCGCGGCCTTCGAGGAGCGCCGGGACGTGTTGCTCGACGGGCTGGCCGACATCGGCCTCGATTGCCCGACGCCGCGCGGGGCGTTCTACGCGATGCCCGAGGTTCCGGAGGGGTTCGTCGACGAAGCCATCGACCGCGGGGTCGTGATCGTCCCCGGCGAGGCCTTCGGCGAGCACGGGGCCGGGCACGCCCGGATCTCCTACGCCGTCGACGTCGAGACGCTGAAGGAGGCGCTAGAGATCATGGACGCGGCGGCGCAGGCGGTCTGAGCCGGCCGCGACCGGATCGACTGTCATCCGTTTGCGAACACGTTTTATCCGGTTCGAGAGCGACGAATCGGACATGGCAATCGCCCGCCACGGCAGCGGCCCCGCTGCCGCCGTCGGCGCGCTCACCTCGCAGATCCACCCGGTGTTCATGCTGCCGCCGCTCGCGTCGTCGCTGTTCGGCGCGCTCCTCACGGGAGTCGAGTCGCTCCCGTTCGCGGGCCTCCACGTCACCGCCGTCTTCGCCGGCCTCTATACGGCCCACGTCAAGGACGGCTACGTCGACTTCTACCATCGGGGCGAGGACGACGACCACCCGCTCACGGCCGGGGGATGCTGCCTGGCGATGGCCGGGTCGACCGTGCTCTTCGGAACCTGCCTCGTGGCGATCTGGCTGCTGGTCGGGCCGTGGGCCGCCCTCCTGACCGCGCCCGGCTGGGCGATCGGCTACTTCCACGCGCCGCAACTCGACACCAATCCCGTGACCGCGACCGTCGGGTACCCGTCGGGCATCGCGCTCGCGCTGCTGGGCGGGTACTACGTCCAGGCCGGAACGCTCTCTCCGGTCGTCGTCGCCTTTGCTGGAACCTTCCTCGTCGTCCTCTCGGGGATCAAGGTGATCGACGACGCCCAGGACTACGCGTACGACCGGTCGATCGGGAAGCGAACGGTCGCGGTCGTCCTGGGTCGCGAACGGGCCCGACGGACCGCGTTCGCGCTCATGACCCTCGGGCTGATCGCGGTCCCCGCCTTCGCCGCGGCGGCCGTCTTCCCGCCGAGCGCCGTCGCCGCGCCCGTCGTCTTCGGCCTGGTCGCGCTGGTGGCCTGGCGCGCCGACGACACACTCGCCACGATGCTGTTGATACGTGGCTCGTACCTCTTTCTCGCCACCCTGATCGCCGCGACGTGGTTCCGGCCGCTCGTCGCGTAAGACCGCTCGCCCCCTGCGACCGGAATCGCCGCGCTGACGCTCGCGCGCCGGAATTCGTTGCGGACAGCGAGCGGCTGAAACGATCAGATCTGTTATAATGGCCGGTCTATAGCCGGCGACACGTACACCGGTGCGTGGCCGTTTCACTACGTCAAGGGATACCGTAACATGACGACGTTTCAGACCGCGGTGAACGAGTCGCTGGAGGTCACGGAAGGGGAACTGGAATCGCTCGTGGTCGCGGCCGACGCGATGTCGCTGGGCTATCGCGTGCCGACCCTGGACGACAGGGAGGCCGTCAAGGAGCAGGTCGCGGCGGTCGCGTCCGCGTTCCTGCTGGCCGTCCGTGACGGGGCCGGGCGGCCGGAGCTGACGGTCCACATCTACGAGGGGAGCGCGCCGGTGCCGACGGCCTCCTACTGCATCGACGCCGACTGGGCGCGCTCGTGCGTCCTCGGCGACAGCGGTCACAGCGAGTACCTCCAGCGCGTGCTGGACACGCTCTCCTCCCGGGAGCAACTCGCCGCCGGGAAAGTCTCGTTCGTCGAAGCCTGACCGGGTGCGACGGGGTGGGGACCACGCACGCGGCGTCGGTTTCTTTCGGCTGGGGACCGCACGTAGCCACATGGCAGCCGCCAGCACGGACGACCCGTCGAGCCGCTCGCTCCCGGACATCGGCGTCTTCGGCCGGTACACGTACCTCGTCACCGAACTCCTCTGGGGCGCCGTCGCCGTCGCACTCCTCCGGTACGCGAGCGCCTTCCGCGCCGCCGGTCGCGTCGTCGCCGTCGTCTACCTGCCCGCCTACCTCTGGGATCGCTACACACTCGAGGTCGGCGTCTTCGAGATCCCGCTCCGGACTGGTATCGAACTGTTCGAGATCCCGATCGAGGAACACGTCTTCATGATCCTCGTGCCGTCGCTCGTCGTCGGCATCCACGAGTCCATCGAGAAAATCCGCTCCCGGAAGTGACCCTCCTCAGCTCGCCGTCGAGACGATCTTCACCACGTCGCCCTCCTCGAGTTCGTGGTCGTCGCCGATCTTCCGGCCGGCTTTCGCGTCGACTGCGTGGAGGTAACCGTCCCCGATGTCCGAGTGGACGGCGTACGCGAGGTCTGTGGGGGTCGAGCCCTCGGGCAGCAGGAAGGCGTCGGGGAGGACGTTCCCCTTCGCGTCGGTCCACTTGCTCTCGTTCTGGACGGGGTAGGCCGTCAGGTGATCGAGGAGGTCGTAGACGGCAGTGTCCAGCGCTGTCTGGACGCCTGTGCCGCCCCACTCGGCCATCACGTCGCGGATGCGTTCCAGGCCGGCTTCCTGCTGGTCGCTCACGTCGCCGGTGATCTCGAAGTCCGAGTCGCCGGGGTCGTAGTCCACCACACCCGCGTCGGTGCCATTGCGCAGCGCCAGTTCCCCGTCCGCGGTCGCGGGGACGACGTACTCGGCGGCCTCGCGGAGGCGCTCGACGTTGCCCTCCGGCGCGACGTCGGCCTTGTTCGCGACGACGACGATGGGCTTGGTCCGCTGGCGGATCTGCCGGGCCAGCGCCTCTCGGTCCTCGTCTGTCCACTGGATCGGGTCCTCGGGGTAGTCGAGTTCCCGGAGGGTACGCGCCACGTCGAGTTCGGTCGCGCCGACGCCGGTGAGCATCTCGGAGAGGGTCTCGTCCAGATCGAAGTCGGGCGAGCGCGATTCGCGCTCGACGGACTCCCAGTTGCGCGAGACGATGCTCGCCAGCCAGAGGTCCATCTCCTCCTCGACGAAGTCCACGTCCTCGACGGGGTCGTGTTCGCCCACCTCCACGGGTTCGCCCTCCTCGTTGGTGCCCCCCGACGCGTCCACGACGTTGAGGATGGCGTCGGCGTTCGAGAGTTCGTCCAGGAACTGGTTGCCCAGCCCCCTGCCCTCGTGGGCACCGGGGACGAGGCCGGCAACGTCGAGCAGTTCGACGGGGACGTAGCGTTTCCCGCCTCGGCAGTGCTCGTCGCCGCAGCGCTCGTCGCGTTCGAGGCAGGGACAGTCCGTCCGGACGTAACTGACGCCGCGGTTGGCGTCGATGGTAGTGAAGGGGTAGTTTCCCACGTCGACGTCGGCCCTGGTGGCCGCCTTGTAGAACGTCGACTTGCCAGCGTTTGGTTTGCCGGCGAGTGCGACCGAAAGCATGCCCCGAGATACCCGAGACGGGTGGAAGGGGCTTTCGGTCTACTCGACGACGCCGGCCTCGTGGCCGTTCTCGCGGTAGTCGTCGCCGTCCGAGTCGGACGAGACGTCCGACCCGGCGTCTCCCTCGGATGCAGTCACACGCTCTCCGTCGGGATCGTCGTCAGCAGTCACACGCTCCGGATCGGACGCCTCGTCCGATCCGGACACAGTCACACGCTCTCCGTCGTCGGCCGACTCGGCGTCCGAATCCGACGCGTCGTCGGCCGCCTCGGCCGTCTCCTCGGCGGCAGTATCCTCGTCAGTGGCCGACTCATCGTCAGCGGTCGACTCGTCCTCGTCGTCTACCGCCTCCTCTGCCGCGTCGCCGTCGTCGCTCCCATCGGCGGTCGATCCCTCGTCCGCCGACGCCTCGGTCCCCGACGCTCCAGTTTCGGGGTCCGACTGGATCATCGTCATCTCACCGCGCGCACGGATGGATCCCTCGACGGTGGCGTCCTCGTGCAGGGCCACGTCGGTCGCGGCGATGTCGCCCCAGACGGTCACGTCGCGGTCGACGCTGACGGTCCCCTCGCGGGTGGTCACGTCGCCCTTGATCTCCGTGCCCTCGCCGACGTGGATGTCGGATTTGGCGCGGAGGCTCCCGAAGACGATGGTGTCCTCGCCCACGGCCAGCCGTTCGGCGCGGACGTTGCCGTGTAGCCGGCAGTCGTCGCCGATGGAGGCCGGCGTCGAGACGCGCCAGGCGTCGTCGTTGACGTTGCTGTTCCGGGGCAAGAGGACCGGGTCGTGGGCCGACCCGTCCTCGCCGAGCACCTCGGAGACGACCTCGTTCGCGGTCTCCTCCTCGCCGAAGCGAAGCAGGTGCGAGAGGTAGACGAACAGGAAGACGATGGTCGGCATCGGGTTGCGGATGACGATCCAGCCGTTGGCCTCGAAGCCCTCCTCGATGTCGACCTCGTCGCCGATGTCGAGGTCGCCCGAGACCATGAGCTGGCCGCCGACGTGGACGCGCTCGCCGATGTAGGCGTTCTCGCCCACGAGGACGTTGCCCGCCACGTCGCTCCACATGTCGAGCCGACAGTCGCCTTCGGCCTCGATGTCGCCGCCGAAGCGCACGCGCTCGCCCGCGATGACGTTGTGCCCGCGGACGCCGAACTCGACGGTGCTCTGGCCGCCGACGATCACGTCCCCGTCCGTCACGAGGTCGTGCTCTTCGACGGTCGTCCCGTCGGGAATCTGCAGTTCGTCCAGGAGATCCGAGCGCAGCGGCACACCGGAACAACTGTCGGCCCAGCTATTAAACTCGGGGGCGACGTCTGACGCCCGTCTGACGCGGCCGCGAGCGCAGTTACATCGCGCAGTTTTTGAGCGCCGACGGCGTACCGCCCGGGCATGACGGCTCTTTCCTTCGACGAACAGGGCGTCGACGTGGTCTACGAGGGCACCGAGTTCCGACTCGAGAAGGCCCTCATCGAGGATGCCATCGGCAAGTCCTACCCCGACGTCACCGATCACGAGGTCCTCCAGATCGTCGCCGAAGACCCGGCGCTGTCTGGCGAACCTCGCCGGATCGCCGAGATCCTCGCCTGAACCGAGTCGGTAGAACTAAATTCCGCGGGCCGAATCGTTCCACAATGTCAGACCTCGTCGAGAAGTTCGATCACCCGTCGTGGTTCACCGTCGGTGGGACGATCGCCGGCTACGGGATCATCCTGCTCGTGATGACGCTCCTGCTCTTTCTCGTACCGTTCCTGATCTTCTACCTGCTGTAGCTGGACCGACGCGCTGATCAGTTGTTTTCGTCGTCTGTCGCAGGCATACCACGCATCCTCTCGGTTGCATCACATCCGATACGATGCAGATACAGACTGTATTTCGAGCCTCTGTTTGCATTCGGTGGCAACAAATTCATACATGAGGGGGAAGTACGGTAGGTACGTGCATGCGCGAGCCAGAATTAACTGAGACCGCTCCCGGTGATCTCGTTTCGTACGGTCGGGAGTCATATTACAGGCCCGACCCGCTGCCACCGTCCGGTGGTCTCGATCTGGACGCGCCGTTCTACGACAGGCTCGCCGAGGCCACGTTCTGGCTCGGAAAACTGGGAGGGATCAGCCTCGAACTCGACTTCCCCCCGGTCCTCTACACCTCGTTGCTCAGGAAAGAAGCGATGGAATCCGCCGAGATCGAGGGTGCGGACGTCGACTACAACGCGCTCTACAGCCTCGAAACGCGGAGTCTGACGGCGACTGGCGATGACGCCGACGGCACGCCGGAATCGGCTGTCGCCGACACGAAAGACACGACGGAAGTGCTGAATTACGAGCGCGCGGTCGAAGACGGGATCGAAATCCTCGACGACGGCGGTGAAATCACGGTCGAACTGCTCCACGATCTCCACGAGGTACTGCTGACGGGGGTCTCCGGCGACCGCGTCGAGACCGACACGATCGGCGCGTACAAGACCACGCCGAACCACCTCGGCGACTTCCTCCCGCCCGTCCCCGGAGTCGTCGACGGGCTGATGGACGCACTGTTGACGTACTACCGAACGGGTGGTAGCTACCACCCGCTCGTCGACATCGCCCTCTTTCACTACCAGTTCGAGACGATCCACCCGTACGGCGACGGGAACGGACGACTCGGTCGGCTCCTGATAACACTCCAGTTGTACGACGCCGGGCTCCTCGAACGTCCGAATCTCTACCTCAGCGAGTACTTCAACCGAAACAAGGCGACGTACGTCGACAGGATGAACGCCGTTCGGTCGGACGGTGCGTGGGAATCCTGGCTGTCCTTTTTCGTCGACGGTGTCGCCCGACAGGCCGAAGAGTCGGTCTCCCGGACGCTGGCCCTCGACGACTTGCGCCGTCGCTACGACGACACCTACGGCGGCGTTCAGTACACGAAGAATCGGCTCGCGTGCTCGCTTTTCGAACAGCCATACGTGACCACTGCGACGGTCGCAGAGCGATTCGACGTGGAGCAGTCGACGGCCAGCCGCGCGATCGCTTCGCTCGAAGACGACGGGGTCCTGGAAGAAGTGACCGGGAAGGATCGCAACAAGGAGTACCGGGCGAAAGAAATCTTCGAGATTCTCGAACAGCCGCCACAGACGTACTGAGAACGGGGTCGAGCGACCGGGACTACGCGAACGTCTTCGAGACGTCCTCGTCGGCGTCGTCTTCCTTCTGGATCTTCTCCCAGGCGTTCTCGAAGTCCTCCATGCCGACCGCCGTCCGGTCGTCGCGGATGGCGAACATCCCGGCCTCGGTGCAGATGGCCTTCACGTCCGCGCCCGAGGAGTCGTCGGCCATCTCGGCGAGGGCCCGCCAGTTGACGTCGTCGGCGACGTTCATGTCGCGGGTGTGGATCTGGAAGATCTGCTCGCGGCCCTCGACGTCCGGCTTGGGCACCTCGATGAGGCGGTCGAACCGGCCGGGGCGGAGGATGGCGCGGTCGAGCATGTCGAAGCGGTTGGTGGCGGCGATGATCCGGATCTCACCGCGATCCTCGAAGCCGTCCATCTCCGAGAGCAGTTGCATCATCGTCCGCTGGACCTCCGCGTCGCCGGAGGTCTTCGATTCGGTGCGCTTGGCCGCGATGGCGTCGATCTCGTCGATGAACACGACGGCGGGCTCTTCCTGGCGGGCCAGGTCGAACAGGTCGCGGACGAGTTTCGCGCCCTCGCCGATGAACTTGTGGACCAGTTCCGAGCCGGCCATCTTGATGAAGGTGGCGTCGGTCTGGTTCGCGACGGCCTTGGCGAGCATCGTCTTCCCGGTGCCGGGCGGGCCGTGCAGGAGCACGCCGCTGGGCGGGTCGATGCCGACGTCCTCGAACATCCCGGGGTTCTCGAGGGGCATCTCGACCGTCTCGCGGACCTCCTCCATCTGCTCCTCGATGCCGCCGATGTCCTGGTAGGTGACCTCGGGGCTCTTGTCGACCTGCATCACGCGGGCGCGAACGTCCGTCTCGTCGTCAAGCGACTTCACGATGGAGAGGGAGTTGTTGACCGCGACCCGGCTGTCGGGTTCGAGGTCCTCGCGCATCTCGTCGGTGACCTCGGTCAGGGCCTCCTGGTTGTTCCCGTGCTGTTTGATGATGACCCCTTCGCCCGTGAGTTCCTGCACCGTCGCGACGAACAGCGGGGACTGCTTGAGCTTCTTGTTCTCGTGGGTGAGCCGTTCGAGCTTCTGCTGGTACTTGTTGTTCTCCGCGTTGGCGTCCAGCAGCTTGTCCCGCATCTCCTCGTTCTGGGCCTCGAGGACCTCGAGTTGCTCCTGGAGGGCGTTGATCTTCTCCTGCTGAGAAGCGTCCTCGTCGTAAGGCAGCTCGACGTCGTCGACGGTGTCAGTCATTACCAACGGATTGGGGATGGACTAATAAGAGACTTCGGGTCGACACAAGCGCCAAACGGGGCGCGACGGCTTGCGATTCGGCGCCCGGGAGATTACTGAAGAGAATAAATCTGAATGAGAAATATTATTAGACTGTATGCGATAGGTGGGGGTACGATGAGTGCCTCAGAGTCCGCTGGATCGGACGCCGACGGCGGCGACTGGGACGCGGTGCGCGACCTCCCGCCCAGCGCGAAGCTGGTCGCCAAGACCCTGGAGTACAACGATACGTTGACCCAGAGCCAGCTGGCCGAAGAGACGCTGCTGCCGCCCCGGACGGTCCGCTACGGGTTGAACCGCCTCGAAGAAGTCGGTGCCGTCGAGTCGCGCTTTTCCTTCTCCGACGCGCGCAAGCGCATCTACACGCTGAACATCGACGAGGCCCGCTGACCCGGCGGTTTTCTCGCTCGATCCGCGTCGATCCGCTGGCTCGCTCGACCCGGACGTTCAAGTGCGATGGCGGGCCCATCGACGCCCGTGCCCGATACGCAAACGGTCAAGCAGGCGCTGACTCGGCTGGCGCATCGAACGACCGACGCCCCGAGCGCCGACGGCGGGTGGTTCGCCGATGCGAGCGAGTATCGGTCCGTCGTCGACGAGGCGGACGCGGCCGTCGAGTCCGTCGAGGCGGCCGTCGCCTTCCTCGACGCCGACCGACTCGCTTCGCTCGAGGAGGCCATCGAAACCGCCGAAGCGGCCGGCGATCACGCGGCGGCGAGGCGAGGCCGGAACGCGAGCGAAGCGCTCGCGGCGTTCCGGGAGGCTGCCAGAGGTGACCAGTTTCACCGCGCTCGCGGAACCACTTTAGGGGGCGGTGTCCAAGGGGTGGAACATGACGCGGGTGATACATACGGGTGATACCCACCTCGGCTACCGGCAGTACCACCGGCCGGAGCGGCGCGAGGACTTCCTCGACGCCTTCCGCCGGGTCGCCGAGGACGCGGTCGACGGCGACGCGGAGGCCGTCGTCCACGCCGGCGACCTGTTTCACGACCGCCGGCCGAACCTGCCCGACATCCTGGGGACGCTCTCGGTGTTACGGGACCTCGAGGCCGCCGACGTGCCCTTCCTGGCCGTCGTCGGCAACCACGAGACCAAACGCGACGCCCAGTGGCTGGACCTCTTCGAGTCGCTCGGGCTTGCGACCCGTCTCGGCGACGACCCGGTCACCGTCGGCGACACCGCCTTCTACGGGCTGGACTTCGTCCCCCGCTCCCAGCGGGAGGACCTCGACTACGACTTCGCGAGCCACGACGCCGACCACGCCGCCCTGGTCGCACACGGCCTGTTCGAGCCCTTCGACTACGCCGACTGGGACACCGACCGGCTCCTCGAGGAGTCGACCGTCGATTTCGACGCCGTCCTCCTGGGGGACAACCACAAACCGCAGAAAGCTCAGATCGAGGACGCCTGGGTTACCTACTGCGGTTCGACCGAGCGGGCCAGCGCCGACGAGCGTGCCGACCGCGGGTACAACATCGTCGAGTTCGACGGACAGGTGTCGATCCGACGGCGCGGACTGCAGACCCGCGAGTTCGTCTTCGTCGACGTCGAACTCGCCGAGGGCGAGGGGGTCGAACGCGTCCGCGAACGCGTCGGGCAACACGACCTCGAGGACGCCGTGGTGATCGTCCACGTCGAGGGCGAGGGCGACCCGGTCACGCAGGCGACCGTCGAGGAGTTCGCGGCCGAGGAGGGGGCGCTGGTGACGCGCGTCACCGACCACCGGGAGGTCGCGGACGCCGCCGACGTCGACGTGAACTTCGCCGACCCCGACGACGCGGTCGAAGCGCGGATCCGCGAGATGGGGCTCAGCCGCGCCGCCCACGACGTCGACGAGACGGTGCGAGCCAGCAAGACCGCCGACTCGAACGTCACGGACGAGGTCGAGCGCCGGGTCCGGGAGCTGCTCGAGGACGGGGACGACGGGACGTTCCGTGCCACCGAGGGCGCAGCCGACGCGACCGACTCCGACCGATCAGGAGACGAGGAACCGGCCCCTGCAGAGCAAGTGACCGAGGAGACCACAGGGGAGACTGCCGGGGAGGCGGCAGCGGACGACGGCGCTGGGAGTCACGACGCCGACGGCGCTGCCGAGGGGGCAGCCGGGTCGGCCGACGCCTACGGGCAGCCGTCGCTGGGTGATTTCGAATGAAGTTCGAGCGGGTCCGGCTCGAGAACTTCAAGTGCTACGGGGACGCGGACCTCGAACTCGACAGCGGCGTCACCGTCATCCACGGGCTGAACGGGAGCGGGAAGTCCTCGCTGCTCGAGGGCTGCTTCTTCGCGCTGTACGGAGCCCGTGCGCTGGACGAGACGCTCGACGAGGTCGTCACGATCGGCGAGGAGGACGCGACCGTCGAACTGTGGTTCACCCACGGCGGCGGCTCCTTCCACGTCGAACGCCGCGTCCGGGTCACCGACGAGCGTGCGACCACGGCCCGGTGCGTGCTGGAGACGCCGGAAGCCACCTACGAGGGCGCACGCGACGTGCGCCGGCACGTCGCGGAACTGCTCCGGATGGACCACGAAGCGTTCGTCAACTGCGCGTACGTCCGCCAGGGGGAGGTAAACAAGTTGATCAACGCCGCGCCCGCCGAGCGCCAGGACATGATCGACGACCTGCTCCAGCTCGGGAAGCTGGAGGACTACCGCGAGCGCGCCAGCAAGGCCCGACTGGGCGTCAAACACGTCCGTGACGGCAAGCGGGAACTGCTCGAGGAGGTCGCGAGCAACATCGAACGCAAGGAAGAGAAAGACCTCCACGGACGGCTGAACGCGCTCCAGACCGAGCGCAAGGAAATCGAAGGCGAGATCGAACGGTTCGAAGACAACCGCGAGGAGGCCGTGACGACCCGCGACGATGCAGAGGCGATCCTCGAGGACCACGAGGCGAAACGCGACCGGCTCGAATCCCTCGACTCGGAGATCGCGGCGCTGACCGAGACCATCGAGGAAACCGAGCGCGAACGCGAGGAACTCGGCGAGCGGATCAGTGAGCTAAAAACCGGGATCGAGGAGATCCGGGACGACCGCGCCGAGTTACTCGCCGAGTCGCCGCTCGAGGACCCCGACGAGGCGACGATCACCGAGACCATCGCCGACCTCGAAGACCGAGACGAAGCGTTGCGCGACGACATCGAGGACCACCGGGTCGCGGCCAGTGAGCACGCGAGCGAGGCCGAATCGCTCCGGGAGACCGCCGAGGAGAAGACCGCCCGGGCCGAAGAGAAACGCGAGGCGGCCGAGGAGCGGGCGAGCGAACTCGCGGAGACGCGCGAGAAACTCGCCGAGCGCCGCGAGCGGATCGAGCGGCTGGAAGCCGCCATCGAGCAGAAGCGCGACGCCTTCGCGGACGCGCCAGTCGACGTCGGCGAGGCCGGCGACCACTGGGACGACCTCGCGGACGACCTGAACGAGGCCCGCGAGCGCCAGAAGGAACTGGAGACCGAACTGAAAAATGCGGCGCAACGGCTCGAAGAGGCCGAGGAGCTCCTCGACGCGGGGAAGTGTCCCGAATGCGGCCAGCCGGTCGAGGACTCGCCGCACGTCGAGTCGATCGAGGACCACCGCGAGCGGATCGACGACCTGCAGGACGAACTCGTCTCGGTCCGGCAGCGTCGCGAACGGCTCGAAGACGAGGTCGAGGCGGCGAGCGATCTGGTCGACCGGGAGAACGAGATTCGGAACCTCGAAAACGACCTCGAGAACGTCCGGCAGCTCGTCACAGAGCGGGAAGACGGACTCGACGAGACGGTCGAGCAGATCGAACAGTTGCGCGAGGCGGCGGAGGAACTCGAGGCCGAGGCCGAGGCGGACCGTGAGGCAGCAGAGGAGGCCGAAGAGGCGGCCGAAGAGAAACGCGAGGCCGTCGCCGAGTGCAACGAGGAGCGGGCGGCGATCTCGGAGCGGCTGGACCGTCTGGCGGCCGTCCGGGAGACGTTCGAGCAGGTTGCCGACCACGAGGAGGAGATCGAGCGCCTGCGCGAGCAGCGCTCGAACAGGGCCGAGTTGAACGACGAGCGCCGCGATCGGCTGGCGGACAAGCGCGACCAGCGCGACGAACTCAGAGAGCAATTCGACGAGTCGGCGGTCGAACAGGCCCGCGAGCAGCGCGAGCGCGCCGTCGAGTACATCGAGAAGGTCGACCCGAAACTGGAGGAACTCAGAGCGGAGCGCGACGACCTGCTCGACGAGATCGGCGGCGTCAAAACGGAGATCGAGGCACTCGAGGAACTCCGGGAGCGCTACGACGACCTCGAAGCGACCGTCGATCGGCTCGACTCGCTGTACGACGAGACCGAGCGGCTCCAGGAGATGTACGGGGGCTTGCGGGCGGAACTGCGCCAGCGCAACGTCGAGAGCCTCGAACGGATGCTCAACGAGACGTTCGATCTGGTCTACGGCAACGATTCCTACTCCCGGATCGAACTCGACGGGGAGTACGAACTCACGGTCTACCAGAAGGACGGCCAGGCGCTCGATCCCGAGCAGCTCTCGGGCGGTGAGCGGGCGCTGTTCAACCTCAGCCTGCGGTGTGCCATCTATCGGCTGCTGGCCGAGGGGATCGAGGGGTCGGCGCCGCTGCCGCCCCTGATCCTGGACGAACCGACCGTGTTCCTGGACTCCGGGCACGTCTCGCGGCTGGTCGAACTGGTCGATCACATGCGGGAACTGGGCGTCGAACAGATCGTGGTCGTCAGCCACGACGAGGAACTCGTCGGCGCGGCGGAGCACCTCGTGACGGTCAGGAAGGACGCGACGACCAACCGGTCGACGGTGACACGGGAGGACGCGGGGTCGGCCACGCTGGCGGCCGTCTCGGACGCCTCTGCGGGGGACTAATCTTCTGGCCCGGAACCGTCCCGGAGGTGCGCGAGCCCGTCGCTCGCGTTCTCCGTGATCCGATAGCCGCGTTCGCCGGCGACGGTCGTCTCGGCGACGAGGCCGGCCGCGCGGAACTCCGCCAGCGCCCCGTGGAGGTCGCTCTCGCAGAGGTCGTAGGCGGCGAGGACGTCACGGACCGCCAGCGGCCCGCGAGCATCGAGTTCGAGCAGGAGCCCCAGCGTCCGGTCGTCCCGGACGGCCGTCAGGATCGTTCGGGCGGACTCGGGGACGGCGCGGGCGGTCGTGGCAAGCGGCGACTCGTCGAGGGGTTCGAGGGCCTCGTTGGGGACGTACCGCTCCTCGCCGGTCGTCGGGTCGCGGACGCGGCTGGACTCGCCCGATTGCTTGACGAGCAACAGTCGTGTGCCGGAGTCGTCGCGGACGCTACGCATGATCGCCGGTAGCGGTCGGGGACGGTTAGCCGTTCTGGGAAGCGTTCGCGAGAGTCAGTCACCGATCCCGTGCACTCGTTTCGCCCGCTGGTAGCGGGCGTAGCCGTACGCGAAGAAGGCGACACCGACGGCGAAGACGAGGCCACCGTTGACCCACTCCCCCCGGAAAACGGCGAGCATCGGGCCGAGCGAGACGGCGAGCAGCGCGACGTTGAAGATGGCGACGAGTTTCCAGAACGAGCGGAGCAGGTCCTCGGGAACGTCCGAATCGGACGGGTCCGGCGGCTCGGGGATGTCGACTTCCGGCACGTCCACCTCGGGGACGTCCGGGCCGAAGTCGGCTTCAGGGTCCGGTTCCCCGACGGCCTCGGGGCTGCCGGGTTCCGGGGCGTCGTCAGGGCGGGGACCGTCGTCGTCGGTCACTATCGACTCGTCGAACTGGCTGCGAGAAAAGCGTTGCGCGAGCGATCTACACCGCGTCCTCGAGCGTCGTCGCCGCACTCGACTGGACCCACGCGAGCGGGTTCTGGGCGTCGTACAGGACGACCCCCTCGTCGGTCTCGTACGCCTCGATCGTCTCGACTTCGGGGCCGTCCGGTCCCGTTTCGGCACTGTCCAACTCCGGCCGACTGCCGTTTGCGCGGTCCGTCATGTCGCTTCGTTTCTTTGGTATGAGGTGTCATGCCAAATACCTTGTGTTCCGTTCGGCGGCCGAAACGCGGGGACCGTCGGGATTTTAATCGGGGGACTCCAACGGGTGGACAGTATGGACGAGACCGGGGACGACGGAAGCCAGGCGGGTCTCGCTGCGTTTACGGACGACGGGCGGTCGGGCAGCGCGGGCGACGAGCGCGACGCCGCGGCGGAGGCCGCGGCCGTCGCGGGCAACGGGGGCGGCGACGACAGCTTCGAGATCCGGGATCTGGACGACATTCGCTACCCCGACGCCGACGAGATGGTGACCTTCGCGGTCACGCAGGTCGACTACACCAT
The DNA here is from genome assembly GCF_037031225.1 of Halorientalis sp. LT38. Classification (NCBI taxonomy): domain Archaea; kingdom Methanobacteriati; phylum Methanobacteriota; class Halobacteria; order Halobacteriales; family Haloarculaceae; genus Halorientalis; species Halorientalis halophila. The sequence continues at coordinate 704,989 of NZ_JAYEZN010000001.1, read as the reverse complement.
CGAGGGCCGGGGCGACGACGAGTTCCCGGTCATCCACGTCTTCGGTCGCACCCCGGAGGACAACGAGCGGATCCACGTCGAGGTCTACGAGTTCAGACCCTACTTCTACGCGCCGACCGACTCGCTCACCGACGCGGACCTCCAGCGCAGCACGATCACCGGCTGGGAGGAGGAAGACGAGGACGGCGAACCCTACGAGTCGATCCGGGGCGAGCGACTGACGAAGATCTTCGGCCAGACGCCCCGCGACGTGGGGCAGATGCGCGACGAGTTCGACCACTTCGAGGCCGACATCCTCTTTCCGAATCGCCTGCTGATCGACAAGGACATCACCAGCGGCGTGCGCGTCCCCGTCCGCCGGGAGGCCGACGGGGAACCGATCCGCGTCCCCCACGAGGAGATCGAGGCCGTCGACGCCGACGCCGAACCGCGGGTCAACACCTTCGACATCGAGGTCGACGACCGCCACGGCTTCCCCGAGGACGGCGAGCAGACCATCGTCTGTCTCACCTCCCACGATTCCTACGACGACGAGTACGTTACCTGGCTGTACGACTCCCCGGCCGGCATCGACCCGCCGGAGGCCCTGGCGGCCTACGAACCCATCGAGGACGACTTCGAGGCCGACGTGCGCGTCTTCGAGGAGGAGGAGGCGATGCTCGACTCCTTTGTGACCTACGTCGAGGAGACCGACCCCGACCTGCTGACGGGGTGGAACTTCGACGACTTCGACGCGCCCTACTTCCTCGACAGACTCGAGGAACTCCAGGGACCTCATCACGACTACGATCTCTCGATCGAACGGCTCTCGCGGGTCGACGAGGTCTGGCGCAACAACTGGCAGGGGCCGAACATCAAGGGCCGGGTCGTCTTCGACCTGCTCTACGCCTACCAGCGGACGAAGTTCACCGAACTCGACTCCTACCGCCTGGACGCCGTGGGCGAACAGGAACTCGGCGTCGGCAAGGAGCGCTACCCCGGCGACATCGGCGACCTGTGGGAGGACGACCCCGAGCGCCTGCTGGAGTACAACCTCCGGGACGTCGAACTCTGCGTCGAGTTGAACGACCAGCAGGAGATCATCCCCTTCTGGCAGGAGGTCGCCTCCTTCGTGGGCTGCAAGTTGGAGGACGCCACGACGCCCGGCGACGCCGTCGACATGTACGTCCTCCACAAACTCCACGGCAACCTGGTGCTGCCCTCCAAGGGGCAACACGACGCCGAGGACTACGAGGGCGGGGCCGTCTTCGACCCCATCACCGGCGTCCGGGAGATGGTCACGGTACTGGACCTGAAGAGCCTCTACCCGATGTGCATGGTGACCATCAACGCCTCCCCGGAGACGAAGGTCGACCCCGATACCTTCGAGGGCGACACCTTCCGCGCGCCGAACGGCCAGCACTTCCGGAAGGAACCCGACGGCGTCATCCGGGAGATGGTCGACGAACTCCTGACCGAGCGCGAGGAGAAGAAATCCCTGCGGAACGACCACGACCCGGACTCCCGCGAGTACGAACAGTTCGACCGGCAGCAGGCGGCTGTCAAGGTGATCATGAACTCGCTGTACGGCGTTCTGGGCTGGGACCGGTTCCGGCTGTACGACAAGGAGATGGGCGCTGCGGTCACCGCGACGGGGAGAGAGGTCATCGACTACACCGACGACGTGGCGGGTCGCATGGACAAAGAGGTCGTCTACGGTGACACCGACAGCGTCATGATCGAACTCGGCGGCGAGGTCTCCAGGGAGGAAGCCATCGAGCAGTCCTTCGAACTGGAGGAACAGATCAACGACGCCTACGACGAGTTCGCCGAAGAGGAGTTACACGTCGACCTCGAGGCCGGTGAGGACCACCGCTTCCAGATCGAGTTCGAGAAGCTCTACCGCCGGTTCTTCCAGGCGGGCAAGAAGAAACGCTACGCCGGCCACATCGTCTGGAAGGAGGGCAAAGACGTCGACGACATCGACATCACGGGCTTCGAGTACCAGCGTTCGGACATCGCGCCGATCACCAAGGTGGTCCAGAAGGAGGTGATCGACCTGATCGTCACCGGGGCGGACGTCGAGGAGATCAAGGAGTACGTCCACGACGTGATCGAGGACTTCGAGGCCGGCAACGTCAGTCTGGACGAGGTAGCCATCCCGGGCGGCATCGGGAAGAAACTGGACAACTACGATACCGACACCGCACAGGTCAGAGGCGCGAAGTACGCGAACCTGCTCCTCGGGACCAACTTCGCCAGCGGGTCGAAACCCAAACGGCTCTACCTCGACCGCGTCCACTCGGACTTCTGGGACAAAGTCGAGGCGGAGTACGGGCTCGATCCCTCGACGGACCCGCTCTACGGCGAGTTCCGCAGGGATCCAGACGTGATCTGCTTCGAGTACGAGGATCAGGTGCCCGAGGAGTTCGAGGTCGACTGGGAGAAGATGCTGGAGAAGACGCTCAAAGGACCGATCGAGCGCATCCTGGAAGCGCTTGACGTCTCCTGGGACGAGGTCAGGAGCGGGCAGGAACAGACTGGGCTCGGCAGCTTCATGTAGCGGAGGCCGGCGGTTCGCCGTCGGACGTCGAATCCGGCCCGGATCCGTCGTCGGGGTTCCGGTCCAGGATCTCGAAGCGCGCGCCGCCCGCCTCGCTCTCGGTGACGCGAACGCTCCATCCGTGGGTTTCGGCTGCCGTCGCGACGATGGCGAGGCCGAACCCGGTGCCGTCGTCGTCGGTCGAGAACCCCTTCTCGAAGACGCGGTCGCGCTCGGCCTCCGGGATGCCCGGGCCGTCGTCGGCGACGAAGAAGCCGCGGGCCGCGCCGTCGGTGCGTGCGCTCGCGGCGGCGTCGGCTTCAGCGGAGGCACCTACGTCGCCCACGGTGACGGTCACGTCCGGGCCACCGTGTTCGATCGCGTTGCGAAAGAGGTTCTCGAGTAGCTGGGTGAGCTGTGAGGCGTCGGCGGAGACGGTGCAGTCGGTGGTGACCGAGAGCGTCGCGTCCCCGGTATCCACGTTGTTCCAGGCCGATTCGCAGGCGGTTCGGAGGGAGACTGGTTCGCGGTCGAGGACGGTCTGGCCCTGTCTCGCGAGCGCGAGCGCGTCCTCGATGAGTTCGTCCATGCGCTCGTGGGCCTCGGCGATCTGTTCCATGTGGACGCTGTCGTGCTCCTCGCGAGCGAGTTCGAGCCGCCCGTTCGCGACCGAGAGCGGGTTGCGGAGGTCGTGGGAGAGGAAACTCGCGAACTCCTCGAGGCGTTCGTTCTGCTCCTCCAGTCGGTCGCGCTGTTCGCGGAGCTGGCGCTGGGCTTCGATCTGTTCGGTGACGTCCTGGAACAGGACGACGGAACTGCTCTCCTGGGCCGGTGAGACGTCTGCTCCCTCCGCACCGAGTTTCGACGCCTCGACGTTGTAGTAGCGCCGTTCGCCGTCGCGCTCGCGGGTGATCGTGTCGAAGCCGGTCTCGTCGTCGAAGGCGGCCTCGATCTCGGGGAACGTGGCCTCGAGGAACTCGCGGTCGTAACCCAGCAGGCGTTCGCCAGGTATCCCCAGCAACGCCGCGGCGCGGTCGTTGACGTCGACGACCACGTCGCCCCTGTCCAGGACCAGGTAGCCGGTGTCCATCTCCTCGACGACCGAGGAGCGCGCGACCGGGATGAGCCGCAGTATGCGATAGCGGAAGATCATCAGCACGCCGATGGGGAGCGCGGCGGCGAAGCCGGTGGTCGTGTAGTTGAACCCCGTCAGCCCGATCAGGTACGCGACGTTGAGCATCCAGGGGATCGAGAGCGCGCCGACGATGGAGCGGACCTGGCCGCGGTAGTGACGGTTGGTCGTCTCGAAGGTGAGGAACATGTACGCGGCCGCGCCGACGATGAGGTAGGCCACGCCGTGGTGGAGGTAAAACATCGGGCCCCAGACGATCTCGGCGAACGCGACGCCGCCGCGCTCGACCACCTGCGCGGAACGGATGGTGAGTGACCCCACGTTCGTGATCTCGACGACGTTCATCGCCAACATCGGCGCCAGGAGCAGGGCGATCCGCCGGGGGCGCCGCCACGCGGTGCGTTCGCTGTAGTCCGCGGCGAAGACGAACAGCGAGACGACGACGACCGTGCCCATGAGGTAGTAGATCGGTAGCAGCGCCAGTTTCGCCTCGAGCGAGGTGACGGCGAGTCGCGCGGCGTCGCCGAGACACCACAGGGTCACGGAACCGATCAGCACCAGCGGCGGAATGGGAGACAGACGGGGGTTCTCGAAGTGCCGGAGGATGACCACCAGGGTCGGAACCGCGACGAAGAGGGGAATCAAAAGGGCGACCAGGAGCCAGCTGAACTGGGGCATTCCTCTCAGAAATATTTCGCTACGGGGTATGAATGTTGTGGACGTTTCACTCAGTTTGTGGTCTAACTGATTGATCGGCGACGCCGCCCGACGGCGTCGGGCAGGTGTCCGACGAGTTCGACTTCGAGAAACTGAAACCAAATTTTCCGTCACGGCAAACCGAACCGGGTGAATGCGAAAGCATTATGAGCGTCTCGGCCCGACGTTGAGACGACTTAGGTGTCCCTAAACAATGGCAACACTCGAAATATCCAACCTACACGCTGAAGTTGCCGAGGAGGGCGGCGAGCAGATCCTTCGCGGGGTCGACCTCGAGGTCGAATCCGGCGAGATCCACGCGTTGATGGGCCCCAACGGGAGCGGGAAGTCCACGACGGCGAAGATCATCGCGGGTCACCCCGCCTACGAGGTGACCGACGGTGAGGTGCTGCTGCACATCGACGCAGACGAGTTCGACGATCTCGACGAGGAGATCCCCGAGGACCTTCGGACCTGGAATCTGCTCGACCTGGAGCCCAACGAGCGCGCGGCGCTCGGTATCTTCCTCGGGTTCCAGTACCCGGCAGAGATCGAGGGCGTCACGATGGTGAACTTCCTGCGGACGGCCCTGAACGCCAAACTCGAAGAGCGCGAGGAACTGTTCGAAGAGGACGAGGAGGCCGAGGAAGCCGAGGGCGGCGACACCAACGAGGACGCGGCCGGCTACGACACCTCGCCGATGGAGGGCAATCCGGAAGAGGGCGACATCGGCGTCGCCGAGTTCCAGCAGATCCTCCAGGAGAAGATGGAGCAACTCGACATGGACGAGAGCTTCGCCCAGCGCTACCTCAACGCCGGCTTCTCCGGCGGGGAGAAAAAACAGAACGAGGTCCTCCAGGCCGCGATCCTGGAGCCCTCGATCGCCGTGCTGGACGAGATCGACTCCGGGCTGGACATCGACCGCCTGCAGGACGTCTCGAACGGCATCAACGCCCTGCGCGACGAGCAGGGCGCGGGCATCCTCCAGATCACCCACTACCAGCGCATCCTCGACTACGTCGAACCCGATCACGTCCACGTGATGCTCGACGGCAAGATCGCCAAGTCCGGCGACGCCACGCTGGCCGAGGAACTCGAGGACAAGGGGTACGACTGGGTGCGCGACGAAGTGATGGAGACCGCGTAACCGTCCGCGGCTAGCACAGACTGATACGTCCAGAGAACGAAACCAAGATCAACAATGAGTTCAGATCAAGACCATCTCAAAGAGACCGACACCGAGGCTCGCTTCGAGTTCAAGAAGGAGGAATCGTCCGCCTTCAAGTCCGAGAAGGGCCTCACAGAGGAGACCATCCGGGTCATCAGCGAAGACAAGGACGAGCCCGAGTGGATGCTCGAACGCCGCCTGCGCGCCCTGAAGCAGTTCCAGCAGATGCCGATGCCGACCGACTGGCCCGGCGCGCCGGACCTGAGCGAGATCGACTTCGACGAGATCGTGCCGTACATCCGCCCGGACATCGAGACCCGCGGCGGCGCGGAGTCCTGGGAGGACCTCCCCGAGGAGATCCAGGACACCTTCGACAAACTGGGCATCCCGGAGGCCGAGAAGAACGCCCTCTCGGGCGTCGGCGCCCAGTACGAGTCCGAGATCGTCTACCAGAACATGCAGGAGCGCTGGGAGGACAAGGGCGTCATCTTCTGCGACATGGACAAGGCCGTCCAGGAGCACGAAGAGATCGTCAAGGAGCACTTCATGACGAAGTGCGTTCCCCCGAGCGACAACAAGTTCGCGGCGCTCCACGGCGCGGTCTGGTCCGGCGGGTCGTTCGTCTACGTCCCCGAGGACACCACCGTGGAGATGCCCGTCCAGGCGTACTTCCGGATGAACTCCGAGGGGATGGGCCAGTTCGAGCACACGCTCATCATCGCCGAGGACAACTCCGAGGTCCACTACATCGAGGGCTGTTCCGCCCCGAAGTACTCGGCCTTCAACCTCCACAGCGGGGGCGTCGAGGTCTTCGTCGGCGAGAACGCGCACGTCCAGTACTCCACCGTGCAGAACTGGTCGAAGAACACGTACAACCTCAACACCAAGCGCGCCATCTGCGACGCCGACGGGACCATGGAGTGGGTCTCCGGATCGATGGGGTCGAAGGCGACGATGCTGTACCCCTCGACCATCCTGAAGGGTCCGGGCGCGACGGACAACCACATCACCATCGCGTTCGCGGGCGAGGGCCAGAACATCGACACCGGCGCGAAGGTCTACCACAACGCGCCGAACACGAAGTCGACCATCGAGTCGAAGTCGATCAGCAAGGACGGCGGCCGGACGAACTACCGCGGCCTGGTCCACATGTCCGACGGCGCGGAGAACTCCAGTACGAGCGTGGAGTGTGACGCGCTGATGTTCGACAACGAGTCGACCAGCGACACGATGCCGTACATGGAGATCCAGGAGAACAAGGTCGACGTGGCCCACGAGGCGACGGTCGGCAAGATCGGTGACGAGGACGTCTTCTACCTGGAGACGCGCGGCCTGGACGACGACGACGCGAAGCAGATGATCGTCGCCGGCTTCATCGAGCCGATCACGGAGGAACTGCCCATCGAGTACGCGGTCGAGCTCAACCGCCTCATCGAACTCGAGATGGAGGGCTCGCTCGGGTAACCCCCGGATCGACCATGAGCACGCAGGTACAAGCAAACCTCACGGAGGAGCAGGTAACGGAGATCAGCGAACAGCTCGACGAGCCCGAGTGGCTGCTGGAGACGCGCCTCGACGCGCTCGACGCGCTCGGAGAGCTCGACATGCCCGCCGTCATCCAGACGCCGGGCCGGGAGTGGACGAACCTCGACGCGCTCGACTACGAGCGCTTCGTCGACCCCCTGGAGATGGCTCAGGAGAAAGACCGCGTGGACGCCGAGGGCGTCGACGTGCTCTCCTGGTCCGACGCGCTGGACCAACACGGCGACCTGATCGAGGAGCAATTCGGCAGCGTCGTCGACCCCCAGCGCGACTACCTCACGGCGCTCTCGACGGCGCTGTTCTCGGCAGGGACGGTCGTCTACGTCCCCGAGGGCGTCGACGCAGAGGACGTGAAGATCCGGACCCGGATGAACAGCCGCGCGCTGTTCAACTACACGCTCGTGATCGCCGAGGAATCGTCCTCGGTCACCATCCTCGAACGGCAGGAGACCGGTGACGACGCCGAGGGCGAGCGCTACTACAGCGGCGTCGTCGAGGCCGTCGCCGGCGAGAACGCGACCGTCCAGTACGGCGCGCTGCAGAACCTGGACGAGGAGACGTACAACTTCCAGGTCAAGCGCGGGCACACCGGCCAGTACGGCCAGGTGAACTGGATCGAGGGCAACATCGGGTCGCGCCTCACGAAGACCAGCGTCGAGACGCGACTGCTCGGCGACTCCTCGGAATCGAAGATCGTCGGGGCCTTCTTCGGCCACGAGGACCAGCACTTCGACCTCGCCTCCAGAGTCTGGCACGAGGCCGAACACACGACGGCCGACCTGATCACGCGTGGCGTCCTCGACGACCACGCACGGTCGGTCTACGAGGGGGTTCAGGACGTCGGCCGGGAGGCCTGGGACACCAACTCCTACCAGCGCGAGAACACGCTGATGCTCTCCGACGAGAGCGAGGCCGACGCCTCCCCGAAGCTGATCATCAACAACCACGACACCGAGGCCAGCCACTCCGCGACGGTCGGCCAGGTCGACGAACAGGACATGTTCTACATGACCTCGCGGGCCATCCCCGCGCAGGTCGCCGAGAACATGCTGGTCGAGGGCTTCTTCGAGCCCGTCCTCTCCGAGGTCGCGGTCGACGAGTTCCGCGAGGACCTCGCGGGGCTGATCGCGAAGCGTCTTCGTGAGTGACCGGAAGGTCACGAACGAATGGCTCGGGAGAGCTCGCTCTCCCGGCGTCTTCGTGAGTAGCGAGGTTGCGGACGCAACCTCGAAAACGAACGGGCCACAGGCCCGCGAGTAACGAATTCGGATTTTCAGTTCCCGACTCGCAGCGCGACGGACCACGAGGGAACGGCTTAAGTTCCAGCCTCCCGCACTCTCGCGTATGCTGGCGGGACAGAGTCGGCTCGGTCGACGGTGGTCGCCGTGAGCGTGCAGCAACCGGTCTCGAACGACCACCAGCTCGCGCGACTGTTACAGATCGGCGTCGTCCTCGAAGAGGTCGTCGAGGCGCGCGCCGGCGAGCACGCCCGGGCGCTGGAGCTCGAGGACCCGGAACTGGAGGCGCTTCTGGACGAGGCCGCCCGGGAGTCGGCCGACCACCGCGATCGACTGGAGACGCTCATCGACGACCTGGAAGCCGACACCATCCCCTTCGAGGAGATCAAGGGACTGGTGACGGCCCAGTACGAGTCCGAGGCGGACTTCGACGGCGTCCTCTACGATCAATTGTGTAACGAGGAGACCGCCTACAAGTTCTACGACGATCTCATCGGGGCCATCGAGGCCTCCGACGCCACCTTCGGCGTCGATCGCGCGGAACTGATCGAGACGCTCACTGCGATCCGAGAGGAGGAGGCGGAGGGAGTCGAGGAAGTCACCGAACTCATGGAGACACGAGAATGATCGGGAGCCATCGACGAGCGGACGGAGGGGATCTGGCGTGAACACGGCCGACCAGTACCTGAAGGCGATCTATCTGGTCCAGCAGGTCGAGGACGGCCCGGCCGCCACCGGCCGCGTCGCCGACATGCTCGACGTGAGCCCCGCGAGCGCCAACGAGATGATCGGCAAACTCGAAGAGCGCGACCTGCTCGACCACGAGAAGTACAAGGGCGTCACGCTCACCGACGACGGCATCGTCCGGGCCCGCGACGCGCTCCAGACCTACTGCATCATCGAGCGATTCCTCTTCGAGGTCCTCGACGTCGAGGAGTTCCAGGCCGAGGCCAAACAGCTCGAACCCGTCATCGACGAGACGGTCGCCGAACGCCTCGACACCATCATCGACCGCAATCCGAAGTGCCCGGACTGCTTCGACCCCGAAGACGACGCCTGCGAGCTGCTCGAGGTCGAAGCGGACCCGGCGGACTGAGCGAAATCGCCACCAAGAGTAAGCTTCTTACTCGTCGGTCCGGACGATGAAGACGTAGCCCCGTGGTGTAGTGGCCAATCATAGAGGCCTTTGGAGCGGTTTCAGTTCGGAAACACTCAAACATCCGAATTCGCCGCGAAGACAGCCTCTGACAGCGGTTCGAATCCGCTCGGGGCTACTATACTTGTTTTGACATTATCGAGACCCCTCGGGAAGGGACAGGTCGTCTCGTTAGCTGGCTCCTGCTTGGCGACCGTCCGAAGTCGGATCTGCTCCGATTCGTCGACCGAGCAGTCAAATCGGCTCGCCCGGCGGTGGATCGGTACGCCTCGAAATATACAAGGACGCGGGACACTCTGCGCCAGCACGTCGTCGTTCTGGAGCGAAGCCGTGCTATGACACCTGATGAGTGTGACTGTCCGGACTGCTGAGAGGAAGGGGCTGGTGACTACGGAGTGTGACTGCAGAACGGGTGGGTGGGTACCCTGGTGATAAATAAATTCACCTGTATTCCCCTGTATGCAGCGACCGTCCCGTCGAACCGGTTACTATCTGGCACTGGTTATCGTGCTGACCCTGTTGCTGACGGTGGTCTACAATGTCGGGATGGCTAGCTGGGAGAATCGTCCCCAGCCCCTGTATCGGTCGCTCCAGGTCGTGATTCAGAGCTTTACCACGACGGGCTATGGTGAAGATGCACCGTGGCTAACGCCACAGATGAATCTGCTGGCGATCGTGATGCAGTTCACCGGCATCGGGCTGATCCTCACCGCCGTAGACGTGTTCGCTGTCCCGTGGATCCGGGATGCACTCACGCCAAGCGCGCCCCAAGTCGCGCCCGAGCTAGACGATCACGTCATCATCTGTGAACACACGCCCCGAACCGACGCGTTCATCGGGGAACTCGAAGCCCGGGGCCGCGATTACGTCCACATCGAATCCGATCCGGAGACGGCACGTGAACTGTACGAACGGGGGTATCGACTCATCGAAGGCGACGCGGAGACGACCGAGACGCTCGCGAACGCGCACATCGAATCTGCGATGTGTGTGGTCATCGATGCCGCCGACGACAGGAGCGCGAGTATCGCACTTGCCGTCCGTGAAGCCCGTCCGGACGTCCGCGTGATCGCGCTCGTCGAGGACGCCGATCTCGCTCAGTATCACCGCGCAGCCGGAGTAGACGACGTCCTCTCTCCGCGGCAATTACTGGGGGAGAGTTTGGCGGAGCATCTTCCGACCGCGGTTACGACGGAGATCGACGAAGGGGTCACCATCGGTGAGGATTTCGAACTCGTCGAACTAACGATCTCGGAGGACAGCGACCTCGCTCACACGACGTTCGCCGAGGCGGCACTCCGGGACCGATTCGGTGTGAACGTGGTCGGGGCCTGGCTCGATAGCGACTTCAAAACGCCCGTCGATCTCGACGACAGACTGGAGGCCGGGACGCGACTGCTCGTAACTGGCGAATCCGACCAGGTAGAATCCCTGCGGGAGATCACGGTCTCGGCTGTCCGTGACTTTACCGCGCAGCGGATCGTCCTCGCCGGGTATGGTGATTCTGGACGCGCCGTATACGATGGGTTAGCAGGATCCGGCTCGCGTCTGACCGTGCTAGATATCGAGCAACAGGAACAGGTCGATGTCGTCGGGGACGCCCGGGATCCAGACGTTCTGGAAGCGGCCGGGATCAGGGACGCGGACGCGCTGGTACTCACGGTTGCCGACGATACGACGGCGGTTTTCACGACCCTGATCGTCCGGGAATTGAATCCCGACCTGCAGATCATCGTCCGGGCGAACGAGGAAGAAGACGTCGAGAAACTCTACCGGGCCGGGGCGGATTACGTGCAATCGCTGGCGACGGTCAGCGGACGGATGCTGGCCTCGACGGTTTTCGAGGACGAAGAGGTGTTGACATACCAGACGCAAATCAACGTCGTCCGGCTTCCGGCGAGTGGCCTGGAAGGAACCACGCTCGCTGCGGAAGAAGTACGGACGACGACCGGCTGTACGGTCATCGCGGTGATTCGAGACGGCAAAACGATCACCCGGTTCGATCCCGTGAATTTCACCTTCGAAGCCGGTGACGAGTTCGTTATCACGGGGACCGACGAGGCCATTACACAGTTCGAACAGCAGTTCCGGGCCTGAACGTCGACGTCGATCGATCGGCACTCGGATGGCGCCGAGACTGCCAGCGTCGGGCGAACCACCCCTACTCTCTCGTCCGTGTTACTGTAGCCCATCCCAGTACCACCGGGATGCTGACTATGCGCTGTGAATCCAGCACAGCAGCTGAAACCGATCACCGATCCAGGATATCGACGGGTCCAGATAGTTCTACAGTACGCCAGACCGAAGCGACTCGGCCGGAACCCGAAACCTTGAATTTCCGGGCGTGGTAGTACGGGTAAGGGTTCCCCGATGCTAGACTCCGTCTTCCTCCACGCGGGCGCGGCGCGGACGCCGTTCTCCCACGCGTTCGTCGACGCGGTCGTGGGCGTCGCGGTCGGATTGCTGATCGTCGCGGTGTTCTACGCCGTCCTCCGCTTCTACGTCGGGCCGTCGCGCTCGGAACTCTGAGCGTCGGCCATCCGCTTGCCGTAGTCCCAGGTCGCGACTCTGGTCGGCTCGACAGTGAGTCTGACCTCCTCGCGTTCTTTCGACAGGAGCGTCTGGGCCAGCGAGGAGTCGGTGCCGCCGAGGTAGCGTTCGACGAGGGACCGGAGGACGACCTTGTCCGGGTCGGGGTCGAGAGTGACGGTGGCCTGGCCGCGCACCCCACGGTAGGGCGGGTCGTTGACGGACACCTCGAAGGCCACGCGGGGGTCGTGTTCGAGAAACTCGACCACGTCGGCGCTGGCGGCGGTCGCACACCGGAGGGCGCCGTCGTCGACCTCGTACCACAGGGAGAGCATCCAGAGGCCGTCCTCGGGCGTCCGGCAACTCAGCCTGATCGGGATGCGCACGTCCGCGAGGAAGGCGAGCGCCTCCTCGCGGGACCAGGGGCCCGAGGGCTGCCAGGGCGCGGCGTCTCGGTCGCCGGTGGGATCGGTGTCGGTCACGCCTACGGGAAGGCGCTCCGGACACAAAGATGCCCGGGGCAGCACGCTTTTATCGGATCGCGCACAGGGCAGCCTATGCGCTTCTCGCAGGTGCTTCGCAACAGTTTCGTCGCCGGACTCGCGCTGGTCGCGCCGCTGGTCGTCACCATCGTCGCCTTGCAGTTTCTGGTCGGGTGGGTGACGACGTTCATCGACCCGGTCGTCCAGGGGACCCAGCTGACCCGGTACACGGCCAACATCGAGGTCGTGGCACAGGTGCTCGCGCTGGTGGTGATCGTCGCGGTGATCGTCGCCCTGGGCTATCTCGCCCAGGGGGCCGTCGGCCAGCGCGTCTTCGGCTGGGTCGACCGGGGGATCGGCGTCGTCCCGCTGGTCAGCATCATCTACTCGAGTCTCAGACAGGTGGCCAACGCCCTGATGGAGCGCTCGAACCGGTACGAGAGCGTCGTCATGGTGGAGTACCCGCGGGAGGGCGTCTACAGCATCGGGTTCGTCACCGGCGACGGGCCGACGGAGGCCGAAGCGGTGGCTGGCGGCCCTCTCTACAACGTCTTTCTACCGAACAGCCCGAACCCGACCGGCGGGCGATTCCTGCTGGTGCCCGAGGGCCAGGTCCACGAGATCGACATCAGCGTGCGCCGGGGCGTCCGCCTGCTCGTGACGACGGGGATCGCGGAGAGCGACGAGGAACTGGCACAACTGCGCAGCGAAGCGGGCCTGCCGTCGAACTCGCTGTGACGGGGCGGGTTCGTGAACGGACGCGTTGCGGGTGGTGCGGTTAGAGGTACGCCGCGTCCCAGCGGGTCGGTTTGCGGCTGTTGCCGCACTCGCTGCACTCGATGCGGCCCATCGCGTCCATGGCGTTGGCGAGCGAGTCGCACTTCCCGCAGTGGTAGCCGTATTTGTCCGTCCGGTTCTCGTCGACGTAGACGACGTGGAAGGGGCCGGCCGAGCCGTGGTCGACGTCGTCGTGGTCGATGTACACCGTCTGGCCCTCGTCGGTCGTCCGGGGTTCGAGGCCCTCCGGTTCGGCCTCGAGGTAGAGCGCTTCGGTGTAGGGGCTGCCGTCGATCTCGACCTCCCCTTCGCCGACCTTCTCGAAGCCGCGGTTCCGGTAGAAGGTGTTGCCGACCTCGTTCATCGACAGGACGCGGCCGCGGAGCTGGCTGATCCCCCGCTCGCCGAGGCGGTCGCGGACGGTCTCGAAGAGCTCCTCTCCGATTCCCTCCCCGCGGTAGTCGGGGTGGACGTGGAGCCACAGCAGGTCCGCGCCGTTCTCGTCGTCGTGGACGACGGTCTCGGTGAACGCGACCGGCTCGCCGTCGCGTTCGGCCACGAGGAAGAGCATGTCGTCTCGATCGACTTTCTCCTCGAACTCGTCGTCGTCGTACCACTGTCGTACCGTGCCCTCGATCGTCCCCGGACTGAGGGTGTAGGACGCCTGGAGCGACCGTTCGGCGATCTCCCTGATTGCGTCCTGATCGTCGGGCGTCGCCGCTCGTACTTCCATATGTTACAGTATGGCTGTGGCTGGCAATAAATCTACGTCACCCGCGGTATTCGCGCTCGACGGGAGGGGCGACCCGGGGGTCGGGCGGGTGGTTTCGACCTCGGATGCAGGGGCGCTGTAGATTTCAGGGTGTCGTAACGCTAAAGACCCGCACACGCTTTTATATCCGTAAGATGAACACCGAACGTCACGTCCGGAGGTGGGCCCGTGGGCGTTGAAATACGCGAGTCGCCCGTCTCCGAGGCTGAATTCGAGGAGATGCAGGTCTTCGTGCACGACTACCTCGAAGCGAGCGTCGTGAGCGAAGAGGAGGGCGGCCGGATGCGCTGGTACCCCTGGCACTCAGCGGCCTACCGGTTCAACCACATCATGAACGTGGTCGAACTGGCCGCCGACATCGCCAGAGAAGAGGGCGCGAACGTCGACGTCACGCGCGTCGCCGCCCTCTTTCACGACATCGCGAAACTGGAGGCCGAACAGGACGTCCACGCCGAGGAGGGCGCTCGCATCGCCCGCGAGTACCTGACGGCCCACTGTGACTACCCGCAGTCGTTCGTGGACGAGGTCTGCGCAGCCGTCCGCGACCACTCCTACCAGGGGCCGCTCTCGGACCTGCCGCTCGAGACGCAGTGTCTCATCGAGGCCGACCTGCTGGACAAGGTAGGTGCGAACGGAACCGCGCTGATGCTGTTGCGGATGGGCTACGAGTCGCGCACGCACATGGACAGCGCGGAGATGGTCGGGCGGGTGCTCGAACGCGGCCGGGACGCCGCCGACCGGGTCGAGAGCGACACCGCCGAGAGCCTCGTCCACCAGCGACTCAAGCGCGTCGTGTGGTTCAAGGAGTGGCTCGAGTCCGAGGTGGCCATGATGGGCGACTCCGACGCGGAGTTGAGCCCGGGCATGGAGAAGGAACTCGACGACGACCTCGACGACTAGAAGAGGCCCCGGAGCCCGTCGGCCACGAAGAGCACTCCGGTGCCCGCGAGGACGACGGCGCTCGCCCCCGCGACCAGCGGCGTGAGTCTGTCGACCCGTCGCCCGGCCGCCACCAGCGCCGCCGGAAACCCGACGATCCAGCAGGCGATGCCCCCGAACAGCCCCGCAAGCAGCAGCGCGCTCCCCGTCTCGACGACGAGCACGCCCGCGAGCGCGCCCTCCAGATACGGCGTCTTCGCCAGCACGTCGACGGTTCCCGGGTCGAGCAACCCGACGCCGACGGTCAGCCAGAACGCGATCTGGTAGGGATTGGTCAGCGCGAGGACGAACGCTTTGCGGAACCCGCGGCCAGTCACGACGTCGTCGGTCGCGGCGTCACCGGCCAGCGCCTCGCGCGTGCTCGCGGCCGCGCCGACGGCGAAGTACAGCATCAGCGCGCCGCCGGCCAGGACCATGACCGCCCGGAGCGTCGGTGCCTCCCGGACGACCGTGACGACGCCGACCAGCGCCAGCACGAAGAAGCAGGCGTCGGCGAGCATCGCGCCGAGGCCGGCGGTGAACCCGGCCAGCCAGCCGCGGAGGACGCTCTCCTCGGCGATGACGGCGTTCATCGGCCCCGGCGGGGCCGCCAGCGCCAGGCCGAAGACGACGCCGGCGCCGAGCGTCGCAACTGGGCTCGCGACCGCCATCGGTTCAGATCCCTTTGCTCATGAGGTGGCTCCGGAGCACGTCCGCCTCCGCGTTCCCGGTGAGCGTGTTGACGAGCACGACGGTATCGTCTGCGCCCAGCTCGCCACGCTCGACCAGTTCCCGAGCGCCGCTGGCCGCCACGCCGGCCGTCGCGCCGAGTTCTACGCCTGCGGACTGTGCCACGTCGACGGCCGCTTCCAGCACGTCGCGGTCCACCGTCGCGACGGCCCCGCCGCCGGACTCGCCGACCGCATCGAGCACTTCGGCCCCGCCCGCCGGATCGGGGATCTCGATCCCGCCGCAGATGGTGTCCGGGGTCTCCCACGGCTCCGTCTCCGTTGCCCCGGCCTCGAACGCCTCGACGATCGGTGCACAGCCGGCAGCCTGGGCGGCGTAGCATTCGGGCACCTCGTCGACGAACCCGAGTTCGGCCAGGTCGCGC
The DNA here is from genome assembly GCF_037031225.1 of Halorientalis sp. LT38. Classification (NCBI taxonomy): domain Archaea; kingdom Methanobacteriati; phylum Methanobacteriota; class Halobacteria; order Halobacteriales; family Haloarculaceae; genus Halorientalis; species Halorientalis halophila. The sequence continues at coordinate 688,944 of NZ_JAYEZN010000001.1, read as the reverse complement.
GCGCCCGCCGCCGTCCCGGCGAGTCCCACGCCCTCGCCGGTCGGGTAAATCACGGCGTCCGGCGCCGCCCAGTCCAGCTGCTCGGCGAGTTCGTACGCCAGCGTTCGGTGGCCCTCGCGGCGGTAGGGCGTCTCGAAGGCGGCCAGCGAGTGCCAGCCCTCCTCGGCCACCGTCTCCGCGAAGGCCTCGACGGCGTCCTCGTAGCGCCCGCCAACCACGGACATGTCCCCGCCGTGGACGTTGATCATGGCCTTGGCGTCGAACGTCGCCCGGGAGGGGACGAAGGAGTGCGAGTCCAGGCCCGCCCGGGCGGCGTAGGCGGCCGCCGCCTGTCCCTCGATGCCGGTCGTCGGCAGCGCCACGTCCTCGGCGCCGGCTTCCGCGGCAGCCGTGACCCCCAGCGCCATCCCGCGGTCGGCGACGCTGCCGGTCGGATTGCGCCCCTCGTCTTTGACGTACACCTCGCCGACGCCCCACTCGTCGGCCAGGTCCGGACAGGGGACCAGCGGCGTCGTCCCCTCGCGCATCGTCACCAGCGTCTCGGCGGCGAAGGGCAGGAGGTCGGCGTAGCGGGCGATTCCCTCGTAGCGCCGGTCCGCGAAGGCCTCGGTCGAGACGTCGACCGCGTCCAGATCGTAGGTCACGGCCAGATGACCGCCGCAGGCGGGGCAGGGCCCGGTCGCATCGGCCGGGTCGAACGAGTCGCCGCAGTCCCGACAGGTGAGGTCCCGAACGGCCGGATTGCGTGTCATGCCCGGTTGTGGGACCGCGACGGACTAATCCCTGTCCGTTCGCTCGCTCACCGTCGGTCGTCCGTGCCGGCGGCCGAACGTGCAGCCGCTGCCTCGTGGTCGCCGAGACCAAACCGCGCCGCCCGGGGTTTTTGTCGACTCAGCCCCTCGTCCCGGGCATGACTGACGTCGTGGTGGTCGGCGGCGGACTGGCCGGACTGGTCGCGGCCCGACACCTCGCCGAAGACGGGACGGACGTGACGGTGCTCGAAGCGCGCGACGCGGTGGGCGGGCGCGTCCGCTCGACCCGCGAGGACGGCTTCGTCCTCGACCGCGGATTCCAGGTCCTGTTCACTGCCTACCCGGCCGCCCGGCGAGAACTGGACTACGACGCGCTCGACCTACGGTACTTCTCCGCCGGCGCGACGATCGCCCGCCCGGGCCGACGGTCGGTGCTCGCGGACCCCCTTTCCAGTCCGGGCGACCTCGCCGATACGCTGTTCAACACGGACGTCACGACCGGCGACAAACTGCGGCTGTTCGGACTCCGGCGCGAACTGAAGGGTGCCGATCCCGAGACGCTGTTCGACCCCGCGGAGACGCAGACCATCGCCGAGTACCTCGACGAGCGGGGGTTCTCCCGGAAGTTCGTCGACAACTTCGCCGCGCCGTTCTACGGCGGGATCACGCTCGACCGGTCGCTTTCGAGCGACGCGGGCGTGTTCCGCTACACCTTCGCGATGCTCGTCAACGGGAAGACCGCGGTCCCCGCCGATGGGATGGGGGCGATCACCGGGCAACTCGCCGACGGTGCGCGCGACGCCGGGGTCGAGATCGAACTCGGACGCTCCGTCGCGGCCATCGACGCCAGCAACGACGGCGTCGCCGTCGAGACCGACGAGGGCGAGACAGTCCACGCCGACGGCGCGGTCGTCGCCACCGATCCGCAGACGGCGGCCGATCTGACCGACGTCACGGTTCCGACCGACACCAGGGGCTGTGTCACCCAGTACTACGCGCTGCCGCGCCGGGTCGATCTGGCGACGGGGACGAAGATCGTCCTGAACGCTCGCGACGCCGAACCGAACCAGATCGCACCCCTCTCGGCCGTCGCGCCGGCGTACGCCCCCGACGACCGGACGCTACTGAGCGCGACCTGGCTCGGAGAGCCGGAGGCGACCGACGAGGAACTCCGCGACCGCGCCCGTGAAGTCCTCGGTCAGTGGTATCCGGCCCGGCGCTTCGACGAACTGGAACTCATCAGTACAGATCGGATCGACGTCGCCCAGTTCGCCCAACCGCCGGGGTTTCGCGCCGACCTCCCCGATCCGGACGCGCCCGACGGTCCGGTCGTCCTCGCGGGCGATTACACCCGCTGGTCCTCGATCCAGGGGGCGCTGGAGAGCGGACGGATCGCCGCCGAAACCCTAGAGTAACTCCCGGAACTCGCCGAGCGGCGGGAACTCCCGGACGGCGGCAGCATCGTCGTCCCAGACGACGGGCCGGAAGCTATCCAGGTCACGGATCAGCGGCGAGTGCGTCTCGGCGGTGCCGCCGTAGCGACGGTTGATCGAGACGCCCTCGATCAGGTGGCTAAAGGCGGGAAGGACGAGCACGTCCGCGCCGTCGTAGGCCTCGCGAGCGTAGAGGTAACAGTGCCACTTCTTGCCTTCGACGGTAATAGTCGGATGGTCGTGGCCGACGACGTAGCAGTCCGCGTCGGCGGCGGGTTCGTGGTCGCCGTGGCAGACGACGGCGGTGCCCGCCGGGGTCTCGATCGCGAACTCGTGTTCGGTCGGCCCGCTCCAGACGGCGTCGAGCATGGCGTCGTGGTTGCCGGGCGTGACGATCGGCCGCGCGCCGGCGTCGGTGACCGTCCGTTCGAGCGCGGTGACTGTCTCCTCCGCGGCCGTGGCGACGCGGTCGAACGAGTGCAGGAGGTCGCCGGCGAAGACGACGGTCTCGGGGTCGTATCGCTCACAGAGGGCGCTCACCCGATCGACGAGGTGGTCGCGTTCGCCGAGCGGGAGCGAGACGTTCGCCGCCTCGGCTTTGCCGACGTGGAGGTCGGCACAGATCAGCGCGTCGCCGACGACGACCGCCCGGTCCCGGAAGGTCACGTCCACACTCGCAGTCCGACCCTGGCCGGTAAATGCCTGCCGCTAGCCGGCGTGGCGCTTGGCCGTCGCGTAGGCCTCGCGGACGCGCTTGAACTCGTCCCGGTCCCCGCCGTGGTCCGGGTGGACCTCCTTCGCCTTCTCCCGGTAGGCGCGTTTGATGTCCGCGACGCCAGCGCCGACCGGCAACCCGAGGACGGCGTGGGCGGCCTCGCGAGGATCCATCTCGGCCGCGTCGTCGCCGAACTGGATCTCCGGCGTCTCGAAGGGGAGCCGCGGGCCGAGCGCGACGCCCGGCAACTCGTGTTCGACCAGCACCGGCGTCGTCTCTGAGCGCTCGATGCGGTAGTACGCCCGGGCGTCGAACGTGATCGCCACGTCGCGTTTGGGCAGGTAGAAGGCGACGTGCTGGCCCTCGACGAAGTGGCCCTCGGCGTACTGCTCCCCGATGGCGTCGAGGTACCGGCGGATCTCCTCGCGGCGCTGGGCCTCGCCACTGGCCGTGTCGCTTTCGGACGGACCGCGGCCGGGAAAGCGCCGCACGCCGACGTAGAACAGCCCGGCGATCAGCACGCTACAGACCAACCCGAGCAGCGCTCCGTCGACCAGCCAGCGCGGCAACCCCTCGAACGCCTCAAGGTACACGCGAACACGTACGGGACGACGGACAAAGAATTTCTCGGACGGGTTCCAGCCGGGGACCGGCGCCCTCGACTCCGCTCAGCCGATGTATCGCAGATCCTCGTCCGGGCCGGCCGTCGCGCTGCTCTCCATCTCCTGGATCTTGCGGACGACCTCCTCCATCTCCTCGGCCCGATCTTCGAGCGACCCGAAGTCGACCTCGAAGCCGATCAGTTCCTCGAGCACCGTGAGGACGGCCTGGGCGCTCTTGGGGTCGACGAGGTAGCCGCTGGTCTCGCCCATGAGACAGGCCGCCTCGAAGTCCCGGCGCTCGCCCAGTCCCAAAAGGAGGCCGGAGACGCCGACGATGCCGCCGGCGGGTTCGTCCTCGCGGAACTGGACGTCGGCGGCCTCGAGGTCCTCGACGAAGGCCGCGTCCGTCGCCGCCCCGAGGACGTCGTACTCCTCGATGAGTTCGCCCGTCGGGACGCCCCCGAGCGCGAAGACGCGCTCGACGCCGAACTCGTCGGCCACGTCGAGGATCCGGTCGGTCAGCCGGTAGTGGCCCTGGTTGTCCTGGGCCTGGTGGTCGCCGGTCAGCACGAGCAGGTCCTGCCCCTGCTCCGTGTGGACGGCGTGGAAGGCGGCGCTGGCCAGTTCCGTCTCCCCCTCGTCGATGCTGACCTGCGGCGGGAAGTGCTGTGAGTAGATTCGTCGCACTTCCTCGCCGTCCAGCTCCTCGACGAGGTGCTCGGCGGCGAGTTTCCCCACGTGCCCGACGCCCGGCAGGCCCTCGACGAGCACGGGATCCGTGAGCTCGGGGTCCGCGAGCGTCTCGATATCGAACTCGTCCATACCCCTTACTGCCGGTTGCGTCGCTTAATAGCGCGTCGATATTCCCCGTAGCGGTCCGTCGGATCGAAGGGTGCCGGGGCGCTGTTTACCGCCTCGCCGCCGCACTCGGGGCAGCTCTCGCCAAGCGTGTAGACCGGCCGGTCGTGAGCGGTCTCCCACGCGGCACAGACGCGAATGTCGGATTTCATGGCGCTGAAAAACGGCCGCGTCGACGAGTCACTCCTCGTCGGTGTTGCGCTCGCGGTGGTAGCGCCCGTCGCCGCCGTGGTCCGCGACGACCGCGCTGGCGCGGTCCGCGCTCTCTTCGAGGTGTGACTCGGCGGTCTTGTAGTCGGGCGCGCGGACCCGGATGCGGTACTCCGGGGAGCCGACGTAGGTGACCTCGAGTTCGACCTCCTCGGGGACCTCGCCGTTGCCCTCGGCGGCCTGCAGGGCCTCCTTGATCACGTCGACGCCCTCGCCGTCGGGGCAGGTCAGGTCGACGTAGCCCGTGACGGTGACGTACGGCACCGAGACGTTATCGCGGGCGGTCTCGACGATCGCCTCGATCTCGTCCTCGGAGAGGTCCGTCGGTTCGAGGGCCTCCTCGCCGTGGATGGCGGCCTGCTCGAAGCCGTCGTACATCGAGCCGAACTCGGCGAGGAACTCGTTGGCGATGGCCGCGTAGGTCTCGTCTTCCAGGTCCTCGCCGAAGGCCAGTTCCATCCAGTTGTCTGCCTTCTGCTCGTTTTTCCACTCCTGGATCTTGTCCTTGCGTTGGTGGTCGTTGACGTCCTTGATCGAGAGGTCGATCTGCTGGGCCTCTTCGTCCACTTCGAGGACCTTGGCGACGACCGTCTGTCCCTCGTTGACGTGGTCGCGGACGTTCTTGATCCAGCCGGAGGCGACCTCGGAGATGTGACAGAGCCCGCGCTTGTCCTCGTACTCCAGCAGGTCCGCGAACACGCCGAAGTCCTCGATCTCGTCGATCCGCCCGACGACGAGTTCGCCGGGGTCGGGCCAGCCACTGTATTTCATCTATCGCGCCTCGACGGTCTCGGTGATCTCGCCTTCGATGGCCGCCTCGCCGCCGGTCGGGCGGGCCAGTCGGTGGCCACACACCGCGCAGGCGACCTCCGTCGCGGCCTTGCCGAAGACGATCTGTTCGTTCTCACAGTCCGGACACGCGACGCTGTAGAAGTTTCCTGCCATTGTTATTCCTGGAACTCCAGTCGACCGGCGCGCCATCCCTCGCGGAGGTGGGCCTTGCCACACTCCGAGCAGCGGTACTTGAGGTCCGTCTTCTTGGTGGGCTTGTCCCCACCGGGCACCTTGGAGAACTTCCCGTCGTTCCCGGTCCCGGAGTTGCGCTTTCGCTGTCGGTCGATCCACTTCATGCCCGTCTCGCGGCCCGTCCGGACCTTCTCGACCTCGACTTCCTGGTGTTCGTTGCAGTGCGGACAGTACGTGTTAAAGCGGCGTGGCATCTGCATAGATATCTACCTTGGCTCGTGGTTAGACAGTCGCCGTTAAAACCCGTTTGGTTTCAGTATGCGGGTTGGGGGACCCGATCCGGCATCGGTCGCGCGCGACACGGCGACCGCGTTCGCACGCGGTTCGCCCGCCCCTGGCCGCATCGAAGCGCTTAACAGCGATTCGGGCGAACCCGCGGGCATGAAACAGCTCATCATCAACGGGGACCCCGGCATCCGGAAGGACGCCGTCGTCGAGTACGACGGCGAGGAGTACGTCTGCTTCGCCGTCGCCCGGCAGGGCGACTGGCACGGCCCCGACCGCGTCCAGCTGTGGTGTACGGTCGGCTCCGAGGACGAGCGCGAGGACTACCAGTACCGGCGATACATCCCGAACCACCTCGAGACCATGTCGGCCGAAGCCGAGGCCGTCACCGTCGTCGAGTCCGCGACCTGATCAGGCGCCCAGCCTCGACTGGTCGACCTCGTAGATCGTCACCGCGTCCCACTCCTTCGCGACCGTCACGCCCTCGATCTCGTCGATCCGGATCCGATTGTACGTTGCCCGCTCGGCAGGCCCGACGTAGACGTACGACACGTCGTACTTCGCGAGCAGCGCCGCGCTCGTCTCCTGGTCACCGCTGTAGATGTCGCGCACGTCCTCGGCCCGCCGGTCGTAGGCCTCCTGGCCGCGGTAGCCGACCTCGTGGTGCCACCCCAGTACCGTCGGGACCCCGGTGAGACTGGAGGGAGCGCTAGACCCCCCGTTGCGCCCGCGGTCCCAGACGTAGTTGCCAGGGACCGTGACGATGGTCTGTCTGCCTTCGAGGTCCCCGATCCACCGGATCGCCGGGGCCTCGTCGGCGTGGGTCGTCTCGACGAACGCGGTGGCGTCGAGCGTCGGATTCTCGGTTCGTGCCACGGCCGAGTCGCTGGTGGCGTGGCTCGTGAGGGCCAGCACGCCGTAGACCGACGTGGAGGCCAGCAGGAGAACGGCGAACACCTGGAAGGCGGGCTTCCAGCGCCCGCCGCTGAGCGACAGGTCGGGACGGTGTTGCCAGAGGAGATGTGCGAGCGCCGCCCCGGCGGCGACGGCCCACAGCGCCCACACCTGCGCGTAGGTCTTGAACACCGTGTTCATCCGCCCCGGCCCCGCCTGCTCGTTGACGTAGACGAACTCGACGAGCAGGACCAGCCCCGCCCCGGCGATCAGCAACACCGTCTCGAAGCCGAGGCCGGGGAGCCCGCCGTCCGACAGCGACCGGTCCGGGGAGTCCGAGTCGGAGTCCGCCGCCACCGCCTCGCCCCCGTCGTGACCGACCACCGCAGTCGGTTCGCGCTCGGTCGCGGCCGTTCGACTCGACGTTTCGCTCCCGGGTCCGACTGGCAGGTGGTCCCAGCGGAGCAGGACCCAGCCGACCCCGACGAGCGGAGCGAGCAGTGCCACCGCGGCCGCCTCGCTCAGGACGGCGAGGACGGCGACCAGCAGGAACATGACGACGATGCGGCCGCGCCGCCGCGCACGCGGGAGGGCGTGCCGGAGCAGGTACGGGACGAACACGAGCAGGAAGGTGCCGTGGACGAGCACGAGCGGCCCCAGCGCGCTCCGGTCCGGAAACAGCGCGAGTTCCCGGCCGCTGGCCGCGCTCAGCCAGAACGGCGCCGAGAGGAGCAAGCCGCCGAGGACGACGGCGACGCCGGCGACCAGCGCGGCCGAGAGCGTCGCGCCCTCCGCCAGCCGCCAGTCGTCCGGGCGGAGACGCGCGGCCACGCCCGCCGGCAGCAAGGTTCGCGCGTCGGCAGGTGCGAAGAGGACCGTCAACACGGTCAGCCCGGCGACGGAGGGGAACGACCAGGTGTTGACGACCGCAACCAGTCCGGCGATGGGTGGGAGCGCGCCGAACACCAGTAGCCGTCGTCGGCGGATCGCTTCGGCCGGCGTCAGGTAGTACGATAGCAGGATCGCCGCGGCCAGCAGGAGGAAGGGCGGGCTCATCATGTGGGCGTGCAGGTCGCCGTTGAGCCACGCGAACAGGGGGAACTCGTTGATCGTCCCCTCGATGATCCGGCTGGCGTCCCAGTAGTCGAACTGGCCGACGCCGGCGGCGAGCCCGTCGATCTCGACGCCGGCCAGCCCGGCGAAGAAGCCGGCGAGTCCGTCGGGCAGGACGGCGGCGACCAGTCGAAGGGGCGTCGAGAGGTTGCTCGCGAAGCCGACGAAGAAGGCGCCGAGCAGGCCGCCGACCCAGCGGGGGCTGTCCCGACTGGCCGCGACGGAGCCGGCGAGCCCGTAGGCCGCGGTGACGAACGCGGCGAAAAAGCCCGAGAGAGCGAGGTTGTACGCGAAGCGGGCCTCGGTCATCGTCAGCCGGGCCAGCAGCGCGGTGAGCAGGTGGCCGCCGTAGTAGTAGCTCACCGGCTCGCCGGCGAACCACATGTCCTCGGGCGGGAGCGTCTCGGCGCGCAGCAGCGACTGGACGAGGCCGAAGTCGAGGAACTTCTCGCCGCCGCTGGGGTGGACGGCCGGATCGACCGCCCGGACGGCGACGAAAAACAGGAAGGCGAGCGTGAAGACGCCGACTGTCTCGGCGACGACGCGGCGGTCGACCGACACGCCGCGGCGGTAGACGAGGCCACCGACGAGCAGCGCGAGGACGACGACGCCGGCCGGGGCCGCGACGGAGAGCGAGACGCGCCCGACCCAGAAGGCGACGAGCCATAGCACGGTGAACGAGCAGACGAGGGCGACGCCGGCCCCGCGGTCTGCCAGCGATCCGCACAGCGCGTCGGCGATGGGGAGTCCGGCCAGGAGGAGGGCCAGGAACATCCCCAGCCACAGGGCGACGAGCAGAAACTCCATCATATAGGCGGGACGCGTCCGGCCCTATACCTTTTTCCTTCGACCCGAGTCGAGACGAACCGTTTTTACTCGCCCCGCGGAACCGTTCGGACGATGAGTCGGTCCCTGGGTGTCGTCATCCCCGCCTACCGCCCGGACGTGGAGCGAGTGGCCGCCTACGTCGACGCCATCGCCGAACGGCTCGACCCCGCGGTGATCCGCATCGAGCTCGACGACCCGGACGAGCGTGACCTCGAACGGCTCGCGGACCTGCCGGTCGAGATCGGCGTGGTCCCCTACCGCCGCGGGAAGGGCGCGGCCGTCACCGCCGGGTTCGAGGCCCTCTCGACCGACGCGCTGGTCTTTCTCGACGCCGACGGGAGCACTGGCCCCGAGTCGGCCGCCGCCGTGGTCGATCCGGTGCTCTCCGGCGATGCAGACCTCTCGGTCGGGAGTCGCCGCCACCCCGAGGCGACGGTGTCGGACCACCAGACCACGGCCCGCCGGTGGCTGGGCAACGCCTTCGCCTGGCTCGCCCGGCGGTTGCTCGACGCGAAACTGTTCGATTACCAGTGCGGCGCGAAAGCGATCACGCGCGAGGGGTGGACGCAGGTGCGCGAACACATCTACGAGGCGGGGTTCGCCTGGGACATCGAACTCGTGGCGATGGCCGCCGCCTTCGACCTCCGGATCGAGGAGGTCCCGATCACCTGGGAGGACAAGCCCGGCTCGACGGTCGAACCGGTGCGGACCTCGCTCCGGATGGCCTGGGCGCTGTTCACCGCCCGCCACCGGGTTCAGCAGGTCCGAGACAGCCGACTGCACACCGCGATCGCCGACCGCCGGACCGACGAGGAGGCGTTGATCGATAGACGATGAGCGACCGCGAACTCCCGAGTCAGCTGGAATCGCTGCTCTCGGGCGTGCGGTTCGGCCGGTTCGTCTCCGTCGGGGTCGTCGGTGCGATCGCGGACAACGTGGTGCTGGCGGCCCTGCGACTCGGTCTGGGCGTCCCGGAGCTCTGGGCGAAGGCCGCGGGGATCGAGACGGCGATCCTCGTGATGTTCGTCGTGAACGAGCGCTGGACGTTCGCCGAGCAGGGGGCCGACGGGCTCGTGCCGCTCGGCCGACGACTCGGCAAGTCCCATCTCGTCCGGACGGGCGGCGTGACCGTGCAACTGGTGGTCTACTGGCTCCTGACCCAGCGATTGACGTACGAGTTGCTCGTGTTCGGGACGGATCTGTGGTTCCTGGCGGCGAGTCCGATCGCGATCGCGGTGGCGATGTCGGTCAACTACGTGTTCGAGAGTCTGTTCACGTGGCAGGTTCACGCGGATTGAGCACGGGAGAAATTGACGGACGGCGTCTGAATCACAACCCTTAATTGACGGTCGGGGATATGAAGAGGTAGCGGGATGGGATAGCCAGGAGATTCCGGCGGGCTCATAACCCGCAGATCGGTAGTTCAAATCTACCTCCCGCTACTTTTCGACGCGAACAACACGGCGAGCACCGCGAAGCGTGTGCTCGCCTCCGTGAGCGTCGAAGTAGGTCATGTAGATTTGAACCCTGGAAGTCGCAGCGCCGAACGGAGTGAGGCCACCGTCTTCCTCAGGTTCAAATCATCCGCCCGACTGCTGATCGGCGGAACGGATATGCGTCTCAGGGCGCTAGTTGGTGGACCATGGAACCGTACGAGGAGGCCTACCTGGAGGCGATTCTGGAGAACCTCGGGACGAGCATGGCACACTGCATGCGCGACGGGGAGCCGGGCGTGGAACTGGTCGAGAGCGAGTCGGAACTCACGAACAGCGGTCGGCTCTGGGTCTGTGGATACGTGACCAGCCGCCTGTCGACGATGCGGGCCGGCGCCGGCGGGAACCCGAACCTGACCGTGACGGATCTCGACCGGGTCGAGGCGGTCGTCGACAGGCACGAATCGACGATCGCGGGGCACCTCTACTCGTGACCTCCCAGGAGCGCGAGGGATGGGACCCCCTGCGCGTCATGTCGTACAACGTCCGGTACCCCTCGCAAGGGAGCGGGAAGCACGCCTGGGACAACCGTCGGGAACCGGTGACGACGACGATCCGGTTCCATCGGCCGGACGTCGTCGGCCTGCAGGAGGCCCATCGATCGCAGGTCGACGATTTCCGGACGGGGCTGCCGGGGTTCGAGTGGCTGGACGCCGGGCGCGCGGGGCCGGACACCTACGGTGATCACCCGGCGCTGGGCTTCCGGAGTGAGCGGTTCACGCTCGAGGTCGACGGTTCGTTCTGGCTCTCGGAGACGCCGGACGCGCCGGGCCGGGGCTGGGACGCGGCGCTGTCCCGGAAGGTGCGATTCGTCCGGCTCCGCGACGAGGTGGCGGACCGGTCCCTGTACCACTTCAATACCCACTTCGACCACCGCGGCGTGACGGCGAGACGCGAGAGCGCCCTGCTCCTGCGGCAGCGCATCCACGAGATCGCTGCCGGCAGCCCGGTCGTCGTGACGGGGGACCTCAACTGTCGGCCGGGAACGGAACCATACCGGCTTCTAACGGACGATTCGGCGGCCGACGGTCGGCCGCTCCGTGACACGGCTGCGATCGCGACCTTACCCCCGCACGGGCCGGCGACGAGCATGACGACGTTCACCAACCTCGTCCCGGAGAAGAAGATCGACTACGTGTTCGTCGATCCGGAGACGGCGGCCACCCAACACGGCATCTGCTCGGACACGTACGAAAACGGACGCTACCCGTCGGATCACCTGCCGGTGCTCGCGGACGTCGTTCCGGACGACGCCTGAGAATACCCCGGAAGGCGGGCGGTCAGTCCGTGGCCGTCGCGGCGTCGTCGGTGCCGTCGGGGCGACGACGGTGATCGCTCGCTTCGGTCGGGAGGCCGTCCCCGTCATCATCGAGTGGCGCCTCCCAGCGCATGGAGACCGCCCACTTCTGTGCGTCCTCTGTTTGGCTGGTCTGTTCGACGACGTAGACGTCCCCATCGGCCGGGGGGTAGTGGGCGACGCCGTCGTGGCCGATCCGGGGACGGGTGGCGCCCTCGCGGTCCGTGACGTCGGCGCGGAGGCCGAGCAGGTAGCTCCCGAACACCTGCGGCGGGAGGTCCTCGTCGCGGGTGGTCTCGTATCCGGCGGCGCCCTGCCCGACGCCGCCGGCTTTCCCGGAGGAGTGGCCGCCGAGGACGGCGTTGATGACCGCGCCGGTGAGCAAGACGAGTCCGGAGAAGTAGAGCCAGGTCACGACGACGAGGACGCCGCCGAAGACGCCGCCGGCCGTGCCGCTGGAGAATGCGAGGTAGACCTGAAACAGCGACTGGAGGAGGGCCCAGCCGACGGCCGCGAACACGACGCCCGGGAGGACGTGGCGCCACTGCACGTCGGTGTCCGGGAAGCGGTAGTACATGGGCGTGAAGGCGAGGACGAGGCCGGCCACGACGATGAGTGGCGAGAGCAGGCCGGCGTAGGGGACTCTCGCCGCGAACCTGGCGAAGAGGGCCGTCGCGCCGATCGTCGCGACGATGGCGAGGACGAGCGCGACCAGCGCGACCGTGCCGTCGATCAGCTGGTCGAGAAAGGAGTTCTCCGCCTCGGTCTCGTAGATCTCGGAGAAGGCGGTGTCGAGCCCGCGGAAGATCTTCAGCGTCCCCCACAGCAGGACGACGATCCCGACGATCGACGCGCTCGCGTAGCCCGATCCCTCCTGGAACACCGTCGCGAAGGTGTCCGCGATCGGCCCGGGGAGCGCGCCCTCCGCCGCCTCGACGATCCGCCGTTCGAGGTCGCGCCCGACGACCGACGTGACGAACAGCAAGAGCAACAGGAGCGGCGCCAGCGACACGAAGGCGTTGTAGGCGATGCCGGCGGCCATGAACGTCACGTTCTTCCCGGAGAAGTCGCGGGCGATCTCCTTGCCGGTAGTCGCTGCGCCACTCAGGGTGACCATACCCGTCGTCCGGTACTGGGACGGAAAACGGCCTCGCCCCTCGTGGGTTCGACACCTCGCCCGCGGTGGATTTCTCAGGCCGGCTGGGCGCCGAGCTGTTCGAGCAACGACTGGCCGGCCGCGCGCGAGGACGCGGGCCCGCGGCCGGTGATGAGGTCGCCGTCGACGGTGACCGACTCGTCGGAATCGAGTTCGGCGTCCCAGTTCGCGCCGGCGGCTTTCACCTCGTCCTCGACGTAGTAGGGGAGCTTCCGCCCGTCCGGCATGTTGTCGTGTTCGTCGACGATGCCGTCCTCCCACTCGTTGGGGAAGCCGGTCACGTCGCGACCCTCGACGAGGAAGCCCCCGTCGGAATCGCGGGTGAACGCGAGGATGCCGACGGCGTGACAGAGGATCATGGCCTTGCCGTCGTCACCTTCGACCGTCTCGCGAAGGAGGTCGCGGGCGTGGTGGTCCTGATTCACGTCCCACGCCGTCCCGTGGCCGCCGGGGAAGACCACCGCGTCGTACGCGTCGGCCTCGGCGGTCGCGATCGGCATCGGGTTCTGCAGTCGCTCGTCGGTCTCGAGGACCTCGCCGACGCGCTCGGCCGTCTCCGCGCCGACTTCGTCGGGGTCGGTCGACCGCGGGTCGACGACCGGTTCGGCGCCGCTTGGCGTCGCGACGTCCACGTCCACGCCCGCGTCCGAGAGCAGCGTCAGGGGCGCGACGCACTCCTCTGCCCAGTAGCCTTCCTGACTGACGACGAACAGTGCTGAAACCATAGTCGGGCTAGCGGCGCCAGGCGGAAAAGGGGTCGCACATCCGGGGACAGTGACCTCTCGCCCGCGCCCGAGTTCGGCAGCGCTGTCAGGCGCGTTCCCGGTCCCGCTGCCACGCGCGGAACAGGAGTCCGACCAGGCCAAGCGCGCTGCCCACGGCCGTGAGTCCACCCGCGGCGACCGCCAGGAGGTGCGCGCGGGCGACGTCGTCGCTCGGGTTGCCGACGATCACCCGGAGGTCGTAGACGGTCCCCTCGTAGCGAACGTGAGTCGCGTTCACGGGTCCGCGCTCGGGGTCTATCTCGACCGAACCGTTCCCCTCGACGGCCGTCTCGACGAGTCGTCGGGCCGCGTCGGAGAGGTTCGCGGCGTCGGTGACGGTGGCGTTCTCTGGCACCTCGGAGACGGCGGTCACCTGGAGGGTGTGGGGACCCGTCGCCTGGTCGGGGGCGGTGTAGATCACGTAGCCGGTGCCGGCGACGCCGAAGACGAAGAGGGCGGCGAAAGCGAGGAGGAGTCGCACGGGCGGTCAGCCGTCGCCGTACTCGTCGACGACGACGACCTCGCCGTCGACCACGTCGACGTTGATGAGCGTCTTGACGTCGTACTCGGAGTCTTCGATCTTGTTCTCCCCGCCGACCTTCTTGATGACGGCGACGACGTCGACGACGTCCGCGCCGATCTCCTCGAGCGCGCCGGTCAGGGCGTTGAGCGTCCCGCCGGTCGAGAGCACGTCGTCGAGCAGGAGGACGCGGTCGCCCTCGTAGACGTCGTTGACGTACATCTCGCTCTCGGAGTAGCCGGTGACCTGCGAGAGCGAGACCTCCCCGTCGAGGCCGTACTGGCGCTTGCGCACGACGACCAGCGGGATGTCGGTCATCAGCGAGACGGCGGTCGAGATGTGGATGCCCATCGCCGCCGGTGTGACGATCTTGTCGACGTCCTCGAGCTCGGCCTTCCGGATGATCTTGATGACGATCTCCCGGAGCAACTCGGGGCGCAGCATCGGGACGCCGTCGCTGATCGGGTGGACGAAGTAGTGATAGCCGTCCTTCTCGATGATCGGGGCGTCACGAAGCGACTCCTGCAAGCGGTCCATGCCGCGCGATTCGGTGCCACCGGTAAAAAGGTGCCCGTCACGCGAGCGGCAGCGCCGCCGAGAGCCGCCGGACCACCGGGAGCGCGAACTCGCCCGCGTACGCGAAGTACTCGATTCCCGAGAGGAGGAGGAAGATCGTCCCGACGCCCGCCGCCGCGCCCAGGAGCACCGCGCCCGCTCGGTCGGGGACCGCAGCCGTGAGCGTCCCGGCGATCGTCCACGCCGCGAGACAGACCGCCACCGCGAGCGCGAGCAGTGCGTGGAACTGGACCGCCTCGCCCAGTCCGGGATCGAGGACCGCCAGCGCGACGACGACGAGCTGGCCACCGATCAGGACCGTGCCGGCGTAGGCCCACCCCGTCGTCCGCAAGTGGGCCGTCACCGCGCGCCGGACGACGGGCAGCCTGACGAGGCCGTAGACGCCCAGCACGAACAGCGGGTGGAGGTAGCGGACCGTCACCTGCGCGTGCAGCGGGAGGCGCGGGATGAACAGGAACAGGAAGAGCAGGCCCGTGCCGAGCGCGACGGCGTCGACGACGCCCGCGGCGGAACGAAGGTGTGCCCGGACGGCCGACGCGTCGCGCCCGCGGAGCCAGTGGCCAGCGGCGAGGGGGCCCGCTGCGAGTCCACCGAGCAGCGGTGCCGACTCGATGACGGTGAGTCGGATCGCCTGGAACCCGTCTTCCGAGGCGACCGCGGGGATGTACCCACCGCGGAGGAAGGTCCGGAACAGCCGTCCCGGCTCCGTGAGCGCGACGACCGCTCCCTCGCCCAGCAGCGACGTGAACCGGCTGACGATCCGGAGCAAGCCACCGGCCAGGGGGATCGATTGCACGAGCGCGCCGATTCCCCCGCCCCCGCCACCACCCCCACTCAGGTCCAGTCCTTCCGCGGTGCCGTAGGCCGGCAGCATCCGCGGCGGGCGGACGGGATTGCCGGAGACCAGCACGTTCGTCAGGAAGAAGGGGACCAGCGAGACGAGGAAGACCCCGCCGATCACGGCCAGCGTTCGCGGGTCGTTGCCCTCCGCCGTGGCGACGTCGACCGCGACCAGCGGGAGGAAGAGGAGCAGGGCTTCCGCGGCGTGGACCCACGCCAGCAGGCCGACCGGGGCGTACGCCAGCGCGCGGAATCGGCGAGTCTCGGCGGCCCCTTCGGCGGTCCGGCTGCGGGCCAGCGCGTACAGCGTCGCGGTGACCAGGAGCACGGTGACCGAGTGGCGCTTCAGCAGCGCGGCCCAGAAGGCGACCGGCGTGGCCAGCAGGACCGCTGCACCGGCGGCGACGCCGAGGCGCCGGTCGTGGAGTCGGGCCACCAGCCGGTAGCAGAACACGCCGGTCAGCGCGGCGGCGACCATGCCGACGATCTGGAGGGCGATCACCGGGTGGAGGTCCGACGAAACGGGGGTCGCCAGCGCCGCGTTCGCGAGGAAGGCCACGACGGCCAGGACGCTCCCGCCGACGACGAGCCACTCGCGGTCGACTATTCGACCGACCGCCGTCGCGGTGCCGACCAGCGTCAGCGCCCAGGCGCCGACGAGGACCACGCCGAGGTCGAGCACCGCCGCGAGTCCCTCCAGCGCGTAGAACACCGGCACGGCGAGGACGACGATGCCGTAGTTGCGGCCGACGGGACCGCGATTCCCGACGTAGGTTCCCGGCGCCTCCAGCCCGCTGCCGAACGGGACCTCGGTCAGGACGACCCGGCCCTCGGCCACGTTGACGAGGGTGTTCGCGATGGCGCTCCCGTCGGTGATGTAGATGCCAAGCCGCCAGTAGAGCCCGAAGAAGCAGAGCCCACCCAGAAAGAGCGCCAGCCCGCGGCGGTCGCCGAACAGCAGCCGCCAGAGTCCGGTTCCCACTTCCCGGCTTCGGACGCGCACGCGCTCGGGGACCACCGATTCGACGGCGCTCACCGCTTTACCTCCACGGTGACGGTCTGGTTCGCGAGCACGCGCGACTCGTCACCGGTCCGGTCGACCACGCGCAACTCGCCCGCGTAGGAGTCGTTGGTGACCTCCTCGGGCGGGAGTTGATCGCGCTGGAGCGAGAGGGTCATCTTTGAGCCCGTCTCCGGCCCGAGGAAGAACGCGGACTCTCGGGTGTAGCTGAGTTCGGGAATCGCCAGCTTGTAGGTCAGGACCGGTCGCCCCTCCAGCGCGGCGATCTGCACGTGCGCGTCGGGGACGTCCACGTAGTAACTGTCCTCGCCGTAGCGGCCCTGGCGGAGCGCGACGGTTTCGGGGAGCGTCACGTCCTCGACGGTGATCGAACCGGATCCCACGCCGTCGACGCGCTCGTTGCGATCGGACGCGATGGCCAGCGGGCCGGAAGCCAGCGTGCCGAGCAGGATCAGCGCCACCGCCACCGACGGTGCCCACGAACCCAGAGTCATCTATCAATCGAGAGGTGTAAGGGGTGCATAAACCTGGCGCGCGTGTGGCGTTTCGATGGCCGTCGCTGGTCGGCGTGATAAAACGGAAAATTGGTCGCGGTCGTTACGCGTCGGGGCCGGTCTCTTCCGAGAGCGTCGCCGACGTGTCGCCCTCTTCGGGCTCCCAGACGAGGGTGAATTCGTAGTCGCTATCTGCACCGATACCCACCGAGTCACCGCCGACGACAGCAGTGGAGCCACCAGACTGGCCGCTTGCCTGTGCATTCGGCCAAGTTTCACCGGCACTTTCCACTTGAATATCTGAACTGTCGGCATTTGCAACGTCACCCGCGGCCTGGAACCCGTCACCACGGAAAATGAGTTCCGAGGTCTGGATCGTGTCACCGCCATCGTGGGATACATCTGCGTATCCCCGGTCGTTACCGTCGTCGGTTTGGGTGTAATCCCAGGAGAACGATGCCTGTGGGGTCTGCTGTTGGCTTCCACCGAGTCCCAGCACGAACGATGCGATCACTGCGGCCAGGATGACCGTAATTGCGACCATCAGAATGACTCCGATGACCGGACTCACCGCGTCGTCGTCGTTAAGCAGTTTGCGCACCTGCATGACTCACCTGTTATTTACTGCTTTACTTATGCGTTCGGGTCAATTTGGTGGCCGATGTGGGTATTTCAGGTGAGCGAAAGTCGAAATAATGGGTCCTACCTGGCAGTGGTTAACCAGGCATTACGGCAAAAAACGGAAGTAATCGCGGATTACGCGTTCGGGCCGGTCTCTTCCGAGAGCGTGGCTGAGGTGTCGCCCTCTTCGGGCTCCCAAACGAGCGAGATCTCGAAGTTGTCTTCCGTAGCGATTAGGGCTTCGTCGCCACCGACAACTGCGCTCTCTCCCCCGATGTCGCCGGAGGTGTAGGCATCCGGCCACTGCGAATTTGCACTCGTAACTTCGTCACCGTCGGGGGTATACCCAGTGACGGTACCCGTTGCAACGAATCCGCTTCCACGGAAAATCAGCTCACTGCTTTTGATAGAGTCTCCTCCATCGTGACCGACCTCGACGATCCCATATTCGTCATCGCCCCCCTCATCGGTGTAGTCCCAACTGAAGGACGCTTGTGGCGTCGATTGCTGGCTTCCACCGAGTCCCAGCACGAACGATGCGATCACCGCTGCCAGGATGACCGTGATTGCGACCATCAGGATGACCCCGATGACCGGACTCACCGCGTCGTCGTCGTGTAGCAGTTTGCGAACCTGCATGTCACACCTGTTACTTGGTGCTTAACTTATACATTCGGGTCAACTCGACGGGCAAATACCCGAAATTACGGTTAGAAAACTGGGATGAAATCCCTGGTTGCGTACGACCGTTAAGGAAGCGTTACCGAACAGGAGGTCCGGTCGTCAGGCGTCCGGACCGGATTCTTCCGCCAGCGTTGCGGACGTGTCCCCTTCTTCGGGTTCCCAGATCAGCGAGATCTCGAATTCGCTTGTGGCACCGACCTTAACGAAGTCGCCACCAGTGACTGCCGATGTACTTCCTATCATGCCGCTCGTTGCAGTGCCGGGCCACTCGTGACCGCCCGAATTCTTACTGAGGACGTGATCCTCACTGTCGTCGATAGAGTTGTTGAAACCGGTTCCCCTGAAAATCAACTCGTCATGTCGGATGGTGTCCCCGCCGTCGTGACCAACTTGGACGTAGCTCGAACTCGCGTTCTTCTGCTCGAAGTCCCAGGAGAACGACGCCTGGGGCGTCTGTTGCTGGCTCCCGCCCAATCCGAGCACGAACGATGCGATGACGGCGGCCAGGATGACCGTGATCGCGACCATCAGGATGACCCCGATGACCGGGCTGACCGCGTCGTCGTCGTGTAGCAGTTTGCGAATCTGCATGTCGGGCGTGTTAGCCCAACCCGCACTTATCTATTTTGACTCGAATAAACGAGTAATTAACACTGCAAACGGGAGACGAAAACCTGTTCGAAACAACCAGACGAGAGGCTGTAATCGCAGATTGAGACGGAAAGAAAATCGAGAGGGGATCTACGCGTCGGGGCCTTCCCAGGTGCTGATCGTCGCAGAGGAGTCGCCCTGCGAGGCCTCGTAGATGAGTCGGACCTGACCGTCCGTCCCCATCTGTTCGATTTCCGCGTAGTCACCACCAGTAACTCCGCTGGTACTACCAATCGATCCGCTGGCGGTACCGTCAGTCGTTTGCCCGTATCCTGAACTTCCGGCTATCACGTCAGACCAGAGATCGTTGAAATTGTAGTCGGAATCGCCGCTGTTCGCTCCCGAGTTTCCACGGAAGTACAGCTCCGTCGCCTTGATGGAGTCACCGCCGTCGTGAGTTGCGGTTAGCGTCCCGTAGTCGTTGCCTGAGTCCTCCTCAAACTGGAAGCTGAAACTCGCTTGCGGTGCGGTGGTGCTGACCTGTTCGCCGAGCCCGAGCACGAACGTCGCGATGACCGCGGCCAGGATGACGGTAATGGCGACCATCAGGATCACGCCGATGACCGGGCTGACCGCGTCGTCGTCCGAGAGTAACTGTTTCAGTTGCATTGTTGGGGTGGGTGGGGACACGCCCGTCACGTGGGCCGTCCCGACCGGACCGGGTGGCCCGATTGGACGCCGCTCCACTGCCGAGCGGGCGTGCTTACTGTCTGACAAGGCGGTGGCTTTACATAAAGGCTCGCACTATTTTAACGTCCGTTTACACCTGCGTAAGCCCGGCCTTCCGCGGAACTATCGCCGTGTCGTCGCTCGGTTTTCGAATTCACTCTGCGCCGCTGTCTCACGGGGTCGCACACCACGCGATAATATATCATGACACTGGTATGCACGGCTGGTCGGGGTGATCGAGGGCCGGTCGGGGTGCTCGGTCGTGGTCCAGGAGCCGGCGGCCGGCGGGTGGAAAACACAATGGCTTTGATTCGGAGTTCCCATGAGGCGAACGACAACAGTGACTGCTGTCAGCTACCTAACGGCTGTCGGCGGCCGATCGACGGTCCGGCGGCCCGCGACGGCAGGAGGGTCATCGTGACGGGCGAGCGGTTGCTCGTCCCCGTCAGCGATTCCCAGACCCTCCGGCAAACGGTCGCGTACGCCGTTCGCGACGCCGTCGAGGGCGAGGACCGCTACGACGCGATCCACTTCGTCTACCCCGCCACGCGTCGCGTCACCGGCGCGGCGTCGGCGGAACCGGCACAGGAACTACTCGAACGGGTCGCGGTCTGGGCCGACGAGGATCTCGGCGACGACGACGAGCTCGCGGTCGAGACCGCGCTGATCGGGACGGACGTCTACCTGTTCAGCCCCGGCGACTACGTCGAATTGTTCGACGAGTACACGACCGAGCACGGGATCGACTCGGTCCTGCTCGATCCCGAGTTCGACCCCGGCGGGGGCACGCCCTTGCTCCCGTCACTGGAGAGCGAACTCCGGCGATCGGGGATAACAGTGGAAGTGGCACCCGTCGAGCGCGGGACGCGCCGCGCACGGCTCGTCCGCCGCACCGGACTGGGTCAGTTCGTCCTGCTGGCCGGACTCTCCTACGGTTTCTACCTGCTCGTCGGCGGCTCGCTGTCGACGTTCGACCTCGTGACCGGCGCGATCAGTGCCGGCATCGTGGCCACGGTGCTGTGGCGAGTCTCGTTGACTGGCCCTGTCCAGCCCGGCCGGCTGTTCGCCCGCGTCGGTCGGATGCTCCTGTTTACCCCCTACCTCCTCAAGGAGATCGTCGTGGCGAATCTGGACATCGCGTACGTCGTCCTCCACCCCAGCCTCCCGATCGATCCAAAGATGGTGGAGTTCGACGCCGCTGTCTGGTCGGAGCTCTCCGTGACGACGCTGGCCAACAGCATCACGCTCACGCCGGGGACGCTGTCGGTGGACGTGACCCGACAGCACTTCACCGTCCACACGCTCACCGAAGGCGCGCGCGAGGACCTCCTCGACGGCGGCCTCGAACGCGCGGTCCGGTTCGTCTTCTACGGCCGCTCGGCCGCGAGGGCACCCGGTCCTCGCGAGCGCGGCGACGACGGAGGTGAGGAGTCGTGACGCTCCTGACCGACGCGATGCTCGCGGCCGCGGGCGCGTTCGTCCTCCTCTCGATCGTCATCGTCTACCGGATCGTTCGCGGCCCGACGATGCAGGACCGGGTCGTCGCGGCCAACGTGGTCGGGACGAACACGGTGGTCGTCATCGCCTTGCTCGCCGCGGCCTTCGACGCCCCCGGTTACCTCGACATCGCGCTGGTCTATGCGCTGTTGAACTTCCTGATGAGCATCGCCATCTCGAAGTTCACCGTCGAACGCGGGGGTGTGATGTAGATGGTCTCGCTCTACGAGGCCGGCGTGCTCGCCCTGCTGATCGGCGGCATCTTCTTCGCGCTCGTCGCGGTCGTCGGGCTACTCCGACTACCCGACATCTACACGCGCACACACGCGGCGTCGAAGACGGACACGCTCGGGGCCGGGCTGACCCTGGCCGCCGCCGCCCTCGTCTTCGGCTCGGGACTGCCGACGATCAAGACGGCACTCCTGCTCGCCTTCCTGTTCATCACGAACCCGACGGCCGCCCACGCCATCGCCCGCGCAGCCGACGATCAGGGCATCGAGCCCTGGACCGCCGACGACGGGGGTGAGGACCGGTGATCGACCCACTCCCGCTCGTCCTGCTCGCGCTCGTGCTGGCCTGCGCCGTCGCGACCGCGATCCTGCGGGACGTGCTGGCGGCGATCATCGCCTTCGCCGCCTACAGCCTCGGCATCGCGATCATCTGGGTGCTCCTGCAGGCGCCCGACGTGGGCCTGACGGAGGCGGCCGTCGGCGCCGGCGTGACCACCGTCCTCTTCCTGTTGACGATCGCCAAGACCGTCCGGCCGCCGGGCGAGGCGATCCTCGAACCGCTCGACCCGAAGGGGCTGCTCGTCGCCGTGTTGCTGGTCGGCGTGCTCGCCACGACGCTGGGCGCGCTCCCACCGGTCGGCGCCGAGGACACCGCGGTCGCGACCTCCGAGGTCACGAACTACTACCTCGACAACGCCTACGAGGAGACCGAGGTCAAAAACGCCGTGACGGCGGTGCTCGCGGCCTACCGTGGATTCGACACGCTGGGCGAGGCCGTCGTCGTCTTCGCGGCCGGGGTCGGCCTGCTCGTCGTCCTCGGGCGGGAGGTGTTCGCATGAGCGCCGACGACGCCGACGCCGAGGCCGCTGCCGAAGAAGCGGCCGGCGTGGCCCGATCGGTCTACGTCGAGAGCCCGATCATCATGGCCACCGTTCGGGTGGTCGCGCCCTTCGTGTTCACGTTCGGGCTGTTCATCATGTTCCACGGCGCGGACTCGGCCGGTGGCGGCTTCCAGGGCGGCGTCATCGTCAGTACCGTCATCCTGATGCTGGCGGTCGCCTTCGGCGTCGAGTCGACCCGCGACTGGGTCCACCCCGAGCGCCTCGTCGCCATCGTCGGCGTGGGGGTCGCCACCTTCCTCGTCGTCGGGATGGTGACGGTCGCCTACGGCGGCGGCTTCCTGGACTACGATGCGGTCCCGATCTCCCACGCCAGCAAGTACGGGATCGAACTCGTCGAACTCGCCATCGGGGTCATCGTCTCCGGCATCGTCGCCGGCCTCTTCTTCGGCATCGCCGCCGGGGTGTCCGACGGGCGCGACCGCGACGAGGAGGGAGGTGGGCTGCTGTGATCGACCTCGCCGCCGGGCCGGTCGACCTGCTGGCGACCCGGAGTTACTACGCCGGCACCTTCCTCCTCCTGGGGATCGGCGCGTACGTGATGATCGCCAGTCCGAACCTCGTCAAGAAGGTCATCGGGCTGAACGTCTTCCAGACCGGGATCTTCCTCTTCTTCATCACCTCGGCCTACGTCGACGGCGCGGCCAACCCGGTGCTCGAACACGCCGGCCCCTACGTCAGTCCGCTGCCCCACGTCCTGATCCTGACCGCCATCGTCGTCGGCGTCAGCCTGACGGCCGTCGCGCTGGGGCTGATCGTCCGGATCTACGACGAGTACGGGACCCTCGAGGCGGACGTCCTCAGGGAGGTGCGTACCGATGAGTGACCTCGTCCCGTTCCTGGTCGCGCTGCCGCTGGTCGCCGCCGTGGTCGTGCTGTTCGCCGGCCTCGTCCGCGACCGGACCGGCTGGCCGATCGCGGTACTGGCCGGCCTCGGCCACGTCGCGCTGGCCGGCTACGTCGCCGTCCTCACGTTCGGGGACGGCCGCATCAGCTACGTCGTCGGCGGCTTCGAGTCCCCCTACGGGATCGAACTGGTGATGGACGGCCTCTCCGCGGCCGTCGTCGTGCTGATCGCGGCGGTTTCGCTGGGCATCCTCGCCTACGCCCGCACGGCCGGCCCGCGCTCGAACGCCTTCTACGCGACCTATCTGTTGCTCGTCGGCGGCCTGACCGGCGTGGTGGTCACCGGCGACGTGTTCAACATGTACGTCTTCATCGAGATCTCCGGGCTCACCGCCTACGCGCTGGTCGCAAGCGGCGAGACGGGCCGCTCGGCGGTCGCCGCGCTGAAGTACCTCATCGTCGGCACCGTCGGCGCCTCGCTGTACCTGCTCGGCGTCGGCTACGCCTACATCGGCACGGGGACGCTCAACGTGGCCGACCTCTCGGTCAAACTCGCCGAAGTGGGCCACGCCTCGACGCTCGTCCAGACCGCCTTCGCGTTCATCGCCATCGGCCTGTTCATCAAGGTGGCCGTCTTCCCGCTGCACACCTGGCAGCCCGAAGCCTACGCCGGCGCGCCAGACAGCGTCAGCGGGTTCATCGCCGCGCTCGTCTCGACGACGTTCGCCTACGCCCTCGTCCGGATCTCGCTGGACGTGTTCACCCCGGCCTTCTTCGCCGAGGTCGAACTCGCGCGGACGCTGCTGATCGCCGGCGCGGTCGTCAGCATCGTCGCCGGGAGCGTCCTCGCGGTCTCCCAGACCGAGATCAAGCGCATGCTCGCCTACTCCTCCGTCTCGCAGTTCGGCCTCGTGCTCGCCGGGCTCGCGATCATGAACGAGACGGCGCTGATCGGCGCGACCGTCCACCTGCTCGGCCACGCGATCATGAAGGGCGGGCTGTTCCTGGCGGCCGGCCTCATCGCCACCGCGACCGGTGCGCGCGAGATCAGCGAGTACGAGGGGCTGAGCGAGCGGATGCCCTACGCCGCGGGCGCGTTCGCCGTCCTCGCGTTCTCGATGGTCGGCGTCCCGCCGACGCTCGGCTTCGTCGGCAAGTTCTACATCGCGCTGGGGGCCGTCCAGGCGCAACTGTGGCCCCTCGCGGCGGTCATCCTCGCGTCGACGCTGTTGACCCTGGCCTACTTCGCCCGGCTCGTGGAGCGGATGTACTTCCGCGAACCGGCCCAGTCCGAACCCGAGCCAGCCGCGACTCCCGACCCCCAGCCCGACGCCATGGTCGCCGACGGCGGCCGTCCCTCGCTGGGGATGTACGCCGCCGTCCTCGCCGCGGCGGTGCTGGCCGCGGTGCTGGGCGCCGCCGTCGTCCCGTTCGCTGAATTGCTCGACCCGACGCTGGAGGTGCTCCTGTCATGACCGAGATCACGCCCTCACTGCGACCGCTCGCGGCCGTGCTCGTGTCGGCTGTCGCCGTCGTCCCGATTCTGCTGTCGGGCCGCCGGCCGAACGTCCGTGAGGCCTGGACGGTGCTCGCCGCGCTGGCGAAGTTCGGCCTCGTCGCCAGCATGGTGCCCGGCGTCCTCTCGGGGACGGTCTACGCCACGCGCCTGGGCACCTTCCTGCCCGGCGTCGAGTTCACGCTCCGTGCCGACCCGCTCGGCCTCCTCTTTGCCCTGCTCGCCAGCCTGCTCTGGGTGATCACGAGCTTCTACTCGATGGGCTACATGCGCGGCCTCGGCGAACACGACCAGACGCGCTACTTCGCCGCGTTCGCCGCCAGCGTCTCCTCGGCCGTGGGCGTGGCCTTCGCGGCCAACCTGTTCGTCCTGTTCGTGTTCTACGAACTGCTCACCGTGGCGACGTACCCGCTGGTCGCCCACGACGAGACCGACGAGGCCCGCGCCGCCGGCCGGAAGTACCTCGCCTACACCTTCGGCGGCGGGGTCGCCGTTTTCGCCGGCTCCGTCCTGGTATTCTGGCTCACCGGCACGGTCGCGTTCACCCCCGGCGGCATCGAAGGTCTCGCCGGCGCCGACCCGATGATCGCCCGCGTCGCCTTCGCGCTGCTGGCGGGCGGCT
Source organism: Halorientalis sp. LT38 (assembly GCF_037031225.1). Taxonomy (NCBI): domain Archaea; kingdom Methanobacteriati; phylum Methanobacteriota; class Halobacteria; order Halobacteriales; family Haloarculaceae; genus Halorientalis; species Halorientalis halophila. Next base: position 663,892 of record NZ_JAYEZN010000001.1, on the reverse strand, counting down.
TCGGCGTCAAGGCGGCGCTGATGCCCATGCACTCCTGGCTCCCGGACGCCATGGTCGCGCCGACGCCAGTCTCGGGCCTGCTGCACGCCGTCGCGGTCGTCAAGTCCGGCGTCTTCGGCATCGCCAGGCTCGTCCTCGACGTGTTCGGCCCCGGCCTCGTCGGCGACCTCGGGATGGGGGAAGTCCTCGCCGCCGTCGCCGCGTTCACGCTGGTCGTCGCCAGCGTCATCGCGCTCCGGCAGGACAACCTCAAGCGCCGGCTCGCCTTCTCGACGGTGAGTCAGCTCTCCTACATCGTCCTCGGGCTGGCGGTCGGGGCGATCGCAGCCGCGGGCTCCGGGCCGAACGACGCCGCCGCCTACGCGCTGGTCGGTGGCCTCCTGCACATCCCCGCGCACGCGTTCATGAAGCTCACCCTCTTCTTCTGTGCCGGGGCGCTCCACGTCGAGACCCACACCGACGACATCTCCAACATGGCGGGTATCGGCCACCGCATGCCGATCACCATGGGCTGCTTCGCCGTCGCCGCGGCGGGGATGGCGGGCATCCCGATCGTCGCCGGCTTCGTCAGCAAGTACTTCCTGCTGATCGGGTCGGTCTCGACCGGCGGCGTCGTCTACGCCGGTGCGCTGCTGGTCTCGGGCGTGCTCAACGTCGCGTACTTCTGGCCGGTCGTCTACACCGCCTTCTTCGAGTCGCCGACGGAGAGCGACGAGAAGCCCCTCGTCGAGGGGCCGCTGGGCGGCCGCTTCGCCGACCGCGGGACCGCCACCGACGGCGGGTCCCCCGGCGGATCGGACGGCCCCGCCAGCGACCTCCGGCCCGACGGCGGTGACGACGACCCCCAGAAGGACGACCACGGGTTCGCCGAGGATCACGAGGGACAGGGCCTGCGGGACAAGATCGAGACGGCCGAACAGCTCCACCACGAACACGGTGACGAGGGCCGCATCGACTGGGAACACCGGCGCTGGATCGGCGAGGAGTCGACCTGGTTCGTGCTCGCCCCGATCTGCTTCGCGGCGGCGGGCTCGGTCGCCCTCGGGATCGTCCCCGACGCGGCCGTCTTCCTCCGGATCGTCCGCCTGATCGTCGCCGGCGCGACGGGGGTGACCGTCTGATGGTCGATCCCGTCCTCCCACCGTTCGTCCCGGTCGTGCTCGCCGCACTGGCCCTGCCGGTCGTCGGCAAGTACCTCGGCCGAGGCCCGGCCCACGCGCTGGGGATCCTCGCCACGGCGGTCGTCGTCCCCTACGTCTGGCTCGTCCCCGAGGGCGCGCACCTGCCGACGCTCCTGTTCGGCTTCGACGCCGTCCTGTTCAACGTCGACGTGTTCTCGCGACTGATGGGCCTGATCTTCGGGTTCATCGGCGCGGCCGCCGTCGCGTACTCCTGGGCCAGCGACGCCGACGCGGTCCAGACCGCCTTCGCCCTCTCCTACGTCGGGACGAGCCTCGGCGCGGTCTTCGGCGGCGACTGGCTCACCCTGATCTTCTTCTGGGAGCTGATGGCCGTCACCTCGACGCTGCTCGTCTGGTACTACGGCGGCGAGGCCGTCCGCGCCGCCTTCCGCTACGCCCTGTTGCACGGGATCGGCGGGACCCTGTTGCTCGGGGCGGTGATCTGGCACTTCGCCGAGGTCGGCTCCTTCCTGTTCAGCGCTGCCGAGGGCGGGATGGCCGGCCCGGTCGCGCCCGTCCTGGCGGCGCTGGGGATGGGCGTCAACGTCGGTTTCGTCGGCCTTCACGCCTGGCTGCCCGACACCTACCCGCGACCGCACGTCGCGGCGAGCGTCTTCCTGTGCGTCTTCACCACCAAGACCGGCGTCTACGGGCTCTTCCGCGCCTTCCCCGAGGGCGAACTCGCCGTCGCGTACATGGGCGGCGCGATGGCCGTCTTCGGCGCCTCGATGGCGCTCCTGCAGAACGACATGCGTCGGCTCCTCTCCTACCACATCCAGTCCCAGGTCGGCTACATGGTCGCCGGCGTCGGCATCGCCGGCCACCTGGCGACGGCCGGCGCGTTCGGCCACGTCTTCAACCACATCCTCTACAAGAGCCTGCTGTTCATGACCGTCGGCGTGGTCATCTACCGCACGGGACAGGAGAGCCTGAAGAAGGTCGGCGGTCTTGGCCGGCAGATGCCCATCACGGCCATCACCTTCTTCGTCGCAGCGCTCTCGATCGCCGGCTTCCCCGGGTTCAACGGCTTCGTCTCGAAGGGGATGGTGATCGTCGCCGCCCACTACAAACACTACGACCTGCTCTGGTACCTGCTGCTGGCCGGCGGGGTCGGCACCTTCCTCTCCTTCATCAAACTCGGCTACTACGCCTTCATCCACGGCGAGTACGAGGGCACCGTGAAGGACGCCAGCCTCGGCCAGAGCGTTCCGATGGTCGCCGTCGCCGGACTCTGTATCCTCTTCGGGCTCTACCCGCCCGCGCTGTACGAGATTCTGCCGGGTATCACCGAGGTCCACGGACTGGACGCGGTCCTCGGCGGGACCGAGTTCCACCCCTTCAGCTTCTCCCATCTCATCGAGGGCGTCGCGCTCGCGGCCGCCGGCGTGATCGGCTTCGTGCTCCTCAAGACGCCCCTCTCCCGGGTCGGGAAGATCCCGGACGTCGACCGCCTCTACAACCCCGGCGCCCTGTACGGGACCCGCGGGCTCGTCGTCGGCGTCACCGAACTGTACGCCGCGGTCGACCGCGCGGCCGTGGGGCTGACCCGGGCGACGATCCGGCTCGTGCGCGACCCGCGGACGACCCTCGACCAGGGGCTCGTCGAGCGGGTCACCGTCGAGGACACCATCGGCTTCGGCGTCCTGCTCGTCGTCGTCGGGCTGGCGGCCGCCGTCGTCGTCCTCTGAGCCGAACCCGTTATCCGCCGCAGGCCCCGAATCCGGCCGTGAACCTCTCCGCAGTGGATCTCTCGCCGGTCCCCGACGACGGCACCGCGACAGAGGCGTACGCGAACACGGTCGCAGCGGCGAAACAGGCCGAACGCCTCGGTTTCGAGCGGTTCTGGGTCGCCGAACACCACGGCATGGCCGACCGGATCGCCGGCACCTCACCCGAGGTCCTGCTGGGCCACCTCGCCGCCGAGACCGACGCGATCAGGCTCGGGTCCGGCGCGGTCCTGCTGAACCACTACAGCCCGTTCAAGGTCGCAGAGCTGTTCGGCGCGCTGGACGCGCTCGCGCCCGGTCGGATCGACGCGGGTCTCGGGAGAGCCAACGGCTCGCCGGCGGCCGACCGCGCACTCGGGACCGAGCGCCGCGTCCGGAACCCCGACCAGGATCACGCCGAGAAGATCCGGGCCGTCGTGAACCACCTCTACGACGACTACCCGGACGAGCACGCCTACAGCGACCTGGAGATCGCCGGGTCCGGGGCAGCCGAACCCGCGCCCTGGGTCCTCGGCTCCAGTCCCTCCAGCGCTGCGGTCGCCGCCGAACTGGGGCTGCCCTATTGTTTCGCGGCCTTCATCCGTCCGGAACTCGCCACCCAGTCCTTCGAGGCCTACCGCGAGCAGTTCCAGCCCTCGCCGCTGGCCGGTGGGGTCGACGAACCCCGAGGGATGGTCGCCGTCAACGCGGTCGCGGCCGAGACCGACGAGGACGCCGCGCGGCTCCGGGCCGTCGCCGAGGCCACCTACAAGCGGATGCAGCGGGGCGTCGTCGGGACGCGACCGTCGGTCGAGGAAGCCATCGACGAACTCGGCGGCGTGCCCGATCCGACGCCGGCCTCCCTCGACGAGGGAGCGTGGCCCCGCGCCGTCTCCGGCGGTCCGGAGACCATGGCGAAAATTCTCGAACAGCTCGCCGACCGCGTGGGCGTCGACGAGGTGATGATCCAGCACGTCCTCCCCAGCCACGAGGTCGCGCTGCGCTCGCACGAGTTGCTCGCGGACGCGGTCGGGATCGACCCGCGGTGAGCGACGCGGGCCCGCTCAGTAACAGGTGCCGCCGGCGTCGACGACGATCTCCTGGCCCGTGATCTTCCGGGCGTGGGGGCCGGCGAGGTACGCGACCTGCGCGGCCACGTCAGCGGGGTCGATGAAGTACTCCGGCAGCGCGAAGTCGTCGGCGCCGAGACTCGCCGGTTCGGCGTTCTCCATATTCGCGACCTTTGCCTGCCCCTGGATCGCCTCGTCGATGCGGTCGCCCTGGACGGGGCCGGGCTGGATCACGTTGACCGTCACGTCGTCCCGGCCGAGTTCGACGGCCAGCGTCCGGTTCAGCCCCACGAGTCCCATCTTCGAGGCGGCGTAGGGAGTCCGGTTGGCGTACGGTCGCTTCCCGCCGATCGAGCCGATATTGACGACGCTCCCCTGGTCGCTCTCCCGGAGGTGTTCGCCGGCGTGTTTCACGCAGCGCCACACGCCGATCAGGTTCACGTCGAGCACGTGCTCCCAGTCGGCCTCCTCGAGCCGGTCGTAGGGCTGGACCGGCCCGGCGATGCCCGCGTTGTTGACGAGACAGTCGAGGCCGCCGAACCGCTCGACGGTCTCGTCGATGGCCGCCGCGACCGAGTCCTCGTCGGTCACGTCCGTCTCGACCGCCAGCGTCCGCTCCGGGTCGTCGATCAGTGCCTCGGTCTCGTAGATGCCGTCGCTCCGGGCGGCGAGGGCGACGTTCGCGCCGTGGTCGGCGAGCGCGATCGCCGTCTCGCGACCGATGCCCTGACTCGCGCCGGTGACGAACGCGGTGACGTCCTCGAGCATGGACGTAGCTCGGACCTGCCCGGCAAAGACGTTCCGGCGGTTTCAGCCCCGAAACCTCACGCCGTCTCGAGCGGCTCCTCGGGCGACAGGCGTTCGAGATCGGTCGGGTCTGCACCCGACTCGAGGGTCGCCGTCTCGATCCGGGCGATCCCCTGTGCGCTCCGTCCGCTGCCAATCGCCGGACCGACCACGCGGATGCCCTCGGGGCCGAGCCGCTCCCCGTCCTGCCGGTAGGCGAGGACGGCCGAGAGCGCGTCGGCGACGGGGAGACAGACGCGGTAGCCGTCCCGGCAGGTTAACAGGACGTGCGTCGCGTCGGGCGCGCCGTCGGCGGCCGCCAGGAGCGATCCCACGTCGAGTCCGGTCCAGGGGCCGTCGATGGGGCCGCTGTCGTCACAGTGCATGCTCGCGTCCGAGCGGACCGGCTCGAACCCGTCGCACGCGTCGAGCGCCGTCGGGAGCAGTAGCTGTCGCCGGCCCTCGACCCGGATGGTCGCGTTCGCGTCGCTCACGTTCTGACATGTCCGTGCCAGCGGAAAAACCCGCCGAACGTTCCCGGCGTCCGGGAACCGACCCGCAGAACCCTCAGTCGAGTTCGCTCGCGAGTTCCTCGGCGACGCGCGCGCCGAGTCCGGCCTTGCTCCCGGCGTACTCCTCGGCGCTCTCGGCGCGGACCAGGAGCGCCCGGGTCTCCACGTCGCCCATCACGTCCGCGCGGTTGCCGACGACGAAGGACAGGCCCGCACGGTTCATCGTCTCGCGGGCGCGCTCGACCAGTTCGTCGTCGCCGCCCTCCGTCTCCACCTTGAACCCGACGATGGCGAGATCGGGGTGAGCGTCCCGGACGGCGTCGATGAGCTTCGGCGTCGGCGAGAGCGAGAGGGTCAGTTCCTCCTTCCCCGATCTGATCTTCTCGTCGGCCGCCTCGACGGTGTAATCGGAGATGGCCGCCGCCGAGACGAGGGCGTCGGCGTCGTCGGCCTCGGCCTGGACCGCGTCGAGCATCTCCGCTGCGCTCTCGACGGTCTCGACGTCGGCGTAGGGGACCGAGTCACCGTCGTGGACCAGCGTCACGTCGGCCCCGCGCACGTGGCAGGCCCGCGCGACGGCCCGGCCTGTCTGGCCGGAGGCGCGATTCGAGAGCGTCCGGACCGGATCGACGGACTCGGTGGTGGCGCCGCTGGTGACGATCACGTGCTGCCCCTCGAGTGGGTCCGGCGTCGCCGCCCGGGCCGTGGCGGTGACGATGGCCTCCTCGGTCGCGATCTTGGCCTTCCCCTCCTCGATCCGGGGATCGACGAAGTCGACGCCCCAGGACTCGACTTTCTCGATCGTCTCCAGGACGCCGGGGTGGTCGTACATCGGTTCGTGCATCGCGGGGGCGACGACGACGGGCACGTCCGCCCCCAGGGCGGTCGTCGCGCAGGTCGTCACCGTCGTGTCGTCGATCGCCGCGGCGAGTTTCCCGACGGTGTTGGCGGTCGCCGGCGCGATCAGGAGCACGTCGGCCCACCCGTCGCGACCGCAGAGTTCGACGTGCTCGACGCTGCCGGTGATCTCCGTGACGACCGGGTTCTCGGTGGCGAACTCGACGGCCCACGGGTGGACGATCCCGCGGGCGCTGTCGGTCATCACGCCCCTGACCGAGGCCCCCTGTCGGCGGAGCTCGTGTGCCAGCTCCACGGTCTTGACCGCGGCGATGGAGCCGGTGACGCCGAGCGCGACGTTCACTCCGGAAAGCATTGGACACCAGTTGGCACCCCCGAACTAAATCCGTGGGGGTTCGACCGACGCGGGAGGGGGGTACTTGGCCACCCCGTGATTTGGGGGCCGTTAAAAAGCACCCGTAGATTTGCGCGTGAACTTTTACTAGGGTTGGGTATCAAGTGGTGATGCTATGGCAGATGGACTCATATTCCCGAGTTCGGAATGGTTCGACAGCTATCAGGAGAAAGTAAACAACAATGCGGAGTACGCCGAGAAGTCCGCCGGGTGGGGCGTCGACTTCAACGGCGACTTCATTTTCAAGATGACCGACATGCCTCTCGACGACATCGACGTCGAGGCCATGCCCGAGCACCTCCAGGACGAACTCGATCAGTACGTCTCGGAGGGCGCCTCGGGCCACACAGGCCAGACGTTCGTCGGCCTCGAGGACGGCGAGTGTACGGACGCCTACCTCATCGAGTCCGAGGACGAGGTCGACAACGGCTTCAAGCTCACCGGTACCTACGACAACTGGGTCGAACTGACCAAGGGCAACATCGGCGCCGTCGACGGCATGATGTCAGGCAAGTTCGAGCTGGACGGCGACATGCAGAAGATCCTCCAGTACTCCGACGCCGCGACGCTGCTCACCGAGTGTGCGACGGAGGTCGATTCCGTGTTCGCAGACGAAGAGTACTGAGGAGTCCACTCGAACGCCGATAGAGCACCGCTCTATCGAGCCCGACTGCACGCAGTTCGGTCGGACCGCGCCTGGCACCCGAGGGGTGGGGGCGCGAGGTTCGCACTTTCTACGGCGCGTACGTCCCTTCGAGCCGCGCGTTCGCCAGCACCTGTCCCATCATCTCGTCTTCCAGGTCCTCCGTGTCCGCCGACGGCGACAGGTCCAGCGTGGTGTCCAGCGCGTAGAGCCGGAACCGGTAGGTGTGTTCGCGATCCGGCGGATTCGGCCCGCCGTAGCCGTGTTCTCCGTAGTCGTTCTGTCCCTCCTGGGCGTCGCTCGCCGACCAGTCCTCCGGGATATCGCTGGTGTCGGGATCGATGTCCCAGACGAGCCAGTGGTCCCAGATCTTCCCCGCCGGCTCCATCGCGTCGGGGTCGTCGACGATCAGTACCAGCGACACCGTCCCCGACGGGACGTTCTCGATCCGTAGCGGCGGGTTGACGTCGGCTTCGGTGTAGCCGTACCGCTCGGGGATTCGCGCACCGTCCTCGAAGGCCGGACTCTCCAGTCGCAGGTCACTCACACTTTGCCTCCACTGGCTGTACGCGCGGCTGGGAAAAGAAACTACGCGTGACCCCCGGTCGTGGGCCCGGTCGACGGCCCGTCAGTCCTCGTCGGCCACGCTGGGGTGCTGGGTCGGCGCGTCGGGATGGGGCTCCTCGAAATAGGTCCGCATCGCGTCCATCGACTCGTGCTCGCGCTCCCGGCGCTCCTCGTCGTCGATCTCCTCACACCCTGGCGGGACGTCGCGGCCCCGGCCGGTGAAGTAGCCCTCCGGCGCCACCCAGTCGTGGTAGAAGGGCCGGTCGTCCTCCTCCAGGAGGGTCACGCCGACTTCGGCTCCGTGGCCGGCACAGACGGCTGTCTGGTGGGGTTTCTCGGCCAGCCGACCCGCGGCGTAGAGGCCATCGACGCCGGTTCGCCCCCGCTCGTCCGTGTCGACGTAGGTCTTCCCGCGATCGACGAAGCCCACGCCGTCGATGCCGCGGAGGTAGTCGACCTCGTTCTTCGTCGCGGCGACGACGTAGTCCGCCCAGAACTGCTCGCCCGCAGCGGTCTCGACGGCGAATCCCTCCTCGTCGACGGACACCTCGATCACCTCGCCTTCGCGGAACGCACAGCCCGCGCGTTCGGCCTGGTCCGCGAGCATGTCGAGGAAGAGCCGGGAGTTCACGCCGGCGGGGAAGCCTGGGACGTTCTCCAGGTGGCCGTTGCGTCGGAGCAGCGACTCGCCGTCGCTCAGTACTGTCGTCTCGAGGCCGTGGCGAGCGGTGAAGGTGCCGGCAGTGAGGCCGGCGACGCCGCCGCCCACGATGCAGACGTCGGTGGTCTCGGTCATGACGGGCGAGGGTTCGCCGGCCCGCGAATAGAAGGGTTCGGTTCAGTCTCCGAGGTCGAACGTCTCGGCGGCGGTCTCCATGTCCTTGTCGCCCCGACCGGAGAGGTTGACGACGATCGTCTCGTGGTCGGTCTCCTCGGCGACTCGTTTGGCCATCGCCAGCCCGTGGGCCGTCTCCAGCGCGGGGATGATCCCCTCGGTCTCAGAGAGGGTCCGGAAGGCCTCCAGCGCCTCGTCGTCGGTGATGGCCCGGTACTCGGCGCGGCCGGTTTCGCGGAACAGCGCGTGTTCCGGGCCGACGCCGGGGTAGTCCAGGCCCGCGGACACCGAGTGGACGTCCACGTCGTCGTCGATCACTCTCGTCCGCATCCCGTGGATCACGTCCTCGGTCCCCGAGTCGAGCGGCGCGGCGTGGCGGTCGGAGTCGGCCCCCTCACCGCCGCCCTCGCCGCCGTAGAACGCCACGTCGTCGTCCCGGAACGCGTGGAACAGGCCGATGGCGTTCGACCCGCCGCCGACGCAGGCGACGGCAGCGTCCGGAAGCCCGCCGATCTGCTCGATGGCCTGCTCGCGCGCCTCCTCGCCGATGACGGACTGGAACTCCCTGACCATCCGCGGGAACGGGTCCGGGCCGACGACCGACCCGACGAGGTAGTGGGTGTCGTCGACGTTCTCGACGAAGTCCTCCAGGGCCACGTCGACCGCGTCGGCCAGTCCGGCGCCGCCCCGCGTGACGGGGTTTACCTCCGCGCCCATCAGCCGCATCCTGAAGACGTTCATGCGCTGGCGCTCGACGTCTTTCTGCCCCATGTAGATCTCCGTGTCCAGGTCGAACAGCGCGCCGACCATCGCGGTCGCGGTGCCGTGCTGGCCCGCGCCCGTCTCGGCGATCAACCGCTCCTTGCCGGCCTTCTTCGCCAGCAGGGCCTGCCCGACCGCGTTGTTGATCTTGTGGGCCCCGCCGTGGAGCAGGTCCTCGCGCTTGAGGTAGATCTCCGCGCCGTACTCCGCCGAGAGTCCCTTCGCGTGGTACAGCGGCGTCGGCCGTCCCGCGTAGGACTCGAGGATCGCCCGGAACTCCTCGCGGAACGCGTCGGTCTTCGCGACGTCTTCGAAGGCCGCCGCCAGCTGCGCGAGTGGTTCCAGCATCGGTTCGGGGACGTGCCGGCCGCCGAAACCGCCGAACTCGGCGTCGCCGTCGTCGTGCTCACTCATGTCGGTCCAACTGCTCGCCCGGACCACATATGTGTACTGTTACCCGGCGCACGCCCGCGTGGCCCCCTCGCGCGGCGAGACGTCTGCGGAATATTTACGGGCGTTTCCGCCCCAGGGACGGGTGTGGACAGAGTCGAGGTCAGCACCGTCGTCTACCTGCCGCCCGAGGAGATCTACGCGTTCCTCGAGGACTTCCCCCGGTACGCCGAATACTCGAAGCACCTCCGGGAGGTCACGAGCGACGGGGACGGGAGCCCGGGGACCGAGTACTTCCTCACTTTCGCCTGGTGGAAGCTCAGCTACACCGCCCACTCGGAAGTGACCGACGTGGATCCGCCACACCGGATCGACTGGGCGCTCACGAAAGACCTGGACGCGCAGGGTCGCTGGGTCGTCGAGGAGGCACCAGACGAGGCCCCTGACGGCGAGTCGGACGCCTGTCGCGTCCGACTGATCGTGGAGTTCCGCCCGGATTCGGCCGATTCGGGAGCGCTGGACCTCCCGCGATTCGTCTCGCTGGACTGGGTGATCGAGAAGGTGAAGCCGAAGATCCAGGCGGAGGCCGAACGCGTCGTCGAGCGGATCGTCGCCGACCTCGAGGGTGAGCCGCGCGCGGTCGACCTCGAGATCGAAACGGGCGACGCGTCCGTCTGATCGAGTGCCCTACTCGGGCGTCTCGTAGTCGCCGCCGTACTTCATGAACACGTAGGAGAGGCCCAGCGACGCGCTCATCACGACCGCGGTCGCGACGCCGATGGTCATCGCCTCGGGCGGGAGCGCGGGGCCGCCACCGCCGCCCCCGCTCTCCTGTTCGACCGTCGGGTAGTCCGTCCCGACGACGATCGAGCCGAGCATCCCCGACCCCTGGTGGGGGTTGCAGTAGTAGTTGTAGATGCCGTCCTCCTCGAAGGTGTGCTCGTAGAGGACGCCGGTCCCGCTCTCGGCGGAACCCGAATCGAGCGGGCCGTCGCCGTCGGAGACCACGTTGTGGGCGCCGCCCTCGCCGGTCCACTCGAACTGGACGGTCGCGCCGTTGTCGACGTGGATCCCCGCGGGCGAGAAGCCGAAGCCCTGGTCGCCGGTCCCGACCTCGACCGTCGCGCTGCCCTGCCCGGTCGCGTCGGTGACGGACCCGCTGTAGCCGTTCGCGTCGTCGAGGTAGCCACCGAAGTCCGGCGGGCCGCCGCCCCCGCCTCCGGCGCCGTCGGTTCCCTCGGCCGTGCCGTCACCGCCCGCCGTTCCTTCCGCGGCCGTTCCGTCGGCCGCCGTTTCGTTGCCCGCCGATTCCGTTCCCTCAGCCGCCGTCGTCTCCTGGGCGGCCGCCGTCCCAGCGACCCCGGAGGCGGCAGCGCCGCCAGCCGTCGCCAGGAGGAAGCCCCGCCGTGACACGTCCGCCGAACGGTCAGTCATGTGCGAGCGTTGGGTGGGGGTGGTAGTGAATATGTTGATTCCGTGCGACCGGGACCCGTTCCGATGCGCATTTCACGATAGAGGTTCTTGCACGTCGCATGGAAGAGGAACCCGGACTGAGCGACCAGTATCGGATGGCGAGCCCCTGGCCCGTGTTCGTCGCGCTCGGGTTCGTCCTCTCGGAGGTCGGGATCATCCTCGGCCTGTTCTCGATCGCCGTCGGCGGGCTCTTGCTGTTCGGGGGGAGCGTCGCGGGCATCCTCAAGGAATCCGGCTACGTCGATACCCTCTGGGGATCGCTGCTCGTCTTCGGCGTCGCGCTCGCGGCTATCGGGCTCGGGCTCGTGACGTGGCGCGTCGGACTCGACCCGGGCGTCCTGACGTCGGTGATGGTCACGCCCGGCGACTTCGGACAGCTCGTCCCGCGCGCGCTCGCCGTGGCCGTCGCCGGGATCATCCTGCTCGCAGCCGGCGGAACCGTCCAGGCGCTCGAACGGAACGTCGACCCCCGGTGAGCAGTCTCAGTACTCTCGAGTACCGCTTCGATTCCGACAACCTATTTATCACCGTCCACAAACGACCGGGTATGCTCCCGAGTACGTTCGACCGCGAAACGATCCTCGACCTCACGGTCAACATGATCCCCCTCGGTATCCTGCTGTTTTTCATCATCGTCTTCGGGGTGGCCAACCCCTGGGGCTGGAACAACGTCATCTCGACGATCCAGTTCGGCATCGTCGGCCTCGCCTTCATCCTGCTGGCGATCCTGACTTACTACTCCGGCAAGGCCATCTCGGAGGCCGAGGCGGAGATGGAAGGCGACGAAGAACACGCCTGATCCGCGCTCGCGGGCCGACTGCAATTTATCTGCTCGATAGCAACGACTGGTAGCCACTCGGCTGCGACGCCGACCCGCCGTCCCCCGACGAACACGTTCGCCACGGCATTCAAAGGGAATCTTTCTTTAGCCCCCAGTCCCGAACGTCGAGTATCAATGGCTGCAGAACAGCTCGCACTAACGGTGCTGATGGGCGTATTCCTCGTCGCCGTCGTCGCGCTGCTCACGCGGGTCGAGGACTGGCGCTCGTACACACCGCTCGCCGGTGGCGGCGCCATCGGTGAAGAGGCAGGGTACGGGCACGACGAGAAGCCCGGCGGAATCGTCCGGTGGCTCACCACCGTCGATCACAAGGACATCGGGATGCTCTACGGCACCTACGGGGTGCTCGCGTTCGCGGTCGGCGGCATCTTCGCGTTCCTGATCCGACTGCAACTGGTCACCCCCGGCGGGGTCGCCTTCGAGAACAGCTTCTACAACGCCATCCTGACCAGCCACGGGATCACGATGCTGTTCCTGTTCGGGACGCCCATCATCGCGGCGTTCTCGAACTACTTCATCCCGCTGCTGATCGGGGCCGACGACATGGCGTTCCCGCGGATCAACGCCATCGCGTTCTGGCTGCTCCCGCCCGGTGCACTGTTGATCTGGGGCGGCTTCTTCATCCCCGGGATCGTGGCCTCCCAGACCTCCTGGGTCATGTACCCGCCGCTGTCGGTCGAACAGACCCAGCTCGGCGCGGACCTGATGATTCTCGGCCTGCACCTGACCGGGGTCTCGGCGACGATGGGGGCGATCAACTTCATCGCGACCATCTTCACCGAGCGGGGTGAGGACGTCAACTGGGCCAACCTCGACATCTTCTCGTGGACGGTCCTCACCCAGTCGGCGCTGATCCTCTTTGCCTTCCCGCTTCTGGGCAGCGCGCTCATCATGCTCCTGCTGGACCGGAACTTCTCCACGACGTTCTTCGCCGTCGAGGGCGGTGGGACGATGCTGTGGCAACACCTGTTCTGGTTCTTCGGCCACCCAGAGGTGTACATCCTCGTGCTCCCGCCGATGGGACTCGTGAGCTACATCCTGCCCCGCTTCGCGGGCCGGAAGCTGTTCGGGTTCAAGTTCGTCGTCTACTCCACGCTTGCCATCGGGGTCCTCTCCTTCGGCGTCTGGGCCCACCACATGTTCACGACCGGCATGGACCCGCGACTGCGCGCCAGTTTCATGGCGGTCTCGCTGGCAATCGCGATACCGAGCGCGGTGAAGACGTTCAACTGGATCACGACGATGTGGAACGGGAAGCTCCGCATGACGGCCCCGATGCTGTTCTGTATCGGGTTCGTCTCGAACTTCATTCTGGGCGGCGTCACCGGCGTCTTCCTCGCGTCGATCCCGGTCGACATGGTGCTGCACGACACCTACTACGTGGTCGGGCACTTCCACTACATCGTCATGGGCGCCATCGGCTTCGCGGTGTTCGCGGGGATCTACTACTGGTTCCCGATCTTCACCGGCCGGATGTACCAGCGGACGCTGGCGAAGTGGCACTTCTGGCTGTCGATGATCGGCACCAACCTGACCTTCTTCGCCATGCTGGCGCTGGGCTATCTCGGCATGCCGCGCCGGTACGCGACCTACGAGTTCGACGGCGCGCTGGCCCCGCTCGCACAGGTGACGACCTTCCACCAGCTGGCGTCGCTCGGCGCCTTCATCCTGCTGGTCGGCCAGATCATCTTCGTCTGGAACCTCGTCCAGTCCTGGCTCGAGGGTCCCCGCGTCGGTGCGGACCCGTGGAACCTCAAGGAGAAGGCTCCCGGGCTGTACGGTCGGGAGTTCATCTGGCACCAGAACCGTCTGGACACCGACATCGCGACCGACGGCGGTCCCGAGAGCGAAGAGAGCGGGACCTCGTCGGATCTTCGATCCGACGGCGGCGACGAGGAGGCCGAGGTCGCTACCGACGGTGGTTCCGCGAGCGACGCGAGTGGGACCTCGTCGGATCTTCGATCCGACGGCAGCGAGCCGTCGACCGCTGACGACGCAACCGACGACTGACGCAGCGGCCATTCGTCCGCTCTTTTTGCTTCGCACGCGCGACATGGAAAGCGATTTAGCCGGCCTGTGGCTACCTGCGCCCAATGAGTCTGTCCGATCAGGACCGCGATCTCGTCACCGCGGAACTCGGCCGCGAGCCGACCCCGGCCGAGGCCGCGCTCTTCGAGAACCTCTGGAGCGAACACTGCGCGTACCGGTCCTCGCGACCGCTGCTCTCGGCATTCGACTCCGAGGGCGAACAGGTCGTCGTCGGCCCCGGTGACGACGCAGCCGTCGTCGCCCTCCCGGGAGGCGAGGGCGATTCGGAGGTCTACATCACGCTGGGGATCGAGAGCCACAACCACCCCTCCTACGTCGACCCGTTCGACGGCGCGGCGACCGGCGTCGGCGGCATCGTCCGCGACACGCTGTCGATGGGCGCCTACCCAATCGCGCTCGCCGATTCCCTCTACTTCGGCGGCTTCGACCGCGAGCACTCCCGCTATCTCTTCGAGGGGGTCGTCGAGGGCATCTCCCACTATGGCAACTGTATCGGCGTCCCCACGGTGACGGGCAGCGTCGCCTTCCACGACGACTACGAGGGGAACCCGCTCGTCAACGTCTCCTGTATCGGCCTGATCGACGACCCCGACCGGCTGGTGACCGCCGAGGCCCAGGAGCCGGGGAACAAACTCGTCCTCGTCGGCAACGCAACGGGCCGGGACGGCCTGGGCGGCGCCTCTTTCGCCAGCGAGGACCTCGCGGAGGACGCCGAGACCGAGGACCGGCCGGCGGTCCAGGTCGGCGACCCGTACACCGAGAAACTGCTGATCGAGGCCAACGAGGCCTTACTCGACGAGGGGCTGATCGAGTCGGCCCGCGACCTCGGCGCGGCGGGGCTGGGCGGCGCGACGAGCGAACTCGTCGCCAAAGGCGGTCTGGGTGCCCACATCGAACTCGAACGGGTCCACCAGCGCGAGCCGAACATGAACGCGCTGGAGATCCTGCTCGCCGAATCCCAGGAGCGGATGGCCTACGAGGTCGCTCCCGAGAACGTGGATCGGGTGGCGGAAATCGCCGAGCGCTACGACCTGGGCTGTTCGGTCATCGGCGAGGTGACCGACGGGAACTACGTCTGCGAGTTCGAGGGCGAGACCGTCGTCGACGCTCCTGCGGAGTTCCTCGGCGACGGTGCGCCGTTCAACGACCTCGACTCGGTGGAGCCGACCCAGCCCGACCGGGACCTCCCCGAGATCGAACTGGACGAGGCCTTCGAGGCGGTCGTCGGCGCATCGAATACGGCCTCGAAGCGCTGGGTCTACCGGCAGTACGACCACGAGGTGCAGGTCCGGACCGCGACGCCGCCGGGCGACGACGCGGCGATCCTGGCGATCCGCGAAAACGGGACGGGCCTGGCCTACTCCGCGGGCGCGGACCCCAACTGGACGGACGTCGCCCCCTACGACGGCGCCCGGGCGGTCGCGCTTGAGAACGCCACGAACGTCGCCGCCAAGGGGGCGACCCCGCTCGCGGCCGTCGACTGCCTGAACGGCGGGAACCCCGAGAAACCGGAGGTCTACGGCGGCTTCGAGGGAATCGTCGACGGGCTGGCGGACATGTGCGCCGAACTCGACGTGCCAGTCGTCGGCGGCAACGTCTCGCTGTACAACGACTCGGCGGCGGGCCCGATCCCGCCGACGCCGACGCTGGCGCTGGTCGGGACCAAGGACGGGTACGACGCCCCGCCCGCCGAGTTGGCCGGGGCGGGCGACCTGCTCGTGGTCAACGACCGGGCGCTGGCCGGGGAGGCGGACCCCCGTCTCGGCGGCTCCGAGTACCTCGCGCAGGCCGGCGGGAGCGACCGGTTCCCGACGCTGCCCGACGACCGTCCCGCGTTCCTCGAGACGCTCGCGGCCGTCGCCGACGACGAGGCGACGCTGGCCGTCCACGACGCCAGCCACGGTGGCCTCGCCGTGACCATCGCGGAGATGGTGACCGACGAGGCAGGCGCGGACGTGGCCCTCGAGGGGGACGCTTCGGCCGCCGAACTGCTCTTTCACGAACAGCCCGGGCGCGTCGTGATCGAGACGACCGACGCCGACGCCGTCGCGGCGGCCTTCGACGGAATCGCGCCGGTCGAACGGATCGGGTCCGCCGACGACTCCGGCGCCCTCTCGCTGACGGCCAACGACGAGACGCTCCACTACGGGGTGGACGTGATCCGAGATCTGCGCTCGGTCATCGAGCGCGAACTGGAGTAGCTCAGTCCCCGTCTTCGTCGGCCGGCCAGTACTCGACCTCGTCCTGCATCGAGTAGTACCCCTCGAAGGCCCGTTCCTCCCGTCCGCCCGGCGGTGAGCCGACGTAGACGCCGAACTTCCCCATCTCCGGATAGATGGTCACGTCGGGTTCGGTCATGGTGGAGACCATCAGGTAGCGCAGCGGCTCGTCCCCGTCGTTGACGATGCGGTGGCCGCCCGACTCGTCGGCCGGGAGCGTCACGAAGTCGCCGGCCCGGAGGTCGTGGGTTCCGTCCGACGCCCGCAACTGCCCGGCGCCGGCGAGGACGTAGACGGCCTCCTCGTTCGCCGTGTGGTAGTGGTACGGCCAGGAGCGCTCGCCGGCCGGGAGTTCGTAGAGACTACAGCCGAGGTCGTCGGCGTCGACGGCCGCGCCGAGCTCCTTCCGGCGGAAGGTGGCCGACTCGCGGTCGTACGTCTGCCAGTCCAGGTCGCCCTCGTTCACCTTCTCCATACGCGATGTACTGCCGAACCGATCAAAAAACCAACCGGTGAACCGGGAGCCGATTCAGAGCAGGAACGGGATGCCGAACGTGACGGCCAGCCCGATCAGGAGGACGACGACGCCGAAGCCGACCTGGCTCGTCGTGAACTCGCTCTGGGGTGCGGTGCTGCGAAGCGGCGGCTGGCCGTCCGGAATCTCCGGACTCGCCGGATCGTATTCCTGACTCGTCTCGTCGTGATCGTCGCTCATACGCCGACGTTGGCAGTCGGGTCACTTCGGTGTATCGAAAGCCCGAGCGAAACCGTCAAAGCCGCGACGGTCGAATTCGCACCTACCAGATGCTCACCAAACGGATCATCCCGTGCATCGACGTCGATCTCGACGAGGACGGGAACGCGGCCGTCTACACGGGGGTCAACTTCGAGGACCTGGAGTACACCGGCGACCCGGTCGAGATGGCCAAAAAGTACAACGAGGCCGGAGCCGACGAGTTCGTCTTTCTGGACATCACCGCCTCCGCGGAAGGTCGAGAGACAATGCTCGACGTCGTCGAGTCCATCGCCGACGAGGTGTTCATCCCCCTGACCGTCGGCGGCGGCATCCGCACCCGGGAGGACGTCAAGGAGACCCTGCGGGCCGGCGCGGACAAGGTTTCGATCAACACCGGCGCGCTGCAGCGCCCGGAACTCATCACCGAGGGGGCGAAAGCCTTCGGCAACCAGTGCATCGTCATCAGCGTCGACGCCCGTCGCCGCTTCGACGAACAGGGGGACCACTACGTCGAGGTCGACGGCGAGTCCTGCTGGTTCGAGTGCACGGTCAAGGGCGGCCGCGAGGGGACCGGCACCGACGTAATCTCCTGGGCCGCCGAGGCCGAGGAACGCGGCGCGGGCGAACTCTTCGTCAACTCCATCGACGCCGACGGGACCAAGGAGGGCTACGACATTCCGCTGACGAAGGCCGTCTGCGACGCCGTCTCGACGCCGGTCATCGCCTCCTCTGGCTGTGGCGGCCCCGAGGACATGTACGAGGTGTTCACCGACGCCGGCGCGGACGCCGGCCTCGCGGCCTCTATCTTCCACTTCGGCGAGTACTCGATCCAGGAGACCAAGGAATATCTGGACGAACGCGGCGTGCCGGTGCGGTTGTAGGATTCGAGTGCTCGTACCGAGGGCGGTTCATTCGAGACGAGTGCCAGTCCGGTTATAATAAGTTGGGGTACGCTAATCGGAGGGTATGAAAGCGACGGCGACGGCTCATCCGATTCAGGGGTTGGTGAAGTACCACGGGATGCGCGACGAAGAGTTGCGCCTCCCCTATCACGACTCGATCAGCGTCTGCACGGCGCCGAGTCACACGAAGACGACGGTCGAATTCGAACCCGACGCGAGCGAGGACGTCTTCCTGATCGACGGCGAAGAAGTCGACGGACGAGGCCGGGAACGCATCGAGAAAGTCGTCGATCACGTCCGCGAGCTGGCGGACATCGAGCATCCCGTGCGGTTCGAGTCGGAGAACGACTTCCCGACGAACATCGGCTTCGGCTCGTCGTCGTCGGGCTTCGCCGCCGCCGCGCGGGCGCTGGTCGCCGCGACCGACCTCGACATGACGCTGCCGGAAATCTCGACGGTCGCGCGACGGGGCTCCTCCTCCGCGGCCCGGGCGGTGACGGGGGCGTTCTCACACCTTCACACAGGGCTGAACGATCACGACTGTCGCTCGGAACGTATCGAGACCGACCTCGAAGACGAGTTGCGGATCGTCGGCGCGGAGGTGCCGGCATACAAGGAGACCGAGGAGGCCCACCGCGAGGCCGCAGACAGCCACATGTTCGAGGCACGGATGGCCCACATTCACGGCCAGATCGCCGAGATGCGCGACGCGCTCCGGGCGGGGGACTTCGACCGGACCTTCGAGCTGGCCGAGCACGACTCGCTGTCGCTGGCCGCGACGACGATGACCGGCCCGGCCGGGTGGGTCTACTGGCAGCCGCGAACGATCGAGGTGTTCAACGCGGTCCGGCAACTCCGCGAGGAGGGCGTGCCGGTCTACTTCTCCGTCGACACCGGCGCGAGCGTCTACGTCAACACGACGGCCGACGCCCTCGATCGCGTCGAGGGCGCGGTCGCTGACTGCGGCGTCGACACGCGGGTCTGGGAAGTCGGCGGTCCCTCGAAGGTCCTCGATTCGAGCGAGGCCCTGTTCTGACGGTCGGAGGCCTTTACCCCTCGGCGAACCAACGGGCCGTCGATGAAAGTCGCAGTTTTCGGGGCCGGGTACGCCGGCCTGACGCTCGCGCGACGGCTGGAGCGGCGGCTCCCGCCCCAGGTCGACCTGGTCGTCGTCGACGAGTCGACGTCGCACCTGGTCCAGCACGAACTCCACCGCGCGATCCGGCGGCCGGGTCTGGCCGACGCGATTACGGTCCCCCTGTCGGAGTGCTTCGAGCGTGCCGACGTTCGAGAGGCCAGCGTGGTCGACGTCGACCCCGACGTGGGGGTCGCGACGCTGGACGGCGGCGAGACGCTCGACTACGACGTGGGTGCGGTCTGTCTCGGCGCGGCGACCGCCTTCTACGACCTGCCGGGCGTCGAGGAGCACGGGATCCCGCTGAAGCGACTCGACGACGCCGAACGGATCCGATCGGCGGTGCTCGACGCGTTCGACGCGGGTGCTGCCCGACTGGTCGTCGGCGGCGCCGGGTTATCCGGGATCCAGGTCGCGGGGGAACTCGCCGCGCTGGCCGACGAGGAGGGCGTGGGCGACGAGACGCGGATCACGCTGCTCGAACAGCAAGACAGCGTCGCGCCGAACTTCCCTGCCAACTTCCAGCGCGCCGTGCGCGACGAACTCCGCGCCCGCGACGTCGAGATCCGGACGGACGCGACCGTCGCCGGCGCGGACGAGGCGGCGATCGAACTCGAAGACGGGACCGAACTCGGCTACGACGCGTTCGTGTGGACCGGCGGGATCCGTGGCCCGGACGCGCTCGAAGGCGAGCGGCCGCGGATCCAGAGCCGGCTCCGGCTGGCGGGCGACACGTTCGTCGTCGGCGACGCCGGGCAGGTCGTCGACGCCGACGGTGCGGCCGTACCCGCGAGCGCACAGGCGGCCGTCCGGGAGGGGCGCGTCGCCGCGACGAACGTCGAGCGCCTCGTCGAACACCGACTGGACGAGAGCGCTCGCGGGGGCTTCGAGCCCCGCCTCGACCCCTTCCGGTTCGACTCGCCGGGGTGGCTCGTCAGCGTCGGTGACGGCGCGGTCGCACAGGTCGGCGGGGCGGTCCTCACCGGCGCGGCGGCGACCGCACTGAAGACCACCGTCGGCGCCGGCTACCTCACCGGTGTCGGGTCGGTCCGGGCGGCCGTCGACCTGGTTCGCGAGGAACTGGAACTGGCGGGCGGCGACGGGGACCCGACCGACGACGTCCCCGTCGAGAACGAGGCGCCGCTGGACGTCGAGATCGGAGACGGCGACGAGGAATCCGAGGACTGAGCGTCAGGACGAGGAGTTCAGCGCGAGGTCGGGGGTGGTCCAGACGATGAAGTCGTCCTCGTCCTCGCGGTTGATGATGCCGTTGATGTGTTCGTCGTCCTCGTCGGGTGACTCGTTGACCTCGTCGTCGGTGATGGGCGTCACCTGCCGGACCTCGTCGACGACCCAGCCGAGGTGGCCCTGTTCGTCCATCTCCTCCGAGTCGAAGACCACGATGAGGTTGCCCCGGCCCTCGTCGGCGACCGCGAGGGCGTCCTTGGGGTTGATGATCGCCGTCACCTGCCCGCGGAGGTCGACGACCCCCTCGACGTGCGACGGCGAGTTCGGCACGCGGGTCATGTTCTCCAGTTCGACGATCTCCTCGATGTACTCGATGTCGAGACAGAACCGCTCCTCGCCGAGTTCGAACTCGAGGACGCGCGTGTGATCGCTCGCGTGGGCCGCGTGTCTGCCCGCGGCGGCCGCCCGCGCGGCGGCGACCGTCCCCTCCGCGTTCAGCATCGACTGGTCGTCGTCCTTCGCGACCGTCGTCGCCTGGTCCGGGATAGCGAACGTACCGCCGTTAGACAGCGAGTCGACGGCCGCAGCCGCGTCCGCCGACGACACCGACTCGGCGACGCCGGACTGGGGCGTCGTCCGTTCGTCGGACTCCCCGTCCGACTGCCCACCGGCCGGCGCGTCGGTCTCGTCCTCGTCGTCGCCCTCTCGCTCGCCGGTGTCGGGCTCCGACTCGCTGGCGCCGGATTCCCCTTCGTCGGTCCCCTCGAATTCGAACCCGCTCGGCTCGTCCCCGGTGTCGGCTGCGCCGGACTCGTCGGCGCCGCTCGCGTCGGCCGGTTCCGGATCGTCCGTCGGGTCGACCGTCTCGTCGATGGTCGGCGATCCCGACTCGTCTTCGGCCTCGGGGTCGTCAGCCTCCGCAGGCTCCTCCGCCTCCGCTTCGGGGGGTTTCACCTCGGCCTCGCCACCGTCGGCGGAGGTGTCGGGGTCGTCCCCCTCGTCGTTCGTTCGTCGCCCTTCCCGCATCTCGCGGATGCGGTTCGCCCGTTCCATCCGTTCGTTGTCCTCGGTCATCGTGTGATCTCCTCGGCGAAGCCGAACTGTCGGTCCAGTTCCGTCGCGACCTCCAGGAACACGTCTGCCACGTCCACCGTCGGATCGTAGGCGAAGAGTGACTGGCCGGCGGAGAAGGCCCGCTGGAGCGCGACCCGCTTGCGAACCGCCCAGACCGGCACGTCGTCGAACACGGCGCCGAGCCACTCGAGCATCTCCTCGTCTTCGTTGGTCGATTCGACCCGGTTGGCGACGACGCCCACCTCGCGGACCGTCCGATCGGTGCGCTCCTCCAGCGCGGCGATCTGGTCGAACAGGAGTTCGATCGCCCGCTCGGAGGTCGCCTCCGTCAGGGCCGGGATCAGGACCGCGCCGGTCGCGTAGATGGCGGTGTCGGTCAACTGACCGTAGAAGGGCGGCGAGTCGACCACGACGTAGTCGTAGCCGGTGAGTTCGTCGAGCACTGCCTCCAGCCCGCCCAGGGCGTGGGGCCCGGTGAGGGTTTCCGGTGACGCGTTGATCGTCAGCGGCGTCAGCGCCGACGGATCCATCGACAGCGACGGGTCGGCCTCGAGCGTCGCCATCACGCTCGCCAGGGTGAGTTCGTGTTCGGCCTGGAGCATGTCGACGTTGCTCGGCAGGACGTCCATCTCGTCGTGCTCGACGATCAGGTCGCGGACCGCAGAACGCTGCTCCGGGTCGGTCAGCACGTCGAACAGCGTCGGCGGCGCTGCGTCGTAGGCCTCGACCAGGCCCAGCCCCTCCGTGGCGTTGCCCTGCGGGTCGAGGTCGACGAACAGCACGTCCCGGTCCCGCTGGTTGAGCGCCCCCGCGACGTTGATCGCGACCGTGGTCTTCCCCGTCCCGCCCTTGGCGTTCGTCACACACAGCGCCGCGGGACGGTCGTCTCCGTGCATCGCTTCTACCCGCTCTGGGGCGCGCCCGCTCATAAAGGCCCGCTCCCGATTCTCAATTGTTGTACCGCGACGGCTCAGTCGAACCGGGCGACTGGCCCGTCGTCGGTGTCCTCGACGGTCACCCCGAGTCCCTCGAGTTCGTCACGCAACTCGTCGGCGCGGTCGTAGTTCCCCGATTCGCGCTCCTGCTCGCGGAGCGAGAGGACGAGGTCGGCCAGCTCCTGCGCGACCCGGACGTCCCCGCTGGACTCGCCGCCGAAACTGAGGCCGAGGACGCCCGCGCCGAGGTCCTCGAACGTCTCGACGGCCCGGCGGAGGTTGCGATAGTCGTACTCGTCGTGGTCGTCGACGTGGCGGTTGACCGCCCCGGCGAGTTCCAGGAGGGCGGTCGTCGCCTCCCGCGTGTTGAAGTCGTCGTTCATCGCTTCGGTGAAGTCCTCGCGGACGGCGTCGATCGCCTCCCCGAGGGCGTCGTCCTCCACTGTGGTGTGGGCGTCGACGCTGTCGGCCGCCTCGACGGCCCGCCGGTACCCTCGTTCCAGTCGCTCCCAGCGTTCCTCGGCCTCGGCGACCGTCTCCGCGCTGTAGGTGGCCTTGCTGTGGTAGGCCGTCGAGAGCAGGAAGGTGCGGGCCACGTTCGGGCCGTGTTCGCCGACGAACTCGGCGACCGTCGAGAAGTTGCCCAGCGAGGAGGACATCTTCTCCTCACTCGTCTCCAGCAGGCCGACGTGCAGCCAGTAGCGGGCGAACTGCTCGCCGGTGGCCGCCTCGCTCTGTGCGATCTCGTTCTCGTGGTGGGGGAAGACGAGGTCCTGCCCGCCGACGTGGACGTCGATGCTATCGTCGAGGTGGGTCATGCTCATCGCCGAGCACTCGATGTGCCAGCCGGGTCGCCCCTCGCCCCACGGCGAGTCCCAGGTCTGGGCTGTCTCGCAGGCTTCCTCGGGCGGCGCGGCCCCCTCGTGCTGGTGGTCCTCGATGGCCGCGGGGTCGACCCCTCCAGCTTTCCAGAGCGCGAAGTCGGCGGGGTTGCGCTTCTCGGATCGCTCGTCGGGGTCGCCCTGCGCGTCGAGTTCCGCGGGGTCCTGATTGGAGAGTTTCCCGTAGTCCTCGAAGGACGTCACGTCGAAGTAGACCGAGCCGTCGACCTCGTAGGCGTGGCCCCGCTCCAGCAGCGTCTCCACGAGGTCGATGATCTGGGGGACGTGTTCGGTGACGCGGGGGTAGACCTCGGCGCGCAGGAGGTTCAGCGAGCGCATGTCACGGATGACGCTCCGGACGTAGTGGCGGGCGACGTCGGCCTCGCTCTCGCCGTCCTCGCCGACCCGCGCGACGATCTTCTCGTTCACGTCGGTGAAGTTCTCCACGTGGCGAACGTCGTAGCCGACGTGTTCGAGCCACCGGTGCATGACGTCGACGTGGACCCAGCCGCGGGCGTGGCCCAGGTGGGCCGGATCGGAGGTCGTCAGCCCGCAGTAGTAGAGCAACACCGAATCGGGGTCCCGTGGCTCGAAGTCCTCGCGCTCGCCGGTGAGCGTGTTCGTCACGCGAAGGGTCATTACCGGAATTGAGCGCGGGGGACGGTTTCAATGCGTCGGAAAATCACCGCTCGCCGTCTGCGGTCGCCGGGACGGTCGAAAGCGCCGCTTCGACCGCCCGGAGGGCGTCCGCCCCCGCCCGGCGCTCGACGACCACCAGCAGCGCGTCACCGGCGACGCCGGCGGCCGTCACCGCCACGTCCTCGGCCCGGAGGTGATTCAGAACGTGTGCCAGCGACGTCGCGTCCACGTCCCCGGTGGCCAGCACGCCGGTCAGGGTTCCACCATCAGGGACGAGCGCTGTGTCGCCGACCGTCAACATGGCGTCGGTTTCCTGGTCAGCGTCGACCGCTCCGAGTCCGCTCTTCATGTTCACCCGGGCGTCGGCTCCCGCGGCATCGTAGTCCGGCAGGTCCTCGGCGTAGCGGCGGAGTGCGGCCACGACGGCTTCCTCGTCGGCCAGGTCGAGAAAGCGCGCGGCGGCGGTGTAGTTGACGACGCCCGCCCGCAACGCCTCGTGGAGAAACGGATGGGTGCGGACGGCCTCGCGGGTGTCGGCTGCGAGCGACATACCCCACCCGCGTCCGGCGCGAGTAAAAACGCCCCGGCTCGACCGGGTATTAAAGCACCCATAACTTTGTGGCAATTTAGCTATTCCCATGGGGATTGTTCTCATGGACGTGTCGGGGGGAGCGCCCGACTCGGACTCACCATGCCGGAAACCACGATTCCAAACTGCGCGGAGCACTGTCCGTTCAAGAAAGCTGTAAGCGGGACCTGCGACCACGACCTCGACCAGTCGCTGGTTCGGGAGTTCCTCGACAATCCGGGGCAGGGGTGTCCGTTCGGCCCGGAATGATCGGCCGCAGCGTTCGTCGTATCGGCCCACTGAACCGGCCGCGAGCGGGACATCCGAACCCCTAAGCCGCGCCTGGCCCAACGGGCGGGTATGCAAGCGCTGGTCATCGCGGCCCACGGGTCGCACCTCAACGCGGAGTCGAGCACGCCGACGTTCGACCACGCGGACACGATCCGCCGGTCCGGCGCGTTCGAGTCGGTGCGCGAGAGCTTCTGGAAGGAGGAGCCCCATTTCCGGGAGGTCCTCCGGACCGTCGACGCCGACGAGGTGTACCTCGTGCCGCTGTTCGTCAGCGAGGGCTACTTCACCGAACAGGTGATCCCGCGGGAGTTCCGCCTCGACGAGTGGGACGTCGACCAGTGGGACTCCGACGGCACCGGCGCGACCCACACCACGCTGACCGCGACGGACACGGGCCAGACCGTCCACTACTGCGGGCCGGTCGGCACCCACGACGCCATGAGCGACGTGATCGTCCAGCGCGCCGAGTCGGTGACGGGCGACCCCGAGGTGGGCGAGGGCGTCGGCCTCGCCGTCGTCGGCCACGGCACCGAGCGCAACGAGAACTCCGCGAAGGCCATCGAGTACCACGCCGACAACATCCGAAAGCGGGGCCGTTTCGACGAGGTGAAGGCCCTCTACATGGACGAGGACCCGGAGGTCGACGACGTGACCGACTTCTTCGAGAGCGAAGACGTGGTCGTGGTGCCGCTCTTCATCGCCGACGGCTACCACACCCAGGAGGACATCCCCGAGGACATGGGCCTGACCGACGACTACCGCGAGGGCTGGGAGACCCCCGCCGAGGTCGACGGCCACCGGATCTGGTACTCCGGGGCGGTCGGCACCGAGCCCCTGATGGCCGACGTGGTGCTCGAACGGGCGGCCGACGCCGGCGCGGACGTGCGCGAGGCCATCGAGCGCGTGCGCGAGGAGACAGGAAGCGGTCGGGTGACGGCCTCCGACTGAGTGACCCGGACCGATGCACGCCGCCAGCGGACCGTTTTCACGGTTAGAAAGTGACTGTATGCTTTTAACCCCCGAGGGGACCTCCGTCGAGTCGTGAGTGAGGACTGGGAGCTGGCCGAGGTTCTCGACCTGCTCAGCGACGAGTACGCCCGCTCCATCCTCGCAGCCACGAGCGTCGAACCCATGTCCGCCAAAGAGCTCTCCGAACAGGTTAACGCGTCCCTCCCGACCGTCTACCGACGGATCGAGTGGCTCCAGGAGTACGAACTCCTCGAGGAACGCACGAAAGTCGAACTGAGCGGCAACCACCACAAGGTGTACTCGGCGACGCTCGGTCGCTTCGCGATGGACCTCGCCGAGGGCGGGTACGAGGCCACCATCGAGCGCACCTCACGGACCGAATTCCCCGGCGAGGACGCCGAGGACACCGCAGACCGCTTCACGAAAATGTGGGAGAACCTCTGACCATGATCGGGATCGCACAGCTGTCCTACTGGCTGATCCTCGGGCTGTCGCTGGGCTCGGTCCTCGTCGGCGGCTACGTGGGCTACCAGGCCTACCGCGGGTTCCGCCGCCACGACAGCCGGCCGATGCAGTACCTCTCCATCGGCCTGTTCCTCCTCACGGCGGTGGCCTTCGGCCTCTCCTTTATAGGCTCCCTCCTCCTCCAGCAGGGGATCCTCCCCCTGCGCTTCGAGCAGCCGCTCGTGATCCTGACGCGGTTCCTGCAGTTCCTCGGCGTCTCCTTCATCGCCTACTCGCTGCACAAGCGGTAATCCGAGGCCGGTGGGCCTCGCGGTCGACGCTCACTCACACCCGACGGATCTCGCGATCTCGATCAGCAGGTCCGGACCGAGGTCCTCGCTGAACACCTTGTAGTAGTAGCCGTCGCACGACCAGGTGACGTAGTTCGTGTACCCGACCCGGACGTCGGCGCTTCGATCGCCGATCGACACCTGCCAGTCGCCCTCGGACGAGGAACTGATCGTGGCCTTGGTCACGGTCACGCGACTGGTCGCGTTCGCGTAGCGGAGGCCGACGTTCGTGATCCCGCGACCGTCGCTCCGGGAGGCGTACTGCAGTGTGAAGGTCGACGGCAGCGTCGGCTCCGGCACGGAGAAGTTCGTCTGGGACCGCAACGCTGCCGTCGACGAGTACGTGTCGATGCGGGGCTGGTCCTTGCGCTCGACCGACGCGTCGGCCGGCGAGTCGTACTCGAACACCGAGTCCGACAGCCCCGGGTCGAAGGTCACGTTCTCGTAGATCACCGTCTGCGAGTGGCGTTCGCCGTCGGCCATCCACGCGGTTTCGCGTTTCAGCGGGAAGAACCGCTCCGCGTCCACCCAGAGCCGTTGCTCGTACTCGTCGACCAGCGACTCGTTGCGCGGCGTGATCGAGAGGACGTACACCGTGCGCCCGTCGACGGTGTCGGTCCCGTTGTACCTGACCCCGAAGGCCGCGTCGCGCATCTCGGCCGTGGTCTCCCCGGCCCGTGCGCCCTGGGGAGCGCCGGACTCGGGGACCGAGGGTAGCGGATCGATCCCCGGCGTCGGTGTGGCCGCCGTCCCGGCCCCCGACTCCGTGACGTTCAGCCGCGAGAACAGATCCGCGATGCGCTCGCCCTGCGTGCGCTCCGTCGGGCGGTCGGTACTGCTCAAATCGAGCCGCGTCACGTTCCCCGAGTGGCGGTTCCGCCACCACATCACCGAGCCGTTCGAGACGGTCACGTTGTTGGCCGGTCCCGGCCCGCGTACCAGTCGCTCGCGAAACAGCCCGTCGGTGGGTCGTAGCGACACGCGGTGGACCGACTCGTGGGTCTCGTCGCCGCCCGTCACGACGGTCCGTCGCGTCGCGTTGAGCCCGTCGATCGACGCGAATCGCTCGGCGGCGTTCGCGCCGATCTGCGTCGCAGACTCCGGCTCCTCCGCGCCCGTCTGGACGAGTCCGAACACACCGAACACCCCGACCAGCACCACGACCGCGACGACGAGGCGTTTCGGGGTGACGAATCTGGACGCCATCCGTTGTGCGATGAAATGGATAGCTAATTGATAGTCGTTTCGAGACGCGAGTCGGCGACGATCGGTGACGGTAGTCGACCCGCCGCGAAAGAGGGGGGCGACGGCGGGTCGGCCGTCGTGGAGGACCGAAGCATGGTCGCGGGAGACCGCTCTGTTCGGGGCAGCGAACCGAACCGGCGTCAGCGCGGAACCATGCACTTCCCCGTAGGCCGTCGTCCCACCTAAAGGGGGACTCGGCGTTTCCGACCCGGAAGTTCGGCCCAAAATATATATGTGAGTACTGGGCTGGCGGCGGGCGACGGCGGGAACGACGGAGTTTTTCGGCTGGCAGCCCTGCCACCGGACATGAGCGAGACGGCGGTGCGCCGGCTGCTTGCAGCCGCTGACGAGGACGGCGTCGACTGCGACGGCCTCCGGGTCGAGGCCGCGACGGCGGGCTACCGCTTCCGAACGCCGGAGATCGAACGCGATGGACTCTCCGAGTCCGCGCTACGCGACGTGGCCGCCGACCACTCGGCCTACGTCACGAACTGGCACTTCTGGGAGCACGTCGCGCCCGACGCCCCCGCCGACCGCGCCTACCTGCGCTGGCTCGAAGGGGCCGACGAGACGCCCGTGCCCGAGCGATACGAGCGACTGGCCGAGGGAACGGGCCGCGAGTGGGGCCAGTTGCGCCTGTCCGTCGAAGGGGACGACGACGGTGACCGGCGCTACGAGGTGCGCCACGTCGACGACGTCGACGCACCCGTCGGGGATCTGGAGCGCCACGAGGACCCGCTGGACGCCCGCGAACTGGCGAAACGCGACGACCGCGGTCGGTACCGACCGCTGAAGACCGCGCCGACGCTCCGGGACGGGTGGGTCTTCGCCGACCTCGACCCCGGAGAGCTCGTCAGCACGGTCGATTTCGTCTACCCGGCGACCGTGGTCAACTGGCACCGCGAACGGGAGGGCGACCTCGACGTCGACCACTGGACGGAGACGATGGGGCGCCAGAGCGGCATCTACGGCGTGATCGAGACCTGGAACCGCCAGGAGGGCCACGAACACGTGAACTGGGTCGCCGAGGCCTGCTGTGACGACTCCCAGTGTCTCAAGCGCCGCGAGTGGGAGTACGACGACGAGACCGACCTCGACGTCGACGGCGGCGACGGCGCCTTCCCCTGCCGGGAACCGTGTTCGCTCGTCGTCTCCGCGGCCCGGCAGTGGACGAAACTCGAGGGCGAGGAGTCACGGACCTACGAGTTCGAGCTCACGCCGAGCGAGAAGGACCAGCTCGAGGCCATCGTCGACGCGGTCGCCGACGGCCGGACCGAGGAGATCAGGGAGGCCGACGTCTACGAGGGCGCCAACCGGTACCGGACGCGCTACCTCCGGGCCAAGCTGTTCGACGACGAGGGCAACCTCTGTGGCGTCGAGACCGAGGACTAGCGGACCAGGAGGACGCCCGCGACGACGACGGCGACGAAGACGATCACCGCGCCGGCGGCCACCGCGCCGCTCTCGAAGACCGTCGCCGCCCCGATGGCGACCGCGACCGCCAGCAGTCCGAGCGCGAGGACCGGCAACTCGGGCCGCTCGGTGAGCAGCGACGCGGACCCAGCTTCGGCGGTCCCGGCGTCGGCGTCTGTCTCGCCGCCCTGGGGTTCAGCGAGGCTCTCGTCGACCTCGACGGTCCCGGTGTCGTCGGGTTCGACCAGTTCGACGTCGACCCAGCGCGTCGTCGCGCCGTAGCCGGTCGAGAGCTTGATCTTCCCGCGGACGGGGCGGTGTTCGTGGACGCTGACCGGGATGTCGGTGGTGCCGTTGGCCTCCACGTAGAAGTTGGTCTCCGGGAGCGAGGCGACGGCCGACAGGCGCTCGTCGAGGTGGACGTGGACCCGGCTCGCGTTCCCGTGGTTGTGGACCCTGATGACGAAGGAGTCGTCGGTCTCGATGGCCGCCGGGATCTCCATGGAGTTGCGCTCCCGACGGTTCACTTGCACGGGTAACTCTTCGGGCACACGGACACCTCCGCGTGGCGGGGAGAAAAAGGTTCAGCCTACGCCGGGGTCTCTTCGCGCATGTCCGGCGGCAGCAGGTTCGGGATGCCGTCCTCGATGGGATACTCCTCGCCGCACTCGGTGCAGACGAGTCGGCCGTCGAGGATCTCGTCGTCCTCGCGGCTGTCGACCTCCAGTTCGAGGTCGTGTTTATCGAGCGGACAGCAGATGATGTCCATCAGGTCCTCGCGCATAGTTCATCTGCGGCGGGGCCGGGCAAAAACGTGCCGGACGCGTCCATCCCGGGGCCGGATCCACACGTAATCCCTTTGCCGAACGGATTCGCAACGCAGACGCCGTCTGCCACTCGTTTACGCCAGCTATTTCGGACCCGCACCCCCCGAGCTCTCGTATGGAGGCCGAGACCCTCTACGATCGGCTGGGTGGATCGGACGGTATCGAGGCGGTCGTCGACGACTTCTACGACCGGATGCTCGACGACGAGCGGATGCGCCCGTTCTTCGAGGACGTGGACATGGAGCGCCAGCGTCGCCACCAGCGGCTGTTCATCAGTCAGGTCGCCGGTGGCCCGGTCGAGTACGACGGGGCGAACATGCGCGCCGCACACGAACACCTCGGGCTCACGCAGTCGGACTTCGAGGTGGTCGTCGACCACCTCGGTGCGAGCCTCGACGCCTGCGGCGTGGACCGGGGCGACGCCGAGGCGGTGCTCGCCGCGGTCCGAGAACTGGAAGACGACGTGCTCTGTCGGTGATCAGAACGGCCGCTCGCGGACGATGGTCTGGGAGCGACCCGGGCCGACGCCGACCGCGTAGATCGGCGCGTCGAGTTCCTCGCTGAGGTAGTCCAGGTAGGCGCGGGCGTTCTCGTGGAGCGCGTCGTAGCCCTCGCTCGCGACGGCTTCCCAGTCCTGCTCGGGCCAGCCGTCGAAGGATCGGAGGTTGACCTCGCAGTCGGCCCACTGCTCGGTGGTGGCCGGCATGGTCCGGAGTTCCTCGCCGTCGAGCGTGTAGGTGTGACCCACGTTGAGTTCGTCGAGGCCGGCGAGCGTGTCGACGTGGTTGACCGCGAGGCCGGTGAACCCGCTGGCTCGCGTCGCGTGGCGGAGCATCGGGACGTCGAGCCAGCCGACGCGGCGCGGCCGGCCCGTCACGGTCCCGTACTCGTCGCCCTCTTCGCGGATGTAGGTCGCGAGTTCCTCCTCGTCCCCTTCGCCCTGTTCCTCGTAGCCCGGCGTGTCGCCGACGACGCCGCCGAGTTCGGTGGGCATCGGGCCGCTCCCGACGCGGGTCAGGTAGGCCTTGACGATGCCGATCACTTCGCCGTCGCCGACGAGGCCCGGGGCGAGGCCGGTCCCGGTGCAGGCGCCGCCCGCCGTCGGGTTCGAGGACGTGACGAAGGGGTAGTTGCCGTGGTCGATGTCGATGATCGTCCCCTGGGCGCCCTCGAAGATGACGTTCTCGCCGTCGTCGATGGCGCTGGCGAGGAACTCGCCGGCGTTGACGGTCATCCCCTCCTCGTCCAGTCGGCGGCCGAACTCGCTGAACTCCTCGTAGAGGGCGTCGACGTCGAAGGCCTCGGGGTCCTCGAGGTCGGCGACGTCGAGTCCGTAGACGTCCTCGACGAGGGCGCGTTTCTGCGGGACGGCGTACTCGAGGCGGTCGCGGAGCACCTCGGGCGCCAGCAGGTCACCGATCCGGACGCCGCGGCGGCCGGCCTTGTCCTCGTAGGTGGGCCCGATGCCGCGCCCGGTCGTGCCGACCTCGTCGTCGGTCTCGCTCTTGACTTCCTCCTCGATACCGTCCAGCACCCGGTGATAGGGGAGAATGACGTGTGCGCGCTCGGCGACGCGCACGTCGGGGTCGAGCCCGCGCTCTCTGAGCGCGTCGAGTTCGTCGAACAGCGTGCGGGGGTTGACGACGCACCCGTTGCCGAGCACGCCGACTTTCCCGCGAACGGCCCCACTGGGGACGAGCGACAGCTTGTACTCCTCGTCGCCCTCGACGACAGTGTGACCGGCGTTGTCGCCGCCCTGGTAGCGGACGACGACGTCGGCGGCGTCGCCGTAGAGGTCGACGATGCCGCCTTTGCCCTCGTCGCCCAGCTGGGACCCAACGATAGTTACGGTCATGAACGGGCTTTCTGCCGGTCCCGATAAACCGGTTACGGTCGGCTCGGAGTCCGCCTGCCGCGAGTCCGGAACGGCCGTTTCGACCCGCGTGCCGTGTGGTATCATACAAAGATTTAAACCCACACCCGTCGAATAGGTAATTTGAGGCGCTTCTTTAAGTACGCCGGACAGCAACCTTTAAAACCTGCGAACACAAGTTAACAATTGCCATGATAGACAGGCTTGAGAAGGAAGTAGACATGCTCGAGCGCCATCTCCAGGTCCTCCGGATGGTCATCGAGAACGAGCCGATCGGCATCGTCAAGATGTCGAACGAGACCGGCTACCCACACCACAAGGTCCGGTACTCGCTGCGCGTCCTCGAAGAGGAGAACCTCATCGAACCGTCGAGCCAGGGTGCAATCACGACCGAACAGACCTCCGAGTTCGTCGACGACCTGGACGAGAAGATCGACCAGATCGTCGAGAAACTCGACGACATGAAGATCGACGACGTCGCCGAAATCGAGAACTAGCTCTAGATCTCCGGTACGGAGAGGTTGAACTTCTCTTCCCGGGCTTCGACCAGGCAGAGGTGGAACCCGTCTTTCCGCGAGAGTTTCACGAAGCTCTCCCGCTTGTCACGGCTGAGCAGCCCGCTCCCCGTGGCGTCGGCGGCCGCCTCCATCGCCTCCGGCTCGAAGAAACTCGACGTGACGAGGAAGGCCCCCGTCAGCGACTCCTTCGACTCGCCGACCCGCTGGCCCGCCGCGATGAGTCCCTCCATCATGTCCTGGCTCGCCGGCTGGCGTGACTCGTTCATGTTCGCCACCAGCAGCGGGTTCCCCATCCGATCTCTGAGGATCACGTCGAAGGACTCCTGGCTGCGATGCTGTTCCCCGTCCTCCTCGTACTGGACCGTGATGGCGCCGTTGAGGTCCGCCCGGTCGATCTGCGGGAGCGCGTCGTACAGCGGTCCGAGCGCCTCCTGGTGGCCGGTATCGCGGATCTCGTAGGGGAGCACCCGCACGACCCACTCGACGAAGCGGTACTGGATCGTGTCGGTGAGGTACTCCTGGAACGGCTCGCCGTCGACCGCCACGTCGTCGGCCTCGAACTGGGTGTGGTACTGGAGCTGGAGATTGGCGTTGACGGCGCTGGCTTCGGCCTTCCCCGCGTGGGCGGCCTCCAGCGTCGCCTCGCCCTTGGACTCGTAGCGGACGAACAGGTTCGTCCCCTGGATCGCCTCCCCGGGGCCGAGTCGCTCGCGGTCGGCGACCGACTCGCCGCCCTCCTCCGTCCGGAGTTCGTCGATGCGTCGTTCGAGCCGTTCGACGCGTTCTTCGAGTTCGTCCCGCTCGGCAGCCAGTTCGTCACGTTCCTCGGAGACGGTCTCCAGTTCCGACTCGAGTTCCTCGATCTCGGCCTCCCGCTCGTCGACTTTGGCTTCCAGCTCCTCGATCTCGGCGGGGTCGGCGCTTCCCGCCGGCTCTCCGGCCGCCTCGGTCTCCGCCGGCTCGGGCTGGGGATTCCCACGCCCGCCCTGGGCGGCCGCGTCCTCGGGCTCGCGTCCGGCCCCGCGCTCACCCGCCGGCCCCTGCTCCGGCTGATCGACCCGCCCTGAGGGGGTCGGTTCCGGATTCCCGCCCGTGGCCGCGCCCGGATCCGCTTCCGAGCGCGGGGTCGGACCGCCCGCGGCCGGCGACGGCCCCGCCCGATCGGCCTGATCGCTCCCCGGCTCGTTCGTCCGCTCGGGATCGAGCGACGGGATCGACCGCGTCTCCAGGTCCGCCACG
Organism: Halorientalis sp. LT38; assembly: GCF_037031225.1. NCBI lineage: Archaea > Methanobacteriati > Methanobacteriota > Halobacteria > Halobacteriales > Haloarculaceae > Halorientalis > Halorientalis halophila. The sequence continues at coordinate 630,379 of NZ_JAYEZN010000001.1, read as the reverse complement.
CTGGCAGCGTCCGAATCCCGGGACTGACGGCCGGAGCGTCCCGACTTGGCCACGCCCGCGTCGCCTCGCTCCGGCGTCCGTCGCGCGCCCGGATCCTGCTGTGATCTCGTCGACTGTTCCTGCGTTCTGGTCGGTTCCTGCGTCCCGGTCGGTTCCTGCCGGGGTTGCTGATCCGTGCGTCGCCCGGACGACGCCCGGTGCTCGTTCCCGTCGTCCCGTCCGGACTGGGCGTCGGCCCGCGACTCCGCCGTGGGATCGCCCGACTCGTCAGCGGTAGCCGGGTCGCTCTCGGCCGCGGGCTCCGGTTCGGCGGCCCGCTCGTCCGCCCCGTCGCTGGCCTCGGCGTCGGCGACGTGGACTTCCTCGGGGTCCGCCGTCTCCGGTGCCCCCTCGTCGACCGTGTCGGCGTCGTCCGTGTCCGCGTCGCTCGCGTCTGCGCCGGCCGAATCCGTGCTTGCCGGATCGTCCGTCGCGTCGTCGGCTTCCGAGTCCGCCGCATCGACCTCTGCGCTGCTCGCCGTCGCAGCGGCCTCGGTCGCACTGGATTCCGCGCCTTCTGTCTCCGTCGCGCTCGTCCCGTCGTCGGGGTCCGCGCCCCCGCCGGCCGCCGCGCCCGTCGGTTCGGGGATCTCGAGGACTTCGATGTCGACGGGTCGGACCTCGTAGATGCCGACCTCGTCGTTGGCCTGCTCGAAGGCCTCGTCCTCGATCAGGAGGTTGTCGCTCGCGCCGACCCAGGCCACGCTCATCGAGCGCCCCTGGTGGTAGACGAGATAGTAGTCGCCGCTGAGGACGTTCTCGGAGAGTTCGACGAAGCCGGTGAAGTTCCCCTGTGTGAGCGTGCGGTCGACCTCCTCGATGGCCGTCTCCTCGGTGTAGTACTGGGCCCGGACCTCGTCGCTGCGGTCCTGCATGACCGCGAGCAGGGGCAAGGCGGGCGAAGGCGCCTCGTAGGCGGTCCCCGAGGCGTCGACGAAGTCGTCGATCGTCCCGTCCAGGACGCCGATCACCTTCCCCGACGTCATGCAGAGTCGCGTCGGTCCCGCCGCGACGATACCGGAGAATTCCTCGTCGGCAAGGTCGTGCAGGGCGGCGTACCCGCCCGAGAACGGTCGGGCGTCCCAGTCGTCGACCTGCTCGACCGCGCGTGTCGTCATTACGTGACACAAGTCCCATGCGCTCCTAATACTTTGCGCCACTCGGCGTTCGAAACCCCGGCACGATTTTTGACCGCTCGCACAGTGGCGCTCCCGGGAACTGCTCTCCACCCGCACCTGGAATTACGCCTTCCGGTCGTGTTCGCAGTCGTAAGACTGATTGCCGGGATGTAACTATCCCCCTGTATGGAACTGCGGGTCATCGAGAAATCCGATACGGAGCTCTCTATCGAGATCGCGGGCGAGGATCACACCTTCATGAACGTGCTGAAGGGCGCACTGCTGGAGTCCGACGGCGTCGAGGCCGCGACCTACGACGTGAACCCCGAACAGTCCGGCGGTCAGACCGAACCGATCCTCACTGTGAAGACCGAGGAGGACGTCGACGCGCTGGACGCCCTCGAGGCCGGCGCCGAGAGCGTCATGGACAAGGCCGACGACTTCCGTACCGCCTTCGAGGCCGCGGCCTGATCGCGGCGCGGCGACTCGTTTTCAGCAGGTCACCTGCGTCACGTAGAGCCGTCCGTCCGGCGCCGCGTGGACGTCCACCCCCACCAGGCCCTCGGGCGCGTCGGCGAACTCCGAGCCGCCGCCCGCGTAGCTGTCGGCCAGTTGCCCACCGAGTTCGCCTTCGGTGTCGGGCAGCCCACCGCTTCGGTCCGGGTCGTAAGAGAACGTGGCCGGGTCGAAGCCCCCCTCGCACGCGCCGTCGAGTCGGTCGCTGATCGCGTCGCGGCTCACCCCGGGCTCGTCGCGCTCGCCGTACTCGGCCCGGACCACCCGCTGGTTGACGTACGTCGCGGCGGCGGCCACGTTCTCGTCTGCGGTCAACTCGTCGTACCCCGCCGCCGCGCGGTGGCCGTTCAGCGACTCGACGTAGCTCGTCTCGACGGCTGCGAGGCCGAGTCCGTCCGCGGCCGTTGCGTTCCCGGGCACCGGCGGCGTCGGCGAGATACCGGGGAGGTAGATCACGCCGAGGAATCCCAGCGCCAGGAGGACGACGAGCGCACCGACGCCGAGGAACATGGCCACGAGTTTGGCGTCCAGCACCTCCAGGTAGCCCACGTCCGCAGAGGGGCTGCGGGTCCCGTCGTCGAGCATCTCCCGGACGATCTCGTCCTCGTCGTAGCTGAGTTCCCGGCGCTCCAGCGTGGCGTTCCCGCAGCGGTCGCAGGGCGGTGTGTGTTTGGGGTGGTCGTTCCCGCACTCGGTGCAGATCCAGGCGTGGGTGGTCGTCCGCTCGTCGTCGTCGGCCTCTGGCGCCATCGGGACGACCGCCTTCTCGAACTCGCTGTGCCCGCAGTTGTCACAGGGCGGATCGTTGCGCTCGTGGGGCTTCCCACAGTACTCACACCGCCACTTCATCGGGCGGACCGAGGGACGCCTGTGCGGAAAGTGTGTCGGTAGCGAGACGCGACCGGAGCGAAGGTCTCGAAAAGTGCGAGCGAGGTGAGCCCTCGTTAGGCGAACGGGCGAAGCCCGTGCGCCTCGACCCGTGAGCCGCGAGCAGCGAGATGCGACTGAAAGGAGCATCTCGAAAGGTGCGAACGGCGAGCGGAGTGAGCCGCGAACAGCGCGATTGAATGAAAATCAGCCGCGGCCTCAGAACAGCGCCGAGGCGGCGTCGTAGGCGGTCCCCGAGACGAGGCCGAAGGCGGGGAGCAGGAGGAAGGTCGCGACGGCCGCGACGACGATCGCGGCGTAGAGGCCGGCCGGGTGGGACGTGACCTCGAAGTCGCCGGTCGCGTCTTCGATCCACATGGCCTTGACGACCCGGGAGTAGTAGAACAGCGAGAGCGCGCTGTTGACGATGAGCGCGCCGGCCAGCAGCCAGGCCGAGAACGTCGCGGCGCTGGCGGTGGCCGACAGGAGCGCCCACTTCGAGAGCGCGCCGCCGCCGATCGGCAGGCCCGCGAGGCTGAACAGGAAGATGGTCATCGCGAAGGAGGCGATGGGCGCCTGTTCACCGAGGCCGTTGTAGTCCTCGAAGGTCCGACCGACGCCCCAGTGCTCGACGAGTGCGACGAACAGGAACGCGCCGGTGTTCATGAACCCGTAGACGAACAGGTGGAGCATGCTCGCGCCCAGGGCGTAGCCAGGGTCGGCCGTCCCCGTCAGCACAGCCAGGCCGATCAGGGCGTAGCCGGCGTGGCCGATCGAGGAGTACGCCAGCATCCGCTTGACGTTCTCCTGGGTGGCCGCGGCGAAGTTCCCGAGCGTCATCGTCACCAGCGCGAGCACGGTGAAGGCAAGCGCCCAGTCGATGGTGGCGGCGACCGCCTCGAGCGGGAAGGCGGTGACGAACACGCGGAACGCGAGCACGAACCCGGCGGCCTTCGAGGCCGACGAGAGGAACCCGGAGATGGGTGCCGGCGCGCCCTCGTAGGCCTCCGGCGCCCAGAAGTGGAAGGGCACGGAGGCGGTCTTGAAGGCGAACCCCCCCATCACCATCAGGATCCCGATGCCGAGGACGCCCGTGTTCTCAACGCCGCCGACCGCGTCGGCGACGCCGCCGAACTGCAGCGCGCCCGTGGCCGCGTAGACCAGGCTGATCCCGTAGACCAGCACCGCCGAGGAGAGCGCGCCGATCAGGAAGTACTTCATCCCCGCTTCGACGCTCCCGCGGTTGTCCTTGAGGTAGGCGACCAGCCCGTAGGACGGGAGGCTCGACAGTTCGAGCGCGACGAACGCCGTCGCGAGGCTGTTGGCCGAGGCCATCACCGTCATCCCGGTGGTCGCGAGCAGCAACAGCGAGTAGTACTCGGCCTGGTGGGGCCGGTCGGCCAGGTAGTCGTAGCTCGCGACGGAGACGAGCGCCGCCACGCTCGTGAAGACGAACGTGAAGAACAGGCTCATCCCGTCGACGACCAGCTGGCCGCCGAAGAGGCTCAGTTCGCCGCCCGTGCGCGGCATCCCGGTCCCGGCGACCAGGAACCAGCCCGTGACGGCCATCGCGAGCACCGAGCCGCCGGTCGCGAGGCCGGCGAGCAGGGCCGGCGAGCGGTCGTCGGAGTCGATGCTATCGACCAGGAACAGGGCGAGCGCGGTCAGCCCGAGCAAGAGTGCAGGGGCCAGCGCCGCCCAGTCCGGCAACGTGTTCGACGTCTGGAGTGGGATCATCTATGCACCACCTCCCAGGCCGAGGGCGGTCATGTCGACCACCGCGTCCTGGATCATCGTGTAGAACAGGTCGGGCGCGACGCCCAGCGCGATGACGAGCGCCAGCAGTACGAACAGCGGCGCCACGTCCTGGATCGGCGCGCGACCCACGTCGTAGTCGGTCTCGAGCCGGAAGGGCCCGAACAGCGTCATCTGCATCGCCCGCAGCAGGTAGCCCGCGACGATCACGATGCCGAACATCGCGATCCCGGTAAACAGCGGTGCCGCCCACGAGCTGGCGTACACCTGCGACTGGAACGAGCCCATGAACACGAGCACCTCGGCCGCGAACCCGGACATGAGCGGCAGGCCCATGTAGCCGAAGGCCGCGGCGACGAACACGCCCGCGGTGACGGGCATCCGATCCGCCATCCCGGACATGTCGCCGATCATCCGGGTGTGCGTCTCGTTGTAGATGACGCCGACGGCCATGAACATCAGCCCGGAGATCAGGCCGTGGCTGACCATCTGGAACGTCGCGCCGCCGAGTCCGTGGGGCGTGAAGGCGATCAGCCCCAGGATGACGTAGCCCATCGACGAGATGGACGAGTACGCGACGATCCGCTTGAGGTCCTTCTGGGCCAGGGCCAGCAGCGCACCGTAGATCACCGAGACGACCGCGAAGATGGCGATCAGTTCGGCGTTGGCGCGCGCCACGTCCGCGAGCATCGTGAAGTTGAACCGCAGCAGTGCGTAGGTCCCCATCTTCAGCAGGACGCCCGCCAGCAGCACCGACACCGGCGTCGGCGCCTCGACGTGGGCGTCCGGCAGCCACGTGTGGAAGGGGACGACCGGCACCTTGACCGCGAAGCCGAAGAACAGCGCCGCGAACGCGGCCAGCTTCACGATGCCGGGACCGAAGCCGGCGACGCTACCCAGCTGCCCGGCGTTCAGCGCCTGTGCGATCTCCGGCAGACCGAGCGACGTGATCGAGTCGCCCAGCCCGAAGACGAGCGCGAAGAACCCGGCGAACATCACCAGGCTCGCCACGTTCGTGTAGACGAAGAACTTGATCGCGGCGTACTTCCGGCGCGGACCGCCCCAGACGCCGATGAGGAAGTACATCGGCACGAGGACGCCCTCCCAGAAGACGAACCACAGGAGGAAATCGAGCGCCGCGAAGACGCCGATGAGCGCGGCCTGCATGAACAGGATCAGGCCGTAGAACTGCGACTGGCGCTCGTCGATGGGCGTCCAGGCGCTGACGATCGCCAGCGTCGTCAGGATCGTCGTCAGCACGATCAGCGGCATGCTCACGCCGTCGAGGCCGACGTGCCAGTTGACGGCGTACGGCCCGAGCGTGATCCAGCTCGCCATCGTCTCGAAGGCGAGTTCGCTGTCGGCCAGCAGTGCGTTGCCCGAGGCCTCGAAGACGCTGTACATCCAGAGGCTGATGCCGACTGGCACGAGGCTGAGCACGGCGGCGAACTTCCCGGCGTACTCGTCGGGGACGACGAAGACCAGGCCGGCGGCCATCAGCGCGAACAGGATCAGCAGTTCGACCAGCATCAGAACCACCCCCCGATGACGCCGAAGGCGATCAACAGGAGCGCGAGCCCGATGGTCAGCAGGGCCGCGTAGTTGGAGACGACGCCGGTCTGGATCCGTCGGACGCGATCGCCCGAGAAGAGGCTCACGCTACTGATCCCGTTGACCACGCCGTCGATGATTCCCTGATCGAACGTGTCCGCCGCGCGGGCCAGCGGAAGGGTGACGCCCTCCGCGAGCCATACCTGATACTCGTCCTGGTAGTAGTTGTGCATGAGCACCGTCCGGAATCCGCCGAGTTTCTTCGTATGTTCGACCGGCTCTGCGACGTTGTAGAGTCGGTAGGCCAGCCCGGCACCGGCCAGCGCCAGCCCCAGCGACAGGGCCGCCGAGATGAGCAGCGTCGGGATCTCCCCGCCCGCGATGTACGCGGACTCGTAGGGGAGCAGTTCCTCGTACACGTGCAGGCCAGTCAGGAACTCCGCGTTGACCACTTCGGAGCCGACCAGCCACTTGTGGAGGTAGTCGATCTCCAGCCCGGTCAGCTTCGCCACCGGCACCATGTTGATGAAGCCGATGGTCGCCGCGAGGATCCCGAGCACCGCGAGCGGGAACTTGACGTTCCAGCCCACGCCGTGGGGATCCTCCGCGGTGTCCGTCCGGGGTTCACCGTGGAAGGTGAGAAAGACCATCCGGAAGGTGTAGAAGCCGGTCAGGAAGACCGCGAGCAGGCCCATCGCCCACGCGACCAGCAGGACCGGACTCCCGAGGCCGTGGATCAGCGCCTCGTACAGCACTTCGTCCTTGGACCAGAAGCCCGCGAACGGGACGATGCCCGCGAGCGCGAGCGAGCCCGAGAGGAAGGTCCAGTAGGTGACGGGCATCTTCTCCTTCAGCCCGCCCATGTCCCACATGTTCTCGTTGTGGTGCATGGCGATGATGACCGACCCCGCGCCGAGGAAGAGCAGCGCCTTGAAGATTGCGTGGGTGGTCAGGTGGAAGACCGCTGCGACGTACCCGCCCGAGCCCAGCGCGAGCATCATGTACCCGTACTGGGAGATGGTGGAGTACGCCAGCACCTGCTTGAGTTCCTGCTTGACGACGCCCATCGACGCCGCGAACAGCGCGGTGAAGCCGCCGATCAGTGCGATGATGGCCATCGTCGTCGGCGTCAGCAGGTAGAACCCGTACATGCGCGCGACGAGGTAGACGCCGGCCGCGACCATCGTCGCCGCGTGGATCAGCGCCGAGACGGGGGTCGGACCCTCCATCGCGTCGGGCAGCCAGGTGTGCAGGGGGAACTGCGCCGACTTGCCGACGACGCCGCCCAGCACGAGCAGGCCCAGGATCGTGAACCAGGTCTGCGCGTCGAAGCCGAAGAAGCTCTCGCCGCCCTCGAGCGCGAGTTCGGCCAGGTGCGGGAAGCCCGCGTCCGTGACGAACAGGCCCGTGCCGAAGGTGGCGAAGATGCCGACGACGCCGATCAGGAAGAAGAAGTCACCGAAGCGGGTGACCAGGAAGGCCTTCTTCGCGGCGCTCGGCGGCGCGTCCTCGCGGAACCAGAAGCCGATGAGCAGGAACGAACACAGGCCCACCAGCTCGAAGAACATGAACGCCATCAGGATGTTGTCCGCGACGACGAAGGCGAGCATGCTGAAGCTAAACAGGGAGAGCGAGGCGTAGTACCGCGGGAGCCCGGTTTCGCCCTCGTCGTTCATGTACCCCAGCGAGAAGACGAACACGAGCACGGAGATCAGCGAGACGATCAACAGCATCAGCGAGGAGAGCGGGTCGATGTAGATGCCGAGCGTGAGATCGAACGTGTTCACGCCCGTCGCGAACGTCCAGATCTCCTCGTGATAGGCCGTCTCCGACCCGAGGATGCCCGCGACCGTCAGCGCGGTCCAGATCGAGATGAGCAGGGAGCCGGCCGTCGCGAAGATGCCGGCCAGCGCGCCCCGCTTTGGCATCCACTTGCCGAAGGCAAGCGCGATTACGAACGATACGAGTGGCAGCACCGCGATCGCCGGTACGAACTCGAATGCACTCACCATCTTACCACCTCATTGTCGTCGGTTTCGTCACGTCGATGTCCGCGAAGTTGCGGTAGAGCACGAGCACGATGCCGATCCCGATGGCGACCTCCGCGGCGGCCAGGGCCATCGTGAACAGGGAGAACACCTGCCCCGTGAGGTTCCCCCACTGGAAGGAGAAGGCCACGAGGTTGACGTTGGCCGCGTTGAGCATCAGCTCGACGGACATCAGAAAGACCAGCGCGTTCCGTCGGGTCAGGATCCCGAACAGCCCGATGCAGAACATGCCCGCCGAGAGCAGCAGGTAGTACTCCGCCGGCACCATCAGCGGTCACCTCCGTTCGGGGCCTGTCCGCCGTCGGCGAGCACGCCGACGTCGACGTCCTCGCGCTTTGCCAGCATGACCGCGACGTCCAGCGCCGCGTCGAGGGCGACGGCGATGACGATGAACGAGACGAGGAACTCCTCGCTCGCGTGGGCCGTCATATCGACGAGGTCGAACATGGCGTAGCCGATGCCCGCCGTGACCGAGGCGTCCGGGAACCCGACGGGGGACCCGAACGAGGACGTGGCGAAGACGGCCGCCAGTACTGCGAACAGGCCGATCGCGGCGACGCCCGCCGTCCAGTTTATCCCCTCGGCCAGCCGCGGACGCGTCGTCATGTCGTCACCTCACTGGGCTCGGCCGTCTCCTCCCGGCGGGTGAGCATGACGGCGAAGGTGATCAGGATCAACACGCCGCCCACGTACACGAGTACCTGCATCGCGGCGACGAACTCCGCGCGCAACATCACGTAGTGGATCGCGACGCTGAGCAAAGCGACACCCAGCATGAGCGCCGAGTGCCACATGTCCCGTAACAGGACGACGCCGAGGCTGCTCCCGAGTGTCACCAGAGCGAACAGCCCGAACGCTGCAGTTTCATACAGTGCCATCTTACATCACTCTCCTATCGGTGGGCCTTTGAAGATTTCTTTATCAGATTCGTCCGAGCGTCCCCGAGACGGGGCCGTCCCCCCGGATACGCGCGATTGCGAGGGCGAAAGACCAGACAGAGAATTGATGGGTAGTGGGAAACGGCCGTAATGCGCCGCGCGCGAGGGCGGCGTCAGCGATCGACTTCTCCGAGAACGATGTCGAGACTCCCCAGCGACGCGATCATGTCCGCGAGGTACTCGCCCTCCGCCATCTCCGGCAGCGCGTGGAGGTTGTTGAAACAGGGGCTCCGGATCTTGAACCGCGCGGGCTTTGAGGTCCCGTCCGAGCGGATGTAGACGCCCAGTTCGCCCTTCGCTCCTTCCACGGCCCGGTAGATCTCCGTGTCGGGGTCGGGTTTGAGCGTCCGCGGGACGTTCGACTGGATCGTGCGGTCGTCTTCTGGCCAGTCCTCCAGCAGGTCCACGCACTGATCGACGATCTTCGCCGACTCCTCGACCTCGCGCATCCGAACGAGGACCCGGGCGTAGTTGTCGCAGCCGTCCTGGGTGACGACGTCCCAGTCGAGTTCGGGGTAGTAGCCGTAGGGGTCGTCGCGCCGGACGTCGTAGTCGATGCCGGACCCGCGAGCCACGGGACCGGTCACGCCGTGGTCTTTGGCGACCGCTGGCTCCAGGATGCCCGTCTCGACGGTTCGCAGCTGGAACACCTCGTTGCTCGTGAGCAGGTCGTGGTACTCCTCCAGCGCCGCCGGCAGCGCGTTCGTGAACGCCCGGATCTTGTCGAAGAACTCCGCGCGGGGTTCCGGGAGGTCCCAGGCGACCCCGCCAAGCCGGAAGTAGTTGTACATCATCCGCTGGCCGGTGAGGTCCTCGAGGATGTCCTGTGCGATCTCCCGGTCCCGGAACGCGTACTGGAAGATGGCCGTGAAGTCGCCGTAGACGTCGAGCGCGAAGGTCCCCAGCGCGAGGAAGTGGCCGGTCATCCGCGAGAGTTCGACGCCCATCGTCCGCAGCACCTGTGCGTAGTCGGGCACGTCGATGTCGGCCAGATCCTCCGCCGCCCGCGCGTACGCCCACTCGTTGGTCATGTTCGCCGTGTAGTCCCAGCGGTCGGGATACGGCATGATCTCGTGGCGGTAGTTCGACTGCTGGGCCATCTGCTCCTCACAGCGATGGAGGTAGCCGACGTCGGGTTCCAGATCGAGCACCTGCTCGCCGTCCAGCACCGTCTCGATGTGGAGGACGCCGTGGGTCGCCGGGTGGTGGGGCCCGATGTTGATGAACATCTTGTCCTGATCGCCCTCGGATTCCTCGCGCTGATCGTCGACCAGCGGGTTGACGTGCTCGCGGATCGGGACGATCTGCGGGTTCGTCTGGTCGTAATCCCGCGCGAGCGGATGGCCCTGCCAGGTCTCGGGCAGGAGGATGCGCACGAGGTCCGGATGCCCCTCGTACTCGATCCCCACCAGATCGTAGGCCTCGCGCTCGTGCCAGTTGGCCGTCGGATACACGGGCGCGGCGGTCTCGGAGACCGGTTCGTCCGTCGGCGTCGGGACGACGACGCCGACCTCCTGTGTCCGGTCGTCGTACTTCGTCAGGTGATAGATCGACTCGTAGCGATCCTGATACTCCTGGGCCGTCAACAGCGACAGGTGGTCGAAGCCCGCCTCCTCTTTCAGCGTCGAGAGCACCTCCTGCACCGCGTCGGGCCTGATCACGAACGCCTCGGCGTTGAGATGCGTCTCCCGGCCCAGCACCCCGTCGCCCAACAGCGCTTCGAGTTCGTCGTAGTCGACCGCCCCCTCCTCGGTCACGCCCGCGTCGCGTGTCGGTTGTTCGAGGCTCATGGTGAAACGCCCGGCCGTCGACCGGCCGGTCGGGTACGTCCGCTAGCACGCGCCCGCGAATAAGCGCTATTTGCGGGGCGGTTGCGGGCCTGAAGCCAATGGCTCTCGGTAGTTACCGTGAGGAAAAAGCGTCGAGTAACAGCCATCGATTACTGGTAGTCCAGTTCGCCTTCGCCCTCGCCGATCCAGGCGCCGCGATCCGGCTCCCGGGATTCGAGCGGGTCCACGCCCACCACCTTTTTCCGCTCGGGTGGCTCACTCCGTTCGCCACCGCTCGCACAAAAACGTGGGCGAAAAAGCGGGACCTCACTTCGTTCGGTCCCGGGAACCAGCGCGCTTCGCGCGCTGGATGCTCGTTTTCTACTGGTAGTCCAGTTCGCCTTCGCCCTCGCCGATCCAGGCGCCGCGATCCGGCTCCCGGGATTCGAGCGGGTCGATGTCCTTGTACCAGGGGACGTTCTTCAGCTGTTCCTTGTTGTAGACGAACTCGTCTTTCGTGTCGGCGGTGAACTCGAAGTTCTGGGTCAGCAGGATGGCGTCGACGGGGCAGACCTCCTCACAGAGCCGGCAGTAGATGCACTGGCCGATGTGGAGGTTGTACTCCTCGCCGTTGCGCTGTTCGTCGGTGACGATCTGGATGGTGTCGTTCGGGCAGACGTTCTCGCACTGCCGGCACCAGATGCACCGCTCCTGGCTGAACTTGTGGACCCCGCGGAAGCGGGGGCTCACTTCGGGCGCTTCTTCGGGGTACTCGACCGTGAACGTCTCACCGTCGAGCGCGTGTTTCATCGTCGTCGCCATGGATTTGAGCAGTCCGATCATGTTACACCACCACCCCGACGATGACCGCCGTCAGGATCAGGTTCGCGAAGGAGAGCACGAGCATCCCCTTCCAGCCGATCTCGATCAACTGGTCGATACGCACCCGGGGCAGCGCCGACCGCGCCCACTGGGTGAACAGGAAGACCGCCCAGATCTTGATCAGGAACCAGACGATCCCGGGCAGCACCGGCCCGGCCGGCCCGCCGAGGAAGATCGTCGCCACGATGGCCCCGCCGAGGAAGATGTGGACGAACTCTCCCAGGTACATCAGGACGAAGTAGACCGAGGAGTACTCGGTCTGGTAGCCGGCGACGATCTCGGTGGGTGCTTCGGGCGTGTCGAATGGGTTCCGGCCGACCTCCGCCAGGTTCGCGATCATGAAGAGCACGAACGCGAACGGGTTGACGAAGGCGTACCACGAGGGAATCGCGATCCCGCCGACGCTCACCAGCGTCGCGCTCTGGGCCGCGACGATCTCCGACAGCCGGAGCGTCCCGGCGAAGATCACGACCGACGCGCCCGTCAGCACGAGCGGGATCTCGTAGGCCAGGTTCTGCGCGACCGCGCGCAGGCCGCCCAGCATCGAGTACTTGTTGTTCGACGCGTAGCCCGCCATCACGAGGCCCAGCGAGGCCAGCGACGCGACGGCGAAGACGTACGCCAGGCCGACTTCGGGGTCGGCGATCTGGATCCCGTTCCCCATCGGGATGACGGCGAAGCCCAGCAGGGCCGAGCCGGCGATGAGCAGCGGTGCGACGTCCCAGGCCGGTCGATCGACGTTTTCCGGGACGATCAGTTCCTTCGAGAGCAGGCGGACCGCGTCCGCGATGATGATGAACAGCCCGAAGGGCCCGATCCGGTCGACCGCGATCCGGTCCGTGAACGCGGCGGTGATCTTCCGCTTCGCCCACGGTCCGGCGATAGCGACGTTCGTGAGCATGAAGGTGCCCACGAGCGCCGAGGCGATGAACGCCGCCAGGAAGAACTGCGCCGGGTCGTTGGCGTTCAGGCCGAGCAGCCCCGCGATGGTGTCCGGCAGCGTCATCAGCGATCCACCTCGCCCATGATGGTGTCCAGGCTACCCAGCGTCGCGATCATGTCCGGGATGTACTCGCCCTCGCTCATCTCCGGCAGCGTCTGCAGGTTCGAGAACGACGGGCCGCGGATCTTGAACCGCGCCGGCTTGTCGGTGCCGTCCGAGCGGATGTAGATCCCGAGTTCGCCCTTGGCCGCCTCGACGGACTTGTAGATCTCCGTGTCGGGGTCGGGCTTGAGCGTCCGCGGGACGTTGGCCTGGATCGTCCGGTCGTCCTCGGGCCAGTCCTCCAGCAGATCCGCACACTGCTGGATGATCTTGGCGGACTCCTCGACTTCCTGGAGCCGAACGAGCAGGCGCGCGTAGTTGTCACAGCCGTCCTCGGTGACGACGTCCCAGTCGAGTTCCGGGTAGTAGCCGTAGGGGTCGTCGCGCCGGACGTCGTAGTCGACGCCCGACCCGCGGGCGACCGGGCCCGTCGCGCCGTAGCTCTTGGCGACCTCGGGCTCCAGGATGCCCGTGTCGACCGTCCGGATCTGCATGATCTCGTTGCTGGTCAGCAGGTTGTGGTACTCCTCCAGGCGCTCGGGCAGGTCGTCGATGAAGTCCCGGATCTTCTCGAAGAACTGCTCGCGCGGCTCCGGGAGGTCCCAGGCGACCCCGCCCAGGCGGAAGTAGTTGAACATGAGCCGCTGGCCGGTCAGGTCCTCGAGGATGTTCTGGACCGTCTCCCGGTCCTGCATCCCGTACATGAAGGTCGCGGTGAAGTCGCCGATGACGTCCAGCGCGTACGCGGCCACCGCGAGCATGTGCGAGAGGATCCGCGACAGCTCGGCCGACATCGTCCGGACGACCTGTGCGTACTCCGGCACGTCGATGTCCGCGAGTTCCTCCGCAGTTCGGGCGTAGGCCCACTCGTTCAGCAGGCCCGCCCCGCCCCAGTCCCAGCGGTCGGGGTAGGGCATGATCTGGTGCCGGTAGGTGCCCTGCTGGCACATCTGCTCCTCGCAGCGGTGGATGTAGCCGATGTCCGGCTCGACGTCGACGACCTGTTCCCCGTCCAGCGTCGCCTCGATGTGGAGGACGCCGTGGGTCGCCGGGTGGTGGGGCCCGATGTTGAGCAGCATCGTGTCGCTGTCGTCGTTGGCCCGCCGGTCACCCTCGAGGGGGTTCGCGTTCTCCCGGAGCGTGACGATCTGCGGTTTCGTCTGGTCGTAGTCCAGCGAGAGCGGGTGTCCCTGCCAGGTCTCGGGCAGGAGGATCCGGCGCGGATCGGGGTGGCCCTCGTAGTCGATCCCGATGAGGTCGTAGGCCTCCCGCTCGTGCCAGTCGGCCGTTCGGAAGACCGGGGCCGCGGTCTCCGAGACCGGGTCGTCCTTCGCGGTGGGGACGACGATACTGACCTCCTGGGTCCGGTCGTCGTACTTCGTCAGGTGGTAGATCGTCTCGTAGCGGTCCTGATACTCCTGGGCCGTGACGCAGTTGCAGTTGTCGAAACCGGCCTCCTCCTTCAGCGTCGAGAGGACCTCCTGGACCGCGTCGGGGCGGATCACGAACCCGTCGGCGTTGACGTGGGACTCGCGGTCGAGGACCGCGTCGCCCAGCAGGGTCTCGAGTTCGTCGTAGTCGACGGTGCCGTCGTCGGCGACGCCGAGTTCGTGTGCGTGTGCTTTCTCGATGCTCATGGCGAATCGACCCAGTTGTACCGCATTACGAGGTCGTCTTCGTCTATCTGTGCGGCGAGTTTGTCCACGATCTCGTCCTGTTCGAGATCACCGAACTGCTCGAGCTCGTAGGGTTTGACCGTCACGGGTGCGCTCTCGCCGTTGGCGATCCGTTCCTGGAGCTTCGCGACACCGTAGATCAGGGCCTCGGGCCGGGGCGGACAGCCGGGGACGTGGATGTCCACCGGGATGACCTCCTCGGCGCCCTTGATGACGTTGTAGCCCTCCTGGAAGGGGCCGCCGGAGATGGTACAGGAGCCCATCCCGACGACGAACTTCGGCTCGGGCATCTGGTCGTAGACCCGCTTCATGCGCGGGGCGAACTTCGAGACGATGGTCCCGGGAACGATGATCACGTCCGCCTGCCGCGGGGACGCGCGGGGGACGCCGGCACCGAATCGGTCGAGGTCGTGTTTGACCGAGTAGGTGTGCATCATCTCGATGCTGCAGCAGGCGATCCCGAACTGCAGCATGAACATCGACGAGCCCCGCACCCAGTTCATGAACTTGTCGAACTTCGTGAGGATGAAGGGCGAGGAACCCAGGGCCTTCCGGAGCGGGGAGTTGAACCGGCTGTCGGCCCCCTCGCCCATCCGGGCTTCCTGCGTCGACTGTCCGGTGTCGGCACCGATCGTGTCCGTCAGGTCGTTTTGGCTACTCATGTGTTATCTGGTATCTGTCCGCGCGTCGGTCCGCGGCGAGCGGACCCATTCGACAGCGCCGTTGCGCCACGCCCAGCCGAGACCGACGACGAGGACGCCGACGAACACCAGCATCGGCGCCAGCACCTGCATCAGGCTGGCCCCGTTCTCCAGTGCGCTGCGGTAGATGACCGTCCACGGAAAGATCAGGACGGTCTCGATGTCGAAGATCAGGAACAGCAGCGCGACCATGTAGTACTGGATGTTGAACCGGATCCGCGTGTCTCCGGTCGGCACCTCGCCGCTCTCGTACGTTGAGCGTTTCCCTTGCTCGGGCACACTGGGCCGGAGAAGCTTCGATACCATCATCATCCCGACCGGGATGAGAAGACCGACCAGCGCCAGCGCCCCGATGGCTATCCATGGATTACCCATCCGTGTACACCTATCGTTATTCGGGTTAGGAACGGTGGCATATAAGGGTTCATTCTTCGGTTTTCGGTCGGTTGATCGGTCGAACGCCCGATCTCCCGACGAACCCGCCCGTCGTCGGCCCTCGCCCGGTCAGAGCGTCGTCAGGACCGCTCGCCCGTCATGGTCCGTCCGGGGCCGCCGGTTCAGGGTCGCTGGAACTCCGCCAGCGCGTAGTCCTGGTCCGCGGTGTCGACCGCCAGCGCGAACGGCCAGTCCCCCTTGACGCAACTCGTCGGCCCGGTCTGGTTCCCGGGGAGTTCCAGCGCCATCTCGTAACAGCTCTCGCCGGCGACGGTCGCCGTGCCAGTGATCTCCGCGGTCGCCTCGTCCCAGTCGACGCCGAATCCGTCCCCGACCGTCACGTTCTCCCCATCGACCCGCCAGGAGTCCCCGACGGTGAGGTCCCGGCCCTGCGCGAGGACCGCCGGCGTCCTGAGATAGAGGAACAGGCCCCCGACCGAGTCCCGGCGGATCACCTGGTGGAAGGCGGTGCCCTGGACCGCCGTCGTCGACGTCCGTCCGACGCCCTCGACGCTCGCGTTGATCTGGACTCCCTGATAGACCGACCGGGAGGTGTTCTCGACGGCGACGACGGCCCAGCTCATCCCGAGCGTCCGGTTCCCGTCGTCCGCGACGTACCCGTACGCCTCTCCCTCCCGGAACAGGTAGAAGTCGTCGTTCGGGCCGCCGAAGCGGCTCGAATTCAGCGCCTCGGTCGCTGTCTCGTCGTCACCGGAGTCGCCGTCGTCGGTTTCGTTCGCCTGATCGGCTGGCGTCGCCGACCCCGCCGGCGTCTCCGGCGACGGCGGTCCCTCGACGGTCTGGTCGACGCCCCCACTACAGCCTGCGAGCACGAGCAACAGCGCCACCGCGATCGTCCCCACCCCCTTGCGCGTCGCAAACGTCACCATGCGCGATACTATCGCGAGCGGGCGCTTAATTTTACTGCATACTGCCGAAAAAGATCCGTGGCCGGGTCGGCCGCGTCAGGGTCGGTTGAAGTCTGTCAGCGTGGTCTTTCCGAGGGAGAACTGCGCGTCACCGGAACCGGACGCGTTGAACCCGAGCGCGAACGGCCAGTCTTCTTTGACGCAGCCCTGGAAGGTCGAGGTTCCGTCGCTGGCCTCGAAGGTGTGACACTCCTGGCCGGCGACGGTGTCCGTGCCGGTCACCCGGACTTCGATCGGCTCCGACCCCGCGACGTCCGTGGCGTTGAAGTCCTCGGCTGTCAGCGTCCACTCGTTGCCCGCCGTGAGTTCCTGGCCGTCGATCAGGATCTGGGGCAGGTGGAGGAAGAGGAACACGGCGCCCTGGGACTCGAGGGTTCCGTCGAAGAAGTTCCCCTGGGGTCCGGTGACCGTCGTCGTGTCGCTCGTGGTGCCGAACTGACTCTCGATCTCGACGGTCACCTCGCCGTCGCTCACGTCCGTCACCGTCCAGGTGTACTCGCTGTTGTCCCCGCGCGCGGACTCGGTCTCGTAGGAGTAGGACTCACCCTCCGTCCACTGGTAGTTCGTCGACGGGATCGAGGCCTCGGCGTCCGCGTCTCCCTCGACGCTCGCGTCGGGCGTCCCGTCCTCGGTCGGCGTCGGTCCGTCGGTCGAAGCGTCGGTCGGCGAGGTGTTCCCGCCGCCGGAACAGCCGGCGAGTACCACCGTGGCCGCCAGCAGCAGGGCCACGAGGACTCGTCGGTTGTCAGAGTCGAGCATATCCGCGCTTTGTATGATCGGTTCATATATCTATGGGATCCAACAGCAACCGGGCGCTCGGCCGATCGGAAAACACCGTCACGTCCGGCGATCGCTTCCCTGCCGTCTCACTCGGGACGGTCTCTGAATCCGGGCGTCCCGAGTTCGTGGAGGTCCCGCGACACCTCGCCGACGCCGTCGCGCAGCCCCTCGTGGTACTCGACGAGCCTGTCGCGCAACCCGTCGTGCTGACGCGAGAGGTGCTGGACCGCCGAGAGCGCAGCGTTGAACGACTTGCCCGCGTCGACGGCCGTCAGCGGCGCGCCCTGTGGCATCCCGATCACCGAGTCCACCGACTTCTCCTGGACCGGCACGCCGATCACCGGGAGCGGGTAGGCGATCGAGGCCACCATGTTCGGCAGATCGGCCGACTTCCCGCCTGCCCCCGCGATGATCACGTCCAGCCCGCGCTGTTCGGCCGTCTCCGCGTAGGCGTACATCAGATCGGGCGTCCGGTGGGCCGAGACGACGAACGTCTCGAACGTGAACCGGGCCTCGGGCGGATCGTCGTAACTCGTCTGTTCGGCGAAGCCCAGGTCCTCGGTCAGGACGTCGTAGGCCCCGGGGCGACCGGACTCCGAGCCGGCCATCACGTCGAGGTCCGAGTCCGAACCCATGACGATCCCGATCTCGGGCGTCTCGTCGGTCGGTCTGTCGCGCGCTGCCTCCTCGCGCAGGTCGTCGATCAGCGATTGCACGCGATCGGACTGGGTCATACGTCCCTCTCTGACTGGCGTCGGTGTAAGAATGCCGGATCAGCGAAACCGGCGATCGACCGCGGCCGCGGCGGCCGTGTAGTGCGACAGCGGTCGCCCGTCGATCGTCGTCTCGTCGAGCCCCATCCCTGCGAGCTACTCGACGAAGGTGAGGCCGTCGCGCAGGTCCCGCGCCATGGTGAGCAGGCCGGCGAGGTCGGCGTCCGACCCGGCGCCGCCCGCCTCGGCGTCACCGGTCAGCGTGACGTGGCCCATCTTCCGCAGCGCGTAGACCTCCCGCTTGCCGTACCAGTGGAGGTGCGCCCGGTCGGTGGCGAAGACCGCGTCCTCGCCCGAGAGCGTCGCCGCCTGGCGTTCGTCGACGTCGCCGAGGACGTTCACCGAGACGGACGGGTCACGCCGTTCGGTCGACCCGAGCGGGCGGGCCGTGACGGCCCGGACGTGCTGCTCGAACTGCGAGGTGTGACAGCCCTCGATCGTCCAGTGGCCCGAGTTGTGCGGCCGGGGCGCGATCTCGTTCAGCAGGATCTCCTCGCCCGTGTCGAACAGCTCGATCCCGAAGACGCCCCGGCCGTCCATCTCGGCCAGCACGTCCTCGGCGACTTCCTGCGCGGCCTCGATTCGGTCCGCCGGGGCGCGAGGCGGCGAGACCGACCCACGCAGGATCTCTTCCTCGTGGATCGTCTCGGTCACCGGGAAGGTGTCGGTCTCGCCGTCCGTTCCCCGACAGCCCATCACCGCGAGTTCGCGCTCGAAGGGGACGAACGCCTCGACCATCGCCGGCCCGGCGATGTCGTCCATCGCGCTTTCGGCGTCCTCGCGGGACTCGACGAGCACGTTGCCCCGGCCGTCGTAGCCGCCCTCGCGGGCCTTGAGCATCGCGGGCGTCCCCAGATCGTCCAGGGCGGCTTCGAGGTCGGCCACCGAGTCGACCTGCCGGAACTCGGGAACTGGAATCCCAGCGTCGCCGAGCCGTTTCTTCTGGACGAGTTTGTCCTGGATCGTCCGGAGCGTCTCGGGCGCCGGGTGGACCGGCACGCCGGTCTCCTCGGCGACCGCTTCGAGCACGTCGGGATCCGTCAACTCGATCTCGTAGGTCAGATAATCGGCCCGCTCCGCGAGCTCGCGGATCGTCTCCGGATCGTCGAAGTCCCCGACGACCTGGTCGCGGACGACCGGCGACGCCGGCGCGTCCGGGGTGGGGTCCGAGACGACGAGCTCCACCCCCAGCGGAGCCGCCGCTTCACCGAGCATCCGGCCGAGCTGGCCGCCCCCGACCACGCCGAGCGTCGGTCCTGGCGACGTCAGTGTCATCGACCGGCGGTTTCCCCGGGACGCGCTTAAGGATTGCCAACCGGGGAGGCGCGGCTCACGTGCCGGGCGGCGTCGCCGTCGCGTTCGCGTCGCCGACGTAGTCCGGGTGGATGAGGAAGACGGTCTCGGTCCCGTAGGTCCGGAGTTCGTAGGTCGCGCTCCAGTAGTCCGGGAACGCCCGGCGGGCCTGGGCCTCCTCGTTGACCGTGTCGTCCTCGTCGTCCTCGTCGTGGGCCGCCACGATCACGACCGGCGGCTCGGAGTCTTCGACATCGCCGAGTTCCGCCTCGTCCTGTGCGCAGTCCACGCTGGCCCCTGATTGGTTGAAGTACCACGGGAGCGGGAGGGCGTTGAACCAGTCCGCACACGCGGGCGCGAGGGTGAGCCCGCGCTGTTCCGACGGCAACAGGTCCGAATCGGCCGGGTACCCGTTCCGCACGAAGTCCGTCGTCGCGTTCGTGCCGCCGTCGACGAAGAAGTCGCCGTACAGCAACACGTCGGTCCCGTCGTTGGCCGCGGCGGCCGCGTCCATCCGGTCGAGCGCCGGCCGCACGTCGTCGCCGGGCTGGGCGTACTGGACGAGCGCGTTCTCGCTCTCCTGGGCCTGCGGTGCGAGGTAGACGCCGTAGACCCCGGCCCCGGCGACGAAACTGACGACGACGATCACGAGCACCGCGGCCGCGGCCATGCCCACGGGATCGTCGTCCGCGAGCGACTCCCGGCCCCATCGGAGGAGCAGCGCGAACCCGACCGCCGCCGGGATGGCGAGCGGGACGACCGCGTGGATCGCCGCCCAGGGTGCCTGGATGTCCGTCACGATCGGGTAGCCGAGCACGGAGACGAACCCGCAGTAGAAGGCGAAGGAAACGAGGTCGCGGGGCCGGTCGCCGGAGTACCGGTCGACGACGAAGCCGACGACCGCCAGCACGCAGAGTGCCAGCGCGCCGTACCCGAGCGTCTGGACGAGGTCCCCGAGGTAGGGGATGTAGGCGTGATCGCTCATGTCCCCGCTGACCCAGAGGCCGAAGAACTCCTTCCAGGCCCCGACGGTCGCCCGATCGACGACGGTGACGAACATCCCGAGGTCGGCCTGTGAGAGGGCGTTGTACAGCCCCACGTCCGTCGGGTCGCCGTCCCGGGGCGCGTAGAAGAAGACGATGATCGCGAAGAACTCGACGACCGCGAGCAGGATCCAGTGGAGCCAGTCCCAGACGCCGTAGACGAAGGCGACCAGGTAGTCCATCAGGATACTCGTCCACGCACGCTCGCCCTCGCGCGCGAGGAACAGGCGGTGATCGAGCAGCAGGACGGCCGCGCCCGCCCAGGTGATCGGGTAGATCAGCGCGTTCTCCTTGGCGGTGAAGGCGAGCGCCGTCGCCGCGACGCCGAGGAAGAGATAGCGGGGCCGCCGGAAGTCGAGCAGGCGGACGAACGCCACCAGCGCGGCGAGCATGAAGACCGCCACCAGGGGGTCCCCGCGCATGAACCGCGTGTAGTACAGCAAGAGCGGGTTGACCGCCAGGAAGAGCGCGAGCGCGCCGACTTCCAGGTCTCGCAGACGGTGACGCAGGCCCAGCGCGAGCAGCGGGGTCAGCCCGCCCAGCAGGGCGACGATCGCTCGCATCGCGAAGTCGCTGGCCCCGAACACGCTGAACACGAAGCTGTTGACGTGGTGGTAGAACGGCCCGTGGATGATCGCCCGGTACGCGTAGTCGCCGGTGTGGAGGTACTGGAGGATCCACCACCCCACGCGCCCCTCGTCCCAGTGTGCGATCCGCTCCCCGAGGAACAGGAATCGGGCGAACAGGGCGAACGCGGTGAGGCCGGCGACGACCAGTACGATGCGGTCGACGCCGAACCGCGTCGGGAGGGCGGTCTCGGAGTCCCGGGCAGGGGTCTCCGTCGTCGAGTCGTCGTCCTCGACCGTTGCCATTGTCGATGCAGTCAGTCCCGGGATTTAGAATCCTTCTGGTTGGCGGCGAGTGCCGAACGGTATTTCTTTAGGTCCCCATTGCCATCCCCGACGTATGGTACGGCTCGGACTGGTGGTCGCGGAGTTCAACCGCGACGTCACCGAAGAGATGGAGCGGGCGGCCCGTGCGCGCGCCGAGGAACTCGGCGCGACGGTCGTCGAGACCGTCCACGTCCCCGGTGCGTACGACTCGCCGCTGGCGGCCGATCGGCTGGCCCGGCGCGAGGACGTGGACGCCGTCACCGTCGTCGGCGCGATCAAGTCCGGCGACACCGATCACGACGAGGTGATCGGGACGGCCATGGCCCAGGGGCTGACCGACGTCAGTCTCGACCGCGACACGCCCGTCACCCTGGGCGTGACCGGCCCGGGTATGAGCATGGACGAGGCCCACGCCCGCACCGACTACGGTGCCGAGGCACTGGAAGGAGCCGTCGCCCTCGTGGAGGAACTATAACATGGATCTAGACTTCGCAGACCGCGTCCAGCGAGTAGAACCGAGTGCGACGCTTGCGATCAGCAACCTCGCAGCGGAACTGGAGGCCGACGGCGTCGACGTCGTCGACCTCTCCGTCGGCGAACCCGACTTCGACACCCCCGAGAACGTGAAGGCCGCCGCCGAGGACGCCCTCGCCGCCGGCCACACCGGCTACACGTCCTCGAACGGCATCCCCGAACTCAAAGAGGCTATCGCCGAGAAACTGCAGGCCGACGGCCTCGATCACGGTCCGGAGAACGTCATCGTCACCCCCGGCGGCAAGCAGGCCCTGTTCGAGATCTTCATGTCCCTCATCGACGACGGAGACGAGGTCTGCCTGCTCGACCCAGCGTGGGTCTCCTACGAGGCCATGGTCAAGATGGCCGGCGGGACCCTCTCCCGCGTCGACCTCTCGCCGCACGAGTTCCAGCTCGAACCCGCCCTCGACGACCTCGAAGCCGCCGTCTCCGACGACACCGAACTGCTCGTCGTCAACTCCCCCTCGAACCCCACTGGCGCTGTGTACTCCGACGCCGCCCTCGAAGGGGTCCGCGACCTGGCCGTCGAGCACGATATCACTGTGATCTCCGACGAGATCTACAAGGAGATCACCTACGGCGTCGAGCCGACGAGTCTCGGTACCCTCGACGGCATGGCCGACCGGACGATCACGGTCAACGGCTTCTCGAAGGCCTACGCCATGACCGGCTGGCGGCTGGGCTACTTCGCCGGCCCCGAGGACCTGATCGCCGAGGCCGGGAAGCTGCACAGCCACTCGGTCTCCTGCGCGGTCAACTTCGTCCAGCACGCGGGCGTCGAGGCCCTGGCGAACACCGACGAGGCAGTCGTCGAGATGCGCGACGCGTTCGAGGAGCGCCGCGACATGCTCGCCGACCTGTTCGCCGACCACGGCGTCGACGTCCCCGTCGGGGACGGCGCGTTCTACATGATGCTCCCAGTGGACGACGACGATCAGGCCTGGTGCGAGGGCGCCATCGAGGACGCCCACGTCGCGACCGTCCCCGGCAGCGCGTTCGGGACGCCCGGCTACGCCCGCCTGTCCTACGCCGCGAGCAAGGAGCGCCTGCGCGAAGGCGTCGAGCGGCTCGCTGAAGAAGGGTACCTCTGAACCCCGCGCGACCCCGATAGCTGAGCGCCCTTTTTCCGATTCGCCGCCCTCCGAGCGACTGCGATTCCGGAACGAGTACGCTGACCCCGACAGGTGTGACCAGCACTCAGTCCCCGGATTTGATATAGCGAACTCCAGTGTATCCGGTCTGACCTGAACCAGATACAGGTGGCTGGCGACCGAAGCGGAACGCATGGCCGAGACCTCCCAGATCCCGCCGGAAGCCGAAGAACTGCTCACGAGCGAACCGCTCGTCGCCCACCTCGCGACCTGTCGCGACGGGAAGCCCCACGCCGCCCCGATCTGGTTCCGGGTCGGAGACGACGGACTCGAGGTCGCGGTCGCGGGGCGGAAGTTGGAGAACGTGCGCGAGAACCCCCGCGTCGCGCTCTCGATCCAGCGCGACGAGAACGGGCACCCGCAGTGGGGCGTCACGGTCCGCGGGACGGCGACGGTGGTCGAGGACGAGGCCGAGAGCGAGGACCTCAACCGCCGGCTCAACGAGAAATACGGCGTCGAGGAGGACGCATGGGAGGGGAACACGGGCGTCCGGATCGACGTGGGGTCGGTCGATCACTGGACGTACGACTGACGCGGGCCGACGACCGGCTCAGTCACAGCGTTCGTCGCAGATCCGCTCGACGATCCGCCCGGTCGAGAGCAGTTCGTCGTCGCGAACTTCCTCGCGGCCGGAGGCCCGCTCGACGGCGCAGTCGATGCCGGCCTCGTCGAGTGCCGCCGCGAGTTGCTCCTCGTCGTGGTGCTGGTCGTAGCCCAGCGCGATCACGTCGGGGTCGATCTCGCGGATCGGCACGAAGAAGTCCTCGGCGTGGCCGATCCGGGCCTCGTCGACCGGCTTCAGGGCCGCCACCATGTCCCGGCGCTGGCGGTTCGAGAGGATGGGTGGCTCCTTGTGGGTCACGTTCTCCCGGCGGGCGACGATGACGTGGAGTTCGGTCCCCATCGCCGCGGCCGCCTCGAGATAGTGGACGTGGCCGGGGTGGAGGACGTCGAAGGTGCCCTGGGCGACGACGGTCGTCATAACTCGTCCCTCAGCTCCTCGTCGATGTCGGCCTGCGTGAAGTCGAAGAACTCCTCCTCGGGGAGGTCGATGTCCAGCACGTCCAGTTTCCGTGGCTCGCCCTCCTGGTCGAAGGCCTGCCAGTCGGTTTTCCCGTAGGGCGCGCCGACGATGATGTGGACGTCACCTTTGTGGAAGGTCTGGAGGTCGGCGTCGCTGGGCCGGAGGACGCCGTTCGGGTGTGAGTGGACCGACCCGGCCGCGCGCATGTCGTTCGGTACCATATTCGTCTTGACGGTGGCGCTGACGGGGTTCGATTCGGTACCCGGGATGACCAGCACGTCGGTGATGACGGTCCCGTCGCGGTCCAGGCCGACTTTGCGGGCGGATTCACCCCGGAGCAGGCCCATGTACTCGTTGGGGTGGGCGTCTTCCGACGCTTCGAGGGCAAAGTCCAGGGCGTCCTCGGCGATTCCGAGGACCTCGCCCGACCGGAACAGCCGCATACTCCATTCTCGGGCCGGTCGCCTTCTAAGCGTTCCGGATGCGCCGAGGGCGACCCGTCAGCGTTTCCAAAGGTTAAAACGCGCGAGCGCCGAACCTCCGGCAAATGTCTCCATCCACTCCCGACGACGGGGCGGAGGTCTCCGCCGACGGAGTTCCTACGGTTTACGACCTCGCTGACGGCTGTTCGCTCGACGACGTCGAACGCGGAAATTACTATCACGCGACGGTCAACGGCGTCGTCGCCTACGGCGTGTTCGTGGACGTCACCGATGGCCTGTCAGGCCTCGTCCACGAGTCGAACCTGGTCGGCTCCTACGACGTCGGCGACGAGTTGCTCGTCGAACTCTCCGAGATCAGAGAGGACGGCGACGTGAGCTTCGAGGAGATCGAACTCGCCGAGTACGAGACCGAGCGCGTCGACGCCGGTGAATCGGTCCCCGTCGCCGACCTCGCGGACGTCGTCGGATCGACGGTCTCGCTCGAGGGCGAAGTCGTCCAGATCAAACAGACCGGCGGGCCGACGATCTTCCAGCTCCGCGACGAGTCCGGCGTCGTCCCCTGTGCCGCCTTCGAGGAGGCCGGTGTGCGGGCCTATCCAGACGTGGAGATCGACGACGTCGTCAGGATCACCGGTCGCGCCGAGATGCGCGAAGCGGCGATCCAGATCGAGGTCGATACGCTCGAACGCTACGAGGGCGAGGCGGCAGCCGACGCTCGCGAGCGACTCGATGCGGCGCTCGACGAGTACGCGGCCCCGAACGACGTCGAGCCGATGGTCGACTGGCCGGCCTTCGAGAAGCTTCGGCCCGACCTGGAACAGGTCGCCCGGCGGCTCCGCGAGGCCGTCCTCGAAGGGCGACCGATCCGGATGCGACACCACGCCGACGGCGACGGTCTCTGTGCGTCCGTTCCCCTGCAACTGGCCCTCGAACGGTTCATTCGCGACCACCACCACGACGCCGAAGCGCCGCGACACCTGCTCAAGCGGCTCCCGAGCAAGGCCCCCTTCTACGAGATGGAGGACGTCACGCGGGACCTCAACTTCGCCCTGGAGAACCGCAAGCGCCACGGGCAGAAGCTCCCGCTCCTCCTGATGCTCGACAACGGATCGACCGAGGAGGACACGCCGGCCTACCGCAACCTGGCCCACTACGACGTGCCCATCGTCGTCGTCGACCACCACCATCCCGACCCCGACGCGGTCGGCCCGCTGGTGGACGAGCACGTCAATCCGTACCTCCACGACGAGGACTACCGGATCACGACGGGCATGATGTCGGTCGAACTCGCCCGGATGATCGACCCATCGCTGACCGACGAGCTCCGGCACGTCCCCGCGGTGGCCGGCCTCGCCGACCGCTCGCAGGCCGAGGTCATGGACGAGTTCGTCGACCTGGCCGCGGAGAAGGGTTACTCGGAGTCGGACCTCCGGGACGTCGGGGAGGCCCTCGACTACGCCACGCACTGGCTGAAGTACAACGACGGCCGCGAGCTCATCAACGACGCCCTGAACGTGGCCTGTGACGACCGCGAGCGCCACGACGAACTCGTCGACTTCCTGGCCTCCCGGGCCGAACGCGACGTAGACAAACAGCTCGACGCAGCGATGTCCCACGTCGAACACGAGCGCCTGGAAAACGACGCGCACCTCTACCGCATCGACGTCGAGAACCACGCGCACCGCTTCACCTACCCCGCGCCGGGGAAGACGACCGGCGAGATCCACGACCGCAAGGTCGAGGAGACGGGCGATCCGGTCATCACGATCGGCTACGGGCCGGACTTCGCCGTCCTCCGCTCCGACGGCGTCCGCCTGGACATCCCGGAGATGGTCGAAGAGCTCGTCGACGAGATCGACGGCGGCGGCGTCTCCGGCGGCGGGCACCTCGTCGTCGGCTCGATCAAGTTCGTCGAGGGGATGCGCGAGGAAGTCATCGAGGCGCTGGTCGAGAAGATGGCCGACGCCGAACTCGACGCGGACCTCGCCGCGACGTTGCCCGACGAGTAATCCCGGCACCCTCGAAGACTCCTTCTCGGCGACCGATTGGGCCCGGCTTACTCCGACCCGTCACTGTTCGATCCGAATGAGCCCGGCGTTACTTCGCGTTCAGATCGGCTTATGCGGGCTACGCGATTCATAACGAAAGCCCGGCGGCCGGAACTGCTCCGCATGAGCGATCGCGAGGAGTCCGACCTGGAGGCGGACCTATCGAAGAAAGAGCGGCTGATCAACGCGTGGATCGCCGTCGGTCCGGAGGGGAAGACCACCGACGTGAGTGACCTCACCGGATCCTCGCGAGGGTACGCCTCCGACATCCGGCGCGCGATCGGTGGCGAACACGACGACGAGGAGGACGACCTCCCGTTCGAGGACGTCCTCGACGCCTACGAACCGACGCTGGTCGAGACCTACCGCTCGGAACTGGACGAGGAGGCCATCGACGGCGAGTGGCCCTTCACCGAGCGGCTCCCGGCAGGCGAGTCCGGGGAGTCCGACGCCGAGCAACTGGGACCGCCGGGCCCGGCCAGCGGCGAACCGGTCCCCCGATCTCGCGCGGGCGCCAGCGAACCCGGCGCGACCGAGCAGGAAGCGCAGCCGGGACGTCCCTCGCCACCCGAGAGACAGGGTCGGGAGCGCCAGCCCCAGCCCCCGGGGCGAGAACCCTCCCAACCGCCCGGCGGGGCACAGCCCCAGCCGTCACAGCCACAGGGAACAGCGCAGCAGCCGTCACAGCCCCAGGGACCGCCCCCGGGTGCGTCCGCGAGTCAACAGCCCGGTGCCGCAGAGCGGCCCAGCGGCTGGGAGCCATACTCGGGGTCGCAGGCACCGGGCGGTCCGTCACAGCAGCCGGGCGGGCAGCCCCAGTCCGGCCAGCCGCCCCAACAGACGGGCGGCCGAACCCGGCAGCCAGGCGGCGGGGGCCAGCCCCAGCAACCGGGACAGGGCGGGCAGCCCCAGTCTCAGGCAGGTGGGGCGGCCCAACGCCAGCCCCAGCAGGCTCGGTCACAGGCCCAGCCCCAGTCACAGTCCCCACAGCAGGCGCCGGCCGGTGGCGGGTTCCGCGAGCGCCTCGCCGACCTGGACAACCACCTCGAGGCCCACCAGCAGCAGGCCAACGCAGAGTTGTCCTCGGTACCCCAACAGTCCCAGGCGTACGCCATCGCCGTCTCGAAGTACAACCTCGTCGTCGAGGTCCGCCAGTCCCTGCGCGACCTCGCCCAGTTCGCGCCCGGTCCCTGATTTGCTATACCGGTTACCGGTTTATGGGCGGTCTGCAGCGAACCACTTCAGCCTTCGAACTCGAACCGGCGAGCGACGACGAGAGCCCCCAGCGCTCCCAGAACCACGGCGACGAGCACGCTGACCGGCAGCCGCCAGTCGCCGCCGCGCCAGTCGGCCCGGAATACTTCGCCGAAGTACTCGCCCACTCCCTCCCCTTCGAGCAGCAGGGCGACTTCCCGGTTCTCGCGGGCGGAGTGGTTGTTCCAGTTCATCGAGCCGAGCAGGACCTGCTCGCCGTCGACGATCACGCCTTTCGCGTGGATCTTCTTGAAGCGGCCGTTCGGGTCGGCGATCCGGGCCTCGAGGGGGACGTCTTCGCGCGTGGCGAGTTCGTCGAGCCAGTCGATCAACTCACGGTTCTCCTCGCGTGCGTACCAGGCCCCGCTGAGCAGAATCTTCACCTCGACGCCCCGGCGAGCCGCGTCGATGGCCGCTCGAAGGAACGGCTGGTTTCGACTCCCGATCGAGACCTGCTCGATCCTGATCGAATCGTCGGCGTTCCGGAGCAGCGTCAAGAGTCGCCCTTCGGCGTTGTCCGGGGCCCGGAGTAACTCGACGCGCTCCGGGCTGAACCGTTCCGGGTTGACGCGCTTCGGAAAGCTCCCGTTCGCGGGTGGCGTCTCGGCCGGGTCGAACTCCTCGCCCGACCGGAACCGGCGCCAGGGTTGGGCGTCGAGGCCCCGGGTGTCGGCCCGGAAGGTCGCGGCCAGCGCCGAGACGATCCGGTCGGACTCGACGACGGCGCCCCAGCCACGGCTGGACCGACCGCCCGTTCCGGCGGCCTTCCAGTTCTCCGTCGTGACCAGAGCGCGGTCGTCGACGACGGCGTACTTGGCGTGGTGGAACTCGTAGCGACCCGGGTCGCCCGACAGCGTCGTGACGTTCACGCCGCTCGCGACGAGGGCGTCGAGCGTCTCGGCCGACCGCCGGGTCAGACCGCCGACTGGACTGCCGTCCACGAGGACCTGGACTGTGACCCCGCGACGATTGGCGGCGAGCAACTCCTCTCGGACTCGCTCCGAGGTGAGCGTGTATCCCGCCAGCAGGATCCGCTCGTCCGCGCTCGCGAGCGTCTCGACCGGGACCGATCGGTCGTCGGGGAGGACGAACGCTTCGACCCCCCTATTCGAGGCGTTCACGACCGGGAACGACGTGGCACCGACCGGACGCCAGGTGACGCCGTCGCTCGACGGGGTCGCGACTTCACCCTCGGGTGCGTCTGCGTACGCCACCGTCTCCACGGGGTCCCCCTCGCGAAGGAGCGTGACCCGATCGCCGCCGTTGGCGAGCGCGAGCCCCCGGTTCAGGCGGAGAATCCGGGCGTCCGTTCGGTTCCGCGTCAGGTTGGGGGCCGTCGCGAGTGCGACTCGTCCGTCGACGGTGTGGTTCGGAAGCTCGATCACGTCTTCTCCGTCCGTGATGGAGTAGTTCCCGAGAGCAGTCGGACTCGCGGCCTCGAGGACGACGAACTCCCCGGCGTCGCCCTCGGGGACTGGATTCGGATAGATCGACGCCACCCGAACCGGTGCGGAGTCGTTCGCTAATCCTTCGCTCGTTCCGTCAGCGGAAATCGTCGCGGTGGTCGCGGTAGCCGCCGCTGCGAACGCCGGAGTGCCGGCCAAGAGGGCCACGAGGGTCACGAGCGCGACCGTCGCGGCGTTGTCTGGGGACACGGGAGCCTGTGGTCCCGGTATCGGGCATAAACCTTCGCTCGCGATATCGAATACGGGCTGGGCCAGCGAAGATGGCTGGCGCTCGGTGGGTAGAACCGCTTCCGTCGACGCTGGTCCGGGTTAGTCCAGCTGCGCGCCACACCGGGGGCAGAACCGCGCCGACGACAGGACCGGGTGGAGGAACTTGATCTCGAACGTCCGGCCGCAGCCGGGGCAGGTTCGGGCGGGCGGTTCGCGGATCCATATCGTTCGATCCGGCTCCGGCGTCTTCTTCCGGATCTGTTCTTCGTCCGCCAGCGCGTCGAGCAGCTGACGAACCAGTCGCCGCGGGGCGTCCAGCACACGGGCGAGTTCGCCCGTCGTGTACGGTTCGAGCGGGGCCATGGCGTCCTGCACCTCGTCCCGAGTGGGATCGGCTGCAGGGCTCGCATCGTCGCTCGGCTCGTCGGGTCGATCGGTCACCGTTCGTTCCGTCGGGTCCGGAGGATTGTAACTGTACGCGCTTCGACCGGGACTCGCCTGTCAGTCGTCCAGATACGGTTTCTCGATGTCCGTCTCGCCGCCGATGGCGGCGTTCATGCGGCGAGTGATCACGTCGAAGACCAGCACGAGCGGGTAGAGAACCTTGCCGACGACGGCGATCGGTCGCGCGACCCGCAGGCCCCACTCCTCGGCGTGCCCGAGGCCGTAGGACTTGGGAACGATCTCGCCGAACACGAGGACGACGAAGCTGGTGACGACCGTCGCCACGGTGACGGCGCTCCCGGCGGGCAGGAACTCGATCATGACGACGGTGGTGATGCTCGCGATGGCGACGTTGACGACGTTGTTCCCCACGAGGATCGTCACGAGGAGACGGTGTGGATCGTCCCGGAGTCCCTGGAGGACCGTCCATCGCGCGTCGCCGTCGGTGGTTCGCTCCGCGAGCCACTCGTCGGACAGCGTGAAGATGGCGATCTCGCTGCTCGAGAAGAAGGCGCTCAACAGGACGAGAACCGCGACCAGACCGATCGACAGACCGACCGGCAGGGGTGATGCCATACGGGACCCGCGGGCGCCCGGGGGAAAGGCGCACCGACTCGAACCTGTAAGAAAACGGAAGTGTAGTCAAACTATTTATATTGCCTGCGTGAGAGAAGACAGTGAATCATGGCAATGGAATCCGGCAGCGGCGTCCTGTACGGCATCTACCGCGACAGGATCGGCGAACCGACGACGCACGACGAGGTCCGTGGATACTGGGTGTTCCTGATCGGGCTTGTTCTCGGGACCCTCGGGGTGTTGCTGTTCCTCCCCAGTACGTCCGCAGTGGGAAGCTCCGGGCTCACGCTCCGTGAACTGAGCATCTTCGTGGCCGCGGTCGGACTCGCGATGCTCGTCGCAGGGCCGGTCATCAGACTCCCGGTCCAGTCCTGGGCGAATTACGCGGCCTATAGCGGCCAGGCCGTCTGCTTCGCCGCGGCGGTCTGGTTCCTGCTCGTGTTCCCGGCCAACTGGAACGTCCAGACCGGGAGCCAGCCGGTCATCGTCCTCTACGGGATCGGACTGGTGATCATCACGTTCGGCGGACTCATCGCCCCCCTGATCGCGGGGGTCACCGAGGAGGACCTGGCGGCAAGCGAGGGGCGAGCCGCGGAACTGGAGTCGGAACTCGCGGCCGTGCGCGAGGAGCGCGACCAGCTCGAGGAGAGTCTCGACCAGTCGCGCGACGAGTCCACGGCGAGCGCGGCGTCGGCCGCTGACCTGCAGGCGCAACTCGACGCGGCACACGCCAGCCAGGCCCGCTTCGAGCTGTACGAGGACAAAGGCGACGAATGGCGCTGGCGGCTCCGCCACCGGAACGGGAACCTGATCGCTAACGGCGGCGAGGGCTACACCCGCAAACACAACGCCCAGAAGGGGATGGCGAGCGTCCGCCGGAACGCGCTGGGCGCGACCACCCTCCTCATCGAGCGCGAGGAGGACCTGCCGGAAGAGACCGCCGAGTTCGAACCGGTCGAGGAAGTCGAGAGCCAGGCCACCTTCGAGGTGTACGTGGACAACGCCGGCGAACACCGCTTCCGACTCCGACACGACAACGGGAACGTCCTCGGTGACGGCGGCGAGGGCTACGCCTCGAAGAGCAACGCGAAGCGAGCGATCGACCGCGTGCGCGACTACGTCGGCCCGGCCGATTACCTCTGGTTCGATCCGACCGGCTTCGAGGTCTACCTCGACGCCGGCGGCGAGTGGCGCTGGCGGCTCGTCCACCGCAACGGCGAGATCCTGGCCGACGGCGGCGAGGGCTACTCGCGCCGCAACGACGCCAACCGCGCCGTCGACCGGATCCGAGAGCGCGTCGACCAGCTCGACTTCGAGATCTACGAGGATTCGGCCGGCGAGTACCGCTGGCGAATGCGCGGCGGGAACGACGAGATCCTCGGTGACAGCGGCGAGGGCTACGGCTCCCGCGACGGTGCCGAGGACGCCGTGGAGTCGGTCCGCGAGTACGCGCCCGACGCCGACGTGCTCGACATCGGGCGCGCGGCGTTCGAGATCTACGAGGACAGGGGCGGCGACCACCGCTGGCGGCTGCGCCACCGCAACGGGAACATCCTGCTGGACAGCGGCGAGGGGTACGCCGACCGGAGCGGCGCCCACGACGGTATCGAGAGCGTCAAGCGAAACGGTGCGACGGCCGAACTCGAGGAGACCGAGTCCTAGCTGGCGTCGGAAGGTCGGCCGACGGATGTCATTTTTTCGCGGGCGGGCGGTGCGAGTAATCCTACCGGAGAATCGGGTTCACGACCGGCCGGGCCGGTTCAGGACTCCGCGGAGAAGAGTCGGTCCCGGACGTCCTCGGCGACGCCGGCCAGGTGGACCTGGCCGAAGACGGCGACGATGAGCGCGCCGACGGAGTTGAACATCGTGTCCTTGACGGTGTCGTCGAGGCCGTGCTGGGCCAGCGGCATCGTCAGGCCGGTCTCCGTGGCGATGATGTCGAGGCCGAACTCGAACAGTTCCCAGATGACGCCGAAGGAGAGCACGATGACGAAGATGTAGACGAACACGAGTCGCTGGGGGACGTGGATCTCGTCGCTGTGCAGTTCGATCGCCCGCGCGACGGTGTAGCCCGCCGCCGCGACGAGCGAGGCCGACATGGCGTGGGTGATGTTGTCCCAGAAGAAGATGAGGGTGTAGAGGCCGGCCGAGCCCAGCGTGTGGAGGAACACGGCGGTCGTGATCCAGAGGGCGAGCCAGGGGTCGAGCGGCAGGTCGTAGTTGCGTTCGAGTATCGCGGGGATGAAGGTGATCAGCAGGGCGATGCCGCCGTTGGTGATCGCCTTCGGCTGGCCGAAGACGAAGCCGGCGGCTACCAGCGAGAGCAAGACGAGTTGCATCCCGCGGGTGAGCCGCCGCTGGTTGCGCATTGAGGGCCGGGGGAGCAGCGTCATCGTCGGACCACCTTCCGGATCGCCCGCCAGAGGCGGCGGTCGCGTCGCCGGAAGTAGCCGTCGAAGAGGATTCCCGCGGCGAAGCCGGCGAGGGTGACGTACAACCACTCGATCATCAGCGCCTCGTTGTCGACGAGGTAGGAGGTGCCGAGAAAGCGGTCCGCGTTCCACCGGAAGACGGTCCACGCGCCGACGGCGGCCATCGTGGTCATGACGACGATGGCGACGGCGAACCAGTGGGTGACGTCCAGGGTGGTGAACATGTGGAGCTCGACGACGACGAGCAGGGCCAGCGCCGCGAGCGAGAAGTACGTCGCGAAGGTGCCGACCGACCCACCCATCAGCCCGCGGACGAGCAGGGGAAAGAGCGCGAGCACGAGCAGTTCCCAGGGGAGCATCGCTCGCCAGTCGCGGTAGACGACCGGCGGGAGCGAGACGACGAAGCCGACGAAGCCGACGAACAGGATCCACTGGAGGTCGAGGTCGAGGAGGCTCTCGACGAACACCGACGCGAGCACGCCGACCAGCAACCACGCGAGCACTGCGTTCGTCCGACCGTCGCGGAACAGTCGTTCGAGTACGTCTTCGACCTCGACCAGCGGAGACTCACCCGGGTCACCGACGCTGTCGCTCATATCCTGTACGGAATACGCTGACGAGGCATAAGCCCGGCGACGTGTTCGTGCCGTTACTCCTGCGGGTTTGCCAGTCCCGTCATCGGGGACGCGCCCGCGACGATGGCGCCCGTCGCCAGGATCGCCGCCGACAGGACGACGAAGTCGCTGCCCGGCGAGATACCCGCCAGTCCAGCCCCCATCTGGACGATGAACACGGTGACGAAGAAACTCAGGATCGCGAAGACCAGCATGACGATCGCTGCGATGATGCTACTGACGAGCGCGCCGAACGAATCGAGTACTCCCATTGGTGTGTCCTCGTACCGTAAACTGTCGCCCGACGGATAAATACTGGCACTGAAAATGGCGGCATCGGTGCTCCCGACGCAGCGAGTCGGGACGATTCGCGTCCGAGCGGCCGCATCGGACGCGGGGAGCCCGAGGCGGAGTACTTAACCACGCCCCGTGACCAGTCGCGTTCATGACCGAAGACGGGACGGACGTCGCAATCGCCTGTCAGGGCGGCGGCAGTCACACCGCCTTCACGGCCGGCGTCCTCCGCGAGTTGCTCGGGGACCTGCCTCCCGACGTCAACCTGATCGGTTTCAGTGGGACCTCGGGTGGGGCCGCCTGCGCGACGCTCGCCTGGTACGGCCACGTCCATCCCGAGGAGGACCCGGGCGAACTGCTGACGGGCTTCTGGACCGACCTCGCGGCGTCGTCGCCGCTCCATCGCGCCGCGAACGGGCTGCTTCGGTGGGGGATTCAACTCCAGCGGATGGGCGTGCCGCTCCCAGCGATCAGTCCGGCCGACTCGCCGGGCGCGAAGTGGGGCGAAGACGAGTTCCGCGAGCTGCTCGAATCGTACGTCGACTTCGCGGCGATTCCGGACCTGCTCGACGGGAGCGAACCCGGCCTCTTCCTCAGCGCCATCGAGGTCTGCGACGGGACCTTCGAGATCTTCCGCGAGGACGACCTCTCGAGCGGCGCCGTCCTCGCCTCGGCCGCGGAACCCCACATCTTCGAGGCGATCGAGCTGAACGGCAAGCACTACTGGGACGGCCTGTTCTCGAAGAACCCGCCGCTGAACGACTTCATGGACGCGAGCGACGTCCCCGACCCCGACGAGATCTGGCTCGTCAAGATCAACCCCCAGGAGCGGCCGGAGCCGCCGACCACGATGGAGGGGATTCACAACCGCCGGAACGAACTGTCTGGAAACCTCTCGATGAACGCCGAGATCCGGTTCATCGAGCGCGTCAACGACTGGATCGAGAAGGGCTATCTCCCCGAGCGCTACACGCACACGGACGTGGCGCGCATCCGGTTCCCGAAGAGCCGCAACCTCGACTGGCGGACGAAACTGGATCGGGACCCCGACTTTCTCGAGGGGCTCGTCCGCGACGGCGAGAAGCAGGCCAGAGCATTCCTCGACGCCAGATAGGGCGACTCAGAGGACGACCAGGAAGAGGGTGAGCCAGCCACAGACCACGACGAGGCCGACGAGCATCGCGACCGTCGTGTAGCCGATGATGTCACGGGCGCGCAGGTTCGCGATGGCCAGCAGGGGGATGGCCCAGAACGGCTGGATCATGTTCGACAGCTGATCGCCGAGCATCTCGATCAGGACGGCGTCGCGCGCGCTCATCCCCATCTGCTGGGTGAGTTCGAGCATGATCGGCCCCATCGCCACCCACTGGCCCCCGCCGGAGGGAATGAAGACGTTCACGAAGGCGGCGACGAGGACGCCGACGACGGGCCAGGTCGTCGGCGTCGCGAACCCGCCGACGAACTCGACGATCAACGTCGCCAGCCCCGTCCCCGTGAGGATCCCGGCGATCCCGGCGTAGAACGGGAACTGGAAGATGACACCGGAGATGTTGCTCACGCTCTGTTTCATCTGGTCGACCAGGGCCATGGGCCGCACCCACAGCAGGACGGCGACGGTGACGAACAGCGCGTTGATACTGTTGAGCGTCAGGTTCGAGATGCCGCCGGGGGTCAGCACCCACGCGTTCAGCACGAAGTACGCCGGGAAGAGCGCGATGGACAGCCCGATCAGCCGGGAGTCGTTCAGCCGGTCGGCCACCCGTACCCGGCCGCCGTCGGTCGTGGCCTCCGGGTCCGGCCCCGCACCCGGAGCAGTCGGCGATTCGCTCGCGGAGGCCGCGACGATGGCGTCGATCTCCCGGTAGTCGGGTCGGGGCAACTCGCTGATACCCTCTTTCGGGTGGAGCAGGGCCATGAGGACGGGGATCACTGCGAGGAGCGTGCCGGTCGTGACGATATTCGGTAGCGAACCGACGGTCTCCGAGAGGGGGATCGTCGCCCGGTACTGGGCCGCCCACGACGCCGGAATGAGCGACGCGTCGGCCATCATCAGCCCGACCGAGGAGGTGAGCCCGCCGTGGTAGATCATCAGACTGGTGTACCCCGCCGCGGCCAGCAGCGGGTAGTGGACGGCGATCCCCTTCTCCCGGCACTCGTAGGCGACGCGTTTGGCCATGATCGCGCCGACGATGAGGCCGATGGCCCAGGAGACGAGCGCGGCGGCCATCGCCGCGAACCCGACGAACCAGACGGCCGTGAACTGCGAGTTCGGTACTCGCGCCAGTTTCTCCAGTTGCGCGGTGAACTTCGGCGATTTCGCGATGGCGTCGCCGGCCATCAGGAGGACGGCGATGGAGGCCATGAAGGGCAGCAGCGTCCAGACGCCGCCGTTCCACGCGCCCATGATCTCTCTCGGCCCGGCGCCCGTGGCGATCGCGGCGGCCGCGGCGACGAACGTCAGGAGGATGGCGATGACGTACGGGTCCGGGATGTACTCCTCGGAGAGGTCCGAACACCGTTCCCCGAGCCGACGGAGGATCGCGAGCATGTGGGCGGACCCACAGCCCCCGGCCCAAAATACTGTCTGAAGTCCGACGGGCTCAGTCGGCCAGCGCGTCGGCGACCTTCTCGATCGGGTGTGGCGGTTCGTCGTCGGCGCCGGGGCGGTCGCCCAGTTGCGTCCGGCAGGAGGCGCCGGGGGCGACGACTTGCTCGCCGCCGCTCTCTTCGACCTGGTCGAAGAGGACCTCGCCGATGGCGCGGCTCATCGAGTAGTGTTCGGCCTCGTAGCCGAAGGAGCCGGCCATGCCGCAACAGCCCGAATCGAGGGGGTCGACGCGGTAGCCGGCCCGGCGGAGGACGCCGACGGCGTGGTGGTCCTTGGCCGTGGCCTTCTGGTGGCAGTGACCGTGGTAGGTCAGGTCCTCGTCGGGGATCTCGAAGTCGACGGCGTCGTCCAGCCCGTGGGCGTCGAGGTACTCGAGGACGCCGTACGCGCTGCTCGCGACGGTCTCGGCGGCCGCCGCGTCCTCGCTGTCCCCCAGCAGGTCGAGGTAGTCCGACTGGTACATCACGGCATCGGACGGCTCGATCACGACCACGTCCCAGTCGTCGTCGACGCGGGGAGCCAGTTCGGTCACGTTCTTCCGCGCGGTCTCGCGGGCCTGGTCGAGAAAGCCCTTCGAGAAGGCCGCCCGGCCGCTGTCGGTCAGCTCGCCCGGTACCTCGACGTGGATCCCGGCCGCTTCGAGCACGCGGACGGCGGCCTTCCCCGCCTCCGGCCGACTGTAGTTGGTGTAGGTGTCCGGGAGGAGGACCACGCGCCGGTCGGCGCCCGCGACGGGCACGCCGGGACCGCGTTTCCGGAACCACTTCACGAAGGTCCCCCGCTCGAACGTCGGGAGGGTGCGCTCACGGGCGATGCCGAGCGCCTTCTCGGTCACGATTCGGGAACCGGGCACCTTGGTGGCGAGGTTCGAGAGTGGCGCCAGCGCGCTGCCGATCGCCGAGAGCCGGTCGACGTTCGCGAACAGCCGGTCGCGCAGGCTCGCTCCCTCGCGCTTGTGGTGTTCGTGGGTCACCTCGGCCTTCAGCTTCGCCATGTCGACCTCGCTCGGGCAGTCCTTCTTGCAGCCCTTGCAGCCGATACAGAGGTCCATCACCTCGGCCAGGAACTCCTCGGAGTCCCCCTCGACGTCGGGCAGGTCGCCGGACATGGTCTGCCGGAGGGCGTTGGCCCGGCCGCGCGTGGACAGCGACTCCTCCTCCGCGGCGCGGTAGGTCGGACACATCACGCCGCCGGTCGTGTCCTGGTGGCCGCGACAGCCGCCGCAGCCGTGACAGAGTTCGGCCATCCCCTGGAAGCCGTTCTCGTTGTCCCACTCGAGGGTCGGCTCGAACCCGGCGTCGAACTCGTACTCGGGGTCGAACCGGAGGTTCTCGGTCAAGTCGGTCGGGTCGTCGGCCCGGAAGACGACCTGGCCCGGATTCAGGAGCCAGTCGGGGTCGAACGCGGTCTTGAGGTCCTGGAAGGTCTCCCAGATCTCGTCGCCGTACAGCTTCTTGTTCCACTGGGTCCGGGCGCGGCCGTCGCCGTGCTCGCCGGAGACGGAGCCGCCGTACTCGACGACGAAGTCGGTCACCTCGTCGGCGATGGACTCCATCTTGGCGACGCCCTCGCCGGTCTTGGTGTTCACCAGGGGCCGGACGTGCAGGACGCCCGGACCGGCGTGGGCGTAGAAACTCGCGTACGTGTCGTGGTCGTCCAGCACCGCCTGGAAGTCGGCCACGAACTCCGGGAGGTTCTCCGGCGGGACGGCGGTGTCCTCGACGAAGGCGACGTGCTTCGCGTCGCTCGTCCGGCCCAGCAGGATCGGCAGCCCGGACTTCCGAAGCTTCCAGAACTGCTCACGTTCTGCGTCGTCGTGGGCCTCGGCGGCCGAGTCGGCCCGGACCGGCGCGTCGGTCTCGACGCCGTCGCCGGTGGGGTCCGCGAGCGTCTCGCTCACGGGCGCGCGGTCGGCCAGCAGGTCGGCGACCCGTTCACGGCCCTCGGCGTCGCTGTCGGCGTAGAACTCCACGAGCAGGACGGCGCCCGTGCCGGCGGGCACCATCTCGTCGACGAGCGCGCCGAACTCGGCGGTGTCCCGGGCCAGGTCGAGCAGCACGTCGTCGAGCACCTCGAGGGCGGCCGGATCGTGTTCGAGGATGGGCTCGACGTCCTCCATGGCGTCGAGGAGGTCGTCGTACCGGAGCAGGGCCAGCCCCTTCGTCTCCGGGACCGGTTCCAGCGAAACCTCGGCCTCGGTCACCACGGCGAGGGTTCCCTCGCTGCCCGCGAGCAGTCCGGGCAGGTCGGCGACGCCGTCCTCGCGAGCGCGGTCGATCACGTAGTCGAGGTTGTACCCGGAGACGTTGCGCTTGAGGTCGGGGTAGGCGTCGGCGATCGTCTCGTCGTCCAGCACGTCTCGGACGGCGGCGTAGATCCGGCCCTCGAGGTCGCCGTTTGGGTCGGCCAGGTCGTCCAGGTCCTCGACCGGGACCGGTTCGAAGGTCGTCACGGTGCCGTCGGCGAGGACGACCTCGCAGGACTCGACGTAGGCGTCGGTCTTGCCGTACTGTAGCGAGTGTGCGCCGGTGGAGTTGTTGCCGATGGCCCCGCCCAGCACCGATTTGTCGCCCCACGCCGGGTCGGGGGCGAACTTCAGCCCGGCGTCGGCGAGTTCGGCGTTCAGATGGCCGAGCGTGATTCCCGGTTGGGCCCGAGCGCGGCGCTCGTCGGCGTCGAACTCGACGAAGTCGTCCATGTAGCGCGAGAGGTCGAGGACGACCGCCCGATTGACGGTCTGGCCGGCGAGGCTCGTCCCCCCGCCGCGGGGGAGGACGGGGATGCCCCGCTCGGCGCAGTACTCGACGACGGCAGACACGTCTTCGGTGTCCGTCGGGAAGACGACGCCGACGGGCGTCACGTCGTAGATGCTCGCGTCCGTGGCGTACAGTTCGCGCGTGAACTCGTCGAAGCGGACGTCGCCGTCGACCAGCGTCCGGAGGTCCGAGACCAGTCCCGGCCGCTGCACCTCGCCGCCGGCGTAATCGTAGTTCGCCCGGTCGTCGCCGCTGGGGTCTGGACCTTCGACCCCGGACTCGGCAGTCATGCCGCGATATAGCGACCGGAGAAAGAAACGCTTGGCGTTACGCCGAGGATTGTTCCGCCTTCTCGGCCTCGACCTGCACGATGTAGGAGCGGTCGTCGGCGTAGTCGGCGGCGGCCTCGCGCGCCCCCTCGGTCCCGATCCGGTTGAGCGCCCACGCGGCGCTTGCCCGGACCTCGTCCGCGTCGTCGTCTTCGAGCACGTCCGCGAGCGGGTCGATCGCACGGGTGTCGCCGATCAGGCCCAGCGCTCGGGCGGCCGTCGAGCGGACCTCGGGGTTGTCGTCGACGAGCTGGTCGGCCACCAGTTGCGTCGAGCGCTCGGCCCCGATGGCGCCGATAGCGCGCAGCGTCGTCTTCCGCAGCGCCACGTCGCCGCCGTCGACGAACTCCTCGATGGTGTCGAGGGCCTCCTCGGTCCCGATCCGGCCGAGGATGCGGATGGCCTGCTGGTCACGCTTCTCCGCCAGCGCCACGAGGTCGTCGGTGGCCTCCGGCGGGGCGATCCGTTCGAGCGAGTCGAGGACGTTCTCCTCCATGAAGTCGGACTCGAACTTCTCCAGCCCGAGGAGGACCATCTCGACGGCCTCGTCGTCGCCGTCCTTGTAGGCCTTCTCGTGGAGCTTGATCGCGTTCCACTCCGCGGGGAAGTCCTTGCGGTTCTCGGGGTCGAGCGGGTCGTAGAAGCCCTGCGCGGCGAGCTGTTCGCGCACCAGCAGGTCGTCCCACTCCTCGGCGTCCTCGAGGTCGTCCTGCAGGTCCTCCACGGCCGCGAGCAGCGTCTCGATGGTGTCTTCGTCCTCGTCGGGATCGAGATCGGTGTCCGCGAGGACCTCGCTCACGCGCCGTAGTTCCGCGGCCAGGTCCTCGGGGTCGTCGCTGTCGGGCTCGAAGGTCTCGACCAGCTGACTGCCGGCGGTGTCGAGGAACTCCTCGACGGCCGGGATGACGTCCAGTTCGCCGTCCTCGGTCCACTCGGCGGACTCGACGGTCTCGGCCGCGGCCTCGATTCTCTCGGTGACGTCCTCGGCGTAGGGGCCGCGCCGGTCCGCGAGTTCCTCCCGGAGCGATTCGAGTTGGTCGCGCAGGTCCGCGACCTCGTCGCTCTCTTCTGCTTCCTCGTCCTCCTCGTCGCCCGCGTCGTCCGGGGCGAGCCCGTCGATCGCCGTCTCGATCCCGTCGAGGTCAGACTCGACGGCGTCGAGGTCGGCCTCGGTCTCGGCCGCCTCGAGCGACTCCGCGACCGAATCCAGCCGATCCGCGACCGCGTCCGGGTCGGCCGCGGGTACGTCGGCTCCCGCGTCGCCGTTCTCGGGTGACGCGTCGGGCGTCTCGGCCTCGGCCTCGTCCGCGCCGTCCTCGCCGTCGCCGTTGCTCATACAGACTGCGTGGACTGTCCGCACAAAAGGCGTTTCTATTCGGTGTCCAGGGTGTCCGCCTGCTCGGGCGCGGGATCGGTCCCCTCGACCGACCCGTCCACCAGGTAGCGCCGGTAGAACCACGGGCCGATCAGGTAGAGGACTGCACCCACGAGCAACGCCCGCGGAAACACGCGACCGTAGGCCGTCGGCGCGACGATCGCGCCCGCCTGGACCACGCCCATCCCCAGCGCGTGCGAGGCGCGCAACTCGGGGTAGGTGATCGTCGTGACCATCAGGTAGGTGAACAGGACCGTGAGGACGAGCATGGGGGCCGCGCCCTGGACGCCGGCGAGGTAGACCACCGCGAGGATGGTCGCCGCCAGCGTCGTCTGGACGCCCTCGGTCGCCTCGGTCCCGATGTCGTAGGCCGTGTACATCCCGAGGCGGACGACGCCCGAGCCGACGAACAGCGCTGGGACGACGAGGGCGGCGGCCAACAGTTCCGGCGGGTCCGCGCCGGTGAGGGTCAGTCCCCACTCGGCGCTGACGACGGCGAAGACGAAGACCGCGGGGGCGACGCAGAAGGAGGCCACGTCGGCCAGCGAGTCGATGAACTCCCCGACGGGCGTGCTGCCGACTGCCCGGGCGAGGACGCCGTCGAGTCCGTCGGCGACGGCCGCCAACAGGATCAGTCGCGCGCCCAGCGCGGGGTCGACGGTGGCGGCCACGGCCGCGCCGAAGCCCAGGCCTGCGTTGGCCACCGTCACGAGGTCTGCGAGTCCCAGCCGGCCGACGAACCGCGGCTGCATACCACCGCTTCCGAGCAGCGCCGCCTTAGTCCGTTCGGTACCGACCGCTCACTCGATCGCGT
The DNA here is from genome assembly GCF_037031225.1 of Halorientalis sp. LT38. Classification (NCBI taxonomy): domain Archaea; kingdom Methanobacteriati; phylum Methanobacteriota; class Halobacteria; order Halobacteriales; family Haloarculaceae; genus Halorientalis; species Halorientalis halophila. Next base: position 588,956 of record NZ_JAYEZN010000001.1, on the reverse strand, counting down.
GCATCAGTCCGGTGACGAGCAGGCCGAAGGCCGCGACCGACCCGAACACGACCAGGACGCCGACCAGCCGGTTCTCTCCCTCGGGGTCGAACCCGTAGCCGAGCACGCTCGCCAGCCCGAGCAGCGCCACGACCGCGCCCGCGCCGACGCCGACACCCGTCAGCCGCGGGATCTTCGTGCCGAACTCGAAGAGGGCGACCGCGACCGTCGCGAGGCCGACCGCGAGCAGGCCGGATCCGAACGTCGTTCTCTCCATACCCGCCCCTGGGATGGCGGGGGCAAAAAGGCCGCTACTCGCGCCGTCGGCCCTCCCCGCCGCGCTCGTCTCGAACCGCGCGACATATCACGCTCCGGTCCCGAGACTCGGATATGCGCAGACGGGCCTACCTCGCGACGCTCGGGGCCGGCACCGCCGCCCTCGCCGGCTGTCTCGGTTCCGGCGGAGCCGAGAGTTCAGAAGACGAGTACGACATCGGGATGTCCACCTCCGCCTTCCGCCCCGTGGAGTTCGCGGTCGCACCTGGCACGACCGTCGTCTGGAAGAACACGAGCAAGAGCACCCACACCGTCACCGCCTACGAGAGCGCGATCCCCGACGAGGCCGAGTTCTTCGCCTCCGGCGGGTTCGAGAGCACGCAGGCCGCGCGCGACGGCTGGTTCGAGAACAGCGGCGGCGGCTTCAGCAGCGGCGAGACCTACGAACACACCTTCACCGTCCCCGGAACGTACGAGTACTTCTGCATCCCCCACGAGAAGACGGGCATGGTGGGCACCATCGAGGTGACCGAGGACGCGACCCGGACGCCGGAAGGCGGGCGCGTCACGGCGACCGACTCCGGGACGAGCACGGGCACCGACGAGTCAGGGACCGACGCGACGACCGAGTGAGCCGACGGCGCTACTGATCGCGGACGAGTTTTCTGGCGCCGCCGCTCCGTGGTCGGTGAAAAATCGAAAATGGTCGTCGCTCAGTCGTCGCTTTCCTCGACGTCGACGTCCTCCTCGTCGACGTCGACGCTGGTCTCCTCTTCGGCGGCGACCTCGGCGGGTCGGGCCTCGAGGGTCGCCTTCTGGATCTCGACCCGGCGCACCGGGTAGATCAGCTTCGCCTCGTTGTAGATGGCCGAGGAGAGCCGGCCCTCGACGACGCTGTCGACCAGGTCGGTGTAGGTGCGGTCGCTCGCGGCGTCCTCGACGAGGTCGATCATCTTTCGGCGGATGGCCTTCTCCTGGCTGTGGTCCGCGGACTTCGTCGTGTAGGCGACGGGCTGGATCTGCAGCCGGTAGTCGTCAGTCGTCAGCACCGTGACGAAGGCCTCGATCTTCGAGGAGCCACGGCGGACGAGGCTGCGCTTGTAGTCCCGGGTCAGCTCGAAGGTGTCGAACTCGGTGTAGGCCGAGTCGCCGGCCACCTCGTCGACCTGGAAGGTGAGTTTCTTGTTGTTCTCGCTGGCGTCGCTTTTCAGGTCGCCCAGCGTCGTTTCGATGGTCCGTCCGAGGACCTGGTCCGATTCCACTGCGGGCGTCTCACCGAGTTCCTCGCGCTCGAACTGCTCGGGCGAGAACACGGTGTACCACTGCTTGCCCTGCTTCTGTCGTGAGACCGATCGTTCACTCATGATTGTGTCTTGGTTAGTCTGTCCGCAACTGCGCAGTTGACCACGTAGTCGTCGACGGTGGCGTGCAGGCCGCCCGTCGACTCGCGGTCGATCTCCGTCCGTACCGTCCGTCCGTCAACCGTCGTCGCCATCTCCTCGGTGTTGTCCGGGACGAGCGCGGCCGCGACCTGCGCGGCCCGCTCGGGATCGCCGTGGGTCGTCTCGATAACGGCTCTCATAGCGCACCTCTGAACGCTTCGATGAACGCTGCGGTGTCCGTCTCGAACGACGCCTGCGCGCGCCGGCCCGTTCCGGCCGCGCGGCCACCGGTCGAGGCGACCGCCGCTTCCATCGACGCGGCGAGGTCGCGGTCCTCGACGGCCGCCGCGGCCGCGAGCCCGTCCGTGACGAACAGCGCGACCGGCTCCGGCGACCGGAAGTCCCGGAGCAGGCGCGCGACCGTCCCGACCGGGACGTCGCCCTGTGACTCCCCGCGTGCCACGAACAGGCCGTCGTACCGGCCGGTCGTCGCAGACGTGATCGCCTCGTGAGCGCGTTCGCCGTGGGTCTGCCAGGCCGAGAGCGCCGCGTCGCGGGAGTCGTGACCCAGCGCCAGCGCGACGCCGGTGCCGGGCGCCTCCCGGGCGGCCGCGTCGAGCACGTCGCCGTACCCTTCGACCGTGCCGAAGGGGCCGCCGGCGTGGGGTCGCAACGCGTCCTCGACGGACTCGGCTGCGCGCTCGGTGGCGTCCGCGTCGCCGACGGTGCGGAGCGCGACCATCGACGCCAGTCGGCGCCGGTCGTCGTCGTCCATCGCGTCGGCGTCCTCGGCCGCCAGCATGAGGTTGCAGTCGGCCAGTGCGGCCCGCACGGTCTCGGGATCGCCCGAGAACGGCGCGTGCAGCCGCGTGCCGAATGCAAGCCCTTCCGACAGGTTCGACGTCGGCGTCGCGACGCCCGGTCGGCGCTCGACGCCCGCCGCTTCGCGAAGCGTGGCGCTCGGCGTCGTCGGGGCGACGGACGCCCCGGCGAGCGCGAGCACGGCGTCGGCGTGGCCGAGTTCCTCGGCGGCCCGGAAGGCCACCTCGCTGACTGGGTCCGGAGCGCTCGGGATCGACGCGTCGGCGGCCGCATCGGCACGGCCGAGCGTGATCGTCGCGTCGGCCTCGGTGGCCCGCTCGGGATCGGCGGTCGGGGCGACGACGCTGGCCTGGAACGGCCGGTCGGTCGCCGCGAGCGCCCGGGCGAGGACGCCCGTGGCCGCGAGCGAATCACCGTCGGCTGCGGCGACGAGCCGGACGAACCCGGCGTCGCGGCAGACGGCGGCGACGTCGCTGGCCGCGGAGGCTTTCTCCCTGGGACGGTCGGCGGTGGACATCTACTCGAGGAGTTCCGCTGCTTCGTCGTAGGAGTACGTGAAGGTCGCGTCGAGTTCGTCGCCGCGGTAGTAATCGACCAGGCGGCGGATCTTCGATTCGGTGTTCTGGAGCGCGCGCTTGTTCTGATGGTCGTTGGGGTTTTCCTCCATGTGCTCGCGCAGGCCGACGGCCCGCTCCATCAGGTTGCGCAGGTCCTCGGGCAGGTCGGGCGCGGCGTCGTTCTCGTCGAGGATCTCGGTGACCTTCTTGTCCGTCACGAGGCTGACGTCGGGGACCGGCGTCCCCTGGACGCCCTCGTCACGGAGCTTCAGCCCGATCTCGCTGGGACTGTGCCCCTGTTCTGCCAGTTCGACGACGCGTTCTTCGACGGCGTCCGCGTCGACGTCGCTCCACTCCGGCGGTTCGTCTGCCACCGGCTTGTCCGAGTCGGACGAGCCACGGCGGCGTGTGTGCATTCGTGCCATTGGTAGCTGGTTGGAACCGCTACGACCGCTGTCCGGCGTGTCGGGGGCGGGGCTGGCCTGTGGAGCCAGCCCTGCCGGCCGACGGGTCGCCGAAACACTACCGCAATCCCAAGCCGCGCAAGTGAATATCTGCGGCGGAGTCGGATTTGCGGTCGTGCTGTTCCCACCGGACAGTTCCCGTTCGCACACTTTACGGTTTCTACTCGCGACCGCCCGTCGCGGCCGATACCCGCGGACCGACCCCCCTACTCGACGCTCCAGTTATCAAATTTCGATACGACGGCCGGAGTGCTTTTGCTACTCGGTCCGAAACCCCCGAGAACATGGACGCAGGGACGGGTGGTTCGGGCGAGCGCGCGCAATCGGGACCGATCGGCTACGTGCTCGTGTTCGCCGTCGTCATGGCCGGGATGGCGATCGTCGTCCTCATCGGGGCCGGCGGGCTCTCCAGTACGCAGACCCATTCGGAACTCCAGCGCGCCGAACACTCGATGACGCTGTTCGACTCGCGCGCGGCGATGGTCGCGCTCGGCGATTCGGACGGCCAGAGCATCTCCTTCGGCCAGGACAGCGGCACCTTCGCCGTCGACGAGGACTCGGGGTGGATGCGGATCGTCCACAACAACTACACGGCCAACGCCGGCCTCCAGCGGGAGGTGGTCTACAACGAGTCGATGGGCCAACTGGTCTACGAGAACGGCGACCAGTCGCTGGCCTACCAGGGCGGCGGCGTCTGGCAGCGCGGCCGCGACGGGGACGCGCAGATGATCTCCCCGCCGGAGTTTCACTACCGCGGCGCGACGCTGACGCTGCCGATCGTCCGGACGCTCGGCGGCGGGAACGCCGCCGGAAGCACCCAGGTCACCGTCCGGCCACGGACGCAGGCGAAGCTGATCTTCCCGAACCGGACCGCGCCCGACGATAGGGTCGACGAGGTGGGCGCGCCGTACAACGACACCGAGCGAGACTACACGAACCCCGTGCGGAACGGGACGGTCAACGTCACCGTCCGCAGCGACTACTTCGAGGGCTGGGCGACCTACTTCCGCGAGCGGACGACCGGCGAGGTCACCGTCTGGGAGTCGAACGAGACCGTCCGGCTCCAGCTGAAGAGCCTCGGCGGGCCGCCGGGGCAGTTCACGATCCCCGAAGAGGGCGAGAGCGTCCCCGCGGGCGGCATCGACGAGGGACACCCGCTCACGGATTTCGACCTGAACATCGTCTACACCAACGGCAACAACGACCACTTCTCGCTGTACGACGAGCAGAACAACCGGGAGTACGAGTTACACGTCGTCCCGACGGGCAGTAACTACCACAACGCCTGTCCCTCGACCCCCACCTCGCCCGTGTACGTCGCCCTGTACTACTACGAGGGCGACGGCTCCGGGGAGTACGAGTACTGGGAGCAGGAGATCGACCCGACCGCCCATCCCTCGAGCGACATCGAGTGGACCTGCACCAGCGACGGGCCGAAACTGTCCCTCAACCTGCTCACCTCGTACGACGGGATGAACTACGTGCAGAACGCCCCCGGCATCAACTGCGGCGGCGGGCCGGGCGGCGGCAACAAGTGGCGCTTCGGCGAGCACATCAAGTGCGACTACACCCACGGCGACGCCGTCCTCGACCAGCACGCGGCGAACGTCTCCTGGGAACCGACCGGGACGTACTCGCCCGGCGACACCTCGACGGGTCGGTCGCTGGACGACATCGTCAACCACTACACGTCGCTGATGGGCCCCGACGTCGACTTCACGTCCCAGATGGGGCCCGGCAACAGCCGCGCCATCCAGCAGGACGTCTCCGAGGGGACGCTCACCTACCGGACCCGGAGCGGCGCCCAGTTCATCACCTACCTCCACGTCACCGAAAACGAGATCGACGTGGACTTCGACTGAGAAACTCTCTCCGCGCTCCCCGTTCTCCCCTCGCTACGTCTCGAACTCGTAGTTGATGAGCGACCGGGTCACCGACAGTTGCGTGGGATCGTCGATCGAACACTCGACGGTCTCCGGCCGGGTCACTTCGCAGTCGGCGTCGGCGTCCCGTTCGAGGTAGCGCTGCCAGAGGTCGTATCGCGGCGACGTGACGTTGATGATCACCGCGTCGTAGTCGGTCTGGCGCTGGAGGAAGTCCCGGATGGGCGACCGGACCGCGCCCTCGCCCCGGATACGCACCGTCCCGCCGCTGACACTCGTCGCGTTCCCCTTGTTCTGGGTCTGGATGATCGGGACGACGATCCGTCCGTCGTCGAACCGGAACGGCGGGTCCTCGACCACGACGCCCCCGTCGGGCGAGTCGCGGAAGACCGCGCCGCCCTCGTAGACGATCGACGTCCCGCTGTTGCCCGCGTACATGATCGGTTCGGAGTAGTAGGAGACGTTGGGGTTGTCCCCGCCGGGATCGACGCCCGTGACGTTGATCTCGACGGGCTCGCGCACCTCCAGGCGCGCGCCGTCGAGTTTGATCTCCGTGGAGCGACTCGGGGCTCCCTCCTGGTGGATGTCGGCCATGTTGTCCGCGAGGACGTCGAACGCTCGTTCGGCGTTGTTCACCTGCTCGTCGTCGCGCGCGTCCTGGAGGATCCCGAGCCCGGTCACGGAGACGATGGCGACCGTCGTCGCGACCAGCGAGAACACGATCACGAACCCCAGGACGTCGCTCACGGCACGCTCGTCGTCCATCAGCGGCTCCCCTCCAGTTTCAGTTCACCGGCGGCGGTGTAGTTGACGACGACGCTCCCGCCCGAGGCGGTCGACCGCGCCACGGGGACGGTCGTCCGTACCGGCACCGTGACGTTGATCTTCGGATCGATCGTCCGGACGACGATGCGGGGATCCGAGCCGCCTTCGATCCTGACCTGATAGGTGTTCCCGGCCACTCGCGGCGGGAGTTCGCGACCGACCCTGACCGTCTCGTTGTCCGTCGTGGTCTGGGCCAGCCGGTCGGCCGTCTGGACGTCGCTGCTGACCTGCTCGCCGACCACCGCGAGTTCCGTGCGGATGCTCTCGTCGCGCTGGGTCTCGACGAACGTCCCGCCCGCGATGAGGAGCCCCGTGATCAACACGAGCGCGATCGCCAGGCCGAGCACGTAGTTGAGCGTCGTCGCGACGCCGCGTGTCTCAGTCATCGCTCTCACCCGGTTGCACCCGACCGTCGGTCTCGTAGGCGAGCGCCGAGGTCTGATACTCGACGTGGATCGTCCCCGCGTACACCGCCGGCGTCAGGAAGGGCGTCCCCGGCGCGTCCGCGTAGTTGTCGTATTCGAGGTCCGTCCCGTCTATCGTTTCGTTCACGACGAACGAATAGGTCCCCTCGAACTCCTGGCCGTTCCGGACCGAGAGGGTGTACGCCGGCGAGACACCCTCGCCGAACTTCAGCGCCGAGCACCGGTCGCCGTCGAAGGTGCCCGCCGTCAGCCCGAGGGTCGGATCCGAACCGCCGGAACAGATCTGGGTGGGGCCCGAAGGCGGGTCGACCTCGATCGCCGTGTCGGTCCCGGCACTGTCGTTCTTGAACAGCCGCAGTCGCCAGGTCGAGCCGTCACTGACCCGGAGCGTGAGGGGGCTGCCGCCCTCGTAGGCCAGCGTCGACGAGTCGGTCACGTTCAGCCGCGCCGATCGCGTCTCCTCGACGCCGGTGGCCATCGTCCAGTCACCGGAGACGGGGCCGGTGGTCCGTGCCGTCGAGTTGGTGAAGTCGCCCGTCGTGTCGTTCTGTGTGATTCGCGTGCCCCAGTCGACGGCGACGAGCGTCCCGTTGACGCCCGTCCCCTGCAACACCTGGTGTAAGGAGCTCCGGCGAGTCAGCGACTCGACGCTGCGGGTGAGGTCCGTGCGGATCTTCGACCGGGTCGTGCCGTTGCGGTTCGCCGCCTCGACCAGCGGTTCGGCGCCCTCGAGGACGTCGTTCCGGAAACTGATCGCGTCACCGCCGCGGGCGTCCTGCCCCCGGGTCGCCAGGTTCTCGGTGTAGATGACCGCGTTCAACACCAGCGTCAGTGCGACGAACGACGCCGCGAGGACGAACCCGGCGACCAGAAGGACCTGCGCCCGGTCGTCGTCCATCAGATCCGCCATACGACCACCTCCACGCGGAGCACGTCGAAGAGGGCGCCGTCGCCGTTCTCGTCGGCGTAGAAGTTCGAGTCGTTGATCCGGGGCCCCCGACTCATGTCGGCCTCGTAGAGGCGCGACTCGTTGGTCAGGACGACCATCTTGCTCGACGCCACCGCGTTGTCGCTCGGGACCCCGCGGTAGAGGATCGGTGTCCGCTGGAGCCGCCCGGACTTGTAGTAGGTGACGTAGACGTTGTACGCGATGCCCCGGTCGCCGAACGTCCGTTCGAGCGCCCGCCCGAAGTCCGTCGGTAACCGGCGCGTATAGAAACCGCTGGCCGACGCCCCGTGGAACCGGCCCTCCGTGCTGTTCCAGTAGAGCACCGTCCGTTCGAGCGAGTCGTTCCGCGCCGCCATCGCCAGCACGCCCGCCGCGCTCTCCTGTTGCTGGTTCTCGATGTGCTGGCTCGACGTACTCGCAGACAGCGGCGTCACCGCCGTCATCTGGAGCGCGAAGACGATGCTCGACGTCAGCAAGAGCCCGGCCACGATGGCCTCGAGGGTGTGTACCTGGCCGCGATCACCTACCATAGTTTCACCACCACCGAGACGTCCCGTCCGTGCAGCGACACCGCCCGCCGCGCCGTCACCGAGGACCCCGTCGCCGTCGCCGCGTTGTTCCCCGTCGTCAGCGGCGTTGGACCGCTCGACCCGCAGTTCGCGTTCGATTGCGCGACCAGTTCCCCCGCCGAGTCGTCCCAGCAGAGCAGTTCGTTCGGCGATCCCGACCCGCTCACGTTCCCGCGGACCGATACGTTGACGAAGGCCGTCTGGCCGATGCCCAATTGCTCGACCAGCGGCTCGTCGTCGAACCGACAGTCCGAGGGAGGTGTCCCGCCCTCGAAGAACTCGACCGTACACGTCCGATTCAGCGCGTAGGGTTCGTTCGGGTGGCCGAGCGAGTCCTGCACCAGTCCGTCGGCGACCCTGTTGACCGCGACGATGTCCTCCTGGTCGCCCTGCGTGAACGGCTGGACCGTCCCCGAGACGAACGTGAAGATGGCGATCAGGACGAACACGAACAGGACGACGCCGGTCGTGAAATCCATCGTCGTCTGCCCGCGCGCGCTCGCGACCATGGATCGGATCGGGGTCGTCGACCGACGGCTCTCGGCCGCGGTGCTCTCGCCCGGGCCTCGGTTCGGCCCCGGCCCGGAACCACCCGCGGCTTCGGTCCCGTCGGACGCATTTCCCTTCTCCATGCGAATCACTCGTCCGTCCGGTCCGGACGCCTCCCTGTCGGAATCCACCAGTCGTCCCGCTGCCTCCCGGTTGTCACACGCAACTACCCCTACTGGCAGAACTGCGCGTAAAGCCGTTACGGCCGGCTATACTTTTTGATAACTGAATGGCTGAAGCCAACTCGTTGAAAGTTTTCGCTCCCGTCGCCGTCCGATTCGTCGAGGTGATCGGGACCGACTTCCGGGACGGGACCGGATTCGCTTCGATGGGTTTAAGAAAACACGTCGGTTAGCGACAATCGCGCGGGCTCGTAGATCAGCGGTAGATCATCCCCCTGGCACGGGGAAGGCCCGGGGTTCAAATCCCCGCGAGTCCACTTCCTTTCCTTCGCTGTGGTCACTTCACACGAAGTTACTTCTCTGGCGGCTGTTCTGCTCCGAATCGGCAGAATCGACCTTCCGGAAAGTTCCATCTTCGGGGAGAGTTCACCGGGGATCCTGTAACGCGCCCCTGCCGTCTGGCGGGGTCGAGAGGGTACAGGGGTGTTCTGCGTGAGCAAAGCCGCCGCGTCCGAGCCGGAGGTGCCGGAGCAAACGGTCCGAAATCGGTCCCAGTACGCTGATACGTTACATCGAATCGACCCCGATAGTGACGACTCGCATCCGGCCTGCTGGGAACAGAACCGAGACGGCGAGTTCACCACTGTACCGACGGCTGCGTACCGGCCCCACTACGCGCTCTGTGGAAACCCGGAGTGTTTCGGGGGTGAGCGCCATGTCTGACCGGCCGAAAGCGCTCATCGAGGCCCAGAACCGGGCGCTCAGGAAGGAGAACGAACGGCTCCAGCGCTACGCCGAGCGGTACTTCGAACTGCTTCTTCGGTATCCAGAGGTCGTTCGAGAGGCCCAAGGCGTCGGTGAGGACGGTGGTGAGGCATGAGCCGGCCGCTGGTGATCGACCTGTACAGCGGGCCGGGCGGTGTCGGGCTGGCCTTGGACGGGCTCGACGTCGAGCACGTCGGGGTCGATATCCAGGATTACAGCGACACCTACCCAGGGGAGTTCGTCCAGGCCGACGCCTCGTACGTCGCGTTCATGGCCTGCTTCCCGTCGCCCGACCTGTTGTGGCTCTCGCCGCGGTGCCAGGCGTATTCGCGGCTATCCTACGCGAACGCTGGTCGCTACGACTGGGACCAGACCCCGAAAGAGCGCTACCCGACGTTCGCAGATCTGAACGTGCGTGCTGTCATCGACGCCATAGACCCCGAGCACTACATCATCGAGAACGTCGCGACCTGTGACGACCTACGGGAACCATGCCGACTGAATGGGCTGGCGTTCGGACTCCCGATCAACAACCAGCGCCACTTCGAGACGAGCTTCCCGGTCCCCGACGCTTGCGAACCTGGGTCGGGTGAAATCACGCTCGGGAAGGGCTACATCCGGCACGAACTCGCTGCGGCGAAAGGCGTTCCTGCCGAGTGGTCCGAAGCGGAGATCAACTCCGCGATTCCGCGTGAGTTCGTCGAATATCTGCTACACTACTGTTCGAGCACCCCCGACGTTCCGCTTCCCGACGAACTGAGACAGCGGCCGCTCGCCGAGTTCTCGGTGCAGGACGGTGGTCAAGCATGACCGGGCGGCAGCCGACGCTCTTCGAGTTCGAGCGTCCGGAACCTGGCCTCCAGCGGTGGGACGAGGACCTGGATACACTCACCGACGCCGAGCGCGAAGTCTTCCAGGCGGTCGAACTTGGGGCCTACGGCGCGCGAGAATACGCCCGGCACACCGACCGCTCTCCGGGGACGGTGAGCAACCTGCTACGCCGAGCCCGCGGCCGGCTTGAGGACGGTGGTCAGACGTGAGTCCCGACGACGTGCCCTGGCCGGTGGAGTTCGTCCGGGCGTCGGAACTCCGCGACGGCGCGACAGACGCCGAGGTACGGCACGCAGTCGTGACCGCCGAGGACGACTGAGGATGCGCGCGGTCGACCCGGCTCCCCACGAGTTCGCGGCGAATTTCCTCTTCGCGGAGGACGGGCTGGCCCCGTTCTTCGCTGCTGACTCACAAGTGAAGGCTGGCGGCGGGAGTCAGCGCGGGACGTTCGTCGACGACGGGGAAGAGTGGGTCGCGAAGCTCTACTACCAAGACAGCGGTATCGTTCACCCTGGATCGAAGACACCGACTGGGACCGACTGGCGTCTCGACGAGATGCGCGAGTTCCGGCTTTCTGTACAGCGGCACCCACGCGAAGACTCGGTGGGTGAGCAAGATTTCAACGCGCACTTGGCCCCGCGCTGGCAGGGGATGGAGGTGGAGAAGAACGGCGGGGACACCTTCGAGTTGGACGTACCGGAAGGCATCGAGGAGGCGGTGAACGTCCGGATCAACGGCAGCAACATCGAGTTCACCCGCTACCGACGACTCTTGAAGAAAGCGGCCCTCTCGGTGGGAATCAACGGCCGGTATTTCGACGAGGCGCACGAGTACAGCAACGTGCAGGACGCCGAGATGTACGTCCGGGTCCACAAAGACGCGAGTGGCCCAGTACACGCCCGCGACGGCCCGATAGCCTCGATGGGTCACCTGCTGGAGAACGACCGTCGAGGCTACCGGAAGGTGGTCCAGAACGACGACAACGACCACGGCCAGAACCTACCGGGCTACTACCATACGGCGACCCTGGATCGGCGGCGGATTCGAGAAGCGTTCCCCGACCACCGGCTTCCAAAGGAAATCAAGCACTACTACGCCCGAGAAGCCCTTTCGTTCCCCGAGGACCACCCGCTCCGGCATCCGAAAGTCGGGGCCAGCTATCAGGCGAGTTTGATGCCCGACGGGGAGCACATTCCGGTCGACGAGGAGAGTCTGGAGGAGCTGACCGACGAGTTGAACCAGACCGTTCATAGCGTACTGGTTGACGCCGGCCTGGACGTTGCGCCGGAACACGGCGACGGGCCCTTCGTTTCGGATGCGTACTTCGAGGTAGAGACCAGCGACGAGCATCGCGACGCGGTCGGCCTGGATCTCGCGCACATCAGGCACGAACAGGAATCGGTCGTCGTGAAGCACCTGGCGGACGGCCTGAGCCCGGTGCAGTGGGAATCGTTGGACACACTGGTTTCAGACGGTGGTCAGGTCTCGCCGGCCGATATCGCGGGCGAGCACGGCCGGCACGTCGACAGCGTGCGGCGGGCCCTTCGAGAGATCGAGGACTTGGTAGAGCGCGAGTATGGGTCCGTGTCGCTCCGGAGTACGTACGTCGCGGAGTTGGTTCACGACGCCGTGCAGGAAGCGCGTGACACCGTGCAGAAGGCCGCCGAGGCGGGTGCGCGTGCCCTGGAGGCCGCCGAGCGCGGCCTGGACGAACGCACGAGCGCGTTCTTGGCTTGGGCCTCGAAATACGGGGTCGACGTTGACGACTGTCGCGATGCCCGCATGAAGCTCCGGCTGGGTGACCTGGATCCAGACGCCGACCCGAGTCCCGAGTACTTGGTCGGGCAGGCGTTCAAGCGGTGGCGTGCCATGAACCGGGACGAAGAGCAGTTCCGGACCGGCGTGGTCGAGGTCAACGGCGGACGCTACGACGCCTGGCGACTGATTCCGGAGAAGACCGGTTCAGTGTGAGGACCGCCGTGAGTGGCAACACTCCCGGCCACCCCTGATTTTCCAACCGAAGTTGGGCTGGACAGCTGATAGAGCGCAATGTAGGTTGTAGTGATCGGTGAGATCGAGACCGGCAAGCGGTCGCGCTGGCCGGGCTGGCCCGACCACCGACGGGGAATCGCGACCGCGAGGGTCGCGTTCCCCGTTAGGGGTGTGGCTAAGGCCACTTCATCAAAATACACCGCACTCCTGCAAGACAATTCTGGGGGCAATCCCCCCAAATCGACTTTTACTTCGAGGATAACGTCTTCACATGACCTACCCAGCACAGGCCGTTACTGGGCTATTTTCCTTAGTAGTAGCTATTTTAGTTCTAATATTGACTATTGGAACACTGTGGGACTGGAATGTGAATTATATTGCCCAAGTTGCATCCCAATTTGCGGTGCCCTTCGTCTTGGCGCTTGTTTCACTGTACCTTTTTCTGGAGATCCGGGAGATGGCAGATTGATAAAGTATGAGTGAAGATAATCATCTACAAATAATCGCCGCTGATGATGGGGAAGCACGGCATATCCTATCCTGGCAACAATCGAAATACCAGCACATACAATCCCTCTCTCAAGGGATTCTAACCGCTCAGATAACGATCCTGGCAGTAGCCGCTACGATTCTGGCAGCTACCTATCAACTGATTCCATCCATCCCACTTGATTCAAGCCAATATGTTTCCTCAGCCAGTTCATCGATTCTTCCAATAGGTGGTAGTGCTGCCCTTTTGATCGTATTGGTCAACTGGATATTATTCTACGTACTGGTGTTCATGTCCATAATATTCCTTCTTCTATCTTTATACAAATTATTTGATGTTGCGACCAGCCAGCGACTACCCCCGAGATTGCCCCATAACAGTGTTCTTCTTCAATCAGATATTTCGGAGAAGTTTGAATCAGAAGGCTGGTCTATGGAAGTCCGTAGGGCAATTATGGATAATAATAGAATAATTAAGGATTCATATATTGACTACGTTTCGGGTTCCCTCAGGATACCGGCCTCCTTATCAGTAATATTCGTTGCTATATATTTATATTATATCTGCACTGAAATACGGGTGATAACCATTCTCTCCATGGATCTCACACTGCTCATATCTGCACCACTCGTAAATATGGTCTCGGAGAAATTTGTTCAGCATGAATCCTCGAACGATACTCAGAACTCTTTAGCGGAGGAAATGATCCTGCTCGGTGAAGGCTCTAGATGGGAATTAGTTGAATTGACTATGCCAGAAAAGATTCTGACCTACCTTGTCTCATTGATATCTCTTATTGCCCTGTTGGCTGCGATAGTCTCAATGATCTTCTGAATAATCCACTATATACTATAGAAATATACCCGCCTGCTGACGTTGACAAAGATGGACGCGTTCGCCCTCTCCCGGTTTTCAATGCCGCGTTGTCAGGTGGTCGTCAGCCCTCATTCCTTTCAGTGTTATCGGATACCCATGTCCGACTCATCTCGACTACTTCCGCGATTTCGCGAGTTGTATGGCCATTATCTCTAAGCCGTTGGGCCTGACGCTTCTTTTCGTCTTTCCTAGCGTCTTCGGGATTCTCTTTTTCGTCGGCGTTAAGCGCACCGCTCATGTCGAAGGACGGGCCCTCCGTCGTGTCGAATTGGAAGCGAGTCGGTGGGACACCGACAATCGTCCGTTCTGGTTTGGCGTCGGAAAGTTCTGAGCCAATGAGATCATCCCCATAGACTTCGACGCGTTTCTTCGATGGCTTGTGGAAGAACCGACCGGTCTGGGCGACGAGCCGACGGAGGTCGCGTGATGCATCCCGGACGGTCTGCCCAATGAGAACGATCACGCGCTTGGTGCCCGCGGGCGCGTCGCCCTTACGTACAAGCTTGAGCGTTTTCGCAAGAGCACGGGCCTGCTGGGCGTCCGAACCGTACCCGGAAAGGCCCTGCCCTGTCTCGTCGAGAATCATCATCACGTCATCGCGGGTTTCTCCGAAGAACGCTTCGAGGGCATCGTAGCTGTTGATGTAGGAGAGGGGCCGGTTCTGTTCGGCGGCACTCTCGATGTTGGTGGCGAGTTGGCCGCGAGTCGCCATGTGGAACTCGTCGGCGAGTTCGAGTGCCCAGTCGGATTTTCCCGCGCCCATGCCGCCGGTGACGAAGAACACGCCGGCTTCGGTGGCTAACTGCCGTCGAAGCCACGTCCGCGTACTCTCGTCTTGAGCCTCTTTGTCGTGATTGACCATGCCGACAGCATACTGCATCTGACTGACGTTCCCGGCTTCCACTGCATCGGTGAGTGCGTCGGTAGCTTCGTTCCGGAGAATCGTCTGATACAACTCGGAGTCTTCCACCGAATCGAGTCCTGGATGCGCGGCCGGGTCGAACGCGGTGGCGAGTGTGTTCAGTAGTTCGCGCGGTTCCGCGTCCGGGGCCATGCCGGCGTGCGGATGCGATTCATCGACAGTGCCCTCAGTCACGCGCTTGCGGAGTTGTGCGGCCGAGTAGGTGACCTGTTCGGAGGCTTCTTTACTCATCTACGTCACCTCCGACGGTGGCTGCCGGTTGTTGGCCCGCGTTTGGCGACTCGCCGGGTTTCGGGTCGGGGCCGAACTCGTCTCCGTCTTGGTGTTCCGTCCGGCGTTGCTCGTCACGTTCGCGTTCTTCGAGGTCCTGGATATCGTGGTCGGTGAGCGCGTCTTGGACGGCTTCCTCGATGCGTTCGCCCTTGTGGACGGCAGTCCCCTCGTACTGTCCAACGAGGTCGTTCACGATACCGCGGACGGCCGTGCGCACGATACTCCCCATCCGCGTCCGGATGGAGAGCCCTTCCTGAGCCTGCTGTTCGAGGGTGGTCCGGATCTCGTCGATGCGCTCGCGTTCCTCCAGCAGTTCGAGGTCCGACGCCGACCCGCGCCAGGTGCCGAGCGCCACGTCGTAGTCGGGCCAGTACTGCCGGCAGGCGTAGGCGTCGGCGCTGGTCTTGAGCCGGTAGAGTTCCCCCTTCTCGATCTCCAGGCGTTCCCACTTCTCCGGGCTCAGCCGGTAGAGGGCGAACCCGTTATCCCGGGCGTCGATATCGACGAGATAGGTCCCATCGGGGGAGTAGAGGTAGTCGACGATCTTCATGGCCGGCGCGTAACCGATTGCAACGGCCGCGAGTGCGCCCACGGCGAACAGTCGGGGCTCGCGCGGGATGCTCGGCAGGTCCGGCAGGCCGAACCAGACGGCCAGACCCACGGCAACGACGGACGCCGAACCGATCCACCAGCGATATGCTTTCAGCAGTTCGACGGCGGCTTCACGTCGGTTCATAGGACGCGCTCCACCTCTCCTTTGTCCGAAGTGACCCGACGCCAGGCCACGGCGGTAATCACCAAGAGCCCGCCGAGGAAGCCGGAAAGGCCGGCGATTTGGGTGTCCTGCCACGTTGGTCGCCCGGTGAACAGCGTACTGTCCGGTTCGACTTGGTGGGGAACCGAGTAGCGGGTGCCGCCGGAGACGACGGTCACCCCGACGTACTCGCTCCCCTCCGGGCGGGTGACCGGCATTTCGACGGTAACGGTCCCTTCTATCACCTGCGTCCGGCTCGGCAGCTGGCCGCCGGTCATGAACGCGCCTGCGTCGTAGAGGGTGACCGCCTGGGGGCCGTCCGCGCGGAAGGTGAGCGAGAGGGTCCCGTTCCCGCGCTCGTCGGCTTCGTAGCTCTTGGAGACGAGGGTCAGGCTGTCAGTAATCACCTCCCCGCCGGTCTGGTTACTCTGGTCGGTCGTCGGTGCCTCTGTCGTCGTCGTTTGCCCGGCTGCCGCCGCCGAGGCCGTCAGCAGGATCAATCCAGACCCGCCGAGAACCGTCAGCGAGAGCAACAGCGCGAGCGTCAGGTGGCGTTTTACAGTCATGGTACTGAAAAAGGGTAGACTCAGGACCGCGGAACAAGCAGGAGCGCGATGAACGCGACGAGGGCGACCGCGACGCCCCAGCCGCCGAATGGGAGGTCGTCGGCGTTGAACAGGCCGCCAGCGCCACTCGTGGCGTTGGCCTCAATGGCCTGCTCGCGGGCTTCGAGGTCGGCGCGGATCTGCATGATCTGCTCGCTCATGTTCTTGTATGCCGCGAGGTCGGCGGTCTGGTAGTCCGGGCGGTCGTACCGGATCACCTCGCCAGACCCGTAGGCGTCGCCGTCGATCCGGTCCGCCGACTCAATCGTAAACTCGCCTTCGAGCTTGTGCGGGCCGTCGTTCGTCGCGACGAAAACGTGGCCCGAAATGTTGCGGGCGTCGTAGGTTTTCCCGATCGCGTAGCCGTCCGCGCCTGGTGGGTCGGCCTGCGCCATCAACGTCCCTTCGACGGTGACGCCCTTATCAGCGTCAGCAATCTCCATCCGGTCGAGGTTAGAGACGTTCTGCGGGGGAGTGACGCCCATTGCGGTGAGCGTCCGCATCTGCCAGGTCGCTCCCGTTTCGTTCGGGTCGTACTCTCGCGCGCCGAGGTACGGGTCAACGAGGTCTTCGGTGGTGATTGCGCCGGCTTCCCACTCCGAATACGTCGAGTTAGCGAAGTTCTCGACGTTATTCGCCTGCGCGACGCCCTCGGTGTCGATCTCCGTCCACGTGCCCATGAAGTGGTCCCCTTTGAGCATCGGGACGGGTTCCGCACCGCCGTCCGCCTCGGCGTCGGGAGCATGGACGGTCATGTTGTCGTAGGTCGGACTTCCTGACCAGCCGCCGGGAAGGACATTCGACCGGGACGCGGACGGTTCGAGGCCGTCAATCTCGTAATCGCCGGTCGTACCCTTATCGAGGACACCGTTCAGCGCGAGCGTGTCGACGGTCGTTCCGTTCACCAGTTCGACGGTTACGTTTGCCGTTGACACCGAGTGCATGGGGCTACTGCGACCTACTCCGGTATCGCGGGTGTAGTTCACAGCCAGCACGTCGCCAATGGAGAGGTTCGCCTCGCTATCGGCGGAACTGGCGATGCGCTCCACCGACCGGACTTTCCCTTCCCACGACTGGAGAAGGGTTTTCTGCCGACCCGCGTAGTAGTCGAGCGTTTCCGTACGAGACTCAGCGACAGCCTGAGACTCTGAGGAACCGTTTTCGAGGGATCTGATGAAGGCGTTTTTACCCTCCATCTTCCCGATGGTCGCCGCGTCGGTCAGGTAGTTCGAATACGTCGCGTTCAGCGTCTCGGACTGTTCTGCTTGACCGAGAGCCTGCGAGTAAAGCTCGCTCTGTACCTGTTGGGCCTCTTCATAATCCGCAGGATCAACGTCGTCTGCGGAGCCGCCCCACAGGCAGGAAGCGCCTTCTTTGATGACCGCGTAGTAATTCGGCATCGGGCCGAAGTTACTGTCAACGCCCGCCTCAAGCGCGTCTTGTGCGCAATTCGAGCCGTCTGCGGCCGCCGCCGTCCCGACCGGGGAAACCCCGGCCGACGAGACGAGCGCGACGGCCAACAGCGCCGCCACGACTCGCCTAAAGCCGTCTCTCATGCGTCCATCTGCCTCCATCCGAGGACGGCCGCCCCGACGACCAGGAGCAACCCGCCGACGTAGATCGGCAGGTCACCGCTCCCGGCCCCGCCGGGGAGCAGCCCCCCGCCGCTCATGGCCTGGAGCTTTTCGATCTCGACCGTCTCGGCGCCCGCCCCCTGCGTCTCGGCGGAGACGTTCACGCGATACTGCACGTCCGTCTCCGAGTCGGGAATCTGGTAGGCGAAGATGTCCGAGTCGCCCGATACGGCCGACGTGTTGAGCGTTCCCGACGAAACGAGGGTTTCCGTCCCGTTCTCGTCGACGGTGTAGACCGAGACGTTCAACGTCCCGCTCGTGTTGATAGCGACGGCGCGGACGCTCTCGGTGTCGTTATCCACAGAAAACGTCTCTTCCTGTGGAATCTCGGCGCTCTCGTCATCGGTCGGTTCCTCCGTCGTCGTCGAGTCCGTCGTCGTTGTTTGTGCCGCTGCGATACCTCCGAACGATCCGGCCAGGACGACCGTCAAGACGGTCAACAGGGCCAGCAGCAGCGATTTGAGTTTGTGATTCATTGTTATCCGGTGTAGCTGAGGGAGTAGAACCCGCCGGCCTGGATCACGACCGCGACGAGTCCGGCGAGCTTGTTCGTGAGCAATCCATCGAGAACGGGCATGAACGGCGGCGCGATGACCAGGCCGATGGTGGCGAACAAAATCCACCGCTCGACGTTGGTCATCTGCGAGAGATCCTTCCGATTGCTAGCGTAGGCGGCCAGCAGCGCCAGCACCGAGATGATGCTGGCGTAGGAAATCGTAGTCTTGTAGCCGTCACTCGTGAACTGCAGCGCGGTACTGGCGAAGTCGAAGCCCAGCAGCGTGAAGCTGATGAGTCCCGTCGCGATTGCGGAGGACAGCACGAACAGCGGGCTGACCACCACGTCGTCTAAGTCGAATTTTCCTTGCATCGTGCGACTGCCGCCGCAAAGCGGCTACGTCGCCCGACTAGCCGATTCGGTAAAAGACAGGGTTGAAGTCATCTAATGGTATAGATTCGT
The DNA here is from genome assembly GCF_037031225.1 of Halorientalis sp. LT38. Taxonomy (NCBI): domain Archaea; kingdom Methanobacteriati; phylum Methanobacteriota; class Halobacteria; order Halobacteriales; family Haloarculaceae; genus Halorientalis; species Halorientalis halophila. The sequence goes on along the minus strand of NZ_JAYEZN010000001.1, from coordinate 570,054 downwards.
AGCCTAGCAAACAAAATCAGGAACTAACCCACCGATTCTTATACTTAGTTTGCAATCTCTGTTGAATCAGATCTAATGGTATTCCAATCTCTACTAATAGGCACGTCTCAATTAATTGTTGTAGCCCCCATATTAGTGTCTGAGTTTCAGACCTTGAGGCTGCTTTTTTCGCCAGCTCATCTGTATAGTGGGAATAATAGTTTCGAGTGTCAACCACTAATCCAATTTTCCCGGTGATAGAGTAGGGTAGGTCTTGTAGAACCGGCCTATAAAAATCGACAATTTCATCCAATCTTCGTCTAAGAGACTTTTCATTTGCATATTTCAGTGTGCCGTACTTCATTGAAGAGATTAATGCGTCTGGTATGTCGTGCTTCTGCCGTATATTGTCTGTACCTTTGGGTAAATCGGAGAACACGTCTTCTGGATTCCCGAGTATGACCGAGATCATGTCCTGATAAAAATCATCATAGTCCGAATCAAGCATATAGTTGTTTTCAAGCCTCATACGATGATACGATTCTAACCCATGGCACAAGCTCAGGAATTGGTTTTGAGTATACATTTTCTCCTGAAAGAGGGTACCAAAGTACAACTCAAAAATATCTGATAGTTCATCAGATCTCTCATACCAACTTTGCATGATGCCAGTAAAGTCCGATCTTATGTCGGTTCCATTAAATAGCATTTTATAAGGGTGCTGTTGAGGGTCTCGGTTAATTTCTCCCTGTATGGGGTAATATATACTTGTGTCAGAGTACGTATTATCAGGATGACGTACTGTTCCTGTGACCCTGTTAGGATGGACTGGCTCACCGATTCCAAAAGCTACAAAATTATTTAATTTATTTATGTGGTTTAGATACTCCTCAAAGGGAACCTGGGTTCTTCGAGGATCTATCTTAAATTCATGCCTTACTTCAAGTTCACCTGCTTGAAACTTTTCTATATTCATCCTTGGGCGGATTCTCAGCGAGATCTCGTACTCATAATCTTTCACCCAAGCTGAGTCCGGCTTTGGAACGTTGATTTCTAATGGGAACCTCTCCTGATTATAGATATCTTTGAACGCGTCATCATCCACCTGCGGCGTGGGTGATGATTTCATTGCCCAATTGTCCATTCCATAAAAACTAACCGACATACTATGAAATGAGGGACGTTGACGTTCAAATCTGTGGCCGTTGATATAATAACTAGATATATATTCAGACGTTATCGGTCCTGATCCGCCCCGATTCTGCTTGTCACGTCGGCATTTGAGGAGTGTTACGTCATCACCTCCTGCGCTTACTCCTAGTATCTTACTATAATATGTGTTATCACCCGAAGAAATATACGAACTTGAAAAATCGCCTAAGAGGTATAATCTAACAAAATCATTTGGTGAGTATATCAACTTTCCAGGTATCTTCTCATCCGGCTCTTTTTCCAACCACCAATAGCCTCGGATTTCATCTTCCTCCATATGACATTCTGGAATAGTTGTTTTATATACTTGTGGATAAAATCAGATTAGTCAATATGTACGAATTCTTTTTCTCTCCTCCCCCCAGGGGTCGCACGTCGAGATCTTACCGATCCGCGATATGCACACGAGCCGGCGCTGGGTGTGTGCATACTCGACCGGATTTGACCGACTGTCTGCGGAGATCGAGACGGTTGGCCCGGGGAATCGGCTGGGGTTTATGAATGAGAGGAGTTTCAGTAACCCGCTCTGACCGTGTTTTACGGCGTCGTGTTCACGAGCGGTGGGTATGCGAATCCGCGAAGATGGGAAACACGCGCACCGAACCGAGACTATTGAGCAGGCCACCGAGTTTTGGGGCTGTAACAAAACTACAGCGCTGATGAAGTCGGCGGAATTTTCATGCCGGATATATGAGAGAATAGAGGAAGTGCTGGAACGGGAAGACCTATCGATTCAACAAAAGAAGGAAATTTCTGAGACACTCTCTAATGCTCCCCACCTTGATATAGATGTGTCATGCGAAATTGAGTTTGAGAGTTGAAACATTTGTGCTTCATTTATCCTCTCTATCCCCATCATTTGTACTTTCACTATCATCACCTTCCTCATCCATCTCGGGGTGCTTTTCTGTAACTTTCTCGGTCAGGTCTTCAGGGAGATCTCCAACCAAAGCTAATTGAGCTATTTTGTCACCATAGGTGATTAAACGGGATATCACTGTAGCTGCTGCAAGTACTGTATAGGAAAAAAGAACAAGAAAATGTAAAATCTAGCCGGTCCTATACCAATTGTTTGTAATACTATTCCTACAATCGAGGTGAGAATAGCCAATATTGCCGTAAATTCGAAGGTGAATAAGAATTTTTCATATAATAGGTCTTCTTTGAGCTTCCTGATTGCTGCAGTATTGGATAATGATACCAGAATTGAAACGCTGGTTATGGTTATTATAATTAAAGTAGTGGCCAACGGCATTCCTTGGCGGACAAATATCAACATCTCTTCAGATGAGATCTGGTTTCTTGAGATCGGGTATATGATAACAACAATGAGGAGGGAAATCAACAAATCCAGTCCATAGAGGACTCTATCAAAGGAGGAAGTGAGTCTATTTATGAACCCCTCCTCAAACATACTATATCACAGGAAGGTGGATGCAAAGTCCACCAAGTCTCTTGAAATCTCTCGCAGCCCCCCGATTCCTTCTGGTTCTTCACGTCGTCTGATTATTGGCTCCCCTTCACCCGAAGTAATCTTTTTGACATACCCATCCTCATCATAGTATACTTCAAACTCTCCGTACTCACTCTGCGACATAGACGTTACCTCTGCAAGAAATTCATCGTCAAAATTCAGTCCTGACCCTTCCATTGCTTCAACATCAACACCCAGTTTCTCAGCCAACATTTCCTGAATGTGTTCGTCAAGGGACTCCCATTCCGGTTCAGAGCTAGGGTTTGAGGGTTCTAATTCAAAGTTCGCATTTCTAACCCTACGTTCAGATATTACTGTTTCGAGATCAGCAGTATTCTTCATGAACTCTGTTGTCATCGTTCCACTATTCCTCTCATTATAACCGTCTGCGAAGTTTCTCCTAAATTGCTGATATCCGACTCTGTTCCTTGTATTATAGATCAACAACCGTTTTGGAAAATTCAGCGCAAACATAGAGTACGATGCGTCTATTCCCTCTCCTGCCTCATCAATAAAGTCCCCCCGAGACTCGTCGTAAGCTGCTGACTCGTCAGTATATTCCTTGCCAAATTTACCGTAAAGCATATCACCGCGATCATCTATCGCGCCAAAATACCACTTACCTGTCGCAGATTCGGTTACTGCTTCATTTGATCGAACATACTCAAGAATTGTATCCCTCACAAGATCATCTCGAGAGGCACTGGGGTCAAAATCCGTAACGTCCGTGGTGATGCCGTCTATCTGGAATCTCGTAAACCAAAACGTCGTTTCAGCCATACCTGACAACCTAGTTACGACATGGGTTCTTATATTTGATGCAGACCTTCTGTGTTGAATCAGAAGTAAGGCTACGCAGACTGCTCAAGAACTATCTTCTATCTCAAGTTCCTCTGAGTCAATTGTTCCGTGCAAGTACTTTTTCCCATTCTCTGATATTTGGTATATTCCCCGATCTTCATTGTAATACTCGACCAAACCTGCTTTATCGAGCTTTCTAAGGCGGCTTCTGACGTGCGAAATCTGATAGCTGATGTTCGCCTGGATAACCGCTGGGGTTGCATTCAGGGGCTCATTCCCTTCGTTTTGCAAAAATTCAAGAATAGCGTCGTCTGCTCTTGTCATCCAGTCCACCCGGGGCCGTCGCATCTTATTCTTTGGTCACTCATCACAGTGAAAGGTGAATTGGTACTGGCTTAATATTGGTTTGAACAATACACTATAGCGTATTGTTCCATGCACTAAAACTAAGTACTCCGGATATACACTGAGTGTATGGAACGATACACTCGGATGGCCGACCTGACGACTTCGGAAAAGGAGTCTGTCGGGCCGGCTTCGGCCCGAGGGTGTCGTTCTGAGGTGACGACATGATAGATGCGCACCCCTCACGGCAAAAGACAGGTCCCCAGCGGGGACTTCTGGAAAGTTTTCCGGAAATCGAAAATCGAGCGCGAGCAAGTCGCTCACGGCAGAATAGCAAGACAGTGGGGTTTTCTGGAAATTCCGGAAACACCCCTGCACGGCCTAAGTGCCAGACGGCCCTCGGATCGGGTATGTGGTGCTTGCAAACGGCAAGTGACGACCCAGAGGTGAGTAGTTGAGATGCCACAGCGCTGCCCTGACTGTGGGAATCCCGAGATCGTCCCCGAAGGCGGCTGCCCCTTCTGCCACCGGTGCGGCTGGAGCAAGTGCGGAGGTGGCCGATGACGGAGAACCTGCCGAAGCCCCACCCGCGCCCGGACTTCGACGTGTTCGGGCTGCCCCGCGAGGAGCAGTTGGGCTTGTGCGGCGCGCGAGCGACGGGCCGGGTCATCAGCTACGGGGAGACGCCCCGCGAAGCCGCCCGGAACGTCGCGCCGCTCGGTGCCGACGAGGCGTTCATCGAGGAGGTCGCGGAGTCGACGCACCCGGTCGTGGTGCAGACGCTCCGAGGCATGGCGAAGGAACTCGCCGCGTGGAGGGCCGTCGATGAGTGATCTTGAGCCGATCTCGCCCGGCGAGGCGGTTCGGATGTACCTGAACCACCGCGAGCCGGAGCTATCGGAGAAGAGCCACCAGAACCACCGCTACCGGCTGGATTCGTTCGTCGAGTTCTGCGCTGAGGAGCAGATCGACAACCTGAACGACCTAACCGGGCGCGACCTGCACCGGTTCCGAGTCTGGCGGCTCGACGATGGGGTCAGCAAGGTGACGCTCCGCGGGCAGTTGGCGACGCTCCGTGTCTTCCTGGAGTTCGCGGCAGCTATCGATGCCGTCGAGCCGGGGATGCGCGAGCGCGTCATGATGCCGGACCTTGAGAACGCCGAGGAAGCGCGCGACGAACAGCTCGACGAGTCGCGCGCCGAGGCGATTCTGGAGTACCTGGACCGATTCGAGTACGCCAGCCGGAACCACGTCATCATGGGAATCCTCTGGCACACGGGTATTCGCCTGGGAAGCCTCCGTGCGTTCGACGTGGACGACTTCGACACCGACGCTCGGTGTCTCGATCTCCGGCACCGGCCGGATACCGGGACGCCGTTGAAGAACGGCGAGGCCGCCGAGCGCTCGATTGCTATCGGCGATTACTACATGGAGGTGATTCAGGATTACATTCGGCATCACCGCCGCGACGTGACGGACAACTACGGCCGCGACCCGCTCATCACGAGCCGGGAGGGCCGATACAGTGACACGAGCGTTCGGGAGTCGGTCTATCGACTCACGCGCCCGTGTATGATTACGGAGTGCCCCCACGACCGCGACCCGGAGACGTGCGAGGCGATGAGCTACAAGAAGGCCAGCGAGTGCCCGAGTAGCCGTTCTCCACACGCGCTCCGCCGCGGGAGTATCACGAAGCACCTGCGCGGGGGCATCCCGGAGGAGATCGTCAGCGACCGGATGAACGTGTCGGGTGACGTACTCGACAAGCACTACGACCAGCGAACCGACCGCGAGAAGATGCAGATTCGCCGTGAGTTCTTGGAGGAAGCATGATTCGAACCATGAAACCGACAGAGGGCACCGGGATTCGTCAGAATCCCACCGTCATCGAGAACAGTATTCCGAGCAAATCGCAGGACAGCGACGGGACGAGTCGTTCGTACCCCCGCGAGTCCACTCACTCCTTCCGTCGCTTCGCTCGGTCAGTCGTTCGTTCCCTCGCGAGGTCTCACTCGCTTCGCTCGCGAGACCCCCGCGAGTCCACTCGTTTTCCGACGCACTACCCGGCGAGCACCGCGTCGCGTGAGCTCGCCACCTGTGCGTCGGAACCAGTGTCTGTTCGAGTTGGGATTCGAACCCTGGTAGTCGCAGGGTCGTCCGGAGGGAGACGACGTCGCCGGCAACACCGTCAAGAGCCGTGAGCATCGCTGAACGCCGCATCGCGAAATCGAGTTTCGTGGCCAGGCAGCCCAGTGTATTGCGCCTGCCAATCAAAACTGCTACAGCGACGTGTCGCAAACGCTGCTGCATGAGCGAGTATCTCGGCGGATCGGGGTGGAGGAGATGAATCGACGGCGAGCCGATACCGTCGTCGGTGGCCTGGTCGCGACCATCGTCGTCGTCGGCGGAGCGCTCAGCTGGGACGCGTACCAGCAACAGCAGGCCTTCGAGCGGATGGGCTCGATGATGGGCACGTCGATGGGGTCCGTCCACGGGCCGAATCCGCTCTGGTACGTTCTCGGGACCGTCCTCGCCTCGGCCGTCATCGGTGGGGGATATCTCGTGGTCCGGGACGAGGTCACGAGCACGGAGGGACGCGACCGCTCACGGAACGAAGCGGCGAATCCGCCCGATCCTGAGAGTGCCGAATCGACGGCGGAAGCCACACAATCGGCGGGGGATATCGATCCAGAGGCTCAGCCACGGGCTCGCGTATTGGACCTCTTGCCGGACGACGAGCGCCGGATTCTCGAACCGGTCCTCTCCTCGCCCGGCATCACACAGATCGAACTCAGGGATCGGTCGGACTTCTCGAAGAGCAAGGTGAGTCAGACGGTAACCGCGCTCGAAAAGCGCGGGCTCCTGTATCGCGAGCGCCAGGGCCGGACGTATCGCATCTATCCGAGCGACGACTTACAGCAGAACCAGTCGAACTAGCGGACCGGTCGCACGATCCAGATCCGTCGAAAACTGCACCATCACGGCCACTTCTTCCATATCGGTCCCGTCCCAGGTGAAGGGTGCGTGCCACCCCGGCGAATTCGGGCCGGATGAACGGTCTGATTCCTGAAAGACGATTAGATCGTCCGATACACGTTCTCGAACGTTCTCCGATTTGCGTTCACACCCATCGAGATAACCCTCGAGCGGTCCTACGAGTAACCGAGGGGAAAGACAGTGACCAACTTCAAACTCGGCCGCTGGCTGCTCGTGGCGCTCGCGATCGTCGCACTCGCGTTCGCCGTCCCCGTGGCCAGCGCACACGGCACCGACACGACCGCGGACGACGCGCACCCGTCCGACGGGACCGCCGACGAATGGGCGGCCTGGATGGAGGCACAGATGACCGAGCACATGGGCCCCGGGAGCGTCGAGTGGATGGAGTCGCACATGGGTGTGACCGTCGACGAGATGGCCCAGGACATGGCTGACGACGACCACGACGGCCGGACGTACGCGCAGGGCCACTGCTGACGGCCCTGCTCGTTTCGATCGCTTCGATAGAACACCAGTTCACCAACCCAAGACTATGACCCAACCCACACCTCACATCGGACGCAGTGCTCGGCGACTCGCGATCCTCGCCGTCCCGCTGCTGGTCGCGACGACTGGAACGGCTGCTGCTCACGGTGGCGGGAGCTACGGCGGTGGAATGATGGGCGGCGGCTGGGGCCTCTTCGGCGGAGCGATGGGGCTCTGGGGACTCCTCTGGATGGGGCTCCTCGTCGCCGTCCCGCTCTACCTCGTCTATGCGCTCTTCAACCGGGGATCTGACGGGAACGAAGAACAGCCGCTGTCGGTTCTCCGCGAGCGCTATGCCCGCGGTGAACTGTCGGACGACGAATTCGATCGACGACGGGAACAGCTCGAACGGTCCGGATGACCGGACGAGTTGCCGTTCCAGCCGATCCGTCACACCACCGACGCCCACCCTTGCGGCACCCAACGGTTAACCCCGTGGACGGGGTATACTATTTCGTGGAATACACAATACAGACATCTGTCACTGGTGAGTTCGACGACGTCGTCGACGTGACGACTGCTGCTCTCGAAGACGAGGGATTCGGCGTCCTCTGTGACATCGACATTCAGGCGACGCTCGAGGAGAAACTCGACGAAGAATTCCGCCAGTACCGAATCCTCGGAGCCTGCAATCCGCCGCTGGCACACGAGGGACTGACCGAGGAGATCGAACTCGGCGCACTCCTCCCGTGTAACGTCGTCGTCTACGAATCCGATGACAGCGATATCGTCGTGAGTGCCGTCGATCCGGGGCAGTTGGTCGGCATCGCAGACAACGACGCGCTCGATTCCATCGCGACCGAGGTCACCGACCGGTTCGAGCGCGTTCTCTCGGCCGTCTCCGACGAACTGGGATCCAAGTCGGCGGCCTGAGCACGACGTTTTCACCAATTAGGTTCGACAGCACGTCGAGCACCTGAACTTGGGGGGATCGACGTCGTCCCCGTATACGACGGACACCCATCGGCGTCCTCGGAGCCCGTAGCACTGTTGCCGTACGAGATGGTTGCGCTCCACGAGAAACCCGGAAATCGAGAGCCGGCTGCGAGAGAGCCACTCTCGATACGTCGGGCCAGATAGCGACAGAACCGGAATTTCCGGAAACGCCCCTCCTAGACCTTACTATCGGCGGGCCATCGCGTGGGGTATGTGGTGCTCGCAACCCACGACTGACGGCGGAGAGGTGAGCGATTGAGATGCCCGAGTGTTGTCCCGACTGCGGGAATCCGGACGTCGTCCCCGAAGGCGGGTGTCCCTTCTGCCATCACTGTGGCTGGAGCAAGTGCGGCGGCCGTTGATCGCGACGAGCCGGTCCGCACCGCTACCGACGACGGAGCCGTCACGCCTCGCGCAACAGCGCCCGGACTGCCTCTCGATCGACGGTCCCGGACGCCGTCCGGGGTAGTTCCTCGGCGAAGGTCACGGTCCTGGGGAGTTTGAACCCGGCCAGTCGCTCCCGGCAGTGGGATTCGATCGCCTCGACGGTCGGCGCCGCTCCCTCGCTCGGCACGACCAGCGCGGCCACGCGCTCGCCCCACTCTGGATCGTCGAGGCCGACCACTGCCGCATCCCGAACGGCGTCGTGGTCCCGCAGCACGGCTACCACCTCGCCGGGGTCGACGTTCTCGCCCCCGGTGACGATCCGGTCGTCTTTGCGGTTGTGGACCCAGAGCCGGCCGTCGGCGTCGCGCGTTCCCACGTCGCCGGTGTGCAGGCCGTACTCGCCGACGGCCGCCTCGGTCACCTCCGGGTCCAGATAGCCCGCGGTCACCGTCGGTCCGTCGACGACGATCTCGCCGGACTCGCCCGGACCGACCGGTTCGCCGTCCTCGTCGACGACCGTTACCGTCGTGTTGACGAGCGGCTGGCCGACCGTGCCCTCATGGGCAGCGGTCTGGGCGGGCGTCGCCGTGGCGATCTGGGAGGCCGTCTCGGTCATCCCGTAGGTCGGGTAGGCGGGGACGTCGAACTCGCGACAGCGGTCGAGCAACGCGTCAGTCGCGGGCGCACCGCCCAGCAGGACGAACCGGAGGTGCTCGGGCGGGGTCCAGCCCGCGTCGAGCATCCGTGAGAGCATCGTCGGAACGAGCGAGATTCCGGTGACATCCCGCGCCGCGACCACGTTCGCGGTCGCCTCGGGATCGAACGTCCGCTGGATCACGACCGTCGAGCCGTAGAGCGCCGACCGAAGGATGGGTGCGAGCCCGCCCATGTGGTAGGCAGGGAGACAGCAGCACCACCGATCGTCGGGCGAGACGCCCAGCCGGTACGCCGACGCGGTGGCGCTGGCCACCAGGTTCCCGACGGTCAACCGGACGCCCTTCGGCCGGCCGGTCGTTCCGGAGGTAAAGAGAATCAGCTGCTCGGTCTCGGGAGAGAGCGTCGCCGGCTCGACGAACTCCCGGTCCATTTCGGCGAGCTCTCTGACCCCCGCTCGCTCGCTCTCGTCGACAGAGGCGACCGGGCCGTCGAAGACCTCGGTGGCCGTCGCTTCGGTCTCGGACTCGCAGACGAGCGCGTCCGGGTCGGTCCGCTCGACCTGCGCTGTCAGTTCCGACGCCGTGAGCCGGACGTTCAGCGGGACGACGGTCGTGCCGAGTCGCATCGCGGCGAAGAACAGCTCTGCGAACGCGGGGCGCGTGTCGAGCAGGAGGGCGATCCGGTCGGGCGTCCCGTCGGCCAGGGCGGCGAGTTCGCCGGCCCGGTCGCCGACGGCGGCGTCGTACTCGCGATAGGCCACTTTCTCACCGGTATCGGCGTCGAATATGCCTGTGCGGTCGGGCGTCGCGGCGGCGCGGGCGGCGACGAGGTCGCGGGTCGGCCAGTCCATCACTCGTCACCGAGGTCGACGCCCAGCCCCTTGGATTGGGGGACTTCGATCTGTCCGTCCGCGACCGGCGCGGGGTCGGGCCCCAGGTCCTCGGCGAGCCAGTCGGCCGTGGCCAGCCCGCAGGCCGGTATCTCGGGGATGGCCGCGGCGACGTGGACGGCGGCGGTCCGGGCGACGACCCCGTCGATCGTGGTCGAGATCACGGGCGTCACGCCCGCCTGTCTGGCCTGCCGGGCGATCCCTCGCGCCCGGTCGGGGCCGCCCAGCGCCATCGGCTTCAGGACGAGGTAGTCGGCGGCCTCGGCGGCCAGCAGGTCCGCGACGGGGCGACTGGCGAGCGACTCGTCGAGTGCGATAGGGACCTCGTTGCCGCCGTTCCGGAGGCCGGCGTGGGCGGCCACTTCGTCCGCGTCCATCGGCTGTTCGAGGTACTCGAGGTCCAGGGGGTCGAATGCGTCCATGGCCTGTTCGGCTTCGTCCCGGTCCCAGGCCGCGTTCGCGTCGGCCCTGAGGACGACGTCGTCGCCGACCACTTCCCTGACCCGACGCAGGCGGGCGGCGTCCTCGTCGACGCTCCGTGCGCCGACCTTGACCTTCACGCAGTCGAACCCCTGGTCCACGGCCTCGGCGACTCGTCGGGCGGTCTCCTGCGGCGGGCCGTCGCCGACGGTGGCGTTGACCGGCACCCGGCGGACGAGGCGCTCGTTGCCGAGGTAGCGGTAGAGCGGCGTGTTGTCGGACTTCGCCCGCGCGTCGGAGAGCGCGAGCGACAGGGCGTGTCGCGCCGCCGGCGCGGAGGTTTCGCCGAGTGCGACGCCCCAGTCCTCGTCGGTGGCGAGGTCCGGTGCCCACTCCAGGGCCTCCCGGCAGGCGTCGAGGGACTCGGTCCAGCCGGGTAGCGGCGCGGCCTCGCCCAGCCCCGACCGATCGGCGTACCGGATCCTGACGAGGAAGCCCTCGCGCTCGGCGATAGTGCCGCGGGCGGTCTCCAGCGGGCGTGCCAGATCCAGGTGGTACGGTCGGATGTCGATCATGTGAGTGCCAGGCCGATCGCGAACAGCGCCGAGTGGATCGCCAGTAGCTGTCCCGTCCGCTCTAGCGCCGGGTTCAGTGCCTCCCCGTCGGTCCGGGAGAACACGATCATGGTCAGGACGAGGGCGAGCGGGAGCGTCACCAGCGGCAGCAGCGCCGACAGCCCGAACGCCGGGTCCAGGGCGAACAGGACTGGGACGACGTATGCCATCCCGACCATCGCCAGCCACTCGACGCGGCTGAACCCGTAGCCGAACATAACGGCGAGCGTTCGCTTGCCCGCCGCCGCGTCCTCCTCGCGGTCCCGCACGTTGTTCACGATCAAGATTGCGGTCGAGAGGCCGGCGACGGGCAGACTGGCGGTCAGCGCCGCCGCGGTCACCGTCCCCTCGGGGATCCCGAGGGCGAGCGGGTCGACCGACGCGAGCGCCGAGGCCGCCTGGACGTAGTAGGTCCCGACGACGGCGATCACGCCGAAGTAGAGGAAGACGAACAGGTCGCCCAGCCCGCGGTAGCCGTAGGGGTAGGGGCCGCCCGTGTAGGCGATGCCGGCCGCGATGCTCGAGAGGCCGACGACGAGGATCGGGAGCCCGCCGACGTAGACGAGGTACAGTCCCACGACGACCGCGAGCGCGTAGGTGGCGGCCATCGCCTGCTTGACGCGCGCCGGCTCGATCAGCCCGCCGGCGGTGACGCGGGTGAACCCCTCCCGGTCGGCCGAGTCGGTCCCCTTGACCGCGTCGTAGTAGTCGTTCGCGAAGTTGGTGCCGACCTGCAGGAGGAGCGCGCCCAGCAGCGCCGCTACCGCGGCCGCGGGTGCGAACACCCCGTCGTGGAGGGCCAGCCCGGTCCCGACGACGACCGGCGCGGCCCCCGCGGGCAGGGTCTGGGGGCGTGCGGCCATCAGCCACGCCCTCGTGCGCGATACCTCCGCGTCTGCCGTTGCCATCGTGGGACTGTTGGATGCCCAGCCGTGTGAAGGTTAGCCCTCGGGACGAGACGGCGTGCCACGTCCGTCGGACGGGAGTCTGACGCACGACGGCACCCGGTCCTCAGAGTGGCAGGTGGATCCGTCGGGCGTCCGGGTCGCGCAGCCGCTGGACGGCGTGGCTGACCTTCCGGCGAACCAGCGATTCTTGCTCGATCTCGAGGTCGGCAGTGGCGAGGTGCCGGCGCATCTCCGAGGCGCCCCGCTCGTGATCGATGTCGGTCTGGCGTGCGTGTGCGATGGGATGGCGGTACCAGTTCGGCTCGTCGTGGGCGTACAGGTCGACGCGGTCTCGCCGCTGGGCGAACAGCACGACGTGGAGCTGTCGGTCGGCAAATGGCGACTCCCGGTAGACCCAGCTCCCGTCGGCGGGCGTTCCGATCGGCGTGAAGTGATAGAGCGCCACCGGGTCCCATGCGAACCCCATCTCGGCGAGTTCGTGTTCGAGGTCTGGGACGGGACAGCGGGCCGTCCCGGCGTATCCGGCGGCCCGGACGCGCGTCACTGGCTCGCCGACGGTCTGTGCGGCCCGGTCGATCCACGGTCCGACGGCGCTCCGGAACCGGTAGCCGAGCCGGCGCTGGATCTTGGTGGACATCGGACTCGACGATACGACGGACAGACGGAAATCGGTCACCCCTGGGTCGCAAACTGGAGGACGCCTATCCGTGCGGATCGAATGCGAGTCCGTGCCGACTCCATCCACGATACGACCGGAGTGGCGAGCCGCGTCCGAGCAATTACCCGGTCACGCGGTGACGGTGGGGACGGATGGTCGAGACATACTTCGTCGGGCTCGTGATCGTCGGACTGGCGATTTTCGCGGCCGTCCTGCTGCCGCGGCTCCTGATGGAGAAGCCACTCTCCCTGCCGATCATCTACGTGGCCGCCGGATTCGTCCTCTTCTCGCTGCCCCACGGGGTCGGCCCGCCCGACCTGGTGAACAACCCCGCGGTCGTCGAGCACCTGACGGAACTGGTGGTCATCATCTCGCTGATCGGCGCCGGGCTGAAGATAGACCGCCCGTTCTCCTGGGGCGGTTGGTCGACGACCTGGCGACTGCTAGGGGTCACGATGGTGCTCTCCATCGGCGCCGTGGTGCTCATCGGCTGGGGCGTCCTGGGACTCCACATCGCCACCGCCGTGCTCCTCGGGGCGGTCCTCGCCCCGACCGACCCCGTGCTGGCCTCGGACGTCGACGCGGGGGAACCCCTCACGCACGTCGAAGAGGAGGATATTCTGACCGAGTCCGACGACGAGGAGCGGCCGGCGGGGTTAGACCCGTCCGGCGACGAGGGGGTCGACTTCGACCCGACCCGCGTCGACCACGAAGAGGCTGCGGAGCCGGCCGCGGAGGACCCCCAGGAGCGCTCCGTCCGCTTCGCGCTCACCTCGGAGGCCGGACTCAACGACGGGCTCGCCTTCCCCTTTACGAACATGGCGATCCTGCTCGCGGCGGCGTCCGCGCCGGCCTCCCTCTCCTGGCTGGGCGAGTGGCTGGGTTACTACGTCGCCTACGAGATCGCTGTCGGCGTCGTCGTGGGATACGTGCTGGGGTACGCCAGCGGGCTCGTCGTGTTCCGGCTCCCCGCCTCCTCCCACGTCGCGGACGCGATGGCGGGGGCGGAGGCGCTCGCGGCCACCCTCGTCGTCTACGGCGTCACGGAGGTCCTCGGCGGCTACGGGTTCATCGCGGTGTTCGTCGCCGCGCTCGTCCTCCGGCACTTCGAGTGGGAGTCGGACTACCACCGGACGCTGAACGACTTCGCCGTCATGGTCGAACGGCTGCTGATGGCGGTCGTCCTCGTCCTCTTCGGCGGCGCCGTCGCCGGCGGCCTGCTGGCCCCGATCACGCCGGTCGAGATCGGGATCGGGCTGGTGATCCTGTTCGTCGTCCGCCCCGCCGCGGGCCTGATCGGACTCCTGGGTTCGGGACTCGACTGGCCGTCGCGGGGCGTCGTCGCCGGCTACGGCATCCGCGGCATCGGCTCCTTCTACTACCTCTCCTACGCCCTGAACGAGGCTTCCTTCGACGAACTGGAACTCGTCGTCGCCGCCGACCGGCTCTGGGCGCTGGTCGGGTTCGTCGTCCTCGTCTCGATCGTCCTCCACGGGATCACGGCCAGCCCGGTGATGGCAGCGTTCGACCGGTGGGAGGATCGCACCCCGACCGAATCGGAACACGATTAGATCGCGTATCAGTCGTCACACGAGGTCTCGGGGCGGTAGGCGCGACTGATCACCTTCCAGGAGCCGGTGTCGAAGCGGTAGTAGGTCACGGCCGCGGGGACGAGCGTCTCGAGGACGAGCGCGGCGTACAGGGCCTCGATCCCCAGGGGCGTCAGGTCGGAAAGCGGCCCGAGCGGGAGCGCGACGGCGCCGGCGAAGGCGATCGGCAATGTGACCGCGTAGAGCCCGAGTAACTGCCCGTAGAACGGCCACCGCGTGTCGCCGCTGGCCCGGAGCGGCCCGGTCGTGCCGGCGTTGATGCCCCGGAAGACGACGCTGATCGCCGCCACCACGACGAACGGTGTCACCAGCGGGATCATCGCCGGATCGTCGACGAACAGCCCCGCGACCTGTTTGGCGAGGACCAGCACGAGGGCCGCTCCGACGGCGTACACGGCAGTCCCGAAGACGAGCACTTCACGGGCGTACGTGTCCGCGCGCTGTTCGTCCCCGGTCCCGAGGACCTGGCCGACGAGGCTGCTCGACGCCAGCGAGAACCCCCAGCCGGGCGTGTCGAGGAGGTCGCGGACGCGTCGCGCGACGACGTACGCGGCGGCCACGTCCGCACCGAAGAGGGCCACGACGGCGAGCATCGGGATCTGCGCGCCCCGGCGCGCGAGGTTCGTGAACACGAGCGGTGCGCCGATGGTCACGACGTCCCGGAGCTCCGAGAGCGTCACCGGCGGGGCCGACCGATCGAGCGTCACCGGGAAGGATCCGATCACGGGGAGCCGCAGGCCCGCGAACCCGGCGACGAAGCAGGCGAGTACGACCACGTTCGCGACGACCGTCCCGATCGCGGCCCCGACGACGCCCATCCCGAGCGCGAAGATGAGCACGGCGTTGATCGCGACGTTGACGACGGCGCCGCCGGCGCGCAGCGTCATCGGCGTCCAGGCGTCGTCGGCGCCGACGAGCGCGCGGCTCCCGACGAGGTTCAGCCCGGCGAACGGGACGCCGAGAGCCACGACGTGGAGGTAGTCGGTGCCGTAGGCGAGCACCGGCCCCTCCCCCGCGATGAGGCCGACGAACAGTTCAGGAACGAGCCAGAAGGCGGCGGCCAGCGGGACCGTGACGACGAGAACCACGGCCGAACTCGTCGTCACGGCCAGCGACGCCGCGTCCACGGCGTCGGCCCCGTAGCGCTGGGAGACGAGGGCGATCGTGGCACCGGCGACGCCGCCGCCGACGGCGAACGCGAACGCCCAGAACGGCGTCGCGAACCCGACGCCTGCGATCGCAGCCGAGCCGAGCGCGGTGCCGACCATCGCCACGTCCGCCGCCGACTTCGACATCCGCGCCAGCCCGGTGACGATGCGCGGCCACGCCAGGTCCGTCGTCTCCTCGGTCCGGCGCCGGTCGACGAGGCCGACCCACGAGAGCAGCGCGCCGACGGCGAGCAGGAGCGAACGGATCGGATTCGGGACGCCTCGGCGACGAGAATCCACGATCGGAATCTGCGGCCGGTCGAACAAGTCTCTTTTTCTCTGGCGTCGCCCCCGCGACGGTCAGTAGTGCCAGGGGAACTCGGAGAAGTCCGGCTCCCGGTTCTCGTTGAACGCGTCCCGGCCCTCCTGGGCCTCGGCGGTGCCGTAGCCCAGTCGCGTGGCCTCGCCGGCGAAAATCTGCTGGCCCACCAGCCCGTCGTCTGCGAGGTTGAAGGCGTACTTCAGCATCCGGATGGCAGTGGGGGACTTGGTGTTGATCGCCTCCGCCCACGCGAGCGCGACTTCCTCTAGTTCCTCGTGAGGCACCACTTCGTTGACCATCCCCATCTCCTCGGCCTCGTCGGCGTCGTAGGTCTTCCCGAGGAAGAACACCTCGCGGGCCTTCTTCTGGCCGATCTGTCTGGCGAGATACGCCGAGCCGAAGCCCGCGTCGAAGGAGGCCACGTCCGGGTCCGTCTGGAGGAACTTCGCCTCTTCCTCGCTGGCCAGCGTCATGTCGCAGACGACGTGCAACGAGTGGCCGCCGCCGACGGCCCACCCCGGGACGACGCAGATGACGGGCTTGGGCATGAACCGGATCAGCCGCTGAACCTCCAGAATGTGGAGGCGGCCGGTCTTCCCTTCGTCGTCGTACTGATACCCGTCCGGCCCCCGCACGGTCTGGTCGCCGCCCGAGCAGAACGCCCAGCCGCCGTCCTCGGGCGAGGGGCCGTTCCCGGTCAGCAGGACGCAGCCCACGTCGGTCTGGCGCTTGGCGTGGTCGAGCGCGACGTACAGTTCGTCGACCGTCGGCGGGCGGAAGGCGTTGCGCAGCGCCGGCCGGTCGAAGGCGATGCGGACCGCGCCCGTGTCGCGGGCGCGGTGGTAGGTGATATCCTCGAAATCGAACGCGTCGACCGCCTCCCAGCGGTCGCCGTCGAAGAGCTCCGAGACCATACGCCGCCTGCGGCCGGTGTCGTCAAATAGGTTCCCGGTCGGCGCCGCTTTCGGCGCCGAGAACCCGGGCGTGGATTTATGGCCGCGCTGGCGCAACGACATGTGAACCGGTCGTCACGAATATCCCTCCCCGCTTCCACCCCCTGACCCCAAGACTCGCCGATGCCCTCCCACCCCGACTTCTACGACGTGCTCGACGTCTCGCCCGACGCCGACGCGGAGACGATCCGCGCGGCCTACCGCGAGCAGGCCAAAGAGACCCATCCCGACGTGAGCGACCACCCCGAGGCCGAGGCGCGGTTCAAACGCGTCACCCGGGCCAAAGCGGTGCTGACGGACCCCGAGGAGCGGGCCCGCTACGACCGGCTGGGGCACGCCCGATACGTCGAGACCGCGGACGGGTTCGCGGTCGATTCCGGCGCGGAAGACGATGCCGACGCGGCAGACGAGGCCGCGGCCACCGATTCCGATTCCGGTGGTGGCGAAACGGCGACCGACGAACGCGCGTCAGCGGGCGGGGAGACGACGACTGGCGATACGGCAGACACCGCAAACGCAGCCGAGTCCGCGTCCGGTGGGTCGGCCGCGTGGGACCAGTCCGGGACCCGACCCGGCGGCGCCAGCGCGACAACGGCCGGCGGCTACGCGACCCGCACGGAGTACACAGAGCAGTCTTTCGACCGCATCCGGGTGCCGCTGACGCCCGGCTCGATCATCCAGATCGGGACGATGGTCTTCCTCTACCCCGTGTTCCTGTTCGCCTCGCTCGCCCCCGCGTTCCCGCTGACGGTCAACCTCGTCGTCGGTCTCTGTACGATCCTGGTGGTCGGCTACCTCCTCTCGATCCCCGAGGTCGGGATGGTCGTCTTCGGCGGCTGGGGCGTCCTCGCGCCGGCCGTGCTGGTGGCCCTCGACGGCGTCGGCGTCGTCTCGCTGCTCGGCGTGATCGCCCTGACCGCCTGCTGGATCCCGTTCGGCCTCTCGGTCCTCACCAGGATGGCGCTCAGGACCTAGGGCATCGGGCCCACCCCGCAAAGAAAGAGGGCGGGGCCGCGGGGGATCAGTCGTCTCCCGCCGCCGCGGCCCGCTGGTCTTCGATGTGTGCCACGATCTCGGACGTCTCTCGCTCGAACTCGTCCACGTCGACCTCCGCACCGTGGAGGACCGCCGAGAAGTACTCGACGCCGGCGGCGACGTTCACGGCTTCGTCGAGCCCCTCCTCGCTGACCCCTTCGAGGCGCGATTCGGCCCTGTGGAAGTGGATGCAGTAGGGACAGCCGATCGCCGCGGCCGCTCCCAGGCCAATGAGCGCCTTCTCCCGGTTCGGCAGCTCGGTTTCGGCCAGTTCCAGGTCGCGCATCATCGCCCAGCTGTGATCCGCCGCCGGCTCTGCGAGCGCTTCTATGAAGCTCGGCACCTGGCCGAGATATTCCTCTATCTCTCCGCTGGTTTCGCTCGATACCATGGTGATCCCGGACTCCGCGCGGTTCGTCCCGACCCCTCGACGAGACGCGACTCGGCCGCCACCCGGTGACGCCGCTCGAAATCCGTTTCGAACCATGCGAAGGACTCCCATTACGCTATTCCGCAGACGCGTATCCGCTGCGGTCCACTTCCGTCACCGTCCGTGGCGGATGGTGGTGGCTTGCTCGACCTTGCGACCGACTCGCTGGGTGAGCGGTCGCCGTCGGATCACTCGCCGTGGATCGTCCCGTCGACCCGTTCGTGGATCGCTTCCCGGGTCCGGTGGCTCGCCTCGCTGTCGAAGACCACCTCGATCACCTGCGCGCCGTCACGGTCTCGTGAAGCGCCGAAGGTCTCGGCGAACTCCTCTGGCGGGACGCGCTGGAACTCGAGGCCGTAGAGTTCGGTCGTCGGTTCGAAGTCCAGCCCGTGTGGCGTCACGAACTGCTCGGTGAACGGCGGGTCGAACTCCTCGATGGGCAGCAGGTGGAAGATGCCGCCGCCGTCGTTGTTGACGAGGACGATCGTCGCGTCGACCCCGCACCGACCGACCGAGAGCAGGCCGTTCGAGTCGTGGAAGTAGGCGAGATCGCCGGTCACGAGCACGAGCGGGTCGTCGGTCGTACTCCCGGCCCCCAGCGCCGTGCTCGTGACGCCGTCGATGCCGCTGGCCCCGCGGTTGCCCAGCACGCGCAGGTCTGCGGCCCGCGGCCGGCCGAACCGGTCGAGGTCCCGGACGGGCATGCTGTTGGAGACGAACACCGTCGCCGGGTCCGGCGCGCTCTCGGCGACCGTCGCCAGCACCTGTCCCTCGAAGGTCTCGTCGTCCCGGGCGTCGTCGACCAGCTCCCAGTAGTCGCGCTCGGCGGCGGCGAACCGCTCGCGGTAGTCGTCGCCGTCTCCGTTCTCGCCGTCCTCCTCGATCAGATCCGCGACCGCTCCGGCCAGTCGCGAGGGATCGGCGACGAGCAGGTCGGTGGCCGTGAACTCCGCCTCGCGCCACTGGCCGGCCGGGTCGACGACGAACTGCCGGTCGGCGCGGTCGCGGAGGTAGTGACGCAGCACCTTCGAGGTCGGCGAGGCCCCCAGTCGGATCACGACCTCGGGGTCGGGCCACGCGCCCGCGCCGTCGAGGTAGGAGTCGTAGCCGCCGCAGACGGTCACGGCGGACCGAGCGACGTGCTCGCCGAAGCGCAGGCCAGAGAGCGGATCGGCCAGGATCGGGAACCCCGTCGCCGCCGCGAGGTCGGCGACGGCCGCCGCGTCGAGTCCCGGCACGTCGGCCGGGCCGGCCACGAGCAGCCCTCGATCCGCTCCGGCCACGGCGTCGGCGACGCGTTCGATCTCGGGGACCGACAGCTGCGGGCGGCCCTCGGTCCGTTCCACGAAGGGGCCGTCGCGTCCCTCGACGGCGAGGGGTGCGCGCTCGGCGAGATCCGCGGGGACGTCGCCCTCGACTTCTACGGGTTCCAGGGGTTTCCGGAACGGGACGTTGAGGTGGACCGGTCCTGCCGGCGTGCCGGTCGTGGCCCCCACGGCCCGATCGACCGAGGTCCGGAGCGACCGGAGTTTGCGGGCCGTCGGCTCCGGTTCGGGGAGCGTTCGGCCCCACCGCAGCGCGTCGCCGTACAGGTCTTCCTGGTCGACCGTCTGGTTCGCGCCGCTGTCTGCCAGTTCCGGCGGTCGATCGGCGGTCAGCAGGAGCAGCGGGACGCGGGACTGGTTGGCCTCGATCACTGCCGGGTGGAAGTTCGCCGCCGCGGTGCCCGAGGTACAGATCACGGCCGTCGGCTCGCCGGTGCGGCGCGCGCGGCCGAGGGCGAAGAAGGCCGCCGACCGCTCGTCGAGGACGGAGAACGTCTCGAGCTCCGCGTGGTCGGCGACGGCCAGCGTCAGCGGCGTCGAGCGACTGCCGGGCGCGATCACGGCGGCGGTGACGCCCGCCTTCGCGAGTTCGTCGGCGATCACGCGACCCCACAAACTGTTTCGGTTCGGAGCGACCATGTCAGCGTTCGAGTTCGTCGAGGATCGGCCGGTACTTGTGTTTGACCTCCTCCCACTCCTCGTCGGGGTCCGAATCGGCGACGATGCCGTTGCCGGCGAACAGCGTCGCCTGCCGGCCGCCGACCACGCCGGACCGGATGCCGACGGCGAACTCGCCGTCGCCCGCGGCGTCGAACCAGCCGACGGGGGCCGCGTACCAGCCACGCTCGAAGGTCTCCGTCTCCCGGATGACCTCCCAGGCCCGGTCCGGCGGGAGCCCGCCGACCGCGGGGGTCGGGTGGAGCGCCTCCACGATGGTGAGGACGTGTTCGTCCCCGGAGAGCGTCGCCGTGATCGGCGTCTCCAGGTGCTGGATGTTCGTGAGTTTCCTGACGCCTTGCTCGCCCTCCTCGACCTCGCCGAGGGGTGTGAGCTGGGCCATGATGGCGTCCACGACGAGGCGCTGTTCGTGCTGTAACTTCTCGCTTTCGAGCATCGACTGGGCGAGTTCGGCGTCCGCCTCGGGCGTCTCGCCGCGCGGGACGGAGCCGGCCAGCGCCTCCGTCCGCACCTCCGTCCCGGACATCTCGACGAGCCGTTCCGGGGGCGGACCGAAGAAGGCCGCCGCGTCGGTCGGCTGGACGAGGAAGCGATAGCAGTTCGGGTAGGTCCGGCGCAGTCGTTCGAGCACTTCCGGGACCACGACGGCGTCGGCGAGGTCGACCGACAGCGCCGTCGCGAGGACGACTTTCCTGAGGTCGCCGTCGCGGATCCGCGCGATCGCCCCCTCGACCTGTTCGGTCCACTCGGCTTTCGTGGGGGTGACCGACGTGCGCTCGACGCCCGGCGGGCCGCCGCTCGGGCACATCGACGGGAGCGTCTCGAGTTCGGCCCGGATCGAATCGAGTCGGGCGGCGACCGCCTCGGGCGTCGCGTCTGTGCTGTACTCCCGCACGGTCAGCCATGTCGTCCCGTCCGCCCGGGTCAACTGGATCTCGGGGAGGACGAACGCCGCGGCGGGAAAGCCCGTCCACGGCGGTTGGGGATCGTGGTTCTCGTTGAACGCCAGGCCGCCGAGAAACCGCGGTCGCGTCTCGGTCGGCTCGGATCGGTCGATTTCCCGGAAGACCGTCTCGGCGTCCTCCCGGAGCGTCTCGAACCGATTCTCGCCGCGAGCGGTCAGTGTCACCGCGGCGCCGCTGCCGACGACCTCGAGGCCGTCGGGTGCGGCCCAGTGCAATCGGGGGGCCTGCTCGCTGGCGAGAAACGCGCGATAGGAGACGTCCGGAATCTCGCAGGTGCGGCTCACCAGCACCGCGTCGGCGCGTGGACCCCCACTCCCCTCCCGTCGGGCCGGTTCCATTCACCCGAATCTCAGGGTTGGTCCCCCTTGAGAGTGTCCTTCCCTCGCGGACGAAAACGGCCGGTTCGTCCCGCCGGACGCGGCCGTTCCGTCCCCGGGTCGGTCAGCTGTAACGGTCTTCCGCCCAGGGGTCGGCCGTGACCGAGTAGCCGCGGCGCTCCCAGAACCCGCGTTCGGGTTCGGTCAGGAACTCGACGCCGCAGACCCACTTCGCGCCCTTGTAGGCGTACCGGTGGGGCGTCACGACGCGCAACGGGCCGCCGTGGTCGTCGGGCAGGGGTTCGCCGTCGAACTCCGAGGCGAACAGTACTTCCTCGCGCATGCACGCGTCCAGGGGCAGGTCGGTGGTGTAGTCGTCGAGCGCGGCGAACATGACGTGACAGGCGTCGTCGTGGACGCCCGCGAGCTCGGCGAGTTCCGGGAACGGGACGCCCGTGAACTCGCAGTCGAACCGGCTCCACCCGGTCACGCAGTGGAAGTCCTGCCGCTGGGTCACCGTGGGGAGGGCCTGGAACTCCTCCCACGAGAGGGTCAACTCCTCGTCGACGGCGCCGCTCACCCGGAACTCCCACGACTCGCGGTCCCACTTCGGGGTCGTCCCCTTCGAGAGGACCGGGAAGTCGCTCGTCTCGTGCTGTCCGGGCGGGAGGCGCTCGTCGCCGAACTCCCGGTAGAGGTCCGTGACGTCGTCGACTGGCACGGTTCGAGAGAGACCGTCCAGCACCGTAGGCGTGCCGACTCCGGTCGGGGTCGCGACCGACGGACCCGGCTTGCAGTTTCGGGAATGCCAGTGCGTTCGACGGGAACCGAACGACCGATTCGCACAAGGAAAGTTCGCACAAGGGGACGAAAAGTTTGACGCGACCCGAAGAACCCCCGTCAGAGTTAAATACCCCTCAGTCGAAAACCCCACTGTCCAAATGCCGAAGGCAGAGATTACGGTCCCCGAGCACCTCGAGATGCAGATCGCCCAGCTGGTCGAGAAGGGGGAGTTCCTGAACCGCGAAGAGGCCATCGAAGACCTCCTCTCGACCGGAATCAAGGCGTACAAGACGAGCGGTCCGGTCGACGACGACGAGGAGGCGGGGCTCGAAGACGACGGGATGATGGGTCACGACGACGAGTACGTCTTCTGAACGGTTCCGGGTGCGGGCGGTGGCGGTGCGGATCCGGAATCGTTACGCAGCGGCCCGACCACCAGCGACGGCTCCACCCCAGCAGCGCCGACCCGTCGGCCCGCCAGACCTTCACGCGTCGATATCCGTGCCAGAGGTTGTCGAAAACCCTTAACCGATCCGTTTGCGTATGTCACTGTAGAGATGCACAAGGACGAACTGCTCGAACTGCACGAACACATGGTCCAGATCAAGGACTACTTCGCGGATCTGGAGGACGTCGACGCCGGTCTGTTCGATCCCTACGAGGAACTGGACGTCACGCCGAACGACGTGCACAAATCAAAGAGCGAACACAAACACGCCGTCTTCGTCCTCGGGAACGCCCTGGCCACCGCGATGAGCGAAGACGAGTTCTCCGACGCCGGCCGGATCGGCAAGCGCATGAAGGAACTCGCCGAGGACGCAGAGAGCAAACTGTAATCGTCGAACCCGGCCAGGAGACGCCGGCGGCGGCCACACGCGAGTCAACCGTTCGAACGTTCATTCTCGTTTGAACTGTCCGCACATCGACAGGTTCATACCTGATCGGGCGGTTCTCCCGAACGAAATGGCGTCCCTCCACCACGCGACTCTCTCAGCGGTGCTGACGTTCCTCGTCGTCGTCAGCAGCGGCGCCGGCCTCATCCCCGGGTCCGGTGCCTCCACGGTCGGCGAGCAGGAAGTAACGGCCCAGTCGGACGCGATCGAGGCGCTGCAGTCGGTCGACAGCTACCGGACGTACACGAACGTGGACGTGGCGGTCGGCAGCGACCGGGCGTTCTCCAACGTGACGGCCGCGGTCAACCGGTCGATGGGAGCGGCGGCGGTATCGACCGCCGACGGAAACGAGACGACCTACGTCGTCGACGGGCAGGTCTATCGCCCCGACGGCGAGGACTGGCAGACCGAACCCGTCCGCGACGAGACGACGTGGTTCCCCGCCCGCCAGCAGATCGAACTGCTCAACGAGTCCCGGGTCGCCGACGTCTCCGAGCGTCGAGACGGCACCCGGACGCTCTCGCAGGTCTCGCTCGTCCCCGAGAACCGCACGCTCGCGGCGATGCTGGTCGCCCAGCCGAACAACGGGATCGACAGCGCCGAGTCGGTGACGATCACCCGTCGGTCGTACGACCTGCTCGTGAACGCGTCGACCGACCGCCTCCTGAAGGTCGAGATGACGCTCGACTTCCGCCACGACGGTGATCGCGGCTGGGCGACGATGGTGACGTGGTTCAGCGGCTACAACCGGACCACGCCCACTGTCCCCGCCGATCTCCAGGCCGACGCCGAGTAACCGCTCTTTCCGCGTTTTCACCGCCCGCTCGCTCGCTACCGGTCAGGTTCTCCGGCTGTCGCAATCGGCCCCGGCGCCTCGTATCGGAGTTAACGTCCAGTCGGTGTTTCTGCCCCTCACTTTACGACGAACGAATTAGGTGCGACATCCGCTTACGCTGGTGGCCTCCTTCGGTGAAGTTATACTGGTGGCCGTACACCTACCCCGCATGTCACTGGACGACATCGATCGAGTCGCGGTGCTCGGCGCCGGAAACATGGGCCACGGCATCACGGAGGTCGTGGCGATGGCCGGCTACGACGTGGTGATGCGGGACATCGAACAGGAGATCGTCGACGAGGGCTACCAGGACATCGAGTGGAGCCTCGAGAAGCTCGGCGAGAAGGGACTCATCGACGAGGATCCCGGAGACGTCATGGCCCGGATCGAGACCGAAGTCGATCTGGAGACGGCCGTCTCGGACGTGGATCTCGTGATCGAGGCCGCCCCCGAGCAGATGGACCTCAAGAAGGAGATCTACGGCGACCTCGACGAGTTCACACCCGCCGAGACCATTCTCGCGTCGAACACCTCCTCGCTGTCGATCACGGAGATCGCGACGGCCACGGACAAGCCCGACACGGTCGTCGGGATGCACTTTTTCAACCCGCCCGTGAAGATGGACCTCGTCGAGGTCATCTACGGCGCGGAGACGAGCGACGAGACCGCGGAGACGGTCTACGAGTTCGTCGAGGCCATCGACAAGACGCCGATCTACGTCCGCAAGGACGTCAACGGCTTCGTCGTCAACTCCGTGCTCGGCCCGTTCGGCGACGAGGCCGGCTGGATGGTCTCGGCCGACGAGGCGACCGTCCGCGAGGCCGACGCGACGATGGTCCACGAGCGCGGCTACCCGATGGGTCCCTTCGAGCTGGGCGACCTCACCGGCATCGACATCGGCTACCACGTCCGCAAGGAGGCGGGCAAGCCCGTCCCACCGATCGTCGAGGAGAAGGTCGAGGCCGACGAACTCGGGCAGAAGACCGGCAAGGGCTACTACGACTACGAAGACGGTGACGGCGCCGACTACGGCCACGACGACGTGACCGAGGACTTCGACTGGCTCCGAATCGAGGCCAGGATGATCAACGAGGCGGCGAAGCTCATCGGCGACGACGTCGCCACGCCCGACGCCATCGACACCGGGATGCGCCTGGGCGCGGGCTTCCCCGAGGGCCCCTGCCGGCGCGCGGACAAACTCGGCCTCGACCGCGTCCTCGACAAACTCCAGACGCTGTACGAACAGACACAGGCCGACCGGTACGAACCCGCCGATTACCTGGTCGAACTCGTGAACCAGGGCCACACCGGCGAGGACGCCGGCCAGGGCTTCTACGAGTACGGCGGCTCCGACGGCGACCGGGAGTACCGCACGCTGAACGTCCTGGAAGACGGGGAGGTCCTCGCGATCGAGCTCGATCGGCCCGAGCGCATGAACGCGCTCAACGAGGACCTGATGGACGAGATCGAACACGTCCTGAACAGCGCGGATCTCGACACGGTCCGCGTGGTCACCTTCGAGGGCGCGGGCGACCGGGCCTTCTGTGCCGGCGCCGACATCGGCGGCTTCGCGGGCGCGAAACCGTGGGAGCGCGGGACGATCACCTCGATGTTCGAGACGGTCAACGACTTCCCGCGACCCACCATCGCGAAGGTCGACGGCTACTGTCTCGGCGGCGGCCACGAACTCGCGCTGGCCTGTGACATGCGGGTCGCGACCACCGACTCCGAGTTCGGCTTCCCCGAGATCAATCTGGGCCTGCTGCCCGGCGGCGGCGGCACCCAGCGCACCATGCGGATGATCGGCGAGGCCCGGGCCAAGGAACTGGTCTTCCGCGGCGAGCGCATCTCCGCCGAGAAGGCCGAGGACTGGGGCCTCATCAACCGCGCCGTCGACCCCGACGAGTTCGACGACGTCTGCGCCGAGTTCGTCGACGACATCGTCGAGGGGCCGCCGGTCGCGCTCGACTACGCGAAGAAGGTGATGAACCGCGGCGAGGACGCGAGCCTCGAAGCGGCCCTCACGATGGAGAGTCAGGGCTTCGGCCTCCTGCTCAGCACGGAGGACGTCCTCGAGGGCACCTCGGCGTTCGCGGAAGACCGCGACCCCGAGTTCGAGGGCAAATAGATGGGCGACGACGGCGAGGATTCGAACGACCCGCTCGACATCGACCCGGACGCGCCCAGCGCCGAGGTCGCGGAGGTCGTCCTGAGCGAACACGGCTACCTCTCGTGGCTGAACCTCTCGGTCGCGGAACTGAGCGAGGGGCGGACGGTCATGGAGCTCCCCTACCAGGAGAAACTCGCGAACTGGGTGACCGGGACGATCCACGGCGGTGTCACGGCGACGGTGATCGACACCGCGAGCGCCTTCGCGCTCCGGACGACGATGGACGACCCGATGGAGACGACGCTGGCGACGACCGACCTGGACGTGAAGTACGTCCGGCCCGCGACCTCGGACATCAGGGTCGAGGCGGAGGTCATCCGGTCGGGGACATCCACCGGCGTCACGCGGGTGACGGTCACCGGCGAGACCGACGCGGGCGAGCGAAAGATCGTCGCGATCGGCGCGACGACCTACCGGTTGTTCACGGACAGCGAACTATGACGGAGAGCTACTTCGAGACGGTCGAGGTCGGGGAACAGCGCGAGACCAAAGGACGGACGATCACCGAGGCGGACGTGGTCAACTTCGCCGGCGTCAGCGGCGACTTCAACCACCTCCACACCGACGCGGAGGCGATGGCCGACTCGTCCTTCGGCGAGCGGATCGCCCACGGCATGCTCGTGTTCTCGGTGGCGACGGGCCTGCTCTGGCAGTCCCGCTCCGAGGAAGAGCAGGACGCCGTCGTCGCCTTCTACGGCATCGACCGCGTGCGGTTCGTCGGCCCGACGTTCGTCGGCGACACGATCCACGTCGAGATCGAGGTGCTTGAGACAGAGGAACGCGACCACCCGGTCGCCGCGGGCGTCGTCCGCTACGACGTCGACGTGGTGAACCAGCACGGCGACACCGTGCTTTCCTGCGAGATGCTGTCGCTGCTGGCCTGAGCGGACCGGACGGGGAGAGACCCCGCCGCGCCCATCACTCGTCGTCGTGGAGCGTCTCGAGGATCTCCGGGTCGGTCCGGAACTTGAGGACGTTGTGGACGACGGAGTTGCGGATGTTGTGGACCACTTCGCCGTGTTCCTTGTAGAAGTCGTGGATCCACTTCGACTCGGTTTGCCGGTCGGGGAACATCATCACGGACTTCCACTGGTACTCGCCGTCCGAGAGGAAGTACATGAGCGTGTTCGGCGAGTCCCGGATGTACTCCATGGCGTCGCGCCACCCCTCCTCGAACTGCTCGGGGTTGATCTTGAACTCGAACATCCCGAAGATGAAGTACTCCTCGTTGGGGATGATCGCCTCCCGGAAGACGCCCTCCTCGCGCATCCCGCGGATGGACTCGCTGACGGTGACGTGTGACACCTCGATGTCGTGGTCGTTCTCGAGGATCCGCGCCAGATCCCGCGAGGACAGCTGTGGGTCCCGCGACAGCTCGCGCAGTATCAACACGTCCCGTTCCTTGAACTCCCAGTCCGGCGGTGTT
The DNA here is from genome assembly GCF_037031225.1 of Halorientalis sp. LT38. Taxonomy (NCBI): domain Archaea; kingdom Methanobacteriati; phylum Methanobacteriota; class Halobacteria; order Halobacteriales; family Haloarculaceae; genus Halorientalis; species Halorientalis halophila. Next base: position 542,362 of record NZ_JAYEZN010000001.1, on the reverse strand, counting down.
CGATCCGCGGTCATCCGTCTCCCTCCATCGTTCGAGTGGTGGTGTGTATGTTCATTTTTACTTTTTCACTTCGAGATAAACGTCACGACTTCGTCGGCGAACCGCTCCGGACGGTCCTCGACGACCCAGTGGTAGGCGTCGAGTTCGACGACCTCGCCGCCGACTTCGTCGGCCAGTCGCTCCCCGTATTCGAGGGGCTGCATCACGTCGTCGGCGCCCCAGAGACAGAGCAGGTCCGCCTCGATGGCCCCGTAGTCGATCTCTATCGTGTGGTTGGTGTTGGTCGCGACCGCGTTCCGGCACAGCGATAGTTGCCCGGTCTCGTCCGTCCAGGGCGCCTTGATGCCCTCGACGAACGTCTCGTCGGCGTCGTCCCCGTAGAGCCCCTGTCTGAACGCTCCTTCGAGCATCCCCTGGAACTCCGCGGGGTCCTGGTCGGCGGTGTCGGGCAGGCCGAGGTTCGAGATGAACTCGACCGGCCAGGAGTCGTAGCAGACCGCGTTGGCCATCACCAGGTCGGTCACCTCGCCGGGCCGATGGGCGGCGTACCGGACCGCCGCGCCGCCGCCGATGTCGTGGGCGACCAGCGCGAACTCGTCGACGCCGCGGTCGTCGAGTAGCTCCTCGAGCATCAGCTCCTGGGCCCGCACCGACCGGTCGAAGCCGTCGCGCATCGAGGAGTTGCCGTACCCGAGCAGGTCGGGCACGAGCACCCGGCGGTCGGTCGCCTCGGCGACTGCCGGCGCAACCTCACGCCAGAGGTACGACCAGGTCGGGATCCCGTGGAGGAACACCACTGGCGGATCCTGGTTCGCGGTGTCTGCCTCGCCGTCGTCGGCCGAGTCCCAGACGGCGACGGTCAGGTCGTGCCCGTCGACGGACACGTCGGTCTCGCCTTGCTCGCTCTCCCATTCGTGGTGCGTATAGCCTGTCTCTGCCATGGTTAGAGGTGATCGGCGATGATCGACTTCTGGATCTCGCTGGTCCCGTCGTAGATCTTCGTGACCCGCGCGTCGCGGTAGTAGCGCTCGACGGGGTGGTCGGTGACGTAGCCAGCGCCCCCGTGGACCTGGAGCGCCTCGTCGGTCACGTCGACGGCGTGCTCGGAGGCGAACAGTTTCGCCATGCTGGCGAGCTTCGTCGCCAGCGCGGAATCGCCCGACTCGATGGCCGCGCCGGCCCGGTAGGCCAAAGAGCGCGCGGCCTCGACGTCCGTCGCCATCTCGGCGAGCTTGTGCTGGATGGCCTGGAACTCGCCGATCGGCTGGCCGAACTGTTCGCGTTCGCCGGCGTAGTCGAGCGCGGCGTCTAGCGCCGCCTGCGCGACGCCGGTGGCCTGGGCGGCCACGTCTGCGCGGGCGGGCGCGAAGAACTCCATCAACTGGTAGAAGCCCTCGTCGACCTCGCCGACGACGTTCGCCTCGGGGATCCGCAGGTCGTCCAGCACGATCTCGGCGGTGTCCTGCGCGCGGATGCCCAGTTTGCCGTCGATCCGCGTGGCGTCGTAGCCCTCGACGTCCGTCGGCGTCAGCAGCGCGGAGATGCCGCCGTGGCCCGCTTCTCCTGTTCGGGCCATGATGATCGCCACGTCGGCGACGGTGCCGTTCGTGATCCACATCTTCTGGCCGTTCACGACCCACTCGTCGCCGTCGCGTTCGGCGCGGGTTTCCATCCCGGCCACGTTCGATCCGTGGGCTGGCTCGGAGATGCCGGTACAGATCGGCGTCTCCCCCGCCGTGATCTTCGGGAGCCACTCCTCTTTCATCCACTCGTCGCCGTACTCGAGCAGCATCTCCGTGCCGAAGCGGGCGGCCGCGATCGAGCCGCCGACGCCGGGGTCGGCGCGCCACAGTTCCTCCGTGACGAGGAGTTCGCTCACGGCGTCCATCCCGGCCCCGCCGTACGCCTCGGGGACGCCGGGGGCGACCAAGTCCAGCTCCGCGGCCGCCGCCAGGAGGTCCTGTGGGTAGCGCTCGGCGGCCTCGTACTCGCGCGCGATGGGCCGGATTTCGCTCTCGCCGAACTCGCGGACCGCATCCCGGACGGCCCGTTGTTCGGCCGTCAGCCGGAACGACATGGGCGGGCCTTCGCTACCATTGGAAAAATAAGTTCCGGGTATCGGAAACTACGTTAACCCGTCTCGGCCGGTGCATCGACGGTGCGCGCGCGGCCCTCGTCGTAGAGCGGCGGCGCCCAGCCGCGGATTTCCGTCCGGGGCCGATTTAAGGCACTCGGGCCTGAACGGGGACTCCATGCACCGGATCACGCTCGGAAACACGTACTTCGAGGGCGAGAACGACGCCTACCTGTTCACCGGCGCGGAGACGGTCCTCGTCGACACGGGGATCGCGACCACCGACACCCGCGAGGAACTGGCCGACGGCCTCGCGGACCACGGCGTCGAATTCGCCGATCTCGACGCGATCTTTCTCACCCACTACCACGCCGACCACGCCGGTCTCGCCGCCGGGATCCAGGAGGAGAGCGGCGCGACGGTCTACGCCCACCCCGACGACGCGGCCCTGGTCGCGGGCGACGACGACGCGAGGGACGATCTCAGGCAAAAGCAGCGCGCGGCCTTCGAGGACTGGGGCATGCCGGAAGACCGACGCGAGACGCTGCTCGAGTACATGACGGCAGGCGTCGACCACCACGAGGCCGGAGCTGAGGTCACCGAGTTCGCCGACGGCGATCGGTTCGACGTGGGCGAGACGACGCTCGAAGTGCTGCACGCGCCCGGCCACACGGCCGGCCTCTCCACCTTCGTCATGACCGACCGGAACGAGGTACTCACCGGCGACGCGATCCTGCCGGTCTACACCCCCAACGTCGGCGGGGCGGACGTCCGGGTCGACCGGCCGCTGGAGCGCTACCTCGACACGCTCGACCGCATCGCCGACGCCGACTTCGACCGCGCCTGGCCCGGCCACCGCGACCCCATCGACGACCCGACGGCCCGCGCTGAGGAGATCTCCCACCACCACGGGGAACGAGCCTACAGGGTCCTCCGCGCGCTGGACGACCTCGGCCCGTCGACCGCCTGGGAGGTCAGCGCCGAACTGTTCGGCGACCTCGAGAACATCCACGTCCTCCACGGCCCGGGCGAGGCCGGCGCCCACCTCGACCATCTGGCCCGCACCGGCGAGGTCGAACGGGAGGGTAACCGCTACAGTCTCCCCGACGACACCCGCGAGCGGTTCCAGGCCCGCGACGACGAGTTCTGGCCGCTCTGAACGTCGCGTTCCCGCTTTTCGGGCACCTCGTTCGGGATCGGCGATCAGGTCACCAGCGCCCGACAGCCGGACGGCCGGTCGGCGCCCCGTGTGTCGTGTGCCCAGCCCCCATCCAGCAGATGTTGTGGTGGGACGAGGGGATTTATACGCGCGACGGCTAGACCGGACGTGGCTTCCCCATACGACGTGCTCGGTCTCGAGCCGGACGCGGACGACGCGGCCGTCCGCGACGCCTACCGGCAGCGGGTGAAAGAGGCACACCCCGACCACGGCGGCTCCGCCGGCGAGTTCCGGCGCGTCAAACGGGCCTACGAACGGATCAAGAACGGGTGGGAGCCCGACGGCGAGGGTCGCGAACTGGGTTCCGAAAACGGCGGTCCGACGGACGACGGACGCGAGGAGCCCGACCCAGAACCGGCGGGCAACCGCGTCGAGTACCTCGACTACGAGGTCCTGACCGATCACGGCTGGGAACTGACCGACGACGACCTCTTCGAGAAGGCCGCCCGGGCCGGCCTCGACGAGGAGGCCTTCGGCGAGTTGCGCGTCGAGTCCAACCAGTCGCTGCTCGAGGCGGCCGAGGACGACGGCCACGCCTGGCCGTTCGCCTGCCGCGGCGGGGCCTGCACCAACTGCGCGGTCGCGGTCCTCGACGGCGAGGTCCCGCCGCCGACCAGCCACGTCCTCCCCCAGGAGATGGTCGACCGCGGCATCCGCCTCTCATGCATCAGCGCCCCCGTCACGGCGGACACGCAGGTCGTCTTCAACGTCAAGTACCTCCCCGGCGTCAACGAACTCCTCCTGCCGGCCAGCCGGTTCGAGGGCGCGTCGACGACCGACTGACCCTCGCCACCGACGATTTAACCGCCTGGGGGGCCTACGCCCTCGCGTGTGCACGCTCGTTCTCGCCTGGCAGGTGTTCGCCGACACGCCCGTCGCCGTCGCGGCCAACCGCGACGAGCAGGTCGACCGGCCCTCCGAACCCCCGCAGCTAATCGACGACGAACCGGCCGTCGTCGCGCCGCTGGACGCCGAGGCCGGCGGAACCTGGATCGGGCACAACGAACACGGCCTCTTCGCGGGGATCACCAATCGCTGGACCGACGCTGACCTGGCTGGCGACCGCTCTCGCGGCCTGCTCGTCCGGGACGTCCTCCGGCAGGAGAGCGCAGAAGACGCCGCCCGATTCGTCGAGAGCGAAGTCCGGGACCACGAGTTCGACGGGTTCAACCTCGTCGTCGCGGACGCGAACGCGGCGGTGTACCTGGAGTGGGACGGCCAGTTCGCGGTCCGGAACTTCCAGCCCGGCGTCCACGTCGTCGTCAACGTCGGCGCCGACGGCGACGTCCGGATCCCCGAGGAGCGGGCCGAGGCCGGCCGGCAGCAGGCGGAGAACGCCGGGGCGGTCCGGACCGCCCTCCAGCCCGAACCCGGCGAGCGAGCCGGCGAGTGGATGGAGCGGGCGGCAGACGTCATCTCGGACCACGAGTACGGCGTCTGCGTCCACGAGGACCACTTCGGCACCCGGTCGTCGTCGCTGGTGACGATCGGTCCCGAGGGGAGCCGCCACCGGTTCGCGGACGGCCCGCCCTGCGAGACCGAGTATCGTCGCGTCGAAAGCCAACTTTAAACCCCAGACCGTCCCAGAAACGGGTATGGTTACGCCCGAGACGGAGCTCACCGAGGACGAGCGGAGCGGCCTGGAACTCGTCAGGGAGACCGGCGGCATCCACCAGAGCGAGTTCTGGAAGGACCTCGACGTCTCCTCGCGGAAGGGCAGTCGCATCGTCGAGTCCCTCTTCGACAAGGGCCTCATCCAGCGCGAGGAGACCGTCTACGAGGGACACAACACCTACCACCTCACGCCCGCGCCGCGAGACCTCGACTTCTCGCTCCTGATGGCCGGCGACATGCTCTCGCCCTTCATCGGCGACGAGGAGGTCGACCCGCACTCCGACGCCTTCTCCCAGTGGGTCATGAACCTCGCTTACGAGGAGTAACTGTCAACGCTTAAGAGTTAGCGGGGACGACCGTGACCCGATGGTCGCCCGCGGGTGGTCCCCCTCCGAACGGACGCGCATCGGCTTCTACCTGGCCGTCGGTCTTCTGCTGGTCCTGAACCCCTTCCTCGTGCAGGCTTACGATCTCGGCGAGAGTCGGTACGAGTACCAGGCCTACGACGTGAAACTGACGGAGAACGACTTCCATTTCGAGGACCGGTCCCGCGTATTCCTGCTCAGCGGCGTCAGCGGCGTCGACTGCGACTACTGGTCCGAACCCTGGCACTGTTACCTCGAAGAACGCGTCGCACCAGGCGACGTCACGGTCGACTCCATCCAGTACCACCAGTCACCGCCGTCGAAGTACGTCCACTTCGACGACGGGTTCTACCGGCGCCACGTCGAGCGGGACGACGAGTCGACGACCATCTCGTACGATCCCGTCACCGCCGAAGCTGTCGCGGCGAACGTAAGCCTCGACGTGGAATCCGCCCCCGAACCACTGGCCGAGGCGGTCCGTCAGGGGTCCGCCACGTCCCTTCGCAGGATCGAGATGGGCTATCTCGTTCGGGACGGCGACCGCTACTACTACGCCGGACGGTCGGGCTCCACGGACGGGTTCACCGGCCGGTGGGCGCTCTCGTTCATCGGGACGTTGCTCGGACTGGCCATGCTGGCCGAGGCCGGACAGCTGTCGTTCGAGCGTCAGTCCCGGGACGAGTGACCTGACAATAGAGTAACTTAAACGCCGGTTTCGCCCCGGTTCAGCGGTTGCTGCCTTCATTACATTGAATATGCAGGGCGAATTTACTGGACGGCATGGGGATTGGTGACACGAGCCGAGTGGAGACGGGGGGTTGTACCGATCTGTACTACGTCGACCCAGGGGTGTACGAGGTCCCGGGTCACACCTCGGTGTACGTGCTGGACGCCGAGCGGCCGGCTATCGTCGAAACCGGGATCGGCAAGCACACCGATCGCGTCCTCTCGGCGATCGACGACCTGGGGATCGGTCGCGAGGAGATCGAGGTGATCGCGCTCACCCACGTCCACCTCGATCACGCCGGCGGGGCCGGAACCCTCGCCGAAGCGTGCCCGAACGCCGAGGTGGTCGTCCACGACCGGGGCGCACCGCACCTGGCCGATCCGTCGACGCTCGTCGCCGGGACGAAGCAGGTGGTCGGCGAGAGCGGGTGGCAGTTCTACGCCGAGCCGGATCCGGTGCCCGAAGACCGGATCCGGACGGTGACCGACGGCGACGCGGTCGATCTGGGCGACCACCGCTTGGCGGTCCACCACGCGCCCGGACACGCGACCCACCAGACGGTGCTCCACGACCCCGCCAACGACGCGGTGTTCACCGCCGACGTGCTGGGCTGTTTCTACGACCCGCTCGACGCCGCCCGGGTGGCGACGCCGCCGCCGACGTTCGATCTGGACCAGTGTCTGGCGGACGTCGACCTGCTCCGCGAGATCGGCGCCGAGACGCTGCTGTACAGCCACTTCGGCCCGCGCCAGGCAGACGGCGCGCTCGACGCCTACGCCGACGTGCTGAAGGCGTGGGTGGCGCGGGTCGCCCAGGCCCGACGCCGACACGAGGACGACCGCGCGGCCTTCAAGTTCCTGCTGGAGCAAAACGACGTGCCCGGCGGCTGGAGCGACGACCTGGAGTACGGCGAACTCCGGATGAACTTCTCGGGCGCGGTGACGTACCTCGATCGGCAGGACGCGACGGCGGCCGCGGACGGACGAGAGCGCCCGCCCGCCGAGTGATCGCGCCTTACGGTCGCGCGCTCGGCCGACCTCCGGTCCCCGCGGACTGAATCCGTGCCCGCCGCCCGGGCGAACGCAACCTGACACCGTGGGGGACGTAACGGGACGGATCCGTTTTCTGCACCGGGAGAAAACTCGGGGTCGGAAGACCATGACGTCTCGTACAACAGAGCCGGAGCGGGTTCGGCAGCTGGAGGCCGATCTCGATCGAGTCCAGGACCGCATCGACGACGCGGAACGAGAGCTCCGCCTCCTGAAAACCACGGTGAACGCCATCGCGCCGAAGTCGGCCAAGGTTTCGATGGGCAACCCGTGTCCGCGGTGCGACCGGAGCTACCTGCTGTTCGATCACGGGCTGCTTTACTGCCCGGTGTGTCCCTACCGCCTGGTCCTCTGAGCGGCCGCGAAACTCGCTGTCGGCCCGACGAGCGCCCAGACGATGGCCGACGGAGACTCGCCGATCGTCGCATGACCGGGGCGGGGGATCGGCATCTCTCCGGCCGGAGTCAGACGGGGGCCGAACGGAGCCGGCAGGTGCAAACCCGTCGCTTTCGGTCACCAAACGCCGAGAGGGAGGCGGATGGGAGCCTACGAGACCGGACTGATCATCGTCGGGATCGCACTCCTTGGGACCGTGGTCTTGCCGCGACTGCTCGAACATCGGCCGCTCTCATTCCCGATCATCTACGTCGGTGTTGGCTATCTCCTGTTCGCCGTCGTTCCCGGGACGCCCGTGCTCGATCCGATCCAGAACTCCGCCCTGGTCGAACGACTCACCGAGTTCGTCGTGATAATCTCGCTGATGGGCGCCGGGCTGAAGATCGACCGGCCGTTCTCGACCCGGACGTGGGCCGCCACCTGGCGCCTGCTCGGGATCGCCCTGCCGCTCACCGCGGGACTCATGGCGCTGCTCGCGTGGCAGTTCCTCGGTCTGCTCCCCGCGACCGCGATCCTGCTCGGGGCCGTCGTCGCGCCGACCGACCCGGTGCTCGCCTCCGGGGTCGAAGCCGGGGCGCCCCTGACGGAACTCGAAGAGGAACAGGACCCCCGCTACGAGTGGGGGTCGGTTCGCTTCGCGCTCACCTCGGAGGCCGGCTTCAACGACGGCCTCGCCTTTCCGCTCACGAACCTCGCGATCGCCGCCGCCGGAGCGTCGCTCGCGGCGGGTGCGTCCCGGGCCTGGCTGGCTGAGTGGGTGCTCGTCGATGTCCTCTTCAAGATCGGGGTCGGCACCGTCCTCGGGTATCTGATCGGGGAACTCGTCGCCCGCGTTCTGTTCCGGTTGCCCGCAACCGGGGGCGTCGTCGACATCATCGGCGGTGAGGAGGAGGTGATGGCGGGGGTCGAAGCGCTCGCCGCGACGCTGATCGCCTACGGCGTGACCGAGGTCCTCGGCGGGTACGGCTTCATCGCCGTCTTCGTCGCCGCGCTCACGCTGCGGCGCTTCGAGTGGGAACACGACTACTACCTGGAGCTGCACGACTTCGCGGTCGTCGTCGAACGGATCACGATGGCGACGGTCCTCGTGCTATTCGGGGGGACGATCGCCGGCGGCCTCCTGTGGCCGCTGACCCCGATCGAGGCGCTCGTCGGACTGGCACTGCTGCTCGTCGTCCGCCCGGTGACGGGCGTCCTCAGCTTCGTCGGCACCTCGGCGTCGTGGCCCGAGCGGGCCGTGATCGGATTCTTCGGGATCCGCGGCATCGGTTCCTTTTACTACCTCTCGCACGCCCTGGCGGAGTCCTCGTTCCGGGAGATCGAACTCATCGTCGCGGCCGAGGAGCTCTGGGCGTTCGTCGGGTTCGTCGTCCTCGCGTCGATCCTCCTGCACGGCGTCAGCGCGAGCCCCGTCATGGACAGGCTCGACCGCTGGCAGTGACCGGGTCCGGGCGGCGACTACGACTCGTCGTCGAGGCGGACTTCCGCGACCTGTGCGAGCTCGGTCCAGTCCTCGGCACCCCGCTCGAACTTCCGGACGATGATCGGGCGCCAGCGGTCCTCGTCCCGGGAGCTCCGGAGTTCGTACCGGATTCGCGTCTCGTGGGTCGGCGTCAACTCGACGTGGAGCCGTTCGTCGGGCTCGTAATCGATGGGCCCGGCGTGGCCCTCGATCCGCGAGCCGTCGAGCAGCGTGACCCAAAGGTACTCGTCGACGGACGCCTCCCCGAGGGTCTCGACGGCCCTCGTGATCGCCTCGGGTTCGATCTCGCGCGGGCGCGCCGTCCGCTTGAAGAAGTCCGCGTCGGTGACGGGTTCGAGGCCCTCGGCCGCCAGCCGGACGTTCTCCTGTTCGAGTCGGATGCTCTGTAACCGTTGCATCTCGCGGAGCCGAAAGGCGATCGTCCGGAGCTCGTTCCGGATCCCCGCGTTCCGGTCGCGATCCTCGGCGCTCGGGGCTGACGGGTCCCTCCCCATGCCCTCTGGTATCGATTCGCACGCCGATAAACCTGACCGTGGCACCTCCCGGTCCGCCAGTCGTCGACGGTCGGGAGCGGAACCACCGACCGTTCGGACCGGGACGAACAGCGAAGGCCCTCGGTGTGGAATCCCCACTCGAAGGCGCATGCCGAGATATCACTGCCACGACTGCGGGACCCGATTCTCCGCGCCGGGGGCAGACGAGTTCGGGACGTACGCGTTTCGGCGGTGTCCGGAGTGCGGAAGTGCGAAGACTACGCTCGCGTAGACGTCCGGCGGACGCTTCCGCCTGCGGTTACGCCAGCGCGCTGCCGGCGCGGATAATATCGACTTCCCCGAACGCGGGCCCGACGAACTGCAGTCCCACGGGGAGTCCGTCGTCGGTCTCGCCCGCGGGGACGGAGATGGCGGGCAGGTTCGCCAGGTTGACCGGGGTCGTGTTGGCGTCGGCCAGGTACATCGTCAGCGGATCGTCCAGGCTCTCGCCCATCTCCATCGGCGGGACGGGCATCGTCGGCGAGGCCAGCACGTCCGCCTCGGTGAGCGCGTCGTCGAAGTCCTGTTTCACCCACGCGCGGGCGTCCTGGGCCTTCTTGTAGTACTTGTCGTGGTACCCGGCGGAGAGGGCGTAGGTACCCAGCAAGATTCGGCGTTTGACCTCCTCGCCGAAGCCCTCCTCGCGGACGCCGGCGAACTCCTCGTTCCAGTTGCCCTCGTACTCCGGTTCGGGACCGTAGCGGACGCCGTCGAACCGCGCCAGGTTCGAGGACGCCTCGGACATCGCGATGACGTAGTAGGCCTCGACGGCGTGCTCGACGGAGGGCAGGTCCACCTCGTGGTAGCTGGCTCCCTGCGCCTCCAGTTCGTCGATGGCGTCCCAGAACGTCTCGACTACCTCGTCGTCGGCGCCGTCGACCAGTTCCGTCGGAATCCCGATCTCCATACCCTCCACGTCGCCGTCCGCGGCACCCGCGTAGTCGGTGTCGGCGCCCTCCACCGCGGGATCGCGGGTCGTCGCGTCGTGGTCGTCCGGGCCGGCGATCACTTCCAGCAACTCGGCGGCTTCCTCGACGGACGGGGCGATCGGGCCGATCTGTTCGAGCGAGTTGGCGTAGGCGATCAGGCCGTACCGGGAGACCAGCCCGTAGGTGGGCTTGATGCCGACGACGCCGCAGAACGCGGCGGGACAGCGGACGGAGCCCCCAGTGTCGGTCCCCAGTGCGAGGTCGGCTTCGCCGGCCGCGACCGCTGCCGCGGAGCCGCCGGAGGAGCCGCCGGGGACGTGCCCCGGTGCGGCGGGGTTCTCGGTCGGGCCGAACGCCGAGGTCTCGGTCGTCGTCCCCATCCCGAACTCGTCCATGTTGGTCTTGCCGCTGATCGTCGCCCCGGCGGCGGTCAGGCGGTCGACGACCGTCGCGTCGTAGGGCGGCACGTAGTCGGAGAGCAAGTCCGACCCGCAGGTGGTCCGGACGCCAGCGGTGGAGATGTTGTCCTTGACGGCGACGGTCCGCCCGTCGAGTGGGCCGTCGTCGCTCCCCTCGATGCGCTCGTCGGTGATGTAGGCGTTGTGCGCCATCAGGAGACCTTCGGCCCCTTGAAGAAGCCGTCCTCGCTGTCGGGGGCGTTGCGCAGGGCCTCGTCCTGGGTCAGCGAGTCGCGGACCTCGTCCGCCCGCATCACGTTCGCGAGGTCCGTCTCGGAGTCGACCTCGGGGACCTCGTCCAGCGTCTCGAAGTAGTCGAGGATGTCCGCGAACTGCTCGACGAACCGGTCGACCTCCTCGTCGTCGAGGTCGACGCGGGCCAGCGAGGCGACGTGGCGGACGTCCTCGGGTTCGACGGCCGAATCGCTCATGTTCGCGGCGATGCCCGGACCGGCGGTAAGGGTTTCGATACGCGCGCTTTTCCACGGTCCGACGCCGTCGATGGCGCCACCATCGCGCTCGCAGGCGGCAAGCATAATCCGCCGAAATCAGGCGGTAGAAACTCTCAGGCAGCCGGAAGCTTTAAGTCGGCGGGGCCGCAACATAATTATGGATTAGAGAGTTTTCCGGGCGTCCGCGCCCGCCGATCCAACCAATGACCGATTCCACCATCAGAGAGTACACGGGCGAGCGCGAGCGGTCGCACGAACGCCCGACGGACGAGAACGAGGAGGCCGAATCGGAGCGCGAAGAGCCGGTGGTCTGTCCGGAGTGTGGCGGGTCGCTGGTGAGCGATTCCGAACGGGGCGAGACGGTCTGTGAGGACTGCGGGCTCGTGGTCTCAGAGGACGAGGTCGACCCCGGCCCGGAGTGGCGCGCCTTCGACGCCGCGGAGAAAGACGAGAAGTCGCGGGTCGGCGCGCCCACGACGAACATGATGCACGACAAGGGCCTCTCGACCAACATCGGCTGGCAGGACAAGGACGCCTACGGCAATTCCCTGTCCTCGCGCCAGCGCGAGAAGATGCAGCGACTGCGAACCTGGAACGAGCGATTCCGGACGCGTGATTCGAAGGAGCGCAACCTCAAGCAGGCCCTCGGTGAGATCGATCGGATGGCCTCCGCGCTCGGCCTGCCCGAGAGCGTTCGCGAGACGGCCAGCGTCATCTACCGCCGCGCGCTCGACGAGGACCTCCTCCCCGGCCGCTCCATCGAGGGCGTGGCCACGTCCTCGCTGTACGCCGCGGCGCGGCAGGCGGGCACCCCGCGGAGCCTCGACGAGATCGAGGCCGTCTCCCGGGTCGACAAAGACGAGATCGCACGCACGTACCGCTACGTCGTGCGCGAACTCAGCCTGGAGATCCAGCCCGCCGACCCCGAGAGCTACGTTCCCCGCTTCGCCTCGGATCTCGACCTCTCCGAGGAGGTCGAACGCCGGGCCCGGGAACTGCTGAGCTCGGCGAAAGAGCAGGGCGTCCACTCCGGCAAGTCGCCGGTGGGACTCGCCGCGGCGGCCGTCTACGCCGCCTCGCTGCTGGCCAACGAGAAGGTGACCCAGTCGGCGGTCTCCGAGGTCGCGAACATCTCCGAGGTCACTATCCGAAACCGTTACCACGAGCTGCTGGAAGCCGAGGACACCACCCCGCAGTAGCTCTTTCGCGTCGCTGCACCGATTTTCGCCCGGCCGAGCACCGTCACTCGACCAGCGATGCGACGTACTTCGTGACGTGGTCGTCCATCCGCCGCTTGAACCCGGCCTGCCGGGCCAGTCGGTCGAGTTCGCGGGCGACCAGACTCCCGTACTGGACCGCTTTCTTGTCCCGCCTCGCGATCTCGTCGGGGAGCCACGCGCTCGCGGCCCGGCGGAGTGCGACCTTCCGTTCGCTCTCGCCTCGTGACTCGCCCTGTCCGGGTTCGGCCACCAGCATGTGTCCGGGCAGCGGCAGCGCCGACTCCACCACCCGATCGTGCAAGAGCGGCGCGACGGGTTCGACGCCCGCCGCGCGCAGTGCGAGGACGTCGCGTTCCAGCTGGTCGGGCAGCGTCGCTACGACCTCGCGGCGAGCGCCGCGGACCGTCTCGGCGTCGAGGCGGGGATCGTCGGGTGCCTTCGCCACCTTCGCGTAGCCGCCGAACAGTTCGTCGGCCCCCTGACCGACGGCCAGCCGGTCGTACCCGTCGGCGGCGACGGCCTGGGCGACGAGATAGAGCGGGAGCGCGATCTGGACGTCCATGGCGTTGGTCCGGCCGGTCGCGCGGACGATCTCCGGGACGGCCCGTTCCAGATCGTCGTGGGTCAACTCCACGACGGTCAGGTCGCGGTCCAGCAGGGCGGCGGCCGAACGGGCGGCCGCGACGTCCTGGCTGTCCGGGAAGCCGACCACGTACAGCGGCGCGTCCAGCCGGGCCGCGAGGATCGCCGAGTCGACGCCGCCAGAGAAGGCGACAGCGAGGCCCTCGGCGTCGACGGCTGCGGTCCGCTCGGCGATGGCGTCCCGAACCGCGTCGACGGCGGCGGCGTCGTCGGTCGCCGCCGGCGGATCGGGCAGCGTCCAGACGCGCTCGTCACCGTCGGCGGTGCGGACGTGGCCCGCCGGAACCGGTTCGGGATCGGACAGGTCGGTCGGGTCGAAACTCCACGCGCCGGGGTCGTCGGATTCGGAGAAACAGGGATACCGGCCGAGGACGTCGCGGACGAGGGCGGATCGCCCCGAACCGGGGTCCGTGAGTTGGCCCGCGAAGCCCCCAGTGCCGGGGAGTGGGTCGCCGGACTCGCGGGCCGCGCGGACGCTGGCCCGGTCGACCCCGTCGATCATCGGAGTTCGTCGAGTCGGCGCTGGACGCGGCGCTTGACGCCGCCGGCTGCCTGGCGGAAGCTGATCCGCCAGGGCGTTCGCTTGCCCTCGACCGCGGTCCGACCCTCGCGGACCGCGTCGAGGATGGCCTCGACGCTCCGATCGGCGGCGTCGATCCGGGTGACGGCCTGGCCGACCATCTCGCTGATGTGGGCGTCGCTGCCGGCGGTCATCGGCAGCCCGTTACGTCGGGCGTAGCGTTCGGCCTGGCGGTTCGCCCGTCCGGTGAGCAGCCGGGAGTTGTACACCTCGATGGCGTCGGCAGCGGTCAGCGTCTCCTGGGAGATGTTCGCGAGGACGCCGCTGCGGGACTCCTGAAAGGGATGCGGGACGACGGCGATGCCGCCGAGCGAGCGGATCCGATCGAGCGTCTCGCCGAAGGACAGGCCGGGCGGAATCGCCTCCCGGACGCCCAGCGCGAGGACGTGGCCGGCGGCCGTCGAGACCTCCATGCCGGGGATGCCGACGAGCCCGTACTCCTCGGCCTTCTCGACGGCGTCGAGGCTGGCCTCGATCTCGTCGTGATCGGTGACGGCCAGCGCGTCCAGCCCGACGGCCTCGGCCTGTCCCAGGAGCAGTTCGACGGGGTCTCGGCCGTCGTGGGACGCAGACGAGTGACAGTGCAACTCGGCGGCGAGCACGACAGGGCGTTTGCGCGGCCCTGTCAAAAGCGAACCGGTCCGGAGCGGCCCGCGCGGGCGGAACGCACCGGCCTCCGAGCACGGGGGGTCGCCGACGCTGGCCTCGGACCGATCCGATACGCGAACATGTTACCCGAATCGGTGGGAGAACCCGGGTGCGTCGCCGCTGCGAGCGTTCGCGTGTCGGAGCGATTATAAGCGTGCCGCGTCGAGAGGTGTGGTACATGGTCCGAGACCCGTTTGCGGACGAGGACCAACCCGATCTCCAGGAGGTGCTCGACGCCCTCGACGACCCGAAGTGTCGAGTCATCGTCCGGAACCTCGACGAACCCATGACAGCCGAACAGATCTCGGAGGCGTGCGACGTGCCGCTCTCGACCACCTACCGGAAACTCGATCTGCTGACCGAGGCGTCGCTGCTCCGCGAGGGGATGGAGATCCGTCCCGACGGGCAACACGCCAGCCGGTACGAGGTGGACTTCGAGGAGGTCGTCGTCCAGCTGGCCGAGAACCGAACCTTCGAGGTCGGCATCAGCCGCGTGCCGCGGACCGCGGACGAACGACTGCGGGACCTATGGTCGGAGGTGCGCAAGGAAACGTGATCGAAAACTATCCCCTCATCCACCTGCCGACGGTGATCGCCGCGCTCAAGACGGTGACGCTGCTGCTGGGTGCGATGATCACGTTCTTCTCGTACAAGGCCTACCGGCGGACCGGCGCGCGACCGCTCGGCCTGCTCGCGCTCGGCTTCGCGATCGTGACCCTCGGGGGCCTGATCGCCGGCGTGTTCGACCTCGGGCTGTCGCTGCAACGCGAGTACGCCATCATCGCCGAGACCGGCCTGATGGCGCTCGGCTTCGGCGTCATCGTCTACTCGCTGTACGCCAGATAAGGGCCGGGAATCCGCGTTTCAGGCCGTTCTGAGCCGATCCATCGCGTCCGGGAGTTCCGCGGCTGCCGCCTCGATCCCACCGCTGCCGCGCCACGTCCGCTCGACGTAGCCGTCGCCGTTCACGAGCAGGATCAGGGAGAGGTGTCTGAACATGTACCCCGCAGAATCTTCGTCCACGGTCCCGTCGGTTTCGGTGCCGGACGCCTCGGTGGTCTCCGACGCCGTTTCCGTGGCAGTCGCCGTCCCGGAACCGTCCGGCGTCGCGGTCGAGTCCCCGCCCGACATTTCTCCCGGCGGGATTTTCTCGTAGAACACGCCGAACTCGTCCTGGACCACCGTCTTCGCCCGGGCTTCGGACTCGGGGCGGAGGAAGGTCCAGTTACCGGCGTCGAGGTCGACGCTGCGTTCGTCGGCGTACTCGGCCAGCCGTTCGGGCGTGTCCCGGGCCGGATCGAAGGTGATCTCGGCGAACTCGACGGCGTCGCTCCACCCGCCGTCGGCCGCCTCGCGCTGGGCCGCGACGAGCGCCCGGGTCAGGATCGGACACGCCGTCTGGCAGTTGCTGAAGACGAAGGTCAGCGCGAGCGGTTTCTCGTAGTCGGTCGTCGTCACCGTCCCGCCGCCCAGGGCGTCTGGGACCGTCACGGACGGGATCTGCTGGCCCCAGGCGGGGAAGGGGTAGTCCTCCGGATCGGTCTGCAGGTCGGGCTTCGACAGTTTCACGTTCGGGTTCTCGTCGCCCGAGCCCAGACAGCCCGCGAGCGCGAGCGTGCCGGCCGCACCGCCCACCGCGGTCCGGAGGTACTGGCGTCTCTCCATTGCCCGGGCATTGCGACCGGACGGGCTTTAGTGGTGCGTTCTCCCCGCGGCGCGCCGGGCTCTCGACGTGTGAGAATCCCGGCGGGTATTAATCCCACCGGGCCGCTAGGGTCGACCATGACCGACCACGTGCTGGTCCCGACGGACGCGTCGCCGCTGTCAGAGCGAGCGCTCACCTTCGCGCTCGAAGAGTACGCCGAGGAGGCCGAGATCACGCTCCTGCACGTCTTCGACTTCGTCGATGCCGGCTACGGCGCGCCGATGGAGGCCTCCCTCCCGGGCTACTGGGAGGACTGGTACGAGACCCAGGAGGAGCAGGCCGAGGAACTGTTCGCCGACGCCCAGGAGACCGCCGACGAGTACGGCGTGACGCTCCGGACGGAGACGGCGGTCGGCCGGCCGGCGCGAAGCATCGTCGAGTTCGCCGAGACCGAGACCGTCGACCACGTCGTCATGGGGAGTCACGGCCGATCGGGCGTCTCCCGGATGCTTCTCGGGAGCGTCGCCGAGACGGTGCTCCGCCGGGCCCCCTGTCCGGTCACCGTCGTGCGATGAGCCGGCGCGTCCCGGACCGCTCGACGATCTGTGGAAACCGTTCCCAAACCCCGGACCGTATAGGCGGGCTTATACAGGATGCCGAAAAACCGACGCGTATGGAGATGGACTCGAACGCTTCGGACGGGTCGGCGACCAGTCGACGCGGCTTTCTGCGGACGGCGGCGGCGGGGACGGCGGCCGCCGGCGTCGCGGTCGGCGCGAGCGGGACGGCGACGGCACAGGAGGGATCCGACTTCGACGGATGGATGAGCAACGCGATGAACTACGACGGCGAGGTCGTCGACGAGACCGGGCAGGACTCGGTGACGATCACCGTCGGCGCGGGCAACGGCGTCTCGTTCGGTCCGGCGGCGGTACAGGTCGATCCCGGAACCACGATCACCTGGGAGTGGAGCGGGAGCGGCGGCGCACACAACGTGGTCGAACAGGACGGCGCGTTCCGCAGCGGCGACACCGTCAGCGAGCAGGGGACCACGTTCGAGCAGACCTTCGAGGAAGAGGGCGTCGTGAAGTACTACTGCGAACCGCACGACCCCGGCATGCGCGGCGTCGTCGTCGTCGGCGACGCGGCGACCGGTGGCGGCGGGGGCGGTGAGGGCGGCGAACACGGCGGCGGCCAACTGGTCCTGACCGACGGCCTGCTCGCGATGGGCGTCGCACTCGTGCTGGGCGTGCTCTCGCCGATCCTGTTCGCGATCCACCTGGCGATCAACCGGGACAAGGTGGGCGCCCCGGAAAACTCCGGCAGCGGGAAGCTCGAGCGCATCGACTCGCAGGACGACTGAGTCCTCGGAACGCGTTCGACGAAAGCGTTAGCACCGTCGCACCAGTACTCCCGGCGTGGACGAGACGATCAGTTGGCTCCGGGACCGCCCGTACTACGAGGGACAGGTCACTCACCACGAGACGGTTCCCGGCCGAGCGGCGACGTTCGCGGACCTCGACCTCTCCGATCGGCTGGCGTCGGCACTCGAAAAACGGGGGATCGAGCGGCTGTACGACCACCAGGCGACGGCCGTCGAGCGCGTCCGCGACGGTGACGACGTGGTCCTCGCTACCGACACCGCCAGCGGCAAGAGCCTCGCCTATACCGTCCCCGCGTTCGAGCGCGCGCTGGACCACACTGGCTGTACCCTCTATATCGCGCCGCAGGTCGCGCTCATCAACGACCAGACCGAGACGCTGCAGGACCTCGCCCACGGACTGGGCTTCGGCAGCCGCGTCACGGTCGCCCAGTACACCGGCCGGCAGTCCAAATCCGAGAAGGCCGAGATCCGCGAGCGCCAGCCCACGGTTCTACTGACGACGCCGGACATGCTCCACTACGGGATCCTCCCCCACGGGCACCGGCTCTGGGACTGGTTCTTCGAGCGTCTCGAGACCGTCGTCGTCGACGAGGTCCACGAGTACCGCGGCGTGTTCGGGAGCCAGGTCGGCCTCGTTCTCCGCCGGCTGAACCGCGTCTGCGAGCGGTTCGACGCCGATCCGCAGTACGTCTGCTGTTCGGCGACGATCGGCAATCCCGTCGAGCACGCGGCGACGGTCACCGGACGCCCGGAAACGAACTACGCGGCGATCACCGAAGACCAGAGCGCGACGGGACCGACCCACTGGCTGTTCTGGAACCCGCCGGAGTACGAGGACGGCGACGGCTGGGGGAGCGGCCGGCGGAAGTCGAGCCACGTCGAGACGAAGCGGCTGTTCGTCGACCTCCTGACCAGGGGCTACCAGACCGTGGCGTTCACGCGGTCGCGCCAGACCGCCGAACGCTACGCGACCGAGAGCGCCGACGAGTTGCGCCGCCGGGGCGAACACGACGTCGCCGAGGGCGTCACGGCCTACCAGGCCGCACTGACCGGCGACCGCCGGCGGACGGTCGAGGAGGGGCTCTCGTCGGGCGAGATCCGCGGGGTCTGGAGCACGAAGGCCCTCGAACTCGGCGTCGACGTCGGCGGACTCGACGCCGTGTTGCTGGACGGTTATCCGGGCACCCGGATGGGCGCGTTCCAGCAGGCCGGCCGAGCCGGTCGCGGGACGGACCCGAGCCTCGTGATCGTGGTCGGCGGCGAGGATCAGCTCGACCAGTACTTCATGCGAAACCCCGACGAGTTCTTCGACGGCGAGCCGGAACGAGCCATCTCCAACCCCCAGAACCGGACGCTGCTGCCCGATCACGTCCTCTCGGCCGCGCGGGAGACCTGGCTCACACCCACGGACGACGACCACTTCGGCGACCCCTTTCCCGACGTGGTCGCCGCCCTCACCGAATCCGGCGAACTCTCTCGCCGGGAGACCGACGCCGGCATCCGCTGGCTCTACGACGGCGACGGGAGCCCCCAGCACGAGATGAATCTCCGGACGGTCGACGACCGGCAGGTCCAGCTCAGGGACCGCGCCAGCGGCGAGACGGTGGCGGAACTCCCCTTCGGCGACGCGCTACGTGACGCCCACCCGGGCGCGATCTACCACCACCAGGGCCGGCGCTACGAGGTGGTCGATCTGGATCTGGACCTCGGCGTCGCCGAACTCTCACAGACGCACGCGGACTACTACACGCAGGTGCTCCACGACAAGACGATCACCGTCGAGCGCGATCACGCGGAGACGCGGATGCCCGGTCACCAGGACAGCACGCTGCGGCTGGCCGACGTCACGATGCGCAAGCAGATCACGGGCTACGAACGTCGCGACGGCAAGACCGGCGAACCCGTCGGCCAGTTCGCGCTGGACCTGCCCGAGACGACGCTTTCGACCCGGGCCTTCTACTACACCGTCCCCGAACCGGTCGAGCGCCGGATGCGCGAACAGGCGGCGGACCGGGACGCGCTCGCGGACGAAGACGAGGCGTTCGGGGGCGGCATCCACGCTGCCGAGCACGCGATGATCGCGATGATGCCTGCCGAGTTGCTCTGCGACCGCCGGGACGTCGGCGGGCTCTCGACGCCCTTGCACCCACACACCGGCAAATCGACCATCTTCATCTACGACGGCTATCCGGGCGGCGTCGGGCTGACCGAGCGGGCCTACGCCGACGTCGGGTCGCTGCTGTCGACCACCCGGAAGATGGTCGCCTCCTGCGACTGCGCCGACGGCTGCCCGGCCTGCGTCCAGTCGCCTCACTGCGGGAACGCCAACGACCCGCTGGACAAGGCGCTCGCGCTGACCCTGCTCGAGGCGCTCGAGGACTGACGGCACCCGGTCGGCGTCGAGCGGCACCCGGAGTTATCAGGGATGCCGCACAACCCCCTCGCATGGCAAGCGTCGGCATCGTCGGCGGGGGGATCGCGGGGGCCGCGGCCGCGTTCGCGCTGCGGGACGACCCGGTGGCAGTGACGCTGTTCGAGGCGAGCGACCGGCTCGGCGGCCGGATGGTCACGCGCGAACGCGACGGCTGCACCTACGACTACGGGGCCAACTTCGTGAAGGCCGACGAGGCGCGGATCGCGACGATTCTCCGCGCGGCCGCGGGCGACGACCTCGTGACCGTCGACGGCGAGACGCGGGTGTTCGACGCCGACGGGACGATCTCGGCGGGCCGGGCGGACCAGGCGCCCAAGTACACGACCCGGCGAGGCGTCCGGGGCATCGTCGAGGCGTTCGCCCGCGAGAGCGGCGCGACCGTGGCGACGGACACCCGGGTCGGGCACCTCGACCGCCGCGGCGACGGCTGGCGGCTCGCGACCACAGGCGGGCGGGAAGAACGCGTCGACGGCCTGGTGCTGGCCCTCCCGGCGGGCGAGACGGCGAGCCAGCTCGCCGACGCCGAGTGGGGCCACCCGCTGAAAGACGACCTGCTGGTCGCGGCGGAGGGCGTCCCCCACCGCCCCGTCGACAGCGTCGTCTGTCACTACCCGGAGCGGATCGAGAAGCCGTACTACGCCCTCGTGGCCAGCGAAGGGGGCCACGACGTGGGCTGGTGCTCCCGCGAGGAGTGCAAACCCGGACACGTTCCGGACGGCGAGAGCCTGCTGGTGGTCCAGTTGAATCCCCAGTGGACCGCGACGCACCCCGACGCGCACAGTGATGAAATCGCCGAGGTCGCCCGGTCCGGCGCGCACGACCTGCTCGGCGACGATCGCGTTTTGAACGCCGACTGGATCGATCACGCCCGGTTCACCGCGGCCGTCCCGGAGTACGGCGCCGACCCGGATCTGATCGCTCGCACGCGCTACCACGACCTGGCGGTCGCGGGCGACTGGGTCGCCGGCGCTGGCCGGACGTACGCCGCCCTCCGGACCGGACTGGCGGCGGCCGAGACGATCAGGGAGCGCGTCGTCGCGTAGCGCTCAGTCGGCCGGCTCCGGTCCGGTGTCGAAGACCGGGTTCGAGCCGCCGATCTCGTCGTCGCGGAGGTAACACTGCGGATCGGGCGCGAACGGATCGTCGTGGACCGACAGGGCGCGGAGTCGCGACCCGCCGCGACAGATCGACTGGTAGGCGCAGTCGGCACACTTCCCCGTGAGGTGATCCTCGCGGTTCCGGAGGCGTTCGAGGAGGGGATTGGACTCGTCCTCCCAGATGGCGCCGAACGGGCGGTCGCGGACGTTGCCCAGCGAGTAGCCCTGCCAGAACTGCGTGAGGTGGACGTTGCCCTGGTAGTCCACGTCCGCGACGCGTTCGCCGGTCGGATCGCCGCCGTTGACCTCCAGGTAGCGGTAGATCCGCTCTGCGGCCGCCTCACTCAGGTGCTCGCTGGCGTACTCGACGAGGTAGCCGGCGTCGGCGTAGTTCCCCACGAGCAGCGTCTCGATCTCGTCGCCGCGAGCGTGGTACTCCCGGGTCATGTCGCAGACGGTGCGGACGGCCTCGCGGCGCTTTTCGGGGGTGAGGTCCACGTCGCGGATCTCGTTCCCCCGGCCGCCGTAGTCGAGGTGGTAGAAGCAGAACCGGTCGAGGCCGGCCTCGTGGAGCAGCGCGACCACGTCCTCGAGGTCGTCGGCGTTGTGCTTCGTGATGGTGTAGCGCAGCCCGGTCTTGAGCCCGGCGGCCTGACAGGCCTCGATGCCGCGGAGCGCGGCGTCGAAGGCACCCTCCTTCCCGCGGAAGGCGTCGTTGCGCTGGGGGAGGCCGTCGACCGAGACGCCGGCGTACTGCAGGCCCGCGGATTGCAGGTCGCGGGCGCGCTCCTCGGTGATCAGCGTCCCGTTGGTCGAGAGGACTGGTCGGATCCCCCGGTCGGCCGCGTAGGCGACCAGTTCCTCGAGGTCGTCGCGGACGAGGGGTTCGCCGCCGGAGAAGAGAACGACGGGGACGCCGTACTCGGCGAGGTCGTCGAGCAAGCGTTTGCCTTCGACTGTAGAGAGCTCCCCCGGGGCGCACTCGGTGTCGGCGGCGGCGTAGCAGTGGTCGCAGTAGAGGTTGCACTGTTTGGTCGTGTTCCAGACGACGACGGGCCGGCGCTGTTTGGCCTCGCGGATCTGCTCGCGGTCGGACTCGTCGGCGGCGTCGTAGCGCAGGCCGTCGCCTTCCGCGTCCAGATCACAGAGGAGTTTGCTGACCGAGATCATGCCTACCAGCACGAAGGGAACACGTTCACAAACGGCTAGGGAGCGTTCCCACCTCGTGAGAACGCGTCCGGTAGCTTATCCCGGTCTATCCCCGACCCAAAAACGAGGTGACCAGAGAGATGGAGCGACGGACGTTCGTGCGTGGTATCGGAGCGGTGACAGTCGCCGGCGCAGTGGCCGGCTGTTCGGGCGGTGGCAACGGCGACGGCGATAACGGCGGAACCGACGGCGGTGGCGACGATGGCGACAGCGGGAGTGGCGTGAGCGTCCCGGACGAAGTCGACACCTACCTCTCGGACAACAACGCGCGGCTCTACGAGGGGGAGGCCGTCGACGAGACCGGCAGCGACAACGTCAATATCGCCGTCGGTGCCGGCAGCACCAACTTCGCGTTCGACCCGCCGGCGGTAGTCGTGACGCCGGGGACGACCATCACCTGGCGGTGGACCGGCAACGGCGGTGCCCACAACGTGGAATCGGCCGATGCGTCCGACGCGGAGTTCCGCAGCGGCGACGCGGTCGACAGCGGCAGCGAGACCTTCGAGCAGACCTTCGACGAACCGGGCAACTACCTGTACTACTGCTTCCCGCACCAGGGATCGGGCATGCACGGTGCCGTCATCGTCCAGGAAGAGTAGCTCACAGCGCGGCGGTTTTTGCGTCGATTCGACGGGGTTCGGCGGGGGCGTCTCAGCTCACGACCAGCACGAACCCGGTGACGAACATCAACAGTGCGATCCCGGCGAGGACGAGGAAGAGGAGGTCTTTTTCGCTCATCGGTCACGGGTAGGAATTGAAACGGCTAATTACCTTCGTCTCGAACCGCGACCGATGACAGACACCGCGACCCGCTCGGCCGACGGTCGCCCGGGGAACCGCGTCGTCCTGTTTATCTACGCCGCGATCGTCGTCATCGCGGGCGTGATGGGGTTCATCCTGGGATCGGCGCGACCGGAAGACCTCGATCCCGAACTGTTCGGCGTCATCCAGCTCCCCCCGACGCCACTCGGGACCGCCCTCTACGGCATGCTCACCGTCGCCGTCGGTCTCGGCGTGTTCCTCTGGCTCGTGACCGTCGTCTCGGATCGGTATCCGGACGCCTGAAGGCGGATAGACCGACGCCGGTGGCGGGTCATCCCTGCCCGACCATCCCCTCTTCGTCCTCCCACTCCTCCTCCCTGAGCTCGTACTTCTGGATCTTTCCGGTCGCCGTCGTGGGCAGCTCGTCGACGAACTCGAACCGGTGGACGACCTTGTAGCCGGCCAACCGGGACTCACAGAAGGCCGTCAGGTCCTCGGTCGAGACCGGCGGGTTCTCGGGGTCGCCGTTCGACGGGACGACGAAGGCTTTCGGCGTCTCGCCCCACTCCTCGCTGGGCGCGGGGATGACCGCGACCTGGCTGACCGCGTCGTGCTCGTAGAGGGTGTCCTCCAGTTCGATGCTGGAGATGTTCTCCCCGCCCGAGATGATGATGTCTTTCTTCCGGTCCTGGATGGCCAACATCCCGTGCTCGTCGACGGTCGCCAGGTCGCCCGTGTGGTAGTAGCCCTCGCGCCGGTCTGTGAAGGCCTCCTCGGTCGCCTCGGGCTTGTTCCAGTAGCGGTCCATCACCTGGTTGCCGCGGACGACCACTTCGCCGATGGTCTCGTCGTCGCGGGGGACGTCCGCGCCGTCCTCGTCGACGACGCGGACGTCGGTCCCGAGGTAGCCCAGGCCCTGTCGCTTCTTGACCGAAAACCGGGCGTCGTCGTCCGCGTCGAACAGGCGCCGGGCGTCGGAGGTGGTGATCAGCGGCCCGGTCTCAGTCGCGCCGTAGACGTGTTTGAGGTACCAGCCGAACTCGTCCTCGACCGTCCGGATGGTCGCCTCCGGCGGGGCGCTCCCGGCGGTGGCGATACGGACGGGAGCGTCACCGGTCGTCGTCAGGTCCCCGTCCTCGCTCCCGTAGTACTCGGAGAGCAGGTTCAACACGGTCGGCGCGCCACAGAGGTACGAGACGTCCTCCGCGGCGACGGTCTCGAATATCTCCGCGGCGTCGATCCCGCGGGTGCAGACGTGGGTCGCGCCCATCCCGGTCACGGCGTAGAGGTGGCCCCAGCCGTTGACGTGAAACATCGGGAGCGTCCAGAGGTAGACGTCGTCGTCCCGGAGTTCCTGGTGGAGCGCGATCAGGTAGGCGTGGAGCGTCTCGGTCCTGTGGGTCCGGACCACGCCCTTCGGGTCGCCTGTCGTACCCGACGTGTAGTTGATCGTGACGTCGTCGCCCTCGCTCATCTCCGGGCGGTCGTAGTCCGCGCCCGCGTCCGCGACCACTGCGTCGAAATCCTCCCACTCGCCGTCTACTCCGTCGGCGTCGTTCGTGACGAACGTCGTCGTGGGCACGTCGTCGCGGACGCCCTCGATCTTCTCGGCGTACTCGTAGTCCGCGTAGACGGCGTCGACCTCGGCGTCAGTCAGGATGTACTCGAAGTCGTCCGGGGTCAGCCGGTAGTTCAGCGGCGTGTGGATCGCGCCGGTCTGGAAGCTCCCGTAGGCCGCCTCGAGGTGGTAGTGGGTGTTCGGGTCGAGCACGGCGACGCGGTCGCCCTTCTCGATCCCGCGGTCCTGCAGGGCGGCGGCGAACCGGTCCGCACGGTCACCCAGTTCGTCGTAGCTGTACCGCTCCCCGGTCGTCGCGACGACCGCCTCCCGGTCGCCGTAGTGCCGACGCGCCCGGTCCAGGAAGTCCGTGACCAGCAGTGGTTTCTCCATCGCAATTTCGACCACGGTCGAAAACCTAATAGTAGTTGTCTACGCTCCCAATCGGCGGGACGGAGCCCGGATCACGGTTCGGCGGCGCCGGTGGCGGCCGGGAGCGACAGCTCGATCGTCGTGCCCTCGGGTCCCGCGTCGACCACGGCGATAGACCCGCCGGCCGCGGTGACGACCCAGTTGGCAAGCCACAGCCCCAGCCCGCTCCCGTGATTCAGCGGCGTCTCGTAGCCCCCTTCCAGCACGGCACGATCCTGCTCCGGGAGCCCGGGGCCTTCGTCGGCGACGCGGACCGACACACCGTCTTCGTCACGGGCGACCGTCACCGTGACCGCTGGGTCGTCGGTGGTCGCGTGCTTGATCGCGTTCTCCAGCAGCTCGCGCATGGCCACGTCGATCGTTGGCGCGACCGCCGCCGTGGCGTCGTCCGCGCCCCGGATCGTGACGGTGGCGTCGGGGTACTCCCCGACCAGCGACTCCCGGACGCGTTCGAGTAACCCGCCCACTGCGACGCTGTCGGCCTCTGGCTCTCGGTCGTCCAGTCGCCTGAAGGTCCTGGCCTTCTCCCCCAGTTCCGTCAGCTTCCGCGCGGTCTCGACGATGTGGTCGAGGTGGGCCCGCTGATCGGCCCCATCGAGCGCCCCCCGGAGCATCGTGGCTCGCCCGATGACGACGTTCATGTCGTTGCGGATGTTGTGCCGGAGAACGCGGTTGAAGACGCTCAGCGCCTGCTCGCGGTGCAGGCGGTCCCGGATGTCGCGCACGCTCGCGAGGACGTAGTCGCGCCCGTCGAGTTCCACCGCCGCCGCCGACACCGCCACCGGGATGCGGCCGCCGCCCCGGTCGCGACAGACCAGCTCGTCCGCCCCCGCCCGTCCTTCCTCCCGCGCCCGGACGAGCAACCGTCTGAACGCCTCGATGTCGTCCCGGCAGATCGTCGAGGGCGCGACCGTTCGCAGTTCCGCCCGGTCGAAGCCGAGCAGCTCACAGAGGCGGTCGTTGCAGTCGGCGATCTCGTCGGCCGCAGGGTCGACGAGGAGGAGGCCGTCGCTGGCCGACTCGAAGATGCGCTGGAACCGTTCGCGGGCGTCCCTGACCTGATCGATCCAGTCGATCCGTTCCAGCGCCGCAACGACGTTCGAGCCGACCATGCCGGCCATCACGTCGTCGACGTCGTCGAACGCGTCTGCGGTCGGGGAGCCCGCGATCAGAACCCCGTCGGTCCCGAGCGGCGTGACGAGCGCGCTCCGCGTCCGCTCCGCGAACCCGGTGCCGTCCACGCCCTCGGGATCGTCGGACCGCCGGGTCGCGCCGTCGTCCAGCGCCTCCCAGAGCGCGTCGCCGCGGCCGTCGCCGCGCTCGATCGGGTCTGCATCGGCCTCGCAGGCGTGATCGGCCGCCGCGCGGAGTCGCGTCCCCGGGTCGTCGTCGACGAGCCAGACGCGGGTCCGCGGCGCGTCGAGCACCGCCGCGGCTACTTCCGTCGCCGTCTCGCAGACCGACCCCGTCGTCTTGGCGCGCAGGAGGCGAGCGGTCCCGTCGTGGAGCGCGTCGACCGCGGTCTCACGGCGCCGCCGTTCGAGTTCGTGACTGAGCCACCGCGCGACCAGGCTGACGAACGCCCGCTCGGCCTCGGTGAACGGGGGCCGCGGCGACCGGTCCATGAAGCAGACGGTGCCGTACAGCGACCCGCCGACGGTGACGCGCGCCCCGAGGTAACACTCGACGTCGTTTTCCTCGTAGGCCGGATCGCCGCGCCAGCCCCGCTCGGCGGCGTGATCGATCGCCAGCACGTCGTCCGACTGGATCGTCCGCTTGCAGAACGTCGTCGCCAGGTCGAGCTGGACGCCGGGTTCGATCGGGAGGTCGCCGACGCTCGCGACGACCTCGTAGCGCTCGGGCCGGCGATCGATCGACGAGAGGTGGGCGTTCTCCACGCCCAGCCGATCCAGCCCGATCTCGAGGATGCGCTCGGTCTTCGCCTCGAAGGACAGGGCGTCGTCGGTCGCCACGTCGTAGAGGTCCCGGAGGTAGCGGCCGTCGGCAGCCCGCTCCTCGGCCTCGCTCTCGAGGGCTCTCGGCCCCTGGCCCGTTGCGGACCGACGACCCTCCACCACTCCACGGACCCTGTGTGCGAGGGCCGCGAACCGGTCGTGGTCCGCGATAACCACGTCGGTCGCCCCCGCTTCGGTCGCCCGGTGACGGCTCTCCGAGTCTGCGGGGGAGGCGAGGACGACCAGCGGCGCGTCGCCTCGGTCGGCGAGTCGCTGCCACGCCGCGTCGGCGAGCGGGGCGACAGCCACGACGCAGTCGACCGTCGAGTCGTCACCTGTGTCACCGTCGGCGGGATCGACCCGCTCGTAGACGGTGGCCAGCGCGTCCAGGACGGACTCGGACGTCTCGGTCCCGTCGGCGACGACGCGCACCGCGAGGCTCCCGGCCATGGCTATCCCGGCGGCGCGGGCGAGGCGGCGCACGACTCCGGGGGCCGCCGCGTCACCATCCGGGACGTTCGTTCGCTCACGTCTTCCGGAAGGCGGACTGCGAGCATCAATGTACTGGATCCTTCAGTTCCTCGAGGACGTTGGCGAGGCCACGGTCAGGCCAGGCTGGCGGTCTCCTGGTAGGCGCCGTAGTGCTCCTCGAAGACGCCCATGATCTCGCCCATCGTGGCGTAGGCTTTCACCGCGGTCACGATCGGCGGCATCACGTTCCCGCCGGCCTCGACGGTCTCTCGCAGGTCGTCGAGGGCGTCGGCGACCGCCTCGTCGTCGCGCTCGTCCTTCACCGTCGCCAGGCGTTCACGCTGGCGTGACTGGGTGGTCTCGTCCACGCGCAACAGGTCGGGGGAGGTGTCTTCGGCGACGGTGTACTCGTTGACGCCGACGACGACCTCCTCGCCCGAATCGACCCGTTCCTGATACTCGTAGGCCGCGTCCCCGATCTCGCGGTGGAAGTAGCCGTCGGTGATGCCCGTCAGGACGCCGTCCCTGACCGAGCCGTCGCCCATCTCCTTGATCTCCTCGAGGTACGCCATCGTCTCCGCCTCCACCTCGTTCGTGAGCGCCTCGATGGCGAAGCTGCCGCCCATCGGATCGACGGTGTCGGCCGCGCCGGACTCCTCGGCGATGATCTGCTGGGTCCGCAGCGCCACCCGCACCGCCTCCTCGCTGGGCAGGGCCAGCGCCTCGTCGAAGCTGTTGGTGTGGAGGCTCTGGCTCCCCCCGAGCACGCCCGCGAGCGCCTGGATCGTCACCCGGACGACGTTTGTCAGCGGCTGCTGGGCCGTAAGCGACTGCCCCGCCGTCTGTGTGTGGAACTTCAGCCGTTTCGCGGCGTCGGTCTCGGCGCCGTACCACTCGTCCATCAGGGTGGCGTAGATCCGGCGGCCCGCGCGGAACTTCGCGACCTCCTCGAAGATGGAGTTGTGGGAGTTGAAGAAGAAGGACAACTGGGGGCCGAAGTCGTCGACGTCCAGCCCGCGGTCCAGACAGTCCTCGACGTAGGCGAACCCGTCGGCGAGGGTGAAGGCCAGTTCCTGGACGGCCGTCGACCCTGCTTCGCGGATGTGGTAGCCCGAGACGGAGACGGGTTTGAACTTCGGCGTCTGGTCGACGGCGAACTCGATCACGTCGGTGACGACCGAGAGGGACGGTTCCGGCGGGACGACCCACTCCTTCTGCGCGATGAACTCCTTGAGCATGTCGTTCTGGAGGGTGCCCCGGAGCTCTTCGCGGGGGACGCCCTGGCGGTCCGCGAGCGCGAGGTACATCGCGTAGACCACCGGCGCGCTCGGGTTGATCGTGAAGGAGGTCGAGACCTCGTCGAGGTCGATGCCGTCGAAGAGGATCTCCATGTCCCGCAGGGTGTCGACGGCGACGCCCTCGCGGCCGACCTCCCCGTCGGACATCGGGTCGTCGCTGTCCAGTCCCATCAGGCTCGGCATGTCGAAGGCCACCGACAGGCCGGTCTGGCCCTCGCCGATCAGGTAGTGAAAGCGCTCGTTGGTCTCCTCGGCGGTGCCGAAGCCGGCGAACTGGCGCATCGTCCAGGTCCGCCCGCGGTACATCGTCGGGTAGACGCCCCGTGTGTAGGGCTCCTCGCCGGGGAACCCCAGGTCCTCGTCGTAGTCGAGGTCGGCCACGTCGGCAGGGGTGTAGAGGCGGTCGATTTCGTGGTTCGAGACCGTCGCGAATCGGTCCCGGCGCTCGCCGTGGCGGTCCAGCACCGGGTCGAGCGTCTCGTCGGCCCACGACTCGCGCCCCTCACGGATAGCCGCGAGGTCCTCGTCGTCGTACATGCCAGTCACTTACACGCGGGGAGCGCTTAACGGTTCGGCCGGCGCCGGTCAGGCGCTCTCGTCTTGCAGGCGTTTGGTCGTCTCGACGAGCGGGTGGTGGGCGTACTCGACCTCCTCGATGTCGTCGATGGACTCGAGGTCCTCCTTTTCGGCGGTCTTGGCCATCCCGAGGTCGACGCGCTCGTCGATCACGATGACGTAGGCGTCCATCTCCTCGATCCCGAGGCTGTCGGCGGCCTTCACGCGGTGGTGGCCGTCGGCCAGCAGGAACTCCCCGTCGTTGTCGATGACGACGAGCGGTTCGGCCAGGCCCCGCTCCAGTTCGTAGCGCCGGCCCTCGAGTTCGTCCGCGTAGACGCGACTCTGGGTGGGCGTGAGCTTCTCCAGGGACACGTCGCGGCGGTCTTCGCTGGCCTCGATGCCGTGGATGCTCTCGAGGGTGCGCTGGAGTTTCTCGACCTTGCCGGGCGTCGCGCGCTCGATCTGGCTGCGGATCACGTCGGCGTTGCTGATGATCCCCACGAGGTTGCCGGCGTCGTCGACGACGGGGAGGCGCTGGATGCCCGACCGGAGGATCACGCGCCCGGCGTCGTTGAGCTTCATGTCGGGGTGGGCGACCAGCAGGTCCTGGGTCATGACCTTGAAGATGGGCTCGTGATCGCCGGCCAGGAGGAGGTCGCGGGCGCTGACGAACCCCTCGACGTGCCGGCCGTCGCAGACCGGGAATCCGCTGTGGGTGTCGTCGCTCTCGGCGATCCGGCGGGCGACGGCCTCGACGCGCTCGTCCGGCGAGACGGTCACCACGTCCCTCGTCATGTAGTCTCTGACGCGTGGCTTCGCGTCCTCGGAATCCATTACCCGTGACATCTCCCCCGGCGGTGAAAACCCCTTCGTCGAGCCCCGCGTCTCGCCCCCTCGCTCACCAGCCCGTCTCGCCCTCGGTGAACGACCCGCCCAGCCGCAGCCCCGACCGCTCGCCCGGCGGACGCTCGCGGATCGCCTCGAAGAACCGCTCGGCGACGAACTCCTCGATGTCGCGGTCGATCGCCGCCGCCGTCAGGTGGCCGTCCCCGTCGGAACCGGCGTCCTCTGCCTCGGTTTCGACCGCCTCGTCGTCCCGATACGTCTCCTCGCCCGCCGACTCGGCATCGCTCGCGGCGTCGCTCGACTCGACGGCGGTCTCGCTCGCCGGGTCGAGCGCGGTGTCGGTCACCGGGATCTGCGCGCCGGCCATGTCGGCGTGACCGCCGGCGCTGCCGATCTGGTCGAACGCCGAGCGGAGCGTCTCCCCCAGGTCGAGGTCGGTCCCGCGGGCGCGTCCGGAGACGTAGACCACGCCGTCCATCAGCCCGTAGACGACGGTCGCCTGGATTCCCTCGAGGTCGAGCAGGCGGTCGGCCGCCTGCGCCAGCGCGTCGCGATCCGTTAGCTCGCCGACGAAGCTGGTCAGGACCGGGCCGCGTCGGTCGCGGTTGCCGATGGCGCGGGCGATGGTCTCGAAGGTGTCCCCGCTGATCGACGGCGACTCGATGCGATCGAGCGCGCCCATGTCCGCCGCGGAGACGATCGCCGCCGCGGCCTCGAAGTCCGCCGTCGACACCTCGCGGCTGAAGTCGTTGGTGTCGACCCGGATGCCGAAGAGCAGTCCCGTCGCGACGGTCCCCTCGATCGGGATGCCGAAACTGTCGAGGTACTGCACGAGCAGCGTGCTCGTCGCACCGACGTTGCTCCGGAGGTCGACGAACCCCGCGTCGACCGGTGCGCGCGGCGGGTGGTGGTCGATCACGATGTCGACCGGCGTGTCTTCGGGGAGCTGGTCGTTGACCCCCGGTCGGGAGTGGTCGACCAGCGCGAACCCGCCGTACGCCGAGAGGTCCGCGTCCGGTTCCAGCTGGGTCAGGTCGAACTCGAGCAGGTTGACGAACGCGCGGTTCTCCTGGTGGGAGATCTGGCCGTAGTAACACACCTCGGCCTCGACGCCGAGCGTCGCGGCGACGTGCTTGAGCGCCACGGCGCTGGCGATGGCGTCCGGATCGGGGTTGTCGTGCGTGACGATGGCGAGCGGTTCCTCGACGTCCCAGAACGCCTGTCGGAGCTGGCGGACCTCGAGCCCGTCGTCGCCGATCCGTCGGTCGAGGAACTCGGCCGTCGCCGCGCCCGGCTCGACCAGCGTGTCGGCGAGCGCTCGCAGGGCGGCGAGGACCGCCTCGTCGGGGTCGAGCCCGGCGAACGCGAACAGCATCGCGTCGGGGACGGCCTCGGCGGCCACCTCGGCCCGGCGTCGGTTCTCGGCCGGCTGGTCGCCCGCGACGACGATCGTGTCCGCCTCGGCCCCGTGTTCGCTGAGCGCGGCGGCGTCGATCTCCGCGACGTGGGTCGCCGGGACGCCGGCCTCGCGCAGGCGCTCGACGCGGCGCTCGCTCTCCTCGAGGACTGTCAGCTCGCCCGGCCGATCAACGAGCGCGGCCACGAGGTCCTGGCCGACCGACCCACACCCCACGACCAGCCGGGTATCCATGTCACCCCCTCGCGGGCGAGCGGGTAAAAGCTCTTATTTCGCGAGCGATCCGGTCCACGGCGAGCGCGGTCACTTCAGCCGTTCCTGGAGGAAAGAGGGGTGTGCGGCCGCGACGCCGTCCCGCGAGACGATCTGTTCGTTGATGACGTCCCCGAGGGCGTCGCCGTCGGCGGCGTGGACCTCCGCCATCAGCATGTGGTCGCCGCTCGAGGTGTAGAGGGACTCGATCTCGGGGACCTGCTTGAGTTCGCGGGTGACCTCGACGTAGCGTTCGCTCTCGACGTCGATCCCCACCTGCGCGATGGACTTGGAGGCGAGTTTCTTCGGATCCACGTCGGCGGAGTAGCCCACGATGACACCCTCGTCTTCGAGTTTCTGGACGTACTTGCGAACCGTGGGCTTCGAGACGTCGGCCCGCTCGGCTATCTCGGCGTAGGAGGCCTGGGCGTCCTCTTCGAGGACGGACAGGATTCGCTCCTCCGTGGACTCAACTGCCATACCGGATAGTTTTGCGTCCGAGAAAAAATATCTTCCGAACCCGCAAACGGGACGAACGAGACGAAAGGTTCGTGTCACGAACCGAAAGCGCAACCAATCTGCAACCACCGCGACCGCGCTCCCGACGCGGTCAGCGGTGGTGGTGGAGCAGGTCGGCCGACCGCTCCCACTCGGCGTCCTCGTCGAGGTAGCGCTCCGCGAGCGGCTCCTCGGGCATCTCCTCGGTGGCGCGCTTCTCCTCGCCGTAGGACGGGCGCTCGCTGTCCACGTAGAACCGTCCTGTGAGGACCTCGCCCTCGTGGAGTCGGGACTCGGCCTCGTACATGGCGTCGGCGGCCTCACGGCGATCTGTCACGTCGAAGTCGAACTCGTCGTCGTCCTGGACGTCGGTGTAGGGGACGTACTGTTTGGCGTCCTTGTTCCAAGTCGGACACTGGGTCAGGAAGTCGACGTGGGCGAACCCGTCGTGTTCCATCGCCTCGACCAGGATCTCCTTCGCCTGGTTGGGGTTGACCGCCGCCGTGCGCGCGATGTACGACGACCCGGAGGCCAGCGACAGCGACATGGGCCGGACGGGGTCCTTGGCGCTGCCGTGGGGCTGGGTCTTGGATTTGTGCCCCTTCGGGCTGGTGGGGGAGGTCTGCCCCTTCGTGAGCCCGAAGATCTCGTTGTTGAACACTATGTAGGTCATGTCGTGGTTCTCCCGGGCGGTGTGCATGAAGTGGTTGCCGCCGATCCCGTAGCCGTCGCCGTCGCCACCGGCGGCGATGACCTCGAGGCCGGGGTTTGCCAGTTTGGCCGCGCGGGCGACCGGGAGCGACCGGCCGTGGATGGAGTGGAAGCCGTAGCTCTCGAAGTAGGAGGAGAGCTTGCCCGAACAGCCGATGCCGGTCACCAGCAGGGTCTCGTCGGGGGTGCGGCCGATCTCGGGCATGGCCTGCTTCAGCGCCTTCAGGACGCCGAAGTCGCCACAGCCCGGACACCACGTCGCCTGGGGTTCGATCCCGGGTGTGAACTCGTCGCGGTCGATCTCGCGGTCCTCGCCGATTGCTGAGAATACACTCATTGGTTAATCACCTGCCGCTGGGACGAATTTGGTGCCCTCCGGTACCGACGCCTCTTGAGAGACGATCCGCTCGAAGCCGTCGACGACCTCGTGGGGCTCGAACGACTCGCCGTTGTACTTCAGGAGGCTGTTGAGCTTCGGTCCGAACCGGCCCAGTTCCCGCTGGACCAGGCCCCGGAACTGCGCCGAGGCGTTCATCTCGACGACCATACAGGACTCCACCGACTCCAGGAAGGCCGCGACCTCGGACTCGGGGAACGGCATGAGGTCGGAGACGCCGAGGGCCTTCACGGACTCGCCGGCGTCGTTCAACTGGTCGACGGCCTCGAAGACGGTGTCCTGCTGGCTGCCCCACACGAGCAGGCCGTACTCCGCATCTTCGGGGCCGTACTGCGTCTGGTGGGAGCTCTCGGCGTCGTCCAGTTCGCCCCGGATGGCGTCGAGTTTGCGCATCCGGCGGTCCATCTGGGCGACGCGGTTGGTCGGGCTCTCGCTGATGTGGCCCTCGGGCGTGTGCTCGTTGCCGGAGGCCAGGAAGCGCCCGTCCTTCTGGCCGGGAATCGAGCGCGGGCTGACGCCGTTCTCGGCGCCGTGCTGGTAGCGCTTGAACTTCCCCGACTCGTGGTGAGCGGCCTCGCTGATCTCCGCCTCGGTGAGGACGCTCCCGGGGTCGGTGTTCGGCTCCCGGTCGAAGAATGACTCGTCGGCGTTGCGCATCTCGCCGGAGAGCTTCTGGTCGATGACCACGACGGCCGGGAGCTGGTAGTCGTAGGCCAGCCGGAAGGCCGCGCGGGTCTGCTCGTAACACTCCGTGACGTTCGCGGGGGCGAACACGACCCGACAGGAGTCGCCCTGACTCGTGTAGAGGACGTGTTCGAGGTCGCCCTGTTCGGGTTTGGTGGGCATCCCCGTCGAGGGGCCGGCCCGCATCGCCTCGAGCAGGACGATCGGCGTCTCGGTCATCTCGGCCAGTCCGAGCGGCTCGGACATCAGCGCGAACCCGCCGCCGGAAGAGCCTGACATCGACTTGACGCCGGCGTGGGACGCGCCGACCGCGAGCGCGGCGGCCGCGATCTCGTCTTCGACCTGTTCTGCGATGCCGCCGAACTTCGGCAGGTGCTGGGAGAGGATCGTGAACACGTCCGTCCACGGCGTCATCGGGTAGCCGGCGATGAACCGGCAGCCCTCGTCGATGGCCGCGTAGGCCACGGCGTTGCTCCCGGACATGAGCACCTGCTGTTCGTCGTGGTCGCCCGTCGGGACACGCAGGTCGTGGTCGAACTCGTAGTCCTCGCGCACGGTGTCGTATGCCCGTTCGAGGATCTCCAGGTTCGCCTCGAGCACGTCGCCGGTCATGGCGTCCTCCATCAGGGCCTCGATGTGTTCGAGGTCCATGTCGAGTAGCGCGGCGGTCGCGCCGACGCCGGCCGTGTTGCGCATGACCTCGCGCCCGTGCTCGCGGGCGAGGCCGCGCAGGTCGAGGGGGAAGACGTGCCAGTCGTTCTCCTCGGCGCGGGCCTCGAGGTCGATGTCCGCCCGTTCGAGCGTCTCCTCGTCCAGCAGTCCCTCGTCGTAGACGATGATCCCGCCCTCGTTGAGGTCGTCGAGGTTCTCGGAGAGGGGTTTGATCTCCTCGTTACCGTACACCGTGTTCGCGTCTGCCTGGGGGTTCCGGGCGAAGCTGTCGCCCAGCGCCAGCAGGAAGTTGAACCCGTCGCCGCGCGACCGGACCGGCTCCGAGTCGGCCCGTACCTCGACGTACGTGTGGCCACCCCTGATCCGTGAGGGGTAGTGTCGATGTGTGAATACGTCTAGTCCCGCGCGCATCAGTGCCTTGGCGAAGTTCTGGCTGGTGGAATCGATCCCGTCACCGGACCCGCCAGCGATGCGCCACATCAGGTCTGTCATGATAAATCGGTGGCCGAATCGGCCGCCCTAGCGGGAAAACGGCCCGCCTCGACAAAAGGGTTTGCGACCCGTTACCATATATTAATCATGACAGTGGATAGGATATACCACGGTCGTTCGTCGGGAACCGGATCGGGGTTTCCTCGGCCGCTGGCTTCGCCGTCGCTGGCGCACAAACGATTTACGCGGCGAGGCCCTGGCCAACACCGACCCAATGTCCCTCTCGGAACTCATCGCCGGGGTCGAGGACTACGAGAAGACGCTGACGGTCTTCAACGCGGACTCGGACGTGGTCGCGGCGTTTCGCGAGCGGTTCGCGGACCGGAACGTGACGGTCGAGCGGGAGTCGACGCCCAGCGGCAAGCCCGGCGAGTTCGTCACCCTCAGCGAGGACGGCGAGGTGGTGACGGCCACGAGCATCACCGACCTCGAACGGATGATGGCCGACGAACACGGCACGATCGGCCTCTCGGACAGCCCCTACCGGCCGATCCTGGACCATCTGGACGAGACCATGTTCACCTCCTGGAGCATCGACCAGATGGTCGCCGCCTCCCGGGAGATCGAGGACCGCGCCTGGCGCGTCGGCGATGGATCGCTCCACGCGGGCTTTCAGTACCTCTCGACGCTGCGCGGCGAGCTCTCGGTGTACGAGCGCCTGGCCTCGAAGAACCTCGACGTCCACGCCTACGCCACGCCGGACGAGGACCCGCCGGCCACCGGTGGCTTCACCTTGCACCTCGAACGGGCGCAGGAGATCGAACGCTGCTGGTTCGTCGTGTTCGACGGCGGCGCGTCCGCGACGACTGGGGGGATCGACGAGGCCGGCGACCGCGACGCCGACGACGCGAAGTGCGCGCTGGTCGCCGAGGAGCGCGAACCGCGCGAATTCTACGGGTTCTGGACCTACGACCCCGATACTGTGGACTGGATCGTCGACTACCTCGAGTCGACCTACGGCGTCCTCGAGCAGTGACCTGTGCCGTCGGGACGGACCGGAAACCATATCGGGGCCGCCGAACGTGTCGGTTCTATGGACGGTTCCCTGTCCAGCGACGCCCCTCCAGCCGACTCGACCGCGATTACGCCGCCCCGTCCCGAACCCGGTGACCGGGAGGTGGGCTGCCCGTGACGGTGATCGAGACGGACGGCCTGACCAAGCGCTTCGGCGACGTCGACGCCGTCGTCGACCTCGACCTCTCGGTCGGCGAGGGCGAGGTGTTCGGCTTCCTCGGCCCGAACGGCGCGGGGAAGTCGACGACGATCAACCTCCTGCTCGACTACATCCGGCCCACGAGCGGCCGCGTCGAGGTGTTCGGCATCGACGCCCAGGAACACCCGGCGCGGATCCGCGAACGCGTCGGCGTCCTCCCCGAGGGCTACGGGTTCAACGACCCGCTGACCGGCCGGGAGTATCTCGAATGGGCGATTCGGACGAAAGACGCCGCCGACGACCCCGACGAAAAACTCGACCTGGTGAGCCTGACCGACGACGCGGACCGGCTGGCCAAGAGCTACTCGAAGGGGATGCAACAGCGCCTGGCGTTCGCGATGGCGCTCGTCGGTGACCCGGACCTGTTGCTCCTCGACGAGCCCTCGACCGGCCTCGACCCCAACGGGGTCCAGGACATGCGCGAGATCGTCAGGGAGCAGGCCGCCGCCGGCACGACGGTCTTTTTCTCCAGTCACCACCTCGCCGAGGTCGAGGCGGTCTGTGACCGCGTCGGCGTGATGAACGAGGGCGAACTGGTCGCGCTCGACTCCATCGAGGGCCTCCGGCGGGACGCCGGCGGTCACGCCACGATCGACCTCGAGTGCGCCGAGCCGCCCACGGACCTCGGCGTCGAGACGCTCGACGGCGTCGTCGACGTGACCGTCGAGGACCACAGGCTTAGGGTCACCTGCGCGGATCCCGCGCGGAAGGTCGACGTGGTCACACACGTCGCGGACCGGGCCGAGGTCGTTGACGTGCTCTCCTCGACGGTGTCGCTCGAGACGCTGTTCAACGAGCTGACAAACGGCGGTCGCGGCGAGGACGAGGCCGCGGCGGAGGTGGTCCAGTGAGCCTCCAGAGCGTCGTCGGGAAGGACGTCACGAGCGTCCGGCGCTCTCGTGCCCTCTGGGGCGTCGCGACGGTCCTCGCGCTGCTCGCGGCGCTGGTGGTGTACTCGAAGGTCGGCTTCGGCGTCGCCCCTCAGCGCGAGGCACAGGACGCCTACGGGCTGCTAGTCGGCGTGATCGGCGTCCTGTTGCCAGCGGTCGCACTGGTCGCCAGCTACATGTCGATCGCCGGCGAGCGCGAGAGCGGCGGGATCAAGTTCCTCCTCGCCTTTCCGAACACCCGCCGGGACGTCTTCGTCGGGAAACTGCTTAGCCGTCTGGCCGTGGTCACGGTCGGCCTCGGGTTCATGTTCCTGGCCGCGACGAGTATCATCGCCGCCAAGTACGGCACCGTCCCGCTCGGCGTCGCGATCGGCGTGTTCGCCGTCTCGCTGCTCTACTGCTGGGTGTTCGTCGGGCTCGCGGTGGCCTTCTCCGCGTCGGTGGCGAGCCGGAGCCAGGCCGTCGCGGCGGCCGTCGGGTCCTACTTCATCTTGGTGATCCTCAACACAATCTTCGGGTTCTCCCGGGTGGTCAGCCTGGTCCACGATACGGTGCTGGGGATGGAGCCGAACCCGCACCTCTACGACGCCGTCGATTACCTCAGTCCCTACACCGCCTACCAGAAGGCGATCCATCTCGTGCTCCCCGAGGAGATCCAGCGACCGGTGTTCAGACGCAGCCTGGAGGCGTCGAGCGACCTGCCGACGTACCTCACCGACGAGTTCGCGCTCGTCGTCTTCGCCGCGTGGCTGGCGATTCCGCTTTTCCTGGGCTACGTCCGCTTCGAGCGGAGTGATCTGCAGTGATCGATCGCTCTATCGTCTCGACCGCGCTGCTCGTGCTCGCGGCCATACTGTTGCTCGCCCCCGCTATCGCGCCGGTCCAGCCCGTGCTCTATCACGACCTGCGGGGGACGACGCTCGCGAACGAGACCCAACTCGAAACCGAGGGGATCGAGGTGATCGCCTACGAGAACCTCTCGGATCGCGGACAGCGGTACTACGAGGCGACGTTGCGGAACGGCGGGCAATACGTCGTTTCGGGCGGGGCCGGTGCCGAGGAGTTCGACTATCCGGCCGAACTCGAGAGCGACGACGACGGCGTTCGCCGGCGGACGTCGCTGGGCGCCGTCGCGATCGAACGACCGACGGACTCGAATCTGCCGGAGAGCGAACAGCGGGGGCCGCGCGGCGGCGCCCGGGACGATCCGCAGATGCGGACCCAGTACGATCTAATGAGTACCCGGACCGACGAACCGCCGCTGGGTGATACCGGCAACCTGACCCGCCTGCTGTCGGTCCTGGCCGGCGTGCTCGCGCTGGGGACCGGCGGTTACCTGCGGTCGAAGCCCTGACCGGTCACCACTGGCCGTAGATCAGGTTCCGCTGGATCTCGTTCGCGCCCTCGTAGATCACCGGGATGCGGACGTCCCGATAGACCCGCGAGATGCGGTTCTCGGTCAGGACGGAGCGCCCGCCGTGGAGTTGCATCCCGCGTTCGGCGCACATCGTCGCCGTCTCCGTGGACTTCACCTTCGCCTGGGCCGCCCAGAAGCCGGCCCGGTCGTCCGATTCGACCTTCTCGGCGGCGCGCCAGTTGAGCGACCGGGCGGCCTCGAACTCCGTGCGCATGTCCGCGAGGACGTGCTGGACCTTCTGGAACTCGCTGACGTCCCGCCCGAAGGCCTGCCGGCCGTGGACGAAGTCGTAGGCTTCCTCGATCGCTGCCGCCGCGAGGCCGAGGCCGTGGCCGCCGACGACGACGCGCCCGTGGTTGAAGAAGTCCGCGAGCATGTAGAAGCCGGTCCCCTCGGTGCCGATGAGGTGGTCCTCGGGGATCCGGGCGTCGTTCAGTTCGACGTGGGCCTGCTTGGAGGCGCGAAAGCCCATCTTCTCGGGGATGTGCTCGGCCTCGTAGCCGTCGATATCGGTGGGGACGACGAACAGGGAGAAGTTGCCGTACCGATTGTCCTCGTCGTCGCCGGTGCGGGCGTACAGCGTCACCCAGTCGGCCTCGACGCCGTTGCCGATCCAGTACTTCTCGCCGTTCAGCACCCACTCGTCGCCCTCCTTCTCCGCGCGGGTCTGCATCCCCGCGAGGTCGCTGCCGGTCTCGGGTTCGGAGACGGCGAGTCCGGAGATCTGGTCGTTCTCGCCGACCGGCCGGAGGAACTCCTCTTTCTGGCCCTCCTCGCCGTACTCCTCGAGGATGGCCGCCCCGAAACTCGCAAGCTGGAGGGTCAGCGCGATCCCTGCGTCCGCGCGGTAGAACTCCTCTGCGATCGCCAGCACCTCTTCTAGCGAGAACCCGCGTCCACCATACTCCTCGCTCACGTCCTGGGCGACCAGGCCGGCGTCCATGCCGGCTTCGAGCACCTCCCAGGGGTAGTCGCCGGACTCGTAGTACTCCGCCGCGACCGGTTCGATGTGCTCGGCCGCGAACTCCCGCGCCTCCTGTTTCACGTCACGGGCACTCTCGGGGACCACGTCCTCCGTAAGCAGGTCCATGACCACGAGTTAACGAGGCTTCCAGTTCCAAAAGGGATGTGGAATATTGTAAATTCAAAACGGGGTTGTCGTTTATACTCGAAACGCTGATCTGTCGGGTCACGTGAACTGGCGGCTCGCTGCCGACAGCCATTTGATGGGTCCGGACGGTGACTCATGGGATGACGGGCAGTTCGGAACTCGAGGGGCGGATCTGTATCGTGACCGGTGGCGGCCGGGGACTGGGCGCTGCCACGGCGAAACACCTGGCGGACGAGGGTGCGTCGGTCGTCGTGAACGACCTCGGCACCGACCTCTCGGGGGAGGGCCAGAGCGCCGAACCCGCCGAGGAGACCGTCGAGGCCATCCGCGAGGCTGGCGGCACCGCGACGGCCCACTTCGGCGACGTGACCGATCTCGACTACACCGAGGAACTCGTCGCCGACACCGTCGCCGAGTACGGGCGCGTCGACGCCTGCGTCAACTTCGCGGGCGTCCTCCGGGACGCCTACCTCACCGAGATGACCGGCGAGGAGTGGGACACGGTTATCGACGTCCACCTGCGCGGGCACTTCGCACTCCTCAGGAACCTCGCGCGCCACTGGCAGGAGACCGCCGAGGACGCCGACGCCGAGCGATCCTTCGTCGGCGTCACGAGCCCCTCGGCGCTGGGTAACGCCGGCCAGGCGAACTATTCGGCCGCCAAGGCCGGCGTGCTGGGACTGGTCCGCACCGCGTCGGCGGAACTGCGCCGGTACGACGCCCGCGCCAACGCGTTGCTGCCGGTCGCCTACACCCGGATGATCGAGGACATCCCCGAGGAGAAACGCCCCTTCGGCGAGGACGAGCTCCCGCCGGAGAAGGTGGCACCCGTGGTCGGCTACCTCGTCGGCGAGGCCGCCGAGGGCGTCACCGGCCGGACGGTCCGGGCGCAGGGCGACATGGTGTCGCTCGTCTCGAACCCGACCGACGAGGCGTCGCTGGTCGACCCGGAGGGCTGGACGGTCGCCAAACTCGGCGAGCGGTTCCACGAACTGCTGGAGTGAGAACGGCGCCAGTTCCGACGAGGCGGGGCTGGACTAGGGCGTGACGACGAGCTTCCCG
Organism: Halorientalis sp. LT38; assembly: GCF_037031225.1. Taxonomy (NCBI): domain Archaea; kingdom Methanobacteriati; phylum Methanobacteriota; class Halobacteria; order Halobacteriales; family Haloarculaceae; genus Halorientalis; species Halorientalis halophila. The sequence goes on along the minus strand of NZ_JAYEZN010000001.1, from coordinate 501,508 downwards.
ACGCTCTCGCGGTCCTGCATCGCCGCGAACGCCGCACCGGTCTCCGCGAGCGGGTAGGTCACGTCGATCTCCGGGGTGAACGCGCCGTCGGCGACGAACCCGACGATCCGTTCGAGGTCGGCCTGCGTCCCCATCGTGCTCCCGATGACGCGTTTGTGGCCCAGGAAGAGGTCGGGAATGTCGATCTCGGATGTCTGCCCCGCGGTCCGCCCACAGACCGCCATCCGGCCGTCGCGTCGCAGGACGTCGAGCCCCAGCTGGGTGTACTCGCCCCCGAGGTGGTTGAGCACGCCGTCGACCGGCCCGACGTCGGCGACCTGGGATCGTATCTCGTCCGGGTCGGTGCTCTCGATCGCGTGGTCGAGGCCCAGCGACTCGACGCGATCGAGTTTCGCGCGGGCGGACGACGTCCCCACGCTGTGGGCGCCGAGCGTGGTCGCGAGTTGCACGCCCGCGACGCCGACGCCGCCGGTCACGCCCGGGATACATACCACGTCGCCGGCTGCGGCGTCGATCCTGCGGAGCATGTGCCAGGCGGTCATGTAGGCCGTCGGCAGCGCAGCGGCCTCGACCGTCCCCACGTCCTCGGGGAGCGCGACGAGGCGGTCGGCCTGCACGCGGGCCTGGTCGGCGAGGCCGCCGTGGAACAGCGAGTAGTTCTCACACAGGTTCTCCGGGCCCTCCCGGCAGTATCGACAGGTTCCGCAGGTATCGTTCGGGCAGAGCACCACGCGGTCTCCCGGTTCGGCGCCGGTGACACCCTCGCCGACCGCCTCGACGGTCCCGGCGACGTCGAGGCCGCTGACGAAGGGCAGATCGTCCGTGTCGACCATCGCCGAATCGCCTTCGAGGATCCAGAGGTCGTGGCGGTTGATCGCGCACGCCTCGACGCCGACGACCGCCTCTCCGCGTGCGGGTTCGGGCGTCGGTCGGTCCACGATCGAGACTCCGTCCGGGCCGGTCAGTTCACTGAACGCAGCGACGCGCATGGAGTCGGTCAACGCCTCCCGGGGCTATGAAGAATGCGGACCCCCGGAGCCGGACTCCCTCCACATACAACCTCCCGGCGCCGTCGAAACTCACACACTGTGGCGACCGTTCTCGGATCGGAGGGGATTCGATATACCAGAGCGGGCTCCGACTCGACTCCGGACCGCCCGAACATATAACATCATATCCACAGCTTTATGGCTTTTTAAGAACTACCGCCGCCTAATGCGATCGGACGAGACGATGGATTCGATTGTCGTTCACGACGGCCTCGAAATCGTCTACGCGGACCCCGCCTTCTGTACACTGCTCGGGATCGAATCACAGGACGCGGTTCTGGGGCTGGCACTGACGGACCTCGTGACGCCCGAGTACAGCGGGGCGCTCTCTGATCAGATGGCGCGAATCGAAACCGGAGAGGCGCGCGCACTCGGCCTCGAAGTCGAACTCCAGATGGGTACCGGCCAGCCCCAGCGTGTGATCGTCACGAGTTCGCTGATCGAGTGGGACGGGGCCCAGCGAATCCAGACTTCGGTCCTCCCGATCGCCGAAGTGGACTCCACGACTGGTCGTTTGCTCCGCGAGAGAGCGATGGACGAAGCGCCGATCGGCATCACGATCGCGGACGCGACTCGAGCCGACGAACCGCTCGTCTACGTCAACGATGGATTTTGCGAACTCACCGGTTATTCTCGGGAGGGCGTCCTCGGCCGGAACTGTCGGTTTCTACAGGGCGAGTCGACGCGCGACGAGCCAGTGGCGCGAATGCGAGCCGCGATCGAGGCCGAGGAAGCCGTCACCGTCCAACTCCGTAACTATCGCAAAGACGGCTCGATGTTCTGGAATCGGGTCACGATCGTCCCGATCCGATCCGAGTCGGGTGCGGTCACCAACTACCTCGGGTACCAGCAGGACGTGACCGCCGAAAAGCGATTCGAGCAAGATCTCACCCTCTTCAAAGAACAGGCCGACGGTTCCGACAAGGCCATCTTCACGACCGATCCGGATGGGACGATCAGGTACGTCAATCCCGCCTTCGAGGAGTTGACCGGATACACCGCCGACGAGGCGATCGGACGGACGCCCCGCATCCTGAAATCCGGACAACAGGACGAGGAATTCTACGAACATCTGTGGGAGCAGATCACCGCCGGCGAGGTGTGGGAGGCCGAACTGACGAATCAGACCAAACACGGAGAGCTGTTCGAAGTCGCACAGAAGATCATCCCCGTCACGGACAGCCACGGGACCGTCACGCAGTTCGTGGCGATCGAACAGGACATCACCCAGAAGCTGCTCAAGACACAGACGCTCAACGTGCTCAATCGGGTGTTGCGACACAATTTACGAAACACGTTGAACGTGATCGACGGGCACGCGGAAGTGCTCGAGTCCGCGGAGCTGGAACCGGACGCACGGGAGGCCTCCGTCGAAGCGATCCGGGACGGCGCCAGAAAGATGCTGAAAATCGCCGAGAAGACGGCGGCCATCCGATCGATCTGGGACCCGACCGAAGACCACCAGACCTGGGAGCGGTTCGATATCGAGGCGCTCGTCGAGACGTATCAGGCCCGGTACCCGGACGCGGAGATTACCGCGCAGATCGACGACGACGGGACGATTCACGTTCGGAACGCGGATCTGCTCGAACTCGCCCTGGACGAGGCTGTCGATAACGCGATCGTCCACGTCCAGCAGCCCCATCCAGAAATCGCGATTTCGCTGCAACGGGACCCGGAAGAGAGCATGCTCTGCATCTCGGTCGCAGATACTGGGCCCGGGATTCCGGACTTCGAACGGCACGCGATCGAACGTGGGGAGGAGGCGCCCCTGAATCACAGTCTCGGCGTCGGATTCTGGCTGATGGAGTGGGTGATGACGACACTCGGTGGCGAGCTGCTGGTGTCCGACAACGACCCTCGGGGGAGTATCGTAACCCTCCAGCTACCGGGTGTGAGTCGCGACGTGAATCCGTAAACCACTGCTTCGTGGGGGCCCATAGAGTAATTCAGTGACATGACGCCGGATGACCTGTCGTATCGCCCGCACTTCGAGCGGGCACCGATCGGCATTTTCGAGCTGGACGATCAGTGTGAGTACGTGGATGCAAATCCGTTCGCCTGTGAACTGGTCGGCTACTCCCGGGAGGAACTCCACGGGATGTCGATTACCGACCTGGCCCCGGAAGGGGACGACTTCGGTGACCTCCCGTCGTTCACCGACGTCAGCGAAGCGGGAGCGATCCGAACCGACGGCGCGATTCGCCGGAAAGACGGTACCGTGATCGAGGTGCGAATCGAGGCTGCTACGCTCGACGACGACCGCTTCGTGGCCTACGTCCAGGATATCAGCGAACAGAAAGAGCACGAGCGGCGGCTCGAGAACCAGCTCGAGAACCTCGAAATCCTGAATCAGGTCCTTCGACACGACGTTCGGAACGACCTGCAACTGGTGACTGCCTACACCGATCTGCTCGCGGACAACTGCGATACTGCGCAGGAAGCGGAGTATCTCGAGAAGATCGCTACCAGTGCCGACCACGCCGTCGAACTCACGGACACGGCACGGGAGATCGCCGACGTGATGCGCTCGGTGACGCTGGACGAGCAACTGATCGACCTGCAGCGGCGTCTCGAGAAAGAAGTCTCCGAAATCCGGTCGTCGTACTCCGAGGCGGCTATCACCTGTGAGACGCCAATTCCCGCAGTCAGGGTGCAGGCAAACGAGATGATCGCCTCCGTGTTTCGGAACTTGCTGAAAAACGCCATTCAGCACAACGACAAGCCGATGGCAGAGGTAACCGTCTCGGTGACCGAGGACGACGAGACGGTGACAGTACGGATCGCCGACAACGGCCCCGGCGTCGCCGACGACCAGAAGGAGGCCATTTTCGGAAAGGGTGAACGGAACCTCAACAGCGCGGGAACCGGGATCGGTCTGTATCTCGTCGACTCGCTCGTCACGAGCTATTCCGGGTCGGTGTGGGTCGAAGACAACGAGCCCGAGGGATCGGTGTTCGTCGTGCAACTCCCGAAGGCGGAGTGAACAGCGCGGGAGAGTCTCACCCGTGTCAGTTCCAGTTCGCGCGATGGCCACACAAACCGCACCCGTCGTCGACACCCTGCAACCGGCTCCGAAAAATACCGATCGGTGAAAACCGTCGCGATGCGGGCGCCCGGTCTATTCGCTCTCGGGCGCGGCGTCCTCGGGCACCTGGCCCTCGACCAGGTTCTCGTCGGCGTACTCCTCGCGGAGGTCCTTCTTCGAGAACTTCCCGGTGGCGGTCTTTGGCACTTCGTCGATCTGGATGAAGTCGTCCGGGAGCCACCACTTGGGGTAGTCCGCGGAGATCATCTCGCGCAACTCGTCGGCGAGGACGTCCGGATCTGTGCCCTCCGTCGGGACGATGAAGGCGACGGGTCGCTCCTGCCAGCGCTCGTGGGGGACGCCGACCACGGCGGCCTCGGCCACGTCGTCGTGGGCCATGATGGCGTTCTCGAGTTCGACCGAGGAGATCCACTCCCCGCCCGACTTGATCACGTCCTTCGCGCGGTCGACGATCTGGAGGTAGCCGTCCTCGTCGACGGTGACCACGTCACCGGTCTTCAGCCAGTTGCCCTCGAAGTCGGTCTCGTTGGCCTCGGGTCTCTTGAAGTACTCCTGGGTGACCCAGGGGCCGCGGACGTACAGTTCGCCGAAGTCCTCGCCGTTCCAGGGGACCTCGTTCCCGTCGTCGTCGATGACCTTGAACTCGAGGCCGGGGACGATCAGGCCCTGCTTGGCGCGGCGGTCGAGTTGCTCGTCGTAGGAGAGGTCCTCGGCCAGCCCGGACTTGAGGTGGGCGACCGAGCCGATGGGCGACATCTCCGTCATGCCCCACGCGTGGGTGACCGAGACGTCGTACTGGTCGAACCACTCGATCATGGCCTTCGGGGCGGCGGAGCCGCCGATGATCACGGTCTCGAGTTCCGAGAGGTCGACCTCGTTGCCGGCCTGCATGTACTCCTGGAGGCCGAGCCACACGGTCGGGACGCCCGCGGTGATGGTGACGCCCTCCTCTTCGATCAACTGGGCGATGTCGGCGGGTTCGGGCGATGGGCCAGGGTAGACGTGTTTCGCGCCCGCGGCGGTCGTCGAGAACGGCATTCCCCAGGCGTTGACGTGGAACATCGGAACGACCGGCATCACCACGTCGTCGTCTTCGATGCCCAGGCCCTGGGGCGTCATGGTCGCCATCGTGTGGCTCCAGAGCATCTTCTGGGTGTACTCGACGCCCTTGGGCTTGCCCGTGGTGCCCGAGGTGTAACACATCCCGGCCGGCTGGTCCTCGCCGACGACCGGCCAGTCGTAGTCGGTCTCCTCCCCGTCGATGAACGACTCGTAGTCGACCGCGTCGTAGGGCAGGTCGGGGACGGCGTCGCCCATGATCACGAACTGGTCGACGCTCTCGAAGGAGTCGGGGTCGTACGCGCCGGCGAGTTTCTCCGCCAGCGACGGGTCGACGAAGATTACCTTATCGCTCGCGTTCTCGACGATGAACTGGATGTGTTCGTCGGGCAGCAGCGGGTTGATCGTGTGCAGTTGCGCGCCCACCGTCGGGACCGCGAAGTAGGTCTCGAAGTGGCGGTGGTGGTTCCAGCAGAACGTGGCGACCCGGTCGCCCTCGTCGATACCGGCGCCGGTGAGGGCGTGGGCGAGTTGGGCGGTTCGCTCACCGTACTCCTCGTAAGTGTAGCGTTCGATGCCGTCGTGAGTACGGGAGACGATCTCCGTGTCGGCGTACATGTTCTCCGCGCGCCACAGGAACGGTCGCAGGGTCTGGTCAGTACCGCCTGGCATACCCAATACCAACGGCGCACCTCATATGATAGTTCCCCTCGGATGTGACGTGCCGCGGTCAAGCAAGTTATACTTCGAGTCGCTGCATCAGTCCCACGAGCTCCTCGAGTTCGGGGAAGGTGTACACCGTGACGTCGATGTCCTCGTCCTGGGCGTGGACGTGGGAGTCGAACATGAGCGCCATGTCGGTGTCGCGGTCGCCGATGATCTCGTCGACGGTGCCGCTGCCGGGCCCGAAGGTGAAGTTGGGCGTCGACATGTCGATGGTCGTCTCGAGGACGTTCGCCCAGCCGTCGATGAACCCGCTGGTCATGATGTTGCCGATCTCCTGGATCGCGCTCTTCTCCATCTCGGTGAACCCATTCGCCTCGGGGTCGGTCCCGCCCATCTCGCCGAGCATCCCGGCGGCCAGGCGCTTGGCGCTGTCGGCGTTGAACAGAAAGAGGACGTGCCCGTGGGGCGGTTCCAGCATCTCGATGTAGATGCCGATCTGTTCGTCGTCCCCGACGTGTGTCATGATGTCCGGGATGTCGATGAAGTTGATCTTCGTGATCTCCATCTGCGTGTTCATCCCGGTCATCTGGCTCATGTGGTCCGCGACCGTGTTCCCACCCTCTTTGGCCATCTTGTTGAAAATACTCAGCTTCCGAATGTCGATCATCAACTCGCTCATGTAGGGCCCCGGAGTACCGGAACCTTCCGGTGGGCCGTATATAACTGATGCCCAGCCAGTATCAAATGCTGTAACGTTCACGCGACGCGGTGGCTCAGGGCGACCCCCTCCCCGAGCGGCAACAGCACGGTCTCGAAGTCCGGGTCGCTCCCCACGCGATCCAGATAGTCCGCGACCCCCGCGGTGTGTTCGTCCACCTCGCCGGGATCCTCCCCCTCGACGAGCGCCGAGAGCGCGTCGAAGTCCATCGGTCCCGCGGTCATCGCGTTGTCCGCGATCACGAGGCCGCCCTCGGGGACCTTCGACCGAACGGCCTCGAAGGCCTCACGGTAGCGAGCCTTCTCGTTGTCGATGAGGACGGCGTCGAAGGGGCCGTCGTACTCCGCCACCGTTTCGATCGCGTCGCCGAGTTCGTACCGCGCCAGGTCGTCGAAGCCACCCCGTTTCATGTACTCGCGCGCCAGATCGAGTTCGCCCTCGTCGACCTCCGTGAGGACGATCTCGCCGTCGTCGGGGAGCGCCCGCGCGAACCAGTACGCCGAGTAGCCAAAGCCCGACCCGAACTCGAAGACCCGGCGGGCCTCGATCGTCCGGGCGAGCCACTGGAGCCAGCCGCCGACGGCCGGCCCGACGGTCGGGAACCCATCGGTGTCGGCCCGCTCGTCCATCGCCTCGATCACGTCGTCGGGGTCCGGACCGATCGCGCTGGCGAACGCTGCGTTCGCGGCCGGGAGGATCTCTGCAGCCATCGGTGGCCGTACTCCCGGCGCGCGCAAAAAACGCCGGTCTTCCCCGTCGTGCCCGGGCGAGTGTGGCTACCGATTCCGGCTCACCGGGAAGGCGATCCGGTCGGGATGCTCGTTGAACTCGGCGAGGATCCGTTCGTAGAGCCGATTCTTCGTCCGCTGGCCCTTCCGGGGATCGACGAGGTAGCGCAGCCGTAACTCCACCCAGGACTCCTGCTGGACGAGGTTGACCGATGGTCGGTCCTGCACTTCCAGTTCCACGGGCGTCTCGTCGAGTCGCTCCCGGTACGTGTTGATCCGGGCGGCCATCTGGTCGCCGAGGAGGTCGTCGGCGACGCCGGCCATGGTCTCCCGGGCGAATTCGAGGTCCGTCTCGTAGGCGACCTGGATGGTCAGTTCGTTCCAGACGTAGGGGAACTCCTCCCGGGTGAAGTTCTTGACGTGCGAGGACAGCACCACGCTGTTGGGCATGGTGATGATCCGGCCGGAGGGCTGATTCGAGGAGACCAGTTCGCCGTTGATCTCCCACAGCGTCGTCACGAGGAAGGAGACCTCGACCACGTCGCCTTTCGACCCCTCGATGGCGACCCGGTCGCCGACCTGGTAGGGCCGTTTGAGCATGATGTACATCCAGCCCAGCAGCGAAAAGAGGGGCTGCTGGAGCGCGAAGGTGACCGCGAACCCGACGATCCCCAGCGAGAAGAGCAGGCCGACCCACTGCTCGGTGACGACGCCGAGGACCGCCACCACCGTCCCGACGCCGAAGGCCAGCCTGAGCACGCCGCGCACGTCGTGGTGGCGGCGCTTGCTCGCCCCGACGGTCGCGACCCAGCCAGCGAAAAGCAGGTAGAACCCGAGGCCCGCCAGCGCGACCGCCAGTGCCGACAGGACCTTCACTGCGACGAGCGCCACTGCGAGCCCCTCGACGCTCCCCAGCCCCAGTTCCCCGACCACGCCGGCGGCCACGCCGCAACCCACGGCGGCGACCAGCGAGAGCAGCCCCAGCGATCGTTTCACTCCCGGGACTGGTCGGGGCGGCGACTAAACGCTTTGGTCGGCGGCCGCGGGAACCGCCCTCGCGTCCTCGCTGGACTCGGCGGTTCCCCGAACGGGTTCGGGAAAGGAACGGCTATCGCGAGGAGGCTACAGTCACGTCTCGAGGAGTTCCCAGGACCTGAAAACGTGCGTGGCAGTTGATGTGCCGATACGACCGAGATACACGTGTAGAGGTGCAAAAACAATGGCAACAACCGTCGACACCCGGAACGCACTCGGCGACGCCGTGTCGCTCGACCTCTCGGGGTCGTGGGCCGGCTACTGGGTCGCACTGTTGCGACTCGTGACCGGCTGGTGGTTCTTCCACGCGGGGATCACCAAGTACGCGAACCTCTGGACTGGCGCCGACCCGTTCACGGCGACGGGCTGGCTGACCGGCGCGACACAGGGCACCGTCATCGCCCCCGTCACCGTCTGGTTCGGGAACAACGCCCCGTGGTTCGTGAACTTCATGATCCCCTTCGGCGAGACCATGATCGGCCTGGCGCTCATGCTGGGCCTGCTGGTCAGGTTCGCGGCCTTCTGGGGCGCCGTCCTGATGGCGTTCTTCTACCTGGGGAACGCCGGCTTCGCCCACGGGTTCGTCAACGGCGACCTCATGGGCCTGCTCCTGTTCGGGACGGTGCTGGTCCTCGGCGCTGGCCGGATCGCCGGCCTGGACCGGTACGTCGAACAGTGGGAGCTGGTCCAGAACCACCCGCGGCTGAAGTACCTGCTCGGCTAACGGAGGCGAGAGACCATGACAGACACACCCACCACGTCCGCGATGGACAGAGCGGCGATGTACGTCGGTGCGGCGCTGATCGCGCTCGGCACGGTCGTGCTCGGGCTGGTCGAGACGTTCGTCGGCCACCCGAGCCCGGTCGCGGTGACGACCGAGGCCGGCGAACTGATCGCGGCGCCGACCGTCCCGCCGAAGCTACGCGCGACGCTGGTCGTCCTCGGACTGCTGGTCTGGGGGCTCTACGGCGTCTACCGGCTCGTCGCAGTCCCGGGGGACGGGCCCGCCGTGACCGGTACCGCCCCGGCGACCGAATGACGGCGGCACCGACCGGGTGTGACGCTCGCGTCACACCCGCGACCGATCGAATTCGTTGCGGCCGCGCTTCGTCTCACGTCCAGTACACCGACTGCGTCGGTCTCACTCGTCCGTCCACTTGATCGAACAGCCCCGGGAGGGTCTGAACTCGTCGTCGATCAACTCGCCGGCCAGCAGCCGGTCGATGATGTCGCGCATCTCCCGCTTTTTCGCCTTCTCGTCGGGGTTCAGGGCGTCGTCGATGCGGCCGTGGTAGACGAGGTCGAACTCGCCGCCGTCGTTGGCGAAGAGGAACGGATCGGGGGTGCAGACGGCGCCGTACTCGCGGGCGACCGACTGGTCCTCGTCGCGCAGGTAGGCGTCGTACTTGATCGTCCCGTCCTCGACGAGTTCCTGCATTCGCTCGAAGGAATCGTCGGGGTACTCCGCGGCGTCGTTGGGGTTGATCCCGACGACGCCGACCGTGTCGTACTCGCCGGCGATGTGGTTCAGTTCCTCGAACTTCGCCTGCGCGTAGGGGCAGTGATTGCAGGTGAACACGACCAGCAGCGCGTCCCTGTCGGCGAAATCCGACAGCGAGCGGGTGCCGCCGCTCGCGGCCGGGAGTTCGAAGTCGGGTGCGGGTTCGCCGCGCTGGATGGCGTCGTCTTCGGAATCGAGTGCGACCATGGCGTGCGGTGATTGGACCGTAGACGACAAAAAGGGTCCAGTCGTCGACGAGCGGCGATAAATCGAAATCCCCGGCGTCCCTTCTCTCGAATATGAACGCGCCGTCGTTGCTGCGGATGCGCTGGGAGGACGTGCTCTTCGCCCACTGGGCCGTCGAACCGTCCGTGGTCGAGGCGCAACTCCCCGCCGGCCTGTCGGCGGACACGTACGACGGCGACGCCTATCTCGGCGTCGTCGGCTTCCGAATGGCGTCGATCCGGCCCCGCGGCGTTCCGTTCGGCAGAACCTTCCCCGAGTTGAACCTCCGGACCTACGTCGAGGGGCCGGACGGGCCCGGGATCTACTTCTTCAACCTCGACGCCGACGATCGGCTGGGCGTCGCCCTGGCCCGGCGCCTGTTCAGGTTGCCCTACTACCGCGCGCAGCAGTCGCTCACGGAGACCGACGACGGGTTCCGGCTCCGGAGCGCGCGGATTCACTCGGGAGCCCCGCCGGCCGGCTTCGACGGGACCTACCGACCGATCGGGCCTGCGTCGGAACCGGAACCCGCATCGCTCGAGGGCTTCCTCGCGGAGCGCTACCGGTTCTACGTTGCCACCGACGCGGGTCGCGTCTACGTCGGCCCCGTCTCACACCCGCCGTGGCCGTTGCAGACGGCTGAACTGGAAATCAGGGAGAACGACCTGTTCGCGGTCAACGGGTTCGACGACCCGGCAGGCGACCCCCTGGTCCACTACAGTCCCGGCGTCGACGTGAAGGCCACTGCCATCCGACCCGTCGACGCGATCATCCCGGGGTCCGGGTAGCGCGGCGACGACGGCCGCCTTTGCAGCAACCGAAAGGGGAAACCGGCACCGCGGTGACGGTTCGGACATGCCCTGGACGGTGATGCCGGACTACGACACTCACAAGGCCGCCCGCGCGGCGTTCGCGTGGGACCTGCCCGAGTCGTTCAACCCGGCCCTCGACTTCCTGCGGAAACACGCGGACACCGACCGCACGGCGCTCGAGTATCTCCCGCGCGACGGCCCGCGCGAGTCGTATTCGTACCGCGACCTGGACGAGCGCTCGGATCGGCTGGCTGCGGGGCTGGCGGACCTGGGGGTCGGCCCCGCCGACCGCGTGGGGGTCGTCGTCCCACAGAAGCCTCAGAACCCGATCACGCACCTGGCGAACTGGAAACTCGGGGCGCTGTCGGTCCCCCTCTCGATCCTCTACGGGCCCGACGCGCTGCAGTACAGATTGAACGACGCCGACGCGACAGCGGTCGTCGTCGATCCCGCAGTCCGCGACGAAGTCGACGAGGCCGCCGCGGACTGTCCCGGCCTGGAACACGTGATCGAGATCGAGACGGAAGCCCCCGCGGGCGACGCACTCGGGTTCGCCGACGTGCTGGCCGACCCTGGAACGTCGGTCGACTCCTACGACGCCACGCCGGACACGGAGAGCGCGATCCTCTACACGAGCGGCTCGACCGGGCCGCCGAAGGGGGTGCTCCACTCCCACGCGCTCTGGCTGGGTCGCGCGGCCGCCTCGTACAACTACTTCGACCGCGGGCTGGGGCCGGACGCGACGGTCTGGACCCCCTCGGACTGGGCCTGGGGTTCGGCGCTCGGCGGGACCCTGTTCGCCACCTGGCACCACGGCGGGACGATGGTCGCCCACCCGCGAGAGAAGTTCGACCCCGAGGCCGCCTTCGAACTGCTGGAGCGGTTCGACGTGACCCAGTCGTTCATGCCGCCGACGGCGCTGCGGCTCCTGATGGACGTCGAGGAACCGGCCGAGCGATACGACCTCTCCCTCGAGACCATCGCGGCGGCGGGCGAGCCGCTGACGCCAGAGATCCTCGAGTGGGCCGACGGTGAACTCGACGGCGTGCCGGTCAACGAGTACTACGGCCAGACCGAACTCAACCTCGTCGTCGCCAACTCCTCCGGCTGGTTCGAGACGAAGCCGGGGAGCATGGGCAAGCCGCTCCCGGGCTACGACGTGGCGATCCTCGACCCCGAGGCCGCCGCGGCCGACGAGGTCGAACGCCTCGACCGGGGCGAGACCGGCGAGATCGCGGTTCGGCCCCACGATCGGTCCGTCTTCTTCGACGAGTACCTGGGGCTGCCGGAGAAGACGGCCGGAAAGCAGGTGGGCGAGTGGTTCCTGACGGGCGATCTGGCCGAGCGCGACGCCGAGGGGTACATCTGGTTCAAATCGCGCAAGGACGACGTGATCATCACGGCGGGTTACCGCGTCGGGCCGATGGAGGTCGAGGAGGCGATCCTCGAACACGACGACGTGGCCCAGGCGGGCGTCGTCGGCGTCCCCGACGACACGCGGGGCGAGATCATCAAGGCGTTCGTCGAGCCGGGCGCCGGGGTCGAGGAGTCGGATCGACTGCGCGGGGAGATCCGCGACCTGGTCCGCGATCGGCTGGCCGAATACGAGTATCCCCGTGAGATCGAGTTCGTCGCGGAACTGCCACAGACGACGACCGGGAAGATCCGGCGGACGGACCTTCGCGATCGCGAGACGGATTAACGCTGCTGGGCGACCGCGCGGTCGAACTCGCGGGCCGCGCCCAGCACGTCGCTGTCGGCGTTGACGGTGTAGTAGACCTCCTCGCCCTCCGGGTCGTGGCGCTCCAGCAGTCCCAGCTCGACGACGCCGTCCACGTCGTCCATGAGGTGGAGGGTCTTGAGCGCGATCCCCGTCTCCGCGGCCAGTTCCGAGCGGGTGTAGGACGTCCCCGGATCGAGGTCGAGCAGCGTGTCGATGATGGTCGCGACCGATTCGTGTTCGGCGACGAACTCCCAGCCGGCCCCCGCTTGCGAGTCGCTCTCCATTGGACGGGTGTGTCTAGATTCGATCTCGACTTAAAGCTAGCAACGGCTTTCCACGGCGAGTTGAGGGCGGTGCCGCCCGTCGAGCCCCGAGCCGACCCGCCGTATAGCAAGTCTTTAGTCCGCCCTCGAACGGTGATAGGTATGAGCAGTCGCGCCGAGATACTGGCCTTGCTCCGGGAGAACGCGCGCTACTCCGCGGCGGACATGGCGCGCCAGACCGACCTCGACCCCGAGGAGGTCGAGCGAGTCATCGCGGAGCTAGAGGACGACGGCGTCGTCGCGGGGTACCAGGCCGTGCTGGACTACGGCGAACTCGACGAGGAACGCGTCCGCGCGCTGGTCGAACTCAACGTCACCCTGGACCGCGAGACCAGTTACGCCGACATCGCGGAGCGGCTGGCGAAGTTCCCGGAAGTCGAGGGCCTGCGGCTGGTGAGCGGCGACTACGACTTCGACATGGAGGTCGAGGGCGACTCCATGAGCGAGGTCTCGCGGTTCATCAGCGAGAAGGTCGCGCCCGTCCCCGAGATCACCCAGACGGTGACCCACTACGTCATGGAGTCCTACAAGGAACGGGGCATCGTCTTCGGCGACGGCGACGACGACGACCGCCTCTCGATCTCACCGTGACCATGGAGGTCTCAGACCGCGTCGACGGCGTGCCGCCCTCGGGCATCCGGCGGTTTTTCGAACTCGCCGAGGAGATGGACGACATCATCTCGCTGGGCGTCGGCGAACCGGACTTCTCGGCCCCCTGGAGCGCGCGCGACGCCGCCATCGCCTCGCTGGAACGAGGCGAGACCTCCTACACCGCGAACCGCGGGAAGAAGGAACTCCGGGAGGCCATCGCCCGTCACCAGCACGACGCCTACGGCCTGGACTACGACCCCGACGAGGAGATCATCGTCACTACCGGCGCGAGCGAGGGGATCGACCTGGCCCTGCGCGCGCTGGTCGACCCCGGTGACACCGTCGCGGTCGCCCAGCCGAGCTACGTCTCGTACGTCCCCGGCGTGCTCTTCGCCGGCGGGGAGCCGCTGCCGGTGCCGACCCGGGCCGAGGACGAGTTCAAACTCACCCGCGAGGTCCTGGAAGACGCCGGTGCGGACGAGGCGGACGCGCTGATATACTGTTACCCCAACAATCCGACCGGGGCGACGATGACCGGCGAGGAACTCGCGGACGTGGCGGCGTTCTGTCGCGAGAACGACCTGCTCGTGCTGGCCGACGAGATCTACGCGGCGCTGACCTACGAGCACGAGCACACCTCGATCGCGACGCTGCCGGAGATGCGCGAGCGCACGGTCGTGTTCAACGGGTTCTCGAAGGCATACGCGATGACGGGACTGCGACTGGGCTACGCGATGGGCCCGGCCGAGGCCATCGCGGGCATGAACCGCGTCCACCAGTACACGATGCTGTCGGCGCCGACGACCGCCCAGCACGCGGCTCTCGACGCCCTCGCGAACTGCGACGACGACGTCGCCGACATGCGCGAGCAGTACGACCGCCGTCGGAACTTCGTCCTCTCCCGGTTCGCCGAGATGGGCATCGACTGCTTCGAGGCCGCGGGCGCGTTCTACGCCTTCCCGAAGTGTCCGACCGGGGACAGCGAGGCGTTCGCCGAGAACCTGCTCCAGGAGGAGCGCGTCGCGGTCGTCCCGGGCGACGTCTTCGGCGCAGGCGGCGAGGGCCACCTCCGGGTGTCGTACGCAACGGGCCTAGAGGACCTGAAGACGGCGATGAACCGCATCGAGTCGTTCATCAGCTAGACGCGCCGCTGGGGTGGGGTTCTCACCGACGTTCGAGTCGAATTCGCCGTCGGGCGCGCCACACCCCGAATCCGGAATCCCGACCGGCCGAACGGAAGAAAGGCGCAGGTAGCCTTACAGGCGCTATCGGGCCAGTTAGGGCGATCCTAACGACGGCTTACGGCTGGTAATGTCGACATAAACTTTTTTCCCTCCTAACAGCACAGTGAGACGCAATGGCAACCGATGACATAGAGGGGGGCGACGCCGACGGCGTCGACGGTGCCGATGAGAGCGCGGATGCGGAGGAGGTACTCGCCCGGGTCGAGCGGGCCTCCGTCGGAGAGTACACCTGGGAGGACTTCCGGCGCGAGTTCCACACCGGCGGGCCGTTCGACCGGACGGAGTTCCTCGGGTTCGATCCCCGGAAGATGGAGGACCGGCTGATCCAGGGCGCGAGCAGCGCCAAGGGGATTCACGAACCGTTCGAGCAGTTCCTCAACCCCGAACGGATACCCGTCGTCAAGGACCACTACAAGTGGGAACACTACAAGCAGGAGTACTACTACACCGACGGGACGCCGCCGACGACGAGCGACGGCGAGAAAAAGGAGTTCGACGCGAGCGACGCGCTCGGCTTCGATCCCGAGGAGATGGCGGGCGTGCTGAGTTTCGGCGAGGGGCTGGCCTCGGAACTGAACGAGGTCGTCGAAGACCGGACCGTCAGCGTCAACGAGGACCTCGACGAGGACCACTTCTTCTCTACGGCCGACGGCAAGACGACGGTCGTCAACCGCTACGACCTCGAGAAATCCGTGCCGCTCTCCAAGAAGAGTCACTTCGAGGAACTCGAACGCTACTGGGTCAACAAACCCTACGCCTGCGTCGTCATCTTCCACTCGAAGAAGGAAAACGAGAAGAAATACTACGTCATCGAGCCCCATCTCAACCCGATCGAGCGGGAACTACAGGACTTCCTCGCCGGCAAGCTCCGGACGGCGATCAAGTACTCGGAGGACGACGTCGTCGTCGAGGGCAGCGAGGAGGACCGCGCGGAGGTCATCCAGCGCGAGTCCCAGCGCCTGCTCGAACGGTACGATCTGCTGGAGAAGGGGGTGTCGGTCCAGCCGGACGTCGGGACGATGGGCAAGTTCAAGCAGATGATGGGCATGGACGTCGAGTTGCCCGACACACCGGAGGGCGATCTCACGGGCATCCCGGCCCGCCCCGAACCGGCCATCCTCGAAGAGGACCCGGACACGCTCAGCGAGTACCAGGTCGAGAAGCTGCTGTACGTCCTGAAACGCAACTTCATCGGGTACGCGCGGATCGACCCAGTCAAACACGACATCAACGTGGAGGACATCTCCTGTGACGGGTACAACTCGCGGGTGTTCGTTTACCACACCGACTACGAGCAGATCATCTCGAACATCGAACACGGCGAGAGCGAACTCGACGACTTCGTGGTCAAGCTCGCCCAGCGGTCGGGGAAGGGCATCTCCAAACGCCAGCCTCAGGTCGACGCCACGTTGCCGGACGGCTCCCGTGCCCAGCTCACCCTGGGCCGGGAAGTCTCAGATCACGGGACCAACTACACCATCCGTCAGTTCAAGGACGTCCCCTTCACCCCGATCGACCTCATCAACTGGAACACCTTCAGCCTCGACGAGATGGCCTTCCTCTGGCTCTGCATCGAGAACAACAAGAGCCTCATCTTCGCGGGCGGTACGGCGTCCGGGAAGACGACCAGCCTGAACGCAGTATCACTCTTCATCCCCTCGAGCGCGAAGATCGTCTCCATCGAGGACACGCGCGAGGTCGAACTCCCCCAGCGGAACTGGGTCGCGAGCGTCACCCGGCCCTCCTTCGGCGAGGACGACACGGGCGACGTGGACGAGTTCGACCTGCTGGAGGCCGCACTGCGTCAGCGTCCCGACTACATCGTGATGGGTGAGATCCGTGGCGAGGAAGGTCGGACCCTCTTCCAGGTCATGTCGACGGGTCACACCACCTACACCACGTTCCACGCCGACTCGGTGGGCGAGGTCATCAAGCGGTTCACGACCGAGCCGATCAACGTCTCGAAGACGCTCTTTACCGCGCTGGACCTGGTCTCGATCCAGACCCAGACCCGGACGGGCGGGCGGAAGGTCCGCCGGAACAAGACGCTGACCGAGATCAACGAGTACTCCGCGGAGAACGACGAGATCAACGTCAGGGACGTCTACCAGTGGCAGGCCGAGACGGACACGTTCATCCAGATGGGCCAGTCCAACACCCTGGAGGAGATCAAGTTCGACCGCGGGTGGGACCAGGAGAAACTCGACGAGGAGCTGTTCAAGCGGAAGGTCGTCCTGGCCTACCTCATCAACAACAACATCAACACCTACCAGCAGGTGGCGGCGACGATCCAGGCCTTCATCAACGATCCGGACACGATCCTGACGCTGATCGCCCACGACGGGCTCGAACAGAGCCTCGAGGACCTCCGCGAGATGGAGTCGGTCAAGATCAACATCGACCCCAAAAAGGAGGAGATGGTCCCGCGGCCGGAGGCGTCGGATCCGATGCTCGAGGACACGAACGAGATCCTCGACAACGCCAAACCCCTGTTCGACCGCTACAAGAGCATGGAGACGCCCCAGATCGTGAAGGCGCTGTCGGGCATCGAACCCGACGAGGACATCGTCCCCGACGAGGACGAGGAGGAGGACGATGCGGAGATCGACTTCGGGCAGTTCGTGACCAAAGCCGGCGCGGAAGCAGAGGAAGGGGACTGACATGAGTCTCGACACGCGCGAGGGGAACACGGTCGGGAGCACCAGCACGCTCGGCGACACGTTCTACCCACTCTACGAGTCCCTGTTCGACGACGAGGGCGACTTCGTCAACGGCGTCGGGAACAAACTCGCCCAGGCGCGGATGCCACAGAACGTCGAGTTGTTCCTCTCCCGGGCGCTGGGCGTCGGCGCCCTCGCCGGCCTGACGCTGTGGATCGTCGGCTCGCTACTGGGCTATCTGATCTTCGCGCTATTCCTCTCGGAAGCGCCGGTGTTGCTCGGCCTCTCCGAGAGCCAGATCCCGCCGATCCTGCTGCAACTCAAGATCCCGTTCCTGGTGTTCGTCACCGGCATCGTCTTCGGCCTGATCGGCTTCGGCATCGGCTTCGGATCGATGGTGTCGATCCCGTACTTCCGGGCGGGCGCGCGCAAACGCGAGATCAACGTCCTCCTATCGGACTCTATCTCCTTCATGTACGCGCTGTCGGTCGGGGGCCTGAACCAACTGGAGATCCTGCAGGCGATGGCCCGGGCCGACGACACCTACGGCGAGGTCTCCAAGGAGTTCCAGTCGATCGTCCTCGAGACCGAGTACTTCGACACGGACTACCGGACGGCGATCCGCAACCAGGCGCTCCAGACGCCCAGCGACGAACTCGCGCAGTTCCTGACGGACATGCTCTCGATCGTCGACTCCGGGGGTGACATGACCGGATTTCTAGAGGACCAGAAGGAGAAACACATGCGGACGGCAAAGCAGGAACAGGAGCAGGTCCTCGAGACGATGGAGCTGTTCGGCGAGATGTACATGACCCTCTCGCTGTTCCCACTGCTGCTCATCATCATCCTCGTCATCATGTCGATGATGGGTGACTCCCAGCAGTTCCTGCTTCTGGGAACCGTTTACGGGCTGATTCCGCTGACGGGGGTCGGCTTCCTGGTGCTGGTCTCGACGGTCACCCAGGACGAGATCGGCGACGGCTACCTCCGGCCGGAGGGTGGCCGGGAAGACGTGGTCGTGCGCGAAGGGCTCGACGTGCTGAACCTCGGCCTCGTCGAGAAGTACACCGGTGACTACGGCGTCTTCGAGAAGATCAAGGGCCGGGAGCGCTCCTACGAGCTGAGCGAGATCGTCCGGAAGCCACACATCTTCTTCCGGGACAACCCGACGGTCGTGCTGGCGCTGACGGTGCCCTTCTCGATCATCGCGCTGGTGCTGGGAGTGCTCTACGGCGTCGCGCCGCTCTCGACCGAGGGGTTCGTCGCCAACCCGGTCGGGAGCACGTTCTTCTGGTTCTACGTCCCGCTGTACATCAACTTCGTCCCGCTGATGATCTTCTACGAGTGGAACGTCCGCGCACGCCGGGGCGTCGTCGGCCACCTCTCGGAGAACCTCCGGAAGCTCTCGAGCGCCAACGACACCGGGATGACGCTGCTCGAATCGATGAGCGTCGTCTCCGAGACCTCCTCGGGGAAACTCGCAGACGAGTTCGAGACGATGTACGCGAAGGTCAACTACGGGACCAACCTCAAGGACGCGCTGCGGGAGTTCAACAACAAGTACCACATCCCACGGCTGGCGCGAACAGTCAAACTTATCAGTAAAGCACAAGAAGCATCGAGTCAGATCGAGGACGTGCTGACGACGGCGGCACAGGCCTCGGAGAATCAGGACGACATCGACCGCGATCGGAAGTCCCGAACTCGGATGCAGGTGGTCATCATCATCATGACCTACCTGACGCTGCTGGGCGTGATGGCGCTGCTGAAGACGCAGTTCCTGGACGTCATGTCCGGCCTGGCGAATCAGGTCGGCAGCGGTGGGGGAAGTTCGGCGGCGGCCGGCGGCGGCCAGTTCGGCTCGAACGTCGACACCGGCCTGCTGTCCGTGCTGTTCTTCCACGCGGTGACGCTGCAGGCGGTCCTGTCGTCGTTCATCGCGGGGTACATCCGCGAAGTCGACCTGATCTCGGGGGTGAAGTTCGCCGTCATACTGCCGACCATCGCGCTGGTCACCTGGATGGCAGTGGGGTAAGCAAGATACGAACGCAGGCGGCCACGAACGCATGAACGTGTGGGGGTAAGAACGCATGAACGGGCGGGGGCAAACGACGCATGACTATCTCGCGGGGGTGAGCATCCTGCTTCTCACCGTGCTCTTCATCTTCGGCTACGTGCCGGGGGTGTTCGGCTCCACGGGGATGGGAGTCGGCGGTGTCGAGCAGTCACAGGCCGATCGCGCGGCCACCTACCTCGTGGACGCCTACGCCGTCGACGGGAGCGAGCAGACGCTCGACTACAACGGCACCGGTGGCATCCACGACGAACTGCGCTCCGACGCGGGGTGGAACCAGTTCCGCGAGCGGACGGGCCTGAACTCCGTGTCGGCCAGCGTCGGCCGCCCGTTCGTGAACGTCGTGCTCGTCAACAGTTCGGAACTGAACGCCACCGGGCCGCCGACGCCCATCGACGACGACGAGGGCCGCCACTCCTACGGATCGGAACCGAACCTGGGCCAGTCGGTCGCGACGTCGACGCGGGTCGTTCGCTTCGACGCGGACGGCGCCCACCACTGTAATCCGACCTGCTGGCTGGTGGTCCGGGTCTGGTGATACTGGAGAGACGAAAGTATGAACGGGGACACGACGGACGGACGGGGCCAGGCGTACACGCTCGAGGGGGTCATCGGTGCCATCCTCGTCGTGAGCGCGCTGCTGTACGGCCTCCAGGTGGTCGACTTCGGCCCCTGGACGAGCGACACGACCCAGCAGTCGGCCGACATGGAGCAACGCGCCGAGGATATGCTCGATCTGGCCGCGCAGAACGGGACGCTCGGTCGCGTCGTCAGGTGCACTTACGGGACCGAGACCGTATTTTCCGGGGCCGAGGTCGACGCGGGGTCGACCACCTTCGAGCGGATGCTGAACCAGACGTTCGACCGGCAGGGCCGCAACTATGACGTCTACTTCACGTATCTGACGCCCGACGGCTCCCGGGAGACCATCTCGATCACGTCGGGCGACAGCGATCCGACCAGCGGCGTCATCGCGCCGACCGATTCGGCGGCGGTGGCGACCCGGACGCTGACCGTCTACGACGACGACCGGACCCGGATCCTCGACCGGACGCAGAGCCCGCCGCGGAAGTGTGGGTCGACCGGCTCGACGGTCGAAGGCGCCGGGTCAGCGTACTTCATGGACGACGTCAACGAGAGTTCGCCGCTGTACAACGTCGTGGAGGTGCGGCTGGTCGTATGGTGACCCCGATCGACGCCGACGACCGCGGGCAGTTGCTCCTGGTCGGCAGCGTCGCCATCGCGCTCGTGATCGTCGGCGTCGTCGTCATGGTCAACGGGATGATGTTCGACGATAGCATCGGGGCGCGCGACAACGACGACGCGCTCGCCGACGCGGAGCGAACGATCGGCATGATCGAGTCGGACCTCAACGCGCTGGCCCGGGAGGTCAGGATGGACACCCGGGACGGTTCCGGCGACTTCGCCCCGGCGCTCCGTCGGAACATTTCGCTTTACAGCCGTCACCACACGAACCTGACCTTCGACAACGGCATCGTCTACACGAACGTCACCTTCGACGGCGCGGAATCGATCAACGGAACGACCATCTGGCAGACTCAGAGCACGAATCAGGGGGCCTGCGACAGGTCCACACCGTACCCCCGGTTCACGCTCGAGACGGGGGGCAGTTGCGAAGCGAACCCGACGATCGTCGAGGACGCGGACGCGGTCACGGATTTCCAGCTCACCGTCGAGAATCCGGGGACAGGTGCCTCTCCGGAGACGAGCATCGTCGTGGACAACGGCGCTGAGACGTGGCGGCTGCGCATGGACACGCAGCCCAACGGGTCCGTCGTCGTCCACGAGGAATCGCCGGGTGGAACCTCGCGCGTCGGCGTGTTCGACCCGAGTTTCGACCTGGAGCTACAGGACAGCGGCCGGCTCACGGTCGGTGGCAGCGAATCGGTCGTCTTCGCCGAGGGCGTCGATCCGCAGTACGACATCGGGTTCGAGAATACGGTCTCCGGCGGTGGCACGGCGCTGACCGGCACGTATACGATCTCGACGGACGGCGATCCGTCGGCGGGCATCGGCTCGCAGCCGGAGACGCTGAACACGGTCGTCAGCCCCGCCATCGAGATCTACTACCAGCGACAGGAGGTCACGTACGACCGAACGATCCTGCTGAACGAGTCGGGGGTGAGGTGAATCATGGGATTCCGAAACGACACCCGCGGCGCGTCGGTGGCGATCACGCACACGCTGACGCTCGGAATCACGGCACTGCTCATCACGGGCCTGCTAGTTGGCGCCGGCGGGATGCTCGAACGACAGCAGCAACGCGTCGCCAGTCAGGGACTCCAGAACGTCGCCGAGAGCGTCACGAACGAACTGAAGAGCGTCGATCGGCTCGCCACGCGAAGCAGGGGCGGCGAAGTCGCCTCGGCCGCGTCGATTCCCAACCACATCGCCGGCCACAGCTACGACGTCGAACTCGTCGATCGGTCGGGTGACCGGGCGGCGCTGTTCGTGAACATGTCGGTGACGGACGTCACCGTTCCCGTCGAGTTCCGGGCAGAGTCAGATATCTGCGAGCGCGAACTCACGAGCGGCCCGCTCCGCGTCGTCTACGACCCGGACGCGGACTGTCTCACCATCGAACCAACCGACCGATAACCATGACAGAACCACGCACGATCTCCGACCGGGCCGTCTCCGACGTCGTCGCCTTCGTGCTGACGTTCGGGATCATCATCTCGGGCGTTACCATCGTCTACATCGGCGGCGTCGGTGCGCTGGGCGACCTGCGGGAGAACGAGCAGGTGAACAGCGGTGAGCGGTCGATGCGCGGGGTCGCCGAGACGATGGAGGACATCCACCGGAAGAACGTCCCGGGCCGGTCTGTCGAGATCGGCGTCGACGGGGGTCAGATCGATCTCGTCGACTCCTCGATGACGTTCACGGTGGAGTTCGCCTCGCGGTCCCCCGAGTCCGATACGATCGACGTCAACGCGCTGGTGTACCAGCCGTCGTCGGGGGATACTCGCCTCGTCTACGAGGGCGGCGCGGTCATCCGGGACGAGCGACAGGGGTTCGTCATGACGCACCCGCCCGTTTTCGACTGTTCCGACGCTGCCGCACTCGTCTCGGTACCGCGACTCGACGGCGACATCAGCGTCTCCACCGGGGGGAACCTCGAACTGTTCGGCGAACGCGATTCGAGCAACACCGGCCTTCACCTCCCGGAAGGGAACCCGTCGAACGTCGAGACGGTGACCGTCGACGTCTCGGACACGGCGGTCCCCGACTCCTGGAGCCGATACTTCGAGCGCGAGGGCTGGACCGACGAGGGCGGCGGTGAGTACTCCTGTGAAGGGGACGGCGGCGGTCTCGAACGCGGGTACGTCCGACGGACGACGATCGAACTCCGGACGCTGCTCTGAGTCGGCGCTCGGTACTCGCGAGGGACTCGATCGAACGCACGGCTGCGTCCGAGTCCGCCTGTCGATGTCCCCTCCGTCTGTCGTCGCGCGACGATCTCGGGCCCGTCGAACGGCGGCCATCAGGAGGGGAAGCAGGTCGGAGCCACTCGCGATCTATACGTCCCCTAGTGACGCAGCGGTGTCGCTGTCCGAAGTGGTCACCGTCCGACGAAAAGCCGGACGGAGTCGAAGCGGGTCCCCGGACTGGTCAGGGGCCGCCCAGGCTCAGCTGAGTTCTATCTGGTTCATGTCGACCGTGATGTAGTCAGGGTCCGTCGAGGTGGTCGAGTCCTCCGGGGTGATGATCTGGATCTCGCCCGACTGGACGTCGTCGGTGCCCGACACGCCGTCCGGGTCCGTCCTGAGTTCGTAGTCGTAGAGCCCCGTCTGGCTGTTGACGTCCGGTCCGAGCGGGGGATTGGCCCCGGTGAGATCCAGTTTCACGAGCGTTCGATTACCGTTCAGGGTCACGTCGCTGGAGGTGTCGATGTGCGTGAACGACGCCCCGCTGTCGCTCTCGCGCATGTACAGCTCCACGTTCCCGGACCGGCTGATCGCCGCGGGGTTCGACACGTCCGCGGTCAGCGACTCGAGGTTCGAGCTGACGATCGTATCGCCCTCGCGGTAGGTCTGGTCGCCGACGATCGCGCGCTCGATCTCGAGCCGTGGGTCCATGACGGTTACGTTGACCCGCGTGGACGCGTTCTCGGTGGCCACCTCGATGGTCATCTGCCCCTCGGCGCTGGACTCGAAGGCGAAGGAGTGGATGTCGTCCGATCCAGAGCCGAGCGTGAGGTCCGACCACTCCTGGTCCGGATCGACGACGTCGCCGATGTCGAGATCGCCCGAAACCCCGACGACGTTCGCGGTCACGTCCTGCGTGCTCTGGTTGTCGCCGACGTTGGTCACGTGCGCTCTGACTTCGGCCAACTCGCCGGGGCGGACGATTTCGTCGTAGTACTCGACGTTCGGCAGGAAGTACGGCCCGGTGGCCTCGCCGACGTAGAGGTTGCGCGTGGCGGTCTCGTTCTCGTCGCTGTCGACGCTGAACTCGATCTCGTGGTTCCCCGAACTGAGGCCGCTCGGAACGTCGACTTCGACCCACTTGCTCTCCCTGCCGTCGAGGGAGACGTCGACGCTGGCCCGCTCGGAGCCGTCGACCGCAAGGTTCACCGCGTCGTCGACCTCGTCACCGCCGCGGTTCCAGACCTCGACCTCGAAGGAGTCGTCGTAAGGGGGATTCACCGTGGCCGGCCCGGTCGTGTCGTTGATCACGACGTCCGATAGGCCCGGGACGCTGGGGGTGTGGTTCTCGGCGACGACTTCGAACAGCACGACTGCGTCGTTGTAGTCCGGGTCGTCGTTCGTGCCCATCGCGTCGTCGGGATCGGCGTTCTCCTGCGAGAGCTCGTAGAACAGTGCGAGCTGGTCGTCCTCGAGTTGCAGGACGCCCTCGTCGGTGATGCGGTCGCCCAGGATCTCCCGGACGTCGCGCTGCTCTGCACCGGCCTGCCCGAACGCGGGGACCGTCTCACCGTCCTCGCGGATGACGAGGTTCGATGGGTTCTCGTCCTGGTTGATGTCGATCCGTGAGTCAGGGTCCGGATCGTCGCACTTCATCCCCTCGAGTTCGCCGTATCCGTCGACCTGGCGGGTGAGGCCCGTCCCGTCGAAGTGATCGCACGTGAACGACTCGGCGAAGACGGAGACGTTCGTGGGGGAGTCCTCGGTCGCCGTCACCGTGATCTCCTTGCTCAGGTAGTCCCCGCCGTCGATCTGATCGCGCCGCGTCTGCGGCGTGTTCAGGTCCTTGTCGCCCCAGACGCGGTGGTAGGTGTCCGGCGCGGTCGCATTGTCGGTGTAGATTGCCATCTCGACCGGGGCGCGGATGATTTCCCCCGGTTCACAGACCTCGTAATATCCGTCCCACCAGTTGCCCCTCGTTTCACAGTGCTCCGCCTCCGCGATCCCGCTCAGTTCGGTTCCCAGGACGGTCAGCCGGGCCGTGATGCTCTGGTTGATCGCGATCGTGGAGTCGCCGCTGTCGAAGTCGCCGTCGAACTCCTCGACCACCAGGATCTGTCCGGACACCGAGGTGTTTTCGCTCTCGATCGTGTACTCGTACGTCCCCGGCGCCGAGCCGGCGAGCGACTTCCTGAACGGTCCGACGTTTGCGGCTTCACCGGGCGTGAGCGTGATCGATTCGGAGCCGATCTCGCTGCCCTCGAACGACACCGTCACCTCTTGGGTCCCGTTCGTGCCGCCCGCGTTCTGGACCGCGCCTGTGATATTGAAGCTGCCATCCTCCTGGACGACCGAGCGGTCGGTCGTGGCCTGCGTCGTCACGAAGAACGGTTCGGCGATCGATCCGACCCTGAACGTCCCGGTCTCCGTGTCACCGTCGGTTTCGACGACGTACTCGTAGAGACCCGGCGCTGCGATGCCGCTGTCGTTGCGGAACGTGATCGTCCGGGTCTCGTGTGGGGTGAGGGTCAGCGGTCGGATGTCGGTGTAGACCGTATCGCCCGGATTCGAGGCGTTCCGGACTTCGATCTCGACTGGACGCGTCCCCTCCGTCGACCCTTCGTTCTCGACGGTCGCGTCGATCTCGTAGGGGGTGTTCTGCGTGACCCGGAACGGTCCGGTAGCGCTCTCGAGTTCGAAGTCCGGGAGGTCGCCGATCGTGATGGTCGTGGTTCGCTCGTGATCGGGTTCGCTGGGGCTCGAGAAGTTCACCTTCAGCGGGATGTCCCCCTCCCGGGTCGTCGGGACGTCGAAGCTGAGGGTTTCCGTGTCACCGTCGTCGAGCCACACGTATGCTTCGTCCTTGAACTCGTCCGCGTAGTAGAACCGCACGGTTTCGCCGGCCGGCGTTCCACCCGTGTTTTCGACGGTCACGCTCAGGTCCCGGTCGTCCCCCAGTTCCGCGTCGGCCGGGGAACTCAGCGATTGGATGCCCAGATCCGCAGGCGAGCCGCTCCCGACGACGAACTCGACCGGCACGTTGTCGTCGGGTGTCTCCACTCTCGTCGTGTAGTTCGCCGCGCCCGCGCTGCCCGAGTTCAAGTCCGCCGCCTCCACGGTGAGCGTCACCGTCTCGCTAGTGCCAGCGACGATACGCTGGCTCGTAGTAGCGAGTTCCACGGGCGCGATTCCCCCGGTCTCGTTGTACAGCGTGATCGGCGCGGTCCCGTTGAAATCACCGACGTTCTCGACGGTCACGTCCATCGTCATGTCGGTCCCCTCGCGGGTCGAGGCGGGCGCGTCGACGTCGGTGATCTGGTACTCGGGATCGCGATGCTCGCCGAGCAGGTACGTGATGTTGATCGGGTCGCCGGCCTCGATCACCGAGCGCTGCTCTACCGTCACCAGTCGGTCGTCGAAGTTCTGCGTGGCGAAATTGTACCACGCGCGTGCGAACTGACTGCCCCGGATGCTGACCGTGACGTTCTCGACGTTGCTGGGCTCGCAGGTCTCCCTAACCGGCCCGACGCCGTTACGCAACTCTTCGGCCGTGCGGTTGACGGACAGCGCCCGGCTGATGTTGTCGCTCTCCCAGGCGGATTCTCGCTCGTCGACCGCCGCCGAGACCTTTCCGTTACCGGACACGAAGCCCTGCATGTCCGAGATCTGGAGCGCCAGTCGTCCGTTCCGGTACTCCACGTCGGGCGAGGAGACCATCCACGTGCTTCCGTCGTCGGTCTGGCGCCAGATCCCCCCTGCCTCGTACCCCACGATCCCCTCCTCGGGATTGTCGTACAGGACCGTCCCCATCGGGACGGGGCCGCTCGAACAGCTCTCGTTCCCGTTCGCGAGGAGCGTCACGGTCGTCGTGTTCACCACCGAGATGTCTCCGCTGGTGTCGTCCGGGAGCGTCAGCGACGCCCGTCCCCCTTCGCCGGTGACCTTCAACTCGTGAAACTGCGACGATACCTCCTGCATCGACTGCTCGGCCACCTGCATTCGACTCTCCTGTTCGGTCTCGTTCAGTGCGGACGCGCCGATAACCGCGACCAGCACCGCCCCCGTGATCGCCATGCCGATCAGCAAAACGACCCCGACGAGGTTCGATATCCCGCGTGGATCCCCCCGAAACTCGACTCCCCTCTCTCTCATATCTGTGTTACTCTACGTTTCAAAAGTATAAATCCACCGTAGAGTTTTCGGGAACGATCCGCCCCGCTGCAGTCGTGCGATTACAAAAGAGATTCTCCCGGACCGGTCGAAGATCACATGTGATAACACGTGTATGAAGCCCCCGCGAACGTGATAATCAGGCAACTGGTTATCGAGGGGTCGAGAGTCGAATCTGGGGCCACTCAGTGACCGACAGAAGTGCTCCGACAGGGATTTGAACCACGCGAAACCGGACCTGCTCGCTACCGCTCGCAGGTTGCGATTTCTCTACTTCAAATCCCGCTGAGTCGCATTTGCTACTCACGAATTGTTCGCAGCAAAATGCTCCGACAGGGATTTGAACCCGATGGCGAGACTCACTCCGTTCGTCTCGCGTGATTCAAATCCCTGACGTGCGCGTTTCGCTCGCGTCACAGTGTGACGCTCGCTGCAATGCTCCGACAGGGATTTGAACCCTGGTCATTGCCGTGAGAGGGCAATATGATTGGCCGGACTACACCATCGGAGCGCCACGCTCCGGGCGTCTGTGACGCCCTCGGCGCGTCTATTCCCTCGTAACCGCGAGATGTGTTTAACAGTTCCGCTTTGGGACCACCGTGGCCCGGCCTACCAATCGACAGACGGCCCGCCGCTTGCCGGATTCCTCCGCCACCGCACACAACGTCATCCGGTCACGTACCACACGGCTGCGGGCTGTCTCCGGTTCGGGGCCTCGACCCGCGACCAATCGCCAGGAACGGGTACGCTGGCGGTAACGGGGTGTAGGCGATCGATGGGTGAGGGCCGACCGTCGGGTCGCTACCCGCCTACTGTTCGGCCGGTTGTCCGCGAAAATACTCTCCCCGGGATCTCTCGTACGGCTACAGGTGGTTGTGACGCGGGACGGTCGACGGCGAGTCGACCGGTAGAGGGATCGTTCGTTCCTGGGGGCGGACCGTCACCGTCGGGACCTGCGGTGCCCGGCGGGACGGTGGCGAGTGCGACGGCGCGTCGCCGGTGAGCCAACCACGAAAGGGAACACCATGTACGACAAAACGTTACTGGCGAAGAGTACCGGCGTTTCGCTCGGTGTGATCGCGGTCATCGGATTGCTCTTTCTGAGTACCGGCACAGCCCTCGCGGTCCCCGTCGCGGGCATCGGCGGCTTCACCATCGAGGCGGACAGGATCGAGGGCGACGACCTCGTGCTCTACCCCGACGTGGTCGAGGAGTCCGGGTCGGACCAGCCCCAGACGGTCATGGAACTGCAGGCCAACCGCATCGAGGGGATGCGACTGGTCAAGCGAATCGACTTCGACGACGTGACGTTCGACCAGATGGACGGCAACATGCGGATCACGATCGAGTCCGGTGGCACCGTCGAGACCGATCAGATCTTCATCCAGTCGCCGGGGCTGAACGCGACCGACAGCACGTTCAACGGCCTCCGAATGAGCGCCAGCGACTCGGAGGACCTTGACGAGACCTTCCTGATCGAGGCCCCCGGCGATCCGATCGAGGGCAAGACCGTCACCATCGACGAGACCGATAACCCCGGCATCGTGATGGACAACGCCGAGATCCACGCGACCTACCTCGCCACGGACCAGATCACGTTGCCGGACCTGGAAGTGCGCGTCCAGTACGACTCCGACGACGACGGCGAGTACGAGTACGAAGGCTAGCGGGATCCGCCCGACGCGTCGACGAACGGCCGCGAGTACGGTGCGGCGTTACTCGTCGTCGAACGGCGACCCGGCCGCGTCCGGCTCGTGGCCTTTCAGGCTGATGATGTTCTCACGACCGACCCGGAGTTTGCTGATGTCCTCGGCCTCGGCCATGTCCGACAGGAGCATACTCACCTTCGACTTCGACCAGCCGGTCTCGTCGACGATGGTCGCCTGTTTCATCCGCCCGCCGTTCTCCTCCAGCAGCGAGATGACGCGGTCTTCGTCGCTCAGCAACTCCTCTTCCGCCACGGCTGCGCCCTCACCCGAGTCGCTCTCCGCGTCGCCGACCGTCCCCGCGCCGGCAGCGACGCCGGACTCGCCGCCCGCTCCGGGGTCGTCGTCCCGCTGACTCGTCGACCCGAACATTCCGGTCCGCCAGGCGATGCCCGCCCCGGCCCCGATGGCGACGATCACGATTCCAAACAGGACGAGCGGCAGCAAGCCAATCCCCTCGGTCGACGCCTGCTGGGGACCGCCGTCCGTCTCGGTCGTCCCCGTTCCGTCCCCGCCCGCTTGCCCGTCCGCGGGGTCGCCGCCGGTCGCAAACGCGGCCGTCAGTCCGCTGGGGAACGACTCCGGGCCGAACCAGATCAGCGAGTCGCGCCCGTCGAGGGTTGCTGTCTGGTCCGGGTCGGTCGAGTCGGACTCGACGACCGACAGCGAGGGCCCGGCGACCACGCTGAGTTCCTGGTCCTCGTTGATGTACGGGCCGCCGCCCTCGAAGATATCGCCCACGACGACCTCGTCGCCGCTGGTCTCGGCGAAGTTCGACCACAGGAACGACATCTCGACGACGCCGTTACCGACGCTGTTCAGTCCCGCCGTCCGGTTGAAGTTCCGGGCCGTCATGTTCCGACCGGTCGCGTCCGCCCCCGCCGCTGTCAGCTCGGACGCCCGCACCTGAAAGTCCGTCCACGCGTCCGTCTCGGTGGTTCGGAACCGGTCCGCGTACTCGCGGAACGACTCGCGTTCCGTGTCGTTCGCCAGCCCCTGAAAGTGTCGCTCGGTCCAGCGTGCGGACCCGTTCTCGTAGACGGTGAAGACGAACCGGGTCCGGTCGAACTCCTGGAGCGTCGCGAACGCCCGATCGCGGTCCGCCTGCGCGACCGACGCGGGATCGTCGGCGGGGTCCCCGGCTGCCACCGATCCGGCGGCGACACCCTGTCCGAGGACCGTCCCGACGAGGAGGACACAGACGAACGCCAGCGAGAGCGGACGAGACATACGGTGGAACAAAGATCCCTCGGACCGCATAAAAACACTGTGTCTGGCCCCGAACTGCGAGGGTCTGACAGGGTACGACCGGCCCGCAGTCGGTCGGTTAGGTCGCGCCTTCCGCCCCTAAACGACCACCGGTCGCTGTCAGGGCGCCAGCCGGTTCTTCCGATTCTTCATGTGCTCCTCGTAGTACTCGAAGGTGATCGGGCACCACTCGGCCGCCAGATCGAGGATCTCCTCGGTCAACTCCCTGATCTCCCACTGGGCGTCCGCGGCGGCCCGCATGTCGGCCACGTGCATCAGCATCCGGACGTTCATCGACATGACCATGTTCACTTCGGTCCCGATGGGCAGGACGAACCGGGCGTCCTCCGGCGGCATCCCCAGGTCGAGGAGTTCCTGGTAGGACTCGACGGCGTCCCCGACGGCCTCCCGGAACACCTCCTCGCGCTTGCGCGCGGTCTCCTCGCCGACCGGACCGGTGTTCTGGTTGCGGCCCACCCAGTCGGGGTCGGTGGCCGAGGGCGGCGTGACGACCATCTCACCGGCCCGGACGTCGGCGGGGTCGACGTCGTCGAAGGAGACGTAGCGCATCGACTGGATATCGAATGATACGTGCCTGTGCCGGGTGATCTGGGCCATACACGAGCGGCTGATCCCCTTCACCGCGAACGTGGCCTGGGGATGTTCGAAGGGCCCGTAATGGCCGTGATCGAGGAGGTGGCCGATCAGGGTCTCCATCTTCTCCTCAGTGGTCTCCCCGTCGACGGTCTCCATGATTTCGGCAAAGGAGAGATCTCCCACGAACTCCTCCATGTAGTCGTTTCGCGCTGCTTTGCAGGCGAGGCGCTCGGGGTCGTCTGTGGCTTCCAGCAGACGGACTTCCATACCCTCACGCCGAAGCGGAGGGTGATAAATTCACCCGCTCGGCCACCGGCGGGGCATTGAAATCGATCGCCCCCGAACGCCCGGTATGGGTTACCAGACGGCTTCGACGGACGACGTGGACTCGGTCATCGACGGCGAGTACGGCGGGATGTGGTTCCTGAAGGAAGCGCTGGACACCGAGGAACTGGGACTGACCGTGATGCAGCTCGAACCGGGTGCGAAGGGCAAGCCACACGATCACAGCGAGGACGGCCAGGAGGAGATCTACTGCGTGGTCGACGGCGAAGTGGTCGTCGAGTTCGACGACGAGACGATCACACTGGGCGAGAACGAGGCGGTCCGGATCGACGCCGGCCAGCGACGGCAGATCAGAAACGAGAGCGACGCCCTGGCGCGATTGGTGCTGGTCGGTGCGCCGATCTAGAGGGCCTGCCACGGGGTGGGCCCGTCGCCCAGTCCCATGACGCGGACTTCGCGGCCGTCGTCGGCCTCGCGGACCTCGATCATCCCGTCGAAGGCCTGTTTGATGACCTGGATGGTCTGATCGTCGTGGGCGCCGGTGTCGATGGTGAACACGCCGACGTAGTCCGCGGCGTCGAGCCGCGAGGAGAGGACGTGACAGAACTTGAACACCGTCTCCCGGTTGGTGTAGGTGAGCATCGTCGACAGGGAGACGAGCGCCATGCGGCCCCGTTCGGCGCCCGCCTTGTGCAGCGATTCGAGGCACTTCGTGATCCCGATCCCGATGCCCGTGAGGTCGCCGGGCGAGGAGACCTTGTGGACGTACAGTCCGGGCGGGGTCTCGCCGTCGGCGAAGCCGCTGCCGGAGCTCTCGGCGCGGCAGTCGACGACGCCGAGTTGCAGGTTCGAGACGCCAGAGACGCGGTCGCGATAGTCTTCCACGACGGTCTCGGCGCTGTCGCCGGTCGAGACGATCAGCGCGCCGTCCCCGTTCCGTGAGCCGTCGGCGAGGATCTGCATCGCGATGTTCTCCTTGCCTGTCATCGCGGGCCCGGCGACGAGGAGGCTGGTCCCCGGACGAACCGCAGACACTGCGTCAGTATCCAGAACGCCTGATAAGTCGTACATTGTTGCTACGGATCCTCACTCCCGCCGATCCGCTGGATCGCGGCGACGAAGTCGGCGTCGTCCTCGACGCCGCCCATCGTCTTGGAGAGTTGCTCCTGAAGATCGGCGATGCGGTTCTGTAACTGTTCGTATTCGTCGCTCGCTGCGAGTTCCGCGCCGCTCTTTGCCGTCTCGAGCGTGGCCTGCTTTTCGACCAGTGCGTAGTATCGCTGGAGCAAGCGGTCGTAGGTCGACCGTTCCAGGAGCGTCTCGACGGTCTCTAAGAGTTCCTCGCTCCTGATCGGTTTGCTGAGATAGGCATCGAACCCCATCTCCAGAATGTCGAAGTCGGGTTCGACGGCGGTCACCATCGCCACCCGACAGTCCAACTCCCGCTCCCGAATCCGTTCCAGCACCTCGTCGCCCGACAGCCCGGGCATCATCCGGTCGAGCAGAACCACGTCTACCGCATCGTCGAGGCGCTCGAGGCCCTCGTCGCCGTCCGCGGCGATCCGCACCTCGTAATCGTCCGCGAGCCAGAGGTTGTACGTCTCGGCGACGTCCGGCTCGTCCTCGACGATGAGTACGACAGGTGCTGCTGAATCAGTCATCTGCGCTCCTGTACGCTTTTACCATTCCTCATACATAGCCCTGTGGGTCGACGGCCGACCCCGATACCGGTCAGGGCCGCCGTTCGCGGCCTTGCACACCGTCCGACCGAGGGCCGGCCGGAAGCGACACGCAAAAGCCGCCGGTCGCTGTAGCCGATGGCATGATCACCAACCTCGCGCGCGGGGTCCGCGCGTTCACGAGCAACGTCTTCCTCGTCGAGGGCGACCGCACCGTTCTGGTCGACGCCGGCAACGAGTTCGACGTCGTCGGTGCCGCCCGCGAGCGCGTCGACGACCTCGACGCCCTGATATTGACCCACACCCACCCCGATCACGTCGGCAACCTGCCGGACGTCGTCACCGAGTTCGACGTCGATGTCTGGGGCTTCGACCCCGACCAGCAGGGCGTCGACCACGCCATCGCCGACGAAGAGACGGTCAGACTGGGCGACCACGAGTACACGGCCGTCCACACGCCCGGCCACAAGGAGGACCACCTCTGCTTCTACTCGCGATCCGCGAGCACGCTGTTCGCCGGCGATCTGGTCTTCGCGAACGGCGGCTTCGGCCGGACGGATCTCGCGGAGGGGAATCGCGAGGTGCTGATCGACAGCATCGACCGGCTCCTGTCGGTCATCGACGAGGACCTCGGCGTCATGCACACGGGACACGGCCCCAGCGTCGACGCGAACCCCTACCAGGACGTCGAACTCGCGGGGCAGGCCGCCCGGATGGGATAGGTTGGAGCGAACCGCTCCTCACGCCACTGCCGCGAGCAGTTCGTCGTAGGCCTGATCGTACGCCCTCGCGACCGCAGCGGGATCCTTCCGATCTTCGCTCGAGAGTGCCGGTAGCGACACGGACGCGATGGGGTCGAGCAGGTCGACGACCGCCGGAACCCGCTGTTCGAGCTGGCCTTCCTCGTGGCCACCGCTGGCGACGGCGCAGGCCTTGGCGTATCGTTGGCCATCGTAGACCCGCACCCGAGTCGGTTCCACGACGGCCACGGCGTCTGGCTCGAACTCGCGGAGCGGGAGGGCCACGTCACTGTACGACTCGACAACCGCAGGCTCCCGCTCGGCGATCCGACGGCCGATGCCGTCCAGGGCGACGAGATGCAGGTTCGCCATGACCTCGTTCAGTTCGGCGAGCGACGAGACCCGGACGGCTTCTTCGACCGGGAGGTGCTCGCGGACCTCCGGGGGAAGCTCGACGGTGTCGTTGACGACGTAGGTCTCGGCGACGCGATCGACGACGAACTCGCGGTCGGTCTTGCCGAGCAGCCCCGCGCCGGGGCCCGGTGACGGACGCCAGAGCCGGTGGATCGGGTTCACGTCCTCGGGGTCGAGCGGTTCCGGTGCGGCTCCCACCAGTCGGCGCGCGTCTTTGCCGAACAGGCGGCCCTGCTCGACGGCGTGGCGGTGGTCGTCGTGGTCGAACCAGCGGTCGTTGCCGGCGCGCGGCTTGAACCCGACGGCGTCGAGGCGGTCGAGGAGGCCGACGGTGAAGGTGGTCTTGCCGGCGTCGACGCGGTCCGACCCCGCGACGAGCAGCGTCATTCGTCGGCCGTGGATCCGGACTCGTCGCCGCCAGCGTCGCCGGTCGCGAGGCCGTAGTGGCCGGGTTCGGCGTCGTCGGCGGGTTCGGCGAAGACGAACGACTCGGCGTTGTCGAGCACCCACGGGATCGTCCAGTCGAGCAGGATGTTCTCGGTGGTCGGGTCGAGGTCCTGCCCCGGGTCGAGCCCCTGGAAGAGGCGGGCGATCTCGTAGACTGTGTACATTTCGTCGGGGTCGAGCACTTCCTCGGGATCGCGGAACGTGAGCGGCCGCAGATCTTCGAATTCGGATTTCGGCACGGGCATGGCTCCCGGTTGCTCCCGCGCAGGCAAAACCCTCCCGTCTCGATCCGGGGCCGCGCTCAGGTGTCGAGTTCGCTCCGGATACCCCAGCCGAGACCGAGCAGGCCGCAAAGCACCAGCACCAGGCCGAGGAGCCAGACGGTCGTCCCGCGCGCGAACAGGGCGGTCAGCCACAGTCCCGCGACGAGGGCCAGACCGCCGGCGACGACGGCCCGGACGAACCGCTCGATGGTGACGGGCGCGAACCGCTCCATGACCGAATCTCCACTCCGGTCCCAGATGTGCGTGACGGTCGCCGCCCCCGCCAGTCGAGGGCGGTAACGTTAGTGGCTGGAGGGCCAAATGAGAAATATGGCCGACGCGACGCTCGTCTACGACGACGACTGCGGGTTCTGCACCGACAGTGCGGAGTTCGTCGCCGCGCGGTCGGACCTCGAAATCGTGGGCTTCTCCGAACTGGACGACGACCTCCGCGAGCGCCTCCCCGCCGACTACGAGGAGTGCTCGCACCTCGTCACCGACGACCGGGTCTACTCCTGTGGGGCGTCCATCGAGCAGGCGCTCGTCCGCTCGGACGTGGGCCGACCGGCCCGCCCCGTCGTCGAGCGACTCGACGGGGTCGGCCCGTACGAGTCCGCCCGGGAGTGGGGGTACCGCCGGATCGCGAACAACCGGCCGCTCGTCAGTCGGGCCGTCTCCGCGGTCCGGCGGGTCGTCTGAACCGCCGTTCCCGGCGGCTCACCGCATCCGCCGGCGACCGATGCCGCCTCGTAGATCCGACCGCGAGACGGGCTGGACGTAGGTCCCGACGAGTTCCCTGGTCCACCAGTCGCCGGTCTCGGCGCGCTCCCCCGGTGTCGTGAACTCGTACCGGAATCGCCGCACTCTGATCCGTTCCGGGGGCGCATCCGGGAACGGGTTGCACCGAATCAGCGAGAGCGTGCCCGGATCGTTTTCGAGGAGTCCCGCCAGGAAGGCCGTGAACCACCGCTGGCGCGGGCCGGGGCGCGGTCGCATCGCCGCGAACCACAGCTGCCAGTCCAGCCTGAGGTGATAGGGCGCCCACTGGGGCGGGCGCTCGTCGGTCCGGACCGGCTGGCCGTAGAACTCGTAGGGCTGCCAGTCGTCTTCGGTGGGGTCGCTGGCTCGTGTGCCTTCAACGATCAATTGGTAGCGGTTCTTCGTGATCGAGCCGAAGGCGCCGTAGGTGTTGACCAGGTGGAGCGGGTCGAAGGACGTGTTCATCACCTGTGAGGTGGAAAGCACGTTCACGACCGGCCGGACGCTCATGGCGAGGACGAGCAGGGTGAGCCCGGCCGCCGCGACCGAGAGCGGCAGCGGCGTCGGCGCGGGCGCGGATTCGGGAAGCGGGAGCAGTCTCGTCAGCAC
Source organism: Halorientalis sp. LT38 (assembly GCF_037031225.1). NCBI lineage: Archaea > Methanobacteriati > Methanobacteriota > Halobacteria > Halobacteriales > Haloarculaceae > Halorientalis > Halorientalis halophila. The sequence continues at coordinate 465,745 of NZ_JAYEZN010000001.1, read as the reverse complement.
CCCGTCGCTGAACGTCGCGACCCCCTGGACGATCGTCAGGGCGTTCAGCCAGGAGAAGTTCCCGGTCAGCATGAGCCAGAGCTGGAAGCCGATGGTGGCGACGCCGCCGACCGCGGCGTAGGGCTGGGGTGCGAAGTAGAGGAAGGGGACCGCGAGTTCGACGACGTGGTTCCCGAGCACTTCGACCCGGTGGAACCGGTCGGGGAGGTGGTGGGCGAACCGACTCAGCGGGTTGGGCATCGGCTGGGTCTCGTAGTGATGATCGAGACAGGTCAGGTCGCGCCAGCAGTCGTCGCCGCGGATCTTGATGAGCCCCGCGCCGAACATGTTGCGAAAGAGGACCCACTTGACGAGCCAGATCACGAGCACCGGCGGTCCCGTCGATCCCGCGCCGAGGAAGATCGCGAGAAAGCCGGTCTCGAGCAGCATCGACTCCCAGCCGAAGCCGTAGAATATCCGGCCGGCGTTGACGAACGACTGGTAGAGCGCCCACATCGCCGCCCAGAGGCCCACCGAGGCGACGATCGGCCAGGGCTCGGGAAGGAGGTAGGGGACGCCGAACAGGGCCAACAGTGCGAGGCCGACGCCGGCCCACGCCGCGACGCCGATCACCCGATCCGAGGGAACGACGTAGAACATGCTCGGCCGCTCCCGGAACGTGGCGTGTTCGACGTACTCCTCGATCGGGAGCAGGCCGTCCTCGCCCGCCAGCGGCCGGAACTGGCGGGCCGCGACGAGGAAGGCAGCGAGGTAGATAATGGCGAGGCCCCGCTGGAGCAGGAACCGGACGTACCAGTAGTCCTGGGCGCCCAGGAGTTCCATAGGAAAGCTTCGATCCGGGGAGGCTCAAAGGTTTGACGCCCCGCGGCGGGGCGTCAGTGGCGAAAAAGCGCCCTCAGGCCAGCGCGTCGCGGACCTTCTCGACGGGGTGGGGCGGGTGCTCGCCCTCGAAGTCCTCGTCCGAGAGCTGCGAGCGGCAGGACGCACCGGGCGCGACGACGGTGTCGCCGTCGCTCGACTCGATCTGGTCGTAGAGGATCTCGCCGATGGCCTTCGAGAGCTCGTAGTGTTCGGCCTCGTAGCCGAAGGAGCCGGCCATGCCACAGCACGAGGAATCGAGGTGGTCGACCTCGTAGCCGGCCTCGCGGAGCGCGGCCGCGGCGTGGAAGTCGCGGTTCAGCGCCTTCTGGTTACAGTGGCCGTGGTAGACGAGGTGGTCGCTCGCTCCGTCGAAGGTCATCCGGTCGTAGACGGCGAAGGTGTGCAGGTACTCGGAGACGCCGTAGGCCGAGACCGCCAGGTCCTCGACGCGGTCGTCGTCGAGCAGGTCCAGGTACTCGTCCTGGAACATGACGGCGTCCGAGGGCTCGATGAACAGGACGGACCAGCCGTCCTCGACCATCGGCCCGAGCGCCTCCAGGTTGGTCCGCGCCCGGTCGTGGGCCTCGTCGAGCAGGCCCATCGAGAAGGCCGCGCGACCGCTCGGTGCGATCTCGTCGCTGTCGAGCACCTGGACGTGGACGTCCGCGGCCTCCAGCACCTCGATGGCGGCCTTCCCGGGTTCGGTGTAGCTGTAGTTGGTGAACGTGTCCGGGAAGAGCAGCACGGTGTCCTCGGCCTCGTCCATGGGCACCTGTGCGCCGCCCCGTGCGGCGAACCAGTCTTCGAGCGTCTCACCGCTGAACTTCGGCAGGTCGCGCTCGGGCGCGATGCCCATGACCTTCTCGGCGACCAGACCCGAGCCGGGGAGGTTCTGCGCGGCGTTCGAGAGGGGTGCGAGCTTGCTCCCGATGGCCGACACGGTGTCGATGTTGCCGAACAGCCGCGAGCGGATGCTCGTGCCCTTCTCCTGGTGGTAGTCGTGTTTGACCTCGGCTTTGAGCTTCGCCAGGTCGACGCCGGTCGGGCAGTCGGACTTACAGCCCTTGCAGCCGACACAGAGGTCGAGCACCTCCGACTGGAAGCGGTCGCTGTATATCTCTTCCTCGGGGAGTTCGCCGCTGATCGCGGCTCGCAACATGTTCGCGCGGCCGCGGGTGGCCTGGATCTCCTCGCGGGAGGCCCGGAAGGTGGGACACATCACGTCGGAGCCGGTCTCGCGACAGGTGCCACAGCCGTTACAGAGTTCGACGAGGTGGGAGAACCCGCCCTCGTCGTCGAAGTCGAGTTTCGTCTGCGGTTCCAGCGACTGGTACTGCGCGCCGTAGCGGAGGTTCTCGCGCATGTCCGCACCGACGCCCCGGTCGCTGTCCGGGCCGGGGTCCGAGGGACTTTTCCGGTAGACGACGTTGCCCGGGTGCATGTACCAGTCGGGGTCGAAGGCGGTCTTGACCTCCTTGAAGGCCGTCCAGAGGTCCTCTCCGTACATCTTCGGGTTGAACTCCGTCCGGGCCATCCCGTCGCCGTGTTCGCCGGAGAAGGCGCCGTGGTGGTCGAGGACGAGGTCCGTCACGTCCTCGGTGATGGAGTGCATCTTCTCGATGTCGTTCTCGGTCTTCAGGTTGAGGATGGGCCGGATGTGGAGCGTCCCGCTCCCGGCGTGGGCGAAGTAGGCCGCGGAGGTGTCGTGGTCCTCAAGCACCTCCTCGAACTCGACGACGTACTCGGCCAGTTCCTCCGGCGGGACGGTCGCGTCCTCGATGAACGGGTAGGGCTTGGGGTCGCCCTGCAGGCTCATCAGCAGCGGGATCGCCGCCTTCCGGAGCTTCCAGATGTCGGCCTGGTCCTCGTCCGTGTAGGCCTCGATGACGTCGAAGGCGTCCCCGTTGTCGACGAAGTAGTCGTTGGTCTCGGCGATGGCGCCTTCGAAGTCGTCGACGAGTTCGGAGTCGAACTCGAGCATGAGCGCCGCCGCCGTCCCCTCGGGGATCGGTTCGACGTACTCGCTGTAGCCGTCGGACTCGGCGGCGAGGCGGAACACCTCGTCGTCCATCAACTCGACGGCGCTGACCTCGAATTCGAGCGCCTCGGGGACGGCCGACATCGCGTCGACGAGGTCCTCGAAGCAGTAGAGGGCGAGGGCGGTCTCCTCGGGAACGGTGACGAGGCCGACCTTGGCCTCGACGATGACGCCGAGGGTCCCTTCGCTGCCGACGTAGAGTTTCGCGAGGTTGATGACCTCCTGGCCGTCCTCGTTCTCGTAGATCAGCCGGTCGAGGTTGTACCCGGAGACGCGGCGCTTGAGTTCGGGATAGCGGGAGTCGATCTCCTCCTGGTTGTCCTCGACGGCCGCCCGCACGGTACGATAGATCTCGGCTTCGCGGTCGTCGCGGGAGACGATCTGTTCGTACTCCTCGCTGTCGAGAACGATCTCGCGTGCGTGGAGCATCGATCCGTCGGGCAGGACCGCCTTGACCTCCTCGGTGTAGGCGTCGGTGATGCCGTACCGGACGGAGTGGGCGCCGGTCGAGTTGTTCCCGATCCCGCCGCCGACCGTCGCGCGCCCGGAGGAGGCCGGGTCTGGCGCGAACTTCAGGCCGTGTTCGGTGAGTTCGTCTTCGAGGTCGTCCTGGACGATGCCGGGCTGGATGCGCGCCCACTGCTCGTCGGGGTCCACCTCGAGCAGTCCGTCCATGTGCCGGGACATGTCGAGGACGACACAGCCCGGTCCGACCGTCTGGCCGGCGAGCGAGGACCCGGCACCGCGGGGAAGGATCGGGACCTCGTGCTCGACTGCCGTCTGGACCGCGGCACGGACGTCGGCGATGTCGCGCGGGTAGACGACGCCGGCGGGACGGGCCTGATAGATGCTCCCGTCGGTCGCGTACAGAACCTGTGCGTACTCGTCGAAGCGAACGTCGCCAGACAGGGCCTCGTCGAGCGCTTCGGCCAGCTCGACGTACTCGTCCTCGGCCACGTCTGGCTCCCTGGCGAGGTCCGACGGATCCCCCGGCGGATCGGCCGGGCGTTCTATCGGATTCTGGTGATTCGTACCCATAGGCTCGGGTCGGAGCCGACCGCCAATAAACGCTATTGTCTGCAAAGATCAGTTTTTCAAGATCAATAATCTGAACTGTCGCGTCGCCTCCGGCTGAGACCGAACCGCATCGCTCAGCCCGGCCGCACCGGGCAACCGTGTAAGAAAATAAATAGTATGGCTGGTGACAAACCTTCGCCGTGATTTCGACAGCCGCCGATGGGGCCGCATTCCCGCCGAAACCGTCGGTTCGTTGAATCGTATATAATATGATCACCATACTTTATATTCGATAGGTTTCATGGGTTTGGTGGGCTATGGGACTGTCACACCTACACACGGGTTTCGGGACGGACGAACCGCCGAGACGACGAGGTGGTAGCGCATGGTAACCACCGTAGAGACGCTGATCGCGGCACTTCCGCTGGTGATCGCCGGCGTGTTGCTGGTCGGGTTCCTCTGGCCGGCGACGCGAGCGATGCCGATCGCCTGGATATCAGCGTTGATCGTCGGCTTCTTCGTCTGGAACATGCCGCCGGACTGGCTGGCGGCGGCGTCGATCGTCGGCGCCATGACTGCGATCGAGATCCTCTGGATCGTCTTCGGCGCGCTCTTGCTCCTGTACACGCTGATGGAGGCGGGCGCGTTCGAACGCATCAACCGGGGGTTCGCGACGGTGAGCGACGACCGCCGCGTCCAGATCGTCCTGATCGGCTTCTTCCTCGCGACGTTCATCGAGGGTGCGGCCGGGTTCGGGACGCCCGCGGCCGTCGTCGCACCGCTGATGCTCGGCCTCGGCTTCCCGGCCCTGGCCGCGGTCGTGGCCGCCATCATCGGGCACATCATCGCCGTCACCTACGGCGCGGTCGGGACGCCGATCGTCGTCGGGATCCGGGACCCGCTCTCCTCCGCGGGCTTCGGCGAGGCCATCGGGGCCGGCGGCTACACGGTGACCGAGTACTCCAACCAGGTCGCGGCGTGGGCGGCGACCTACCACTCCCTGGTCGGCTTCGTGATGCCGCTGTTCGCCGTCGGGATGGTCGTCTACTTCTTCGGCGGTGAGGACCGCTCGCTGAAACCGGCCTGGGAAGTCGCGCCCCTCTGTCTGTTCGCGGGGATCGCCTTCGCAGTGCCCTACTGGCTCTCGGCCTGGTTCATCACCGCCGAGTTCCCGAGTCTCATCGGTTCGATGGTCGGCGGCGCGATCACCGTCACCGCCCTCCGCATGGGCTACCTGGTCCCGGATTCGGAGTGGGACTTCCCGCCACGCGAGGAGTGGCCCGACCACTGGGTCGGGACCATCGAACCCGGGCAGCGCGGCGTCTCCGGCAACTCGGCCGTCACCGACGGCGGCAGGAGCGCCCGATCCGAGATGTCGCTGCTGAAAGCGTGGTCGCCGTACGTCCTGCTCGTCGTACTGCTGGTCGTCACGCGCGCGATCCCGCAGATCAGTAGCGCGATCTCGAACCCGGCCTTCGGCGTGGATCTGGGCAACGTGACCCTGGGCATCGTCGTCGGCTGGCAGGAGATCCTCGGCACGTCGCTCGGCAACACCATCGGCTGGGTGAGTGTGCCCGGCTTCTGGCTGATGATCAGCGCCATCCTCGCCATCCCCATCTTCGGGATGTCCGGGAATCAGGTCAAGGCCGCTTGGGCCGAGACCTTCCGGAAGATCGTCGCGCCCTTTATCGCACTGGTCTTCGTCATCGCGATGGTGCAGGTCATGCTCAACTCCGGGCTCTCACCCGGCGCACCCGAGGCGGGGAGCATGATCGTCGTGCTCGCGACGGCCACGGCCGACCTGCTCGGCCCGGCCTACCCGTTCGTCGCGTCGCTCATCGGCGCGCTCGGTGCCGCGATGGCTGGCTCGAACACCGTCTCGAACATCACCTTCAGCGGCTTCCAGTTCGAGGCCGCTCAGCAACTGGGCCTCCCGACCCAGATCATCGTCGGCGCACAGGCCGTCGGTGGCGCCATCGGGAACCTCGTGGCCGTCCACAACGTCGTCGCCGCCGTGGCGACGGTCGGCCTCGTCGGCCAGGAGGGCCGGGTGATGCGGCTGAACCTCATCCCGTTGGCCTACTACGCGTTCATGGTCGGCATCCTGACCATGCTGTTCAGCTACGTTCTCTTCCCGGGTCTGTTCTGACCTCGCACTCGGGAACCGCTTTTTCGGGCTCGATCCGATACAGTGGCGACGCACGGCGTGGTCGTCGCCGTCCCTCCTTTACACGGCAGCGCGGCCGCTCGGGGGCGCGACGGTCGGTGAAAAAACGAGTCGGTTTCGACTACGGCGCTACTGCGAGATGGCCTTCTCGTACTGCTGTGCGACGTTGTCCCAGTCGACGACGTCGAAGAAGCCGTCGATGAAGCTGCCGCGGTCGGGACCGTAGTCGTAGTAGTAGGAGTGCTCCCAGACGTCCAGCGCCAGGATCGGATGGCTCCCCCAGAGCGCACCCTGGTCGTGCTTGTCGACGACGAGGTTGCGCAACTGGTCGGCGACCGGGTCGTAGACCAGCAGGGCCCAGCCACCGGCGGCGCCGGCAGCGGCCTCGAACTCGCCCTTCCAGCCCTCGTAGGAGCCGAAGTCTTCTTCGATTCGGTCGGCGAGGTCGCCGGACGGCTCGCCGCCGCCGTTTTCGTCCATGTTCTCCCAGAACAGCGTGTGGAGATAGTGGCCACAGCCGTTGTGGGTGACGTTGCGGATGGCACCGCCGGAGCTGCCGAAGTCACCGCTCTCGCGGTTCTCGGCGAGGGTCTCCTCGGCGCTCTCGAGGCCGTTCACGTAGCCCTGGTGGTGGGTGTCGTGATGCCATTCGAGCACCTGCTCGCTGATCGAGGGCTCGAGCGCGTCGTAGTCGTACGGTAGCGGTGGCAGTTCGGGGTTAGATCTCTCGGGCATAGTAATCTCCTCCAGTTCGGTAGTCGGCTGGGCTCCTGTTAAAGGTTTAGAAGGCGGTGGGTATCGTGCAAGAACCCGAGTTTTCGTAACCGTTTGTGGCTAGGTGGCGCCGTCCTCGTCGCACAGAGTTGCGCAGCGGCTGACGCCCCGAGTGGCTAGGCGTCGCCGCGCGCTCGCTCGAACATCTCGATGGCCCGTTCGCGTCGCTCGCCGTGGTCGACGATGGGGTCGGGGTACGCCGGGGCCGCTCGCTCGCGCTCGGCGGGCGAGAGGTCCGGCCAGTCGTGGATCACGGCTGGGTCGACGTCCCGGAGTTCGGGGACGTAATGCTGGATGTACTCGGCCTCTGGATCGTAGCGTTCCCCCTGCGTCGTCGGGTTGAAGATCCGGAAGTACGGCTGGGCGTCGGTCCCCGTGGAGGCCGCCCACTGCCAGCCGCCGTTGTCGTTTCCCGTGTCGTGGTCGACCAGTTTCTCCCGGAACCAGGCGTACCCCTCGCGCCAGTCGAGCAGGAGGTCCTTCGTCAGGAAGGCGGCGACGAGCATCCGGACGCGATTGTGCATGTACGCCTCTTCCCGGAGCTGGCGCATCCCGGCGTCGACGATGGGATACCCCGTCTCGCCGTCCTTCCAGGCCTGCAGGGCCTCCGGATCGTCACGCCACTCGATCGGTCGCTCGTAGGATTTGTAGTTCTCGGTCACCGCCCCGGGATTGTAGAACAGCACCTGCGTGTAGAACTCCCGCCAGGCCAGTTGATCCTGGAACTCCCGGACCGATTCGGCCTCCGGGCTCCCGTCCTGGACGGCGAACTTCGCCGCCTCTGTCTCCTCGTAGACCTCCCGGATCCCGATGGTGCCCCACTTGAGGTGGGCAGAGAGCCGGGACGTACACTCGTCGGCGGGGTAGTCCCGACGCTCGCCGTAGCGGTAGACGTCCTCGTCGCAGAACTCCGTGAGGCGGTCCCGCGCGGCTTCCGGACTCGCTGGCGGCACGTCGGCCTCCGGCGGGTCGAACCCCAGATCCGCCAGCGACGGGAGCGGTTCGTCGTCGCGGAATTCGACCAGTTCCGCTGCCTGCGGGGCCTCGTAGGGCTCGGACTTCGGCCGATCGTGCCACTTCTTCGAGAAGTAGGTGAACACCTTGTAGGGGTCCCCGTCGTTGGTCGTGATCGACCCGGGTTCGTGGAACACGGCGTCGTGAACGGACTGCCGGGCGACGCCGTCGTCGGCGAGGGCCCGCCGGACTGCGGCGTCCCGTTCGGCCGACAGCCCGGAGTAGTCGGCGTTCCAGATCACGCCGTCGGCGTCGAACTCGTCGGCCAGGGCCGGAATCACCTCCCGGGGATCACCGTGGCGGACGAGCAGGTCGCTCCCGCGCTCGCGGTACCACGTCCTGAGAGAGGACAGGGCGTCGAGCATGAACGCGACCCGCGGCGGTCCGGCGTGGGTCAGCACGTCGGGATCGAAGACGAACACCGGGCGAACGCCGCCGGTCTCGTCCTCGGCAGCGGCCGCGGCGGCGGCGCGGAGCCCGCGATTGTCGGCCCCGCGCAGGTCCCGCCGGTGCCAGTGGATGCGCATAGGTCCGCAAGGACGGCCGGCCTCGAAAAGGCCCCGCCAAACCAGTGAGGCAACGGCGTGCGTGGTTACTCGGTGGCCGTGTCGGTGGACGTCTCTGTCTGGACTTCGTCATCCGCCGTCCCGGTGGGTTCGGTCGTCGCGGTCCCGTCGGGCTCCGCCGTGGGTGCGGGGGTCTGTCCGTCGGTCTGCTCGGCCCGGCTCTGCAGGGACTCGAACTCGCTTTCGGCTCGGATCGACCCGACTTCCTCGAGTTCGAGCGTGTCGAGCACGGCGTCGGCGTCGCCCGAGACGAGGAGCACCCCGAACGCGGGCAGGGAGTCCTCGACGGTGACGTCCTCGCCTTCGATCTTCGATTCGAAGGAGTCGATGACCTGGCCGTACTGCTCGGCCGCCAGGTCCTGGAGTTCGCTCTGTGCTTCCGCCCGACTCAGTTCCCCGCTCTGGATCTGTGACTGGAGCTGGCGCTGTTGCTGCTGGAGCTGAAGTTGTGCCTCCTGGCCGAGTTGCACCTGCAGCGTCACGGTGTTGCTGCCGGACGTCGAGCCGTCGTCCGTCGTGTCCTCGCCGTCCGTCGGCGTCCCGTCCGACTCGAGGGCGTTACAGCCGGCGACCGAGAGGGCCGCTGCCGCGCCGGCGAGCTGGATGAACCGTCGGCGGTTCGTGTTCGAGGGCATCGCGTCGTACGTCCCCTATCACGTGAATAAGCGTTGTTCTTCGAGTATGTGCTCGAATCGTGATACGAGTCGGTTTCGGACGACTGGGCCGCGGCGCTTTGCCGAGACGGGCTTCGAGGGCCGTCCACGCCGCGGGATTCGTGACGCAAACGCTTATTCGGCCGGTGTGGCAACGCCAGGGTATGCAGGACGAATTCGACCTCTCTGGGCGCGTCGCGGTCGTCACTGGCGGGAGCCGCGGCATCGGACGGGCGATCGCCGAGGGCCTGGCCGGGGCCGGTGCGGCGGTGGTCCCGGCCTCTCGGACGGCTGCTGACGTCGAAGCCGTCGCCGAGACCATCAGGGAGGCCGGCGGCGAAGCGCATCCGGCGACGGTCGACGTGACCGACACCGACAGCGTGTCGGCGCTGATCGACGAGGCCGTCGAGGCCTTCGGCGGCGTCGACGTGGTCGTCAACAACGCGGGCGTCAACTCCGAGGCCGCGCTTGGACGGCCCGAGGACGTGGCGGTCGAGGAGGGCTTCGACTTCACGGTGGACGTGAACCTCCGGGGCGCCTTCGCGTGCGCGCAGGCGAGCGCGCCACATCTCTCCGATGGCGGGAGTCTGATCAACGTCGCCAGCGTCGGCGGGCTGGTGGGCCTGCCGCGACAGCACCCCTACGTCGCCTCGAAGCACGGGCTGGTCGGGCTGACCAAGAGCATGGCCATCGACTGGGCTCCCGACGTCCGGGTGAACGCCATCGCACCCGGCTACGTCGCGACCGACCTCACCGAGGAAGCCATGGAGAACGAGGGACTCCGCCAGTCGCTACTGGACCGGACCCCGCTCTCCCGGTTCGCCGAACCCGAGGAGATCGCCGGCCCGGCCGTGTTCCTCGCCAGCGACGCCGCCTCCTACGTCACCGGGTCGGTGCTCTCCGTCGACGGCGGCTGGACGAGCCGTTGACGAGAACCGCTCGCTGCGCCCCGGTTCGGCCCCGCTCGCGAATTACATTGTAAATCTCAACGGCCATTCGAAAAGCAGTGGTAGCGGATGGGGAATATTTTTGAACGGGTGGCCCGACGTGTGTCGTAGCATGGCGGACGAATCAGTCCTTCTATCGGTCGACGACGGCATCGCCACGATAACCCTCAACGAACCGGACTCCCGGAACGCGCTGACGAGTCCCATCAAGGACGGGATCGTCGACGCGCTCGACGAGATCGAGGGCGACGAGTCGGTCCGCTGCGTCGTCCTCGAGGGGGCGGGCGGTGCGTTCTGCGCCGGCGGTGACATCAACTCGATGCTCGAGGGGCTCCAGGGCGAGGTCGCGCCCCACGAGAAAGTGCAGAGTATCAACCGGACCTCGACGGCGCTGCAACGCGTCCACGAGTTCGAACTGCCGGTGATCGCGAAGATCGACGGCGCCGCCTTCGGCGCCGGCGCGAACCTGGCGATCGCCTGCGACGTCCAGATCGCGAGCGAGCGGAGTCGGATCAGCTTCGGGTTCCGCCAGGTCGGTCTCGCGGTCGACACCGGGACCTCCTACTTCCTCCCCCGGATCGTCGGCCAGAACAAGGCCCAGGAACTCGTCCTGACCGGTGAGATGCTCGACGCCGAGGACGCCCACGACGAGGGCCTGTTCACGCAGGTCTACCCCGACGACGAGTTCGAGGAGCGGGCCACCGAGTACGTCGACCGGATCGCCACCGGCCCGACCGTCGCGCTGAAGACCTCGAAACGGCTCATCCGCCAGGGGCTCAACAGCGACCTCGACCAGGCGATGGCCAACGAGGCCGCCGGGCAGGCGCAGGTGTTCGAGACCCACGACCACGAGGAGGGCGCGACGGCGTTCATGGAGAGCCGCGAACCGGAGTTCGAGGGACGGTAACACCTACCACAATCCAGCCGGCGGTAGTGGTGGCCGGTTCGGGTCGAGGGTGGTCTGTCGCGCGACGCGCGCTGGCCCGATAGTTTCGGGCCGACCCCCCCAATTTTGGGGGTACTTCAAGTGCCGTTGATACGTCGCTTTTTAAACCCTATCCCGCCCGATAATCGATTTCGATAGAACGCCATGAACATTTATTAACCTCGGTTACAACGTGCAGACAGACACCATGGTTAACGATGGTAACAGGGACTGGTCGTCTAGTAGCAACGGAAATAAGAACGGGAAGTCGGAAAACGTTGGAAATAAACGGCGGTTCGGCCGTCGTCCATTTATCAAGGCAGCGGGGATCGGTGCGGCCGCGACGGGCCTGGCCGGCTGTCTCGGCGGTGGCGGTGAGGAGGCGGCGGTTCCGCTCGCGGACCGCGACGAGATCAGGATCGGCGTCCTCGCACCGCACCCCTCGGAGGACCCGATCGGCGGCTCGATCGCGAACGGAGCGAAACTGGCGGCCAAGCAGATCAACGACGACGGCGGTCTCGACGGGACCGAACTCAACGTCATGGTCAAAGACACGGCCGAGGACCCCCAGACCGGCCGCGAACGCTACGGGGAGTTCATCAGGGAGGAAGACGTCGACCTGACCACGGGCGTGTTCACGAGCGAGGTCCTGCTAGCCATCCTCGAGGACATCGCGGAGGCACAGACGCCGCACATGACCGCCGGGGCGGCGACCCCCGACGCCAGTGCGCAGGTCAACGAGAACTACGAGCAGTACAAGTACCACTTCCGGACCGGCCCGATCAACGCCCACCACCTGGGCGTGAACCTGGTCGACTTCATGGACGCGAAGGCCAGCGACCTGGGCTGGGAAACGGTCGCCGTGCTGGTCGAGGACTTCACCTGGACCGAGCCGGTCTCGGCGGTCCTGAACGAGCGGCTCGAAGACACCGGCGTAGACGTCGTCATGAACCGGCGGTACTCCTCCGGGACGAGCGACTTCAACCCGGTCTACAACGACGTGGAGGACTCCGGCGCGGACGCCGCGTTCGTCGCGATGGCCCACACCGGGTCGGCTGCGATCACCCAGTGGGCCCAGCAGCAGCGGCCCTTCGAGTTCGGCGGAATCCACGTCCCGATGCAGCTCCCCGCCTACTACGACCTGGTCAAGGGGGCCAGCGCGTACGGCGTGACCCAGAACTCCGCGACGCCCCAGTCCGAGGTGACGACGCCCGACGAGGTCGACCGGGGCGACGCGACCGTCCCGTTCGCGGAGAACTTCATGGCTGAGTACGACAGCTATCCGGTCTACACCGGTTACATCGCCTACGACGCGGTGAACCAGTTCGCGACCGTCGTCGAGGAGCAGGGCGACCTCGGCGCGGACCCGGTCGTCACCGGCCTCGAAGAGAGTTCCTACACCGGCACCGCCGGAACGATCGAGTACTACGGACAGGACAGCGACTACACGCACGACGTCGTCTACGCCGAGGACAAGGTCTGGCCGGTCTTCATGCAGTGGCAGCCCGAGGACCCGCAGAACCCGCAGGCAGGCGGGACGCAGGAGGTCATCTTCCCCGATAATCTGGCGACCGCCGACTACCAGACGCCGCCCTGGATCTGAGCGCGGAGACTTTCTTTCAAACTATGATAGAGACGATCCTACAGTACGTCATTCAGTCGACGATACGGAGTGGACTGTACGCACTGGTCGCCATCGGCTTCACCCTCATCTTCGGAGTCGGTGGCGTACTGAACCTCGCACACGGAGCCAGCATCGTCCTCGGTGCTTACGGGGCCTACTTCGCCGCGACGCAGGGCCTGGGCATTCCCGGTGCCGTCGCCGCGGCGGTCGTAATCCCCGCAGTGTTCGGCGCGGTGATGTACCTGACCATCATCAGGCGGTTCGAGCACGAACCGATCATGGTGATGATTCTGACGCTGGTTGTGTCGGTGGCCATCGAGCAAGTGGTGCTCAAGACCTTCGGCGCACAACCCGTCGCAGTCCCGCAGTTCTTCTCCGGGAACTTCTCGCTGGGCGCGACCAACGTCCAGGCGAACCAAGCGGCGATTTTCGTCCTCTCGTGGGCGCTCATCATCACCCTGTTCCTGTTCATCAATTACACGAAGCAGGGCAAGGCCATCCTGGCGACGAGCATGTCCGCCAAGGGGGCGTCGCTGATGGGCATCAAGAGCAGCCGGATCAACCTCACGACCTGGATCATCGCCGGGGCGCTCGCGGGCGTCGCGGGGATGGCGCTCGGGTCACAGCTGACGGCGAACTACCACCTCGGGCGGAACCCGCTGGTGCTATCGTTCTCGATCGTCGTCCTCGGCGGGATCGGGTCCATCCGGGGCAGCGTCCTCGGGGCCTACCTGATCGGCTTCCTCGAGGTCGGTGTGGTCGAGTTCGTCAGCTCCGACCTGACCGGGATCGCCCCGCTGGTCGTGCTCGTGCTCGTCCTGCTCGTGAAGCCCGAAGGCCTCTACGGCCGGGAGCTCGCGGAGTGATATCATGAGTGACAAAAACACCAGTCGACGACGGCAGATTCTCGGGCGACTCGACCCGCGTACGATGTCCAACCGGCACCGGGCCGGACTGGTCGGACTCGTCCTGCTCGCCGGGCTCCCGGCGGTGCTCGAACCGACGATGGCGCTGACCTTCGCGGGCGCGTACTTCTTCGGCGTCTACGCGATGAGCTGGGACGTCGTCTCCGGGTACACCGGGCAGATCAGCTTCGGTCACGGCCTCTTCTTCGGCGTCGGCGGCTACACGTCGGCGCTGTTGAACGCCGGGTACGGGCTCGATCCCGTGCTGTCGATCCCGGTCGGCGTCCTGCTGGCCGCCGTGGCCGGAATCATCATCGGCGTCCCGGCGCTGCGGCTCCGGGGGCCGTACCTCTCGCTCGTGACCCTCGTGGCGCCCCTGATCCTCGTCCAGCTGTTCATCTACAGGAGCGACATCTTCAACGGGGAACAGGGCATCTCGCCGGCGAAAGTGGACGCGTTGCTCGGTCTGTCCACGTTCGGCGACGAGTACATGTTCTACTACATCGCCCTCGCGCTGTTCGTGTTCGTCCTCGCGCTGCTGTGGACGATCACGCGCTCGGACGCGGGCGCGGTGTTCACGGCGATCCGCGAGGACGAGGACACCGTCTCGGCGTCGGGCCTCAACCCGGCGAAGTTCAAGATCATGGCGTTCGTGCTGAGCGCGGCCGTCGGTGGCCTCGCCGGCGCGATGATCGTCCACACGCCGAGCGGGAACGCCAGTCCGTCGACGCTGCTCGCGATCACCGTCAACGTCGAAGTCATCATCGCCGCCATCCTCGGCGGCATGGGGACCATCGTGGGCGCGGCCATCGGCGGCGTCCTGTTGATCCTGCTGCAGAACCAGTTGCTCAACGTCGACCTGGTCGTGCCGCTGCTCGACACGCCAATCTCCGAGATGGACTTCCTCGTCTTCGCGATCATCACGCTGATCCTGCTGTTCGCGTTCCCGGGCGGTCTCATCCGCTGGGCCTTCGGGCTCACGGGGATGTTCAAGGAACGCGTCTTCGGCGGCGAGGGCGGCGGTCCGGAGGTCGCCACCGACGGCGGGGCGGAGAGCGAGGCGAACACGCCGCTCGAGCAGGTCTACGAGAACTACACGGACGATCTCCGGGCCATGTTCGGAGGTGACGACGATGAGCGCTGAGACAGGCCAACACGCGGACGACGGCGCGGTACCGGACGATCGAACGGACCTGGGTCCCGACGACGGGATCCTCGTGCTCGACCACATCGTGAAGAAGTTCGGCGGCCTCACCGCCGTCGACGACCTCTCCTTCGCCGTGGAGGAGCAGGAGATCCTCGGGTTCATCGGCCCGAACGGCGCCGGGAAGTCCACGACGTTCAACTGCGTCACCGGCCGCTTCCCGCCGACCTCGGGCACGGTCTACTACAAGGGAGAGGACGTCACCGGCAGCGCCTCGCACGTCATGGTCGAGAAGGGGCTGGCTCGCACCTTCCAGGAGTTCCGACCCCTGGAGGATCGGACGGTTCTCCAGAACGTCTCGCTGGCGCTGACGCCGAACAAGATGTTCTCCATGCAGGGACTGAGTGGCGAGACCAAGCGAAAGGCGGCCCGGATCTGCGAGCGCGTCGGCCTCGGCGACCGGAAGGACATGCTCCCGGACGAGTTGCCCCACGCGGGGTTGCTCCGGCTGGAACTCGGGCGCGCGCTGGCGACCGATCCCGAGCTCCTGCTGGTCGACGAACCGTTCGCGGGCCTCTCCGGCCCCGAAGTCGAGAGCGTCTCGGACCTCCTGCTCGAACTCCGCGACGAGGGGCTGACGCTCGTCGTGGTCGACCACAACATGCGGGGGCTCCTCTCGCTGATCGACCGCGCCATCGTCATCCAGTTCGGATCGATGATCGCCGCGGGCGAACCCGAGGCCATCAAGGAGAATCCGAAAGTCCAGGAGGCGTATCTCGGAGGTGGTGACCTGTGAGTTCCGAAGCTACCGTGTCTGACACGACCGAGACCTCGGGCGAGGACGTCCTCTCGATCTCCGGACTGAACGTCTCCTACGGCAAGGTCCAGGCCCTCCGGAGCGTCGATCTGACGGTCGGCGAGGGCGAGATCGTCTCCGTCATCGGCCCGAACGGTGCCGGGAAGTCGACGCTCGCGAACACGGTCACCGGGTTCATCGACTACGACGGGACCGTCGAGTACCGCGGCCAGTCCGTCGCGAACCGGACCCCCGAGTCGCTGGTCGAAGACGGCCTGATCCACTGCACCGAGTCGCGCGACCTCTTCGGGTTCATGTCCGTCGAGGACAATCTCGACCTGGGCACGTACGTCCGGGGCGACTACGACGAGCGACTGGCGTTCGTCTACGATCTGTTCCCGACCCTCGAGGAACGCAAAGACCAGCACGCCCAGACGATGAGCGGCGGGGAGCAGCAGATGCTCGCGATCGGGCGGGCGCTGATGAGCGACCCGGACGTGCTCGTGCTGGACGAACCGACGCTGGGACTCGCACCGGTGATCCTCGAAGACATCAGCGAGGGCATCGACCGCATCCAGGAGGAGGGCGTGACGATCCTGCTCTGTGAGCAGAACGTCACCTTCGCGATGAACCACGCCGACCGCATTCACCTGCTGGAAAACGGCGAGATCGTCCGCGAGGGCTCGCCCGACGAACTCCGGGACGACGACTACATCCGCGAGTCGTACCTGGGCGGGTAACGGACCCACTGCTTCCGCTGTTAGCTCTTTCGGACTTCCTCGAACCGATGTAAGCGACCGGCCGACGTTCCGGAAACGTTGGTCGAACAGAAGACAACTATTTTACTTCCGTCAGTCGTTGCTTGTGAGTGATGACGAACCTCGTCACAGACGTGGCCGAGACGGTCGCAGCGTACCCGGAGCAACCTGCCATCTCCTTCCGGGAAACGGAGGTCCCCTACGAGGCGTTCTGGCACCGCACCGGCCAGCTCGCGGCGGCGCTCGCCGACGCCGGCGTCGAACCGGGCGACCGCGTGGGGGTCTACCTGCCCAACCTCCCGCAGTTCGTGACCTCCTACTACGGCGTCCTCCGGGCCGGCGGGGCCGTCGTACCGATGAACCCCCAGTACAAGGCACGCGAGATCAGTCACATGCTGGAAGACAGCGAGGCCACCGCCGTGATCGCGCTCGCGGACCTCGTTCCCTTCGTCCGCGAAGTGCAGGACGACACCGACGTCGAGCAGATCGTCAGCGTCGGCGGTGACGCCGACGGCGCGACCGAATTCGACGCCTTCCTCGCCGACGAGCCGATGGAGACCGTCGAGCGCGCCGACGACGACGTGGCCGCCCAGCCCTACACCAGTGGCACCACCGGTACGCCGAAGGGCGTGCTCCTGACCCACAGGAACCTCGGGTGGATGAGCCGCCACGCCGACGACATCATGGAAGAGAAGATGGGACCCGAAGACAAACTGCTCGGCGTCCTGCCGCTGTTCCACATCTACGGCATGACCGTCGTGATGAACGCCGGGCTCTACAACGGGTCGACGTACTACCCGCTGCCGGAGTGGGACGCCCAGGAGGCGCTTTCGCTCATCGAGGACGAGCGGCTGACGATCATGCACGGCGTCCCGGCGATGTACAACGACGTCATCAACCAGCCCAACGCCGGCGACTACGACCTCTCGAGCCTCCGCTTCGTCAACTCCGGCGGCAGTAGCTGCCCGATCGAGGTCATCGACCGCTTCGAGGAGATCTACGGCGTCCCGCTCAACGAGGGGTACGGCCTCACCGAGACCAGCCCCATCACCCACGCCAACCGGCCGGGCGCACGCCGGAAGGGCTCGATCGGCCAGCCCATCCCCGGCGTCGACGCGAAGATCGTGAACGGGGACTTCGAGGAGATGCCCCGCGTCGAGTCGGGGCCCATCGAGGAGGACGAGTACGACCTGGACGAGATCGTCGGCGAGGTCGTCGTCTCCGGCCCCAACGTGATGAAGGGGTACCACGGTCGCCCCGGGGCCAACGAGGAGGCCTTCACCGAGGTCGACGGGAAGACCTGGTTCCACACCGAGGACCTCGGCTATTGGGACGAGGAGAACTTCTTCTACGTCATCGACCGCGAGAAACACATGATCGTCACCGGCGGGTACAACGTCTACCCGCGCGAGATCGAGGAGTTGCTCTTCGAGCACGAGGCCGTCGCCGACGCCGCCGTCGTCGGGATCCCGGACGAACGCCGGGGCGAGACGGTGAAGGCCTTCGTCGTTCCCAAACCCGACGCCGACGTGACGCCCGAGGAGATCAAGCAGTACTGCCTCGAGTACCTGGCCGAGTACAAACACCCCCGCGAAGTCGAGTTCGTCGAGGAACTACCCCGGACGACCACGGGCAAGGTCCAGAAGTTCGAACTGCGCGGCGACGCGAACTGAACGGCCACACGGCGAGTGCCCGCTCAGACCACGGTCTTTTCCTTCTCGCGACAGGCGCAGACGTGTTCGACGGCCCGCGTGACGAGCCGCTTCCGCCGCCCGTGGACCCGCTCGCGGAGAACGGTGAGCCGGTACTGGAGTCGCTCCAGCCGGCCCTGGTCGGGCGGTCGCTCCTTCTCCGCCGCCAGATACCACAGTCGCTCGGCCAGTCGGTCAAGTTCACCCTCCATGCCGGTCTCGGGCGGCGTCTCGATGGCGTCGAGCAGCGCCCGGTTGGCCGCCCGGAGGTGATCGCGTGTCACGCCTGTTTCGCCGCCTCGACGACGGCTTCCCGCGTCACCTGATCGCCGCACGCGACGCACCCGTCGGCGATGAGCAGTTCGAGGGCGCCGTCGTCGACGACGAACCGCTCGCCACAGTGTGGACACTCGAACTCGAAGTCGGTCATCACACCGGGGTTGGGTGACTGGCCGGCTAAAACGACGACCACAATACTTCGGGACTGGTTACCCCGGGCACCCGGCCACACCGTCACCGTCGACCGTTCGTCGATCCCCGGCCGGACTTCAAAGCCCGCGATCCTTTGGGCGGGAAGCTACCGGCACGGGCCGCCGACAGGGACGTAGACGCGACTTCGCGTCGGAGACACCAGCATGTCCACGACGAACGAACTGGAATCGGCCGTCGAGTCGGCGTTACAGCAGGTCCGGAATCCGTCGCTCGGGGCCGACGTGTACGAGGTCGGACTGGTCCACGACGTCACCGTCGAGTCGGGCGGGGTGACGGTCGAACTGGATACGACGGCGGTCGACCCCTCGATGGGACAGGGGGTCGCCGACGCCGTCGTCAGCGCCGTCGGCGGCATCGACGGCGTCGACGAGGTCCGAGTCGAGCGAGTGACGCCGGAGCCCCACACCCACCACCACGGCCACGAGGGCGGATTAGAACACGGCGAAGCCGGTGCGGACGGTGATACCGAGGCCTTCGCCGACGTGGACCTCGTGATTGCGGTGGCCAGCGCGAAAGGTGGCGTCGGGAAGTCGACAGTTGCGGTCCAGTTGGCCTGCGCACTGGCGGCCGATCGGGACGTGGGGCTCTTCGACGCCGACCTCTACGGGCCGAACGTCCCGACCCTGCTGGACGTGGACGGTCCAGTCAGGGCCGACGAGGACGACCGCCCGATGCCCGTAGAGCGGGACGGACTGGAGGTGATGAGCACCGGCCTGATGAACGACAGCCAGCCGCTGGCCTGGCGCGGGTCGGTGGCCCACGACGCCCTGACCGACCTGGCCGAGAACACGGCCTGGAGCGACCGGGACGTGCTGGTCCTCGATCTGCCGCCGGGGACGGGCGACGTGGTGCTCTCGGTGCTCCAGGAGACGCCCGTCGACGGCGTCCTGTTCGTGACGACCCCCTTCCAGGCGAGCGTGGCCGACACCCGCCGGAGCGTCGAACTGTTCGCCGACGAGGGCGTCCCCGTCCTCGGGACGGTCCTGAACATGGCCAGCCACACCTGTCCGGAGTGCGGCGACGAACACCCGCTGTTCGACGGGGCGACCGTCGCGGACCTCGACGCGCCGGTCCTGGCCGAACTCCCCTTTACCGACGACGCGCAGACGACCGCGACGCCCGGAGATGCGCCGGCCCCGTTCGCTGCCCTGGCCGACAGCGTTCGGGATCGTCTGGACGACGTCGGACGGATGACGGTGCCCGACGACGCGGTCGACCTCCGCGGCCTCGCGCCCGAGGAACGCTACGACGCCGTCGAGGAAGGGTTCGCGTCGGTCGATCCAGGTGAGCCGTTCTACCTCCTGAGCGACCGCGATCCCACGCCGGTCCGGGAGTTCCTCGGCGAACTGGCGGCGGTCGAAGATCCCGAACTCGCCTTCCAGCCGTTCGAGGTCGAGAAACAGGGGCCCGAGACGTGGGCGCTGCGGACGGTGCGACCCTGAGCCGGCTCGTCGGATTCGATCAGTCGGTTTCGACGACCGCGTCCAGCACTTTCGACTGGGCGATGGCGAGGTGTTCGGTGAACGTCGACAGCGAGACGTCGAGGGTATCGGCCACGTCGCTGGCGTTCGACTCGCGCGGGTGTTCGAAATAGCCCATCTCGTAGGCCGTCTCCAGTACCTCCCGCTGGCGGTCGGTCAGCCGGTTCCGGTCGACGAGGACGAGATTCTGCTCTTCGACCTCGCCGGACTGGCTGAGGTGTTTCAGCCGGACGCCGCCGTACCGCTCGCGGAGGTCGGCCACGATCTCGCGGACCCGGTCGACGTCGGGCGCGTAGAAACGCAGGTGGAGCCGGCCGTCCTCGGCGCGGACCTCTTCGAGGGGGCAGCCCTCGAGTTCGACCATCTCGCAGGCGCAGGCCTCGTCCCAGTCGCGTTCGAACCGGTAGCGGGTCCGGCCATCGGTCTCGAAGACGGGCTCGACGCCGTCCCGATCGAGATCGGCGTCGGCGGTGAACTCCTCGGTCACGGGGCCGTCGGTCGCGGCGTTCCAGGTCACCGACTCGACGGCGGTGCCGGTCGCCGTCGATGCCTCTCCAGCCGGACAGCCCGCCGGGGCGTCGATCGCCATCGAGATCTGGAGCCCGGGGTCGCTCATGGGGGTACTAGGGTCGCCCACAGTATCGTGGTGTCCCCGGACACGTTCGGGTCGGCCCGACGGCGCGGGTCGTCACGGCGAGCGATCGACCGGCGGCGACTCGCAAAAAACCCCACGGAGTTTTGGTCACACACTCTTCCTCGGACGGACCCTTCGTCGAAACGCAACCGAGACAGACGCGGTTTCGGTTGCCGGGCAGTTCGGTCGGTTCGGGCCGCGCGAACGGACCACGTACGACGCGGCGTCGGCCACACCGGACGGGGGCACCGACCGTCCGTCACCGTGGCCGGAACGTGCTGGTGTCTCTCACCCCGCGCCGGGCCGATCCCCGACGCGGGGACCCCACGGATCGGACGTCCGAACTCATCCGCTCCGTGACTATTTCACACTCAAGGGTCGGCCTTGAGTAAGATATCTGGTATATAATAGAGAGAAGGCGTCGCTATCCGTCCAATTTTTAAGCTCACCTAAACTACCATTTGTGGAGGCACTTAAAACCAGTCCCGAACGTTTTCCCGTTCGTTCCAGTCGTCTGAGAACAGTCTCGCCACGTCAAGTGGAGACGCGCGTATCCTCCGATGTATGCCAGTAGCGAATCGTGAACGGACGGTCGGGGAAGCGGAGGTGAGCAATGTCGCTCTCGCGGCGTGAGTTCCTCGCGGCGGCGGGGACCGGCACCGTGGGGGCGCTCGTGGGCGACGCCTGGTCGGCGACCCAGACCGTCGAACCGGTGACCGACGTGGACAACCCGCTCAGGTCCTACCCGAACCGTGACTGGGAGCAGGTGTACCACGACATCTACCAGTACGACAGCGTGGACTGGACGGTCTGTCACCCCAACTGCACGCAGTCGTGTGCGCTGAACTTCTACATGAAAAACGGGGTGCCGATCCGGGCCGAACAGATCTACCACGAGGAGGAGGGCAGCCCGGGTCCTGGTGGACCGGGCGGCTACGAGAACGCGGACGTGAGCCGCCACTGGAACCCCCGCGGCTGCATGAAGGGGCTGACCCTCCACCGGCGGACGTTCGAGCCGAGCCGGATCAAGTACCCGATGGTCCGGAAGGGCTGGGACCCCGAGGACCCGAATCCCGAGGGTCGCGGCGAGGACGAGTTCGAGCGCGTCTCCTGGGACGAGGCGATCGACCTGATCGCCGAGAAGATGGCGAACCTGGAGGACAACAAGCGCTTCCACGTCTTCAACGCGATCAAGTCCGACGGGCTGATCACCCGTCACGGGTCGGCGCGCCGGCTGGCCTCTATCTTCGGCGGCTGTGAGTGGACGGAGTACGACTGGTACGCCGACCTGCCGCCGGGCCACGTCATCACGACGGGCTACCAGACCAGCGACGCCGACGCGTCGGCCTGGCGGAAGGCCGACTTCACGATCATGCAGGGGAAGAACCTGATCCACAACAAACTCGCGGACAACCACTGGCTGCAGGAGACCCGCGAGCGCGGCGGCGAGATGGTGGGGGTCTACCCCGACTACTCGCCGACGGTCCAGAAGTGCGACCGCTGGCTCCCCATCCGGCCCGGGAGCGACCCCGCCTTCGCGCTGGGCATCGCGAACGTCATCATCACCGAAAAGCTGTACGACGAGGAGTTCATGCGGCAGTTCACGACGCTGCCGCTCCTGATCCGCCAGGACGACGGCAAGTACCTGCGCGCACACGAGGTGTTCGAAGACCACGCGCCGCCGGCCGAGACCCTCGACGAGCAACACGAGACCAACGACTGGGGTGACTTCGTCGCGCTCTCCCAGAACGGCGACCTCGTCCCGATCACGCGGGAGGAAGTCGGCGAGGAGACCCCGGCGACGCCACAGCTGGAGGTCGACACCGAGATCACCCTCGCCGAGGGCGGCGCGGTCCCGGTCCACACCGACTTCGTCCGACAGAAGGAGAACATCCTGGCGAACTACGATCCCGAGACGGTCGAGGAGATCACGACGATTCCCGCCGACGGCATCCGGCAGACCGCCCGGGACCTGGCGGCCGCGGAGAAAGCCCAGTGGTTCACCGGCGAGGGGATCAACCACTGGTTCCACAGCAACGACTCGCTCCAGCGGACGATCTTCTTCGTCCAGTCGATGCTGGGCAACATCGGCGAACCCGGCGCCGGCTACTACAACTACTCCGGCCAGTACAAGATCGAACTGCTGGACGGCTACCCGTCCTACGTCAACCCGGACGGGCACGCGGCCCACGGGATGTATCCGGGGTACGCCTTCGCCTTCTTCGGCGGCGAGCAACTGGATCCCCACCAGATTCGCGGGGACTTCGACGGCGACCTCGATCTCGTTCCGCAGGGCGACGCCGACGAGCCGGTGATGCCGGAGAACGCCGACTCCTACACCATGTCCCGGCCGGCGGTCCTGTGGACGATGAACTGCAACCTGCTGAACCAGACCAAACACCAGCAACACGTCGTCGAGAACTTCGTCAAACATCCGGACACGGGCAACGAACTGTTCGTCGTCTCGGACATGCACATGACGTACTCGGCCCGCCACGCCGACATCGTCCTCCCCGTCCACTCCTGGCTGGAGTGTGAGTACCCCGACATCACCGTCGGGCCGGAGAACCCCTTCCTGCACATGGACCACGGGATCATGGACCCCATCTACGACACCAAGCAGGACGGGGAGATCGTCGCGCTGGTCGCGGAGAAACTCGACGAGAAGCTCCCGCCAGAAGAGCGCAACGTCGACTCCTACCGGTCGTACTTCGACAAGTTCCTCGACGACGACGAGGACGTCCGCGAGTACATCCAGCAGACCCTCGACGCGGGCATGACCACCCGGGACATCGACGTCGAGGACATCGAGGACGGCCCGGAACGGCTCCAGCTGAAGACCTATCCCCGGATTCCCTTCTGGTCGCAGATCAACGAGGACCGGCCGTTCTACACCAAGACCGGCCGGATGGAGTTCCACAAGGAGGAGGACCGCTTCCTCGAACTCGGTCGGGCCGACCTGGACCACATCGAGAGCCCCGAAGGCACGCCCTACGGGCGAAACGAGAAGTGGGAGACGGCCAAGGATCAGGAGAATCCGATCTACCACGACCAGGAGTACCAGTTCTACTACAACACGCCCCATCCCAAGTACCGGACCCACTCCTCGTGGGGGATGACCGACTGGAACCTGATCTGGTCGGCCAGGGACTTCGGGTCGACCAGCGCCGATCCGGGCGGGACCGAACGCCTGGTCGAGGACTTCTCGTTTCCGGAGGGCGAGGGCGAGACCAACGACACGCCGCCGCTCGGCGAGGCGTTCGTCGAGATCCACCCCGAGGACGCCGCGGACATCGACGTGGAGACCGGCGACTACGTGCGCATCAGCGGGCTCCGGGGCGACCTGGTCGTCCGCGCGATGGTGAGCGAACGGATGCGCCCGCGGTCGGCGGGCGACATGGGTCAACTCACCATCTGGCACGGCTGGTGGCCCCAGCACTTCCCGGACGACGAGGCGAACCCCGACAGCGAGAAGGGGTACAACGTCACCACGAACATCTGGCTCGACCCGGCCCAGGAGACCGACGACCTCGTCCACAAGGCGGTGTTCGGCGACCCCAACATCTCCGAGCACGTCGAGGACGACATCGTCTGGAAGGGGGCCGAACTGGAACACGGCTACGAGGAGACCGTCTGGGCGCCGACCGGCACGAACCGCGACGACCTCGTCGAGGTCGAGAAGTACGAGGAGGCCGACTGGCGCCCGGGCGACGCGCGCAAAGACGATCTGATGCAGGACTACATCGGCGGCTCACTCCAAGGGGGTGAGCGCCGATGACGGATTACATCGGTGTCCGGCTGAGCAGCGCGAAGCCGGGCTCGGTAGTCGAGCGAAGCGAGTCTACCGGTGGCTCACTGCAGGGAGGCGATAGCTAATGCCGGACGTCTACAACCCCCAGCTCGGCCGCGAGCACTCCTATCCCTACGAACACCGGGAGGAGGACCGCGACTGGCACTGGGGCATGGTCATCAACACGAACCGCTGTATCAACTGCAACACCTGCTCCTTCGCCTGCAAGTCCACCTGGACCTCGGGGAAGGGTCAGGAGTACATGTGGTGGATGAACGTCGAGACGGAGCCCTACGGCGGCTATCCGATGGGCTGGGACATGCGCCTGCTGGACGACCTCGAGGCGGGCCAGACCATCTTCGAGGCCGCCGACCGCGACGAGGAGGTCGCGGGCTACATCGCCCAGAAGGAAGACTGGGAGTACCCGGCGCTGGGCGACGACTCCGTCCACGGCGAGTACCCGGAGAACGACGTCGTCGAGAGCGACGTCGAGCAAGGCGAGTACCACGACATCTGGCAGTTCTACCTGCCCCGCCTCTGCAACCACTGCAAGAACCCGGCCTGTCTCGCGGCCTGTCCGCGCCAGGCGGTCTACAAGCGCGACGACGGCGTCGTCCTGATCGACCAGGAGCGCTGTCGTGGCTACCGCCGCTGCGTCAAGGCCTGTCCGTACCACAAGCCCATGTTCAACGCGGAGACGGGCGTCACGGAGAAACCCATCGGCTGTTACCCGAGGATCGAGGACGGCAACGTCCCCCGCTGTGTCTCCTCGTGTATCGGGAAGACCCGGCTCCACGGCAACATCAACCGCGGCCCGGACGCCCCGTCACCGGGCGGGGACGCGCCGGGCGGACGTAGTCCGATCAACTACCTCGTCAAGTCCGACGAGAAGATCGCGCTGCCGCTCTATCCCCAGTTCGGGACGCAGCCGCAGGTGTTCTACATGCCGCCCTATCACGTCCCGCCGGAATTCCTGACGCAGATGTTCACGCCCAACACCGAGGAGAAGCGCAACGACTGGCCGGGCAGCACCTACCGCGAGAGCATCGAGATCGTTCAGCAGCGGGTCCGGAACCCGAGCCACGAGGTGCTGGGCATCCTTCAGTTGTTCGGCGCGACGACCCGGCTCATCGAGACCTACACCGTCAAGGAAACGCACGTGAAGGGGTACGACCCCAGCGGCGAGAAGGTGGTCGACATCCCCATCGAGGAGTCCCTCGAGATCCGCGAGGGCGAACAGTGGACCAACCAGCCATAGGGTGACCAGAATGACAGACGACACCTTTCCCGACGACGGACCCGAACCGGACCGCCACGCGGCCCGGAGCGCACTCTACGGCGCGCTAGCGGCCGTCTTCGTCTATCCGGACGAGGAGACGGTGGCGGACCTGACGGCCGCCGACGCCGCCGAGGGCGTGCTGGAAGCCGCCGAGACGCTCGGCTGTCGCGACGAGGCGTCCCAGTTCCTCGACGCGCTCGCAGGAACGGACGTGGCCGACCTCGAATCGAGTTACAACGACCTGTTCGGCATCCCGGGCGGCGACGGCTCCTACGCCGTCGTCCCCTACGAGGCCGAGTACACGGTCGGCGACGACGTGAGTCTGGCCCAGCGCCGGATCGCGACGGTCGCCGGCCTGCTCGACGCGTTCGACCTGGAGCGCTCGCCCGACTTCGCCGAGCGCCACGACCACCTCGCGCTGGAACTGGAGCTGATGCAACTGCTCTCTGCCCAGCGCGCCGCGTCGCTGGCGGCCGACGCCGATGACAGGGCGGGCGACCTCGAACGGATCGAGGCCACCCTGCTGGAGCACCACCTCGGCGACTTCCTGCCGTCGCTGGCCCACGACCTCCGCGAGACGACCGAGGACGAGGTCTACCTGGCGGCCGCCGATCTCGGTGAGAAACTCGTCACCGCGGACCTCGCCGCGCATCCGCCGAGCGACGTGGCCGTGGACGGCGAACTCACCGCCCCACCGGGGGTGAGCGCGCGATGAGCGGCTCGCGTCGAGACCGGTTGCGGGCGATCCTGACCGGGCCCGCTCGCGTCGCCGACCGACTGGACGACTACCCACCTGCAGTCGCCGCGCTGGGCGTGGCGGTGACGGTCGGCGTGCTCGCGGTCGGACTCGTCGTCGCCGCACAGGCCGGGATCGCGATGGCGTTTACGGGCGGTGCCCAGCCCGTCGCGCAGGTCGACAGCGTCCCGACGAGCGTCGACGCGGCCGCCTGGCAGGACGCGCCGGGTCGGACGGTCTCGCTGAGCGAACAGAACATGGCCGTCCCCTTCGGCGGCGGGAGCGTCGACGAGGTCGAGGTGAAAGCGACGACCAACGACACCCACGTCGGCTTCCGGCTGACCTGGGAGGACCCGACCCGGGACCTCGGACTGGACCGCCCGGAGAACTACAGCGACGCCGCGGCGGTCATGCTCCGGACCGGCGAGCAACCGCCGGTGACGATGGGCGGCACCGGCACACCGGTGAACATCTGGTACTGGCGGGCCAGCTGGCAGTACTCCAACCACACCGCCGACGGGGCGGGGGACATGTACAGCTACCCGCACCCCGACAACCGCACCCGGCCGGGAACCGCCGCCGGCAACATCCTCTCCCGTGAGGATTACGAGGAGTACGGCCAGAACTACTACGCCCGCGGGTTCGGCTCGCTGAGCGACGCCCAGCGCCAGAACGTCTACGCGAACGGCCAGCGGACCGCCGACGGCTGGCAGGTGGTCTTCCTCCGCGAGCGGACCACCGACGGGCAGTACGACGCCGCGTTCAACGGCTCGGCGCCGGTCTATCTGGCGTGGGGGGTCTGGAACGGCAGCGCCGACGAGGTCAACGGGAAGAAGTCCATCTCGCTGCAGTTCACGAAGCTCTCGGCGGACGGGTCGCAACTCGTCGCCGCGAACCAGGGCCCCGGCGACGGGGGCGCGACGGAGACCGCGGGCCCCAACCAGACGACGAGCAGCGGCAGCGGTGCGGGGCTGCTCGGCGGCCACGCCGGGAGCTACCTGGCGATGCTGGTGGTCGCCACCGTGCTCGCGTGGCTCTACAGCTACCGGAAGCTCGGAGGTGACGGATGACCGACTTCGCGATGGAGAGCGCCCGCGGTCGGGCGCCCGAGGAGGACGCCGATCCACTCACCGAAACGCGAATCCGCGACCGGCTCTCGGTCGACGATCCGCGAACCCGCCGGGACGCGGTCCTCGCGCTGGTCGATCGCGCGTCGGAAGCGGGACTCGCCCCCGAGACGCGAGAGCGGTTGGTCGAAGTCGCGCGCGGTGACGACGATCCGGACGTGCGCCAGTTCGCCGTCGAGGCGCTGGGTGCGGCCGGCGGCTCGGCGTCGGCGGTCGTGACCGCGCTGGACGACGCGGACGAGTGGGTCCGCGCTGAAGCGGTCGTCGCGCTCTCGCGTGTCGACGGGGACGTCGCCGGGCCGCTACGCGCGGCCGTCGAGGACGACAGCGGCTGGGTTCGGCGCAACGCGGTGATCGCCCTGGGCAAGCGCGAGGCCGCCTCCTGGGACCTGCTGGTCGACCGGCTGAAGAACGACCCCCACTCACCGAGTCGGGAGTACGCGGCGACGTTCCTGCCGGACTACGTCGACGAGGCGGGCGAGGACCTGGAAGGGGGCGACGCGGAGGGAGCCGGCGACGTCGCCGAGGCTGTGCGGTTGCTGGCCGCCGTGCTCGCCCGCGATCCGGACGCCTTCGTCCGTGCGAAAGCCGCCGTTTCCCTCGGCGACCTCGGCACCGGACGGGCCCGTGAGGCGCTCGAGGAACAGGGGCTGGGCGATCGCTCCGACGACGTCCAGCGGGCCGCGAAGCGCGCGCTGGCCCGCGCTCGTGGCGAAGATCCGGAGGAGGTCGACGTCTCGGACTGCGGCCCCGACGTGCCTGGCGGGGAACTCGCACCCAGCGGCGCGGGGTCCCACCCGGACGCGCCTGGCGGCGGTCGGGGCAATCATCAACCGAGCGGTCCCGGCCCCTCGCCCTCGCGCGAAGGGTTCGGGGGTTCGAAGAGGCCCCGCCCCGGCGACGGACCGGGCGGTCCCGGCTACTGATCGATTCCACTACCTATGACTGACACTGACACCGGAACCGTCGAATCGCTCGCACTGTCGATCCCGGACGAACACGTCGGCGCGTTCGTCGCCGAGGTGTTCGAGGACGCCGAGCGCTCGACGACGTGGACGGAGGTCGTCGATGCGATGGTCGCGCCCGCGGCCCGGGACGCCTGGGAGGCGCTCTCGGCGACGGAACAGGTGATCGAAGTGCTCGAGAAGGCCGGGGAGTACGACGGGCGCGCGGTCGACACGCTCGAAGACGTCCCGCTCCGGGGCGAGGAGGCGTCGCTGTCGACCCGCGAGGCCTTCGAGGAGGCACTCCGGTACCGGCGCAACGCGGACGTGCTCCGGGACGGCATCGCCGACGCGTTCGCCTCCGACGTAATCGACGAGGCGACCCTCGAAGCGGCGGTCGAGGAGTTCGGGTTCGACACCGAGACCATCGCGCGCCGCGAGGACGCCCTCGAGGACGTCGCGAGCGTCTACGAACTCGACTTCCGGCCGTACGGCGGGACGCTCATCCAGCGCGACGAGGAGGACACCACCGCGGCCGACGCGTGGTGAGGGGGCCAGGTCGCCGCCGAGTTCAGCCCGCGACGGCGCCCAGCGCGCGTTTCCCACCGAGGTGGACCGCGTAGAGCAGACAGACCGATACGAAGACGAAGGTCGCCTCCACGAGCGTGGACAGGAGGCCGAGCGAGACGATCAGCGTCGTCGCGCAGGCGGGGGCGTGTTCGGTCCCGGTCGTTCGCATCCCGGCGGTCGTCAGGGTGACCGAGAGGACGGCGCTCGCGACCAGCCGGAGCTGTTCGATGGAGTAGGCGGGCGACGCCGGGACGATGGAGGCGCCGCTCGCGAGCGCGTGGTACGCCACCAATCCGGCGACGATGCCGATGAGGTGCCCACCGATCACTCGCCGGGCCGTCTGAATCTCCGTGTGGACCGTCGCGAGGAGGTACGCCGTCGGCCCGAGGCTGGGGAAGACGAACGCCTCGCCGGTCGCCCAGGTGAGACCGCCGGTCACGACGAGCAGGGCTCCCGCGTAGGCAGCGTCGACCAGCGGTCGGGACGGCTCGTACCGCGCCCAGCCCGGCAACAGTCCTCGCATCCGTCGCTGCCTGGCCCGCTCGCGGGTTTATGCCTGTCGAATTCGAGACGCCAGAACCGGTCACTCGGTCGATTCGATCGCCCGGGGATACGTCTCGGGGACCGCGAACCCCGACTCACGCAATCGCGTCCCGCCCGATACGAGCCGGTCGATCCACGCCTCGCCAGCGTCGGTCAGCGCGGTCGCCGCGTACTGGATGGGCCTTCCGCGAACCGTGCGGTCGTCGAGGGCGTACGTCGCCCGGGCGTAGCTGTCGGCCGCCGCCGGCGTCGAGAAGTCGATCGACTCCGGGAGCCCGACGGTCGGGAGGTCGCGTTCGACCGCCATGTTCCGGTAGACGAAGGCGGCGTCCAGATCGCCACGTTCGAGGACGTTGCCCAGTTCGGTCTCCGGGAACTGCCGCGCGTTCGCGAGCGCCCGGTCGGCCGAGAGCAACCCATCCTCGGCCGCCAATACGAGGGCCATCACCGTCCGGTAGCCGAGCGGGTCGACGGCCGGATCGGTCCGCCCGATCTCGACGCCCGACTGCTGGACGGTCCCCGCCCAGTCGTCGCGTAGCGCGGCCGCGTGCGGCGAGTCTGGGTTGTAGGCGAGCACCAGCGCGTTCGTCGCGAAGGCGGTGACGTCCGGGGCGAGGCCCGCGAACAGCCGCGGATCCGCCAGTGCGACGGCGTCCGGTTCCCGGAGCCCGTCGCGAATCAGCTGGCGGACCGCCACGCTCCCGTGTGCCTCGACGCTCGCACCCGGGACCTGCTTCGCGACGCGCAGCAGGCTGCCAGCCACGAGCGCCGACGGGCGCTCCTCACCGCCGGCTGTCGAGCCACCGTAGACCGCCGCTCCGAGTCCGCCGACGACAGCGGTCCCACCGATTCCCGTGAGCACACTCCGACGTGTCAGCGCATCCATCACTGTTTCTGGCCTCGTAACCGCTTTCGATAACTTCGATCCGCGTTCGTTCCCGAATTCGGTTTCGCCCGTCATAACTCTACCCCCGAATTCGTTCGCGGAGCCCCGTTCTCGAAGTGTGGAAACGCCCCAGCAATTATACGCGACTTCGCGGCGCACTGGGGCACATGTACGCGAACGCGGCGCTCCTGACCGTCGCGAAGACAGCGACGCTGCTGTTCGGTGGCATCCTCACGCTGTTGTCACTGCGGGCGTATCGGCGCACGGGGTCGCCCGCCCTGCGGGCCCTGACCGTCGGGATCGGCCTCGTCACGATCGGCGCGATTCTGGGCGGCGTCCTCCACCAGTTGTTCGGACTCCCGCTCCGGACCGGTGCCAGCTTCCAGAGCGTGTTCACCGCTATCGGATTCGCAATCCTGACCTACTCGCTGTACACGGATTCACCGGTGCCCGACCGCGACTGCCCGTCGGGGGGCCGGACGGCTGACGACTGACGGGAGCGGACGTCGGTGGAGAACGAGTCGTAACCGATCGAACGCGAGGCGTTACTTCCGATCGAGCAATTCGTCGAGCGTGTCCGCGTGCGAACGCAGGAGCGACTCGCCGTCGTCGGTCAGCGTGTACCGATTGGTTCGCTTGTCGATCTCTCCGCGTTCGACCAGTCCCAGTTCCACGAGGTCGTCGAGGTTCGGGTAGAGTCGACCGTGGTTCACCTCCTCGCCGTATCTGGCTTCGAGTCGGCGTTTGATCGCCAGTCCGTAGCTGTCCTCCTCGCTTCGCTCCAGTTGTCGCAGGACGAACAGCACGTCGCGCTGGAACGCACTCAGGTCCGCGTACGTTACGTCGGCCGTGTTCGTCGGTTCTGTTTCAGTCATGTGATCTCACTCGGCACATCCCGCAGCGCGTCGACGGACCGGCCGAACGCATCCGTCCTGCCCACCACTTCACCGCTGGCCCATCGAGCCCGCTCGCGGTCCGCCCGGAATCGGCATCCGGCGACGGATCCCTCTGTATCAACAGCCCTGTTGGTAACACACTTAATTGTTGCCACCACGGCATCGTCCCAGTCGTATCGGACGCAAAGACTGTAGGATGAGAATGAATTATAACTCCCCAATCATAACGGTTGGTCCATGGAGCCGCCCCTGGCCTCGTGGATGACACAGGTCGACCGCGACGTGCTGGCCCTGCTCCGCAACGGGGACGAACGAGAACTCGTCCTCACTCCGGGCGTCATCGCGGTCAACACGGACTGGAAGCGCCAGACCGTTCGCGAGCACCTGCTCCGCCTCTCGGAAGCCGGCCTGGTCGAGTATCAGGACGAGTCCCGCGCCCTCTATCGGCTCTCCGGTCGCGGCCACCGGTACCTGCGCGGGGATCTCGCAGTCGAGGCGCTCGAAGCCGACGACTGACCCGCAACAACCTCGCCAGCTTTCGAAAGAAAGGAGTTCATAACACCCACCGGAGTACCGCCATCCGACAGATGTTCGAAGCCATCCTGCGGTTGGCACTGGGTGTCGGTATCAGCGTGCTCGCGGTCCTGGTGGCGCTCCCCCTGACCGTCGCGCTCGCGCGTGCGTTCCGTCGGACCCTCGGCGGCGGCGCAGTGACCCGGGTCTGCGAGCAGTTCGGGAGCGACGGCTTTCCCTTCGAGCTGGCGGACAAGGTCGAGACGGCGATCATCGGCGGGCTCATCGGCGGCGTCGTCTTCGCCAGCCTCAGCCCCGCCGTCACGCCCGCGATGTACGACCTCCACGTCCAGAGCGGCATCGTCGAGGACCCCCAGCCGACCGTCGACGTCGAACGGCTGAACGAGGTCTCCGACGCCGAACTCGAAGAGCGGTTCAACGTCAGCTCCGAGGGTAACTACTCCGTCTACCAGCTGTCCGTCCACAACCCCGAACAGCGGACCCTCCACGACTTCGACCTCAACGTCCGCTTCCCCGGCTGCGTCCAGGACAGCGACCTCGGGACCACCAACTTCGGGACCGCCGTCGTCTCGAACGAGACCGACGAGGTCCGGATCGGCGAGTTCGCCAACCGCTCCGCCAACGCCACCTGCTACGGCGCTCTCAGCATCGAGGAGTTCACGCCCGACAAGGCCGCCAGCGTCACCTTCGTCGTCGACGAGGACGGTGACACGAACCGCACCCGGCTCTACGAGGCCCCCGCGGACGACGACTCCGTCCTGCTCACCGACTCGTACTCCTGGGAGTACAACGGCCGCAGCTACGCCGACGAGACCGAACTTACCCGCCAGTCGGTGGCCGGAAACCGAACGAAACAGCGGTCCTGAAGGTTCGGAAACCCAGGAACCGGTCAGTCATAATTCGCGACTTCGGACCGAGGGCACGAGTGGGTTGTCCCTAACTGCAACGATCAACACAAAAGTATAGAGTTCTGTTCGATCCCGAGCGGGGTGTCGCCACGCGGCGGCTTGGAGACGACTAACGACATAATGAACATGTTTGAGAGGGCCGAAGGAATGGTAGCCGATAGCACCGAGAACTCCGCAGAGATCGAAGAGATAAAGATGCGATCTGACCGCTTCACTCTATCAGGATTTCATGCTGGATTTCGTTCTTCTCAGGGATCGAACACCGGCCCAGCAATTCGGTATTGGTGTCGTACACGCGCACCGTCACCGACTGAGCAGCGTAGGTCTCGAACAGGTTTGGCGGTAACTCGGTCCCCTCGAACTCCCAGTCGGCTTTGGTTACTGCCGGGCCACTGGGGTCACCCTCGTCCCGGTCTGGCTGCCGACTGTTGTTGTACGCGATCTCGTTCAAGAACTCGCACATGAAGCCGAGCGAGTAATTCGTCGCGAACCTGACCTTGGAAGCCGAGTCGGTCGCCGGATCGACTGCTTGAGTTACGTTATAGGACAGCGAATAGGTCTGTGCCGTGGTATTGGCCCTGATTGAGAGCGTACCACTTTCAGTTTCGTTGCGATAGGTCACGATCGGACTCTGGTCTTCGTCGTCGGCAGCCGTGCCTTCGGTCTGTGGTGATTGACCGTCGGCAGTCGGTCCCGTCTCGGTTTTGGGGCTGGATCCCGTACACCCGGCGAGTAGCACCAGCGCTACGGTCGCGACCACTTTAAGGGTGCGTCGCTGCATAGCGACAGCTACCGAACGTGTTAGTGAAAATGTATGCCAAGTACAGCACGTTCGGCTCGGGGTGGGATTCGAACAACGCGAAGACGGTCACTCCCGTCGGTCGCACTGTCGTTCGAAAGAGCGCTCGCGCTCTTTCGTGATGACGAAAATCGCCTCGGCGATTTTCGAACCACGACTTCTCTCCTTCGAATCCCAGACGGCTCGCCGCGCTCACGAAGTGTGAGCGCGTCGAAGCCAGGGGTGGGATTTGAACCCACGAACTCCCGATTACAAGTCGGGTGCTTGGACCGCCCAAGCTCCCCTGGCACAGCCTCCGATTGCGCCTAGTCCTTTGAGTGATTGTCGCTTTCCACCGGCTTCTCCAGTTGCAGCCGGTGGGGATCGTACCCGTGGCGCCGATAGAACCGCCGTGCGGCCTCGTTGTCCGCCAGCACCTCGAGTTTCACCGCGTCCACGCCGCGCTCGGCCAGGTCCGCCTCGGCGGCCGCCAGCAACTCGCTGCCGATCCCCGAACCGCGGTACGGTGGCCGCACGTAGAGGTTCTCGACGGTCCCCCGGGTCGCCGTGGTGGCGAGCAACTCCTCGCTCGCGCTGAACATGACGAACCCGAGGACATCGCCGGCCTCGGCCTCGTAGTCGTCGTCTTCCGCTGCGACCGCGACGTAGAGGCCGTCGGAGACGATGGCCCGGCGAACGTTCTCGCCGATGGAATCGCGGTTCGCGTCCGCCCGGAGGTGCGAGCCGACGGCCCGCTGTTCCGCGGCCAGGTCGACCCAGAGGTCTGCGAGGGCGTCGGCCGCATCCACGTCCGGGCGTTCGATGCGCACTACTCGCGGAGGACTTCGACCGCCGGCAGCGTCCCGCCGGTGAGCAACCGGAGGGCCGCACCGCCGCCGGTGCTGACGTGATCGAACCCCTCGATTCCCAGTCGCCGGAGCGAGGCGGCCGTGTCGCCGCCGCCGACGATGCTGTACTCCGCGCGGGTCGCCGCACCGAAGATCTCGCGCGTGCCCTGGGCGAACTGCTCGTCCTCGAAGACGCCGGGCGGCCCGTTCAGGATGGCCGTCCCGGCCGTCTCGAACACGTCCGCGTAGGCGGCCTGCGTGTTGGCGCCGACGTCCAGCGCCGGCGCGTCGGCCGGTAACTCGTCGACGGTGAGTTCCACGCGCTCGCCGTCGCGCTCGACGGCCACGTCCTCGGGGACGCGGATCCGGTCGCCGTATTCCTCCAGCAGCGCGGCGGCCTGGTCGACGGCCGTCGCGTCGCGGTCGGTGATGGCTTCGAGCGACGGCTCGCCGATATCGACGCCGCTGGCCGCCAGGAAGGCGTTACCGGTCATACCACTCGTGAGGACCTGATCGGCCAGTCCTCGTTTCAAGACGCTCTCCGCGACCTCGAGGGCGTCGGCGATCTTCGCGCCGCCGAGCGCGTAGACGCGGGGCCTGGGCGTCTCCTCGATCCGGTTGAGCACTTCGAGCTCGCGCTCCATCACGCGCCCGGCGTAGCTGTCGACCCGGCCCGGGAAGCCGACGATGGAGGGTTGCGAGCGGTGGGCGGCGGCGAACGCGTCGTTGACGAAGGCGTCGAAGACGGGCGAGAGCCGTTCGACGAGGTGGGTCTGGGCGCACTCATCGGGCGGGAACTCCATGTACTCCTCGCTGTAGAAGCGGGTGTTCTCGAGGAGGACGGCCTCGCCCGGGTCGAGCGCCGCGACGGCGGCTCTCGCGTCGGACGAGAAGGTGCCGTCGCAGTACGAGATCGGGTAGTCCAGCAGTTCGTCGAGGCGGGCGGCGTGGTCTTCGAGCGTGGCGAACTCGTCGCCGCCGGGTCGTCCCTGGTGCGCCAGGACGGCGAGTTTGCCGCCGCGTTCGAGCAGTTCCTGCAGCGTGCCGACGTGCGCGTGCAGCCGGGCGTCGTCGGCGAGGCGGCCGTCCTCGTCCAACGGGCTGTTGATGTCAACGCGCACCCCCACCGTCCGTCCGTCGACGGCGAGGTCCGAGAGCGTCGGTATCCCCATGCTCCCCTCTCCCGCTCGGTGGTGGATATGTGTTTTGTTGTGGGGCGACGCCGTCGCTCAGACGTTCTTGCAGTCCGTACAGACCAGCTGTCCGTTAAACGACGAGAGGTCGTGGCTGAGCGTCCCGCACAGCTCGCAGATCCCCTGATTCGAGTACTCCTCGCCCGTCCCGGTTCCCTCGGCGGTGGCGGTCGCCGCTTCGATCGTCGCCCGCTCGTCGGCCTCGACGTGCTCGCGGTCGACGCCCGGATCCAGGGTCGAGGCCGTCACGACGTCGTGCTCGGTGATCACGCCGGCCAGTTCCTCGTCCTCGGTCACGAGCAGGTGTCTGGAGTCCGTCCCCGACATCTGATCGGTCGCCGTCGTCAGGGACTCGCCCGGCGCCACCGTGGGCGGGTTGCTCCGCATCACGTCGGCGACGGTCACTCCGTCCAGGTCCGCGCGCTCGACGGCGGTCTCCAGCACGTCACGCTGGGTCACCATCCCGATCGGTTCTGCTCCCCGCAACACCACGACCGTGTCCACGTTCTCCTCGAGCATCAGCGCGGCCGTCTCGCGCAGGCCGTCGCCCTCGTTCGCGCCGACGAAGTCCCGCCGCATCACCTGTCCGACCGTGACGTTGCCGTTCATGTGCCACAGTTTCACACACGTCGTCTAAAAGCTATCTGCACCACGCTTAAGGCCGACGGCGCCGTAGTTTCGTGTCCTCGGGTATTCTCGCGGGAGGGGTCTCAGAACGCCAGTTCCACGGTGGCGCCAGTCGTGCGACACCGTTCGAGCGCGTGTTTGGCCGCCATGCCTGCTGGCTGGGCGGTCCGCCCTCGACCGACGCCGACCTTGAGGTCCACGTCGACCGCCTCGCGGACGTGGTCGATGGCGTCCCGGTAGTCCTCGGCGTCGAGCGCGGGGCAGACGGCGATGACGTTGTCACCGCCGACGAAGAAGGAGAGCGACTCGTGGGCCTTTCGCATGTAGCGCATGAGTTCGGCGTAGGCCTGCTCGATGTGGATGAAAGTGTCGAACTCGTTGATTTCGTCGGTGTACTCGCCGGTGACGTCGTTGACGTCGAAGTGGGCAATCTGGACGTCACCGTCCGTGCGGAACTCCTCGTCGATGGTCCGGCCCCTGAGAATCTCCGTGCGGGCCTCGTCCTGGGCGCTCCCGGCGGCCTGCAGTTCGCTCGTCGCGTCGCCCAGCGCCTGCACCGGCGTCGTCCCGGTCGCCACCGCCATGCTCATCGTCACCGGGTAGCGGTTGCCGACCGACTCCTGGATCATCGCGTGGTCGTCCACGGTGAGGCCGTTGGTCACCGCGATCATGTTGTCGAACCGAGCGAAGAAGACGTAGCCGTTGCGGTTGCCGAACAGTTGCGAGAGGTCGGCATATAGTTCCGACTGCAGCGTCTGCAGGTCCACCTCGCGCCGCGGCTCCGGGGTGACCGTCCAGGGCCCGTAGTTGTCGATCTGGACGTGCGTCACCTGCGTGTTCGTCACAGTGACGACGGGTTCGCCGCCTGACGATATCTGTCTTTGGTTCCCGGGCGGCTCCCGGTCCGTCCCCGTCCAGTCGGGCGTTCAGGCGAGTTCGTACGGCCAGTAGCCCGCCTCGCGCATCGCCTTCCCGACGGCCTTGTGGAAGTCGGGGAAGTCCTCGAACTCCTCCTGGTCGACGTTGTCGAAGATGTCCGCGACGCTGACGACCGTCGAGTGGTCGATCCGGATCGGTTCGTCGCCGAACTCCTCGACGAACTCCGACTGGACCAGCGGGAAGTCCTCGTCCTCGTCGATCTTCTTCGCCAGGATCGCCTGTCCGTATTTGCGCCGCCCCTCGCTCCCTGCGTCGCCGTCGGGGTCCTGCGGCCAGTCGCTCATACGTCCGTGTCGGGCCGAACCACGCAAAAGCGTTACTCTCCGCGGCCGTCGCCGAAATCGGGATCAGGCTCGTCGCCAGCGCCGGCTACCGGCGGATCACGAACACGGCGATCCCCACCACCAGCAGTGCGATACCCCAGTAGAGCGAATCTCCCGGCAGGACCTTGAGCAACAGCGTCACGATCCCCGAGGAGATAAGGGAGTACCCGATCGTCGTCCGATAGGTCATACGTAGCTGTCACTGCGCTACCCGTTCCGTGTGGTGCCGGCACCTGCAAGCGACGCCCGATTATCGGCCGATCGTCCCCTGTCGGGTGATCGGTGCGTCCGGATCGAGACTGAACGCGACGAGCAGGGAGTCCTCCGTGGCCGTGACGGGGACCTCGCCGTCGCCGGTCACCAGCGCACTTTCGGTGTAGCCCACCGACGCGTCACCGACAGTCACCGCCCCATCGAAGACGTAGAGATACGTATCCCATCCCTGGCGCGAGGGGAGCGAGACCGTCGCGCCTTCCGCCAGCCGGCAGTCGTAGAAATCGACGGCGTTCCGGACGAAAAGCGGCGCGTCTCCGCCCTCTTCTTCCGGCCCGAAAAGGTGCCGCCACTCGCCAGCGGTCGCCTCGGGGATCGGCTCGTGCTGAATCCCGGGTTCGAGATCGAGGCTGTGCGGGCGGACGAAGATCTGCAGCATCCGCAACGGTGGGTCCTCGGCCAGCGTCTCCTCGGCGTGCCAGAAGCCGCTCCCCGCGTTCATCACCATGAGATGCTCGGCGTCCGTCACGAGTTCGTTCCCCAGTCGATCGTCGTGTCGCATGACCCCGTCGGGGACCCAGGAGACGATCTCCTCGTTCCGGTGCTGGTGCATCCGGATCAGCGTCCCGGGATCCATGAACGACTCGACGACGGTCGCCAGCGGCCCGTACCCGTGGTCGTCGTGCCCCGGCACCGCCCGCCCCGGGAAGTCGAAATTGGTCCTGAACTTGCCCTGGTCCCGCGTGACGTCCGTCCGCGGCGCCGTGAAGATGCGGGTCTCCGACCTTGCCGACACTGTATCTTCCATTACTGCTACTACGCGTTCGAGCCTGATATGGGTTCTGCGGGACGAATACGGGGGGATGGGGATTCGAACCGAGTGGAGACGGTCGGCCTCACTCCACTCGGCCGCTGCGACTTCTGTCAGAGCGATGCTCTGACAGCGTCCCGATCGCGTTGCTCGCGGGACTGGCAGGGCTCGAATCCCATCTCCTTGGTTGTCACTCACGGACTGTTCGTGACAACCGACGGTGGGATGGGGATTCGAACCCCAGAGTCCGTGAGGACAACTGCTCTCAAGGCAGTCGCGTTAGGCCACTTCGCTATCCCACCGAACTGACACTTCCAACCCCGCCGCAGCCATGCGATCATCTCGGTCTTGTCAGGACAACGATGGTGATTCGCTACCCTAACGCACCTACGTTGAATAGGCTCGAAACGACCGATTTCGCTCGTCGCGGGGCGTGTGAATAGATCCGAAGGGGACGAACTTGAAGGTATTGTCTCAGGCTCCGAGGACGGTGGGGCCCGATCGGAGGCGGGAGCGACAACAGACGCGAACACCGGCGGCTGGACGGACCAACTGTCGAGTCAGAACCGATCCGGATCGGAGACGGTCAGTTCGAATTCGTCTCTCTCGGGTGATCCGTATATCTTTCCGAACCGTTCGGGCGGTCCGCCCGAGGAGGGGGTCGCGTCGACGACGATGTTCGATCCGTCCTCTGGCGGGAGAGTGAGCCCTGACTCCGAGCGCGCTTCAGAGACGAGATAGCCGTCCTCGTTCGTCGTGAACGTCCGGGTCCCGTTCCCATTCGCGTCTCGAACGGACGGCGTGAAACCTCTGACTGGGTCGCCGGACTCGTCGACCAGCCGAACGTCTGTCCGATACGCTTCGGGAAGCGTGTATTGTCCGAGCACGACCGCGTCCTCCCGAATTTCGCGCCCCCGTTCGGCCGCGTAGATATCCGGAACGCCGTCGAATTCCGAGACGGTCCCCGAGAGGTACGTGACGCGAACGGTGTACTCTCCGTCGAGGAGGGGTTCTGAACCGAACTGTCCGATCTCGCCGATTTCGACATCTTCTCCACTGGTATCGTCGTTCCGGCTGAAGGCAAGCAGGCGCGCGGTGCCACGTGACACGTCCGCCCGCGTGGCTGAAACGAAGGATCCGTACAGCCCCGGTCTCGAGGGTTCGCCTTCACGCAGTACATCGACTGGGACGGTTGCGACTCGGTCGCCGTTCAGGTCGGCGCCGAAATCGTGACGGTTCGACTCGACGTCCGGGACCTCGGCCGTTATCCGCAGGTCCGCTGACGTCTCACCGGCGCCGATCTCGTCACTCTCCCACGAGAACTCCGCCGACCCGAGCGTGAACTCGAACCGGGCGATTCCCGGTCCGCTCCCGACGTTTTCGACCTTCGTGTCGATAGCCATCTCGTCTCCGACCGCGAGCATTCTCGGCTGGACCTCGAACCCCCTCAGTTCGAAGTCCGGTTCACCGGTCGCCGTCGAGGCGTCCCGTTGTGACTCGGTTTGCGGCCCCGAGTCGCCGGTATCGTTCTCTCCGGGATCTCCATCTGATTCGCCACCCGAACAGCCGGCCAGCCCTGCCGACGCTACGAGTGTGCTACCGACAGTCACGACCTTCCGCCTAGACAAATCCATAGCGAGCGTGATTACCCGGGAATCAAATACTTACGGTCTGTTTTCCGGGACCAAATCGCGAAACCCTCGGTGGATGCCGCGAGAGCGTCGGTCGCGTGTGTCGAAATCGGCTCCATCGTCAGTAGCGAGACCCAGACTCTTCTGAGGGATCGACGACCTGTCGGTCACGCCACCGCCGTCACTCCTTCACCAGTTCCGCACCGTCCGCACCTGCCTTTAGGTCCAGTCCCAGATCGGCCAGACACGCCGCCGTGTACTCGGGGTGATTCCGCCCGGCTGCGACCCGCGCCGACAAAAGCGAGAGCGCCGTCACCAGATCATCACGCGTCTCGACCACCGGCGTCATCTGCAGGAAGTCCACGCCGTGGTCCGCGGCGACGCCCCGATCCGTGAGGGTTTCGACCGCCGGCGGCTCGTAGGCGTCCGCGAAGTCGATCGAGTCCCCGAATCCGGCGTAGTACACCCGGCCGTCGCCCGCCGGCCCGAGGACGACCTCGTGTCGCCGGAGCTTCATCGCCGCGCTGTCGACGATGCCCCGGGCGAGAAACGGCGCGGTCGGCTCCACGACGGCGGCCGAGGTGACGTCCTCCCGGTCGAGCAGGTGGGTGACGGTGTTCCCCGCCCGCGCCGAGAACGACGAGCCGACCTGGACCTCGTACCGCGCGGCGTCGGGATCCGACAGCGCGGGCGTGAGCGCCGCGCGGAGTTGTGCCTCGGCCGACTCCTCCCCCGCGTGTTCCTCGGGCAGGTCCTCGTCGTCGCGGTAGTTGACGAGCAGGTCGCCCCCGCTGGCCTCGACGGCGCGGCAGACGTCCCGGTACATCGCGACGTATAGCTCGGTTGCTTCGGCGGCCGACAGCGGCGTCTGGTCGACGATGTCAGGCAGGACGAGCCCCTCGCGCGGCGGGTCCGCGAGTACGGCGACGGTAGTCATAGCCGACAGTGCGTCCGCGCGACCCTTGAACGCGCCGCTTCGGTCGGCCGCGTCGTCGACCGAACCACCCCCGTTTATGTCGTCGGTCGTCCATCTTCCGGGTATGCTCGTAGAACAGTTGAGCGGCTTCGTCGGGTCGATCCTGATCGGCGCGATGCTGCTCGGCAGCGTCGCCGGAATCGCCACCCTCGTTCTCGCCGTCCCTTCGGTCACCACCATCGCCGCGGTCAGCGCAACGCTCGCGCTCGTCGTTCTCTTCGTCGGCGGGCTCTCGGCCGCCGGCACGCTCGGCAGCGGCGGCGTCTCGAACCCCTACTGGTGAGTCAGCGGCTCCGCCGCCCCTTCGTCTGCCGGTAGTCCCGATCCAGCAGCGACCGGAGGTGTTCGAACAGCGCCGCCCGTCGCTCGTCGGTCCACTCGTCCGGCGACGTCGCCGGGACCAGTTCGAACCCGCGACCCCGGATCGTCGTCGCGTGCGCGTCTTCGACGTCGAGTTCGGCAGGCGGCTTGGTCGTGTACTCGTAGGCCAGCGCCGAGAGCGCTCGCTGCCCGATCGGCAGGATGATCTCCGGGTTGATCATCCGCACTTCGGCGGTCAGGAAGTCCTCGCAGTTGCGCACCTCGTCGTCGGTCGGCGGTCGCTCGGGATGCCGACAGCGCGTCAGCGACGTCAGGAAGACGTTGTCGACCGTCGGCTCGTCGCGTTCCGGCGACTCGACGAATCCCAGGTCGGCTAGCAGGTCCAGCACTGCGCGCCCGTCCGCATCGCCGGTGAAGGGCACGCCGGTCCGGTCCGCCCCCGGTCCCGGCGCGTCGCCCAGGACGAGGAACTCGGCGCTCACGTCACCGTAGCCGTGGACGATCTGCGTTCGGGTGTCACAGAGTGCCGGACACTGCCGGCAGTCCTCGTCCATCCCGAACGGGTTGGCGACCGTCTCCTGGTTCACGTCCATAGCCGTGCCAGGGCCGGGCCGCTGATAAGCCCCCGGCCCGAATGGATTCGATCGGTGCGACCACGAAAGCATGGGTCAGGCTGACATGAACGCGGTCCTGACTCCGACCGATGGGACATCTCAGACGGCTGGCCGAACTGACCTTCCTGATCGCCTTCGGCCTGATCGAGATAACGACGACCGTTTTCGATCAGTACCCGGTTCTCCTGTGGCTCGGCGCGCTCGTCGTGCTGGCGATACTGGTCGACTCGGTCCGGTGTGCGCGCTGTCAGTGGCGACGGCTACGCGGGAACGGAACGGCCGAGGAGTCGCCGAGTTAGTCGTCGTCCTCGGTGGGTTCGGCGCGCGTCTCGGCGTCGTCGGGGTCCTCCTGCGGGCTCGACGGGTGGTAGTCGGTGTCGTACTCGCCGGGACGGCCGTCGATCCGGTCGGGGTTGATCCGGCCCGACAGGAGCATGAAGTCTAACACCGTGCAGGCGAGCATCGACTCGACGACGGGCACCGCACGCGGCGGCAGGACCGGATCGTGGCGGCCGACGACCTGGATCTCCTTGCGCTCGCCGTCCTCCCAGTCCACCGTGGTCTGGGTCTTCGGGATCGACGTGGGCGCGTGCCAGGAGACCTCTCCGTAGATGGGTTCGCCGGTCGTGATGCCGCCCTGGAGCCCGGCGTGGTCGTTGCCGACCGGGACGGGATCGCCTTCCTCGCTCACCGTCTCGGGGTGGGACTCGCCGTCGTCGAACTCCCAGTCCTCGTTGCGGTCGATCCCGGCCACGTCCCGGGCCTCTCGCCCGAGACCGTACTCGAACGCCGTCACCGCCGGGATGGCGAACATCGCCTTCCCCAGTCGCGCCGGCACCGAGTCGAACCGCGGCGCGCCGAGGCCGCGTGGCACGCCGCGACACTCGAAGTAGATCGACCCGCCGATGGAGTCGCCCTCCTGCTGGTACTGATCCGCCACCTCGCGCATCTCTTCTGCCGTCTCCGGGTGGGCACACCGAACCTCGTTCTCCTCGGTGTGTTCGAGCATCTCCTCGAAGGTCACCTCGGGCGCCTCGACGTCGCCGATCTGGTTGACGTGGGCCTTGATCTGCACGTCGTACTCCGAAGCGTCGAGCACCTGCTGGGCGACGGCCCCGGCCGCGACCCAGTTGACCGTCTCCCGGGCCGACGAGCGTCCGCCGCCGCCCCAGTTGCGCGTCCCGAACTTGGCCGAGTAGGTGTAGTCACCGTGGGAGGGCCGCGGTGCGGTGACGAACGGTTCGTACTTGCCCGAGCGGGCGTCCTTGTTCTGGATGACCATTCCGAGGGGCGTCCCAGTGGTGTAGCCGTCCTGGAGCCCGCTGTTGATGGTCACCTCGTCCGGTTCGCCGCGCGAGGTCGTGATCATCGACTGGCCCGGCTTCCGCCGGTCGAGTTGCCGCTGGATCTCTTCCTCGTCGAGTTCCACGCCGGCGGGGACGCCCGAGACCGTACAGCCCATCGCCTCCCCGTGGCTCTCCCCGTAGGTGGTCACCTGGAAGAGCCGCCCGAAACTG
The DNA here is from genome assembly GCF_037031225.1 of Halorientalis sp. LT38. NCBI lineage: Archaea > Methanobacteriati > Methanobacteriota > Halobacteria > Halobacteriales > Haloarculaceae > Halorientalis > Halorientalis halophila. The sequence continues at coordinate 422,254 of NZ_JAYEZN010000001.1, read as the reverse complement.
TTCCCGTTCATTACTGTGTGCTGGGTCGGCCTGCCATTTGAAGCTTGAGAAAGCGTCGAACGCCGCGTTCGCCCCCACGAATACTTATCAGCGAAGCCGGGACCAGCCCCGGCCATGCCCTGACGAGTCGCCGCGGAGCCGTTCGCGGGAGTGCGGCAGACGGCTTCGTGCCCGCATCCTGCCGTCTGTTCGCCCCACTCGGCCAGTCTTCACTCTCTCTCGACGGTCGCACCGATCCCGGCCAGCACGTCGAAGAAGTCCGGGAAGGATACGTCGACGTGTTCGCCGCCGGCGATCGTCGTCGTCCCGTCGGCCACCAGTCCCGCGATCGCCAGCGACATCACGATCCGGTGATCGGCCCGGCCGTCGACCTCGGCGCCCCGGAGGTCGGTCTCGTCGCCGTGGATCGTGAGGGTGTCCTGCTCCTCCTCGACGGACGCCCCCATCGCGGTCAACTCCTCGGCCATCGCACTCACGCGGTCGGTCTCCTTGTAGCGGACGTGCTCGCAGTCCGTGATAGTCGTCGTCCCGTCGGCCGCCGCGCCCAACACCGCGATCGTCGGCAGGAGGTCGGGGGTATCCTCGACGCCGACTTCGATTCCGGAGAGCGACGACTGCCGGGTCGTGATGACGCCCGCGTCCCGGTTCCACTCGACGTCGGCGCCCATCCGCTCCAGGATCTCCACGATCGCCGCGTCGCCCTGCGCGCTGGGCTGGGCACCGCGAACCCGTAGTTCGTCGTCGGCCGCCAGCGCGCCGGCCGCCAGCAGGTAGGACATCGACGAGAAGTCGCCCGGGACGGCGTACTCACCGCCGGCCGGTTCGTAGGTCTGGCCGCCGTCGACGCGGAACCCGGCGTCGGTCTCGACCGCCTCGACGCCGAAGGCCTCCAGCACCTCGACGGTGATCTGGACGTACGGCGCCGACTTCAGCTCGGTCTCCAGATCGATCTCGATCCCCGACTCGGTCACTGCGCCGGCCAGCAACAGCGCGGTGATGTACTGCGAGGACACGTCGCCCGGTATCGAGACGGTCCCCCCGTCCACCGGCCCTTTCACGACGAGTGGTGCCTGCCCGTTCGCGCGCGTGCTCTCGGCCCGACCGCCGAGCTGGTCGATCGCGTCCAGTAGCGGCCCCTGCGGCCGCGACCGGAGCGAGTCGTCACCGGTGAGGACCGTGATCCCGTCGGCGAGTGCCCCCGTCGCGGTCACCAGCCGCATCGTCGTCCCGCTGTTGGCGCAATCGATCACGTCGGCCGGGACGTCGGGCCGGCCGTCGAACCCCTCGATCGCCAGTTCGGCGTCGTCGTCGCTCCGATCGACGGACCCGCCATACGCCTCCACCGCGCGCATCGTGGCGCGCGTGTCCGCGCTCACCAGCGGGTCGGTGACGGTCGCACCACTCGCGTACCCGGCCGCGAGGATCGCGCGGTGCGTATAGCTCTTCGACGGCGGCGCCTGGGCCGTCCCGCGGACCCGAGACGGCGAGATTTCGACGTTCATGCGGGAGTCGTCGCGGCCGCCCGCCATGAGGGTACCGGACCCGAGCGTCGGCGGACCCCCGAGGTTTAGTCCCTCGCCCTCGGACTCCGGCGTATGGAACCCGATCTCTCGCCGCTCGACGCCTTCCTCGCGGAGGCCGGCGTCGACGGCTTCCTGATCGACGCCGCCGGCGACGACTCGGACCAGTTCTACCTCTCGGGCTTCGACGCGCCCGACCCGTTCCACACGCTCTACGACGGGGACGTTCACTTGCTCGTCTCCAGTCTGGAGTACGGCCGCGCGAAGTCAGAGAGCCGGGCGGTCACGGTCGATCGTCACGTCGACTACGACATGCCCGCGCTGGTGGAAGAACACGGTCGCCTCGAAGGCGGTCGACGCGTCCTCGCCGCCTTTCTCGACGACCGCGACGTCGAGTCGATCGCCGTCCCCGCGCGCTTCCCCCTCGCGACGGCCGACGGCCTGCGCGAACAGGGAATCGAGGTCCGGACGCCCGAGGCACCGCCGATCGGTCGCGGCGGGACCAACGTGATCGGCGAGATTCGCGCGAGCAAGACCGACGCAGAGATCGGCCACGTCAGGGCCGCCCAGAAGGCCAACGAAGCCGCGATGAAAGCCGCCGAGGACCTCCTGCGCGCCGCCACGGTCGACGACGGCGTCCTCCGCCACGAGGGCGGCCCCCTCACGAGCGAGCGCGTGCAAGAGGAGATCGAAGTGACCCTGCTCCGGCACGGCTGTGCCCTCGACGAGACCATCGTTGCCTGCGGGGCCGACGCCGCGGATCCTCACGACCGCGGGAGCGGCCCCCTCGCGGCCGACGAACCGATCATCGTCGACATCTTCCCGCGCGACAAGGCCACGAAGTACCACGCCGACATGACGCGGACGTTCCTGAAGGGCGAGCCGTCCGACGATATCCGTCGCTGGTACGACCTGACCGCCGAGGCCAAACGGGCGGCTCTCGACGCGGTCGAACCGGGCGCGACTGGCGCTGCCGTTCACGACGCGGTCTGTGACGTCTACGAGGACGCCGGAGAACCGACGCTCCGGAGCGACGAGACCACGGAGACGGGGTTCATCCACAACACGGGCCACGGCGTCGGACTCGACGTCCACGAACAGCCCCTCGTCGGCCCCGGTGGCGAGGAACTGGAACCGGGCCACGTGATCACGATCGAACCCGGGCTCTACGACCCGGCGGTCGGCGGCGTCCGGATCGAGGACATCGTCGTCGTCACCGAGGGCGGCTACGAGAACCTCACCGACTATCCCGAACGGCTCGTGGTCTGATTTTCCGACCGGGAGGTCGAGATCGCTCCGCTGCGCGCCTCGTCGAACCACGCTGGCTCGTCGATCGTCACGTTCCCCACTCGTTCGATCCGGTAGTCGACGGCGTAGACGAACGGTTCGCCGGATTGGGTGCCGCGCAGATCGATCGTCGCCCGCCGGATGATCCCGTTCTGATCGATCAGGATTCGGCCCGACGAATCGTTCAGCGTCACCGTGGCGTTGGGCCCGGTCGCGGGTTCGGTCAGGTCGAAGGCGGCGTAGCGCTCGCCGTCGCGAGTGACGTTGCCGGCCCGCTCGAAGGTCCCGAACTCGTAGATAGTGGCGAGCCGCCGGACCCGGATCCCGCTCCCGTGGACCGCTGCGAAGCTCACGTTTCGCGCGCCGAGGTCGGTGATGTTGTACTCGGTGGTGCCGTTGACGTTCACGCGAGTGTACAGCTCCTGGCCCGCGAGGTACCTGTCGAGGCTACCGTTGGGCGATTCGGTCCGGATCAGCTGTCGTTCGCCGACCGGATCGCTCGATACATTGACGGTGGCGTTGCGACGCCGATCGGGGGTCCGGATCTCGAGGTCGATCCCCAGATCGTAGCTCTCGTTCGCCAGCGCGGCCGAGTGATCGTCCAGCCGTTCGTAGGGGATTCCGGTGTCCTGTGGTCCATCGGAGGAATTCGATGGGGAGGACGGCGTGGTCGGATCTTCGGCCACCCACGAACACCCCGCCAGCAGCGTCACCGCGGCCAGCGCGACCGCCAGCAGCACCCGCCTGTCCATACCGGATAGCGTCAACGCGACGGCAAAAGGGTGCCGTCCTTGTCGCGGACCCGAACCCCTTTTGCACGGGCCGGGGTTATCGAGGCGCAATGAACGTACTCGTGGTCGGTGCCGGCGCGATGGGCCGGTGGTTCGCCGACGCGGTCCGGGCGGGCGCCGAGGACGTGACGGTCGCCTTCGCCGATCCGGACGAGGCAGCGGCCGAGGCCGCCGCGGACGCGGTCGACGGACGGACGGTCCCGCTCGACACGGCCGAGCAGTTCACGGCGGTCTGCATCGCGGTCCCCATCCCGGTCGCCGTCGAGGCGATCGCCGAGCACGCCGAGCGGGCCGAGCGGGCCGTGATCGACGTCACGGGCGTCGCCGCCGAGCCGGTCGCCGCGATGGCCGAACACGCCCCCGACCGCGAACGACTGAGCCTCCACCCGCTGTTCGCGCCGGAGAACGAACCCGGGAACGTCGCCGCCGTCGTCGACGCCGCCGGACCGACGACCGAGGCCGTCCGGGACGCCCTCACTGCGCGGGGCAACACCGTCTTCGAGACGACGGCGGCGGAACACGATCGGGCGATGGAGACCGTCCAGGCGAAGGCCCACGCGGCGATCCTCGCTTTCGGCCTGGTCGCCGATCCGGTCCCCGAGGAGTTCCAGACGCCGGTTTCGGACGTGCTGTTCGACCTGCTCGACCAGGTCTCCGGCGGCGACCCGCGCGTCTACGCCGACATCCAGGCGGCCTTCGACGGCGCGGGGGACGTCGCCGACGCCGCGGCCGAGCTCGGGGCGGCCGACGACGAAGAGTTCGAGTCGCTGTACCGGGAGGTGCGCGACCGGCGATGAACGCCGACCAGCGGGAGGGAGTCCGAGACAACGCGCGGTACCTCCGGGAGGTCCGCCCCATCGATCCCGAGGAGATCCAGGAGTACGTCGAGGACCAGCCACACCCCGCCGCGATCGCGCAGGTGCTGCGGGAGGAGGCCTTCGACCTCGGCCTGCTCGAAAACGACGATGGCACCTTCGAACCGGTCGAGGAAGGCCCCGTCTCCGTGCAGTTCCACGGCGTCGAGGCGCTCCCGTCGGCCTACTCCACGGCGCTCGAGGACCTGTTCGTCGAACAGTACGGGCCGGGGTGGCCGGACGGGGAGTCGGGCGACGCCATCCGCGAGCGGATCCGCGACTTCAAGACCGACTACCTCTGGGGCAACGACGTCGACTACGACGCGGAGACGGCGCTTTCCTACGCGCTCTATCACCTCCCCGACTACTACGCGGTCGTCCAGTACGTCCTCGCGGACCTGATCGCGGACGGCCTGCTCCCGAAGCGTCTCCGCGTGCTCGACGTGGGCGCTGGCGTCGGCGGCCCCGCGCTCGGCCTGGCCGACCTCCTGCCCGACGACGCGCTGGTCGACTACCACGCCGTCGAGCCCAGCGCGGCGACCGACGTCCTCACCCACCTGCTCGACGAGACCGGGCGCAACTTCCACGCGACGGTCCACGAGACGACCGCGGAGGCCTTCGAGCCCGATGGGGAGTACGACCTCGTGCTGTTCGCGAACGTCCTGAGCGAACTCGTCGATCCGGTTGCGGTCGTGGAACGGTACCGGGAGGCCGTGGCCGAGGACGGATCGCTCGTCGGACTCGCACCCGCGGACCGGGAGACGGCGATCGGCCTCCGCGAGGTCGAACGCGCCGTCGAGGACGGGCTGACCGTCTACGCGCCGACCGTTCGGCTCTGGCCGTCGGCGACGCCCGAAGACGAGGGCTGGTCCTTCGACGTCGCGCCGGACCTCGACGTGCCCGCCTTCCAGCGACGGCTGGACGAGGCGGCTTCGGATCCGGACCACGACCCCGGCGAATTCGTCAACGTCGACGTCCAGTACGCCTACGCGATCCTCCGCCCGGACGGGCGTCGCCGGATCGACTTCACCCCGTCGGTCAGCGAGTTCGCGCGGATGGCCGACATGGACGACCACGTCTCTAACCGGATCGACGTCGCGGCGATCAAGCTGAGCCACGACCTGGCCGGCGAGGACGCCAATCCCCTGTTCAAGATCGGCGACGGGAGCGAGCGGGTCGCCCACTACGCGGTGCTCACGAGAGAATCCTCCCTCAACCGGGATCTCGTAACCGCGAGCTACGGGGACTTGCTCGTCTGTGAGAACGTCCTCGCCCTCTGGAACGACGACGAGGAGGCGTACAACCTGGTGGTCGACGGCGAGACCGCCGTGGATCGCGTGCCGGCGGGGGAGTGAGTCACTCCGCCTCGGCGGTCACGGCGCCGGTCTCGAACCACTCGGCGAACGAGCCGAGGGCGAGCAACCAGACGAACGTGAGCGTGCCCGTCCCGAGTACGCCGAGGATCAGCGCGACCCACCACAGCGACGTGCTCTGGAGGATGGCGGTCGTGGCCGCGACGAACGCGAGGAAACTCGTCGCCAGTCCCACGAGCACGAACGCGTTCCGGAGCCGGTCGGCGCGCGTGTCGTCGAACTGATCGAACAGGAGCCACCGACAGCTACCCAGCAGCGACAGATCCTCCGGCGGCGTCTTCTCCGTCATGTGACGTCCTTTCGACACACATCTCATAAACGCTGGCACCGCTTCGACGTTCGAGTGGCCGCTGAACGGTGGGCTTTTGCGACGGCCGTCCGGATTGAGGGCCATGGCCGCGCCGGAGATACTGCTGACGAACGACGACGGCATCGAGAGCGCTGGGTTTCGCGCCCTCTACGACGAACTCTCGGCCGTCGGGAACGTGACGGCCGTCGCGCCGGCGGTCGACAAAAGTGCCGTCGGACGGGCGCTCTCCCACGCCGTCGAGATCCGCGACCACGAACTCGGCTACGCCATCGAAGGGACGCCCGCCGACTGCGTGGTCGCCGGCCTGGGGACGCTGGTCCCGGACGCCGACCTCGTGGTCGCCGGCTGCAACCAGGGCGCGAACCTCGGCGCCTACGTCCTGGGCCGGTCCGGAACGGTCAGCGCGGCCGTCGAGGCCACCTTCTTCGACGTTCCCGCGATCGCCGTCTCGCTGTACGTTCCCGTCGGCGAAGACACCAGCTACTCGGACGTGGAGGTGGAGCAGTCGGCGTACGAGAACGCCGCCCACGCCGCCAGCTATCTCGCCGAGCACGCTGTCGAGGCCGGGGTGTTCGAGCGAGCGGACTACCTCAACGTCAACGCGCCGGTCCCCGATCCGGACCGCGACGGTCCCGCCGAGATGGTCGTCACCGAACCGTCCCGGACCTACATGATGGACGCGGAGCGCGACGGCGGCGAGATCACGCTCCACGACCGCATCTGGGAGCAGATGGCCCAGGGCGAGATTCCCGACCCCGAGGGGACGGACCGACGCGCCGTCGTGGACGGGAAGGTCAGCGTCTCGCCGCTGACGGCCCCGCACACGACCGAACACCACGATGTGCTCGACGGACTCGTCGAGGCGTTCCCGAACGCACTCGATTGAGGACCGACCCGATCACTCGGTCTCCTCGATCTGCTTTTCCTCCTTCAGTTCGATCCGGTCGTCGGTGACGCGCTCGACGTTGGCGCGCCGGATCGGGTAGGTGTCGTCGTCGCGCTCGCCCCAGCCGAGCGAGGCCATGATCCGCTCGGTGATCCCGTGGTGGGGATCGACGTACATGGTCGACCCCTCGACTTTGGTGACCTCTCCCACGTCGTCGCCGCTCGCGTCGACGACTTTCTTGCCGATCTCGTCGTCGCTGAAACCGGTCGCGTGCTCGGCGGACTCCGCGTCGGCCTCCGTCTCGGCCGCCGCGGCGGTGTCGTGTCGCGCCTCCGATTCCTCGACGATCTCGCGGGAGTCGATGATCTCCAGCCCCAGGCGTTCGCCGCTTGTCGGGTCGGCGACCACGCGTTTGCGGTCGACGATCTCGTCCTCGACGGTGCGCCCGCGCTCGAAGTGCGTCCGGATGCGGTCGTCCTCGTGGAACTCGCTCCGGATCTCGCTCTGGGCGAGGACGTCCTCGGTCGTTTGCTCTGTGTCGAAGAGGCCGCCCTCGACGATCGAGCGGTGGAGTCCCTCCACGTCGATGTCGTGGTCCTCGATGGTGTCGTCACCGCTCACCTCGACGCCGGTCACCCGGCTCTCGACGGTGTACTGGTCGGTCAGGGCACGTGTGACGTTCCAGGTCTCCCTGACGTCCAGCTCCGCGCTGTAGGGCAGGTGGTCGGCGTCCAGGGACTCGCCCTCGCCGGTCGTGAGGGACTCGTCCCCGCGAGTCGTCGTCTCGGCTTCCTCACCGACCTCGCTACGACCCTCGCCCACCGATCGCTCGCTCTCGCCGCGAGCGCCGGGCTCGTGCTGCTCGGCCATCGACATGTATCGGTCGTGGTCGAAGCCGTCGGCGTCCGAGACGCCCTCGTCCGCTGTCAGGTCGCAGTGGGAACACTCCCGGTCGACCAGTCGGACGTCGACGACCTCGGAGTCCGTGACGGTCCGGTCGATCAGTTCGCTCTCGACGGTCGCCTCCTCGTGGACGACGGTCTCGACCACCGAGGTCTCCTCGATCTGCGTCGTGATCGTCTCCCCTTCCAGCAGGCGCTCTTCGAACTCCGCGTCGCTGGCGTCCGCTCGTGTCATCGCCGTCTCCCGGTCCATGACTTCCATCGGCCGCTCCCCTTCCGCCCCGTGATAGACGACGACGTGGTCCCCTTCGCCGACCTGGTCGCCGAACTCCTCCCACTCGAGGCGTTCCTGGTCCGCTGTCATCTCGGACTCGGGGACCATCCTGAACTGCTCGCTCTCTCCGCGGTCACCCGGGACCCGTACGGGGACCACGTCGTGGTCCTGTGCCCACTCCTGGATCGTCTCTCGGTCGGTCGACATTCGACGCTCACGGTCTGTCCGCGTATCCTCAGACATAGCGCCCCGATCTGCCACGGCCAGGCGAATAAACGCGGGACATCGTTCGGACGGAAAGGCTGCCTTATCGCCGCTCTCCTGCCGGATCGCAGATCCCAGCGGTCCCGTACGCGGACCTTTCGAGGCGGGGGTTCGCCCTCGAGACGTGCTCGTTCGACCGCTCGCTGGTACCCGACACCTAATCGCGGTCGCCCGATCGACCCGAGCGACGCTCGCGGCCGGCGGCGGCCGACTCGTGGTTCACCCCCACATAGCAGACCCAAACCTTACCTGCCTGTTTCCCTGAGCGAGGATATGGCCAAGATCGAGATGGAGCTGTCAGACCGCGTGGAGAACGACATCGAACGCATGGTCTCCCAGGGCGAGTTCGTCAACTGGGACGAGGCGGTCGAGAAGCTACTCACACAGGGACTGTCGGCCTACGGCCCGGCAGAGGAGCAGACGGACGAACTCGGCGGCGACATGTTCCAGCAGTCCGTCGCCGACCAGCAGGACCCAGCCATGCGCGACGACCCCGGCGAGGACGACTACACGCTCTGAGCGGCACCGCGCCGGAAACTCGCGCCGAAACGAGGTCTTTTACTCCCGGGCGCGGTCAGTTCGCGACGATGAATCAGGTATTCGTCGACCTGCTCGCCGACAACGCGGCCCACGCCGAGACCTTCGACTCCCGGTTCGACGAGGTACAGGACGCCCAGCATCCCGAGGCGGTGACGGTCTGCTGTTCGGACTCGCGGGTCCTCCAGGATCACGTCTGGAACAACGAGACGCCCGGCAAGATCTTCAGTTGCGGAAATATCGGCAACAGAGTCGTCCAGCGGACCGCCGAGGGCGAGGCCGTCTCGGGCGACGTCCTCTACCCGATCGCACACACCGGGACGGAACTGGCCGTCGTCGTCGGCCACACCGGCTGCGGCGCGGTGACGGCGACCTACGACGCGCTGACCGAAGGAGTAGACGAACCCGCCGGCATCGAGCACTGCATCGGCCTGCTGGAACCCCACCTCGAACCCGGCGTCGAGCGACTGCCCGACGACCTCCCGCGGACCGACGCCGTCAACCACCTCGTCGAGTACAACGTCGACCGCCAGGTCGAGTTCCTCCGCGAGAGCGAGGACGTCCCCGACGCCGTCGACGTCGTCGGCGTCGTCTACGACTTCCAGGACGTCTACGGGGGCGACCGCGGTGAGGTCCACGTGATCAACGTCGACGGCGAGACGGGCGTCGAGACCCTGCGGGAGGAGTACCCGGAGATCGCCGAGCGCATCGACCGCCGCTGGGAGTACTGACGGCGCCACCGTCGACTGGCCGCGCGGGTCTCGAAAACCGTAACCCGGTGGCCGTCGGCGTCGTGATATGCGCTGGCTCCAGAGCGGCACCCGCCGGGACGTCTGCGTCCTCCTCGGCGGGGCCGAGGACGGCGAGTTACCCGCCCAGACGCTCAAGACGCGGCTCGAACGCCACTACGACGACCGGATCGAGCCTCGGCAGTTCTACGGTGCGATCGAGGACCTCGAGCGGAAAGGCTTCGTCGAGTCCCGAACCGAGGGGCTGAGCGACGTGTACTCGCTGACCGACGCCGGCGAGCGGCGGCTCCAGGAGCACTACGAGTGGCTTCGCGACCAGCTCGAGTGACCGTCTCCTACCCGCTCAGAATCTCGTCGACGGTCCGGATCCGAACGTCGAGCTCGCCCGACCACGTTCGGCCGAGTTCCGTCAGCAGGTCGTGGACGGGCGCCAGGTGGTCGACCGCGACGGCCTCGTCGACGACCCAGGGGACGACGAGCAGTCCGGACCGGGTCGCGATCACGGGGGCGCTGGTCTCGTCCGAGTCGAATACGAGGAACGGGAACGTCTCCGGTTCGTAGGTGACTGCGTCGAGCCCGAGGCCGAGCACGAGCCCGTCCAGCGGGAGCTCAGCGTCGACGTCCGCGTACGCGATCGAGTCCGACCGCGACAGCGCCGTGAGCGGTTCGTAGGCGGCGCCGTCGCAGGGGTAGTCCCCGTGGAGTGGTTCGCCCAGCGCGGCGAGGACGTCGAATCCGAGTTCGTAAGCCGCAGGGGCGTTCCAGTTGGCTGCGGTCACAGGTGGCCGGCGGTTCACCCGGGCAGGGCTTACGTGTGTCGGACGACCAACAGACGACCCGCGAACCCCACGTCAGTCGTCGCCGCACGCGTCCGGCGACCGTGGGAGGACCGTCCAGGAGACGGAGCCACCGGCGGCCGTCCACTGGTAGACACGCGTTTCCGAGAAGACGATCAGTTCCGTCCGGATGGCCGACTGGTCGAAGTCCGTCTCGGGCAGGGCGGCCACGCTATCGTACCGGCGCTCGCTGGTCTCCGGGTCGGAGGGGATCCCGTCGGTCCGGCGGAGTCGGGCGGCCACGAACCGCTCGTCCTCGAAGGCCGCAGTCACCCGGCTCCTGATCGTCTCGGAATCGTCGTCCAGTCCCGCTTCCACCGCGGCGTCGAACTCGTCTCTGATTCCCGACATCGTCTCCCATTGTCGGTCGAGCGACGGAAGCGACCGGGTTCGATATGCCACGCTTTATGAGGGGTCGACAGGCTCGGGGTCGGCCGCGAGCGTGCGCTCGATGAGGGCCGCGACGGCCCGGCGGACCCGCTGTGAGACTGCCGAGTCCGAGACGCCGAGTTTCGCGGCCAGGTCGGCCTGGCTTATCTCCCGGGGGACCTCGAAGTAGCCCTCGCGGGCGGCCGTCAGGAGCGTGTGGCGCTGTTGCTCGGTCAGGCCGTGGGTGGCGGTGCGGGTCGGCTGGGTCCTGTAGAGCCGTTCGAGACGGTACTCGATCCCGCTGTCGGCGCAGAACTCGCGGAAGGCGGCCAGCGCGTCCCGTTCCGGGACCTGCAACTTGACGAACCAGACGCCGCCTGTACTGTGCATTTCGAGCACCATCCCGCCGAGTTCAGAGACGCGCGGCGTGACCGCGACGACGTCCTCGGTGAGTTCGAGGCGGTACATCCGGACGCCGTCCCGTTCGGCGACGACCGTCGGGGCGGCGACCGTGTAGTCGTCGGCCAGCGCGTCGTCGAACGCGGCGAAGTCCGCGCCGTCGACCAGCACGAAGAACTGGCGCCGCTCGGGGTCCATGGCGGGCTGGAACTCGATGCTGACGCGGGCCTCGGGGTTGGCCTCGATGGTCGGCGTCAGCAAGAGGGTGGGGGAGGAGAGCGCGAGTTCGGCGATGACGAGCACGACGCGCTCTAGCCGCTCGGACCGCTTGACCGTTCCGGCCGCGGATCAGTTCTCGTCCGGGAGGCTCGCCGGATCGCGGGGGAGTCGATCGGGTCCCTGTGCGAACCCGCCGGCTACCCAGTGGTAGACGTGCGTCTCGGTGTAGACGAACAGTTCGTCCCACCCGTCGAACGTGCGGTCGGGTAGTTCCGCCACCGTCTCGAAGCGGTGCCAGCGCTCCTCGGGCGCGTCGAGCGTCCCGACGTTCTCGCGGTAGGCGATCGATTCCGGCGCGGTGTCCACTGCCCCGGCGACCACGTCGCGCACTGTCGGTTCACCGTCCGACGCCACCTGCTCCCGCCCGTCGGCGACCTTGTCGGCTGCTGCCGTCATGTGTGTCCATCACAAGAGACTCGATAGCACAAAGCCTGCGCCTTCGATTATCCGCCTTTCAAGTGGGGGTGTGTGTCGGCGTCAGGTCGAGAGGTACCGGTCGACGATCCGGTCCGCGGTCCGGATCGCCAGCGCCTGGCCGGTGTGGGTGGGGTTCTGCCCGCCGAGCGCGTTCGGGATCACGCTGTGGTCGCCGACGAACAGCCGGTCGACGTCCCTGGACTCACAGCCGGAATCGACGACCTTCCCCATCGCCATCGTCCCGTGGATGTGGATGAGATTCGGCTCCAGGTCGCTGCGGTGGATGTGGTCCGCGCCGGCTTCGTCCAGGAGTTCCGCCGCCGTCCACGCGAGCGAGTCGCGCTTGTAGCGGTCCGAGAGGCTCGGTTCCCAGGTCACCTTCGCCTGCTGGCCGTTCGCGTCCGACATGAGCGGGTCGAGTTCGACCCCGTTTTCCTTCCGGGGCTCGTCGTCGACGCTGAGCAACAGGGTCATCGTCCGGCGGTAATCGCCCATGAACTCCTTGAGGTCCGAGCCGGTGAGTCGCCCGACCGAGTCCCACGGCCGGCCCCAGGTGTCGTTGTCCGCGGCCAGTCCGGCCCGGCTCGATCCAGTGAGGACGCCGTGGAGGCCGGGCGTGTTGCCGACCAGTCCGATGATCCCCTCCTCGGCCTCGACTCGCCCGGCCCAGGTCTGTCCCACGTGGGGCTTCAGTTCGTCCTCGCCGGCGAGGGCTTCGATGGCGTCGGGATCGAACACGCCGTGGACGGCGTCGAACCAGTGATGGGTCAGCCCCTTCCCGAGCCACTCCCGCTCCGGGAGGCCCGAGTTCAGCCACAGCCGCGGCGTTTCGATAGCGCCCGCCGCGAGGACGACTACCTCAGCGTCGACGCGACCCGTCTCGCCGGACCAGGTGTTCCGGAAGTCCACGCCGGTCGCCTCGCCGCCGCTGGTGCGGACGTTCGTCACGAAGGTGTTGGGCTGGATCGTCACGTTTCCGGTGTCCAGCGCCTCGGGCACCCAGCTGACGTTCGCGGACTTCCGGGCCCGCTCCCGGACCGGTGCGCCGCGCGGGGCGTACCCGCCCTGGAAGTCGTCGTTCGCGAGCGTGTCGCCCTCGATCTCCGGGTAGCGGAAGGGGCCGTCGTACGCTCCACCCAACTTCTCGTCCGGCGGGTCGATCAGGCTCGGCGTCGGCCGGTAGCTCGGCAACTGCTCCGCCGTGACGTTCAACTGGTCGTTCAGTTCGTAGCCGGCCGCCTCGGCGGCCCGGTAGAAGGCCGCTTCCTTCGTCGACGTGGCGCCGGGGCCGAAGGCGAACTTCTCCTCGATCAGCCGGTAGTAGTCCACCAGGTCGCCGTAGTCGATGGGCCAGTGCTCCGAGTCGTTCACCGACGGCACTGTGGCGCGCGGGTGATTGCCGTAGTAGTGGAGCGTCGACCCGCCGACGCCGGCGACCTGCGTAATCTTCAGTTCGCCCTCGCTCTGGCGCCCCCACGATCCCTGCGAGCGATCGGCGGGCCCGAACCGGAGCCGCCCCGTGGCGGTGTTGTTCGCGTCGTTCTCCAGGCCGGGGAGCTGTTCGTCGAGCAACTCGCCCGAGAGGTCCTCGGGGTCGGAACTCCGCGTCCCGCCGGGAGCCTCGTGAGGGTCGGGCCACTGCTCGTTGCCGTGCCACGGCCCGGCTTCGAGGAGCAGTACTTCGTGCCCGAGGCTGCCGAGACGCCAGGCCAGCGCGGGGCCGTCGCCGCCCGCGCCGACGACCACCACGTCGGGGCTCAGAACCATCCGTCGTCACCCCCCGTGTCCCAGTCGTTGTCACGGAACGAGTCGATCGGGTACCCCCTGAGCGCCGCGTACCCCTCGGCCGGCCCGGGATATCCGATCTGTCTGTGGCCCTGCACCTCGCCCGGCGGCGTCTCCAGTGTCCGCTCGGTCGGCGGGTCGGTCTTCGACTCGCCGTAGCCGGCCCACTCGTTGTAGTAGCCGAAGTAGGTGAGCGTGAACAGGTTGAGCGCGATGGTCTCGAGCAGGTCCGGGATCGGGAGGATCTCGTCTTCCAGCCCCCCCAGCGGGTCCGAGACGTCGATGACGTACTCGAGACACCTCGCCCGGTCGGTCCCCGAGAGTGTGGTGAAGGTTCCGCCGCTCGGGTACTCCTCGCGGGGTCGCGGGACGTCCTCGTTCTTCCCGCGGTAGACGAAGACCACCGCGAAGAGGTCGAGCACCGCGGCGTAGATCGACGCGATCGACAGCGTCGCGGACTCTTCCTCCGTTCGCTCGACCGAGCCGTCACCGTCGGCGTCCTCCTCGACCGTCAATAGCGACGTTTCCTCCCGGATTTCGAGCGAGATGCCTTCGAGCGATCCGAAGACCTCGTCGCGAGCGACCCCGAGCAGGTCGGCGACCGAGAAGCCAAGCAGCGACTCCAGGCGCGCGACGAGCGATTCGAGGGCGTCCTCGGCCGCCGGCAGATCGACCGCCAGCGCGTCGGCCAGATCGCCCCTGATCTCCTCGATCGACGGGAGGTCGGTCCCGTAGTTCACGTTGTAGATGAGGAACTCCTCCAGCCCGATTTCGACCGCGCCCGGTTCGTGGACGCCGCCGAGCTCGGGGGTCTCCGGGACGATCCCCTCGACCAGCGCCCGGTAGGTCGCCAGCGTGTGGCCGTCGGCGTTCACGGCAGCCGCGGCGAAGCCCGTCGTCGGCACGGAGAGGCCTGCCACTCCCGCCGCGCCGGCCATCACCGATCGCCGCGAGAGTTCGAGGTGGTCGGTCGCCCGTTCGATACCGTCAGTTCGACGTTCGTTGTCCTGTCGCTGGTCCGACATCGTACCCCCTGACACGCCCCACCGCGCGGTGACCGTCGGGGCCTTCCCGCGTTTTCGCTCCTCGGACGCGTCTCTCGACCCGCGATCCCACCCGGGTGTGTCGGCGTTGGTTACAGGTTCGATCGACCGAAGAAATGGGTTTGGGTGCGCATCTGAAGGCGTTTTTACGCGCCGAACGGGTCGAAAACAAGCGGTCCGTTCGTCAGTCGAGGAGCTGCTGGCCGATGGTGTTCCGGAGGACCTCGCTGGTGCCCTCGTAGATCTCGTTGAGCTTGGCGTCGCGGTAGAACCGCTCCATCGGGAAGTCCTTCGTGTAGCCGTAGCCGCCGTGGATCTGGATGCCCTCGTTCGCGACCTCGCGGCTGACCTCGGAGGCGTAGAGCTTGGCCTGTGCGGCCTCCTTGATGAAGTTCTCGCCGCGGATCTTCTTGTCGGCGGCGTCGTGCATCAGCAGACGCGCCGCGCGGGTCTTGGTGTCCATGTCCGCGAGCTTGTGCTGGATGGCCTGGAAGTCCCCGATGCGCTGGCCGAACTGCTCGCGCTCGCCGGCGTAGTCCGTCGCCTCGTCGAGCGCGGCCTGTGCGATCCCGATCGAACGGGCCGCGATGGTGATGCGGCCGCCGTTGAGCGTCTTCAGCGCGTGGACGAAGCCGGCGCCCTCCTCTTCGAGCAGCCGGTCCTCCGGAATGTGCATCTCGTCGAAGCGCAACTCGGCGGTGGGACAGCCCTTGTCGCCGAGTTTGTCCTCCGTGCCCTCGACGATGAAGCCGTCGTCCTCCTCGGGACGGACGATGAAGGAGGAGATGCCCTTGTTCCCCGCGTCGGGGTCGGTCTTCGCGAACAGCGTCACGGTGTCTGCGACCGAGCCGTTGGAGATCCAGAGCTTGTTCCCGTTGACGACGTACTCGTCGCCCTCTTTCTCCGCGGTGGTCTCCATCGCGGGCACGTCCGAGCCGGCGCCGGGCTCCGAGAGCGCGAACGCACCGATGTCCGTCCCCTCGGCCAGCGGCGTGAGGTACTCCTCTTTCTGGGCCTCGTTCCCGAACGCGTAGATCATGTTGCCGGCCAGCGAGATGTGGGCGGCGACGATGGTTCCCAGGCCGCCGGACCCCCGGGCGATCTCCTCGAGGGCCATCGGGTAGGCGTGGTAGTCGAGGCCGGCGCCGCCGTACTCCTCGGGGAAGGGCATGCCCATGAGTCCGAGGTCGGCGAGTTCGTCGACCAGGTCCCAGGGGAACTCGTCTTCCTTGTCGATCTCGGCGGCCCGCGGGACGACCTCCTCGTCCACGAACTCCGAGACCATCTCCTTGATCTGGCGCTGTTCCTGTGAGAGACTGAAGTCCATACCCCGTCGTTCGGTCAGTCAGTCCTTTACTTTTCTTATCGATTTCGCCCGCCCCAGCTCACGCTCGAAGAAGTCCCGCTCGCTCGTGACGACCGTCTCGAAGAGATCGCCGGTGTAGGGATCGAAATGACCGGCCGGGAACCGCTCCCACTCGACGCGGTCGAGTCGCTGGACCAGCGCCTCGACCGTCGACGAGGGGATGATGCTGTCCTCGGTCGCCTCGGCCACGAAGACCGGGCAGTCCACGTCCGGCGCACTGGTGACGGGGCGGTACAGCCCGACGGTCGCGAGGATGCGGGCGGCACACTCGTTGTCGAACTCCTCGGCCCGACCGTCGGGGATCAGGGAGTAGTAGCCCGATTTCGAATCGGGCGTGTTCAGCACGCCGAACTCGTCGGGTTCGGCGACGATGGGCACGTAGTGCGGGTCCCGCAGCGTCAGCGTACGAACCGCCTCGCGGGCGATGCCCGTCGCGGCTCCGAGAAGGTAGTCGAGGCCCCCTTGCCTGACGAGATGGACGGCCGTGCGAAGGCCGTCGGTGAACGGCACCTGCGCGACGACGGCGTCGACGTCCCCGTCGCGCGCGGCCGTCCGGATCACGTGGCCGCCGCTGAAGGAGGTGCCCCACAGGCCCACGCGCTCGCCGTCCACGGCGTCCAGCGAGCGGACGTGGTCGAGGGCAGCCTGGTAATCCGCCACGTGGCGCCGCCCCGAGACGACGTGCGCCGGATCGCCGTCGCTGTCGCCGAACCCGCGGTAGTCGAAGAGGAGGGCCGCCATACCGGCCTCGGCGAACCGCTCGGCGAAGGCCGGGAGGCGCGCCTCGCGTTCCCCGCCGAACCCGTGGGCCATCACGATCACCGGCGGGTCTTCGACGTCCGTCGGTTCGTACAGCCACGCTGCACACCGCGTGTCGTTGCTCTCGAAGTCGGCGTCTCGTCGCTCGTAGTCCATACGATGTCGACTCACCGCTGCCCGAAGGTGATACGGCCTCCTTGGGGCGGTGTTTTTTATTGCCGTCCCTCGCGTCCGCTTCCGTCCAATACGACGACTGCTTCGACCGACCGCCTGTCACGCCCGACAGGTCGACACGCGGTCGCGGGGGAACGCGAGCGCGACGGCGGTCCCGGGGGCCGGCGGATCGTCGCTGTAGACGGTGACCGGTTCGTTCAGGCCGTCGACCGCGACGGACACGCGGTTGCTGGCCTCCTCGCGCGTGACGCGCTCGACGGTCCCGGAGAGGTCCGGATCCGTCGATCCGAGCACGACGCTCTCCGGCCGGATCGTCAGGTGGGTCGCCCCGGAAGCTCCCTCACCCGACCGGAATCGGTCGGCTCGATCCCCGAGCGCGGCGAGGGGGATGCAGTTGCTTCCCGTGAAGCGCGCCACGAGTGGCGAGGCGGGGCGCTCGAAGACCTCCTCGGGGGTGCCGGTCTGGACTACCGCGCCGTCGTTCATCACGACGATCCGGTCGGCCAGCGCCCGCGCCGTCGTGCGGTCGTGGGTCACGTAGATCGACGTCACGTCGGCGAGCAGGTCCTGCAGATCGTCCCGGAGCGACTGACGGGTGGGGACGTCCAGCGACGAGAGCGGTTCGTCCAGCAGGAGGACCGAGGGGTCGACCGCGAGCGCCCGCGCGAGCGCCACGCGCTGGGCCTCGCCGCCTGAGAGGGTCGGCGGATAGCGGTCGGCCAGGTCGGCCACGCCGAGGTCCGAGAGGAGGGTTCCGGCACCCACCGCCACGTCCCGGTATCGCTGGCCGAAGGCGACGTTGTCGAGGACGGTAACGTGCGGGAAGAGCGCGTAATCCTGGAACACGAACCCGAAGTCTCTGTCCTCGGGCGGGCGGTCGGAGAGTGCGGTCTCGCCCTGACTGACGGTCCCCTCGTGGTCGTGAAAGCCCGCGATCGTCTCCAGCAGGAGCGTTTTCCCACTGCCGCTCGGGCCGAGGATCACGACTGTCTCGCCCTCCCTGACGGCGAAGTCCGCGGCGACGTGGAAGGCGTCGGCTCCGTCGGCCGAGAACGTCGCCTCGACGTCGACTTCGAGCGTCATGCCACCCCCTGTGTCGTCGTCGCGTCGGCAGTCAGCCAGCGCACCAGGAGGAAGATGCCCGCGGAGACGGCCAGCAAGATCGCAGCGACGGCCCCGGCCTCGTCGAGGCCGCCCTGCAGATAGGTGTTGTAGACGAACACCGGAGCGTGCTGGGCGATCACCGGCTCGCCCGCCGGCGGATAGAAGAACTCGACGCTGTAGGCGACGACGGCGACGGCCCCGAACTCGGAGACTGCACGGGCCCACGCGAGGACGCCGCCGGTTACCATGCCCCGAACCGCGAGTGGGCCGGTCACACGTCTGAAGGCCTGCCAGGGACTCGCACCGTGGATCCGGGCGGCGTACTCCAGGCGGTCGTCGACCGACTCGAAGGCCTCCCGAGCGGCGTTGACCGCGTAGGGCGCGCTGACGAACGTGAGCGCCAGCACCATCCCCGGGATAGTTCCCAGCACCGACAGCGACGGGAACGCGCCGCCGCGACCGAAGCCGAAGAGGATGATGATGCCGGCGACGCTGTGCGGGACGACCAGCGGGAGGTCGACCAGACTCTCGACCAGCGGTTGTCCGGCGAAGCCCCGCGAGAGGTGATAGGCCAGCGGCACGCCGAACGCGAGGCTCGCGAGGGCGGCCAAAAGCGGCGCGTAGACGCCGAGATACAGCACCCGGTGGACGCCCGGGTCCGTGGCTTTCTCGGCGATCAGCGACGGCGACTGCCGGGCCGCAAATAGGAGGATCGGGAGGCCGAGCGCGACCAGCAGGACGCTCCCGAGCGTGGCCATCGCGACGCCGAAGAGTCCGCGGCGGGACGCGAACCCGAGGGCCGCGGCGCTCACGACGATGAAGCCGGCGTAGAGGGTGGGGCGGCCCATCGAGTAGGCGGCGGCGAACGCGACCGCCTGGACGGCGACGACCGCCATGGCGACAGACCCCCGGCCGAGCGCGTCGAGCGGGAGCGGTGTCGTTCGTGTGGCCATCTTGATGGGGGTCCCGGTGGGAGCCTACTGAGCCTTCCGCTCGGTCACTCGTCCAGGCGGAGCGGGCCGAGGTTCTCTCTGGCCTCGGCGTGTCGCATCACTCGCTCCGGTACGCTGCTCTCTCCACCGGCGTTGACCGTGGGCGTCTCGACCGGCTGAAGCCCCTGATCCCGCAGGACCTGCTTGCCGGGTTCGGTGATCATGTACTCGACCCACCGCGCGCCGTTCTCGGGATTCCGGGCGACACCTGGAACCGTCATCCCGTAGGCGATCGGGGCGCCGACGTACGTCGCGTCTCCCGTCTCGACTTCCGCCTTCGCGTAGTGTTCGGCGTACTTCGTGGTCGCCTTCGAGAGGTCGACCTGTGGCTGGAGGTCGACGTACGGCAGGTCCGAGGAGGAACTGATCGACTGGTAGTAGAACACGTAGTCGAGTTCGCCGCTTTTCAGTTGCCCCTCCAGATTCGTCTCCGTCCCCGTGGGCACCGTGGAGTTCTCGCGTAGCTCTCGGTAGGTCGCGTCGTCGTAGAGCCGGCTCCCCTCGAACTCCTCGGCCCCGAGTTGCTGTGCCATCACGGCCCGGTAGCCACCCGGGTCGACGGCCGGATCGCTGTGCCCGATGGTCACGTCGTCGCGGGAGAGGACGTCCCACCAGTTGTCCTCGCCGATCTCGTCAGCTCCGGGCGAGTCCGGCCGGTACTGGATCGACATGGCGTTGGTGGTGAACACGATGAGCCACTCGCCGTACTCACCCAGAACGCTGTCGCGGATGAGCCGGAAGTCGGACACCCCCAGTACGTCGGCCCGCCGTCCCTGTTCGGTGATCTTCTTGGTCGAGGCGACCGACCCCTTCGCCTCTCTGGTCACGTCGATGCCCGTCTCCGATTCGAACTGCGACTCGACCGTGCCGAACGGCGGTGCGAGGCTGCCCGCGTGGAAGGCCAGCAGCGACCCGGGCGAGTCGCTGCTGCCGCTCCCGCCGCCGATGCACCCGGCCAGGGCGGCCGCCCCAGTCGCCCCCGCCGACGCGAGGAATCCCCGACGTGTCCGCTCCGTCGACCCCGCCCCGTCGGGCGTTCCGCTTCGTTGTGCCATAGTCGATATAACGCCGTTGTGTGGCCCTTGACATAACAGTTTTGTCAGCGCTCGGTAATCACGGAGTATGGACGTCTCCCCGGACTTCGACGTGCAACTCGGTCGCGAGGGGGTCGCACTGGGGCGCCGGGACCGGGAGTTGCTGGCGGCTATCGCCGAGCACGGATCGCTGAACGCCGCCGCCGATCGGCTGGACCGCTCCTACGCGCACGCCCAGCGCCGCGTCGTCGAACTGGAGGAGGCGTTCGGCCCGCTGGTCGAACGCAGTCGCGGCGGTGGTGGCGGGGGCGGGAGCGAACTCACCGACCGGGCGCGGGAGTTGCTGGCGACGTTCGACCGCCTCCGGGCCGAGTTCGCCGGCGTGGCCGAGGCCGAGCGCACGGTCGTCTCCGGGACGGTCGTCGAACGCGACGGGGAACTCGCCACCGTCGAGACCCCTGCCGGGAGAATCCGGGCTGTGACGCCCCCCGACTGCACCGACGTCGCCGTCACGATCCGGGCGGACGCGGTGACGCTGAACCGACCAACCGAGGCTCCCGAACCGGGCGGCACGAGCGCTCGCAACCGGTTCGACGGAACTGTCGAATCGGTCGACCGCGGGGAGACGCTCGCACGCGTCGCGATCGCCGTCGATCCGGACGTCTCCCTCACCGCGCTCGTGACCGCGGAGAGCGTAGAGCGCCTGGCTCTGGCGCCCGGAACCGCTGTCGTCTCGACGTTCAAGGCGACCGCCACCCGCGCCGTGGCGCGAGACGGGCGATATTAACGCTTACCCCGCCGGGCCGACTCCCCGGAGGTATGCCGACGATCTCGGAGCTCTCGGACGTGCTGGACTGGGCCGCCGTCACGGCGTTGCGCGCGATCGACGAACGCGACGGGGCCGGGCTGGACGCGCTCGTCGACGCGACCGGACTGGACCGCGAGCGCGTCGCGAACCGGTGTCAGCAGCTCTCGACGCTCGGACTCGTCACCGAGACGGAAGTCGACGGAGGGACCGTCTACGAAGTGACCGGCTCCGGCCACGGCGCCATCGGCTCCGGCCTCTACGACGAGTACGATCTCGTGGGGGAGGCGGATCTCGACGAACTGGCGGCGCAGGTCGCGGAGTTGTTGGAACGCCGTGACGAGTTGCAGGCACAGGTCGAGGACCTGGAGCGCGACGCCGTGGAACTCAGGGAACGCGCAGAACTGCAGTTCGGCGACCGCGCGGACGTGAGCGAGGAGTTCGAGTCCCTGCTGGCGGACGTGAAATCGCTGGAACGGGCGCTGGACGAGGGGTAATTTCTCCGTCAGTAAGGAACCACTTCGATGCCGTCGATGCGCTCGAAGTGATCGGCGTTGTTCGTAACGACCGGGACGTCGTAAACACGGGCGGCCGCACCGATCTGCACGTCGGCGGTTTCGATTTGCTGTCCGGACTGTCGGAGACCCGCGCTGATAGCACCCGCCTCCATCGCACACTCGCGATCGAACGGGAGTTCGTGTACCCCTTCCAGGAGCTCTCTGACGACCTGTTTTTCCTCACCTGACGAATCAGCGAGGTGAATCCCCTCCCAGAGTTCCATGATCGTGACTGAACTGACCTGAGCCGGCCCACTCCGGTCGACGGTTTGCAGCAGTTCGTCGATTCCCTCCTCCCCCCGCAACACGTCGACGAGAAACGACGTATCGAGAATCATCCGTCGAACTGCTCGGCGACGTCGCGGACCCGGTCGTCGTGTTCCGCCGAGCGCTCCGTTCGCCTCGATTCGACGACGTCCGCGAGTTCTTCACCCGTCTCCCCGTCGAGTACACCGTAGTACTCGGCCAGTTCGACGCCTTCGGTCAGCCGCCGGACTACGTCGCTAAAGCTCTCGTCCTCTCGTTTTTCCGCCTTCAGGCGCTCGTACGCGTCGTCGGCGAGCGAGATCGTCTTCGTCCCCATACGTGTATGTACGTGTACTCGGAAACAAAAAGTTTCGGCGCGTCCTATTCCTCGTAGTCGTAGAATCCCTTCCCCGATTTCTTGCCGAGGTCGCCGGCCTCGACCTTCCGCTTGAGGAGGTAGGGGGGCTGGTAGCGGTCGCCGAGTTCCACGTGGAGCGTCTCCATCGCGTCCAGACAGATGTCCAGGCCGATGTGGTCGGCGAGTTCGAGCGGGCCCATCGGGACGTTCGTGCCGAGTTTCATCCCGCGGTCCATGTCGGCCTTGTCGGCGACGCCCTCGTCGAAGGCCCGGATGCCCTCTGCGATCCAGGGCATCAGGACGCGGTTCGTGACGAACCCGGGCTTATCGTCTGACTCCCAGGTGGTCTTGCCCACGTCTTCGGCCAGGTCGTGGGCCAGCTGGACCGTCTCCTCGCTGGTCCGCTCGCCGACGACGACCTCGACGCCCTCCATCAGCGGGACGGGGTTCATGAAGTGCAGACCGACGATCAGGTCCGCGCGCTCGGTCGCGCTCGCGATGGAGGTGATCGAGAGGGTGCTGGTGTTGGTGGCCAGCACCACGTCCTCCGGAACTGTGTCGTCCAGGTCCGCGAACACGTCCCGTTTGATGTCCATGTTCTCGACGATGGCCTCGACGACGAAATCACACTCCGCGAGGTCCGCGAGGTCGGTGGTGCCGGTCACGCGGTTCCGTGCGGCCTCGGCCTCCTCGCTGGAGAATTTGCCCTTCTCCTCGAACCGGGAGAGGCTGGACTCGATGCCTTCCAGTCCCTGCTGGACGAGGTCGTCCTCGACGTCGCGCATGACGACGTCGTAGCCGCTTGTGGCCGCCGCCTGTGCGATGCCGTGGCCCATGGTTCCCGCGCCGACGACGCCCCAGGTCTCGATCTCGTCGAATTCGCGCATGGGGTCACTCCGACCGCGGCGTGGGTAAGTGTAGCGTCACCTGCCGCTTCGATGACCAGTCCCGCGCCGACCCGAGCCCGGTCGTTCACTCGGAGCAGAGTGAACTCCCGCGCGGGCGTCTCCAACACAATTATTAGCGAACGTGGGGGAGAAAGAGGTGAGATGATCCCTATCGACGACAGCCCCCTGACCCGGGACGGGAAGGTGCTGATCCTGGCGTACGACCACGGCCTGGAGCACGGCCCGGTCGACTTCGAGGACGTACCGGAGAGCGCGGACCCCCAGCGCGTCTTCGACGTGGCGACCCACGACGCGGTGACCTCCCTCGCGGTCCAGAAGGGCGTCGCTGAAGCGTACTACCCCTCCTACGAGGACGACGTGGACCTGCTGGCGAAACTAAACGGCACGTCGAACCTCTGGCGCGGCGAGCCCAACTCCGCCGTGAACTGGACGGTCGACTACGCCCACGAGGTCGGCGCCGACTCGATCGGCTTCACCGTCTACGGTGGCTCGAACCACGAGATCGAGATGGTCGAGGAGTTCCGCGACGCCCAGGAGCGGGCCCACCGCGAGTACGACATGCCCGTCGTCATGTGGTCCTACCCGCGCGGCCAGGGCCTCCGGAACGCCAAGACCCCCGAGAGCATCGCCTACTCCGCCCGCCTGGGCCTGGAACTGGGTGCGGACGTGGCGAAGGTCAAGTACCCCGGCAGTCAGGACGCGATGGAAGAAGCAGTCAGAATGGCCGGCAAGACGAAAGTCGTCATGTCCGGCGGCTCGAAGCGCTCGGACGAGGAGTTCCTCTCGAACGTCAAGAGCGTCATCGACGCCGGCGGCGCGGGACTGGCGGTCGGCCGGAACGTCTTCCAGCGCGAGAACCCCGAGCGCATCCTCGACGCCCTGGAGCAGGTGATCTTCGAGGAGTCCTCCGTCGAGGCCGCCCTCGCGGCCGCGGAGGGCGCGGCCCCCGAAGCCGAATAGATGCGCGACGCAGTCTCGCGGATCGTCGACGCCGTCGCCGAGACCGCCCCGGAGGTCCGGGCCGGCCTGACCGGTAGACGCGAGTACGAGACCGACGAGAACCCCTCGGGTGAGCAGATGCTGGCGGCCGACCTCCACGCCGACCAGTTACTCGAAGAGCGCCTGCTCGCCATCGACGGCGTAGCCAGCTACGCCAGCGAGGAGCGCGAGGACGTCGTCGAGAGCGGCCAGGGGGACTTCCACGTCGCCTGCGACCCGCTCGACGGCTCCTCGAACCTGAAGTCCAACAACGTCATGGGGACCATCGTCGCGGTGTACGACGAGCCGATCCCCGCGCCCGGGTCGGCGCTCGTCGCCTCGGGCTACGTCCTCTACGGCCCGATCACGACGTTCGTACTGGCCCGCGAGGGCACCGTGACCGAGTCCGTCGTCGAGGAGACCGACGACGGCGTCGAGCGGCGCGTCGTCGACGAGGACGTGACCATTCCGGATGATCCGGTCGTCTACGGCTTCGGTGGCCGCGTCCCGGACTGGCACGAGGACTTCGAGGCGTTCGTCCGCGAAATCGAAGACGAACTGAAACTTCGCTACGGCGGCGCGATGATCGGCGACGTCAGCCAGGTCATCGAGTACGGCGGCATCTTCGCCTATCCCTCACTTACCTCGGCCGAGAACGGCAAACTCCGCCTGCAGTTCGAGGGCAACCCGATCGCCCACATCGTCGAGTGCGCAGGCGGGCGGTCGTCGGACGGCGAGCAGTCGCTGCTGGAGGTCGAACCCGACGAACTCCACCAGCGCGTCCCCGTCCACGTCGGCAATACGGAACTGATCGAGCGGCTCGAAGCCGCGCTCGCGTAGCGTCCGTCGCTGCTTTTCTCACCCCGTCCAGTCGAAGGCCGCATCGAGGTCGTGCGGTTCGTGGCCACCACCGTCGAGCGCGCGGTCGAGGTACGCCTCCAGTCGCTCGCGGTAGTCCGGGTCGGCGCAGTTTTCGATCAGCAGGCGGGCGCGTTCCCGCGGGCTGGTTCCCCGGAGGTCGGCCACGCCGTGTTCGGTGACGACGGCGTCGACGTCGTGTTCGGTGTGATCGACGTGGGGGACCATCGGGACGACCCGTGAGAGGTCGCCGCCGGCGGCCGTCGACGGGAGCGCGATCACCGACAGCGCGGCGTTGCGCGTGTAGTCGGCGCTCCCACCGATCCCGTTGAGCACCCGCGACCCGTCGACGTGCGTGGAGTTGACGTGCCCGTACACGTCGACTTCGAGGGCGCTGTTGACCGCGATCACTCCCATCCGGTCGATCAGGGCGGCCCGGTTCGAGACGTCGGCGGGTCTGAGTACCACGTCCTCGGCGTAGCGGTCGGCGTCGGCGAACAGGCGGTCCTGCCCTGCTTCCGAGAGGGCCAGCGAGGTTGCGCTGGCCGACCGCAGGCGTCCGTCGTCGAGCAGGTCGAGCAGGCCGTCCTGGATCACCTCCCCGAAGTACACGAGGTCGCGGTCGCCGAAGTCCGCGTCCCCCAGCGCACCCATCAGGGCGTTGCCGAGGCTACCGACGCCGAACTGGAGGCGCACCGAGTCGGTACAGATGGGCGACCGCTCGACTTCCGCCTCGAGGAACTCCCGGAGGTGAGCCGCGATCGCCCCGTCGGCGTCGGTCGGATCGCGGAACTCGTAGGGCTCGTCGCGGCGCTCGGTCTCGACGACGGCGGTCAGGTCTTCGGGGTCGAACCGGATCCGCGACTCGCCGATGCGCTCGCCCGGCTCCGAGAGCGGTACGGGGTCGCGGTCCGGCGGATTTTCGGGCCGATACACGTCGTGGAACGCGGCGAGGTCCCGCGGCTGCGCGCGATTGACTTCGACGATCAACTCGTCGGCCTGCTCGACCCACGCCGCGGTGTGCCCGAGCGAGGTCGAGGGGACCAGCCAGTCCGCGCCGACGGCGACCGCCTCGACCACGGCCACGTCGGGGTCGGCGAGCCCGCCGAAGGCAACCTCGTCGGCCAGCGTCGCGATGTGCCGGTCGGCGAAGGCGATCGACTCGTCGTTGACGGCCTCGCGGGCCGGCGGTCTGGCCTGGTAGGGGAACCGTCGCTCGATGGCGTCGGCCTCGACGAGCGCCACGTCGATCTCCTTCCCGACGCTCCCCCCGCTGACGACCGTCAGCGAGAGGTCCCGGTCGGATTCGGCCAGCGCAAGGGGGACCGCCTTGGGGTAGCCGACGCTGCCGAACCCGCTGGTCAGGACGGTCGCGTCGGCGTCGATCCCGGCAGCGGCCGTCGCGGCGTCGACGACCGGGAGGTCGCCCTCGATCCGTGACGGCGGGGTCACTGCAGGTCCTCCGGCTGGGTGCCGATGCCATCTGGCCACCCCGTCGGCGCCGCCGCGGAGGGCTCGGCGAACTCGCGTTTGAGTACCATCGGCGTCCGCTCCAGGGAGAGCACCAGTTCGTCGTCCTGGTTGAACGCCCGGAGTTCCGTGGTCACGAGGCCGACGTGCTCCCTCGATTCGGACTCCCGTTTGTCGAGCACTTCGCTCTCGGCGAACAGGGTATCGCCGTGGAACACCGGGGCGTGGTGGCGCACGTCGTCGTAGCCGAGATTCGCCGTCGCGTTCGCGGAGACGTCGATCACGCTCATCCCGACGACGAGGGCGATGACGAAGGTGCCGTCGACGAGGCGCTCGCCGAACTCCGTCTCGGCAGCGTAGGCCTCGTTGAAGTGCATCGGGTTGGCGTTCATCGTCAGGTTGGTGAACCAGACGTTGTCGGTCTCGGTCACCGTCCGGCCGTAGGGGTGTTTGTAGACGTCGCCGACGCTGAAGTCCTCGAAGAAACGGCCCTGCCAGCCCGCGACGAGTCGTCGGTCCCGTTCGGAGTCGTCCGCGTCCTCGGTCATATCTCCGTGTCTCGCGCCGGCGTTGTGACGGTACCGGTGGCGGCAGCCGCGCCGCTATCGGGCTGCGGTCGCGTCACGTGACGGGGGAAAACGGTTTCACGCCGCTGGACACAGTCGTGGCCAATGAAGGTCCGCATCCCGGGGGGCGCCGACGACGACGAGATCGCTGCCATCGCCGAGGCGCTCGCCCAGCACGTCGAGGACACGGTCGAACTCTACGTCGGCGACGCCTCCGAACCCGCGCTCACCCACTCCGCGAGCGACGGTTCGGACGGCGGCGAGCCCGGAGATGCCGAAGATCTCGGGCCGACCGACCGGGAGCGTCGCCTGCGCGAGGAGATCGAAGACATCGAAGCGGGCGGCCCCGAGAAGTACCGCGACCGCCTCGAGGAGCAGGGGAAGCTGTTCGTCCGCGACCGGCTCGATCTCTGGTTCGGGGATGACGGGGTGGCCTTCGAGGACGGGAAGTTCGCGAACTTCGATGCATTCCACGGCAAAGAAGACGGCGACCGCCTCCCCGCCGACGGCCTGCTGACCGGCGCCGCGGAGTTCGAGGACCGGGACCTCCACTTCATGGCCAACGATTTCACCGTGAAAGCCGGAAGCATGGCCGAGAAAGGCGTCGAGAAGTTCCTCCGGATGCAACAGCGCGCGCTGAAGACCGGCAAGCCCGTCCTCTACCTGATGGACTCCTCGGGGGGCCGGATCGACCAGCAGTCGGGCTTCTTCGCCAACCGCGAGGGGATCGGCAAATACTACTACAACCACTCGCGGCTCTCGGGCCGCGTGCCGCAGATCTGCGTCCTCTACGGCCCCTGCATCGCCGGCGCGGCCTACACCCCCATCTTCGCAGATTTCACCGTGATGGTCCGGGACGTGAGCGCGATGGCCATCGCCAGCCCGCGGATGGTCGAGATGGTCACCGGCGAACAGATCGACCTGCAGGACCTGGGCGGCGCGGAGATGCACGCCCGCCACACCGGCAGCGCGGACCTGATCGCCGAGGACGAGGCCCACGCCCGCGAACTGGTCGCGCAACTGCTCACCTACCTCCCGGACAACAGCGACGAGAAACCGCCGAAAACGGCCGGGACCGAGCCGGCGAAATCCCCGACTGGAATCGACTCGGTCGTTCCCGCGGAACCGAACAAGGGCTACGACATGACCCGGGTCATCGAGCGGGTCGTCGACGCCGACTCGTTCTTCGAGTTGCGGCCCCAGTACGGCGCGGAGATCCTGACCGGCTTCGCCCGGGTCGACGGTCGGCCGGTCGGCATCGTCGCCAACCAGCCAGCCCGCCGCGCCGGGGCCATCTTCCCCGACGCCGCCGAGAAGGCCGCCCAGTTCGTCTGGACCTGCGACGCCTACGACGTCCCCCTCATGTACCTCTGTGACACGCCGGGGTTCATGGCCGGGTCGGACGTCGAGAAGGACGGCATCCTCGAACAGGGCAAAAGAATGATCTACGCCACCTCGGCGGCCACGGTGCCCAAGCAGTGCGTCGTCGTCCGGAAGGCCTACGGGGCGGGGATCTACGCCATGTCCGGCCCCGCCTACGATCCCGAATCCACCATCGCGCTCCCGTCGGGGGAGATCGGGATCATGGGGCCCGAGGCGGCGATCAACGCGGTCTACGCGAACCGGCTGGCGGCTATCGAGGACGACGAGGAGCGGGCCGAACGCGAGCGGGAACTCCGCGAGCAGTTCCGCGAGGACATCGACGTCCACCGGATGGCCAGCGAGGTGGTCATCGACGAGATAATCCCGCCCAGCGACCTCCGGACGGAACTGGCCGCCCGCTTTGCCTTCTACGAGGACGTCGAGAAGGATCGCCCGAGCAAGAAACACGGGACGGTCATATAGAGACGTACCCTCCTCTGACCCGCTTCTCAGCGGTTCCGGCCCGAGTACAGCCCCCCCAGGGTCAGCAGGAGGCCGATGCCGATAACGAGGAAGGGCTTGTTACTGCGCTCGCGCAGGAGGAAGGCCTCGCCGGGCGCGTCCGGTGCCACGTAGGCCGTCACATCGTCCTCCTGTTCGTACCCTTCGAGCTGTTCCCGTGCGGCGTCCTCGGTTCCGAAATCCCGGCTGAGCGGACCCGGGTAGACGTTCGAGGCCGTGTGGGATTGCCCCTCGTAGGTGTACTCGAACGTCGCCTGGGGTTTGTAAGCCACACCGCGGCGCTTGTCGACCTCCTCGACGCCGGTCGACGTGACCGTCGCGTTCACCTCGACCGCCGCGTCGAGCGCCGAGGACTGCTCGACGTAGCTGTACCCGCCGTATCCGACCAGCGCGAGGCCGCCCAGCACCAAGAGGGCAATTCCGAGCGGGCTGGACGGACCGTTGATTTCGAATCCCATACCGGAACCACCGCTTCGGGGGTGGTATAAGCCGGGGCGGAGTTTCTCGTCCTGAAACTGTCCGTGGCGCGGCGGCGCGAGACCGAAAGGCGTGTGTCGCCCGGGCGAAAATTTCCGGGTATGTACGACGACATGCTGGTCCCGACCGACGGCGGAGAGGGGTTCGACGCCGTCGTCGACCGTGCGATCGACACCGCCCCGGCCGAGGGCGCGACCGTTCACGTCCTCTACGTCGTGGACGACCGGGCGTTCCTGACGCTCGACGACGGGATGAAAGCGGACGTGCTGGAGGACCTGCGTGCGGAGGGTACCGAGGCGGTCGAGTCGGTCGCCGAGCGACTCGAAGCCGCGGGGTTGGAGGCGGTCACCGCCATCCGACGGGGGACGCCGGCCGAGGAGATCGTCGCCTACGCGGACGAGGAGGGCATCGACGTCGTGACGATGGGCACGCAGGGCCAGGACTACACCCAGAACATCCTCGGGAGCACCGCCGAGAAGGTCGTGGCCGACGCGTCGGTGCCGGTGCTGACCGTCGATCTTTCCTGAACTGACGGTCGACGCTCTTGACCCGCCGGCGATCGACTAGTCGTCCGCCGAGAGCTCCCGCCTGGTCGCCAGCGTCGTGACTGCGCCGACGATGCCGTCGACGCTCGCGACTCCCGTCGCCCCGTTCGCGCCGGGTTCACCGTCGACGGTGACGACCGGCGTCGGCGCGTCCAGGAGTGCCGCGACGCCGTCGGCGCTCGGGGGATCGGCGGCCACGGTCAGGTCGGCGTCGTCACGGAGCCGGCAGGTCCGCTCTCGGATTTCGGTGTCGATGGCGGTGAAGGCGGGAGCCGTCACGCGCTCCAGCCCCCGGGCCCGCGCCGTCTCGGCGGCGAGATCGCCCGCCGGGAGCGGCCCGGCGGTGACGGTGACGCCGGCGTCGTCGAGTCGCGCGATCACGCGGGCACCGGTTCGGCCGCTGCCGACGACGTGGACGGTCAGGTCGCTCGCGCGTCGATCCGCGAGTGCGGTGACGGTCGGCGTCCCCGTCGTGGGATGAGTCGCCACGGCCGCGTCGGCGTCGAAGGCGGCGCCCAGAGCCGTGGCGTCGAGGACCGACTCAGGGGTGCCGCTCGCGACGACGCCGCCGTCGGCGAGCAGGACGATCCGGTCGCAAAAGCGGGCGGCCAGGTCGAGGTCGTGGATCGCCGCGAGGGTGGCCGTCCCCGAGTTCGCCAGGTCGGCGACGAGCGAGAGGGTCTCGACCTGGTGGTTGACGTCGAGGCTGGCCGTCGGTTCGTCGAGCAGGAGCGCGGGGGCGTCCTGGGCCAGCGCGCGAGCGAGGAGGACGCGCTGGCGCTCGCCGCCGCTGACCCCGTCGACGGACCGATCGGCGAACTGCCTGGTATTGGTCCGATCGAGCGCCCGCTGGACGTGGCGCCGGTCCGCCTCGTAGTCCGTCCGCCCGAGTCGGGTGTGGTAGGGCGTCCGGCCCATCGCGACGACGTCCTCGACCGTGAAGTCGAAGCCGACGTGGGTGTCCTGCGGGACGGTCGCGACGAGCCGGCCGAGTTCTCGCGCCGAGCAGTCCGCGACGGGGCGGCCGTCGACCGCGACGGACCCCGACTCGGGGTCGAGGACGCCGTTGATCGCCTGGAGGAGCGACGTCTTGCCCGCGCCGTTGGGGCCGACGAGCGCGACGAACTCGCCGTCGGCGACCGAGAGCGAGACGTCCGAGAAGACCGTGACGTCGCCGCGGGAGACGGTGAGGTCGGTGACGTCGATCACAGTGCGTGCACCTCCCGGCTGCGCAGCAGGTAGAGGAAGAAGGGCGCCCCGAGCGCGGCGGTGACGATGCCGACCGGCACCTCGGCGGGGCCGGCCCTGGCGACGGTGTCGGCCGCGACGAGGAAGGCCCCGCCGGCGAGCGCGCTCGTCGGGAGCAGGATGCGGTGGTCGGGGCCGACGAGCAGTCGCATGACGTGGGGGACGATCAGGCCGACGAAACCGATGACGCCGGCGACGGCCACCGCGGCGGCGGTGATGACGCTGGCGACGGCGAGCAGGATTCGTTTGGTTCGCTCGACTTCGATGCCGAGCGTCTGCGCGTCGGTCTCGCCGAGCAGGAGGACGTTCAGGTCACCCGCGTATGCGTAGAGGACGAGGAAGGAGAGGACGGCGAGCGGGAGCGTCACCTCGACTTCGGCCCACGTGGAGTTCGAGAGCTGGCCCATCAGCCAGTAGACGGCCTCACGGAGGCTGCGGCCGGAGTGCAAGAGCATGTAGGAGACCATCGCGCCCAGCAGCGTCTGGACGGCGACCCCGGCGAGCAGGAGCGTCGCCACCGGCGTTCGACCGCCCTCGCTGGCGATCAGGTAGACGCCGAAGGCGGCCACGATCGCGCCGACGAAGGCGGCGGGCCGGAGGCCGAACGGGATCGCGAGCGGGAAGGCGATGGTCGCGACGGCGCCGACCGCCGCGCCAGAGGAGACGCCGATGATCGACGGATCGGCCATCGGGTTCCGGAAGAAGCCCTGCATGACGGCGCCCGCCGAGGCCAGTGCGAACCCGACGACGGCCGCCAGCGCGATCCGGGGGAGGCGCACCTGGCGGACGATGATCTCGCTGGTCTCGGGAATCGTCAGCGAGAACGGGTAGAAATACGACACGTCGGGGACGGGCACCGGAACGGACGCACCGAAGATCCCGGCGGCCTCGATTGAGACGGAGAGGCCGGCGGGGATCCCGACGGCGTTGAGCGTCGCCTTCGCGACGGTGACGGCGGCGATGTCGACGGGGCCGACCGTGGCGCTCGCGAGGGTGACAGCCACGAGGAGGACGGACAGGCAGGCCGACCAGTAGACGGTCCGCGCGCCCGTGTGCATAGTTTCCAACCTGGATTGCAGTAGGCAAATACTTATTGGATACGGTCCCAGCCTGACCACGATGAACGCACGCGTACTCTTGCTCGCGGCCGCCGTACTGGCCGTCGCCGGTGCCGTGGCCGTCGGTCCGGCGACAGGTGACGCGTCGAGCGTCGACGCGGCGAACGGCGATCTGGTGGACGCTGAGCCGGCAGCCGAACCGAACGACGTCGCGGCCCACGCGGCACAGGACGACTGTTCGTTCCCGGTGACGCGGACGGACGGGACGGGGACCGCCGTCGAGCTCGCGGAGCGTCCCGAGCGGATCGTCGCGCTCCAGCCCAGCGACGCGCAACTGCTCTGGGAGGTCGGTGCACGGGACCGGGTCGTCGGGATGCAGAAGAACCAGTACACCGCCTATCTCGACGGCCGTGAGGACGTGGGGAACATCAGCGGTGGCGGGACTGTCGAGCGCGTCGTCGGCCTGCAACCCGACCTCGTGCTGGCCGCCAACGCCACCGACGCCCAGACCGTCGCACAGTTGCGACGGACGGGAGTGACGGTGTATCACTTCCGCCGGACCGAGAGCCTCGAGGAGATCGCCGGGAACCTCGAGACCGTCGGCGAACTGGTCGGGTCCTGCGAGAGCGCCCGAGCGGAGGCCACGGAGTTCCGGCTCGCGGTCGAACGCGCCCAGACGGCACACGAGAACGCGAGCGGGAAGCCACAGGCCCTCTACGCCTTCTTCGACTTCACGACCGGCTCGGGGACCCACATCCACGACATGATCGAGGCCGCCGGCGGCGTGAACGTCGCCGCCGAGGCCGGTATCGAGGGCTATCGACAGGTCAACCCCGAGATCGTGGCCGACCGAGACCCCGAGTGGATCGTCTACCCGGACGACTGGGCGGTGCCCGACCGAGCGCCCTACAACGGCACGACTGCCGTACGGGAAAATCAGACGATCGCGCTCGACTACACGTTCGTCAGTCAGCCGGGCCCGAAGGTCGCCGTGCCGCTGACGAAACTCGCGAAGACCTGGCACCCCGAGGGGCTGGCCCGGGCGAACGCGACGGTGAACGAGTCCGACGTGGCACCGACGAACGAGACGACGCAGTCCACCGAGGGGACCGAAGCCGACGGCCCCGGCTTCGGCGTCGTCGCTGCGCTGCTCGCCGTCCTCGCGGCGACCGCACTCGTCGGTCGGCGGGACTGACGCCCCCGGCGCTCGGGGCCCGCACCGCCCGACCGGGACGGAAAGGTCCTTATCCGCGGCCCGGTGAGAATCTGGCATGGTGGAGAACGTCATCTGGCCCGCCGCTCTCGACGCGGAGTGCTCACGCGCCGAGGGCCGTCGGGTCAGCCGGGAGCAGGCCGTTCCCGATCCGACGGTCGACGAGATAGCACAGGCGGTCCAGCAGGTGGGCTACGACGCCGTGATCGAACGCGACAAGCAGTATCCCCGCGAGTTCGAGCCTCGCGGCCGGGTGCTCGTGAAGGACGCCGACGACGCGACCAAGAGCGATCTGCTGGGCGCGGTCGCGGCGTACCTCGACGTGATCCGGTCGTGACGATGCAGCGCGTCGGCGAAGTCGTCCGCACCGCCCAGGGACTCGCGGTGGTCCGCTCGCCCGACGACGGTCACCCCGACTTCGGGACGACCGTCGTGGACGAGAACCTGACGGAGATCGGCCGCGTCGTGGACGTGTTCGGCCCGGTCGATCGCCCCTACGTCGCCGTCTCGCCCGAGGATGGGGTTCGGCTCCCGACGCTTCTGGGATCGGCGCTGTACGCGCGGTGAGTCCCGTCGCGCCAGATGGACGGGAAATACGCCACGATTACGGGACTGTTTTTGTTTTCTCCCGTACTACGAATCCCGAGAGGTGGAATCGGAAGCGGGAGGCCACCTCGACCGCACACCGTTGGAACCCGACGCATCAGAGTGAGCCACGTTTTTCGTCGGGTGGCCTGACTCCTCTCGGCCACCGCTCAAACCTGGACAAAGATCGAACGAGAATCAGTCATTCGAGCCACCATCAGCCTCTATCGATTCCCCGGTTCTCGGATCGTAGTACTCTCGGCCGAAAAACCCCCGAAGGGCCATCGTGCAACCGAGATAGGTACCAGCCACGATGAGGACGAACCCGATTAGTACCTCCCAGACCATGCGAAA
Organism: Halorientalis sp. LT38; assembly: GCF_037031225.1. NCBI lineage: Archaea > Methanobacteriati > Methanobacteriota > Halobacteria > Halobacteriales > Haloarculaceae > Halorientalis > Halorientalis halophila. The sequence goes on along the minus strand of NZ_JAYEZN010000001.1, from coordinate 387,840 downwards.
TCGTCCCACTAATCCTGTTTATACTTAATCGTTCAGTTCGAGTGACACACTAAACATCCAGCAACCATATTCGCCCTGTAAACGACTCGTCGTTCGGGTCGCATCGGCCGCCTTCGCAATCCTGAAACCGGAGACGGGCGAGGGGCCGGTATGGAGCAGCGAACGCGGGCGCTCGTCGCGAGCGCTTTCATCGGACTGATCTTTCTGCTCGTGCAGCTGGGGGCGCTGGCGCTGGTCCAGCCGTTCGAGGCGGCCGGCTACCAGGCCGTCGAGGACCCGCAGGACCCGACGAACAGCCTCCTCTACCTCGGAGCGATCCTCGTCGCCACGGCGTTCATGCTGCTGGCGATCAAGTACGAGGTCGACCAGCTCATCCGCGGGTTCGTCGTCTTCGCCGGGGTCTACCTCTCCTGGTACGTGTTCAGCGTCGTGATCCCGAACCTCGTGCGCTTCCAGGGGTTCAACGTCCTCGCCGTGGGCGCAGCGCTCGCGCTCGGCGCCGCCCTCCTCCTCCATCCCGAGTGGTACGTCATCGACGCCAGCGGCGTGGTCATGGGCGCTGGCGCGGCGGGCCTGTTCGGCATCAGCTTCGGCCTCTTGCCCGCCATCCTGCTGTTGACCGTCCTCGCGATCTACGACGCCGTCAGCGTCTACGGCACCGAGCACATGCTGACGCTCGCGTCGGGCGTCATGGAGCTGAAGGTGCCCGTCGTGCTCGTGGTTCCGCTGACACTGTCGTACTCGTTCCTCGACGCCGAGATGCCGGATCCGACGGGCGAGGCCGATGGAGAGGCCGCGGACAACGGCGGGGAGGAAGCCCCGGCGCCGGCGGACGACGAGAGCGACGAGGCCGACCCCGAGGAACCGATGGATCGGGACGCGCTGTTCATCGGCCTCGGTGACGCCGTGATCCCGACGGTCCTCGTCGCGAGCGCGGCCTTCTTCGCCCCCGATTCAGTGTCCACGGTCGCCGGCCTCGGGCTGACGATCCCCGTCACGGCCCTGGGCGCGATGCTCGGGACGCTCGTCGGCCTGGCGATCCTGTTGCGGATGGTGCTGAAGGGCAGGGCGCACGCCGGCCTCCCGCTGCTCAACGGCGGGGTGATCGGCGGGTATCTGATCGCCGCCGTCGCCAGCGGCATCCCGTTGCTGGAGGCGCTGGGACTGGCCGGCTTCCTCTAGTACCCACCGCCGTCGTCGAAACACCGGCCGCACCTGCTGGCGTTCGTCCCGTCGAGTTCGGACTCGATCGTCCCGAGCACGCGGAGATCGTCCGCCGAGAGGTGGTACGTGACGCCACACTCCGTGTCGAACTTCGACTTCCCCGTCTCGTGTTTGTGCACCGTGTTCGTGACCTCGTTGAGCACCCCATCCATGGTGCAAGTTACCAAAACTCTCTGTATCGCTCTACTGCTTGGCCTACCAAGTTCGGTTTCGAGTGGTGGTGCTGTGGGTGACGCTCCCGGCGGGCGTCGCCTACGAACTGGCCCGCCGGTTCGGCTGAGTCACTTCCCGGTCAGGGCCTGACTGGCGGGGGCGAACTCCAGGGTCTCGCCGAGGTCGTTCTCGACGGCGCGTTCGTAGAGCATGTGCGCCGCAGCGACGGTCTCGATCGCCGTCCCGCCGCTGTCGAACAGCGTGACGTCCTCGTCGCTCTCGCGACCGGGTTCGACGCCCGCGACGACCTCGCCGAGTTCGGCGTGGACGTGGTCCTCGGAGATGGCGCCGGACTCGAGGGCCATCATGAACGCGCCGGCGTCGGTCTTCGTCCGTGCGCGCAGGTCGGGAACGTACTTTGCACGCGAGACGGTCTCGGCGTCGACCTCGCGCACGTCGGGCGCGTACTGGCCCATGGCGGTGACGTGGGCCCCGTCCTCCAGCAGGTCGCCGTCGAAGACGGGTTCGGTGGCTCTAGTGGCGGTGATCACCACGTCGGCGCCCTCGACGGCGGCGGCGCTCGAGGCGACGGCGGCGACGGTGGGGTCCAGGAGTTCGTTCATCTCCGCGGCGAACGACTCGCGGCTCTCCTTCGTGGGCGAGTAGACGTCGATCCGGTCGAAGTCACGGACCTCGACGGCGGCGCGGAGTTGCCCGCGCGCCTGCGACCCGCTGCCGATGACCGAGAGCGTCGTCGCGTCCTCGCGCGCGAGAGCGTCGATGCCCACGGCACCGGCCGCGCCGGTCTTGAAGGGGTTCATGCTCGCGCCGTCCATCAGCGCGAGGGGTTCGCCGCTCTCGGAGTCGAACAGCGAGAGCATGAAGTGGGCGTCCTGTGCGCCGAACCCGGCGCCGTAGGTGTAGGTCCCCATCGCGCCCGTGTCGGGCAGGATGGCGAGGTAGCCGGTGAAAAAGCCCGGCGGGTCCTCGCTGGGGAGCGAGGTCCGCGGCTCTGCGGGCGCGCCCTCACCGCGCTGTCTGTATCCCTCTCTGACGGCGTCCACGTAGTCGGCCGGGGCGGCCAGGTCGGCGAGTTCGTCGCTCCGGAGGAACAGGGCTTCCTTGTGTGTCGACATGAGACTCCCTTCGACCGACCGACTCAAAGGTGTGCTGGGAGCGGCCATCGAGGGGAACGGGCACAGCGGAACGAAAGCCAGAGGGAGAATCGAACGACGTCGGAGCAGTGACGGGAGAGAGTCTGAGACGGAGAAAAGATCAGTCGGCAGAGAACTGCGGCGAATCCTGGGCGTGGGAGCCCTGCGAGCCGGGGGTCGCGTCGTCGACCGGCGCGTTGACGAACATCGCGTGGCCGACCAGCGCGAGGGCGAACAGCGACGCGACGGGTACGGCGGTGGTCAGGCCGAGTCCCGCGGCGACGAGCGCCGCACTGATTCCCGCCACCGACACCGGAATGATCCCGAGCACGTAGTCGTAGTATCCCGTCATAACTTGAACGAATAGAAGATGCGTGGGGTAATAAATGTTTTCCAGTATGCACCCCATCCCATCGGATGTAGGCACTGAATATTTACTGCGAAGTTCTTTCGTGACGCAAGCGTATCCAACTCATAACTTATAGCGCCAAAATCGCCGGACGGGACGCCACTGGATGCGAAAACGACGCCGTGTCGACTCCCGGACTGGATTCGGCGGACCGACTCCCAGCGCGATCGGTCGCTGCCGACACCCATTTGGTTCTAACTGTTGAGAATTGTGGCCAGTATCCGGTGACGACTGGTATCTATCGTTATATCGAGTGATAATTTAACGCAAGTCCTTATGTGTGCTGTCGGGAAAGATGGAATCGAGGCGGACGACCGCAGGGCCGCCGACTCCACACATGAGCATCCACAACACGGACACCGACGACGACGCAGGCGAGGGTCGACACCGGCGGTACGCCGAACTCGACATCGGCGAGGAAGAGTTCGTCATCTACGACCGCGAGAACCACCAGGCGTGGATCCAGTCGACAGTGTCGATCCCCGTCGACGAGAAGTGTTGAGGCTGTGGCGTTCGGGCGGCCGACTACGCGATTTTTCACGGTAGTGACTCGATCGGTGACGCCAGGACTGCGGAGACCGACGCGTTGAAGCGGTGCACCGTCGAACACGTCGTCCGTGAACAGTAACGATCGGTCGATCGTCGGTCTCGTGACGGTCGCGCACGCGATGGTCCACACCTACGAGCTGTCGATCCCGGTGTTGATCCCGATCTGGCTCGCCGAGTTCTCGGTCATCGACCTCGGCGTGACGCAGTTCCCGGTCAACGCCGCGACGCTCGGCGCGCTCGTCACCGTCGGCTTCGCCCTGTTCGGCCTCGGCGCGATTCCCAGCGGCGTCCTGGTCGACCGGCTCGACGCCCGCCTGCTCATCACCGTCTGCCTCCTCGGTATGGGCGGTTCCTTCCTCGTCCTGGCCGTTTCCCCGACGCCCGTCGTCATCGGCCTGGCCATGGCGCTGTGGGGCGTCGCCGCCAGCGTCTACCACCCCACCGGCCTCTCGCTGATCAGCCGCGGCGTCGAACAGCGCGGCAGCGCCTTCGCCTACCACGGCATGGCCGGCAACGTCGGTATCGCCGTCGGCCCGCTGGTGACGATCCTCCTCCTGATCGCCTTCGACTGGCGCGTCGTCGTCGCCTTGCTGGCGATTCCGGCCGCCGCGGCCGCCCTCTTCGCCTTCCGGGCGGACATCGACGAACGGGCGGCCGTCACGGCCACCGACGGGGGCGACGACGGCGACGGCCGCGCGGACGGCGTCTCCTCGCTCGGTGAGTTCCTCTCGCAGTCGAAGGTGCTGTTCGCCGGCGCGTTCGCCATCGTCTTCGTCGTCACGCTCTGCTCCGGGCTGTACTACCGCGGCGTCCTGACCTTCCTGCCCGAACTGCTGCGGGACGTGCCCTCGCTCGCCCCGATCCAGATCGGGTCGGAGACCTACGAGCCCGGCGACTACGTCTACGTCGGCCTGCTGATGGTCGGGGTCCTCGGCCAGTTCGTCGCCGGGAAGCTGACCGACCGCGGGCGCCCCGAGTACGGCATCCTCGCCGGCTTCGGCGCGCTGGCAGTGATCGGCGTCCTCTTCCTGCCGGTCGCCGGCCTCGGCCTCGCCGGATTGCTCGGGATCGCCGCGCTACTCGGCTTCTTCCTCTTTTTCGTCCAGCCGTTCTACCAGGCCAGCGTCGCGGAGTACACGCCGCCGGGCGCGAGAGGGCTCTCCTACGGGTTCACCTACCTGGGCGTGTTCGGGATCGGTGCCCTCGGTGCCTCCATCGCCGGGGCGATCCTGACGTACTTCTCGGCCGGGACGCTGTTCGTGGTCCTCGCGGGGCTGGCGACGGTCGCCGCGGGCCTGGGCGCCTACCTCGTCACGCGGGTGCCGTCGACCGCAACCGCGACGTGACGAGGGCCAGGGTCAGCCGCCAGGTCACCAGCAACACGCCGCCGACGAAGAAGGCCACTGCGGCGAAGGAGACCGCCGCGTTGCCCGGGAACGCCGCCGTCGACCGGAGCGCCTGCGCGACGAGGACCGCCCCGAGCCACGCGCCGAGGACCAGTCCGGTCGACCGCCTCAACCGGCGCCGGTAGTCGCCGGCGTAGACCCCGGCCAGCACCGAGACGGCGAGCCAGCCGAGCAGGAACTGCGCGTAGGTGCCGGCGATCCGGGCCGCGTCCGCGAGCCCGTAGCCGTGACTCAACTCGCCCATCAGCACGAACACGGCGATTGCCAGCAGGTCGCCGGCCAGAAACACCGCCGTCGCGGCCGCGGGATCGACGCGACGCCGGGCCCAGTCGAGCGCGTTCATTGCCCGTCCTTCGGAGCGGGCGGACTTGTGTGTCCCGACTTCCTACGCGACCCCAGCGACGGTGTACTCGAAGCCTCCGCGAGGGATCGACGCCGAGAGCCCCGCCGCGCGAACCATCGCGGCCAGGTCGCCCGGCGCGAAGAAGCGAGAGTCGAACCCGAACAGGTGCTCGGCGGCCACGAGCGCCCGCCCGCGGACCGTCGTCGGGTCGAACTCCAGACAGACCAGCACGCCACCGGGTCGGAGGACGCGAGCCGCCTCTTCCAGCACCGCCGCGGGACGAGCCATGTGGTGGAGCGCGTCCAGAATCAACACGGCGTCGACCGCATCGTCGGCGACGGGGAGACGTGCGGCGTCACCCCGAATTCCGTCGACGCCGCGGTCTCTGGCCCTGGCGAGCATCCCCGGCGCCGCGTCGACCACGACGCCAGTGGGAACGTCTAGCGCCCGGACTCCCTGGCCGGTCCCCCCGCCGACGTCGAGGACGCGAGCGATCTCCCGCTCGGCCAGGTCGAGCGCCGGTTCGATCTTGCGCCGCCGCGTCGACGGCTTCAGGTCGTACAGCCGGGCGACCCGGTCGAAGATGCCGACGTCGCCGATGCGGCCCGGACCGTCCACCGCGCTCGCGTCACCCCCGTCTGATTTCATACGGACTGTACCAGGCCCGCGTCCTTCAGCGCTGTGGGGAAGCCTACAAACGCCTGCCGACCCTCGGGCCGGTATGGAGTACGAACTGCTCGGGTGGCCGCCGGACGGGCCGACGCTTCGGCTAGACTACCGGCGGTTCAGCTACGCCGGGAAGTTCGTGATGTCCGCCACGGGGAAGGCCGTGGCCCGCGAGGACGACGCGATCGTCGCCGCCGTCGCGTTCAACGAGGACCGAACCGACCCCGACGCCCTCTGGCTCCGCTACGTCACCGTCCGCGAGGACCACCGCGGCGAGGGGATCGGCCCGCGCGTGTGCCGCTTCGCCACCGAACGCGCCCGCGACCGCGGGTACGAACGGGTTCGGATCGCCGTCAACAACCCCTTCGCCTTCGAGGCGCTGTCGAAGGCGGGCTTCGCCTACACGGGAGAGCAGACCGGCATCGCCGAACTGGTGCTGGCCTGGCCCGGCGAGCGCACCCGCGACTCCTACCAGGCCGGCCTCGACGCGTACCGCGAGCGCGACCTCTCGGAGACGGAGGCGGAATTTCTGCGGGAGCGAGCGGGGGCAGAGCCGCCGGCCGTTCTCGAGTCGGTCCGCCCCGACGACGACTGAACCGCGTGTCGCCGGTCGGGAGATTCAAGCGGTGGCCGCCGTAACAGCGTCCCAATGGGAAACGCAGATCTGCGCGATCTCGCGGTCATCGAGGAGGTCGCCTACGACGACCTGGCCGGGTCGATCGTCGCCGTCGACGCCCACAACTGGCTGTACCGTTACCTGACGACGACGGTGAAGTTCACCCGCGATTCGGCCTACACCACCGCCGACGGCGAGGAGGTCGCGAACCTCATCGGCGTGCTCCAGGGGCTCCCGAAGTTCCTCGAACACGACGTGACGCCCGTGTTCGTCTTCGACGGCGGCGTCACGGATCTCAAGGAAGACGAAGTCGAGAAGCGACGTGAACAGCGCGAGAAGTACGAGGCCCAGTTAGAGGAAGCCCGCGAGGCCGGCGACTCCGTGAAGGTGGCCGAACTCGACTCCCGCACGCAACGGCTCACCGATACCATCGTCGACACGACCCGTGAACTGCTCGCCCTGCTGGACGTGCCCGTCGTCGACGCGCCCGCGGAGGGCGAGGCCCAGGCCGCACGGATGGCTCGCGCCGGGACCGTCGACTACGCCGGCACGGAGGACTACGACGCGCTCCTCTTTGGCTCGCCGCTGACGCTCCGACAGCTCACCTCCTCGGGGGATCCCGAGTGCATGGACTTCGACGCGACGCTCGCCGAACACGACCTCACCTGGGAGCAACTCGTCGACGTCGGCATCCTCTGCGGGACGGACTTCAACGAGGGCGTCTCGGGCATCGGCCCGAAGACGGCCGTGAAGGCGGTCCGTGACCACGGCGACCTCTGGGGCGTCTTCGAGGCGCGAGACGTCTACGTCGAGAACGCCGACCGCGTCAGGGACCTCTTTCTGGACCCGCCCGTGGCCGAGGACGCGTCCTTCGATCCGGAGATCACCCCCGACATCGACGCCGCCCGCGCGTTCGTCGTCGACGAGTGGGGCGTCGCCGCCGACGAGGTCGAGCGCGGCCTGGGCCGCATCGCGGACGCGACCGTCCAGACCGGCCTGGATCGGTGGACGTGAGCCGGGGTCCGACGACTTCCCCCTGCTCGACGCGCCGATCTCCCGTTCAGCCAGCTATTTAGTGTCCGGGTCCCCCGGACCGGTAGATGCCAATCGATTCGAACCTGCTCGACGAGCCAGACCGGTCCGGACGGCTCGTCGGGGTCGCCGTCGTCCTCGTCGCAGCTCTCGTCCTCCTCCTCCTGCTCGGACTGGCCGTGACGGGGGTCGGATTCACGGAGGGCGAATCCGAGGGCGACGGAGCCGCAGTGACGAACTTCGACGCGAGCAACGCCACCTGCGGGACGCATCAACGTCAGTACGCGGGCTGGAACACGCGGACGTCGGGCGATACCACGTACGTCACGGTGAACGAGACGATCCCGGTCGCCGCGGCCGACGGCACCGTCACCGCGACCGTCGACGACCTCGGCGGCGACGTGTTCCGGATCGACGTTCGGGGCTCCGGTGGCAACCGAACGACGGACTGCTACCTGGAGGTTCGGTACGAGGTGACGGTCGCGATTCCGAGGTCCCGGGACTACACCGTGCTGGTCTCCCACGACGGATTCCTGAAACACGTCGAGTACGTCAGGGGCCGAGACGGCGGCGGGTGGTCCACCGGCGAGGTGACGAAACCGCCGTCGATGAACGACAGCGCGTGGGAGCGCGCGCTGAACGCCAGCGAGGCCTTCGCGAGAAACTCGTCGGACGGAACGTGATCGGCGAGCGTCGCTGGCGGATCAGACGTCGATCGCGTCGTCCAGTTCGTCGACGTTCGCGTTCTCGTCGTCGGTGAGCCGGAAGGTATCGACCAGTTCGAACACGTCCTCGCTCATGACGCTCAGTTCCTGGGCGGTGTTGGCCACGTCGTCCGTGGCGGTGGCCTGTTCGTTCGTCGCGGCCGAGATCTGCTGGATGGAGGCGACGACTTGCTGGGTCATGGCCGAGGTGTCCTCGACGAGCGCACTGACGGACTCCGCGTTCTCGGCCTGCTCTTCGACCGCAGTGGTGATCTCGGCGACGCCCGCGTTCGTCTGTTCGACCCGATCGTGAATCCCTTCGAGGCTGTCTACAACGTCCTCGACGGCGTCGGCTCCCGATTCCACGTCCGAGTTCGCCTCGTGGATGGCGTCGACGAGGTCTTCGGTCTGGGACTGGACGTCTTCGATGATCGTCGCGATGTCGTCGGCCGACGACTGTGACTCCTCGGCCAGATCCTTGACCTCGTCGGCGACGACGGCGAAGCCTTCGCCGGCTTCGCCCGCGCGTGCGGCCTCGATCGAGGCGTTCAACGCGAGGATGTTCGTCTGGTCGGCGATCTCGGCGATCATATCGATGATCTCGCTGACCTCCGCCATCGACGCTTCCAGCGAGTCGATCCGTTCGGCCACGCTCCCGGTCGCGTCGGTCGCGTCACGGATTCGATGGACCGCAGTTTTTCCGTCTTCGACGCCGTCTTCTGCCATTCCGGCCGCCTCGTCGGCGTTGGCGCTGATCTCCTGGGCCGACGCCGTGATCTCCTCGATCGAGGCCGAGAGGTCGTCGACCGTCGCCTCCGCCCGCTCGGTCTTGGCCGCGAGGTCCTCGGCCCCGTCGCTGATCTCGGTGGTCGACGCGTCGACCTCCTCGATCGTACTCGTCACCTCTTCGCTCGACGCACTCAGCGTGTCGCTCTTGCCACTGAGATCGTCGGACTGGTCGGTGAGTCGGCTGACGACGGTCGAAATGTTGTCGACGGCACGCCCTAAGTGTTCGTTCATCTCGGTGAACTCCTCGTGGACCGTCTCCATCTCGGAGAAGTCCTCGGCGTCCTCGACGACGTCCGCCGGCCGTGGGACCGTCGGGTCGATCGTGAGATCACCCTCCGAGAGCCTGCGGAGTTTTGAACCGAGATCGTCGAGGACGCTCGTCTGGTAGGTTTCGAGCGCCCGTTTCCGGCGGCGCTGTCTCAGTTTTTCGGTCCGATCCCTGTCGATCTCCAGTGCGCCGGTCACTTCGCCGTCCTCGTCGTACAGCAGGGTCACCGTCCGCGTGACCGGCGTCACGTCGCCGTCGACCGCGATCCGCTCCTCGCGTTCCTGCACGTCCGTGCCCGTCTCCAGGGCCTCCCGTCCGACCGGCGTCGCCTCACAGTCGTCGTCGATCAACGCCGACGGTGCCGCTCCGACCGCCGCCGATTCGGTCGTGTCGAACAGCGCGAGGGCCTGGTCGTTGACGTACTGAATGTTCGCGTCCGCGTCGAGGACCGTCGTGGGTTCCTGGAGCCCTTTCAGGATGCTCTTGACGACCGCGCTCGTCTCGTCCACGCGGTCGGTACCGCCCTCGCCGGTGACCGCGGGCGCTTCGTCGTCGGTCTGCCGTCCCGTCGCCGCCGCCAGAATTGAGAACATGGTTGTCAGTCTCTACTGATCGATGTTTCGCCACCCCTTCCACACTGTCCCCTACATTCGTAGGGTATCAGTGGAAAACGGCCCTACACAGATAGGGCCGGTCTCGTCCGTCGGTATCACGTTCGAAAATCACCGACGATCGTCCGTGAGCGGCGTCGGGACGAGCGCGTGGCGGATTCACGGGAGACCGTCCCCGAGGAGGTCTGTGAGGAGTTTCGCCTGTGCACGGCGGAGGTGTTCCTGGAACGTCGGGGGTGCCACGTCGAGCGAGTCGGCCACGTCTTCCCCGGCGCTCTCCCGTGGCCACTCGAAGAAGCCGCTGTAATAGGCGGCCGTGAGTGCGTCGGTCTGGCGGGGCGTCAGGTCGTCGAGGGGCGAGTCGCCCGCACCGTCGATCGGTGCGTCGGCGGTTCGCCGTCGGCGAGCGATCAGCTCCGCCTCGGGGTAGCGGTCGACGAACAGGTCGACGAACGAGCGAACGGTGGCCGTCTCGGGGAGCGTGATCCGCACTTGGCCGGAGCCGTCCGACAGCGACAGGCTCTCGACGGACCCGCCGTGCTCGGCAACCGTCGCCGGGAGCGACGAGCCCGAGAGTTCGAGTTCGAACTGGGAACCGTCCTCGGAACGGTCGACCGACCGGACGCTCTCGACGGTCACCAGGTCCGCGACGGTCCCTCGAACGGCGTCCTCGTCGGCGTCGGCGATGGTCACGTATAGGAGCGTGTGGTCGTCGGACTTCGGGAGCGCGCCGTCGAGCGAGAGCCGACTGTCGAGCGCCTCGGCGAGCGCGAAGAGGGGTGTGCTGCCGGTCGGGAGTTCAAACTCCAGTTCCACGTGGCTCTCGGCCAGCAGCGCGCGCTTGCGCTCGACCGCGTTGAGGGCGTGCCCGACGGTGCCACCGAACTCCTGAATCACTTCCTGGACCATCTCGTCGAACGCCGACGGACTAGTTCCGTAGACGGCGAGGACACCGTACAGGACGCCGTCGTATTCGAGCGGGACCGCCATCACCGACAGCAGATCGCGGGAGAGCGCCGCCTGTCGCCAGGTCGCGTCTCTGAGGTTGTTGGCGACCGCGTCGACGACCACCGGTCGTCGCTCCCGGGCCGCTACCACCGCAGGTTCGGATCCGTCGAGTCCCGTGTCGACGGCGTCTAAATATCCCCGATCTGCGCCGGCCCAGGACTTCGGGACCAGCGTCTCGTCGACGTGGTCGATTGTCCCCATCCAGGCGAAGGCGACCCGGTCAGTCTCGGTGACGTGTTCACAGACGGACCGTTCGATCTCCTGGCGCGTGTCCGCACCCACGAGCGAGTGATCGACGCGGCGGATCCCCTCGTTGATCTCCCGAACGCGTTCGAGCCGTTCGTTGTTCGCCGTGAGTTTCCGGTCGCGTTCCCGGAGCTGGCCCTCCCGTCGTTGCCGTTGCATCGCCGCTTCGCAGTTGGCCGCCAGGATCTCGAGCAGGTCGAGTGTCCGATCGTCGACCGGGCCGATCGTCGTCTGGCCGGCGGTGAGCACGCCGGAATCGGCCAACGGGATGTACACCTCCGCCCTGAACGGCGTCGACTCGTCGTACACGTCCTCGTCTTTCCTCACGTCGTCGTACACGCGCGCGGTCCCGTCCACGAAGACTTCCCAGGCGATACCGTCACCGGGACCGAACGCCGGCGGTTCGCCGACGAGTTCGACGACCCGGTCGGTGTAGGCGATCGGTTCGAGGACGTTCTCTGCCCCCTCGAACTCCCAGATTGCGACACCGTCGAAATCCAGTACCTCCTCGGCGGCCCCGACGATCTCCGTCGCGATCTCCTCGTTGCTCCCGGCACGGAGCAGGTCCTCTGTCGTGTCGTGCAGCGTCGTCAGCGTTCGCTCGTACTCCCGACGCTCCGTCACGTCGCGACCGATGCCGGCGACGGCGACGACCTCGCCGTCCTCTCTCACCGGTGCGCCGGTGAACTCGTAGGGGATCGCCTCGCCGGTGGCGGTCTCGATTCTGGCTTCGATCCGGCGAACCCCGCCCTCGGTCACGTCGACGATCGCCTCCGCGATGCCCTCGCGGTCGTCGGGGTGGATGAGATCGACCGGTTCCACATCCGCGAGTTCCGCCTCCGTGTAGCCGGTCACTTCGAGCAGCCGATCGTTCCAGCGGATGTAGTTGCCGTCCGTGTCGATCGCGTACATCAGGTCCGGGAGCGAGTCGATCAGGCCGTTGACGAAGGCTTTCTCGCTCTGGAGTTCTCGCTCGTGCTCGACCCGTTCGAACGCCGCTTCGGCCGTCGCGGCCAGCGTTTCGACCAGCTCTAGCACGCCACCGTCTCCGTCCCTGGATCCCGTGCCGGTGACCAGCAACACGCCTCGCTGTCCGAGCGGAACGAACGAACAGCTGTCGGCACGCTCCCCGAGCGCCTCGTCGAGTTTCCCCGTGTCGTCACAGGTCAAGACGACTTCCCGCTGTAGCGCCTCCCACGCTGGCGTCGAGTCGTCCCAGATGTCCGGGCCGCCGTCGATCACGGGGTCCATCCTGTCGGACCACGCGACCGGTTCCAGCCCGTCGACCTCACCCGCCTTCCGGAACACGATCGCCTCGCCGAGTCCGAGCGTATCCGTGACTGCCTCCAGTACCGTGCGGTCGACGTCGTCGATGGCAGTCGCACCGAGAAGCTCCCGTGTCGCGCCGTTGAGGGCCTGCAAGGACGATTCGTAGCGTTTTCGATCCGAGATATCACGGGAGACGCCGATCGTTCCGTGGAACTGACCGTCCTCGAACAGGACGGAGATGCGGCTTTCGATGGGCACGATTTCCCCGTCGGCCGACTCCAGATCGAATTCCTCGGTGATGACCGCAGCGGATTCCTCGGCGACGGCCCGGCCGATGGCCTCGCGGGTCTCGGCGATGGCGGCGTCGTCGACCATTACGGCCGAGACGTGTTCGCCCAGTATCTCCTCGCGGTCGTAGCCCAGTCGATCGACCAACGCGTCGTTGACCATCCGGAACCGGCCCTCGCGGTCGAGCCGGTAGATCGGATCGCCGGCCGTGTTGACGGCCTCGGCGTACGTCCGGAGTTCCCGACGCCGACTGTAGCGATCCGTCACGTCCTGTACCGTCCCCTGGATGATCGTCCCGTCCTCGTCTCTGGGCTCACCTTGGACTCGGACCCATCGCTGTCGGTCACTCGGCGTGACGAGTCGCACGTCGAGATCGAACGCTTCGTCGCCGCACACGGCGCGTTCGTACGCCGACCGGATGTCCTCGCGGTCGTCGGGGTGGTAGAACTCGAGAATCTCTTCCTGTGTCGGGTCGTGTCCCGGCGGCAGGCCGTGGATTCGTCGGGTCTGCTCGGTCCAGTTCACCGCCTCCGTCGCCGTGTTGTACTCCCAGGCGCCGATGTCCGCGAGCTTCTGTGTCCGATCGAAGCGTGTCCGGTGTCGTTCGAGCCGCTCGGCTCGTTCCCGTCGTTCGAGTTCGTGAGTGATCCACTGGACGAGCAGTTCCACGAACGTCCGTTCGGCGGTCGAAAACGGCATCGTCCGCGCCTCGGAGTCGGCGAAACAGAGCGTGCCGTACTGTTCGTCGTCGACCTCGATCGCACCGCCGAGATAACAGCCGAGTTCGTACTGATCGTAGGCCGGATCGTCCGTCCATCCCTCGTCGAGAGCGTCGACGACCGCCAGTAGGCCGTCGCCCTCGAGCGTCTTCCGGCAGTAACTACGGTCCAGGGGTTCCGATTCGCCGGGCTGGAGCAGTTCGTGGTCGCCCCTCGCGGCGACGACGTTCTGTCGGCCGTCGTCGACGAGCGTCAGGAAGCCGTACGGCAGATCCAGCCGCTCACACCCGACCCGGAGGATCTCGGACACCTTCGCGTCGAAGTCCAGATCCCCGTCGGATATCGTCTCGTAGAGCGTCCGGAGCGACTGTCTGCTGGCTCGCAGCCGTTCGCGCACGCGCCGTCGTTCCGAGACGTCCCGAAACTGCGTGATGATCCGCTGTTCGCCGTCGGCCGAGAACCGTCGGAGGCTGATCTCGCCTGGCAACTCGGTCCCGTCGGCCCGGCGATAGCGGCCGTCGATCGTCACCGACTCCGCGACCGGCAGGTCCTCGTAGAGGTCGATCAACTGGGCCCGATCGGTGCCGACCGCGAGTTCCCAGGCGTGCATATCCAGCAGTTCGTCGCGGTCGTAGCCGAACACCTCGACGGCCTGCCGGCTCGCGTCGACGATCGCACCGGCCCGGTCGGCGACGAAGATCGGATCGGCCGCCTCGTCGAACATCGCCCGGAGCCGCGACCGGCTCCGGTCCAGTTCCGTCTCGTGCTCGACCCGGTCCGTCACGTCCCTGATCGAGACGACGGCTCCGTCGGCACCGGGGTGATCGATGCCCGGCCACGCGCTGATCGAGACGTGCCGACGTTCGCCCGTCGGTCGTTCGAGAGTACACTCCGAACGGACCGGCTCGTCGGCCTCGACGGCGGCCACGACCGGGCACTCCGACCCGGTGAGCGCCGTCCCGTCCCGATCGAACACCCTCCACGGACTGTCGGTGACCGTCCGTCCGGTGATCGCCGCCTCTCGTTCCCCGAGAATCTCCGCTGCGCGGGCGCTTGCGGTCGTGATCCGGCCGTCGGCGTCGATCGTCAGGACGCCGCCGTGGCCCGACTCGCGCAGCCGACGCGTGAGGTCTCGTTCTTCTGCCAGTCGTGTGGCGGTCCGACGGTGATCGAGGGCGCGCTCGACAGTGTGAGTGAGGCGGTCGAGGGCGTGGGCCTCCGACTGGGTGACGTACTCTGTCACGCCGGCATCGAACGCGACGGTGGGTTCGATCGCTTCGGGCTCCGCGTACAGGACGAACGGGCAGTCATCGGCTCGCTCCCGGATCCGGCGCAATAGCGTCGTCCCATCTCCGTCCGGGAGATCGAACTCGCTGATCACGCAGTCTACGGTCGTCGCCTCGAACTCGTCCAGTCCGGCCATCGCACCCGCCGCCGTCAGCACCGAGATCCGGTCGATCTCAGTCCCGAGTCTCTCGGCCACCGTCGATCCCGTCGACTGATCGCCGACGAACAACACGTTGCTCCGTTTCGGTCTCCGATCTGTCATCGTACGCACCCCGACCGTGGAGTCGGTACCTGTTCCGTCTCGAGGCCATCGCCGGAAAAACCCACTCGGTCAGATATCACAGCTGATAACTCTGCGCCGGGACTCCGGAACGCTTTCACTACTCGCGTCTGACAACACGGGCATGAACGCCCTCCAGTCTCGCGTCCGACTGCGGTGGGGTATCGTCGCGCTCGTCCTCGTGGCCGTCGTCGCCGGCGTCGTCACAGCGATCGAGCGCTTCGTCTTCGAACTCACGCCGCTGCTCGGGCCGGGGGTCGGCGCGCTCCTGCTGCTCGTCGCCGTCGCGTACGTCCAGGCGCTCTACCGGAGCTGGGGCTACCGCCTCGACGACGACGCCCTCGAACTCCGGCGTGGCGTCCTGACGAAAGTCGACACGGCGGTCCCCTACGTCCGAATCCAGCACGTCGACACCCAGCGCGGGCCCCTCGATCGGCTGCTCGGCCTCGGCCGCGTCGTGGTCTACACCGCCGGCTCGCGGGGCGCGGACGTGACCGTCCCCGGTCTGAAACCCGACCAGGCGCGTGACCTGCGAAACCGGTTGCGGGACCTGGCCGTCGAGAGCGAACCGGAGGACGCCGTATGAAACTCCACCCGCTGAGCGCGGTCACCCGCAGCCTCCAGCGGGGATTCGTCGCCGCCTCGTTCGCGTTCTTCGTCGTCGCCATCGGCGGGTTCGTCGCGCCCGGCCTGACCGACTCTCTCGGGCTGATGGTCGGGCTGTTCGTCCTCCTCTTTCTCGTCGGCGTCGCCTACGGCGTCGCGTACTACTACCGCTACGAGTACGAACTGACGCCCGACACCTTCGACGTGAACTCGGGCGTGATCGGCCGGCAGGAACGCGAGATCCCCTACCGGCGGATCCAGAACGTCGACCTGACCGAGAGCATCTTCCACCGCATCGTCGGCGTGGCAGTCGTCCAGATCGAGACCGCCGGCGGCTCCCAGACGGAGGCGACCCTGAACTTCGTCTCCAGCGACGAGGCCCGCCGGCTCCAGCGCGAGATCCGCGACCGGCGGGCCCGTGCCCAGGGAGCCGACGCGGAACAAGCCGCCACCGCCGCGGAGTCAGAGACGGAGCGGTCGGTCGATGACGCGACCCCCGGTGCCGCCCAGCGAGATACGACTGCAGAGTCCGCCGAGACGGTCACCCCCGACCCCGAGCGCGCCGCGGACCGCATCTCGGAATCGGGCGAGATCGAATCCCAATCCCAGATATTCGAGTTGGGTTCGACCGAACTGTTGATCCTGGCGGTCACCTCCTTCCGCCCGGCGGCCATCGCCTTCCTCCTGATCGGGTTCCCCTTCGTCCAGGACGTCTTCGTCAGCCTGCTGTCCCGGATGCTCGGGCTGGAGCCCTCCGTCGGCGCGCTGATCGCCACGATCGATCTGGCCGTCGTGGTCGGCCTGCTCACCGTCCTGCTCGGCGCTATCACGCTGTGGGCGATCAGCACGGTCGTGACCTTCCTCGAGTACTACGGGTTCACGCTCGGCCGGCAGGGCGAGGACCTGGTCTACGAACGCGGCCTCCTCCAGCGCTACAGCGGGTCGATCCCGACCGACAAGATCCAGACGCTGACGATCACGGAGAACCTGTTGATGCGCGCACTGGGCTACGCCGGCTTTACCGTCGAGACCGCGGGGTACAGCCCGGGCCAGGGCGACAAAGGCCCCCAGTCCGCCATCCCCATCGCTCGCCGCGACCACGCGCTGGAACTCGCGCGCGACCTCGAACCGTTCGGCGAGCCAACGTTCACGCGCCCGCCGAAACGTGCCCGGCGGCGCTACGCGGTCCGATTCGGACTCGTCGTACTCGGCCTGACAGCCGTCGCGTTCGTCATCGCACAACTCGTCACCGGGTTCGGGCTGTGGTGGGTTCCCCTCGTCCTCCTCGTGGGCGTTCCGCCCGCCGCGCACCTGCGGTGGGCCAATCGCGGCTACTACGCCGGCGAGGACTACTTCGTCGTCCGCGACGGCTTCTGGAACCGGACGACCCGCGTCGTCCCGTACTACCGCCTGCAGACGGTGATTCGACGGCGGACCGTGTTCCAGCGCCGCCTCGACCTCGCGCACCTGACCGCCGACACCGCGACCGCCTCTCTGCTGGGCCGCACTGACGCCACCGCCTACGATATCGACGCCGACGTGGCCGCCGACCTCTTCGAACTGCAGCGCGAGCGATTACAGTCGAGTCTGCACGGCGGCGCCTGATCTGATAGCTGTCGGGTCGGACCGCCCATGGGTCCATGCAGGCGACCTCGACGGTTCTGACAGACAGGGTGCGCGGAACCCGACCTCGTGCCGTTCCGGATCAATAGACATTAGCGGCCGACCGTCTTGGGTTATACTATGGATGATATCTTCGTCGCCCGTCTGATGTCGTCGGGCACGATTACCGTTTCACCGGACACGCTCGTCGAGGACGCTGCCGACATTCTGCTGGAGAAGCAGATCGGCTCGCTCGTCGTCGTCGACAGTCACAACCAGCTGAAGGGTATTCTCACGAGCACGGACTTCGTCCGCATCGTCGCCGAAAGCCAGCCAAAGGCGAGCACGACCGTCGAGAAGTACATGACCGACCAGGTCGTCACCGTCGAAGCACAGGACTCCATCCGGGACGCTGCGGACAAGATGATCACGTTCGATATCCAGCACCTCCCCGTCGTCGACGACGAGGCGGGTGTCATCGGAATGCTCTCGACGACGGACCTCACGGCCTACCTCTCGGACGTCGAGGACCCCTCGCCCGCGTAGGATCGGATCCCCCACACCAGCGCCACTCCGGAACAACTCACCGTTTCAGTGCGACCGAGTAGGAAGCTTGAGGGAGGCGACGGGCGAGTGGATACTCATGAGTCCGACCGTCCACGAGATTCGGAACGCGATTCGAGAGACGACAGGTCGCTTCGAACGGGAGGTCGATGCGTCGTTCACGAAGGAGGAACTGCAGGCAATCTGTGAGGCGCTCGGGGTGGCCCTCGACGAGCCGGACCGGCCGTCGACGACGCGGATGCGCCGACGAATCCGGGCGGCGGCCGGGATCGCAGCGTCGCCGGAGGAGGCCGACGACTCCACGTTCCGGAAGGCCGACCTCGAAGCGATTGCTGACGCGGTCGGGGCATCGTTCGAATCGTAGTCGCCAGCCGCCTCGTGGCTCGCGGGTCACTCAGTTCCCCTCGCGGGCTTCGCCCGCTCGCTCTCCCCGCTCGCTCAGTTGGCGGGCGCGCTCCCTCCGGTCGCGTCGCCCGCCCTGCTCACGGCTCGCTTCGCTCCCCGTTCCCCGTTCGGTGGTCTCCTTTCAGTCGTCCACCCGGCTCGGGGCTCCTTCGTCGCCGCTCGCACATTCCGAGGACTCGCTTCGGTCACGGGTCGCTCCGCTCCCCGTTCCCGTATCCGTGGACTCCCGCCGCTCGTCCGCGCCTCGCTCGTCCACCCGGCTCGCGGCTCCTTCGTCGCCGCTCGCTCAGTCGGCGGGCTCCCTTCGGTCGCCCGCCCGAATCCCATCCTTTTAGGACCACTCCGACCCGATTCCCGGACGATCATGACCGACGAGGACTTCCGCACCGAACAGGACAGTCTCGGCGAGATGCAGGTGCCTGCGGACGCCTACTGGGGCGCCCAGACCCAGCGCGCCATCCAGAACTTCCCCATCTCCGACGCGACCTTCGGCCGTCGCTTCGTCCGCGCGCTCGGAATCGTCAAGAAAGCCGCCGCGCAGGCCAACCTCGAACTCGACCTCATCCCAGAGGACAAGGCCGAATGCATCGTCGAGGCGGCCGACGAGGTCATCGCCGGCGAGCACGACGACCAGTTCCCGGTCGACGTGTTCCAGACCGGCTCGGGCACCTCCTCGAACATGAACGCGAACGAGGTCATCGCCAACCGCGCCACCGAAATCTACGGCGGAGAGATCGGCACGCGCGAGATCCACCCCAACGACCACGTCAACTTCGGCCAGTCGTCCAACGACGTGATCCCGACCGCGATGCACGTCGCCGCCCTCGAAGCCGTCGAAAAGGATCTCATCCCCGGGCTCGAGGTCCTCCGCGACGAACTCGCCGCCAAGGAGGAGGAGTTCGACGACGTCGTCAAGACCGGCCGGACGCACCTGCAGGACGCCACGCCCGTCACGCTCGGCCAGGAGTTCGGCGGCTACCGGACCCAGATCGAGAAGGGCATCGAGCGCGCCGAGAGCACGCGCGAGCGCCTCGGCGAACTCGCACTCGGCGGCACCGCCGTCGGCACGGGACTGAACACCCATCCCGACTTCCCCGCGCTCGCCGCCGAGAACATGAGCGATGAGACCGGGCTGGAGTTCCGCGAGGCCGACGACCACTTCGAGGCCCAGGCCGCCCACGACGCGATGTCGGAGGCCCACGGCCAGCTCCGGACGGTCGCGAACTCCCTGAACAAGATCGCGAACGACCTGCGCCTGCTCGCCTCCGGCCCGCGCAACGGCCTCGGTGAGATCGACCAGCCCGAGAACCAGCCCGGGTCGTCGATCATGCCCGGCAAGATCAACCCGGTCGTCGCCGAGGCGGTCAACCAGGTCCACAAGCAGGTCGTCGGCAACGACGCGGCCGTCTCGGCCGGCGCCGCGGAGGGTCAGATCGATCTGAACCTCTACAAGCCGGTCATCGCGTACAACTTCCTCCAGTCGGCGAAGCTGCTCGCCAACGCCAGCGAGGTCTTCGGCGAGAAGTTCGTCCACAAACTGGAGGCCGACGCCGAGCACTGCGAGGAGCGCGTCCAGCAGAGCATGGCGCTGGCGACCGCCCTCAACCCGGCGATCGGCTACGACAAGGCCAGCAAGGTCGCGAAGCAGGCTCTCGCCGAGGGCAAGACCATCCGCGAGGTCGTCCTCGAGGAAGGCTACCTCGACGAGGACGAGGTCGACGAGGTGCTCGACCCGATGAAGATGACCGAGCGCGGGATTCTGTCGGCCGACGACTGAGGCGGGGACGGCCGGCCGGATCCCGGATTGAGGAACGGGGGGAGATCACCCGCGAGCGAGACGGAGACGGCGGACCAACTCCCACTCGAGACCGCACTGCCACGAGCGGCGCTGAGGATTGCGCCGCGTCCGGGGTCGACTCTCAGCTGTCACCGGCTCTGGACAGGAGGAAGAACCCCGCGAACACACCGAGGTAGCCGAGCCCCCCGGCGAGGAAGCCGGCGTTCTGGACGCGAATGGCGTCACGCAGCGACAGCAACGGACTCACTCGCGGACTGCCCGTGGCGGCGAGTGCGACCGCCTGTCCGCCCAGCGCGAGAACGGTACCCACGGAGAGGACGCGGATCGCTCGCCGACGCAGTGCAGGGTCCGCGCCAGATTGCTGTCCGTTCACGTACCAGTAGAGACCACCGACGACGAGTAGCTGAAATCCGACCGCGACGAGACCGAGCACGACGAATCCGGGGACCGTCATCAGGCTGCAGCGACGTGCCCCCCCGACATCAAAGTCGAGGGGATTTCGCAGCCCAAACCGGCCGATTGCGGGGCCGCTATCTGTCGCCTTGCCAGCGACAGCGGGCCCGACGGTCTGCCTGCGATCCGCCGGAGAAGTTACGGGAGTCGGACCGAGAGAGAACGGCGTTGGGGCTACCCTGCGCTCGGTCGTGTCGCCGGCACACAGGCCGGACCGTCACGGCGATTCACTCCGGCAGTTTCTCCGCGAGCTTGCCCATCGTCGTCGCGAGTTGATCGCCGGTCGCCTCGGAGCCCTCCATCTCGAACACGCCGTTCTCGTAGCCGCTCACGGGGTCGAGTTGCCCGGTCGTCAGGTCGGTCAGGACGTTGGCCGGGCCGCGGATCTCGAGGTCGGGGTCCTCGCGCAGGCCGGCGCCGCCGGAGACGTCGCCCTCGTCGGCGTCGAGTTCGAGGTGGCTCGCCATCGGGGCGTCGGTGGCCTCGAAGTTGACGATCGTGTCCTGTTCGATGGACTGCTGGACGTCGGGGCTGAACTGCGCGAGGAGTTCGACGCCCTGCCACTGCAGTTCCTGGAACTGGTCGACGGTATCGGGGTTCTCGGCGGCGAACTCGGCCACGTCGACGTCGCCGACGCGGTCGATCACGTCGGACAGGAGGAGGGGGTTCTGGAGGGCGAGGACCTCCACCTGGCCCTCGATCGCGTCGAGGACGGCGGGCAGTTCCTCGGTGAGTTCCTCCGTCGGCAGCTCCAGTACGCGCTCGACCTCGTCGGCGAGTTCCTCGGTCATCCCCTCTCCGTTACAGTGGCACGCCCAAGCCCCTGTCTCGTCGGTTCCGAGGCGATTTATCAGTCCGCCGACGCCGACGGGTTGCGGACCGACAGCCGACGCGCTGGCCGGAAGGGTGCGTTTTTTGACCGCCGGCCCCGCAGGTTCGCGCAATGACTGACGCGGACGCCTTCGACTACGAGGAACTGGGGCTGGTGGCCGGACTGGAGATCCACCAGCAACTCGACACCGAGACGAAACTGTTCTGCGCGTGTCCGACCGCGCTGCGCGACCCCGCCGAGTCGACGCGTCGGTTCACCCGCTATCTCCACCCCACCAAGTCCGAACTGGGAGAGATCGACGACGCCGCCCTCGAGGAGAGCCGCGTCGACCGCGAGTTCGAGTACCTCGCCTACGATACCACCTGTCTGGTCGAGGAGGACGACGAGCCGCCCCACCGCGTCGACGGGGAAGCCATGGAGACGACCATGGAGATCGCCCAACTGCTCGACATGCAGGTCGTCGACCAGGTCAACGTCATGCGCAAGATCGTCGTCGACGGCTCCAACACGACCGGCTTCCAGCGATCGATGCTGGTCGCCAACGACGGGCAGATCGAGACCAGCGAGGGTCCGGTCGGCATCGAGGACATGCTGCTCGAGGAGGAGTCCTGCCAGCGCGTCGAAGAGACCGAGGTGGGCGTCCGGTTCAGCCTCGATCGCCTGGGCATTCCCCTCGTCGAGATCGGGACCAAACCGGACATTCGCTCGCCCGAACAGGCCAAGGAGGCGGCGAAACGGATCGGGATGCTCCTGCGCTCGACCGGGCAGGTCAAGCGCGGCCTGGGAACCATCCGCCAGGACGTGAACGTCTCCATCGCCGACGGCGCGCGCATCGAGATGAAGGGCGTCCAGAGCCTCGACGACATCGACGACCTCGTGCGCAACGAGGTCCGGCGGCAGGTCGAACTGGTCGAGATCGCAGACGAACTGAACGAGCGAAACGCTGCAGTCGGCGATCCACAGGACGTGACCGAGGTCTTCGAGGATAGCGAGGCGCGAAGCGCCTCGGACCATGCGAGCGGGCAAAGCCCGCGAGCAGACACGGACTCGGGCGTCATCGGCGGTGCCCTGTCCTCGGGCGGCGTCGTCCGAGCGGTTCGCCTCGAGGGCTTCGACGGGATCGTCGGCCGGGAGATCCAGCCGGACCGCCGCCTTGGAACGGAATTCTCCGATCACGCCAAGCGCCACGGCGCGGGCGGCATCTTCCACACCGACGAACTGCCGGCCTACGGCGTCACCGACGAGGAGGTCGACGCCCTCCGGGACGCCGTGGATGCCGAACCCGAGGACGCGGTCGCGATCGTCGCTGACGACCCCGAGACGGCCGAGATGGCCATCGAGGCCGTCGCCGAGCGCGCAGAGACCGCGATGGACGGGGTTCCCGAGGAGACCCGGGACGCCAACGAGGACGGCACCTCCCGCTACCTCCGACCGCTCCCCGGCGCGGCGCGGATGTACCCCGAAACGGACGTGCCGCCGGTCGAACCGGACCCCGCCGAGGTCGAGACGCCCGAGTTACTCACCGAGAAGGTCGAGCGCTACCAGGCCGACCACGGTCTCGGCGAGGGCGTCGCCGAGCAGGTGGCCTACGGTCGCCGCTGGGACCTGTTCGAGGCGGCCGTCGAGATGGGCGTCGACCCGAACCTCGCGGCGCGAACCGTCGAGTCCGACGTGACGGAACTGCGCCGCGACGACGTGCCGGTCGAGAACCTGACGGACGAGCACTTCCGGGGCGTGTTCGACCTGCTCGCCGCGGAGGAGATCGCGAAGGAGGGCGTCCCGGACCTCCTCACCGCGCTGGCGGAGAACCCCGACTACTCGGCCGCGGAAGCCGCCGACGAGGAGGACCTCGGCAGCGCCGGAGAGGACGAGGTCCGCGAGGCGGTCGTGGAAGTCGTCGAGCGCAACGCCGAGCAGGTGGACGAGGAGGGAATGCAGGCCTTCTCGGGGCTGATGGGCGAGTGCATGGGCGCGCTTCGCGGGCAGGCCGACG
Organism: Halorientalis sp. LT38; assembly: GCF_037031225.1. Lineage (NCBI taxonomy): Archaea > Methanobacteriati > Methanobacteriota > Halobacteria > Halobacteriales > Haloarculaceae > Halorientalis > Halorientalis halophila. The sequence goes on along the minus strand of NZ_JAYEZN010000001.1, from coordinate 364,566 downwards.
GCGACCTCGTCAGCGAAGTGTTGCGAGAAGAGATTCAGAAGCGGGCGAGTTGAGACCGGAACCCGGCCCAAACGGGTGGTCACCTGCGCCAGCGGCCGGCTCGGTGACAGCTCTCGGAGCTAAGTCCGGCTTAGGTCCGGACAGCGCGACCCCGAAGCCGGTCCACGGATTGGTCGACTAGCTTCCCTTACTCGGACGGCGTCTGCGGAGCCGCTCCCCGGGAGCGTTCAAAGCTCCTTCATTACAATGGGGGCGCGGTCCTCCGTCACTGGAGTGACGTACGATACTGACAGCAGCGAAACGAAACGTGACGGAGATACCGAATCGGCCGGGTCCAGGCGGCGGTTCCTCAGCGGGTCCGCCGGCGTCGTCGGTGGTATCGCTCTGGGAAGTGCGATCGGAGTGCAACCGGTGCTCGCACACGATGACGACGACGAAGACGGGGACGGCGACACTCCGCCGTCGGCGGTCGTCGACGAAGACACCTTCGAGGACGACGTCGAGATCCTGAATTACGCCCTCACGCTCGAGTTCCTGGAGGCCGAGTTCTACGATCGAGCCCTCGACAACCTCGACGAGAGCGATCTCCTGGCGGTCAGTCCGGTCGAGGACCTCGACGCGGAAAATCGGGACCGGATCGTCGACGACCTGGAGATCATCAGGGACCAGGAGGAGACCCACGCAGAAACTCTCGAGAGCGTCGTCGAGGACCTGGGCGAAGACCCGGTGGCTGAACCCGACTTCGAATTCGGGTCCGCGGTCACCGACGCCGAGGAGTTCCTCGCAACGGCTGCAGTTCTCGAGGACACGGGTGTCGCGGCCTACGCCGGAGCGGCCCCAGCCATCGAGGACCCGGACCTCGTGCCGCCCGCGCTGAGCATCCACAGCGTCGAGGGGCGCCACGCTTCCTTCGTCAGGACGGTCGGGGGCGAAGTCGGGTTCCCCGCCGCGTTCGACCAGCCACTCCCGCCCGAAACGGTTCGCGAGCGCGCGGCCCAGTTCATCGCGGACGACTGAGCCACAGGCCACCGGGGTCTGCCCCCGGCAGTGACTCCCGCCGAGACCGGCGAAGTGACCCCGTCGGACCGCCAGCGACCTCGTTACTCGCCGTCCTCGGCCCGCTCGATCCGCTGGCCGGCCTTCCGGAAGATCCCACGTAGCGTCCGGGCTTCACGCCCGGTGGGATGTGCGCGACCGATCACTCGTCGCCACAGTCTGCTGGCCTTGCCGCGTTTCTCTTCTGGGTGGCCGATGTCCTCGAGGAACGTCTCGAACTGATCGTGGAGTCCCTCGATCGCCTGCTGGTCGGCCCGTTCGTGGCGGTCCTCGGGGTGCTGTATCTCGGAGACGGTCAGGTCACGGAGTTCGTACAGGACGATCGTCGCGGCCTGCCCCAGGTTCAGGACGGGGTAATCGTCGGTCGCGGGGATGGAGCAGACCTGGTCCATCCGGGCGAGTTCGTCGTTCGTGAGGCCGACGCGTTCGCGGCCGAAGACGACGGCCGTCTCGGACTCGATCCCCCGCAGGTCGGCGGCGAGTTCGGCGGGCGTCAGGAACGGGTAGCGGACGTGTTTGGTCGCGTCCTCGTTCGTGATAGCCGTGCAGCCGACGGTGTGGTACTCGGAGACGAGTTCGTCGAACGTGAGTTCGCGGGCGTTCGGGAGGACGTCCTCACGGGCCTGGCCGGCGAAGCCGTAGGCCTCCCCGTCGGGGTCGAGTTCGGGCGGGTCGACCAGCAACAGCTCGTCGAGTCCGAAGTTCTTCATCGAGCGGGCGATGGTGCCGACGTTCCCCGGCTCGGTCGCGTCGACGACGGCGACGGCGACCATCAGAGGTCGAGGTCGTCGAGGTCGACCCCGAGCGCGTCGAGTTTCTCGTCTTCGAGCTTGTCCAGCTCCTCCTCCAGCGTCGGGAGCTCCTCGCTCGGGTCGGGTTCGGGGAGGTCCTCGTCGTCGGTGTCGACGTGGTCGATGCCCCCGTACCCCTCGGGCGCGCGGCCGCCGTCGTCGAACCAGGCGTAGAAGGCGTCCTCGAGGTCGGTGTCGCCGGCGTACCGTTTGCCGTCCTCCTCGCGGAACCAGTAGAGGAAGTCGACCTCGTGCTCGGGACAGAGCAGCACCTCTCCGAGCGGTTCGCCGTAGACGATGCGGGCGACGTTGCATCGCTGGATTTCCTCGTCGCCGTGGATCAGATAGCAGGCGTCGCACGGCTCACCCATCATCGACGCGAGGCGGACGATCCGGTCCCGCGTCTCGGGTTCCATCATGCCGAGTGGCACGAGCTCGCCGTTCTCGTCGAACACCTCGTCCTCGTCGAACCGCCAGCCGCGCAGCCCGATGTTGACCTTGCCCATGCCCGGACGTACTGGGTAGCCGAACAAAAAGCGCGCGACTCGGCTCGCACGGCAATGACCCGATTCTCGAATCCACCGATGGATCGGGTGGTATTTTAACGGCCGGTCCAAACTCAGAACAACTAGCTGGAGATTCATGGCCGCGAACACGAGTTACGACGTGCTCTACGTCGGAAGTGACGATCGCATCGCGACGGGCCTCGCCGACTCTGGATCTCTCGATATCGTCAGCGAGCGCACACGGGAGGACGCGCTCGACAGGTTGTCGGAGAAGCCGTTCGACTGTCTCGTCTCCGACGCCGAGCTACCGGACTGCGGTGTGCTCTCGATTCGCCGTGACGCCCGCGAGCGAGTTCCGACGCTCCCCTTCGTGGTCCTGGTCGGCGACGACGACACGGACGTCGTCGCGGACCTGCGTGAAGACGCTGCGACCGAGTACGTGCTCGTGGACGCCGAACCCGACCCTGTCGCGACGGTGGCCAAACGCGTTGGCGAGGCTATCGCAAAGGGTGATGGCGGGAGGTCGGCCGATTCCGCCGAGTTGAAGGCGGCCCTCGTCGAGGAGGCGACGGACGCCATCTGGGTGGTCGACGAGTCGCGGACGGTCACCTACGCCAACGAGTCGACGGCGCGGCTGTTCGGATGTGAGACGGCTGCAGTGATCGGCGAGGATGCGTTACGAGCGGTCGATCCCGTCGACACCGAATCGGTCCGAGATCTGTTCGACACCTCGCTCGCCAACCCCGATCGGACGGTGATGGGCGAGTTCAGAGTTCGGCCGGCGGACGCCGCCCAGCGCTGGGTCGAGTGTCGGTGTCGCAACCGGGTGAGCGACGCTGCGATCCAGGGCCTCGTCGTCACGCTAACCGACGTGACCGAGCGAAAGCGAAAGGAGCGGGAACTCCGCCGGTTCCGGCAGGCCGTCGAACAGGCCGGTCACGCGATCTACATCACCGATACCGATGGCACTATCGAGTACGCGAACCCCGCGTTCGAGGAATCGACGGGGTATTCTCGGATGGAGGCGGTCGGAGAGAACCCCAACATCCTCAACTCCGGCGAACACAGTCGGGAGTTCTACGGCTGCCTCTGGAAAACGATCCTCTCGGGGGACGTCTGGCGGGGAGAGGTGATCAACGAGCGCAGCGACGGCTATCGGTACGTCATCGAGCAGACGATCGCCCCGATCGAAGACGAGTCGGCTACCATCGACGGGTTCGTCGCGATCAACACCGACGTGACCCAGCGGAAAGCCTACCAACAGCGGCTCCAGGACTACGAGCGAATCATCGAGAACCTGCCCGTCGGCGTCTATCGGACGACTGCCGAACCGGACGGCGAGTTCGTCGAAGTGAACGCCAGTCTCGTGTCGATCTACGGCGCCTACTCGAAGAACGAACTGCTGGCCGAACCCGTCGAGAGCTTCTACGTCGACCCCGAGGATCGCAAGGCGTTGCGGGCAGCGCTTCGCGAGAACGGGCACGTCACCGAGTTCGAGGTCGAACAACGGACGCTCTCGGGGGAGCGGATCGACGTGACGCTCTCGGCGATCCTGACGGAGGAGGACGGCGAGGTGTACATCGACGGTATCCTCCAGGACGTCACGGATCGCCGCCAGCGCGAGCGCGAACTGGAGCGGAAAAACGAGCAGCTCGAACAGTTCGCGAGCATCGTCACGCACGACTTGCGCAACCCGCTCAACGTCGCCCAGTCGCGGCTCGAACTGATACGGCGGGGCGACGACTCCGAGGACCTCGCCGTCATGGCGGAGCAACTGGTTCGGATGGAGGAACTCATCGAGGACGTGCTCGCGATCGCGCGTCACGGGCAACAGGTCGACGACAGGGAACCCGTCGAGATCGCGCCACTCGCCGAGAGTTGCTGGCAGACCGTCGAGACCGGCGACGCCGAGCTGGTCCTCGACACCGACCGAACGATCTCGGTGGACACCAGCCGCATCCAGCAACTGTTCGAGAACCTCTTTCGCAACGCTATCGAACACGGCGGGCGGGACGTGACGATCCGGGTCGGTACGCTGTCGGACGGATTCTACGTGGAGGACGACGGCCCCGGCATCCCGGAGGGCGAACGCGAAGCCGTGTTCGATCACGGGTACACCACCGACGACGACGGAACGGGGTTCGGGCTCAACATCGTCAAAGAAATCGTCAACGCACACGGGTGGACGGTTCGTGTGACCGAGGGGACGACCGGCGGTGCGCGGTTCGAGATCACCGGCATCGATCAGCGGGACGCGGCGTAGGGGGTCGAAAGCGGTAGCGTCACGGCCCAGGAGAGCGCCCACCCTGCCGCGAATCACGTCGTTTTAGCGGCTGGGTTCCCTGGAACGGGTATGCGCAACGTAGACGCGGCCGGGCTGGGCATCGGCGACGACCATCCGCCCCGCATCATGGGGGTGCTGAACGTCTCCAGCGAGTCGCCCTACGATCCCAGCGTCTACGACGACCCCGGCGAGGCCGCCCGGTACGTCGACGAGGCCCTGATCGACGAGGGGGCCGACATCGTCGACGTCGGCCTCGAGTCGGCCAACAAGAAGTTCGACGTCCTCTCCGCCGAGGGGGAACTCGACCGGCTCGACACCGCCGTCGAGGCGATGGAGAGTGTCTCCGGCGACGCCGTCTTCTCCATCGAGACGCGATACAACGAGGTCGCCGAGGCGGCCCTCGCCCGGGGGTTCGACATGGTCAACGACATCTGTGGCTTCGCCGACCCGGAGATGCCCGAGGTCTGTGCCGATTACGACGTGGCCGTGGCGAAGATGGCGAGCCCGCCGGATCTGGAGCGGCCCGGAGCCATTGCCGACGTGGACGACATCTACGACGCCCTCGAACTGAACGGCTTTACGGACAAGACGATCCTCGACCCCGCCTTCGGCGGCTGGAGCGAGGACAAGACGACGGACGACGACCGGGAGACCTTCCGCCGGCTCCGGGAGTTCCGTGGCTACGGCTACCCCCTGCTGGTCTCGATCAACCGGAAGAACTTCCTCCGGGAGATCCCCGGCCGATCGACCGAAGACGCGCTCCCGGCCAGTCTGGCTGCGACGTCGATGGCCGTCGAACGCGGTGCCCACGTCGTCAGGACCCACGACGTCGCCGAGACGCGGGACGCCGCCCTCGTGGGCGACGCCTTCGCTCGCGAGCGGGTCAGGACGCCCGAAGTCGAAGAACTCGACGTGACCACGCCGGGAGAGGCGGCCCGACACCTGGACCGGCTCGGCGTCGACGCCGCCTACGCCGACGACGCCGCCGTCCGGGTCTTCGAACTGTCCGGGCTGACCGCGGACGACCGAGAGCGACTGCGGGACGTAGCCGGGACCTACGGCGTGACGGCGACCGAGGGCGCGGCCGGGAAGGTCCTGCTCGTTGGGACCGTCGGGGCGTTCGATCGACTCGCCGACGGGGTCGACGAGCCAGCGGCAGTCGCGACCGCGCTCGGAGCGATTAAGCGAGGCCTTTCCGGCCGGTAACGAGTGCTTATTCGCGGGCCCACGACCGGGCGATGGAGGTGTCTGACGAAGAGAAAACTTATGCCAGATGCGCCAGAATGGGGGGTTGAAGGCCGAAAGGGCACCCGGGTAGGGGTACCAGGTTGTGCCACTTCGGCTCACCTCGATTTATATAGGACCGAACCGGTGAGCGACTAGCATGGAGTTTTCCACCTGGGAACCCGCCTACGAGGCCGTCCTCGCGGACTTCGGCTACGACCGCCGGGCCGACGAACGCGCTCGGGACGTGCTGGCCGAACTGGCCGGCCCCTTCGACAGCGCGCGACTCGACTTCTCGGATCGAACCGTGGCCGTCGCGGGTGCCGGCCCGTCGCTCGCCGACGAGACCCGTCAGGCCACAGCGGCCGACGTCGTGGTGGCCGCCTCGACGGCCGCCGACGTTCTCGTGGACGCCGGCGTCGGCGTCGACTGCATGGTCACCGACCTCGACAAGAACCCCGAGACGGCACGAGAGCTGACCCACGGCGGTGTGCCGGTGGCGACCCACGCCCACGGGGACAACGTCGACGCCGTCCGGGAGTGGGTGCCCCGATTCGAGGGTGAACAGGTCCTCCCGACGACCCAGGCCGAGCCAGTCGGCCCGGTCGCGAACTTCGGCGGGTTCACCGACGGCGACCGGGCGGCCTTCCTCGCCGATCACTTCGGCGCGGCCGACCTGGTGTTCGTCGGCTGGGATTTCGACGACCCGACAGTGAGCGATGCGAAACGGCGAAAACTCGCATGGGCCGAGCGGTTGCTGTACTGGCTCGAACAGCGCCGCGACGAGCGGTTCGCGGTCCTCGACGGTCGCCGCGGGGATCTCTCGCTGTCCTGGTAACCGTCGCCAACATCTCCCGCCTCAGTTCTCCGCGAACCGCTCGTCGAGTTCCGTCAGGGTGGACTCGACGACGGCTCGTTCCGCTCGCTCCACGACGCGGGCGACTTCGTCGGTGTACTCGACGGTGACCGAGGGCAGGCGCGAGACCAGTGGGCCGCCGAAGACGTCGCCCGGATCGATCTCGGTCTCGAAGACGAAGGCGTCGGGGAACTCGCGGAGCGGCGCGCCGACGGCGAAGTGGGTCCGGACCAGTTCGGCGGCTCGATCGCGGTCCAGGGCGTCGACCGCGGCGGCCCAGAACTCGGATTCCGGGGACTCGACGAGGGGCCGGGCGGCTTCGGCCAGCCGTCGCTGCCTGTCGAGCTGGGTGCGGACCACGTCCGCCCGGCGGTCCCCGCGGACGTCCGGTCGGAGATGGGTGAGATAGACGTCCGTGTCGCGGACCTGGGCTTCGTAGTCGGCGAAGTCGGCGTCCGGGTCGGCGGCGTAGTCGAGGATGGGGTCGAACTGCGCGAGGATCCGTCGGCGGTAGTCCCGGAGCTCGGGCCGGACGACGGTCCGGTCGAGCCGCCGGCTGTTCTTCAGCAGCTGGCTGACGAGACGACTGCTGGCACCCGACTCGCCGCGGAGGACGGCGACGACGTCGAACTCCTCGTAGGCGGTGTCGACGATGTCCTCGACGAACTCGGCGAACCCGGCACGGACTGCCTCGCGGGTCATCACCCCGGCTAGGGGCGGATGGCCCCTAATGCTACTGGTGGACTAGGGCGTCAGAACGACCTTCCCGCTGGACTTGCGGTCCTCGATGTACTGGTGGGCCTCGGCCGCGTCTTCGAGGTCGAAGTTCGTCCCCACGATCACCTCGAGGTCGCCGCTCGCCAGTTGCTCGGTCAACTTCGGGACGGCCTGGAACACCCGACCGGGGTCGCGGTACATGGCCTGGCCGAGGTGGTAGCCGATGACCGTGTGGTTGTTGAAGAGGAGGTCGGCGGTGTTGGGCTGGCCCGGTTCGCCCGATGCGGCGCCGAATGAGACCATCCGGCCGAAGTGGGTCAGCGCCTTCAGGCTCTCCGTGGTCGTCTCGCTCCCGATCCCGTCGAGCACGAGGTCCACGCCGTCGCCGTCCGTGACGTCGTTCACCTGCTCGACGAAGTCCACCTCGGTGTACTGGATCGGGTGATCACAGCCCAGTTCTTCCGCCAGCGAGAGCTTCTCCTCGGTGCTGGCGGTGCCGAACACCTCGGCGCCGGCGTTGCTCGCGAGCTGGACGGCCGCGGTACCGACCCCGCCGGCGGCGGCGTGGATCAGCACCTGCTCGTCCTCGGTCAGGTCGCCCCACTCGAAGAGGCAGTTGTGGGCGGTGAGGAACTGGACCGGGAAGCCCGCGCCCTCCTCGTAGGACATCCCCTCGGGCAGGTCGAACAGGCCCGCGGCGTTGGCGATGGCGTACTCTGCGTAGCCGCCCTCTTCGACGAAGCCCATCACCTCGTCGCCGACCTCGCGGCCGACCCCATCGCCCACGGCGTCGACGACGCCGGCGACCTCCATCCCGGGCACGTACGGCGGCTCGGGTCCGCCCTGGTAGTGGCCCCGGCGCTGCATGATGTCCGCGAAGTTGATCCCCGCGGCCTTCACCTCGATCCGGACCTCGCCGCTGCCCGGCTCCGGCTTCTCCCGCTCCGTGACCGTCAGCTGGTCGCTCTCACCGAACTCTGTTACCTCAGCTACCTGCATATGCTTACAATGGAAAGGATGGTACGTAAAGCCCATCGGTTTCCGAGAACTCTTCCGGTGTGTGGAGTTTTCGTAGCGACGGTCGACGGCCGTCGCGCCGCAGGGGCGCTGACCGTCGGGTCGCTTCCCGAGACGGGCATCCAGATGGACGGTACGCTCATGTCCCGCGGCGTGGAGGTCGGGGGCGTGCCCTTCCCGATCCGCGTGCAGGACGTGATGAGCAGCCCCGCCGAGACGGCCCCGCCGGACCTGGCCGCCAGTGACGGCGCGAGCAGGTGTTACGAGGCGTCGATCGGCTCCCTGGTCGTCGTCGCCGAAGGCGAAGTCGTCGGGATCGTCACGAGCGACGACTTCGTCCACCTCCTGGGAGAGGATCCGGACCCCGGAGCGCGGCCGCTCTCGGCGTTCATGTCGAGCGACGTGGTCACGGTCGACGCCAGCGCGACCGTCGGCGACGCCGTCGCGAGGATGTTCGACGCGGACGTCGCTCGACTGGTGGTCCTTGAGGACGACGAGCTCGTCGGCCTCGTCAGTACGGACGACGTGCTCCGGCACGTTCCCCAGGTCCTCCAGCGCAGAGCCTTCACCCGGGCGGAGCCCGGCGGTCACGGCTATCGGTGCCGGCGCGAGACCGCGTACGACCACCCCGACTGGACGGTGACGACCGAGAGCCACTCCGACCGAGGGACGTCGGTCGGCGATCGCGTGACGTTCACGAAGGTGATCGACGAACAGGACGTCAGGACGTTCGCCGCCGCCAGTGGCGACACGAACAGACTCCATCTCGACGACGCCTACGCCCGTGAGACCAGGTTCGGCCGACGGATCGTCCACGGCACGCTCGTGAGCGGGTTGATCAGCGCCGCGCTGGCGCGCCTCCCGGGCGTGACGATCTACCTCTCCCAGGACCTCACGTTTCTGGAACCGGCGGAGATCGGGGAGCGACTCACCGCTGTCTGCGAGATCGTCGACTCGCTCGGCCGGAAGAAGTACCAGCTCACGACCGACGTGGTAGACGAGGGCGGGGAACGGCTCGTCGAAGGCCAGGCCGCCGTCCTGATCGACGAGACGCCCGACGCGGGGCAGGTCACCTTCGAGGCGATCGCCGAGAGCTAGCCATCCCGCAATCGACCGGTACGGAACCCTCCGGAGAGCGCACGGACACGTCACTAGCCGTGAAATGCAGTCAAGGACGCCCGTGCCGTACAGGATTAAAGCATGACAGTCGACGACCTCGGCGACTACGGGATGCACCGGATGACCGACGAGGAAGTGACCGGGTTCCTCTCGAGTCAGAGTCTGGGGACGCTCGGCCTGAACGACGACGGCGCCCCCTACCTGCTCCCGCTGTCGTACGGATTCGACGGGGGCTCGCGCCTCTACTTCTACTTCGTGGTCGGCGAGGAAAGTCGCAAGGCCACCCTGGCCGACCGTGCCGACGGGGCGACCTTCCTGGTCTTCAGCGCCGAGACGTCGTTCAACTGGGAGAGCGTCCTCCTCTCCGGGACGATCCGAAAGCTCCCGGACTCGGAGCGGCCGGACCTGTCGGCGGCCGAGGCTCCCAAGTGGCGTCCGGACCTGTTCGAGTCGGCCAGCGAGACCGAACCCACGCTCGCCTACGAGTTCCGGATCGACGAGTGGTCGGGCGTTCGCCACACCGGCCTCCCGCCCGGACTGGCCGATCCGGGACGCGAGGCGTCTTCCGAGTGAAAACTCGATGGAACCGGCATCCGCTCCCGTCGGTCACCCCGGCAGGAAGATGTTGATGAGGGCGACGACGAGCCCCGCCAGCCCCATCCGCCCCGCGGCGACGTACCACCGCTGCCCGGAGATCGATCCCATGTAGGCTCCGAAGACGCCGAGGACGGAGATCCCGAGTGCGACGGCGATCGCCCCCGCCTCCGCCATCGTGAGGACCGTCCCCTCGAACAGGAACGGGCTCAGCGGAACGAGGACGCCGATCAGCGGTCCCAGTCCGCTCGCTGTGGCGTGGACGAATCTCGCCCCCCGCTGCTGGCGCTCGATGCGCGTGTCGTCCAGGTCGGTAAGCATCGCCCGCTCGATCCGCCTGAGTTCGGCCCTGGTCTCGGCGCGTTCGATCTCCCAGACGCTCCAGACGGCCGAGGTTCCCAGTCCGACGGCCGCGCCGAGGCCGATCTTGATCACCGTCAGCCCGTCGGGGATCCCCGAGAGCACCGCGCCGACGATCACGCCGATGCTGGTCAGCGTCCCGTCGAACCCGTTCGAGACGAAGTACCGGCGGGAGATGGAGAGTACCTCCTCCTTCCCGAGGAGTCGGCCGAGCGCCTCGCGAGCCCCCGCCATCTTTAGCCGTCCTGCAGCGTGCGTCGGTCCTCGATCGCCCGGTCGCCGCAGGCGACCTGATCGACGGAGTGAATCGTTCCCCCGAGCTCGTCCACCGCGTCTTCGACGGCCTCGAACCGCAGATCCGCCCCCTCGACGGTGACCTTCACGTTCTGGACCTCACGGTCGAGTTCGATCAGCGACGCGGTGGCTCCCTCGACCGATTCCAGTTCGGCGAGGTGGTCGGTGAACTCGAGGAGGGGCGGATCGTGCGGTTTCAACACGTCGATGACGAGGCGTCGAGTCGCTGCCATGCCTCCGAGTTCGTCGGTGGCGCCCTTCGTTCTTCGGTTACTCACGCCTCGGCACTGTCGGTGGGGGTCGGCATCGTCCCCGAATCCAGTATCGTGGTTATAAGCGACGCGGCGTGCAAGTGTCGACCGAGACCGACGTATGTACGACACCATCCTCGTGCCGACCGACGGCAGCGATCACGCCGTCAGAGCGGCCGAACACGCCCTGTACCTCGCGGACGCGTTCGACGCAACCGTTCACGTGATCACCGTCGTCGACCTGGAGTCGGCCGCGGGCCCGTTCGCGGCCGGCGGTGTCGACGACGACTTCCTGGAGCGCATCAGAGCGGACGGCCGGGAGACCATCGCGGACCTGGAAGCGGCCATCGGCCCGACCGATCGGCTCCGGACGGCGGTCGTAGAGGGACGCCCGTCCGAAGCGATCCTCGAGTACGCCGGGGAGCACGACGCGGACCTGCTCGCGATGGGGACCCACGGTCGAACCGGCGTCCGCCGCTACGCCTGGGGCAGCGTCACCGAACGCGTCGTCCGCGGGGCCGACCGGCCTGTCCTGACCGTCCGCGACACGGACCGAAGCCGGATCGACGACGGGTACGACGACGTACTGATCCCGACCGACGGGAGCGAGTCGGCGACGGCGGCCGTCGAACACGGCCTCGCCATCGCGGAGACCGCCGACGCGACGGTCCACGCCCTCCACGTCGTCGACGCCGGCGACGGGGTCGGCTCCGGCAGCGTCAGGACGCCGACGGAGTACCTGACCGACCTCGAATCCGCCGGTGAGAAGGCGACCGAGGAGATCGCAACCCGGGCCCGCGACGCGGGCCTCGACGCAGTCAGCGCCGTCCAGCAGGGCCACCCGGCCTCCGGCATCCTGGACTACGTGGACGACGCGGACGTCGACCTGGTAGCGATGGGTACCCAGGGGCGGACCGGGCTCAACCGCTACCTCCTCGGCAGCACCGCCGAACGCGTCCTCAGGCACGCGCCGGTCCCGGTCGTGGCCGTCAACACCCGGGATCGGGGCGAGGACTGACCGGTCACCGGACGTCGAGCCGGTCGAAGATCCGGTCCCGATTGAGGAGGCCCCAGAGGCTCGCCGCGAGCAGGAGACCGACGATCGCGAGCGAGAGGACGACGTTCTCGTCGGCGAGGCTGGCCCCGGAGACGTTGACGAGGACGTAACTCGGTGCGCGACCGACCAGCGCGACGAGGACGAGCTTCCAGAGGTCGATCTCGGTCAGGCCGCCTAGAAGGCAGACCGCGTCGTCGGGGAGGCCGGGGACGAGGAAGACGATGAAGAAGCCCCAGATGCCGCGCCCGGCGACGGTCTCGTCCAGTCGGTCGAGGAGGTCGGAGTCGAGGACCTCCTCGACGAACGGGCGGCCAAAGCGCCGGGAGAGCCAGAAAGCGAGGAAACTCCCGATCGTCAGGCCGAGCAGGCTGTAGACCGACCCCCAGAAACCGCCGAAGAGGTAGCCGCTGACGAAGCCGGTCAGCTGGCCGGGGATCGGCGCGACGACGACCTGCACGATCTGTATCAGGACGAAGACGAGCGGCGCGAAGACCCCGAACCCGGCGACGAACTCCCGCATGGCCGACGCGTCGGTGAGGAACGGCGCGACCCTGCGCAACGCGAAGAGCAGACCGGCGATACAGACCAGGGCGACGACGGTGGTCACGAGGAATCGCCGACGGGCGGCTCGCGATTCGAAGACCGTCACGGCTGACCACACGATACCGACCTGTCACGTCCGTCGAATGGAAAGCGTTCCGGTTCGCTCGGATTCGGACGGGTTCAGGGAGCCACGACCCGATAGCCGGCACCCGTCGGATCGTTAACTTACAAGCGGCTGGCGACGAATCCACCATCAGTGGGAACGCGTTCGCACAGTCGTGAGCCCGAAGCGGTCGTCGCCGATCTCGACACGGAGCCGTCGGGGCTGTCGAGCGACGAGGCACGGCGACGGCTCGACGAACACGGGCCGAACGAGTTCGCGCGGGTGGCCGGCCGGTCGCGGCTCGACATCTTCGTCGCGCAGTTCGACAGCGTCCTCATCTGGGTGCTGATCGCCGCCGCGGCCCTCTCGCTGTGGGCCGGCCACGCCGTCGACGCCGTCTTGATCGCGGTCATCGTCGTCGCCAACGGCCTGTTCGGCTTCGTGCAGGACTACCGGGCCGAGCAGAGTCTGGAGTCGCTGCGGGAACTGACCGCGCCGACGGCGACGGTCCGACGCGACGGGGACCCGATCGAGCTACCGGCCACCGAACTCGTCCCCGGCGACGTCGTCGAGCTGGCCGACGGGGACGTCGTCCCGGCCGACAGCCGCGTCATTGACCAGACGGCCCTCGAGATCGACGAGGCCGCGCTGACGGGCGAGAGCGTCCCGGTGGGGAAGACGACGACGCCGGTCGACCCGGAGACGCCGCTGGCCGAGCGGACGTCGATGGCGTACAAGGGGACGAACGTCACCCGGGGCCACGGGGCGCTCGTCGTCACCGGGACCGGCGACGACACCGAGATGGGTGCCATCGCGGATCAGCTCGCGGCCACCGAGGAGACGGACACGCCGCTCCAGCGCGAACTCGACGTGCTCGGGCGGAACCTCGGCCTCGGCGTCGTCGCCCTCGCGGCGCTCGTGATCCCGTTGCTCGCCCTCCGGGGGACGCCGCTGATCGAGACGGGGCTGACGGCGGTGTCGCTCGCGGTCGCCGCCGTCCCCGAGGGGCTGCCGGCGGTCGTGACGCTGACGCTCGCCCTGGGCGTCCGGAGCATGGCTGACGAGAACGCCCTCGTTCGCAGCCTGCCAGCCGTCGAGGCGCTCGGCTCCGTCGACGTCATCTGCACGGACAAGACCGGCACGCTCACCGAGGGTCGCATGACCGTCTCGAAGCTCTGGGTGAACGACGCCGTCGTCGACGTCTCGGACGACGACGCGGCGGACCCGGCCGATCGGGTGGACCTCCTCTACCGGGCCGGCGCGCTCTGTAACGACGCGACGACCGAGGAGGGCGATCCGACCGAGCAGGCGCTCGTCGCGGCGGCCCAGGACGCCGGGTACGACGTGGCGACGCTCCGCGAGGAGAACCCGCGGACCGACGAAGTCCCGTTCTCCTCGGAGCGCAAGTGGATGGGGACGGTCCACGGCGAGCGCGCGTACGTAAAGGGCGCACCCGAAGTCGTCCTCGAGAACGCGTCGCGGGTGCTCACCGAGGACGGGATCGTCGAACTGACCGACGAGGCGGCTGCACGAATCGAATCGCAGACGACGGCCTTCGCCGACGACGCGCTCCGGGTGCTGGCGGTCGGGTACACGGACGACCCCGACGGGATGGAGGACGACCTGGTGTTCGTCGGCCTCGTGGGGATGATCGACCCGGCCCGTGAGGAGGTCGCCGACGCGGTCGCCGCGACCCGCAGGGCGGGCATCGACCTGAAGATGATCACGGGCGACAACGTCCGGACTGCGGCCGCCATCGCCGGGGACCTCGGGATGGGGTCGTCGGTGATGGAAGGCGCCGAGGTCGAGGCCATGGACGACGCGGCGCTCCGGGAGGCCGTCGAGTCGGTCGACGTGTTCGCCCGGACCTCGCCCGAGCACAAAGTGCGGATCCTCCGTGCGCTACAGGACAACGGCCACGTCGTCGCGATGACGGGCGACGGGGTCAACGACGCGCCGGCGCTGAAAAACGCCGACGTCGGCGTGGCGATGGGCGTCCGCGGGACCGACGTGGCGAAACAGGCCAGCGACGTCGTCCTGCTCGACGACAACTACACCACCATCGAGCGAGCGGTCGAGCGGGGGCGCGCAATCTTCGACAACGTCTGGAAGTTCGTGGCGTACCTGCTCTCGGCCAACATCGCCGAGGTGGCGATCGTGTTCATCGCGTCGCTCTTTGGCTACCTGATCCTGCCGGCCGTCCAGTTGCTCTGGATCAACTTGCTGACCGACGGGCTCCCCGCGCTGGCGCTCGGGGCGGACCCCGAGAGCGGGGACGTGATGGCCCGGCAGCCCCGCGACCCCGATCGCGGGATCGTCGACCGGGACATGCTGGCGTTGATCGGCGGGACCGGCACGGTGACGACCGCCGTCATGCTCGGCCTGATGGGGTACACCCTTGCGGGGGCGGCCGCCGTCACGCCGTACGCGCTGACGATGGTGTTCACCGGCTTCGTGCTCCTTGAGTTCGAGAAGCTGTACGTCATCCGGTGGCTGCGCGAGACGCCGACGCTCTCGAACCGCTGGCTCGCGGCCGCCGTGGCCGGCTCGCTGGCGCTCCAACTGGCGGTGCTGTACACCCCGCTGAACCGGTTTTTCGGCACCGTCCCGCTCGGGCTGACCGACTGGGCCATCCTGCTCGGCGTCCTCGCCGTGTGTCTGCCCTTCTATCTGCTCGTCGCCGGCTGGATCCGTCGACGCAGGG
Organism: Halorientalis sp. LT38; assembly: GCF_037031225.1. Lineage (NCBI taxonomy): Archaea > Methanobacteriati > Methanobacteriota > Halobacteria > Halobacteriales > Haloarculaceae > Halorientalis > Halorientalis halophila. The sequence continues at coordinate 349,090 of NZ_JAYEZN010000001.1, read as the reverse complement.
CGGCTGCGGCCGCCGCCTGACGTCGTGCGTTTCGTCGTGACCTCATTCGGCCGTCGACTGCCCGGTCAGCAACACGGGGACAGGTGACGTTCTGACGAGTTTCGACGTGACGCCGCCCCAGAGAAAGCGGCCGAACTCCGAGTCATCGTCGACGCCCAGGACGACGAGGTCGACGCCGGGCTCCTCGACGAACGACCGGATCTCCCGGTAGGGTTGCCCGTGCTCGGTCGCCGTCTCGACTGTCTCGACACCGGCGGCGACCGCCTGCTCGCGGGCTTGCTCGAGGACCTCCTCGGCGGCCGCCGTGAGCCGCTCCGAGGTGCCTGCCGAGCGGACGTCCGGTCCCAGTGACGCCCCCTCGACGACGGTCAGGAGATGCAGCGTCGCGCCCGTGCCTGTCGCGACCGCGCTCCCGGCCGACACGCCTCGATCACCTGCAGTGGTCCCGTCCGTCGGGACCAGCACGCGCTCGAAGGGGTAGGCGAACTCGCGGTCGGCGTCGGGGTTGAGCACGAGGACGGGGACCGGCGTCGACGAGATCACTCGTTCCGTGACGCTCCCGAGGAGCACCCGTTCCAGTCCGCTGCGGCCCTTGGTGGGCATGACGACCAGGTCCACGTCGTACTCCGAGGCGTAGTCCGCGATGGTCGCCGAGGGGTCGCCCTGGAGGACGGCCGTCCGCACGGTGACGCCACGCTCGTCGGCTCGCTCTTCGACGGCCTCGACGATCCGCTCCCCCTCACTGACGAGGGCGTCGACCACTTCCCCCTGCACGTTCGTCACGCTGTCTCTGGCGGTGTCGGCCACGTTGAGCACGTCGACGGTCGCGTCGTGTGCGGCCGCGATCTCGAAGGTCGCATCTTCGGCCGCGATCGCGGCGTCGCTCCCGTCGGTCGGCAGCAAGATCCGATCGTACATACCGGGTAATGATCCGGGACGGTAATAGAAGAACGGGTGACTCGCCGTCGGTCACTCCCGCGCAGCCGACGCCTTCCGGCCGTGTAGCTGCTCGGGGTCGAGCCTGTAGAACTCGAACTCGACGACCCGGATCGGCCTGTCGAAGATGTCGACGTAGGGGATGTCCACGCGCTGCAGCTCCTCGAGCGCCGCTGTCCCGATCGCCGCGTCGTTCGTTCGTTCGAGCTGCCCGCTCGCGACGACGCTCTTCCACCCCTCGTCGGTCTCGCCGTGGACGACGAACGAGACCGGCTTCTCGTCGACCGACTCCTTCTCTTCGCCCTGCGATTTCGCGAGTCGGAAGAAAAACACCGTGTCGACCGCGTCGTACCCGTAGGAGACGGGGATCGAGTGCGGTGCCGTCCCCGGACCAGTCTCGACGGAGACGACGCCGGTGCCGCCGTTCCCGAGGAACGCGTCTCGCTCGGCCGCGTCCATCTCGATCGCAGTCGGGTCGCTCATACAGCGAATACGGGAACCAGCGTCAAAAACACGCCCCCCACACGTCAGCCAGATCGGAATCCGAGTGACGAGTCGGTGATTGCCGGAGTTGTCGAGGCCGACTGCTGGAGACGGCCGAGTCCCCGGACGACCGCCGGCGCGCGCCGACCGACCGAATTTTGTGCCGTCCCCTCGCTTCATCGGACGATGCTGGGTCTGGACCGGTCGAAGTCGCTGTCCGCGGTGCTCGTCCTGGCGGCCGCCGGGACGGTCGTCCTGCACCTGACGCTGATCCCGCGATACTTCCCGGATCGGTTGCTCCGGCTCCTGCCAGCGCTGTTCGCTGGGTGGGGGACGTTCACGCTGGTCTTCTACGTCGTCGGTCGCCTCGTGACGCCGCCAGCGGGGCTGCCGAACATGCGAACTATCGATTACGGCGCCGGACTCGTCGTGCTCTCGCTCCTGCTGAGCGGACTGCTCTTCGGGATCGGGTTCTCGATCCGATCCGTCACCGAACTCCACCTCGCCCTCGCGCCGGGGCTGTACGTCGGTCTCGCGCTCGTCGGCTGGGGATTCGGCCGCCGAACCGCGGTCACCAACCGAATCGCGTCGGGAAGCGCCTAGTCGTCCGTCTCCGCCCGGCAGACGAGGACCTCGGGGTCGCCGTTCCGGACGACGAAGTCCGCGACGCTCCCGAGCGCCATCCGTTTCACGCCGCCCCGTCCGCGGGTTCCCATGACGATCAGATCGGCGTCGATGGCCGCCGCGTGGTCGACGATCTCGTTTTTCACCGGTCCGGTCAGCACGGTGCCGGTCACGTCGACGTTCGCCGCCTCGGCGCGCTCGACGACCCTCGCGACGGCGTCTTCCGCGAGCCCGGTGATCGCGTCGCTGGGGTCGTCGGCTTCACCGGGGAGGCGCACGTCGCCCCACGGTCCCGTGTCGGCGACCGAGACGACGTGGACCGTGGCGTCGTGAACGTCGGCGAGTTCGATCGCCGTCGCCGCCGCGTTCTCGGCGTCGTCGCTCCCATCGGTCGGCACCAGAATCGTCTCGAACATACTGGTCTACTCGACGGCGGTCTCCTTTACCTGTTTGCCCTGTGACCGACCGCCCGGGCCCGGCCGGGGACGGCCGCCCGCGTCGTGACGGCGTGGATTTAAGCCGACCCGGACGGGGATGTAGGACATGCCACACGACTGTTCGTTCCTGACGGACGTCCTCCCCGAGGAGCAGGTGTCGTTCGGGGACTCGGACCGGGACAACCACGCCGGCGACTGGGCCTCGGACGCGGCGGGCACGAGCGTCACACCAGACGCCGTCGTCTGGCCCGAATCCACCGAGGACGTCTCGGCGGTTCTCTCCGCCGCCAACGAACGCGGCGTACCCGTAACTCCCTACGCCGCAGGCACGAGCCTGGAGGGGAACCCCGTCCCCGAGTACGAGGGGGTCAGCATGGACGTGACCCGGATGAACGACGTGCTCGACGTCCGGCCCGAGGACTTCCAGATCGACGTCCAGCCGGGGGTGATGGGGACGGTCGTGGACGAGGAAGCCGCGAGCCACGGTCTCTTCTTCCCGCCGTTGCCCTCCTCGGGCGACATCTCGACCATCGGCGGGATGATCGCGAACGACGCGAGCGGGATGCAGACCGTCAAGTACGGCGAAGTCGCGGACTGGGTGCTCGAACTGGAGGCGGTGCTCGCCGACGGCTCCGTGATAACCGCCGGCTCGAAGGCCGTCAAGACCTCGAGCGGCTACAATCTCAAGGAACTGCTCGTCGGCAGCGAGGGCACCCTGGCGGTCGTGACGCGGGCGACCCTGGAACTGGAGGGCAGACCGCAGCAGATCCGCGGCGGCCGCGCGGTCTTTCCCGCCCTCGACGACGCCGCGGAGGCGGTCATGGACGCCGTCCAGTCGGGCGTCGACGTGGCCAAGATCGAACTCGTCGACGACGTGAGCGCGGAGATAGCCGCCGCCTACGCCGACGGCGACGCAGACATCCCCGCGGACCCGATGGTCTTCCTCGAGTTCCACGCCAACCACGGCATCGACGAGGAGATCGACTACTGTCGGTCGATCTTCGAGGGCCACGACGTCGAGCGCTTCGAGATGGCCGACGAGGAGGAAATGGACGGCCTCTGGAAGGCCCGCCGCGAACTCGCCTTCGCGATCCAGGTCTGGGACCCCGACCTCCAGCCGCTCCACCCCGGCGACGTGACGGTCCCGATCAGCAAACTCCCCGAGATCATCCGCTTCGCGAAGGACCGGGGGGCCGAAGACGACATCGTGGTGCCCTGCTTCGGCCACGCCGGCGACGGCAACGTCCACTACTCGGTGATGGTGAATCTGAACGACCCCGAAACGATCGCGACTGGCGAGGCGGTCTACACCGACATCGTCGAGCGGGCCATCGAGATGGGTGGGACTTGCACCGGCGAACACGGCGTCGGCCGCGGGAAGCGGAAGTACCTGGTCGGCGAACACGGCGAGGAGAGCGTCGAGGCGATGCGCGCGATCAAGCGCGCGCTCGATCCGAAGGACACGCTGAACCCGGGGAAGATCTTTCCGGAGACGGCGAAGGGTGAGCGAGTTCGGGCGGAGAGCGACGACTGACCTCAGAAACCGAGCCCGAACTCGAGGACGAGCGCGAGGCCGACGAGCAGGAGGGCGAGCAGGGCGACGACGGTGTGGCTGCTCGCGGTCTTGTAACTCCGGTAGTTCGAGATCATCAGCGGCGCGGCGAGGAGGATCGAGGCGGCGGCCAGCCAGCCGTTCCAGAACCCGACGAATGCCGCGAGGAAGTAGTTCGCGACGACGAGCACGTTGACGTGGACGACGGTGATCCCGCGGTAGTAGCTGGTCCCGTCGTCGTCTTCGAGGCCCTCGCTGGCGAAGCGAACGAGTCGCAGGAGGCCGAAGGCCAGCACGACGAACCCCACCACGACGCTGAGGGAAGTGTGCGGTGACAGGACGAAGTGATAGAGGGCCACGGCCGGCACCAGGTAGGTGAACACGTCGATGAAGGCGTCGATGTGCCGGCCCATCGTCGTCGGCTCGCCGAACGTCCGGGCGTAGAACCCGTCGAGTTTGTCGAACGCGAACGCGACGAGCATCGTGACCAGCGCCCAGTTGGGCTCGCCCGACACGACGAGTATCGTCGCCGTCCAGCCGAAAAACAGCGCGACCAGGCTGATGTAGTCCGCGATCCCGAGTCTGAACAGCAGGTACTCCTCGTCTCCCGACGGCTTCCGCCTGTCGACCCGACGCCGAACGTCCCGCACCGCGGCCCGAACGTGGTTTTTCTCGTCGGCCATGACCCCTTCCCCTTAGTTGTGGCTCGCTGACATCGACAATAAAAGTAACTATAGGTGAAATGTAGGTCTCGTGAGGCCCCCGTTCGGGGGCGTCTCTCACAGCTCGCGGGAGCTCCGGCGCTCGAACCCGAACAGGCGGTAGTAGTTCACACGCTCGTTCGGCTCGAACCCGTTGGCCGCGAACACTCGCTTGGAGGGGGTGTTGTCCATCGCGACGAGCGCACTGGCCCGTTCAGCCCCCTGTGACGCCGCCTCGCGCAGGCCGCGGGTGACGAGCGCTGTCGCGATCCCCCGGTTCCGGGCGTCCGGGTCGACGTAGAGCCGCCAGAGGTACGCGCCGTCGAACAGCCGCTCGGCATCTAGCGCCTCGACGTACACCGGCCGGTTGTGGCTCACGAAGAGGTACCCGAGCAGGTCGTCGCCGTCGCGGGCGGTCACCACCCGATCGATCGGCGCGGGTTCGACGAACGTGTCGGCCTCGGTCCGGTCGAGGTCGCCGGCGCGCTGGCAGTCCAGTTCGACCCCCGCCGGCGCCGTCGGTTCCGGGACCGCGTCGAGGTCGCGGACGTACTGATCCATCTTGGCGGCGGTGATCCCGAGTTCGGCGAGGGCATCGTAGGCCCGCTGGGCGTGCTCGCTGCGGGTCACGCGGACGAGCGGGTTCTTCACGGAACCACCCCTGCACCCTCCGATCGCGCGTCGGTGTCGACGAAGGCACCGACGGAGACGGCCGCGGTCACTACCCGGCGGAACCGCGCGCCGCGATAAATATCCGTCGAACCGACACGTTTGCGACCGACCGGGGGGCCGCGATGCCGGTCAGTCGTGGACGAAGACGTCCAGCACGTCGGGGCCGTCCCGTTCGAGTGCGGCCTCGAAGGTGTCGGCGATCTCGTCGGCCGTCTCGACGCGATGGCCGCGTGCGCCGTGACTCTCGGCGTTTTTCACCAGGTCCACGGGCGGCTCGAAGTCCATCCCCACGTAGTCGTAGTCCTCGTCGGTCCCGCCGAAGATGTTGATCGTGTTGTCCTTCAGGATGCGGTAGTTGCGGTTGTCCGGGATCACGACGGTCAGATCGAGGTCGTGTCGCGCCGCCGTGTACATCGAGTGGGGGTAGTAGAGGTAGGAGCCGTCGCCGACGTAGCCCACCACGTCGCGGGGATCGTCGCGCATCGACTCGGCCAGGGCCGCGCCGATGGAGGCCGGCAGGCCGTACCCCAGGCCGCCGCCCTTGTTCGAGATCATCTGCTGGGCCTCCATCTCCCAGCGGATCAGGAGGGGGTACTTCGCGGTGACGCCCTCGTCGACGACGTAGGCGTCCGGCGCGGTCTCCTTGAGCGCGTCGACGAGTTCCGCCTTCGAGGCGCGGTCGTCGCCCTCCGGCTTGTCGTCCTCGCTCATCGACTGGATCGTGCCGGCCAGCGACTGCTTCGTCGTCTCGACGGACTGGATCCGGCGGTCGCGCTCGTCGTCGTCGAGGCGGGCCTCGAGGCGTTCGGCCAGTTGCTCCATCACCAGGCCGGGGTCGCCGACGACGGCGGCCTGGACCGGGTGGTTCTTCCCGACCTCCCAGGCGTCGTCCGAGATGGAGATGCAGGTCGTGTCGCTGTCGACGAGGGCGTCCTCGTGGTTCAGCAGGGTCGTGTGGGTCGAGGTGCCGACGAACACCAGCGTGTCGGTGTCCATCAGCATACTCGCGAGCCCCTCGTTCGGCGGGATGTGGGAGATCCACTGCGGGTGCTCGCCGGGGAAGTTCACCTCGCAGGCCAGGATCTCGGCGTGGACGCGCGCGCCGGCGGCCTCGGCGAAGTCGACGGCCGAGTCGACGGCGTCGGCCCCCGAGCGGGCGACGTGGTCACCGAGGATCAGCACCGGGTTGTCGGCCTCGACGAGGAGGTCGGTCGCCCGCTCGATCTGTGCGGCGTCGCCCCGGCCGGCGTTCGGGATCGGACCCAGCGGCTCGATGGCGTCCGGATCTGTCTCGGAGAGCATGACGTCCTGCGGGAGCGCGAGGAACACGGGGCCGGTCGGTGGCGTCAGCGCGACGCGGAAAGCCCGGCGGAGCATCGTCGGGAGCGCACTCACGTCGAGGACTTCGTCGGACCACTTCGTGAACTGGTCGACGAGTTCCTCCAGTTCGCCGTGGAGCAGCGGTTCCTCGTGGCGGAAGTCCCGCTCGTGGTTACCCGCGGTGATGACCAGCGGCGTCCCGGCGAACTTGGATGCGTACGTGTTGCCGGTCCCGTGCGCCAGGCCCGGTGTGATGTGGAGGTTGACGACGCCCGCCGGCATGACGTTCGGGTCGTCCTCGGCGTGATAGCGGCGCGTACTGGCGTAGCCCGAGGCCATCCCGACCGCGATGTCCTCGTGCAGGCCGAGCACGTACTCGAGGTCGCTCCGGCTGATGGCTTCGAGCACCGGCAGTTCGGTCGTCCCGGGGTTGCCGAAGACGTGCTCGACGCCGTACTGCTCCAGCGCGTCGACGAACAGGTCCGAGCCCGTGTACGATGTCATGGGGATACTGTCTCTCCGGCGGGCACCCCCAAAATAGTTAACCTCCGCCGATTTCGCGCCGCCGACTGGTCGGTCAGCCGGTCGGTTCCCGAAACAGTGTTAATCGGTCCGATCGCGGTCGGCCTCGGCTTTCCGTAACTCGACCCTGAACGCGGCGCCGCGGGCGTCGTCGGACGCCGTCGGCCCGAGGCCGACCTCGGCGCGGTCCTCGACCCAGACGCGGCCCCCGTACTCGCTGAGCAGTCGGTCGACGAGGTACAGGCCCATCCCCGTCCCGGGGCTCTCGATCCCCATCTCGCCCTTGCCGAAGATTTCGTCTTCCCGGTCGTCGGGGATGCCGGGGCCGTCGTCGGCGACGGTGAGAGTCACGCTCTCGTCGGTCTCCTCGACGGTGACCCAGACATTCGGGTCGGCGGCGTCGTTGTGACGCACGGCGTTGTTCAGGAGGTTGCCCACGACCGAGGTGAGCAGTTCGTTCGCGGCGACCGCCACGTCGGGAACCTCGCCCAGGACCGTGATCGTCGCGCTGTCGTCGACCGACCGTCGCTTCTCGATCTCCGTGTCGAGCAGTGGGGCGAGCGCGATGGGTTCGAGGTCGAAAGACTCCCCGTGGGCGATCGAATCGACCAGGTCGCCGACGACGTCGGTCAGTTCCGCGATGTGGTAGCTGGTCTTCTCGATTCGGTCGAGGTACTCGCGCGGGCGACCCTCGGCGTCCTGTTTCGCCACCTCGGACCAGCCGATCAGCAGCTGGACGTCGTTGTTGATGTCGTGGCGCACCAGTCGATTGATGACCGAGAGCTCCTCGGTCGTGGCTTCGAGTTCGCCCTCACGACGCTTCTGCTGGGTGATGTCCCGGGAGATGAGCTGGAACGAGTCGTTCCCGCTCCCCCGGTCGACGGGGACCGCGATGTTGTGAAAGCGGCGGACGCCGATGCCGTCCTGAAACGTGACGGCGCTGCCGGACGTGATCGCTCGCTCGCCCTCCTCGATTCGTCCCGACGCGACCGCCTCGGGGAGCACCGCCGTGAGGTGCTTGCCGACCAGTTCCGACGCCTCACTGCCGAATGACCTCGCTGCGGCCGCGTTCGCCGCGGCGATTCGGCCGTCGGTGTCGACGTTGAGAATCACGTCGGGCGTGTTGTCGACGAGCAGTTCGTACCGCTGGCCGGCCCGTTGCTGGGCGACGACGTTCCGGATCCGGTTCGCCAGGAGTTCGAGGTGTTCCTGGGCGGCGATCTCGTCTTTCCTGAAGTACTCGTCGACGCCGGCGCTCATCGCGTTACTCGCGACCGTCTCGTCGCCCGCCCCGGTCACCATGACGAACGGGATGCCGTAGCGCTCCTCGACCTGCCGGTACAGTTCGAGCCCGCTCATCTCCGGCATCTCGTAGTCGCTCACGACGCAGTCGACCGAGTGCTCCGAGAGCACGGCCAGCGCCGCTTTCCCGCTGTTTGCGGTCCTGGTCCTGATCCCGTGGTCCGTCTCGAGTTTGTCCGCCGTCACGTTCGCGAAGAAGTCGCTATCGTCGACGACGAGGACGTCGAGCCCATCCGACGCGTGCATGGATACGGTACGGAGGTGCCGAAAAAGTATCCGTCGCCTGGAAATCAACATTGATACCTCGAAGGCGCCAGGCGCTTCGCGGTCGGGACCGCCAGCGGCGGGCCTGTACCCTCAGACAGTCGTCCCGTCCTCTGGGCCCGGGCGCTGTCGGTACAGATAGTTGGAGTAGCCCGTCAACGCTGCCGCCGACGCCAGCAGCGGGCCGACGATCACGTAGACGGCGTACTCGGGAACGACGGCGCCGAGGAAGGCGACGGCTCCCGAGAGTTTGAACAGCGTCGCTCCCCGGTCGTGAGTGCGCTCCCAGACCGTCTCGTCGGCGAGCGTCCACGGCGTCCGGATCCCGACGACCCAGTTCGGCTGCGTCTGGGGCAGGACGACTCCGACGGCGTAGACGAGGCAGCCGACGCAGATGGAGACGATCGAGACGACGGGAACCTCGTGGCCCAGGTTGATGCCCAGGACCGCGACGTGGACGACGGCCAGGAACGCGGTCAGGACGACGACGAAGGCGTCGTAGACGGCGCGGAACGACGCGTCCTGCTCGGCCGACGGATCGAGCCGCGGCGCGACGAACAGGAGCGCGACGACGCCCGCCGTCAGCAACGGGAGGAAGAACTGGCCTAGCAGCTTCGGCATCGTCCCGTCCGGGGTGCCGCTCGCGTCCCAGTGGGTCACCATGGTCTCGGGTAACTCGGGGCCGACCAGCAGGCTCAGGGCGGCCATGCCGGCCACCAGCAGGCCGGCGAGGCCGGCGGCGGTTCGCGTTCGCATCGGTGACACTGGGATCTGTCTCGAGAAAAGAATGTCGACGGCGGACGGAACGGCACCCGGCCGTTCACCTGTTCTGCACTTCGGCGGCCGGCGTGAACGCGCCGGGGAGGCGGTCGAGTTGCACCAGCACCAGGCCGGTCAGCGCCACGGCGGCGGCGGTGAGCTGGAGCATCGTCGACGCGCCGAACCCGACGAAGGCCGCCAGGCCTGGCGCGAACATCGCGGTCAGCGACAGCGCGAGGTACGCGGCGCGGTGTGGAAGGCCCAGGACGTGGCGACCGTCGAAGCCGATGGTGGTCGCCGTCAGCGCGACGACGCCGACGAAGACGCAGAACGCCGACACCGGCGTCCCGGTCAGCGACCAGTTGACGAGGCTGTCGTTGACGACCAGCGCGAACGGGATCAGGAAGCCGGCCGCACCGATTCGCAGCGACTGCTTGGCCGAGATCATGAACCCGCTGTTGGCGATCCGCGAGCCGACGGCGACGCCGACCGCGACCGGCGGCGTGATCGCCGACAGCATCGCGAAGTAGAACACGAACAGGTGGGCGGTGATCTCGGTGACGCCCAGTTGCACGAGCGGACTCACCAGCAGCGTCGCCACGAGGATATACGCCGCGGGCGTCGGCATCCCGAGGCCGAACAGGATGCTCGTTATCATCGCCAGGATGAGTACGACCAGCAGGACACCGCCACCGAGCGCGACCATCCGGACGCTGATCTCGGAGGTCAGCCCGGTCTGGGTGAGCATGCTGATGATGACGCCCATCGCGGCGAGGACGCCCACCAGCGGGGCCATGTCCATCGCCCCGCGGCGGAACCCCTTGAGCGTCGTGTAGACGGTTTCTACGAACGTGTACAGCGTCCGTTCGACGGCGGTTCCGACTGCGACGCCCGAGGCCGTCGCGTCGGCGCCGTCACCGGCGTCGGTGAGACCGCCGAGGTTGCGGGCCAGCGCCGCGACCGGGTTCCCGATGACCATCGTCCCGATCATCGTCAGGGACGTGTACAGCCCCGCGGCCATCGGCGAGAGCTGCATGACGACCAGCGTGTAGACCAGCACGGACATCGGGATGGCGAAGTGCGCGCCGTCGAAGAAGCGGTCGATGGCACCGGCGAAGTCCTCGACTGCACTGGTACCGTCACGACCCTGCAGGGCGAGGGCCTGGAGCAGGCGGGCGAGGACGAGCGCGGCGACGGCGGCCGCGGCCGACTGGAGGATGCCGTAGCCGACTGCAAATCTGGTCGCGTAGAAGGCGCCCACGACGACCAGCGCGTACAGCGATTTTAGGAGCGCACTCCGGCTGAAGAGGGCGGCCAGAATACCGGGGCCGTCCGTGTTCTCCGTGGTCCACTCGTACCGGAGGACGGCGAACTGGACCGCGACGCCCACCGAGAAGTAAAACAGGAGTGCCGGGATGATCGCGGCCTGGATGACCCGGACGTAGGCCACACCGAGGATGTCGGCCATCAGGAAGGCGGCGACGCCCATGACGGGGGGCATGATCTGCCCACCGGAGGAGGCGACGCTCTCGATGGCGGCCGCGAAGTCCTTCCGAACGCCCTGTTCTTTCATCATCGGGATGGTGAACGACCCAGTGGTCGCGGCGTTGGCGGCCGCGCTCCCGGTGATCGATCCCATCGCCATACTGGAGATGACGGCGACGTGGACGACGCCGCTTTTCAGGTTCTCACCGAGTTTCTGCCCGAGGCCGAGGATCACGTCGAGCGCGCCGAACTCGCGGGCCAGGCCGGCGAACATGATGAAGATGGCGACCCAGGTCGCGCCGATCTCCATGATGAAGCCGAACGCGCCGGTGAGCCGGACGGCGCCGTAGGTCGCGATGCCTTCGAGGGAGAAACCCGGATGCTGGAGGAAGCCAGGCATCAGGTCGCCGAAGAACGCGTACAGTACGGAGCCGACGGCCACCAGCGCGATCGACCAGCCGTAAGCCCGTCGCGTGGCGTCGATGGCCAGCGCGACGATCACCAGCCCGACGTACAGGTCGACGTTCTGGAACCCGGAGATGAGGGCGGGACCGTCGAGGCGGGCGTAGCTCGTGAAGACGTGGTAGCTCGCGAGGGCCCCGGCGGCGGCGAGGACGCCACAGAGGATCCCATCGGCGGTCCTGACGTACCGGAACGGCCGGTCGGAGAGCCAGTTCGTCAACATCGTCCCGTCGCCGCGGTCGGTCGGATCTTCGGCGACGGCCAGCGCCCGCGAGAGGTAGTACAGGGCGGTTCCGGCACCGAAAAAGCCGACGGCGAACTTGGCCCGAACGATCGGGCGTTCCCAGGCGAAGTACAGCGTCACGGCGGTCAGGCCGACGCCGATGAGCGTGATCAATACGAGCAGTACCTGTTCGACGATCCCCCGTTCGCTGAAGGCACCGAACTCCTCGCGTATCGACGGGCCCTCGGGTTCGGTTGTGGTATCAGTCATCGTATGTATCCAAATCGTGGTTGCGGAATCGGATCCGGTCGCTACTGCTCGGCGACCTCGTAGTCGTCGTTCCAGACGCCCTGTTCCTGGTAGAAGTCGGCCGCGGCGGGATGGAACGGGAGGGTCGTGTAACCGTTCTCCATCCAGAACTCGCCTTCTTCCATCCGTCCGAGCAGGGCGTTCTCGTCGCCCAGGCCGTCACGGTTGTCCCACAGCGTCTCCAGGAACGTATAGAGGGTGTCGTAGTCGAAGTCGTCCCGGGTGACGAAGTTGTACGCGAGCGCCGGCGTGTTCAGCGTGTCGGGCGCGTACCCGTAGCCGTCGAACTCCGTCGTGTCGACTTCGCTCATGATGATCGCCGGATCCGCCTCGAGTTCCGAAACCACGTTCTCGGGGAACTGGAGCAGGCGCAGATCGACCGTACTCTTCATCTGCTGGAGCCAGCTCGGCTCGACGGCGAGATTGATGAACGTGCCGGCCCCGGCGTCGAGACGACCCTCGCTCATCGCACTCCCCTGTTCGCCGTAGCCGATGCTGACCCGTTCGTACTCGTCCGTCTCGAAGCCGAGGGCGTACTCGAGCATCTCCGCGGTCCCCGAGCCGCTCGGGGTCGGTGAGACGCGGTCGCCGGAGCCGATGTCGGAGATACTCTGCCAGTCGGCGTTGGCCGAACAGAGGAACCAGGCCAGATCGTACAGGTGGAACGTCTGAACCGGAGTGAAATCGAGGTCCCCGAACGGGTCCTCACCGTTTGCGATCTTGCTCGCCGTCCAGTTCTGGATGTAGACGATGTCGGACTGGTCCTGGCTGAGCCGACCGATGTTGGCGTTTGTCCCCTCGCTCGGCTGAGCCTGCACGCTCACCGTGTCGTTGTTCTGGTTGACGACGTTCGCGATGACCGTACTCATCGTGTAGGCGGCGGTGTCCTGCGTCGAGGTCGTCATCACCATCTCGCCGTCCGCACCCGGGCCCTCACCGCTCCCGCTGCCGTCGTCACCGAAACACCCGGCGAGTCCCGCCGTGCCGACGAGACCGGCTGCCCCGACCGAACCCTTCACGAACGACCGGCGATCGATACCGTCTCCTGTGGATCTACCACTCATAGAAACCAAGTTACCGTTTGTGGCATAAATAGACTTTCATGCGTAATCTGTTAGAGTAATACAGAATTTACTTAACAAAGGTGTGTGACAGGTGGCCAAAGGTGACAATACCAGCCATGCGAGTCGTGCTAACGAACCGAGAACTCCGAACGAGGTCGGCGTTTGGCGACGCCGCTGTCGGACGGACCGTCGGAAAAACGTGGTGAAGCTACCGAAGACGGACGCGAGTCGGACCGTTCAGTTCTCGGGCGCCAGCGTCTCGATCGTCCGCTGGATGTCGTCCTGGTCTGCGGCGCGCGGGAAGGAGACCGAGGCCGAGGTGACGCCGTCGATCGCCTCGAACTCGTCGATGCGGTCGGCGCACTCCTCGGGGGTCCCCGCGATGGCGAGTTCGTCGAGCAACTCGTCGGGGAACTCCGCGACGAGGCGGTCGCGGTCGCCGTCGTTCCAGTTGTCGGCTATCTCGTAGGCGAGGTCCTCGTAGCCCTGCCGGGCGATCGCGTCGCGGTAGAAGGTGCCCATGCCGCCGACGTAGAAGCAGATATGCTGCTTGACCAGGCGCCGGGCGCGCTCGCGGTCCTCGTCGACGCAGCAGGTCAGCGAGAGCGTCACCTGCTGCTCGCTCCGGTCCTGATCGCCCAGGTCCGACCCGTGGTCGAAGTCCTCCATCCGGTCGCGGATTCCCTCCTTCGTGAGCATTAATGCGTGCCAGCCGTCGGAGAAGCGGCCCGCGAGCTCGACGGACTTGGGACCCATCCCTGCCGCGTCGATCTTCGGGACCGGCTCCGGCGGCTCACAGCGCAGTCGGAACCCGTCGAGGTCGAAGTACTCGCCGTCGTAGCTGACTCGTTCGCCCGAGAGGACCTGCTTGACCACGTCGACGGTCTCGCGGGTGTACTTCAGCGGGTTGGCGAAGTCCTGCCCGTGCCAGTTCTCGATGACGATGGGGCCGGAGGGGCCGAGTCCGAGGCGGAACCGGCCGTCCGACACTTCCTGGAGCGTCGCGGCGGTCTGGCCGATGAGGGCGGCCGAGCGCGAGTAAATCGGCATGATCGAGGTGCCGATGCCGATCTCCTCGGTCCCGTGGGCGATGCTCGTCAGCGTCGTCACCGCGTCCCGGCCCCAGGTCTCCGGGAGCCAGGCGCGGTCGTACCCGAGTCGCTCGGCCGTCTGAGCCTGTTCGACCAGCGCGTCGACGCTGGGCTGTGCGGCTACCGGCAAGAAGACGTCACGTGCCATACACGGACACCGGCCCGGTTCGGGAAATAACTTGCCGCCTCAGTCGGACCGTTCGCGCTCCTGTTTGCGGTCGGCGGACCCGGTGACGGTCGAGCGCGAGTCGGCCGCGTCCGCCCCGACCCCTTCGGCCGCGTCTTCGAGCGTCTCGGTCTCCAGCAGCCGTTCGAGTTTTCGCTCGAACTGTTCGTCGGTCAACTCTCCGCGGGCGTACCGTTCCCGGAGCGTGGTCAGCGGGTCCTCGGACTCCGTCCGATCGTTGGGAGTCGTCTCCGGATCGCGCTCCGCGTCGGAGTCCCACCACGCCTCGAAGTCGCCCTCGTCGCCGAACAGGACCGCGGTCAGCGGGACGAGGACGACGTAGCCGAACAGCATGAACCCGAGCCACCAGGACTGGTCGAGGAACATGGCGGCGAGCCAGATCCCCGTGACGAGCGTCGAGACGATGCCCGTGAGGTTCTCCCGGAGGCGGTCGAGCGGCCGTGACTCGTCCATATCTGACCGTACCCCCCCGGCGGTAAAAAACGACGTGTGCGTTCGGCCGCGCTAGGTCCCGGGGTCTTCCATGATGTCCGGGACGCCCTTCGCGGTGATGGTCTGGCCCGTGACGTACGAGGAGGCCTCGCTCGCGAGGAACTGCGCGACGTCGGCGATCTCCTCGCTCAGACCGATCCGGCGGTCGATGTCCTCGCGGTCGATCTCGTCGGCGGTGACGCCCATCTGGCTCGCGACGCCGGGGGTGGCGACGAAGCCGGGCGCGATGCAGTTGACGCGGACCTGGTCGTCGGACCACTCGAAGGCCAGGGTCTTGGTCAGGTTGATGACCGCGGCCTTGGCGGCGGCGTAGTGGCTCATGAACGGGGCGCCGTCCTGGCCGGCGACGCTGGCGAAGTTGACGATGGTCCCGCCGTCGCCTTCGCGCATGACCTCGCCGGCGGCCTGCGTGCAGTGGTAGGTCCCGTGGAGGTTGATGTCCACGATGGTCTTCCAGCCGTTCTCGCTGATGCCCTCGAAGTTGGCCATGAAGGAGGCTCCGGCGTTGTTGACGAGGATATCGACGCCGCCGAACTCCTCGACGGTGGCCTCGACCAGCGCGTCGACCGCGTCGCGGTCGGTCACGTCACACTCGATGGCGAGACACTCGCCGCCGTCGGTCGCGTTGATGTCTTCGGCGACCCCGTCGACCTTCTCCTGCTCGCGCGAGCAGATGACGACGTCCGCGCCGTCGTCGGCGAAGCGCTCCGCGATCGACCGACCGATTCCCTGGGACGCGCCCGTCACGATGGCCGTGTCACCCTCGACTGCGAACTGGTCTCTCATCGTCCGCCCTCCGTTTCAGTTACCATTGTTAATCAACAATCTGCCGTTCTACCTCATTGTTAATAAATTTGCGACATCGTGACCGATTCCGGGGTCGCCCCCCGGCGACGTTCGTGACGGCGACATTTGAAAAAACACTAATGGGTAGACGTTGCCATGCGAGTGACAGCAGCATGGTCCCCGATTGCCCCTCCACCGAGACGTATCGACCATGAATCCGGCAGCCACCCGACCGGCCGCGGTCGCCGCTGCGGCCGTTATCGCGGTCGCGCTCGCGGCGGTCACGACGCCCGCCGCGGCCGACCCAGTCGCCGTCAATGCGACCCAGCCCTCGACCGCCTCGGAGCCACAGGTGTCGCTCGACGAGGTGACGGTCACGCCGTCACAGCCCGCACCCGGCGAACTGATCGAGATCAGCGCGCGCATCTCGAACGCCGAGACCAGCCCCGAAGTGGCGGACGTCCGTAGCGTCCGCCTGGGGAGCGCGAACGACGCGAACAGCCGCGGCTCGGTCAGCGACGTCGGGACGCTCACCCCCGGCGGCTCCGTGACGGTGCCGCTGACGACGACGTTCGAAGAGCCGGGCGTCAAGCGCCTGGAGCTGACCGTCGTCGCCGAGACGACCGACGAGGAACTGATCCGGTTCAACTACCCCGTCACGGTCGTCGTCACCGAGAGCGGGCCGAAGATGAGCGTCGACGTGACCGGCTCGGTCGGGAACGCGCGCGAACTGACGGTCAACGTCTCGAACGGCGGCCTCGACCCGATCCGAAACCTCGACCTCGTCGTCGACGGGACGAACGTGGCCGTCGACGACACCCAGCGCCTGGACGCGGTCCTCGAGGCCGGCCAGAAGCGCAGCTTCGACTTCAGCGGGACGGTCCCCGAGGCGGGGGCCGGGGCCGTCACGGCGACGCTCACCTACACGAACGCGATGGGACAGACGCGGACGCTCGAGCGCGCCGTCCAACTGGACCCCGCCAGCGACGACAGGGCCGTCGACGGCCCGCAACTCGCCCTCGCCGTCGCCGAAGGGCTGCCCGGCGCGACGCGACCGGTGAACGTCACCGTCGCGAACGGCCTGGACGCGGACGTGAGTCAGGTCGCCGTCAGCGCGACCTCACCGGTCGCGAACTTCACCGTCGCCGAGCGCGTACGGTCCCGGCTTGACGCCGGCGAGACGACGACCTTCGAGTTCCCCGCTCGCGTCGCCGAGAGCGGCACCTACCCCGTGAACGTGACCTTCGCCTACACCGACGGCGCGACCCGGAAACGGGTCACCGAGCGGTTCCGGGCGACGTTCGACGAGCCGGCCAACCCCGGCGAAGTCGTCCTCACGGGCGTCGAGGCGGTCGATCGCGGCGGCTCGATCGAGATCTCCGCGACGGCGAGCAACGTCGGCTCGGACGACGTGGAGTCGGTCGTCGTCTCCACCGCGGACGCCGAGGCGGTCGGGACGGCCAACCGCTTCGTCGGCTCGATCGACGCGAGCGACTTCTCCTCGTTCGGTCTCTCGACGACCGTCACCGGCAACGTCTCTGCGGTCCCGGTCGAGGTGAGCTACGTCGTCGACGGCGTCGAACGGACGTACACGACCGAGATCCCGGTGACCAACGGCTCCGCCGGCCGGCCGCAGTCGCCCCAGCAGGGCGGCTTCCCGCTGATTCCCGTGCTCGTCGTCGTGGGCGTGATCGCCGCGGTCGTGGTCTACCGCCGACGGGGGTGATCGCCGTGGCACCCGATCCGACCGACGAGGCCAGCGACGGCGGCGATCCCAGCGACGGCGATCCGCTGGAGGTCGCGGCGGACCGGACGATCCCGCCGGATTCGATCATCCGCGGGACGGACGTGGTCAAGGAGTACGAGACGGGCGGTCAGACGGTCAGGGCCCTCAAGGGCGTCGATTTCGGCATCGCGCCCGCGGACTTCGTGGCGGTCGTCGGCCCCTCCGGCAGCGGGAAGTCGACGCTCCTGAACCTGCTCGGCCTGCTGGACGTTGCGTCGAGCGGCGACGTGCTGCTCAGGGGGACGGACGTGTCGACGTTCTCAGACCGCGAGCGGACCCGGAAGCGAAAGGAGACGATCGGCTTCGTCTTCCAGAGCTTCTACCTGATCCCGACGCTCACGGCGCTGGAGAACGTCGAGATGCCGCGGATGCTCGACCGGACGCCGACGGCGACCCGCGAGCGGGCCACCCGGTTGCTCGAACGCGTCGGGCTTGGCGACCGGCTCGATCACTACCCCGACGAGCTCTCGGGCGGGCAGAAACAACGGGTCGCCATCGCCCGCTCGCTGATCAACGACCCCGACATCCTGCTGGCCGACGAGCCGACGGGGAACCTCGACCGGGACACGGGCGACAGCATCCTCGACCTCTTCGACGAACTCCGCGCCGACGAGAACGTGGCCGTCGTCACCGTCACGCACGACGACTACGTCGCCGAGGCTGCCGACCGCGTCGTGAACCTGATCGACGGCCGCATCCACGAAAGCGAGAGCCCGCGGCCGACATTTCGGGAGGGACCCGAGGTGTGAACCCGATCCGCTGGCTGACGAGCCGGGTCCCGACGCTGGCGCTGGCGCGGCGGAACCTCTCGCGCGCTTCGGCCCGCTCGGCGCTCGCCGTCGTGGCCGTCGTCATCGGCGTGGTCGCCATCGGCGCCATCGGGACCGGTGGCGAGGCCTTCAAACAGGATCAGCTCGAGGCCTACGAGGACTTCGGCGGGACGGCCACCGTCGAGCCCGTGATCAGCGTCGAGGACGGCAACTTGACGAACACGGAACTCACGGACGCCGACCTCGACAGGATCGAACAGGTGACGGAGAGCGCGATCGTCCTGCCGGTCGTCGAGCCGTCGGGTTCGCTGGTCGGGACCGAATCGGGGAAGACGATCGTGACGGCCCAAGTGAAGGGCCTCGGCGACCCCGGTGCGTTCTACGACGCGTCGCGGGGAGAGATTCCGGACGACTGGCGCCGGACGGTCGTCGTCGGGTCGCGGATCGCCGACGACAACGACATCGAACCGGGCGACCGGCTGGAGGTGAGCGTCTACGGCGAGCTCAACCGGAGCTTCGAGGTCGCGGCGGTCCTGCAGCCACAGGGGTTCTCCGACCCGCTGTCGGCCGACCAGACCGTGTTCCTACCGCCCACGCAGTTCGAGGACGCCGGCTACGGGCAGGCGATCGTCCGCGTGGACACCGAGGCCGGGTCGGTCGACGCGGCGACCAGGGCCATCGAGGGCGAGTTCAACGCCCGCGAGGAGAGCGTCCGGGTCGAGCAGGTCCAGGAGCAACGCGAGCAGTTCGAGGAGTTCTTCGGGACCGTCAACCGGTTCCTGATCGGCGTGGGCGCGATCTCGCTGCTGGTCGCGGCGGTCACCATCGCCAACACGATGTTGATGTCCGCCATCGAGCGGGAGAGCGAGATCGGCGTCCTCCGGGCGTACGGCTACCCCAAGCGAGCGGTGGTCAGCCTGCTCGTCGCCGAAGCGACGATCCTCGGCGCGGTCGGGGGCGCCATCGGGGTCCCGATCGCGCTCGCTATCGGCGCGGGTATCAACCAGTTGCTGCTTGGCGATCCGCTGGCGTTCACCGCGACCGGGTTGCGGTACGTCGCTCTCGGCGTCCTCTTCGGCGTCGCGACGGCGCTCGTCGCGGGACTCTACCCGGCGTGGAAGGCGGCGAACAAGCGACCCGTGGAGGCGCTCGACTGATGATTCGGACATCGACAACCGTCGGGGGTGACCGCCCGTGAACCCGCTGCGCGAACTCGTGGGCCGGTTCCCGTCGCTATTGATCGCCCGGCGGAACATCTCCCGGGCAAGGACGCGGTCGATCCTGGCGGCGGCTGCGATCATGATCGGCGTCGTCGCCATCGGTGCGATCGGCGCCGGGGGCGCGGCGTTCAAGGAGAGCCAGCTGAACCGGATCCAGGAGCAGGGGGCGACGAACGTCTACGTCGCGCCCGGGTTCGACAGGGAGACGGACTACTTCGACGACGACGACGTGCGGGCGATCGAGGAGACCGTCGATCCCGCGACCGTCGTGGCGACCAACTCAAGAACCGTCGAGTACCGGCGCCGCCCCGGGCGACGGGAGTCGGTCTCGTCGACCTACATCGAGGACCCCAGACTCCTCTACGACGTCGCGGCCGGTGGCATTCCGCGCCACTGGCGGGACGGCGCGGTCCTGTCCAACGAGTTCGCCGTCCGGCACGGACTGGCGCCCGGTGACCGGATCACGCTGGTCGAAGAGGTAGAGCGCGAGTCCGGGACGGTCGAGGTGACGGAGACCTACCGGGTGCGGGCGGTGCTCGCCGAGACGGCCGCCTTCGGCGTCGACGAGGTGTTCCTGCCGATCGCGACGGCCGACGACCGCCGGTACAGTCAGGTCCGGGTGACGACCGCGTCGGTCGAGGAGGCCGAAACGGCGTCCGAGCGACTCCGCGACGAGTTCAACGGCCGGAAAGACAGCCTGCTGGTGCTCGAGTTCACCTCGCTGGTGCGCCTGTTCAGGACGATCGTCGACGGGATCAACGCCTTCCTGGCGGGACTTGGCTCGCTCTCCCTGCTCGTCGCCGGCGTCTCCATCGCCAACACGATGCTGATGTCGGTGACCAAGCGCCGCGAGGAGATCGGCGTCCTCCGGGCGGTCGGGTACTCGAAGGCCGACGTCGTCCGAATCTTGCTCGCCGAGGCGGTGTTGCTGGGTGCCATCGGGGCGGCCGCCGGGGTCGCGCTGGCGCTACTCGTCGTGGTGGCGGCGAATGCCGTCTTCCTCGGGAGTCCCTTCGCGTTCACGACCGCCTCCGTACTCTATCTCGCGGGCGCGGTGGCGTTCGGCGTCGGGACGAGCCTCGTCGCCGGGGTCTACCCGGCCTGGCGGGCAGCCAACGAACGGCCGGTGGAGTCCCTGCGGGGGTAAAAAAGGCCGTGCAGGGCCGTCGGCAGGTTTTACACGGGAAGTGTGATAGCATCCGGCATGGACTTCGACGATCTCGGGGCCGAGCCCCTCACCGGGAACGCCGCGGGACTGCACGACCGGACGGCGGCGGTGAACGGCGAGCACCTCGCGATCGAGGCCGACGGCGAGGAACTGACACACGCGGAGCTGAACGATCGGGCAGCGCGATTCGCGGGCGGACTGCACGACTTCGGGCTCGCGCCCGACGACCGCATCGTCCTCTACCTGCCGAACTGCCCGGCCTACGTGATCGCCGCGCTGGGCGGGCTGAAGGCCGGGACGCCGGTCTCCTTCATGAACCCCCAGTACAAGCCCCGCGAGATGGTCTATCAACTGGAGGACACCGACGCCGAGGCCATCATCACCCACTGGTGGCTCCGCAGCACCGTCGACGACGCGCTCGCGGAGACCGATCTGGACCCCGTGGTGATAACCGCCGGTGACCGCGAGCAGGTCCCCGAGGAAGACCACCACGTCGACGACGTGGCCGGCGAGCCGACCCACGTCGAACGCGACGCGGAGGACGTGGCGCTGCAGCCGTACACGAGCGGGACGACCGGTCGGCCGAAAGGGGTGCTCCTGACCCACCGGAACCTGCGGGCGCAGGGGCTCGACATGCTCCGCGAGGACGACGAGAAAGCGCCGGTGACGCCGGCCGAACTGAAGAGCCTGATCTGGTTGCCGATGTACCACATCACGGGCTTCGTTCACTGCGGGTGGCAACCCCTGCTGTTCGGCGGGTCGCTCCACCTCCGGAGCGCGATGCGGTGGGACCCGACCGACGCGATGGCGACCATCGAGGAGTTCGGGATCACGCAGTTCGTCGGCGTCACGACGATGTACGTGGACGTGGTCGAGGACGACGCCTTCGGCGAGTACGACCTGTCCAGTCTTGAGGTCGCCGCCGAGGGCGGGGCGAAGATGTCCGTCGCGGTCCAGCGCGAGTTCGAGGAGACCGCCGGCGTCAAGATCACCGAGGGGTACGGATTGACGGAGACCGCCGGGGCGACCCACACCGAGGTCGAGACCGCCTTCGGCCACCGCGAGGGGACCGTCGGTCAGCCCTTGCAGATGACCGACTCGAAGATCGTCGACGAGTCCGGCGAGGAAGTGCCCCCCGGCGAGGAGGGAGAACTGCTGGTCCGCGGGCCCCAGGTGATGACGGGATATCACGACATGCCCGAGGCGACGGCCGAGTCCTTCACCGAGCGCGGCTACTTCCGGACCGGCGACGTGGCCCGGCGCGACCGGGACAACTACTACGAGATCGTCGACCGGAAGACGGACATCGTCGTCACGGCGGGGTACAACGTCTACCCCAGCGAGGTCGAGGAACTACTGGGCGAACACGACGCCGTGTCCGAAGCCGCCGTCGTCGGCGTCGACGACGACCGGCGCAACGAGGTCCCGGTCGCCTACGTCGTCCCGCATCGCGACGTCGAACCCGGCATCGACGTGACCGAAGACGAGATCCAGGCGTTCGCCCTCACGGAACTCGCCGAGTACAAACACCCGCGAGAGGTGACCTTCGTCGACGACCTCCCGCGGACGACCAGCGGCAAGATCCAAAAGTACAAACTCGGGCCCGACGAGTGACCGATACGCGCGGTCGCGGTGCCCACCGCAACCCCTTCCCACTGAGATTGTAAAATAAATGGCCTCAAATAAACGGCTCTGTTAACTGTGGGGCGTGCGAATACTACCATCGTTGTCTTTCAGGGTAAGGTTTAAGCGTCGGAAGGCTCTCGTACTCGGAAATGAACGAGCGAGGAGAGCAGATGCAGGAGTCCCACTCGGTTCACCGACTGGAGACGACCGTGGACTGGCCACCGGGGAACGTGGCGGGGTATCTCGTGGACTGCGACGAACCCGTCCTCTTCGACACCGGCATGGCCGGGGACGACCGTCGTGAGGAACTGATCGCGGACCTGTCCGAGCACGGCTACGAACTGGCGGACGTCGAGCACCTGGTTCTCACCCACCCGCACACCGACCACGTCGGCCAGGTGCCGGCCGTCCTCGACGCCGCCGACCCGGAGGTCTACGCCCCGGCCGGCGTCGAGGAGCGGTTCGAGCGCGACGTCGACGAACTGGAGGCCGCCGTCCGCGAGAACGCCCGCCTCGCCGGCGTCCAGGGCGGTTTCCTCGACAAGGCCGTCGAGATGTCAGTCGAGTCGCTCGAACGCGACCGGGGGCTGCTCCCGAGCGACGCCGTCGATCACTGGCTCCCGGCCGGCGAGACGGTCGAGATCGGCCCGCTCACCGCCGAGACGATCCACACGCCCGGCCACCAGGCCGACCACCTCTGCTACCGGACCGAACTCGATGGGGACCGCGTCCTCTTCTCCGGCGACATGGCGCTCGGCACGTTCCGCCCGGTCGCGATGCACAAGGGCTTCGACCACGGGTACGAGGACGCCATCAGCGGGTTCTACACCGCCCTCGATCGGTTGGGAGAGCGTGACGTCGACAGAGTGTTCACCGGGCACGATCAGCCCCACGCCGAGTTCGACGAGGTCGTCGAGCGCGACCGCGAGGGGCTCGACCACCTGCTCGAACGGACGGCGGAGGCCCTCGAGAACGGGAGCGGCGAGACGGCCGTCGACATCGCCTACCAGCGCTCGGGCGACCGGAACATGGAGTACCTCGTCATCGAGACGGCGAGCGCGCTCGCCCACCTCGAGGCCGAGGGCGTCGTGACCGGCGAGACCGACGAGCACGGCGTCCGCCGCTACGAGACGGCATGACCGAGTACGACGCCGTCTTCTTCGACATCGGCGGCGTGATCGTTTCGCTCCCCTCGATCCGGCAGGGCTACGTCGACTATCTCGAGGCGTTCGCCGCCGAGTACGACCTGGAGCCGGGACCCGCCCTGGAGACCTGGCGCGAGACGCTCGGCGAGCACTTCAAATCGGCCGAGGGGACGGAGTACATGTCCGCCGCCGAGGGGTACCAGAAGGCCTTCGACGCCATCGTCGACGGGGACGTGACCCGCGAGGACTGGGAACCCGGCTTCCTGCAGGCGACGAAGGCCGCGATGGAACCGGAACCGAACGTCGTCGAAACGATCCAGGTGCTCGACGAGGCAGGGCTGTACCTGGGGATCGTCTCCGACATCGACACGGACGAGGCCCACCGGATGCTCGACCTGTTCGGCCTGGACGATTCCTTCGACGGCGTGACCACGTCCGAGGCCGTCGGCTACAAGAAACCCGACCGCCGGATGTTCGAGGACGCCCTCGACCGCGCCGGCGTGGATCCCGCCGGTGCGATACACGTGGGCGACCGCTACGACCACGACATGCAGGGCGCGTCCGAGATGGGCATCCGCACAGTTGCCTACAACGGCACCGCCTTCGAGCGCGCCGAGGAAATCGGTCGTGAGGGCTACCGGGTCGACGGCGACGAGGCCATCGACTTCGCCGTCGCGGATCACCGCGAGTTGCTCGACGTTGTCGGCGTGCGTTCGGCCGACGACGCGACCGGGGACGGGAACTGATCGGCGAGGGGTACCGATCATCACGGGTCGACCGGCGAGCGGAACGGCCCGCTACCGCCCTAATTCGACGGCGTTCGGGGTCGGCCTCATAAACCCCCCTCCCTTCTGAGGACAAACTGTTAACAAAGAGGGTAGGAAACACCACGTTGCAATGGACTTCGGACTTGACGACAAGACGGCCCTCGTTACGGGGGGTGCGGGCCGCATCGGAACCGAGGACTGTCTCACACTGGCCGAGGAAGGCGCGGAAGTCGTCGTCCTCGACGTGGACCAGGACGGCGCCAAGGAAGTCGCCGACCAGATCGAGGAGGACGGCGGCGACGCCATCGCCCTCGAATGTGACCTGACCGACCGCGAGGAGGTCGCTGGGGTCGTCGAGGACCTCCAGGACTCGACCGGCGGCGTCGACGTACTCGTGAACAACGCCGGTCTCGTGGACGCCGTGGGCACGGTCGGCGACCTCGACCCGAGCATCTGGGACCGCGACCTCTCCGTGAACCTGACGGGCACGTACAACATCACAAAGGAGATCTTCCCCAACATGTGCGACCGCGGCTGGGGCCGCATCATCACGATGTCTTCCCTCGCCGGGTGGGAGGGCGGGTACGGCCAGATCTCCTACTCGACGACCAAGGCCGGCCTCATCGGCTTCGGGAAGACGCTTGCCCTCGAAGGCGCGCCCAAGGGCGTCACCTCGAACATCCTCGCGCCGACCATCGTCGTCGGCGACCTGGCGGAGTTGCCCCACGACCAGCTCGAGAACATCAACGAGCACTGGGCCGACATCGCCCGCGCGACCCCGATGGACAAGCTCGGCAGCGAGGAGGACGTCTCCAACCTCGTCGCCTACCTCTCCTCCGAGCAGGCAGAGTACATCACCGGGCAGGTCATGGGCGTCACCGGCGGCGTCGACCTGTTCACGTACTGATCCCTGTGTACGGCCCGCGAGCGAAGCGAGCGGGGCGTTTTTGGTCCAGCTTTTTCGACGCGGGTGCGGCGCACCGCGTCGCACCCAAGGAGAAAAAGGTGGGGTGTCACCGGCGGCGTCGACCTGTTCACGTACTGAGCGGCGCGCGGTTCCCGTCCCACTAGGATCGCTCCGCCCGTCGACGCGCACGGACGGTGTTCGTCGCGGTGCCTGACCGCTTGTTTCCAGTTGGCAAACGAAGCGCACACAACGGACGAGAAAGTCTGCAATACGATCTCAGGACGTCCGAGTGCTTATCCAGTTCCGGGGGTTCTGTACGGGCATGAGTTCACGGTCAGGCGCGACTGCGGGGACCTTCTGGGACGAGGCCGACGACGCGGACGCGCGCGCTCGCTACCGGACCCTCATCAATGCGGTCGACGACGGCATCTATCAGCTCGACGCCGACGGCCGCTTCGTCGCGGTAAACGAGGCGATCACGGCGACGACGGGCTACTCGCGCGAGGAACTGCTCGGCGAGCACGTCGGACGCCTGCTCACCGACGAGGCCCTGGCCCGCGTCGAGCGATCGGTCGCGGACCGCCTCCGCGCGGACCAGCCCACGTCGACCGACGAGGTCGACGTCCGGACCGCAGACGGTGACACGATCCCGTTCGAGGTACGGAGCACGCTCCTGATCGAGGACGGTGAGTTCAGGGGGAGTTGCGGCGTCGCCAGGGCCCTGACCGCGCAGACGGAACGGGCATCGCCCGGCGGACGGATTGAACGCCACTCGGAAGTCAGTGCCACCGAACGCACCGCGGATGCCCTCCGGGAGACCGAGGAACGGTTCCAGTCGCTCGTCGACGCCGTCGAGGAGTACGCCATCTTCCGGCTCGACCCCGACGGCCACGTCACGAGCTGGAACCGGGGCGCGAAGGCGATCAAGGGCTACGAGGCCGACGAGATTCTCGGCGAGCACTTCTCGACCTTCTATACGGAAGCCGACCGGGAGGCGGGCGTTCCGGCCCGAAACCTCGCCGCGGCGACGGAGACCGGATCCGCCGAAGACGAGGGCTGGCGCGTCCGGAAGGACGGGAGCCGGTTCTGGGCTACCGTGACGATCACGTCGGTGTGGGGTGACGACGGGACCCACCGTGGCTACCTCAAGGTCACCCGGGACATGACCGACCGGTACCGCCACGAGCAGGAACTGGAGAGCGAACTCCGGCGCATCCTCGGCCGGATCTCCGACGCGTTCTACGCCGTCGACGAGGCGTTCGAGTTCACGCACGTCAACGAACGCGCCCAGGAACTCCTCCAGCATCCCGAGGAGGAACTCCTCGGCGAGACGCTCTGGGAAGTCTTCCCGAACGTCTCCGACGACGACGAGGTCCGGCGGGCCTTCGAGACCGCGATGAACGACCAGGAGCCGGTCAACCTCGAGTTCTACCACGAGGCGCTCGACTTCTGGGCGGAGGCGAACCTCTACCCCTCCGAGACCGGCATCTCGGTGTACTTCCGCGACGTCACCGACCGTCGGGAGTACGAGCGGAAACTGGAGGCGTCGAACGAACGGCTGGAGCAGTTCGCCTACGCCGCCTCGCACGACCTGCAGGAGCCGTTACGGATGGTGTCGAGCTACCTCCAGCTCGTCGAGAGTCGCTACGGCGACGCGCTCGACGAGGAGGGCCGGGAGTTCCTCGCGTTCGCCGTCGACGGTGCCGATCGGATGCGCAACATGATCGACGGCCTCCTCCAGTACTCGCGGGTCGACTCCCGCGGCGACCCGCTCGAACCCGTCGCGCTGAACGACGTCTTCGCGGACGTGCGGGACAACCTGCAGGTAAAGATCGACGAGCACGACGCCGAGATCACGGCCGAGGACCTCCCCTGGGTCGTGGGCGACGCCGAACAGCTCGGCCAGCTGTTCCAGAACCTGCTCGACAACGCAATCGAGTACAGCGGCGACGAGTCGCCACGGGTCCACGTCGCCGCGAAGCGGGCCGGTGACCGGTGGCGGATCGCCGTCAGCGACGAGGGAGTCGGCATCGATCCGGACGATGCCGACCGCATCTTCGAGGTGTTCCAGAGCCTCGAGGGCGCGAGCGCAGAGGGGTCCGGAATCGGGCTGTCGCTGTGCGAGCGGATCGTCGAACGCCACGGCGGCGACATCGAGGTCGACTCGGCTCCGGGCGAGGGGGCGACCTTTACCGTTACCCTCCCGGCAGTGGGTGAGGGCGATGCGTGACCGGATCCGGTCGGCCGAACCGGCCGACATCCTGCTCGTCGAGGACAACCCCGGCGACATTCGGCTCACCCAGGTGGCCTTCGAGGAGAGTCGCATCGCCAACACGCTCCACGTGGTGACCGACGGCGTCGCAGCGCTCGACTTCCTCCACCAGCGCGGCGAGTACGCCGACGCGCCGCGGCCGGACGTCGTCCTCCTCGACCTCAACCTGCCGCGGAAGGACGGCGACGAGGTACTCGCGGACATCGGGGCGGGCGACACCGATCTCTCCTTGATCCCCGTGATCGTGCTGACCAGTTCGAAATCGGAGGAGGACATCGTCCGGTCCTACGACCTGCAGGCGAACGCGTTCCTGACCAAGCCGGTGGATCCCGCGGAGTTCATCGAGACGATCAAGCGGTTCGAGGCGTTCTGGCTGGAAGTCGTGCGCCTGCCGCCGGAGGGGTCGGATCGCTCGTGAGCGAGTGCGTCGTCGCCAGCCTGGCCGCCCGGCTCTCGGCGCCGACGTCGTTCAGGCGTCCGGCGCGAGCGCCTGAATCGTCTCCATCGCCATCTCGCCGGCCGCCTGCCGCGGCACGGTGATCATCGGCAGGTCGACGACCCCCTCCAGCAACTCGTCCAGGCGCGCACGAGCCTGCTCGCTCGTCCCGGCGACCCCGAGCGCGTCGACCATCTCGTCGGTGACCGCGTCGGCGGCGCCGCTCCGGTCGCCCTCGCGCCACTGCGTCGTGACTGTCTCGGCCCCCTCCGGGAATCGCTTCGCGACGGCGTTTCGGTATCCCTCGGCGTTCCCGACGTAGTAAGCGACGTGTCCACGGATCGCGTCTCGGGCGGCCTCGGGATCCTCGTCGCTGACGGCCGACGGCACGTAGGGAGCGACCGTGATCTCCTCGGCGTCGCGACCCGCCTCGGCGGCCGTCTCCTCGATGTCGGCGAACGCGTCCGGCAGATCGGGGAAGGGGACGTTGTGCGGGATCCACCCGTCTGCCAGCCGCGCGACGACGCGCCTGTTGGCCGGCCCGAGCGCCGCGTGGTAGATCGGCACCTCTCGACCCAGCGGCTCGAAATCCTGCACCTGGATCAACTCGCCCTCGTAGGAAACGCGCTCGTCGTCCGCCGAGAGATACCGTTTCGCCACGGCGATGCTCTCGTGGGCGCGCCGGACGGGGTTCTCGTAGTCGACGCCGTGGAGGTCCTCGACGGCTTTCTCGGTGCTGACGCCGGTCCCGAGGACCATCCGGCCGTCGGCGTAGCGGTCGACGGTCGCGGCGGCCATGGCCAGGACCGCCGGCGAGCGGGAGAACACGTTCGCGATCGCGGTGCCGAGACGTACCTCGTCGGTGGCTTCGGCCACGGCGGCAAGCTGGACGAAGGCGTCGCTGCCCCACAGTTCCGGCATCCAGACGGAGCCGTAGCCGAGTTCTTCGGCCGTGGTCGCAACGCCTGTCGGGTCCATCACGTCGGCCGGCGGCAGGAGCAAGCCCGGTCGCATGGTCACGTTCGACGCCGGCCCGGCACAAAAACCTCCCTCCCGCGGCGACGCGACGCCGCCGCGAAACACCGGAAGGGTTTTGCCAGTGCTGCCGATTTATTTCGGCCATATCCGTCGCGGAACGGGACGGGGGTCCCGCGGGGCGTCACAGCCGACGGACCCGATCGCGCGGAGGGGAGCACGCATGAAAGCGACCGATATCAGACTCGAACCGCCGGGGGGAGCCTTTCCGGGCGTCGATGACACGCTCGCGGAGACGCCCGGCGTCACCCGGGACGCGGTCCTGAACATCGAGTGGATGGACGACGGCGGCCTGTCGGTCCTCTACCGATTGGGCGCCGACGAACCGGCGACGGTCAGGGACGCACTGGACAGCGACGAGACCGTGCGGGAGTACGAGATCGTCGAGACGGACGGGCCCTGGCTCTATGCGTTCATCCTCGCCGAGCGGAGCGACCTCATGGGCGAACTCCTCGACATCGCAGACGAGTTCACACTGGTGATCGACGGCCCCTTCGAGTGGACCGACGAGGGGGTCGACATCACCGTCGCCGGGCGGATGGAGGACATCCAGCGGGCCCACGCCCGCGCCAGCGAGCACTTCGACCTCACTATCGACCGGCTCCGCGAGTACGAACCGGCCCACGTGGGCCCGCTGGCGCAGTTGACCGACCGCCAGCGTGAGGCGCTCCGGACCGCCTACGAACTCGGCTTCTACGAGACACCGCGCCGGACCAGTTACGAGGAGATCGCGACCGAACTGGGCTGTGTTCCAAGCACCGCGAACGACCTCCTGCGCCGGACCGAGGCCCGACTCGTCGGGGCCGTCCTCGACCCCTGAGTCACATCCCCATGTCCGCGGCGGCGTCGGGGACCGGCAGGTCGGTCGGCCGGACGCCCAGCAACTCCGCGGCGTGGTCGAGGGCCATGTCGAACCCGTAGTATCGCTCTAGTTCGTCGCCGTCGCGCGACGGGCGCACCTTCAGCATGGCGTAGCCCTCGCGGTTCTGCGCGACGACCGCCGTCGCGCCGTCGCGCTCGAACGTCAGGACGCGCTCGGCCGCCGTCTCGTCGTAGCGGGCGGTGATGCCGTTCCCCGTCGCCTCGGTGTCGCCGTCCGTCATACCCCCGACTTCGGGCGTGGGCCTGTCGTACCTGTCGGTCCCGGCCGACCTCACGCAGGGCGACCGCGGATCAGTCCGGCGGGCCTGCAGTGGCAGGCAGACGGCTTACGCGACTCCCTCGCCAACGCTTACGGTGCAATGTCACTCGCAGAAACCGTATCCCGGATCGACAGCCTGAGCGACGACCAGCGCGAGTGCGTCGAGAACTGCAACGAGGCCACGGACGTCTGCGAGTGGTGCGCAGACGAGTGTCTCGGCGACCCCGAGATGGAGGAGTGTGCCCGTCTGTGTCGCGACGTGGCCGACCTCACCTCGATGCACGCCCGGTTCATGGCCCGCGGGTCGGCGTACAGCGCAATCCTCGCCGAGGCCTGCGCGGAGGCCTGCGAGGACTGTGCCGAGGAGTGCAGCCAACACGACGCCGACCACTGCCAGGTCTGCGCCGACGTGTTGCAGGACTGCGCGGAGACCTGCCGGCAGATGGCCGGCGCCTGATCGGCGGTTCCGATCAGCGCGACTCTCGCTGCTCGACCTTGTTGAGCTCGATCAACAATCTAAATACGGCCTTCACGAGGTTCGAGTCGACGTCGAACCGCTCGGCGTTCTCGCCGGCCCGGTCCATGACGGCCTGTTCCTGTTCCTCGTCGGTCGTCGGGAGGCCCTGTTCGTCCTTGACCGCGGCGATGGTCTCGGCGACGTAGGTGCGCTGTGCGATCAACTCCACGAGTTCCCGGTCGATGGTCCGGATCTCCTCGCGGAGTTCGTCCAGGTTCATCTCGTCCGTGCGCCGTCGGTCTGTGTCGTTGTCAGCCATGTGTTGCCGTCTCGTTCCCGCCAGCGTTCCGCAACCTGTTCGAGCGCGCTGTGCTCCCCGACCGCAGTGAAACTCGGACCGGTCCCCGACAGCGAGACGCCCTCGACGAGGGGCATGGCCTCGACGAGGGGATCGGTGGGAAAGTCCAGGGCCGCGCAAAAAGCGAGCCCGTTGACCGTCATCGCCCGGCCGAAGTCGCCGTCCAGCGCGAGGTCCGCCACCAGGTCCGCCATCGGGGCTATCTGTCGGCACCGATCGACGTCCGCGTCCGCGGAGAAGGACCGTTCTGGCGGCGTCCACACCAGCACGTCCCAGTCGCGTTCCTCGCGGGCCAGCAGTTCGTCTTCGTCGTTGTCCGTGACCGTGACGCCGCCGAGCATGCTCGCGCTCGCGTCGTCGAACGCGCCCGTGACCGTGACGCCGGCGTCGCGAGCGGCCTGCACGCCGATGCGGCAGGCGTCCTCCCTGCTGATCTCGTCGGCGGCCCCGAGCGCCGACAGCGTCGCCAGTACCGTCGCGTTCGCTGCGGCGCTCGAACTCTTGAGTCCGGAGGCCATCGGCACCTCGCTCTCCGTGCTGACGAGTCCGCCCTGGCCGTCGCCGAACCGGTCGGTCACGAGTTCGACGCAGCGCTCGATCAGGCGGGTGTCCGCGTCGGGCGCGTCGGCGATCTCGCCGTCGACGCCCTCGTCGGATCGCAACTCGACGGTCGCCGTCGTGTAGGCGTCGATGGCGAACGCCGACCCGGTCCCGGTCGCGAGGGCGTTCAACACCGTCCCTGCCGCGGGGGCCTGTGCCCGGCCTTCCATCACCAGTTCCTCTCGTATCTCGGTACTTACCTGTGATGGTTGCGACCGGGCGTCCGACGGGATTTTGCCCCCGCGCCCGAACGTCGAGGTATGACCACCCGCGAGGAAGTCTCGCCCGAGACCCTGCCGATCGAACTCACCGAGGACGGGATCGAGGTCCGGTACACCGACGGCCGCGAGGCCTTTTACCGCGGCGTCCCGCAGAAACGCGAGTCGCCGCTCCGGACCGCGCCCGGCCGCGACGTGCACGTCCTCGTCACCGACGCGAGCGAGGAGCAGGGCGTGTTGACCTACGTCAACGACCTGAAGACTCACGCCGACATCCTCCGGGACACCGGCGTCGGCCGGGTGATGCTCGACCTGGACGAGCAGACGACCGTGTTCCCGGGCGTGACGGTCCGTAACGAACAGCATCGGATCGTCGTCGACGCCGACCTGGACCGGGCCGACGGCCGCGTGTTCGTCTTCGAGGAGAACCAGATGGGCGAGCGCTCGTTCGAGGTCGTCGCAGAGGCCTGACGGCCGCGGTTCACTCCGTGTCTATCCCGTCGGGCAGATCCAGCGGGACCGAGCCCTTGGTGTAGCCCTCGACGCTGCCGTCGGGCCAGGCCCGGAAGACGACCGCCGGGCGGTGGCGGACCTCCGGGCGTCGGTCCATCAGGGTCGCCCAGTGGTCGTCGGCGAAGGAGGAACAGTCGACGAACAGGGTGACCCCGCCCTCGTGAGATTCGAGCTGGCCGCTGACCTTCGTCTCGGCCGTCTCGCGGATCGACTTCGTCGGCGAGGAGGCCGCCCGTTCCGAGGGGGGCTGGGGCCGGGTCACCTCGACCAGCAGGCCCTCGCCGTTGGCGTCGGCGCGGAAGTCGATGGAGTGACCGGTCGTCACCTCGATCTCCGGGGTGACGTCGTAGCCGGCCTCGAAGAGCAGTTTGGCGACGGTGAACTCGCTCATGGTCGAGCGCATCCGGCCGACGTTGAGGCGCTCGCTCGTCCCGAGTTTCGACGCCATCTCGTAGCGCTCGTCGAACGCGCCGGTCGCGAGGAACTCCTCGTAGTAGGAGAGGCCCGCGTCCGGATCGGCGTCGGGGAAGCCCGCGGCGTGGTCCCGCAGGAACTCCCGGGTCGTGTGCCGGCCGTCCTTCGAGAGCAGGACGGGCAGGAAAAAGCGGGAGATGGTCGGGTAATCGGCCAGCCAAGGGGACTCCTCGTGCAACTGCGCGAGAAGCTCCCGTTCTGCCCACGCCGAGAGCGGTTCGGGCACCTCCTGGAACGTGTACTTCTCGGTGCGCCAGAGGGTGCTCGGCGTCTCGGTGTTGCCCATCCAGTAGCCCGTCCCGTCGGTCCAGGCGAACAGGGCCAGATCGCCGTTGTCCATCTCGAATCGACGCGCATCGTAGCCGTCGGGCTGTTTGTACCACGGGCGGCTCATCGTCGCGCCGAGGTTGGCGTCGAGGGGGCCCAGCAGCTCGGATCGGACGCGGCCCTCGGTCCAGTGTTCGTTCGACTTCCGGAATCGCAGCGGCTTCGCCACGGTCGATATAGCGTATCGAGCGCTTTACGTGTTCCGTGACGGTCCGGAAAAAACGGGCGGTCACGACCCTTCGTCACGGCGTCGCGGCGATCGGGGACGGATCGTCGCCGCCGTTGATGATCCGTTCGACCACGTCGCCGATGTCCGGAGCGGTTCCGTCGCCGTCCTCGTCTCGCGGGACGTGCGGAGCGATCGGCATGGGAGTCTCACCCACACGAACGTCGACTCCCCGGCGAAAAAACGCTTGCGCCGGGCCGACCGAGTGCGCGCCTTACTTCCGGCTGGAACCGCTTCCGAGGGATATGGCGGACGAACACGGCGGGTTCGAGCACGTCCGCGAGAACGTCGACGGGAACGCGGTCTGGCGGCTGGTCGGCTACGCGAAGCCCTACTGGCTCACCCTGACCGTCGGCGTCCTCGCCTCGTTCCTGACCCGCTTCGCCCGGCTCGTCCCCCCGATCATCGTGGCGACGGCCATCGACCGCGTCGTCCTCCAGTCCGGCGACCCCGGCCTGCTCGCGGACGCGGGACTGGTCCCCGCCGGGGCTATCACCGGCGAGGCCGCCCGGATCGCCTTCCTCGAACGCCTCGTCGTCATCGCGGCGCTGGCCTACCTCGTCCGGTCTGTCACCCGTTTTGCAGGCCGCTACCTGATCCAGGCGACGGCCCAGAAGATCCAGCGCGACCTCCGGAACGACAGTTACGACCACCTCCAGCGGCTCTCGATGGACTTCTTCGCCAACCACCAGACCGGCGGGATGCTCTCGATCCTCAACAGCGACGTCAACAGGCTCGAACAGTTCCTCAACACCGAGTTCCGGCAGTTCATCCGGATGATCGCGACGGTGAGCGGCATCGCCATCGTCCTCTGGTACTACTCCCCGAAACTCGCGCTGATCGCGCTCGCGCCGGTCCCGCTGATCGGCCTCGCCAGCGCCGTCTTCCTGCGGTGGATCGAACCCCGCTACCGGGAGATCCGTCAGACGGTCGCCCGGCTGAACACCCGCCTCGAGAACAACCTCGGGGGCGTCTCGGTGGTCAAGGCGTTCAACCGCTACGGCTTCGAGAGCGACCGCGTGGCGACGCAGAGTCAGCGGTATCACGACGAGAAGGTCGCCGCGCTCCGGATCCGGCGGGCCTTCTTCGCGTCCCTCCGACTCCTGACCGGCGTCGTCTTCGTCCTCGTCCTCTACATCGGCGGCCGGGACATCATCCTCGCGACCGGGGGGGAGGCGATCATCACGACCGGGGCCTTCGCCGCCTTCTTCCTCTACCTCCGGCGCCTCTATTCCCCGATGCGCCGGATCGGCAAATCCGCGAACAAGTACAAGCTCGCCGATTCCAGCGCCGAGCGGGTCTTCGGCCTGCTCGACACCGATCCGGAGATCACCGAACCGGACGATCCCCATTGCCCCGAACGGATCGAGGGCGACGTGGCGTTCGAGGACGTCACGTTCGGCTACCGGGAGGACGAACCCGTCGTCCGCGACGTGTCCCTCGACGTTCCCGCGGGCGCGACGGTCGGCCTCGCGGGGCCGACGGGGGCGGGCAAGTCGACCCTCCTGAAACTCGTCCCCCGGCTCTACGACGTGGATTCGGGGGCCGTGACCGTCGACGGGACCGACGTCCGTGAGTACGACCTCCGGCGGCTCCGCGAGGAGATCGCCGTCGTCGAGCAGAATCCCTACCTGTTCTCCGGCACCGTCGCCGAGAACATCGCGTACGGCGACGAGGTCGCACTGGAGATCGAGAGCGACCGGCGCGAGGTGCCGCCGGAGCGTGAGGCCGAGATCCGCGACCGTGTCGTCGAGGCCTCGGAGGCCGCCGAGGCCCACGAGTTCGTGAAAGACCTCCCTGACGGCTACGACACGCAGGTCGGCGAGCGGGGCGTCAAGCTCTCGGGCGGACAGCGCCAGCGGGTCGCCATCGCTCGCGCGCTGCTCAACGATCCCGCGATCATCGTCTTCGACGAGGCGACGAGCGACGTCGATACCGAGACCGAGGAGCTGATCCAGGAGAGCCTCGACCGGCTGATCGAGGACCGCACCGCCTTCGTCATCGCCCACCGGCTCTCCACGATCAGGGACGCCGACCGCATCGTCGTGATGGGCCAGGGGGAGATCGTCGAATCCGGAACGCACGAGGATCTGCTGGCGGCCGACGGGGAGTACGCGGGGCTGTGGACCGCCCAGGCAGAAGGCGGCGAGTCACCCTCGATCGCGGACGATTGAGGGGCGCGAGGTCGACCGGCAGGAGGCCTCGGACGGGCGTGCCGGAAACCGCCCCTCGGCGCTCGAACCGGGTCGAAGACTTATCCGCACCAGGTGGCTAGATCGTGTATGGTATTGTCACCCGAGGACGACGGCGAGCGCGACGACGGGACGGCGGAGGCGGCGGGACCGGCCGCCGCGGACGGGTTCGAGGCCCTCGCTCGACGACTCGGCGAGCTGGCTGCGGTGTTGCCCTGGTCGCTCGAAGGGGCCGTCCTGTTCCGGGACGACGAGCGGGTCGTCCTCGCGCGCGGGGCGTCCAGCGGGCCCGCGATCACGGGTCCGACGACGGCTCCCGGGCCGGAAACGGACGCGGTCGACGGCGACGCGGGCGTCCTCGTGGTCGCGGAAGCGGAGGACGGGCTGTCGGTCGAGCGCTGCGAGGCCGCCGCCGTGGATTTCGACGTGCTAGAACGGATCCCGGGCGGGCTGGAATCCGTCGCGCCCGAGTGACCCGTTTCTCTGGGCTACGAGACGTCTTCGGGGGAGGCACTCTCCCCGCGTGAGAGGACCGTCAACACCGGCCGGTAGTCCAGTCTGGGCTCGATGGCGTACCAGGCCACGACGAGCGCGGCACCCAGGGCGTTGGCGTACGCGTCTGCGAGGCTGAAGAAGCGGTTCGGGATCGTCCACTGCCAGAGTTCGATCCCGATCCCGTACAACACGGTCAGGCAGACGACGCCGACCGCCAGCTGGATTCGTGGGCGGTCCGAGTCCGCGAGCGCGTAGGCCAGCGCGTAGGCGATCGCGGCGTACGCGAGGAAGTGCCGCCACTTGTCGAGCGGGACGGGATCGACCTTCCCCGGGACCACTGGCTCGGACGGCGGCGCGACGAGCACCGAGGTGGCGAACACGAACCCGGCGACGGCGGCCACGCCGAGCCACCGCACCCAGGTCGGAACGAGCGGGACTGGAAGCCTTCGCACGTCCGCCACCGCGACCGAACGGGGCAAAAAACACGCGGTCCCGATCGGCGGACGCCCGTCGACCGCCGGGAGGTTGAAGACGCTCCCTCGCGTTCCGACTGTCGTGACTCTCCTCGTCGACATCGCCTGCCCGTCGTGTAGTCGGACGCGCACGCTCGGGAAAGTCGGAATCGGCACGTACCGGTGTCGTGACTGCGGTCGCGAGTTCACCGTCGCCGACGTTCGGTCGGGTGGATAGCCTCTTTTCTTCGGTTTCGAAGTCATTTCACCACGTATTATAATGTGGGACCGCCTGGGTATCCATAATGACCACCACCGCGGAGTTGTTGGAACGAGAGCGGGAGTACAGCGACGAAGTCACGGGGACGGGGACGATCCCCCAGCTATTCGAGCAAAGCGCCGAGCGCCACGCGGACCTCCCGGCCCAGCAGTACAAGGGCGGCGTCTACGACCGGTCGCTGACCGACGACGTGCTCCCCGAACCCGCCGAGGGCGAGTGGGGGCTGGTGACCTACGACCGGATGGCCGAGATCGTCCGCAACCTCGCGGCCGGCTTCCGCGAACTCGGCGTCGACCACGGGGAGAAGGTGGGGCTCTTCTCGAACACCCGCATGGAGTGGGCCCAGGCCGACCTCGGCGTGCTGGCCGCCGGCGGCGTCGTCACGACCATCTACACCGAATCCTCGCCGCGCCAGGTCCGCTACCTCCTCTCCGATCCGGGGGCGACGGGGGTCGTCGTCGAGAACGAGGAACTGCTGGCCCGCGTCCTCGACGTGCAGGACGACACCGACGTCGAGTTCGTCGTCATCGTCGACGACGTGGACGTCTACGACGAGAACGACGACATCTACACGCTGGCTGAAGTCCACGAACTGGGGCGCGAAGCCTTCGACGAGGCCGAGTACCAGTCCTGGCTCGACCAGCAGTCGCCCGAAGACCTGGCGAGTCTCATCTACACGTCCGGGACGACGGGGAAACCCAAGGGCGTCCAGTTGACCCACGCCAACTTCCGGGCGAACGTCTCGCAGATCCGCAAGCGGTTCGGGCCCCGACCGGACAAGGACGAGGACCTTCCGGTGCTGGATTCGGACGTGAAGACGCTCTCCTTCCTCCCGCTGGCCCACGTCTTCGAGCGGACCGCGGGCCACTTCTCCATGTTCGGTGCGGGAGCGACGGTGGCCTACGCCGAGAGTCCCGACACCGTCCAGGAGGACATGGCGGCGGTCCAGCCCTCGACGGCGACGAGCGTGCCACGGGTCTACGAGAAGGTGTTCGACGCCATGCGCGAGCAGGCGGCCTCCTCGGACCTCAAGGAGAAGATCTTCAATCGCGCCCTCGAGATCGGCCGGGAGTACGGTCGGACCGACGATCCGAGCAAGCGACTCAAGCTGGAGTACTACGTCGCGAACAAACTGGTCTTCCAGCAGGTCAAAGACCAGCTCGGGGGCAACATCGACTACTTCGTCAGCGGCGGCGGCAGCCTCAACAAGGACCTCGCCGAGCTGTTCCGCGGGATGGGACTGGAGATCTTCGAGGGCTACGGCCTCACCGAGACGTCGCCGGTCGTCTCCACGAACCCCGCCGAGGACCCCCGCCCGGGGACCCTCGGCCCGCCGGTCGTCGACATGGAGACCTACCTCGACGACACCGTGATCGGCCCGGACCGGAAAGAGAAAGCCGACGGCGAGATCGGCGAACTCCTCGTGAAGGGCCCGAACGTGACGCAGGGCTACTGGAACCGGCCGGAGGCGACCGAGGACGCGTTCACGACGATCCCTGACGACCCCGAGGACGCCGACCCCGAGTGGTTCCGCACCGGCGACATCGTCGAGCGGACCGAGGACGGCTACCTGATCTACCACGACCGACTCAAGCAGTTGCTGGTCCTCTCGACCGGGAAGAACGTCGCGCCCGGCCCCATCGAGGGCGCGTTCGCGACCAGCGAGCGGGTCGATCAGGTGATGGTCATGGGCGACGAGCAGAAGTTCGTCAGTGCGCTGATCGTCCCCGACTTCGAGGCCATCGAGCGCTGGGCCGACGAGGCGGGGATCGACCTGCCCGAAGACCCGGACGACATCTGCGACGACGAGCGCGTCCGGGAGTGGGTCGCCGAAGCGGTCGACGAGGTCAACGAGGGGTTCGAGAAACACGAGCAGATCAAGCAGTTCGAACTGGTCCACGTCGAGTGGACGCCGGAGAACGACATGCTGACCTCCTCGATGAAGCTCAAGCGCCGGAACATCCGCGACGAGTTCTTCCACAAAGTCCAGGCCATCTACGGCGAGGAAGCCAGCGCGGACTGAGAGACCACAAGACCCATTCCAGGACCAGTTGTTTCGCCGACGTGAACCGACGTGAGTTGCTCGTGAGCCTGGCCGTAACTACACTGGGAAGCGCGGGCTGTCTTGGCCTGGACCAGTCGGCCGGGGATGGCCGAACACCCGGCTGTCGGCAGGTGATGCCCCACCGACTCTCGGCGGAGCGGGTCTCACCGTCACGGCAACGGCGACGACATCTGTTCCCGATAGCGTATTCTGAACAACCGGAGGCGGTACGGGACGTGCTCCGGACTACGATGCACGAAGGGGAATACATCGTGTGTCTGCAGGGGACTGTGACGGCAGCGGTCGACCGGGGGATGGGTGCTCTGGCGGGGACGATCCGTGACGCCCTGGAACGCCAGGCCGAGGCCTACCCGGGCGATCCCCCGAAGTGGGTCGCACAGTCGGCCTACCTGAAGTACGACGGCGACCTCTACGGGCTGGAATACAGGGCGTCGGACGTCGTGGTCTCGACGGTCACTCTGAATCCGGCGTCACATCGGCCGACCGCTACCGACACGGCGACCACAGCCGGTCTCGAAACCCGAACCGATTAGAGCTGCGCGACGGCGTCCTCCACGTCCTCGTGCGGCAGCGGCCCGAT
The DNA here is from genome assembly GCF_037031225.1 of Halorientalis sp. LT38. Classification (NCBI taxonomy): domain Archaea; kingdom Methanobacteriati; phylum Methanobacteriota; class Halobacteria; order Halobacteriales; family Haloarculaceae; genus Halorientalis; species Halorientalis halophila. The sequence goes on along the minus strand of NZ_JAYEZN010000001.1, from coordinate 309,909 downwards.
CCACTCGTCGGCGACGTAGGCGTACTGTACGTTCAGCTCCGGGTCCACGACGAACACCGACCGCCAGGGCGTGGCGACGTTCGCCATGTGCTCGCGCTCGGTCAGCAGGTCCAGCGCCTCGGAGACGCCGCCGTTCACGTCGGCGAACATCTCGAAGGGCGGGCGGCCGAGCCAGCGGAGGAAGTCGTTCTGCGCGTAGGGGCCGTCCCGGCTGATTCCCAGGACCTGGACGTCCTCGAAGTCTTCCCAGCCGTACTTCTGGAAGCGCTTCCACCAGTTCTGCGCGATGGCGCTGTAGACGAAGCCGGTCGAGACGAGGACCGCGCCCCGGTCGCCGACCGCGTCCGAGAGGTGGGTCGACCGAAACGTCTCGCCGTCACAGCACAGTGCCTCGAAGTCGGGGAGTTCGTCGCCCTCGGCGGGTGGCATACCCGGGCATCGCACGCGACCCCCAAAAACCCCTGGCGAGCGCTGGCGATCCCTCCGCGCCCCAGCGGCGGGACAGCCGCAGACTTTTGCCGACCGCCCGCCTATGGACTGGCATGTCGATGACACTGTACCGTCTGGAGGGCTGTCCGTACTGCGAACTCGTCGTCGACCGCCTCGAGGAACTCGACGTCGACTACGAGAGCGTCTGGGTCGAGGGGCTCCACTCCCGGCGCAACGAAGTGGCGCGGGTCTCCGGCCAGCGACAGGTCCCGGTCGTCGTCGACGACGACCGCGGGATCACGATGGCCGAGTCCGAGCGGATCCTCGAGTACCTCGATCGGAGTTACGCCTGACGGCTCAGTCCAGTTCGTGGGGGTCCAGTCCGGGGTCCTCGACGGGCGGCGCGCCGACGGCCAGGACGACGCCCTGATCGTCGCCGATATAGCGGTGGCCGTGGCCGGTCTCCGGCCCCGCCGCCCAGAACGCGCCCGGGCCGACTTCGACGAACTCCTCCTCGCCCGAGCGGCCGAGTTTCAGCGAGAACTCGCCCTCGATGGCGTAGTAGAGCTCCTCCTGCTCGCTGTGAGCGTGATACTGGATCTCCTCGCCCGGGTCGAAGTACCAGAGCGTCAGGTGCATGTTCTCAAGGCCCATGGTCCGACCGACCGGGCGGATGTCCAGATCCGGTGGCACGCCCTCGACTTCGGACAGGTCGGTGACCGGTACGTCCTCGGTGTCGAGCACTTCGTACTCCATACCGACGGAACCCACGCGGGGTTGCCCCAAAAGCGTGGGGGCACGCTGCCGAATCCGAACCGCCGGGCCTCACTCGGCGACGGCGTCGCGCAGTCGCGGGAGCGCGTCGGTCACGTCCGCCCGGAAATCGAAGTCCGCGCGCTCTGACAGTGGCGTCGATTCGAGGTTGACGAGCGCGAGCGTCGCCCCTCGCTCGGCGGCGACCCGGGGGAGCGAGGCGGCCGGTTCGACCGTCAGCGACGACCCGACCGCGAGGAACACGTCGGCGTTCTCCGCCTTCGCCTGCGAGCGCATGAGCGCGTGCTCGGGCAACTGCTCGCCGAAGAGGACGGTGTCGGGCTTGAGCGTCCCGTCGCACTCCTCGCAGGTCGGGGGCAGTTCCCCGTCCCGCGCCCGATCCATCGCGGGTTCGGCGTCCGACCTGCCGCCGCAGTCACGGCAGACGACGCGGGCCGCCGAGCCGTGGATCTCGATCACCGACTCGGAGCCGGCGTCCTGGTGGAGGCCGTCGATGTTCTGGGTGACGACGGCGTCGAGGTGGCCGTCGGTTTCGAGGGCGGCCATCGCCTCGTGGGCGGCGTTGGGTTCGACGTCGCCGTCGTCGAACGCAGCGGCCTGCAATTCGACGCGATCGGCCCAGAACCCGGCCGGGTCGGCCCTGAACCGGTCGATGTGGAAGTCCATCGGATCGTGTCGCTCCCAGATGCCGTCCTCGCCGCGGAAGTCCGGGATCCCGGAGGCCGTACTGACGCCGGCCCCCGTGAGTGCGACGACCGAGTCCGCCTCCCGAATCGCCGTCGCGAGTTCCCGCACGTCCGACTCGTCGACGTTCATACGACCGGGTGCGGCGGCGAGGCAGAAAAGCGTCCCGTCCGCAGACACCTCACACGAGCGGGCTGGCGAGGCCGCGTGACTGTCGCGGGAGCCGTCTCCCGGTCAGAGCGACCGGCGCTCGACCTCGGGATCCACGTCGGCGGCGGCGAGGTCCTGCCTGATCCGCTCTCTGAGCGGCGTCGGCACGGTGTCCCGGCCGACCGGCACCGCGACGTCGCCCTCGGGTGCGACCTTCCAGTAGACGACGCAGTCGCTCGCTTCGTAGTACTCGATGCTGTACCGGTCGGTTCCGCCGTCGTAGTGCACCCGTGCGGCGCCGTTCTCGACGCGCCACCCCTCTCTGCCCGCCAGTCCGTCGAGCGCGCTGGTCATGCTCGCCCGTAGCAGCGGGACCCACTAGTGGTTTCGGTCGCCGGACGGATCCGTCGGTGACGAGCACTGATCGACCACGGAAGCGTGTGAGGGAGGGGGAGCGGAAAGAGGGAGGGGGAAAACCGGTTCGGGATTGGGAGCGAACCGCAACTGAACGAACGCCCCCTAACTGGTTGAGGCTTCTTCACGATATCATCGGTCAATTAAATGATCCTGCCGTCACGTCGAACGAAACGGGGCAGGAGCCGGACGCGTCCTGCACCGAGTCACTCGGCGTGCCGGACGATGTGTACGTCGTACCGCGGGTCCTCGGAGACGGGGTTCCCGACGCTCGTGACGGGCGTGGAGACGCGGCCCGCGTTCTCGCTGCCGATGAAGACGATGGAGGCCGAGACGTCTGCGGCGACTTCCCTGATCGTCCGCGTGATGTCGTCGATGAGGGTCGCGGTCATAGAATCGCTCGTGCGTGGGTGCTCACACCGGTAGGTCGCGTCCGGCGCTAGCGCCGCGACCGCCTCCTCGAAGTCGTCGCAGACCGCCTCCGGGTCGTAGTCCTCCCCTTCCTCGATCCAGCCGCGCTCGACGGCGAACTCCTCGTCGCTCGGGACGAGCGTGAGCACGACGACGTCCTCGCCGCGGTACTCGGCGAATTCGCGGGCACGTTCGAGCGCCGTTCGTGACAGCGCCGAGTCGTCGAACGGGACAAGAACCGTCATGTATCGGCCTTCCGCAGCCCCGGCCTTAACGCCGCGGAACCCGGCAACGCTACGCGAGTCCGTCCGCACATTGATACCACTGCAGGTCCAGCACCGCCCCATGGAGCGACTGGGCGACGACACGGGCCCGATCGACGTCCACGACTACCGGCACGGCCTCAAACTCCTCAAGGAGACCCGCGAGACGAGCCACTGGGCGAACAAGAAGCCATACGCCTGTCCGGGCTGCGACGAGCCCTTCGAACAGCTGTTCGTCTCCGAGAAGACCCACAACGCCTTCACCCCGTCGTCGGCCACGCCCTTCTGCATCCGGCACGAGGAAGACCGGATCCTCCTGTTCCGGCACTGAGTGACCGTCCTGGGACCCAGTAGAACTCCGGACGGGGTTACAGCCGGGGTTCGATCTCCTCGTTCAGATACTGGATACAGTACTCGACGTCGGCCATGGTCGCGTCGTACCCGTCCCGCTGGATGGAGACGAAAAAGCCCGACTTCACGTCGTCCGGTTCCCGCCAGGAGATCACCCAGGCCCGATCGAACTGTCGAACGAACGCCGAGAGCTCGCCGACCTTCATGTCGCTCTCCTCGCCCGTCAGGCCGAGCTGCCGGATTATCGTCTCGTCGATGATACGCTCCCGCTCGTCGCTGTCGTAGGTCTCCGCGACGTCGGATCGCAGTTGCCCATCGTAATCCGTCGGCGTGAACCGGACGACCGCCCTGAGGTCGTGCTGGACGCGTTCGTACAGCTCGTCCCAGACGTCGTTTGCCAGCGCCTCCATGCGCTCTCCTGACGCCTGTGACCCTTCAATCATTCGCCAGGTACCCAGACCGAACGGTGCGTTCCCGTGGAGCGTGGCGGTCGTCCAGCCGCTCGATCCGATCAGGACACGCCGAGCTGTTTGGCGATCGTGTTGAGCTGGATCTCGTCCGTCCCCTCGACGACCCGCAGGATCCTGGCGATGTGAAGGTGATCCATGAACGGGTTGTCCTCGGAGAGGCCGTTCGCGCCGTGGACCTGCACCACGTCGTCTGCCACGTCGAAGTAGACGTTCGTCGCGAGGTACTTGAAGATCGACGAGGCCTCGATGGCCTGCTCGCCGTCGTCCATCAGCCAGGCGAGCTTCAGCCCCGCGGCGTCGGCCGCGAAGTTCCGTGCCCGGCCCTCGGCGAGCTTGTGAGAGATGCCCTGGAACTTCCCGATGGGGCGCCCGAAGGCCTCCCGCTCGTTGGCGTACTCGACGCCCCGTTCGAGGAGGTGTTCGGTGTACCCGACCGCCTCGGCCCCGAGTTCGAGTCGCCCCAGCGAGAGGAAGTCCATCGCGTTGTAGAAGGCGGCGTCGGGTTCGCCGAGCACCCGATCCTCGGGGAGGCGCACGTCGTCGAACAGCAACTCGGCCTGCATCCCCTCGAACCCAACCGCGTTGTTCATCGACCCCAGCTCGAACTCGTCGGCCTCCACGACGAAGCAGGTGATCCCGCCGTAGCGGCCCATCTCCTCCTGTGGCGTCGTCCGCGCGAAGACCTGCACGAAGTCAGCGTACGGGGCGTTCGTGATCCACTGCTTGCGGCCGTTCAGCACCCACTCGTCGCCGTCTCGCTCCGCGTGCGTGCTCATGCTGGGCGAGTCCGACCCCACGCCGGGTTCGGTCTGGGCGAACGCGGTCGACTTCTCGCCGGCGACGGCCGGCTTCAGGTACTTCTCGATCTGCTCGCCCTCTGCCTGCATGAGCAGCGGTTTCGGGCCCTCGGGACCCGCCAGGACGTACTCGGTCAACCCGATGCCGTGACTCGCGACGCGTTTTTTCGCCCGGTACCAGGTGACGTTCGAGACGCCCTCCCCGCCAACCTCCTCCGGGAGGTTCATCGCGTAATAGCCCGCGTCCGCGCTCTTCTTCCGGATCGTCTCGATGGCCTCGCGCACCTCCGGGACGAGTCGCCCGTCCGCTTCGTGCCGCCGTCGCGGGTTCGACCAGGTGTCGCCAAGTTCGTCCGCGAGCGGTTCGACCTCCTGTGCGACGAACTCGTCGAGGCTGTCGAGGATCAGGCGCGTCTCTTCCGTCGTCCCGAATCCGACCCCGCCGTCCCCGCCCGTGTCTGACGTTGGCATGCACCGACCGTGCGGCCGACGGTGCTTGAAACCACTGCCTCTCTGCTGGGCGGTCGGATCACGGGACCGCAGAACGCATGGAAACCGATCCCGGTAGGTACCGCGGCCATCCGATCATCGACGGTCGCGGTTACTCCGCTTCCGGTGGCTCGGTTTCCTCGGGTTCTTCGGGTTCCGGTTCCTCGGTTTCGGGCTCCTCGGGCTCCTCCGTCGCGGGCTCCTCGGGTTCCGGCTCTTCGGTTTCGGGTTCGACGGGCTCCTCCGTCACGGGCTCTTCGGGCTCTTCGGTTTCGGGTTCGACCGGCTCCTCCGTCTCCGGTTCGGTGGGTTCGGTCGGCGTCTCTTCTTCGACTGGTGTCTCGGTCGGGGTTTCAGTCTCGGTTTCGGTCGGGGTTTCAGTGGTCGTCGGCGTCTCCGTCGGCGTCTCAGTTTCCGTCGGTGTCTCCGTTGGCGTCTCGGTTTCGGTCGGGGTCTCAGTAGTCGTCGGCGTCGTCGGCTCCTCGATCTCGATCACCAGCCGTTCCTCGCCATTGACCGGGACGGGATCGCCGGCTTCGGTCTCGGCGGTCACCTCGTACTCGCCGGGATCGAGCAGGTCGGTCACGTTCTCTCCCGCTGGCACGTCGAGCAAGAGCGGCTCGCCCGTCCCGTCGGTCCTCGTCACCGTCACGACGACCGCCACGTCGTTGGGGTTCTCGACGGTCACGTTCGCCTCGTCCTGGGTCAGGTTCAGACTCTCGAGTTCCTGCTCGTCCTCGGCCTCGGCGTCGTCGGTCACGGCCGATTCGGCGTTCGAGGCGATCTCCTCCGTGTCGGTGATCCCCTCCTGGGCTGCCTCGTCGGCCGCCGATGCGGCAGATTCGCTGGCGATCTCCTGGAGCTGAGTGACGCTCACCTCCTGGCGCTGACTCAGTTCCGTCGCACCCGCACAGGCCCCTCGTGCGGCGGCCTGGATCTGCTCGGCGCTCGCGTCCTGTGCCTGGGAGAGCGCCCCCTCGGCTGCGCCCTGCGTGATGGCCTGGATCTGGACGATATTGACGACCTGAATCTGGACGACGGCGCCCTCACCTGCGCCCGCCGCCGCGGCCTGGATCTGCTCGACGGTGGCGGCCTGTTGCTGACTCGCGGCGGCCGCGGCGCCGGCGGCCGCACCGGTCGCAGCCTGCTGGATCTGGACGACGTTGACGACCTGCACCTGCGTCAGGGTGCCCCGCGCGGCGCCCGACGCCGCGGCCTGGATCTGCTCGACCGTGGCGGACTGGTGCTGGGAGATCGCCCCTTCGGCCCCACCCGCCGCGGCCTGTTGCAGCTGGGTGATCGTCACGCGCTGTCGCTGCACGATCGCGCCCTCGGTCCCGCCGCGTGCGGCGGCCTGCACCTGCTCGACGCTGGCCCGCTGGCTCTGGACGAGCGCGCCCTTCGCGCCGCCGATGGCGGCGTCCTGCACCTTCTTGGGGTCCGCTTCGTCGTCGGTGACGGCGCCGCCCGCGCTCCCGAAGGCTGCGGCCTGCAACTGTTCGACAGTCACCCGCTGGGTCTGGACGAGGGCGCCGTAGGCCCCGCCCTGGGCAGCTTCCTGGATCTGACTGACGCCGACCTGTTGCTTCTGGACCGCCGCTTCGACCGCGCCAGCGGCGGCCCCCGCCGCGACGAACTGCCGCTGGTCGACGGTCACGTTCTGGCGCTGTGCGAGCGCGCCGTGGCTGGCGCCATGGGCAGCAGCCTGCACCTGTCTGACGTCGGCGTTCTGCGTCTGCGACAGCGCACCGACCGCGCCGCCGTAGACGACGGACTGAATTTGCTCGACGTCGGCGTCCTGCCGCTGGACGAGGGCGCCGTGCGTCGCACCCTTCGCGGCGGCCTGGATCTGCTCGACGTCAGCGTCCTGGCGCTGGCTCGCGGCCGTCGCGGCCGCGTCGGCCGCCGCGTCGATCTGCTCCTGGCTCACGTTCACGCCCTGTTCCTGCGCGAGTTGGGCGCCGGCTCGCGCGCCCGCTTGCGCGGCGTCGGGCCCTTCCTGCCCGTCCGCGGCCGACTCCCCGGCCGATCCCTGACTGCTGACTGCCGCGAGGTCGCGCAACTCGTCGTCGTAGCGCTGGATCGCCGCCTCCCCGTCGGCGTCGCCCTGACCGTCGGCCACGGCCTCGTCCCCCTGGCCGTCGAGGAGCGTCGCCGGACCGCCCAGGGCGAGTATCGCGAGGCCGCCCAGGACCAGAATCGCGGCTCCCAGGACTGCCGTGTGTGCTCTCATGTCTGGTCACCCCGACTCGGTCGGGGGCGCAGCCGTACTCCCTCTGTTTGGTGGGCTTCTGTGGACATCGTGACTTCACCGTGGGGTGTGAGCAGAAACGGCACAGCACGCCCGTACACCGAACCGGCGAATAAATCCGGCCGACCGTTGCACGCCGGCAGTGGTATCCGGCGAAACCGTTCGCGCGTAAGCCCGCCTTTCCGCGGACGCCGGAGGTCGTTCAAGGTGACCGGACGTGACCGTGACCCAGGCTTAAGGTGGTGGCCTCGGGAACGTCGGTATGCGACTCGACGGAGTCAGGATTCTCGATCTCTCCCGACTGTTGCCCGGTCCCTACGCGACCCAGTTGCTCGCAGACGCCGGTGCCGACGTGATCAAGGTGGAGGACGCGGAAGGCGGCGACTACGCCCGGATGCTCCCGCCCTACACCGACGAGGGCGTCGGCGCCATCTTCGACGCGGTCAACCGGGGGAAGCGAAGCGTCGCTCTCGACCTCAAGTCCGACCGGGGCCGCGAGGCGTTCCTGGATCTGGCGGCCGAGGCCGACGTGGTGTTCGAGCAGTTCCGGCCCGGCGTCGTCGACCGCCTCGGCGTCGACTACGACTCGGTTCGCGAGCGCAACCCCGAGGTCGTCTACTGCTCGTTGTCTGGCTTCGGCCAGGAGGGCCCGTACGCCGACCGGGTGGGCCACGACCTCAACTACGTCGGCATGGCCGGCCTGCTGGATATGACTCGGGCGGACGAGGAGCACAAACCCCAGATGCCCGGCTACCCCGTCGGCGACATGGCCGGCGGACTGTTCGCCGCTTTCTCTATCGTCGGCGCGCTGCTCTCGCGGGAACTGGGCAACACCGGCGGCGAGTACGTCGACGTGGCGATGACCGACGTGGTGGCGTCGTTCTCACAGGCCGTCGCCCACGACGCACTCACCGGCGGCGACCCGAGGCCTGGCGAGACGGAACTCACCGGTGACCTCCCCTGGTACGACGTCTACGAGACCGCGGACGGCGGGTACGTCACGCTCGCCGCCCTCGAACCCAAGTTCTGGGAGTCGTTCTGCGAGGCCGTCGAGCGCGAGGACCTCGCGGACGCTCACATGACCATGGACCCGGCCGAACGCGAGGCCCTGCGCGAGGAACTAACGGCGCTGTTCGCCGACCGGACTCGGGACGAGTGGGAAGACGCGCTCGGGGACGTGGAGGCGATGGTCGCTCCCGTGCACACACCGGCCGAGGCTCTCGACTCGGAGCACGCCACGGCCCGTGATCTGCTCGACCGCTCCGGACCGGTCCCCCGGGTCGGCTTCCCCGCGCAGTGTTCCGAGGGATCGGATCGCGAAACCGGCCCGGCGCCGGGCCACGGCGAACACACTGAAGCCGTCCTGTCCGCGGTGGGGTACGATCGGGACCGGCTGGACGCGCTTCGCGAGGACGGCGTGATCGAGTGATCGGCCGATCGAAGAATCCGCGGACTGCGGGGGCGTCGCGGTGCATTCGAGGTATCACAACCGTAAAATACTCCCCGTAACACCGTAGTCCCATGAAAGACGTGTTGCTGATCACGATCGATTCTCTGCGCGCGGATCACGTCGGGTGTTTCGGGTACGATCGGGACACGACGCCGGTGATCGACGAGTTCGCCGCCGACGGGCACACGTTCGAGCGGACCTTCGCCCACGCCTGCAGCACGCGCCCCTCCTTCCCCTCCATCATGTCGTCCTCGCACGCCCTCATGCACGGCGGCTTCGAGATGATGACCGAGGGCCGCACGATGGTCGCCGAGGTGTTCGACGACGGCGGCTACCAGACGGCCGGCTTCCACTCCAATCTCTATCTCTCCGCCGACTTCGGCTACGACCGCGGCTTCGACTTCTTCTACGACTCGAAGACCGACCCGGGGACGACGGCCCGGATCCGACAGTTCGTCAAGGACCGACTCGATCAGGACGGTCTGCTCTACAAGCTCCTCGCCTCCGCGTTCGACACCGCGGAACGGACCGCCGGCATTAACGTCGGGTCGGCCTACGACACCGCCACGGAGATCACGGACAACGCGCTGGAGTGGGTCGAGACGGCAGACGAGGGTGGCCCGCGATTCCTCTGGGTCCACTACATGGACGTCCACCACCCGTACGTCCCGCCCGCCGAGTACCAGCGGGAGTTCCGCGACGACCCCATCTCCGAGAACCGGTCGATCAAGCTCCGCCGGAAGATGATCGAGGAACCGGAGAACGTCACGGATTCGGAGCTCGAAGAGATCGTCGACCTCTACGACGCGGAGATCAAGTACACGGACGCCGAGATCGGCCGGCTGATCGAGGAGGTCACCGAGGCCTGGGGCGAAGAGCCGGTGACGGCGATCACCGCCGACCACGGAGAGGAGTTCCTCGATCACGGCCAGTTCAGCCACTACACGCACTTCTACGACGAGGTGATGCAGGTGCCGCTCTTCCTCGGCGGGATCGAGGGCTCGGGCCGGTACGACGAACTCGTGGGCCTGCAGGACGTCCCGGCAACTCTCGTCGACTACGCGGGACTCGAGGTCCCCGATGCCTTCCAGGGGTGGAGCGTCAGGCCCATCGTCGAGGGCGGCGACTGGCCCCGGACTCACGTCATCGGCGACTGGAGCGACCGACAGGGGGAGAACCGGTTCGGCTACCGCGACGAGGAGTGGAAGTTCGTCCGCCGCGACTCCGGCGAGGAGCTATACGACCTCGAGGCGGACCCCGACGAGAACCGGAACGTGATCGACGACCACCCCGAGGTCGCCGAGCGACTGGGCGAGACGATCGACGACCACGTCCGGGCCATCGACGAGACGGGTTCGGACCTCGTCGAGGTCGAGATGGACGAGGACGTGAAAGCGCGACTCCGCGACCTGGGATACAAGGAGTGAGGATGGCGGGGCCGATTCGATGAGTGCCGACGACTCCCGGACCGTCCTGCTCGTCTCGAACCGCCGACTCGACGAGAACTCCGGCCGGGCGGCCAAGTTCCAGACCCGGGCGGAACGGCTGGCCGAGCGCGGCTGGAACCTGCGAGTCGGGTACGTCGAGCCGACTCCGGTCGGGACGCCGCTCGGGATCGTACGGAATCTCCGGGCGGCCCGACGGGCGGACGTGATCAACTCCGTCAGCAATCCGCCCCAACTCCAGATCGCCGGCGGGATTCTCGCGCGTCTGACCGGCACCCCATGGATCGCCGAGTTCCGGGACCCACTGGTCGAGAACCCCGACGTCGAACCCGACTCCGTCGCGGCGCGGATCCGCCGGCGGCTGGAAGGCTACATCCTCACACACGCGGACCGCGTTGTCTGGTACGACGGTATCCAGATCCCCGACGATTACTTCGAACAGACGTATCCCGACGTGCCGAGTGATCGAGTTCGCAAGCTCCCCCCGATCGGGTTCGACGAGCAGAGCTTCGAGTCGGTCGACCCCGCGAGTCACGAGGAGTTCACCGTCACCTACGCCGGGTCGTTCTACGAGGGTTGGATCGAGCCCTACACGTTCCTCCGGGGGCTGAGCGACTACGTCGAATCCCGCGGCGAGCACGCTGACGTCCGGGCTCACTTCTTCGGCGACTGGAACGAGTCCTACGCCGAAGCGGCCGCGAATCACGGCGTCACGGACTACGTCGAACCACACGACTTCGTCCCGCACGAGGAGATCGTCGCCGAGCTGAAGGGCTCGGACGCGCTTCTATACGTCGGCGGCGACGACCCGCGGAACGAGCACAACCTCCCCTCCAAGCTGTACGACTACATCGGCGCGCGTCGGCCGATCGTCGCCATCGTGGACCCGAGCTTCCGGGTCGCCGACGTGATCACCGAGAACGGGTTCGGCATCGTCGTGGATCCCGACGACCACGCCGGCGTCGCCGACGCCCTCGAGCGGATCCGGAGCGGCGAGTTCGAGTACGCTCCCGACGAGGCCGACGTCGAGCGGTTCACGCGCAGCCACAGCCTGGACGCGTATCTGGAAGCATTGAACGCGGTGGCCGACGCGACCGACGAGGAGTGAGCTCGGCTCCCAGTCCTACACGTTCCCGTCGTCGGCGTACCCGAGCGCGTTGAGACGGGACTTGATGTCGTCCATGTCGTCGTCCTCGATGTCGACGTCACGGCTGCTCCCCGAGCGGGCGTTCTCCTCCTGCCGGTCGAGTTCGTCGGTGAGCATCCCCTCCAGTCGCTCGCGCACCTCGGGGTTCTCGGCGGCGACGTTCGTGGTCTCGCCCGGGTCGGCCTCCAGGTCGTAGAGTTCTGGGGTGCCGTCGCCGTCGTACCACCGGCGGCTCTGCAGGTAGTCCACGTCGCGGGGGACGATCAGCTTCCAGCGGTCCGTCCGGATCATCTGCATCCGGTGTTCGATGCTCTCGGCGAACGCGTACTCCCGGGTTTCCGGGAGGACGTTCCCTCGCACGTCGTCGGGGATCGGGACGCCAGCGTAATCCATGATCGTCGGCGCGACGTCGGTCAACTGGACGATCCCGTCGATTCGGTGGGGGTCGTGCTCCGGGTGGGAGACGATAAGGGGGACCTGAATCGACGTGTCGTAGAGGCCGACGTTGTCCGAGAAGATGTCGTGTTCGCCGAAGTTGTGGCCGTGATCGGCGGTGACGACGACCAGCGTCTCCTCCTTGAGGCCTTCCTCGCGGAGGTAGTCGAGCAGCCGACCGAGTTGCTCGTCGACCCAGGAGATAGCCCCGTCGTAGGCCTCCTTCGCGTCGCTCATGTGGGTCTGCTCGCCGCGAGCGTAGGCCTGGAACGCCGCCGAGAGCGGTCCCTTCGCGCCATCGCCGAAGTACTTCGATAGGTGTTCGTCCTCTCCGTCGTACTCGAACTGCTCCTGGTGTTCCTCCGGTGGGAGATAGGGCGGGTGGACGTCCCAGTAGTGCAGCAGGGTGAAGAAGGGGTCGTCGGCGTCGTCGATGCGGTCGATGGCGATGTCGGTCAGTCCCTCGCAGTCGACGCGGAAGTCGTCGTAGCCCATGCGTCGGTAGTACTGCTTCATGATCGGCGTCAGGAGCGGGTCGGGCAGTTCGAGAACGGCGTCCTTGGCGTGGTTGAACGCCTTCTCGGCGAGGGTGTCACCGGTGTCCTGGACGTTGCGTCCGCCGCTCTCGACGCCGTAGTCGTCGTAGCCCCACTCGTGCCAGCGCCCCATCCAGTCGACGCCGATGGTCTCGTACCCCGCGTCCTGAAGCAGTTCGGGGAGGAACTTCGGCGACCGCTCCTCCAGACGCTGCAGGTTCCCCTCGTTGTGGCGGGTGCCGTGGTGCGTGATGCCGTGTTCTCGCGGGTACTTCCCGGACATGAGCGAGGACATGCTCACGTCGGTCTTGTTCGAGGCCGCGAAGCAGTGCTCGAAGACCATCGACTCCTCCGCGAGCGCGTCGACGTTCGGCGTGATGTCGGCGTCGCGCCCGTAACACCCCACGTCGGACGCCCGGAGCGCGTCGACGACGACCACCACTACGTTCATGGGTCCGAGTATCGCGTCCCGAGGTTAGTCTGTTTGGGTTCGACAGTGGCGGTGTCTAGGTTGGCGGTCGACGGGTGTCAGCTCTCCCGACTCAGCTGGCCCGCATCTAGCCCGGCCGATCGACGGATTCGATCCAGTGCCTTGCGGTCATGCAGGTTACATTCCCCAGCGAGGCACGAACCACCCCAGCCCCAGTGATCCAGGCGGAGAGGAATGTTTCCTGATCGACCGAAGAGTAGGATCGAAACCTATGTAGCAACGAACGGAAAGAGACCTGTTTGATAATAGCGAAATTGCTATGGGTGTCGACCTCCCTTACATTTCTATGAGTACGTTAGTGACAGGGGGGGCCGGCTTTCTCGGTTCACACCTCGTTGAGTTGTTGTTGTCTGAGGACCATACGATCACGGTCGTTGACGACAAGTCGCGGGGAGCTCCGGAGAACCTCGCCACCGTTGCCGACCACCCAGACCTGACGGTGATCGACGCAGATTTGACGACGTACGAGGACCTGGAGAGTCTCGTCGCTGATCACTCGAAGGTCTATCACCTCGCCGCCCGTATCGGCGGTGTCGGCTACCTCCGCGAGAAACCGGCCACGATCATCACCGAAAACGACCGCCTCAACCATCGTCTCATCGAAGCCTGCGTCGATGCCGACATCGATCGTTTCCTGTTTGCCAGTTCGTCCATGCTGTACGCCGAAGCCGAGCGTTTCCCGACGCCGGAAACGATGACTACTGAGATTCCACCGCCGCCAGGTAGCTATGGGTTCCAAAAGCTCAACGGAGAATACTACTGCGACGCGTATCACCGCGAGTATGGCCTCGAGTATGTCGCCCCGCGAATCTTTAACGCGGTCGGACCGCGCGATTGGCCTGCCGACGAGGTCGGGCATGGACACGTCATTCCTGACATGGTGCGCAAGATTGATACCGAGGAACAGGATCCCGTCGTAGTGAAAGGGAGCGGACAGCAAACTCGCTGTTTCACTGATGTTCGCGACACCGTGCGGGGACTCTACCGTTGCATGGAGGCATCATCGGCCGCCAATGAAGCGATCAATATCGGAGCTACACGTGAGACCAGCATCATCGAACTAATCGAACTGGTCTGGGACAAGGTCGGCCGATCCGGGGAGCCCCGAATCGATACTGAATCCAGTTTCGAGAAGGACGTAACGCGTCGCGTGCCTGACTGTTCGAAAGCTGAACGGCTCCTGAATTGGACGCCTGAGTACGACCTGGAAGAAACGCTTGAATGGTACATCGATGCCTACAGGACTCGCTATGACGAATAACACCGACATCTGTGTGATCGGAGCCGGGCGAATTGGGCTTCCCTGGGCGGCCGTGCTGGCCGATGAGGGTCACACCGTCACCTGTGTCGACGTGGACGAGGAGATCGTTGATGCGATCATGGCCGGCGATGCACCCTTCGAAGAGCCGGGCCTCGACGAGCTAATCTCCAGAACAGTGGCAGAGGGCCAGCTAACCGCGACGACTGAACGGAGTCGGGTCGCCGACGCAAACGTCGTCGGCGTGACGCTGAACGCGCCCGCAGACCAGATCGAGTCCTATCTCGATGTCCTGACTGGCTACTGTGAGCACATCGATCCGGACCAGACGATTATCAATCGGACTACCCTTCCAGTAGCGATCACAGAGCGAACCCGAGTCATGATTGCAGACGGTGTCGGCACGGAACCCGCCAACCTCGACTACGTTACGTTCCCTGAACGGTTGGCGGAGGGACGTGCAATCGAGGAGTTGCGGTCGCTCCCGAAGATCGTTGGGACGAATAATGGACGACCTCACGCCGTTATCGACGTATTGCTGGAAGATCTCCCTGGGAACCCGCGGTACGTAGACCACGAAACGGCCGCGTTCATCAAACTGATCGACAATGCCTACCGCGACGCGCGTTTCGCCATCGCCAATCAGTTCGCACTCGCAGCCGACCGCCTCGGCGTCGACGCTCATCGTGCTATCGCGCTCGCCAATGACGAGTACCCCCGTAACGACATCCCGACACCCGGGACTGTCGGTGGGAAGTGCCTGACGAAGGATCCCTACTTCGTAACCGAAGAGTGGGTCGATGACCTGCCAGCGGACCTCTTTTCGGAGGCCCGCGCAGCGAACGATGCCTACGCGGACCTGGTGGTAAATCGCGTCGTTGAATTGGATCCGTCCTCCGTCGTAGTTCTTGGACGCGGGTTCAAGCGTGACGTACCCGACGAAGTCGCCTCGCCTACGATCGATATCATCTCCGATTTGGAACGGGCGGGCATCGACGTCGAATCGGTGGAGCCCCTCTCGATCGAACCCAGCGAACGCGACGCGGCCTTGAAAACGGCCATCCCAGGTTCCGATGCAGTCATTCTCGCCGTCGATCACACGTACTTCCGCGATCGCGAGTCCATGATTCGAGATCTGTCGGATGGGTTGATCGTTGACTTATGGGGTGCCTTCGAACTCGGCGGTCGAGTCGAACGAATCGGAAGTGGGCCTCTCACCCGGACCGAGTCTCCGCCGGCTAACGACTGAACCTGAGTCCAACGCCGTCAACCTCCCGAAATTTTGATCTGTGGGGCACGATTCCGGGCTACTAATGCAGGATGTCTCCAGAGTTGGCTTTTTGGAACTTACCAACAACCACGGGCACCAGGAACTGCTCACCCGGTATCTTCGTATCGCCGCCCACGGTGACGGTCAGCCAACGCTATTTACCACCGAAGTGGGAATGGAGAAGGTCGATGAGAACGTCCCTACTGACGACATCGAGACCGTCGTCGGCGAGCCCAGTCGAGAGTTCTTCGACCGAATCGAACGCCGGTGTAAACGGGACCTCGACGTTTTGTTCATCAACACGATTGAGGGAACCATCGGAGATTACGTGAAATACCTACGGTTCAACCCCGACTGCGCGACTGTACTCTGGCCCCACAATGCGCGCGCTTGGTTTGAACGCCAGCTCGTCTTCTCTACGGGGGGTGGATTGACCACGACAATCAGTACGAACTGTAAAAACATTTTTCGACCGCCCATCCTGAAGCGGATGGACGGGATCCTCGTCCCGTTCGAGCAGTCACGACGACATATCGAATCTACCTACACTTTATCACAGTCTATTCATGCGCTCTCGCCGTCGGTGTACGACCCCGTCGAGACTGACGAGGGAGCAAACTCCGGTACGACATCGGCAGCAACCGACGACGGTCCGGTCCGGGTAACTATCCCAGGGAGCATCGTCGATCGTCGCGACTACGATGTCGTCTTGGACGCATTTGGTACCGAACTGCTTCCTACATTCGGTGACGATATCCGACTTACGTTATTGGGTCGGCCGCAAGGTGATTATGGCGAGCGGATCGTTGAACGGGCAGCAGATCTCGCGGACCGGGGCTACGATGTCCAGTATTTCACAGAATGGATCGAGACCGACACCTACGCGGAAGTCTTTCAGGGGTCGGATCTCCTGCTCAATCCGATTTCCAAGGACGAGGGTGAACGAGCTGAACGTTGGGGGCTGACCTGGAACTCCGGCGTCCTCTTCGACGTGCTCATGCACCCCTGTCCCATGATTCTTCCGGACCGTTACTCTATTCCCGACGAGTTGGATGGCGCGGCGCTGTCCTACTCCAACGGCGCCGACCTCGCTACGACTGTGGCCGCTATCGTGGAATCCTCCGATCGACAGAACGAGTTAGCCACCGCGGCGGTGAAGAATGCCGAGCAGTGTACCGTCGATCGTCAGTTCCAGCGGTTCTCGCGTATCGTCGACGCCCATACGTCCTAAATCACGGAACAGGTGAGTCGTTTGCCCGCTTGGGCTGGGAACACTCTCGATCACCCTCCTCTGGAAGCATGTGGTTCTGCTCGCACACCCCAGTCGGCACGAATTGATTACCTAAACACGACCTACATTCCTCCCTGATGGAACGCTCGGCGGACGATGGGGGCAGGACGTCGTCCGGACCCTCGCCGACCGAAGAATTATGTGGCCATCCTGCCGAAATCGACCCGTGACGCCAGTTCCGGCCCCGTTCGCCGAGTCCGCCGATTCGCGGTCGTGGCCCGAGTCCCGGCCCGGGGCCTGGCACGCGCTAGCGTCTCTCGAACAGCGCACCCGATTCGCGTCACTGTTCGGAAACCGTCGTGACGCGGTGCTCCTCTACCACTCCGTCGGCGGCGTCCCAGGCATCGACTACCGCTGGGACGTCCCGGTGCACGTGTTCCGCGACCAGATCCGTCGGATCGCGGCCCGGTACGAACTCGTCGACCTGGAGACGCTGGCGACGACCGAAACGTCGACGAAACGCGTCGCGATCACGTTCGACGACGGCTTCCGGAACGTCTACGAACACGCCCTCCCGGTCCTTTCGGAGTTCGACGCGCCGGCGACGCTTTTCGTCAATTCCGCGTTCGTCGACGACGAGAATCTCGATCGGTTACGGGAGCGCCACGACCTCGGCGCGGCGGCACACGATGTATCGCTGACGACCGACCAGCTCCAGGAGATCGCCGCCCAGGACCGTTATACGATCGGGAACCACACGTTCTCCCACGCCAACCTCGCGGAGTTGCCCGACCGGGGCGCCGTGGCAGCCGAGATCCTGGACGCGAAGGAGTGGCTCGAAGACCGCCTCGACGTGGCAGTCGACTGCTTCAGCTACCCCTACGGAGGGTTCGACGAGCGCGCGGCGGAAGTGGTCGCCGAGACCCACGAAATCGCCGTCACCTCCGAGCCGTCACTCGTCGGTCCCTCGCCGAACCCGCTCGCGATCCCGCGACTCGACGCCTGTCTCCCCGCCTCGACGGTCGCCTTCGAGGTGACGGACGTCGCCGCCCGGCTCCGATCGCTGGTTCGGCGGGTCGGGTGATCGCCTGGGAACCGCGGTGGGGAACCGTCCGGTCGGATGTTTCACGACGCTTATTACGGAGGCCCGTGCCAAGTGACCTGTGCGAATCGGCCAGACCTCGGTGGTTCACTTCGGGTCCGAGATGCTCGCCTCGCTCGCGGGCTTCGTCGCGACGCTGTATATCGCCCGCGAGCTCGGCAGCGCCACCCTCGGGACCTACGCCCTCTTCATCGCCGTCCTCGTCTGGTTGCGGACGGGCTTCGGCTCCGGTCTCCACCAGGCGGTCATCAAGCGGGTGAGCGAGGTCGGCGATGGTGACCGTTACCTCGGCGCCGGCATCCTGATCCAGGGGGCGCTGTACGCCGTGGTCGTCGCCCTCCTCATCGCGGGCCGCCCGTACCTCGACGACTACCTCGGGTTCGAGGGGACGCTGCTGTTGATCGTCGCGCTGGCCGCCGTCCTCGCGTTCTCGCTCGTCTCCTCGACGCTCCACGGTGAGCAGAAGGTCCACTACGCCGCACTGCTCCGACCGATCGACCGAGTGGTCCGGAGCGGCGTGCAACTCGCCGTGGTCTTCCTCGGGATCATCGGTGGCGGCGTCGCCGGCCTCGTCTGGGGCTACGTCGCCGGCGCGGTCGTGGCGATCCTCGCCGGCCTCCTGCTGCTGTCGACCCGACCCCGGCTTCCCTCCCGTGAGCACTTGGAGAGTGTGCTCGGGTTCACCAAGTACTCCTGGTTGTCAGGGATCGAGCAGCGGTCCTTCTCGGCGATGGACACGGTGGTTCTGGGCGTGTTCGTCGGCTCCAGTCTTATCGGCTACTACGAGGTGGCGTGGAACCTCGCCTCGCTGCTCGCCATCTTCGGCAACTCCATCTCCGAGTCGCTTTTCCCGACGATCAGTGAACTCGACAGTTCTGACGAGCGCGACGCCGTGGGCGAACTCCTCGGCAACGGTCTGGCCTACACAGGTCTCTTTCTGATCCCCGGGTTCGTCGGCGTCCTCGTCGTCGGCGAGTCCGTCCTCGGGCTCTACGGACAGGAGTTCCAGCGGGCCGCGACCGTCCTCGCGATCCTCGTGCTCGCGAGGCTGATATACGCCTACGGGGCCCAGTTCATCATGACGCTGAACGCGATCAACGAGCCCGACGTGGCCTTCCGGATCAACCTCGTCTTCGTCGCCGCCAACGTCGTGCTCAACGTCGCGCTCGTCTCTCTCTACGGCTGGATCGGCGCCGCGGTCGGGACGGCCACAGCTGCCCTCATCAGCCTCGTGATCGCTTACTACGCGCTGACGGGCTTCGTCGCCTTCCCGATCCCGTGGGGCGAACTCGCTCGACAGTTGCTCGCCGCGCTCGTCATGGCTGGCGTCCTGTTCCCGGTCCGTGACGTGGTGCTGGAGCTCTCCCAGCGCGGACTGGTCGAGGCGATCCTGCTCGTCTCCGTCGGCGCGGCGGTGTACTTCGCCGTCCTGGTCGTCCTCTCGGCCCGGTTTCGAACCACTGTCAGGCAGAACGTCACGCTCTGAGGGGTGTCGTCCTCAGAGATCCGTCGGCGGGACGCTCTCGTGTTCCCAGACCAGTTCGAAGTACCGGGAGAGGCCGGCGACGAACGACCCGTTGTCGGTGATCGCGGCCTGGCGCATGTGCAGCGGCACCTCCTTCTCCTCGACGAGGATGATCGCCCGCCCGGTCTCGTAGTCCATGCTCGGGTCGGCGACGGTGCCGCGCCAGGGGAGCGGTTCTTCGCTGAACCGCAGGTCCACGGCGGGATACGACTCCCGCATCCGCTCGACCATCTCCGACTGGATCGGTCGATTCTCCGGCTCCAGCAGGTCGGGGTGGAGAAAGAGCGCGTCGACGTCTATCCCCCGGTCGATGGCGTCCTCGAAGGCCGGCCGGACCGAGCCGAAGTACTCGAAACTCTTGGTGATGACGCTGATTCGCTCCGCGGCGTCGCCGTAGAGCTGGCGAGTCTCGCGCTCGCTGGGCTGGCCGACGTCGACGACGTGGAACAGCTCCTCGGTGGGGGTGATATCCTCGCTCGCGCGCTCGAAGCGCGGTCCGAACTCCGCCAGGAACGACTCGCGGAGGTCTTCGATCTCCTGGGCGAACTGCTCGAACTCCTGGCGGCGATTCTCCCGCGCGCGATCGAGGATTTCGTCCGGGGGCTTTGGCTGGTACTCCTTCGGTCGGCCGGGAATCGTCTTGATGAACCCACGGTCCGACAGCGCGTCGAGCACGCCGTAGATCCGCGCTTTCGGGATGCCCGTCGCTTCGGCCAGGTTCGGGGCCGTGGTTCGCCCCAGGGTCAACAGCTCCCGCAGGGCCGTCGCCTCGTACTCGGTGAGGCCGAGCCGATCCAGCAGGCCCGCCGCTTCGTCGCTCATGTCGGCCGAATTGGCCGGCCGGCCTTGTAAACCCGCCGAAAGGTATTTAATGCTGCTTGCGTATAGAGTTACTCAGAGTCTGAGTAACCATGTCGGACAACCGGACGCCGGACGACGCGGACGAGCATCTACAGGACGTGACCGACGGGTGCGGGTGTACCGAGATGTGGGAGCACATGAGCGAGAAACGCGACGAGGACTGACCGTCGGGGGACGGGTCCGCGTCGGGAACCGTACCTTTTTGCGCTCGCCGTGAGGAGTGGGCGACGATGCCCGATCGCTCGGAGGTCTGTGTACTCGTGCCGACGCTGAACGAGGCAGAGACCATCGCCACGGTGCTCGAGTCGTTCTCCGAGCACGGGTTCGAGAACCTGCTGGTCGTCGACGGCGACTCCACCGACGGGACCCGCGACATCGCCCGCGAGCACGGCGCTCGCGTGATCCGGCAGTCCGGATCGGGGAAGGGCCAGGCCGTCCGAGAAGCCCTCCGGCACGTCGAGGCCCCCTACGTCCTGATGCTCGACGGCGACGACACCTACAGGGCGGAGGACGCCGACGCGATGCTCGAACCGCTGTTCGAGGGGCGCGCCGAACACGTCATCGGCGACCGCTTCGCCGACATGGAAGCGGGGGCGATGTCGCGGCTCAACCAGACCGGCAACCGCGTCATCAACCGCGCGTTCCGCTGGATCCACGGCCGCGACCTGGCGGACATCCTGAGCGGGTATCGCGCGTTTACACTCGAGTCGGCCGAACGCCTCTCGCTCACCGCCTCGGGCTTCGGCATCGAGACGGAGATGGCCGTCGAGTGCGTCAAACACGGCGTCCGGACCGAGGTCGTCCCGATCCGCTACGAGGCACGTCCCGACGACTCGGAGACGAACCTCCACCCGTTCCGCGACGGCGCGACGATCATCCTCACGCTCTACCGGATGGCCAAGACCAACAACCCGCTCTTTTACTTCGGGAGCGTCGGCACGCTCAGTTCGCTCGTCGGCGTCGTCCTCGGGGCCTACGTCGCCTACGACTGGTTCGTCCCGCCCCGGACCTCCCACGAGGTCATCGCCATCGTGAGCGTGTTCACGATCATCGTCGGCATTCAGCTACTGATCTTCGGCGTCCTCTCGGACATGATCGTCACGCTGAACCGCGAACAGACCCGCCGACTGGAGGATCTGGCCGAACAGCTGGGCGGAGACGACTCGGGCGCCGGCGCCGAACCGGTGTCGGAGCGCCCCTCCGCCGTCGAGACGGAGGCCGACGCCGAACCGGACGAAGTGGCCTCGACCGGCGATCGATAGAACGGGCGTCGAGCTAGAAGGGGACCAGCGCGCGCAGTTGCATGATGACGCTCGAGGAGGCGGACTCGCGCATGTCCTCGAACACGGGGTGGAGGACGTTGAGCAGTTCCTGTTCGGACTCGAAGGTCTCCCGGCCGGCGCGGTCGATCACCTCGCCGATGGCGACCTCGTTGCCGGCCGCGTTGTAGGGGATCTTCCGGTCGCCGAGCGCCGCGACCAGGGTGTCTCTATCGGCCGGGAACGACACCCCGGTCTCGGAGAGCCGGGCGTCCAGCGCCGCGATGCCGAATGCGATGGCATCCGGTTCGTCGTCGTCCTGTTGTGGTGGCCGAACTCCCATCGTACCCCACTATCGATTCCAGCCCCGAAAACCCTATCCCTCGGCGCTCGTCGGGGCGCATCCGTGCAGCGGGAGCCTCCCCGGCGGACCGTCGACAACACAACCCCTATCCGGCCGGTGGCCCTGCCTGCGTGTATGACCGACTACACCACCGTCTCGATCCCCCAGGACCTCGCCGAGCGCGTCGAGGAGACCATCGAAGGCACCAGCTTCTCGAGCACGAGCGACCTCGTGCGATTCCTCCTCCGAAGCATCGTCATCCAGCACGAGAAACGCGGGGAGCTCACCGAATCGGAGTTCCAGGAGATCACCGAACAGCTCCAGGACCTGGGCTATCTGGACTAGGCGACCGTCTCCTCCGGCGGTTCGGCGTCGACGACGGTCAGGTCCTCCCGGTCGCCACTCCGGTCGAAGGCAGCGAAGGAGGCCTCGTCCCACGGCGGCACGCCGACGAAGACGACCTCGGCGAGGTCGTCGCGCTCCGAGATGGACAGTTCCCCGACCGGGTGCGAGACGAACACCCCCTGGGTCTGGCCGGCGGGCGTCCCGAGGTCTATGCCGAACACGGCGCGGACCGATCCGCCCGCCTCCGGCATGTAGAAGTGCGTGAACACGGGGAGCTCCGGCGGGAGGTCGGCGCCGTCGAGGTCCCCGGCGCGGGTCACCGAGAGCCGGATGGTGACCGAATCCGGGTCGCGCTCTTCGCCCAGCCTGAGCAACGTCTCGGCCAGCCCCCGCGTAATGTAGACCATGGTGGACGTTCTGGATACGGCGGTTTAACTGCATCGCCGGACCGTGGTAGCGGGGCGAGCGCGGGCGGGCGACAGGGAACCCGCTACCAATCGACTGGAAGATGGTGTCTCCCTGCCAACACGTTTTTCTCCGTCAGAACGGAACGATTACCGACGATGCACGACCTGACCGCGTTCCAGCGCGACGTGTTGTACGTCCTGGCCGGCCTCGACGAGGCCTACGGACTGGCCATCAAAGCGGAACTCGAGGACTACTACGAAGGTGAGGTCAACCACGGACGACTCTATCCGAACCTCGACGATCTGGTCGAGCGTGGGTTCGTCGACAAGGGACAGATCGACCGCCGGACGAACTCCTACGAACTGACCGACACCGGCACGGAGGCGATCAGCGACCGTCGCGAGTGGGAGAACACCTATCTCGACGACGTCGAGATCGCCACCGCGTAGCTCACCCGAGGACCAGTTCCTTGCCGATCTTCGCGTACAGCGCCGGCGTCCGCGACCGGGAGCCGGAGACGGCCTCGTGGAGGTGTTCGGCCGCGTCTTCGTGGACGCCGGCGCCGTGGCCGACGAGGACGCGGTCAGGGGAGAACCGCCGGAGCTTCGTCGGCGGTTTCAGCCGCAGCATGGGGTGGACGCCCAGCTTTTCGGTCGCCGACAGGAAGTAACTCGCCGTGCCGACCGATTCGGGGACGATCAGCGTGTCCTGCTCCTCGATCGAGACGACCGCTTCCTGCCAGAACCGGTTGTCGACGAGTTTGTGCACGCCGACCCCCGTGTCGTCGAGTTCGACGTGGATCCGCTCGACCGGTGCGTCCAGTTCCTCGGCGACGCCGTCCATCCAGTCTGGGACGTGGACCGCCACGTCGTGGCGATTCGCGATCGCCGCCGAGTCGCGTTTGTGTCGATCAAGCAGCGTCAGGACGCCCGCGACCTCGCCGAACTCGGCGAGCAACTCGTCCAGTCCCTCGACGTCGACCGGATCGACGACCCACACGTCGCCGTCCACCTCGAAGGCGTGACTGGCACGCTGCATCCGCTCGTTCGGGTAGGCGAGCCAGCCGACGCCGTGTTCGCGACGGTCGATCTCCCGGTACTCCGTGGCCGCCCCCGAGCCTTTCATCGGCATGTGGACGGCCTATGGGGTCCGAGCCCAAAAAGAACCGTAAACTGGCAACGAAACGCAGCCCGTTGGCTACCAGTGTTAACCGCCCGGGCGAGTCGTGATCTCTCGGTCCAGCGACGTCGCCCACCGTTAAGACCGGACGGAGCCAAGGTGGCGTATGCTCACCGACCTGCGGTGGCTGGCGCTCGAAGCCAAGTACCTCGACCGCGCGCAGTCGTTCTACGAGTCGTTCCTCGACCTCGACGTACGTCGGGAGAGCGAGGGGGAGGTCGCGCTGGCGGCGGGGGACACCGACCTGCTCCTCCGGCGCCCCACTGCCGTTCCGCGCGGCGGCGTCCACACCCACTACGCCTTCTCGACGCCGCCCAGCGCGTACGACGGCTGGTGGGACCGGCTCTCGGAGTCCTTCGACCTCGTCGAACACCAGTTCGGCGACGCGAAGTCGCTGTACTTCTACGACGTGGAGGGCAACTGCGTGGAGATCGGGCAACGCGAGACGCCGAAGGCGTCTCGGAACGGAGGCGGCGAAGCCGCCGACCGCGAGATGGACGACGTCCCGGCGGACGGCATCACCGGCATCTTCGAGGTCGTGTTCGAGGTGGCCGACCTCGAGCGGGCCGAATCGTTCTACCGCGACCTCGGGCTGGACCTCATGGGGCGGGGCGACGACCGCAAGCGCGTTCGCCTGACGGCCGGCCCCTTCGACTTCGAGCTGTGGGAGCCCCAGCTGGGCCTCGCGGACGGCCGCGGCGGCGTCCACGTGGACGTGGGACTGGGGGCGGAGAATCCGGCGGCTGCCGTCGACGCGGTGGCCGACCGGGCACGGTCGATAACGGAACTGGACGACGGCGTCCGGATCGAGGATCCCGACGGGCACCAGTTGACGCTTCGCTGACGGTGAAAGAGACGGTTCTCGCAGAACAGGTTCGCACGGGCCGTCTCGACCCGGCCGACGGATCGTCCGTCGGCGAGTCGGCGGATGACAGCGCCACGGCGACGCGCGTCGCCGGTCAGGTCGTCGTCGGACCGGCGTGCCAGCCGGGGTCCCGGCCGGTCCGCTCGATGTGGTCCGACCGACACGCCGGACACCGGTCCGGAGTGCCCGACTCGCTCCGGGGAACGTAGACCGCGCCGCCGCAGTCCACGCACGCGTCCGCGACCACGGTCGCACAGTCCGCACAGACGTTGAAGTCGTCGACTGTGAGCTCACGCAGGGGTTCGAGTTGTTTGTCCAGGACGTACTCGTCGATGACCGCCTGACAGCTGTGGCACGGTTTCATGGCGATGCTTCTCGGACGAGGCACTCGGCTGCTAAATACCTGCCCCCTGTGTCAAACTTTGACACGGGAAGCGACGAGCCGCCGATCTCCGGCCGGGGGTCGTGGTACCTCGACCCTCGGAAGGGTTATCCCCCACTCGGGGGTAGGTAGGGTGTAATGGCAAACGGTACGGTTGATTTCTTCAACGACACAGGCGGCTACGGATTCATCGAGACTGACGACGACGACGTGGACGACGACGAGGACGTCTTCTTCCACATGGAGGACGTCGGCGGCCCGGACCTCGAAGAGGGAACGGAAGTCGAGTTCGACATCGAACAGGCCGACAAAGGCCCCCGCGCGACGAACCTCGTCCGCAAGTAACACCGTCCCTCGGTCGCCTCCGGCGATCGGGACGGACCCAGATATTTTATCGACGACTCACTCCCGAGCGGTAGCCCTGTCGAGAAGATAGCAGGTCGTGGCTCCGTCGCATAGAGAGGCGCCGGCCGGCAACCGGTTCAGAGTCGTTCGGTGTCGATGACGACGCCGGGGGGCGTCACGAGCAGGAAGTCCCGGAAGCGCATCAGTTCGCCACCCAGTTCGGTGACCTGGCGGGCGAAGCCGGCGGCCAGTTCGTTCACGTCGCCTTCCACCGAGAGCGCGAGGACCGCGCCCCCGTCCACGGCGGCGACCCACTCCTCGTCGGCCGTGGACCCGTCGAGGATGCCGAGCACGATTCGCCGGCCCTCGCCCTCCTCGTCGTCCATCTGGTCCTCGACCGCCTGCAGGTCGAGGTCGAAATCGCTCATACCGGGTCCCTCGCACCCGGTCGGCAAAAATCCTCGCCATGTCGACACGCCCGCGTCAGCCGAACAGCCGGAAGGGTCGGCGGATACGACCGAGGACGCCGTCTACGCGCTCTCTCGTTCGGCCCGGGACGTCCCGGAGCGCGTCGGTGATACGTCGATCCTCGTGCGTCGCCTCGTACTGGTCGCCGCGTTTCTCGACGACGTTCGCCTCCTGGAGCGTGTCGAGCGCTTCGTCGATGCGCGAGCGTGGAAGGTCCACTTCGGCTTCGAGTTCCGCGGCTGCGCGGGGACCGTCTTCGAGCGCCTGCCCGACGATGGCAGCGTCGCCGAACCGGTCCATCGGCCCGGGTTCGCCCCGTCGGGTCCGACCGGCCCCCGACCGCAGGTCGTACGCGCCGTCGAGGGCGAGCCAGCCGCCGACGAGGACGAAGGCGAGCTGCAGGAGGATGGCCCCGTCCGCGAAGGTGAACGTGAACACGCCGAGCCCGGCCAGGGCGAGGCCGACGGGTAGTTTCCCCCAGCCTCGGTTGACCCCGTAGCGGCGGCGGACGTACGGCCACACCGTGGCCGCGGTGATCCCGACGCCGGCCCCGAGCAGGGCGTCCTTGGAGCGGGCTGTGAAGTTCCAGAGGGCGAGGAGGGCTGTGAAGTTCCAGAGGGCGAGGAGGGCTGTGGCCGTCCCCGCCAGTTCCAGCACGAGCGCGTACCGCCGGAGGAGGACGAGGGGGCGCGGGACGGGGGACATGGCCGTCAGTTCTGCCGCTTCGTTCAAAAATCCTCCCGAGACGGGGGCGGAAATCGCCGGGACACGGACAGGTTTATATATGATACGCGGCTTTGAACCAAGTGCTACAATGTCCAACGATACAGAGGGCACGTCGGGATCCCCGGCGGATCGAGTTCTTCCAGGGCACACTGGATTCCACTTCTGAGATAACAGAAGCACGCATTTTCGACACCACGCTGCGCGACGGTGAACAGTCGCCACGCACGTCGTTCTCGTACGAAGACAAACGCGAGATAGCGGCCGTGCTGGACGACATGGGCACCCACGTCATCGAGGCGGGGTTCCCGGTCAACTCGGACGCCGAGTTCGAGGCCGTTCGCGACATCGCCGAGTCCGCACAGAACAGCGAGGTCTGTGGGCTGGCGCGCGTGGTCGACGAGGACGTCGAGGCTGCACTCGACAGCGGCGTCGACCTGGTACACGTGTTCGTGTCCACCAGCGACGTCCAGCTTGAAGACTCCATGCACGCCACTCGCGCGGAGGCCAAGGCGGCCGCCGTCGAGTCCGTCGAGCGCGTGACGGAGGCCGGCGTCGAGTGCATGTTCTCGCCGATGGACGCCACGCGAACGGACGAGGACTTCCTGATCGAGGTCGTCCAGGCCGCCGACGAGGCCGGCGCCGACTGGGTGAACATTCCGGACACCTGCGGCGTCGCGACCCCGCGGCGGTTCTACGACATGGTCGGGAACGTCGTCGACGCGATCGACGCGCGCGTGGACGTCCACACACACGACGACTTCGGGCTGGCGGCAGCGAACGCGCTGTCGGGCTTCGAAGCTGGCGCGAGCCAGTCGCAGGTGTCGGTCAACGGGATCGGCGAGCGGGCGGGCAACGCGGCCTACGAGGAGGTCGTGATGGCCCTCGAGAGTCTGTACGACGTCGACACGCGGATCGACACGACCCGGATCACCGAGCTGTCGCGGCTCGTAGAGGACCGGTCGTCGATCCCGGTGCCGGCGAACAAGCCGGTCGTCGGCGAGAACGCCTTCTCACACGAGAGCGGCATCCACGCCGCTGGCGTCATCGAGAACTCGGACACGTTCGAGCCGGGGGTCATGACGCCGGAGATGGTGGGCGCCGAGCGCGAACTCGTCCTCGGGAAACACACCGGCCAGCACTCCGTCAGGGAGCGGCTGATCGACGCCGGGTTCGATCCCTCGGAGGACGAGGTCCGCGAGGTCACCCGCCGCGTCAAGGACTACGGCGCCGAGAAAAAGCGGGTCACCATGGACGTGCTGGAGAAGTTCGCCCGCGAAGTCGGCGTCACCGAGGAGGAGGTCAGGGTCTGAGATGACCTCCGCTTCGGACGCAAGCGTTCGCCAGCGGCCGGTACAGCCCGCCACGACTCGGAAGAGTTATACTGCTGGCCGGGAGATTTCGGCACACGATGACCGCGCCGCTCGGGACCGGATCCGATCCGTTCACCAGCCGCGCGCTCGTGATTCTCGCGGGTATCGTAGGGGCCGTATAGCCCCTGCAACCTGCCACAACTCCGATTCTGCGGTACAGCCGATAGATTTCCGGAGGCCACACATGCAACGACCACACACCACGCGGACACGACGGAGGAATCGACATGAGCGATAGCGCACAGACACCGCACGCGGACGAAGTCGAGGCGGAAGCGACCGACGAGAAACCCGGCCAGCCCGAGGGCGAGAGCCACGTCGAACCGATCGAGAACGGCGCGGACGCCGTCGTCGCGGCGCTGAAGAACGCCGGCGTCGACTACCTGTTCGGCGTCCAGGGCGGGGCGATCATGCCCGTCTACGACGCGCTCTACAGCGAGACGGACATGACTCACGTCACGATGGCCCACGAGCAGGGCGCGGTCCACGCCGCCGACGCATACGGCATCGTCACCGGCGATCCGGGGGTCTGCATGGCGACCTCTGGCCCGGGCGCGACGAACCTCGTGACCGGCATCGCGGACGCCAGCATGGACTCGGACCCGCTGATCGCCCTGACGGGGCAGGTGCCGACGGACCTGGTGGGCAACGACGCCTTCCAGGAGACCGACACCATCGGCGTCACCCAGCCGATCACCAAGTACAACCACTTCGCCGCTTCGCCGGACGAGGTGGGCGACGACGTGAGCACGGCCTACGCGCTGGCCGACGAGGGCCGTCAGGGCCCGACGCTGGTCGACCTGCCGAAGGACGTGACCCAGCCCGAGACCGACGTGGAACCGGGCAAGCCGGAGACCCCGGACACGTACAACCCGCCGGAGAAGGCCGACGAAGACGCCGTCTCCGAGGCGGCCGACGTGATCTCCGACGCCGATAAACCTGTGATCCTGGCCGGCGGCGGCGTCATCAAGGCCAACGCGAGCGACGAGTTGCGCGCGTTCGCCAAGAAACACGAGATTCCGGTCATGACGACGATGCCGGGCACCGGTGCCTTCGACCAGACCCACGAGCTGTCGATGGGCATCGCCGGAATGCACGGCACCGGCTACGCCAACATGGCCATCACGCTGACCGACTGCATGCTGGCCATCGGGACGCGCTTCGACGACCGGCTGACCGGCGACGTGAAGACGTTCGCGCCGGACGCCGACGTCGTCCACGTGGACATCGACCCGGCCGAGATCAGCAAGAACATCGAGGCCGACTACCCCCTGCTGGGCGACGCGAAGGCGGTGCTCGACCAGCTGGGCGACGCGATGACCGACTCCCCCGAGGCCGAGGCCTGGCGCGAGCAGTGCCAGACCTGGAAGGACGAGTACCCGCTTGACTACGAGATGCCCGAGGATCGCCCGCTCAAGCCCCAGTACGTCGTCGAGCAGTTCGACGAGGCGATGCCGGACGACACGATCGTCACGGCGGGCGTCGGCCAGCACCAGATGTGGGCCTGGCAGTACTGGACCTGGACCGAACCCCGGACGTGGGTCACCTCCCACGGTCTGGGGACGATGGGCTACGGGTTCCCCGCGGCCATCGGCGCGAAGATCGCGGAGCCGGACCGCGAGGTCGTCGCCTTCGAGGGCGACGGTTCCTTCCTGATGACGAGTCAGGAACTGTCGGTGGCGGTGCGGGAGAACCTCGACATCACCATCGTCGTCCTGAACAACGAAGCGATCGGGATGGTTCGCCAGTGGCAGGACGGCTTCTACGAAGGCCGGCACATGGCCTCGGAGTACCCGTGGGTTCCGGAGTTCGACAAGCTGGCGGAGGCCTACGGCGCTCGCGGCTTCCGGCTGGAGGACTACGAAGAGGTCGACGAGGTCATCGAGGCCGCGATGGAGTACGACGGCCCGTCGGTCGTCGACGCGATCATCGACCCCGAAGAGAACGTGTATCCGATGGTGCCCAGCGGCGGTGACAACAGCCTGTTCGCGCTCTCGGAAGCCGATCTGGACGAGATCTAACGATGACAGGAAAACTCCCAGGGCCGGGCCCGGGCGAACGGATGCGTCCCGAGGGCCGGCGCAACGAGGACGGTATTCGCATCGACCCCGAAGCCGAGGCCAGACACGAGCCGCGCCGCGCCGTGCTGTCGGCGCTGGTCGAACACCAGCCGGGCGTGCTGGCGGAGGTCTCCGGCCTGTTCAGCCGGCGGCAGTTCAACATCGAGAGTCTCACCGTCGGCACGACGGTCGACGAGAGCCGCGCCCGGATGACGATCGTCATCGAGGAGACGCGGCCGGGGATCCAGCAGGCCAAAAAGCAGCTGCGGAAGCTCATCCCCGTGGTCTCGGTGCGGGAACTGGATCACGATTCGATCCAGCGCGAACTGGTGATCGTGAAGGTAAACGGCGACGAGCCGGACAAGGTCCACGCGATCACCGAGATGTACGGCGGTGAGACGCTTGACGCCGGGCCGCGGACGATCACGGTCGAGATCACGGGCAACGTCCAGAAGATCGACGACGCCATCGACGCGTACAAGCAGTTCGGCATCCGCGAGATCGTCCGGACCGGCTACGCGGCGCTCTCACGGGGCGAACAGCAGACCGCCGAGGTCGAAGAGACAGTGAAACTGACTGCGGAGACGGAGACACCAGCCGACGATGACTGACGAATTCACCACCGAGATCTACTACGACGAGGACGCGGACGTATCACACATCGACGACAAGACCGTGGCCGTGCTGGGCTACGGTAGCCAGGGCCACGCACACGCGCTGAACCTTCACGACAGCGGGGTCGACGTCGTCGTCGGCCTCCGCGAGAGTTCCGCCTCTCGGGCGGCCGCCGAGGACGAGGGGCTGGAGGTCGCGACGCCCGTCGAGGCCGCCGCCCGCGCGGATATCGTGAAGATGCTGGTCCCCGACACCGTGCAGCCCGCGGTGTTCGAGGAGATCCGGGACGAACTCGACGCGGGCGACACGCTCCAGTTCGCCCACGGGTTCAACATCCACTACGGCCAGATCGAGCCCCCGGAAGACGTGGACGTCACGATGGTCGCGCCCAAGTCGCCGGGTCACCTGGTCCGCCGTAACTACGAGAAAGGCGAAGGGACGCCCGGTCTGCTGGCCATCTGCCAGGACGCGACGGGCGACGCGAAGGAAGAGGGCCTGGCCTACGCGAAAGCAATCGGCTGTACGCGTGCCGGCACCATCCAGACGACGTTCCGCGAGGAGACCGAGACAGACCTGTTCGGCGAACAGGCCGTCCTCTGTGGCGGCGTGACCGACCTCGTGAAGGCCGGTTTCGAGACGCTCGTCGACGCGGGCTACTCCCCGGAGATGGCCTACTTCGAGTGTCTGAACGAACTGAAGCTCATCGTCGATCTGATGTACGAAGGCGGCCACATGGAGATGTGGAACTCCGTCTCCGACACCGCGGAGTACGGCGGTCTCACGCGCGGCGAAGACGTCATCAACCGCGAGGGGATGGAACAGATCCTCGAAGAGGTCCAGGAGGGCACCTTCGCTCGCGAGTGGATCGCCGAGAATCAGGCCCACCGGCCCTCGTACAAACAGCTTCGGGAGGCAGAAGAGAACCACCAGATCGAGGAGGTCGGGGCACGGCTCCGCGAACTGTTCGACTGGCAGGCCGAGGAGGACGCCGAGGAGGCCGAACAGGAGGAGGTGCGCGCGGATGACTGAGATGCGCGACGTGGACCACACGCCGCCCCACGGCGAGGGCGTCGACCGCGTCTTCGAGCGCGGCACGGAGGGACGATCCGACACAAAATGAGTCGAGGCACACTGTACGACAAGGTCTGGGAGAATCACAAGGTAACCACGCTGCCGAACGGGCAGGATCAGCTGTTCGTGGGCCTGCACCTCATCCACGAGGTCACGAGCCCGCAGGCGTTCGGCATGCTCCAGGAGCGGGACCTGGAGGTCGCCCGACCGGACCTGACGCTCGCGACCGTGGACCACATCGTTCCCACGGCCGACCAGTCCCGGCCCTACAGCGACGACGCGGCCGAGGAGATGATGGCCGAACTCGAAGAGAACGTCCGCGACGCGGGCATCGAGTTCCTCTCGCCCGACACCGGCGAGCAGGGCATCGTCCACGTCATCGGCCCGGAGCAGGGGCTGACCCAGCCCGGAAAGACCATCGTCTGCGGCGACAGCCACACCTCCACGCACGGCGCGTTCGGCGCGCTCGCGTTCGGGATCGGGACCAGCCAGATCCGCGACGTGCTGGCGACCCAGACCATCGCGATGGAGAAGCAGAAAGTGCGGAAGATCCAGGTCGACGGCGAACTCGGCGAGGGCGTCGAGGCCAAGGACATCATCCTGGAGATCATCCGCCGGTTGGGCACCGAGGGCGGCGTCGGCTACGTCTACGAGTACGCCGGCGAGGCCATCGAGGACCTGGGCATGGAAGGGCGGATGTCCATCTGTAACATGTCCATCGAGGGCGGCGCTCGCGCGGGCTATGTCAACCCAGACGAGACCACCTACGAGTGGCTGGAGCAGACGGACTACTTCCAGGAGAATCCCGGGAAGTTCGAGGAGCTCAAGCCCTACTGGGAGTCCATCCGCAGCGACGAGGACGCCGAGTACGACGACGTCGTCACCATCGACGCGGGCGAACTGGAGCCCGTCGTCACCTGGGGTACCACGCCCGGCCAGGGCGTCGGCGTCACCCAGCCCATTCCGGCCCCGGAGGACCTGCCCCCGGAGAAGCAGGACACGGCTCGACGCGCCCAGGAGCACATGCGCGTCGAACCCGGCGACACCATGGAGGGCTACGACATCGACGTGGCGTTCCTGGGCTCCTGTACCAACGCTCGCCTGCCCGACCTGCGACGCGGTGCGAAGATCGTCGAGGGCCGACAGGTCCCCGACGACGTGCGCGCGTTCGTCGTCCCCGGCAGCCAGCGCGTCCAGCGCGCCGCCGAGGAGGAGGGCCTGAAAGACATTTTCGAGGAAGCCGGCTTCGACTGGCGTAACGCCGGCTGTTCGATGTGTCTGGGCATGAACGAAGACCAGCTCGAGGGCGACGAGGCGTGTGCCTCCTCCTCGAACCGGAACTTCGTCGGCCGCCAGGGCTCGAAGGACGGCCGGACGGTCCTGATGAATCCGCAGATGGTCGCCGCCGCGGCGGTCACTGGGGAAGTGACTGACGTGCGCGACCTGGAAGAGGTGGTCTCCGTATGACGCGCGAGGACGAGCGAAGCGAGTCCTCGGAACGAGTGAGCGGTGACCGCAGGGAACCGCGAACTGACGGTGGCGACGAAGTCGAGATCCCCGAAGTGAAGGCGGTCTCCGGGAGCGGCGTCCCCATCCGCGGGAACGACATCGACACCGACCAGATCATCCCCGCGCGGTTCATGAAGGTCGTCACCTTCGACGGCCTCGGGGAGTTCTCCTTCTTCGACCAGCGCTTCGACGAGGAGGACAACGAGAAGGACCACCCGCTCAACGAGGAGCGGTTCCAGGACGCCAACGTCATGGTCGTCAACGCGAACTTCGGCTGTGGCTCCTCCCGGGAGCACGCCCCGCAGGCCCTCATGCGCTGGGGCATCGACGCGTTCATCGGCGAGTCCTTCGCCGAGATCTTCGCGGGCAACTGTCTCGCACTCGGGATGCCGACGGTCACCGCCGACCAGGAGACCGTCGAGGCACTGCAGGACTTCGTCGACGAGAACCCCGACGCCGAGATCGACATCGACGTCGCGGCCGAGACCGTTACCTACGACGGCAAGACGGTCGACGTGACGGTCGACGAGGGCCAGCGGAAGGCCCTCGTCGACGGCATCTGGGACACGACGGCCCTGATGAAGGCCAACCAGCAGGCCATCTCCGATACGGCGGCCGGCCTGCCCTACGTCGACGGCTGACATTCGACCAGCGGACGGGACGGCAGGCCAGGCGATTTCGACGGATCGATACCCTCTTTTCGGGCCACTTCGCAGGTACCGGCATGACAGACACGATTGCAGTCATTCCCGGCGATGGGATCGGCGGCGAGGTACTGCCAGCGGCGGTCGAAGTGCTCGAAGCCCTCGACCTGGATCTCGAGTTCGTCGAGGGCGAGGCCGGCGACCACGTGAAAGAAGAGCGGGGCGAGGCGCTGCCCCAGGAGACCTACGACCTGGCCGCCGAGGCCGACGCGACGCTGTTCGGCGCGGCGGGCGAGACCGCGGCCGACGTGATCCTCCCGCTTCGGGAAGCCGTCGACTCCTTCGCGAACGTGCGGCCGGCCCGCGCCTATCCGGGCGTCGACGCGGTCAAACCGGAGACCGATCTGGTCTTCGTCCGCGAGAACACGGAGGGCGTCTACGCCGGCATCGAGGACGACCTGACCGACGACGTCACGACGCTGACGCGACTGATCACGGAGTCGGCGTCCCGGCGGATCGCCGAGTTCGGCTTCGAGTACGCGGAGGAGAACGGATTCGAGGACGTGACGGTCGCGCACAAGGCAAACGTCATGCAGAAGACCGACGGCAAGTTCCTGGCGGCGTGTGAAGCCGTCGCTGCAGAGGGCGGCCACGAGTTCGACGACGCGCTGATGGACGCGCTCGCGATGCACCTGATCATGCACCCTGAGGACTACGGGGTCGTGATCTGTCCGAACCTGGCCGGCGACATGCTCTCGGATCTGGCGGCGGGCCTGGTGGGCGGACTCGGCCTGCTGCCGAGCGCGAACGTCGGCCCGGACAACGCGCTGTTCGAGCCGGTCCACGGCTCCGCGCCCGACATCGCCGGCGAGGGCGTCGCCAACCCCTCGGCGATGATCCTGAGCGCGGCATTGCTGTGCGACCACCTCGGCTACGACGATTCGGCTGCGCGCGTTCGCGCGGCCGTCGAAACAGTGCTCGAAGACGGTCCCCGGACGCCCGATCTCGGCGGCGACGCCGGGACCGAGGACGTCACGCGAGCCGTCGTCGACGCGCTCTAGCCCCGCGGTCGATTCACTCCGTCCAGGTCGTCTGACAGTCCTCGTCGCAGAATACGTGGAGGACGAGGCCACCGTCCGGATCGGTCCCCGTTCCGACGGGATGCCACTCGCCTGTTTTCAGTATTCGTCCGCAGTTCGAACAGGTTCGATCGGTGGCTGACGCGTCGCTGCGCTCCGGATGGCTCTCCGATTCGATGCGCGTCACGCCGCGCTGCGGTCGCATCTCACCACCCGCCGGAATCCGCGGTGTCCGTCCCCTCCGGCGTCGTCACGCTGTCCCGGACTTCGCCGTCGATGCTGACGTCGCCGTCGCCGCTGACGCCGATGTCGTGCCCCCACGCTTCGAAGGTGATCGAGAGGTTCGTGTCGGCCGTCGCGGACGCGACAACGGCGTCCAGCGCGTCCGGATCGATGAACTCGAAGACCGGTTCCGAGAGGTCGATCGGATCGACGTTCTCGAAGGTCGCTACCGCCTCGACGATCCGCTGGGCGATGGATTCGGTCGGCTGTTCTAGCTCACTGGTGTCGATCAAACTGGCGCGCATGCTTCCCATTCGTAGGGTATCGCCCACGCCCCTATGGGGATATCCGCGATATAGATAACCCAGCTCCCGGTCGGGGGTTACCAGTATAACCCCTCTGGCTCACGAGTCGCTGGCGCCGTCGTCGAGGACCGTCCCGGAGAGCAACCAGTCGAAGACGGTCCGCTGTGCCACCCGGAGGTGGCGGTTCACCGCCGGCTGCGAGATGTCGAGCGAGTCCGCGATGTCCTGGCCGGTGCTCTCGCGCGGCCGCTCGAAGTACCCGCTCAGGTGGGCGGTCGTCAGCACTTCCCGCTGGCGGTCCGTCAGGTCGCCGAGCACGTCGCCGCGAAGCTGTTCGGCGCTCTGTAGCTCGCGGGTCACGTCCTTGCGCGCGACGAGTTCCACCGTCGGGTACGTTCCGCGGATCGCCTCGATCAGCTCCCGGACCTGGATCTCGTGGGAGACGTCGACGACGAGTACCATGCCGTCGGCGTCGACGGTGAGGTCGCGCGGCTGGCCACCGTGTTCCAGCAGCGTGTTCAGGACGGTCTGGTCGGCGAACTCGATCTCGTAGACGCCGGCGGCCCGATCCGTGACGTGGCGGTAGCCGGCCACCGCGACGGCGTCGTCGAGCGCCGCATCCACGCGTTCGGGCGCGACGTCAGCGGTCTCGACGAAGGCGTGGAGTCCCTCGGCGGTCCAGGTGTTGACTCCCTCGAGGCTGATCGTGCAGTCGAGCGACCGGGCCAGCGCCACGAGCGGGCTGGTCTCGTCGTCCAGGCGGAGCTTCAGCCGGAGGACCTCGTCGCCCAGCAGCGACTGCTTGGTCTCGATGCCGTTGATGGCGTTCCCGATCGTATCGCCCAGTTCCGCGAAGACCGGACGCTCCGTCTCGCCGAAGGCCTCGCTCTCGTCTGCGTACACCGAGAGGACGCCGTAGGTGTAGTTCTCGTACACGAGGGGGACGGAGACGACCGATCGGAATCCGCGGAGCAGCGCCGCCTGGCGCCAGGACTCGTCGTGGAGGTCCGTCGACACCCTGGGGACGACGACGGGCTCACCGTTCCCGAGCGTCCGGTGACTCGGTTCGATCGAGTCCGCCCCGATCGCGTCGAGGTACTCCACGCCCTCGCCGGCCCACGTCCGTGACACGACCGCCTCGGTCGCGGCGTCGTACTGTCCGATCCAGGCGAACCGGTAGGCCCCCTCGGAGACGAGCTGTTCACAGACCGCCCGCTCGATCTCGGTGCGGGTCGTGCCGTCGACGAGCGCCTCGTCGACCCCGCGGATCACCTCGTTGATCTTGACCTGCCGTCGTAGCTGGCGGTTCTGGGACTCCAGTTCCGCGTCGCGGGCCCGGAGGTCGGCCTCGCCCTCGACCCGGTCGAGGGCCGCCTCCGCGGAGGTCGCGAACAGTTCGAGGACCCGCCGGAGTTCCCCGTCGAAGCCGGTCGCTTCGGTCGAGATGGCGACCAGCAGTGCGTGGTCGCCGAGGGGGACGACCATCCCGCTCCGGATGCCGTTGCGCGCGAGCGGCGTGGGTTCGGTCCCGTCGAAGACGACCGTCTCGTCGTCGAGGAACGCGGTCCAGACCACCGGATCGACGGTTTCCGGATCCGGGAGTCGGTCGGCGGGGAACAGGTCGGTGAAGCCGTCGGTCGCCCCGGCCCGGACCAGTTCGCCCGCCTCGGCGTCGAACCGGAAGACGCCGACGCTCGCGGTCTCGAGGACGTCCGAGACGGCGCCGACGACGCGCTCACACACCTCGACCTTCGAGTCCGCGCCGATCAGCTGTTCGGTCGACCCCTGGAGCGTGGTGAGCAACTGCTCGCGCTCCTCGCGCTCGATCGAGGCCAGCGCGTACCCGAGGGTCTCTCCGAGTTCGCCGAGCACGGCCTCCTCGCGCTCGTCGAAGGCGTCGGGTCGGTCCGCGAAGACGGTCAGGAGGCAGTAGGTGGTGTCCTCGAAGACGACTGGAATCACCGCCAAGGACCGGACGCCGCACCTGAAGGCCGCCGTTTCCCAGGCGCTGAGGCTGTCGCCGGCCCTGAGGTTCGCCACGACCTGCACCGAGCCGGTCCGGAGCGCCTCGCGCGCCGGTTCGTGCTCGCTGGCGCCGACGGTCGAGATCGTCTCGAGGCCGTCCCCGTCGCTAGCGCCGCTCCTGGGACGCAGCGAGTCGGTCGCCGGGTCGTACTGACTGACCGTCGCGAACCGGTAGGTGTCGGCTTCGGCCAGGCGGTCGCAGACGACGCGTTCGGCCTCCCGTCGACTCGTGGCCCGGATCAGCGACTGGTCGATCTCGCGGATGACGTCGTTGATCCGGTTCAGTTCGTCCAGTTCGTCGCGCTGGCGTTCGATCTCGGCCTCGCGAGCCACCCGCTCGGAGACGTTCCGTCCCATTCCGGCGACGCCGAACACGTCGCCGTCCTCGCCGACGATCGGCCCGCCGCTGAACTCGTGGGGGATCCGCCCGCCGTCGCTGGTCTCCAGTGTGGCCTCGAGGTGTTCGATCCGCCGATTCGCGATCACCTCACCGAGGGCCTCGCGGACCCGATCGCGGTCCTCCGGGGCGAGGAAATCCAGCGGGTTCATCCGTCCGATCTCCGCGTCGGAGTAGCCCGTCAGTTCCGGGACGCGGTCGTTCCACCGGATGAACTCGCCCGCCTCGTCGAACGCGTAGAGCACGTCCGGTACGGCCTCGAAGATCCCCTCGACGAGGGCGCGTTGCTCGCGGAGCCGTCGTTCGCGCTCGCGCTGGTCGCGCACGTCGCGGACGACGCCGACCGAACCCTCGAACCCGCCGTCCTGTGTCAGTATCGCGAGGCGGTTTTCGCAGGGGATCTCGGTTCCGTCGGCCGTCACGACCGTCTGTTCGAGGCTGCTCACCCCCTCGCCGTCGTCGTCCAGCAGTTCGCGGATCATCTTCCGCCCTTCCTCGACGTCGGCTTCGGGGAGTACGGTCGAGACGTGTCGCCCTTCCAGGTACGACCGGGGATAGCCCGTGAGGTCCTCGCTGGCGTCGTTGACGGCGACGAACCGACCGTCGGCGTCCATCAGGTAGATCGCGTCCTCGACGGTGTTGACGATCGTGTCGTATCGCTCCAGCGTCGCCGCCTTCGTCTGCGGGTCACGATCGAGCATGACGCCGTCCCCGTCGATCGCCCCGGTAGCAGCCTCCCGCGTCGGGGCGTCGTCCGCCCTCCCGGACGACGTCCCGTCGACCGCTGCCGCTTCGGCGGCCGCCGCCTCCCGTGTGGCCTGCTCGTCCAGTAGTTCCGGCCCCTCGTGTCCCAGCAGCCGGGGGACGCTCTCGGGGGTGACGATGCCCGTGGCGCCCGCGTCGAGCAGGGCGTCGTCCGTCGCCTGTCGGTCTTCGACGAGGGCGAGGACGGGCGCGTCGCCGGCGGCGGCAGCGAGGCGGTCGATCGTCGCCCGCCTCGCGGCGTCGGTCGGATCCGCGATCAGCACTCCGGCGACGTCGTCGCTGACGGCTTCGATGGCCGCCCGTTCGTCGGTCACCCGCCGGATCGAGAGTGGCGACTCCTCGTCGGCCTCCGGCGAGGGGAGCCACTCCGACGATCCGACCAGGACCAGTGTGTCTCGTTCGCTCATGCGATTGCGCTCGGCGCTCGCGGTCACCTCGCGGAGGGGCGGGGAAATCCTTGCCTGATTCGATAGCCATCGATCGAGCGACAGGCACCGACGCGGGTGCCATCCGGTAATTACCTGACGACGACGTGTGATCGAACAGTCACGCGTCGGGTACGCAACGGCCGTCCCGAGCGGGTAGCGGGGGGTACGGACGCGGGGCTGGACGTGGAACTTAACTGACTGGGCGGAGTCGGTCTACGTGTATGCCGAACCTGGATCTCGACGAGGAGACGATCGAGCGGCTGGACGGGCTCCGCGTCGAAGACGAGAGCTACGACGAGCTCATCAACGAACTCATCAACATCTACCAGGCCGAGGAGCTGACGCTGTTCCGCGGGAGCGACGAGGACTACTGATCGGCCTCGGCCGCCGCGGCCCGGACGGCGTCCCACTTGCCAGACTCCTCCAGATGCGTCTGGAGTTCGTCGGCGTACGCCTGGGTCAGTTCCTCGGCGGCCGCGAGGCGCTCCTCGTCGGTGTCCTCGTCGTCCTCCTCTGAGCCCATGCCCAGCGCGCGTTTGATCCCGTCGACCACGCCGCTCCCGCCGCCGTCGCCCCGACCGCCCGGGGCGCCCGGCCCCGCCATCTGCGCTTCGATCGAGTCGAGTTCGGAGATGATCGAGGGGAGGTCGCTCGTGTCCGAGACCAGGCGCGCTTCCTCTTCGTCTGCCGGGGATTCGATGTCGAACCTGACGGCGGTCATGACGAGACCCCACTGCTGGCGCGAGAACTGAGAGTCGGCGACGCGGTCGACGAACGCCTCGTCGACGGCCATCCGGTCACCGACGATCCTGTCGGTCCAGTGTTCCATGTCCGGGTGGTGGTCCGCGGGGGGCTTGAGCGTTGTCACGGCGCGGCCGCTGGAAGGTCGGTCGGCGTCGAGAAACGTGATCCGCGGCGGACGAGGCGAAGCGGTGCCACCCCCACGTGGCAACTGGGTCCCCACCCATGGTGCGTCGTCCGACGGCCGCGGGTCGTCACACGGTGCCCCCCGGTCGCTGGTCCCACCCCCCGACCGAAGTAGCACGTCAGTCAACCCGCCCATCCCCACTGATAGTATCGCCGGCTATGGACGGGCGTTTATACCAGTGCCCGTCGGTGACACACCACCGGGCGACCACGGGACCCGC
The DNA here is from genome assembly GCF_037031225.1 of Halorientalis sp. LT38. Lineage (NCBI taxonomy): Archaea > Methanobacteriati > Methanobacteriota > Halobacteria > Halobacteriales > Haloarculaceae > Halorientalis > Halorientalis halophila. The sequence continues at coordinate 269,718 of NZ_JAYEZN010000001.1, read as the reverse complement.
GAGAAAACGCGACGGCGAAACTCAGAGGTCTTCCAGGGTGACCGACTCGTCGCCGTCGAGGACGTGGACCTCGGCGTCGCTGCCGGTGCCCGCGACCTCGTTGACGAACTCCTGGGTGTCGATCTCGATCGGCGGGAACGTGTCGTAGTGCATCGGGAAGGCGTGGTCGACGTCGAGCCAGTCGACGGCGATCGCTGCCTGCATCGGGCCCATCGTGAAGTGATCGCCCACGGGCAGGGCGGCCGCGTCGGGTTCGAGGTACGGGCCGATCACGTCGCGCATCTCGGTCATGAGGCCGGTGTCGCCGGCGTGGTAGAAGGTCGACGAGTCGGCGTCTTCGATCTGCGTGGGTTTCGTGTCGCTGATCACGTAGCCAGCACAGGAGCCGCCGCTGGGGGCGTTGAACCCGCCTTCGAGCCCGTTCGTGTGGTCGGCGCGGTGCATCGTCACGTAGGCGTCGCCGAACTCGACCGTGCCGCCGAGGTTGAACCCGGTGACGGCGTCCTCACCGAGACCGTGTTCCTCGGCGAGGTGGCCGACGACCTCGGGCGTGCCGGCGACGGTCGCGTCGGGGAACGCACCGACGTCGGCGACGTGGTCGTCGTGGCCGTGGGTCACCAGGACGACGTCGGGATCGTAGTCGTCCGGGTCGGCGTCGGTCTTCGGGTTGTCGAAGAACGGGTCGATCAGGAGGTCCGTGTCTCCGACCGATACGTGCCAGGTCGCGTGTCCGAGCCAGGTGAGTTCCATTGCACCTCGTCGGTTCGGGCGTAGCACACTTAATGCTACAGAAGCCCGCAGATGCGACCGACTCGTTCGGTCGTCCGCCGGACAGGGAGACGGCGCGAACGCGCAAGCGATGGCCGCTTGTAAACGCTTATCAGGCGGCGTTACGATTCGCGGGACATGAAACGCGTGCGCTTCCGGGACTCCGCGGGTAACGTACGTGGCGGCCGCTGGACCGTCGAGAACGGGGAAGAACTGGTGACGGCCGCGGCCGGTCCGTACGGGCGCATCTCCTTCGGCGACGAGACGTTCGCTCCGGACGACGTCGAGATCCTGCCGCCCTGCGAACCCACGAAGATCGTCTGCGTCGGTCTCAACTACGCCGATCACGCCGCCGAACGGGACTCGGAGATCCCGGATCGACCGCTACTCTTTCTGAAGCCGCCAAACACGGTCACCAGCCACAACAAGGAGGTGACGGTCCCGGCGAACAAGGAGCGCGTCGACTTCGAGGCCGAACTCGCCGTCGTCATCGGCGAGCGCTGCAAGGGCGTCTCGGCGAACGAGGCCCTGGACTACGTCTCCGGCTACACCTGCCTCAACGACCTCTCGAACCGGGACGATCAGGAGGTCGAACAGAACTGGGTCCGCGGGAAGGCCTTCGACGACGCCGCGCCGATCGGCCCGCTGGTCGCCACTCCCGAACACGTCCCCGAGGACGCCACCGTCGAGTGCCGGGTCAACGGCGAGGTCAGACAGCACTCCTCGCGCGACGAGTTCATCTTCTCCATCCCGGAACTGATCGAGGAGATCACGACCTACATGACCCTCGAACCCGGCGACGTCATCTCGACCGGGACGCCCGCCGGCGTCGGGCCGCTCTCCGACGGCGACACCGTCGAAGTCGAGGTCGAGGGCGTCGGAACCCTCCGGAACACCGTCCGCGTCCCCTGACGACGACACACGCTCGTTTTCCCGCTGCGTCCATCCTCGATCCGGAGCCGCCGGTGTCCGGCGTCCGACATCAGAACCCATAAGTTTAGGCTAACCTAATCTCCGTCGAGATGGAGCTGACGCGGCGGGACGCCCTGGCTGCGCTCGCGGGTGCCGGAGTCGTCGGCGCCAGCGGCGCGGCCGTCCTCCGCCGCGACGCCGACGGGGCGACGGGAGAGCCGCCGGCGGCGGAGACAGTCGAGACGGCGACGGCGGTGGCGGAGGTGATCTACCCCGCCGCGGTCTCGAACGTCCCCGAGTTCGTCGAGACCTACCTGTCCGGACGGCTGGAGGCCCGGCCTGAGCACCGGGCGGGAGTCGAGGGCGCTGTCGCCGAACTCGACAGGTTCGCAGACGCGTTCTACGACGTGCCGCGGTACGTCGACCTGGATGCGGACCGGCGACTCACCGTCCTCCACCGGGCGAACGTCGACGAGAACGACCCAGACCCGGACGGCGGCCCCGCGGAGCGCGTCCGCTACTACGTCGTCAACGACCTGCTGTTCGCACTGTACGCCTCCCCCACCGGGGGCGAACTGGTCGGCATCGAGAACCCGCAGGGCCACCCCGGCGGCGCCGACAGTTACCAGCGAGGGCCGAAATGAGCGGTGCGGAATCGGACCCCTCGAACGCCGAGCGGACGCCCGAACCGCGGGCCGACGTCTGCGTGATCGGCGCCGGCCCGGCGGGCGCGCTCGCCGCATACCGCCTCGCCAGCGAGGGCCACGACGTCGTGATCCTCGACGCCGGCCCGCGCTTCGACCCCGACTCGCGGATCGAACGGATGGAGCGGGCGATCAGGCCGGCCCACCCCGACCCGGAGGTCTGGGACATGGGCGGCGAGCGGGACGCCTACAGTTCGGGCGGCGAGCGGTTCTATCCGCTCAACAGCTCGCGCGTGAAGGGCATCGGTGGATCGACGCTGCACTGGCAGGGGATGGTGATGCGAAACCACGAGGCCGACTTCGAGCGCCGGACGCGGGACGGCGTCGCCGCCGACTGGCCCATCGGGTACGACGACCTCAGGCCCTACTACGCCGATGCCGAGGCGGAACTGGGGGTCGCGGGCGCGTCGGACAACCCCTTCGCGCCGCCACGGAACGAACCCTACCCGATGCCCGCGTTCGAGCCCTCCTACAGCGACTCGCTGTTCGCCGAGGCCTGCGAGCGCCTGGGCGTCTCGATGCACTCGGTCCCGAACGCACGCAACTCCGAGACCTACGACGGCCGGGGGAGTTGCGTCGGCTACGGTACCTGCAAACCGGTCTGTCCCTCCGGCGCGAAGTACAGCGCCGACGTCCACGTCCGGAAAGCCGAGGCCGAGGGCGCTCGCGTCATCGACCGCGCCCCGGTTCAGGCCCTGGAGACCGATCGGTCGGGACGGGTCGCCACCGCCCGCTACGCAACGCCAGGGGGATCGGAGTACCGCCAGGCCGCCCGCGAGTTCGTCGTAGCCTGCGGCGGCGTGGAGACGCCGCGGCTCCTCCTGCTCTCTGAATCCGCAGATCACCCCGACGGACTCGCAAACAGTTCGGGACTCGTGGGTCGGTACTTCACCGAACACCTCTTTTGCGGTGCCGGCGGGCTGCTCGACGCCGAGACTCGCCAGAACCACGTCGGCTTCCTCACGAGCGAGTGCCACCAGTTCTACGACGACCCCGGGCAGGCCACCGAGGGAACCGGCGGCTCGATTCCCGGCAGCGACGCCGACCTCGGGCCGATCAAACTGGAGTTCCTCAACTACGCCGGCCCCTCGCCCGTCGAACTCGCGATGGGCGCCGCGGAGTTCGGCGACGACCTGCTCGACTCGCTCCAGGACGCCTACGGCCACAACATCGCGATGGGCGGGCTGGTCGGGCAGTTGCCCAGGAAGGAAAACCGAGTCACGCTCGACACATCCCGGACGGACGACCACGGGAATCCCGTGCCCGATATCCACTGGTCGCTCGACGACCGCACCCGGCGGACGATCCGGCGTGCCAACGAGATCCAGCACGCGATCCTCGACGAACTCGGCGTCGACGTGGGCTGGACGGTCGGCCCGGAGAACACCGGCCCGGCCTTCCACCACATGGGCACGACCCGGATGGGGGCCGATCCGGCCGAGAGCGTGGTGAACCCCCGATTACGGACCCACGACGTATCGAACCTCTCGATCGCCTCTAGTAGCGTCTTCGTCACGCCGGGCGCGCTGAACCCCACCCTCACGATCGCGGCGCTGTCGCTGAAGTGCGCCGAGCACGTCGACGAGCGGCTGTGACGATTCCTCACCCCTCGTTCGCGACGGTTTCGCCGTCGACGAACGCCTCGAGGACACCGTCTGTGTCGCCGCTGCGGGAGAGGACCGTCACGATGTCGTCGGGCCGGATTTCGGTCGTCCCGTGGGGCGTCAACACGCGGTCGCCGCGTTCGATCGCGATGACGAGGGAATCGTCGTCGAGGACGCCCTCCCGGACCGCCGCTTCGAGCGTTCGGTCGACGATGGGTGCCCCCTCTTGCACGGTCACGTCGACGACGTTTGCGTCGCCGGCCAGACTGATGAAGTCCGTCGCCTCGGTCGTCGGCACCGCCTCGTCGGGACCGAACGACCCGTAGGGGCTGTCCGTCTCGGCCTCGACGAGCGTCTCGTCTTCGATCTCGATCCCGAGTTCCGAGAGGGCGCGCGTGATCCGGCGCAGCGCCTCGGTGTCTTCCCCGACGGCGAGGACGTGAAGGTTCCGTCGACCGGTCATCAGCTCCCTGACGTTGACGACGCCGGGGACGGCACAGGCGTCCCGCGCGAGCGACTTCCGCTCCGAGACCGGCGCGTTACAGACGTAGAGATTCGTCAGGTGGCCGTCGGCCCGCTCGAAGTCGACGCCGACCGTGTACCCGCGGATGATCCCGTTGGCTTCGAGCTGGGAGATCCGGTTCCGGATCGTCCCCGGCGAGACGTTCACCTGCTCCGCGATGGTCGGGGCCGACGTGTTCCGGGCGTCACGCATCAGTTCGAAGAGTATCCGACGGTCGATGTCGTCGAGCCGGTAGTCCATGCCCGACGTAGAACGGGGGTGTACTTTACACCGCTGCTGCTCGTGCCGCGAGAATACGCAATTTGTTCAGCTATCAGTAATTGCGGCCCGATATATTACTCATTCCTTAATTTGATCGGAATGGTTATACGTCGATCGGTCCAACCGTCGCCTATGACCGTCCGGATTCGCGCGTACTACGGAGGGACCTAGACCGATGTCCGTACTCGCACACCTCGTCGTGCCGGTCGCGAGCGAGGCCGACGCCGTCGCGACGTGCGAGGCGCTCGAGCCGTACCTCGACGATATCGAGCGGGTCACGGCCGTCCACGTGATCGAGAAGGGCGGCGGGTCGGTCGACAAGGCACCGCTGGAGAAGCGCCGCGAGGACGCCGCCGAGTTCCTCGCGGTCGTCGACACCCGACTGAGCAACGCCGTCGCTGTCGACGACCGGACCGCGTTCGGGACCGACATCGTCCAGACCATCTTCGAGGAGGCACGAGACGCGGGGGCGACCGCGGTCGCGATCCGCCCCCGGGGCGGCAGTCGGATCGTCCGGCTTCTGACTGGCGACACGGCCACGCGACTGGTCACGGACCCGGATCTGCCGGTCCTCGCGCTGCCGAAACCGCCAGAAGGAGAGGGCTAATCCGATGGTGACGAACTCGCGTCGACGGCTGGATCGGAGGGGCGACCGATGAGCGACGAGGAACTCGCGAAGGACCTCGGGCTCGTCTCGGCGATGACCATCGGGATCGGGACGATGATCGGGGCCGGGATCTTCGTCCTGCCCGGCGTCGCCGCGCGAGCGGCGGGGCCGATCGTCGTCGTCTCGTTCGTCGTCGGCGGCGTCGTGGCCATGGTCAACGCCTTCTCCGTCTCGGAGCTGGGGACGGCGATGCCGAAAGCCGGCGGCGGCTACTACTACGTCAACCGGGCGCTGGGACCGCTGTTCGGTTCGATCGCCGGGATGGGCGACTGGATGGGACTGGCCTTCGCCTCGGCGTTCTACAGCATCGGGTTCGGGCAGTACCTCACGACGCTGGTACCGATCCCCAACTTCTTCATTCTGACCGACATCCAGATCGGCGCCCTGCTGGCCGGTACCGCGTTCGTTCTCGTCAACTACGTCGGTGCGAAGGAGACCGGTGGCGTCCAGACCGTCATCGTGACGCTACTGATGGCGGTGCTGGGCCTGTTCGCGATCCAGGGCTGGCTCTCCTTCGACTACGCGACTCTGGTGGGCGACGGCGGCCTCGCGCCGATGGGGTACGGGGCGATCCTGCCCGGAACCGCGCTCGTGTTCGTCTCCTTCCTCGGGTACGCCAAGATCGCGACGGTCGCCGAGGAGCTGAAGAATCCGGGCCGGAACCTCCCCATCGCCGTCATCGGGAGCGTCGCCATCGTGACCGTGCTCTACGCCATCCTGGTGAGCATCATGCTCGGCGTCGTGCCGTGGCCGGAACTGAGCGAGAGCGCACCGCTGACGCAGGCCACGGAGATCGCGTTCCCCGGTGGATTCGCCGGGATCGCCGTCACGATCGTTACGGCGGGGGCACTGCTGGCGACCGCCTCCAGCGCCAACGCGTCCATCCTGGCATCGGCTCGGATCAACTTCGCGATGGGGCGGGACCGGATCGTCACCGACTGGCTCAACGAGATCCACCCGAACTTCGCGACCCCCTACCGCTCGATTCTCGTCACCGGTGGGATGATCGTCGTCTTCATCGCCGCCCTCGGGCAGGACGTCGAGGCGCTCTCGAAGGCTGCGAGCGTCCTCCACCTGGTCGTCTACGCGCTGATGAACGCGGCGCTGATCGTCTTCCGGGAGACCGATGCGCCGGGGTACGACCCCGACTTCACGGTCCCACTGTACCCGATCACCCCGATCCTCGGGATGGGGCTGTCGCTGGGGCTACTCGCGTTCGTCGGGAGCCGCGAACTCGCCCTCTCGGGGGTGTTCGTCGTCGGGGCAGTGATATGGTACTTCGCGTACGCCCGGAACCACGCGCCAGAGGAGGGCCTGCTCTCCGAGTACGTCCGGACGCGCGGGGACGCGATGCCGGATTCCGTGGTCGGCGCGGCCGAGACCGTCGCCCCCGACGGCGACACCGATTCTGAGGGACCGACGGTGATGGTCGCGCTCTCGAACCCGCGGACCGAGCGCGCCCTCACGACGCTCGCTGGCGCGATGGCCAGCGCCCAGGACGGGTCGGTCCTCGCCACCCACGTCGTCCAGGTGCCCGACCAGACCTCGCTCGCGGCCGCCGAGCGCGACGAGGACCTGCTTTCGACCTCCAGGGATCTGCTCGCCGACTCGCGGGCCGATGCCGAAGCCTTCGGCGTGCCCGTCGAGACGCGGACGATCCTCTCCCACCAGGGCGTCGCGGAGGTGTTCGACGCCGCCCGTCAGCACGACGTCGACACGCTCGTCATGGGCTACGGGGGCGCGCAGTTCGCCGGCGGGCGGGCCGAGGGGACCCTCGACGAACTCACGCACGACCTCCCCTGTGACGTGCTGGTGTTCGACGGCGACGAGTTCGACGCCACGGACGTGCTCCTCCCGACCGCCGGCGGCTACTCCTCGGACCTCTCGGCCGACGTGGCCCGCGCTCTCAGGGACACGGTCGACGCCGAGGTGACGGTGCTCTACGTCGCCGACGACGAGTCGACGGGCCGCGAGTTCATCGGCGAGTGGGCGAGCGAGCACGGACTCGACGACGCGTCCATCACTGTCGCGACCGGCGACGTGGAGTCGGCGATCGCGACGGCGGCATCGGACCGCTCGCTCGTCGTGATCGGCGCGACCGAGGAGGGGCTGCTCACCCGGGTCGTCCGCGGTTCGCTGGCGCTGTCCGTGCTCGAGTCGATCGACACGCCGGTGTTGCTGGCCGAACGCCCGCGGCCCCGGTCGCTCCGGGAGCGGCTGTTCGGCTGACCGGCGGTTCGAAAGCAGCGGAAGAGGCGCTCGTCCTCAGACCCCGCCCAGGAGCAGGCCGGCGACGACGAGCAGGCCGAGTGCGGCCACGGAAGCGCCGAGGAAGAAGGGACGGGCGTTCTGTGCGGGCTCGCGGAGTTTCCGCTCGGCCAGGCCCGAACTGATCTTGCTCGTACCGATCTCGACGAGCGCGGCCAGCGCCAGCCAGAGGACGATCATGGCGAGCACGAGGTAACCCCGCGTCGACCCCGTCAGCGTGCCGACGGTGTAGATCCGGCCGGCGAGGTGGCCGCCGGTGAGGAAGAGCGCGAGCGCACAGGCCCGCGAGAGCGTCAGCAGGCGACTCGTGATGTCGGCGAAGGGGTCGGTGTCGATGCTCCCCTCCCGGGCGACCGGGAGGACCCCGTAGGTCATGAACAGGACGCTGCCGGTCCACAGGCCGGCGAACAGCATGTGGAGTACGTACCCGATGGTCAGGTCGATAGACGCCATAGGTGTGGGGTGGTGGCAACGGCTCTTGAAACTGGTGAGTTCCGGCGCAGGCTCGCGTCATTCAAGCAGGCTTAAGAATCGCGGTCCGCTTTCCTCGCGTATGCAACCACGGGACCTGTCGGACCACGCCGTCTACCGGGCCGGCCGGGGGATCGAAGAAGTCGCCCGGGAACTGGGGCTGGATCCCGACGACCTGGTGAAACTCTCCTCGAACGAGAACGTACTGGGTCCCAGTCCGAAGGCCGCAGCCGCCCTCCGCGAGTACGCCGACCGGGCCCACCAGTACCCGAAGGCCTCCCACACGGACCTGACCGCGCGGCTGGCCGACGACTGGGACCTCTCGGCCGAGCAGGTCTGGCTCGCCAACGGCGGCGACGGCGTGCTGGACTGCCTCTCGCGCGCGCTCCTCCACCCCGGCGAGCGCGTGCTCGTCCCCGAACCCGGCTTCGCCTACTACGGCATGAGCGCCCGGAACCACCACGGCGAGGTCGGGACCTACGCGCTCTCGAAGGCCGACGACTTCGCCCAGACCGCCGACGTGGTGCTTTCCGACTACGACGGCGAACGGATCGTCTACGTCACCAGCCCCCACAACCCGTCGGGGTCGGTGATGCCGATCGACGAGGTCGAAGCCCTCGCCGAGGGGACCGACGAGGAGACCCTCGTGCTCGTCGACGAGGCCTACGCCGAGTTCTCGAAGATCCCGTCGGCGGTGTCGCTCGTCCGCGAGCGCGACGACGTGGCCGTCCTCCGGACGTTCTCGAAGGCCTACGGGCTGGCAGGGATGCGCCTCGGCTACGGCCTGATCCCGGTGGAGTGGGCCGACGCCTACGCCCGCGTCCACACGCCGTTCGATACGGGCGAGCTCACCTGCCGCGCCGGGCTGGCGGCACTGGACGACGACGAACACCTGGAGCGAACAGTGAAAATGGTCGAAGACGCCCGTGCGTACCTCGCCGACGAACTCGACGCGCCGACCTGGGAGAGCCACGGCAACTTCGTGCTGGCCGAGGTCGGCGACGGAACCGCGGTCTCCGAGGCCGCCCAGCGCGAGGGCGTCATCGTCCGCGACTGCTCCAGTTTCGGCCTGCCCGAGTGCGTCCGGATCACCTGCGGCACGGCCGAGCAGATGGAGCGGGCCGCGGCCGTGCTCAACGAGGTGAGCGCGGCGTGAGAGTGGTGGTCACCGGCACGCCCGGGACGGGCAAGACCACGGCGACCGAACTCGTCGAGACCGAACTCGAACTCGTCCACCTCAACGAGGTGATCCGCGAGGCTGACCTCTCGGCGGGCCACGACGAGGAGCGCGACAGCGTCGTCGCCGACATGGACGCCGTGGCCGACTGGCTCGGCGACCGCGACGACCTGCTGCTCGATTCGCACCTGGCCCACCGGCTGGACGTCGACCGGGTCGTCGTCCTCCGGTGTCACCCCGAGGAACTCGAAGCCCGGCTCATCGAACGGGGCGAACCGCGGGCGAAGGCCGAGGAGAACGCGGAGAGCGAGGCGCTGGACGTGATCCTCGCCGAGGCCGTCGAGCGCCACGGCGAGGGGTCGGTCTACGAGATCGACGCGACCGACCGCAGGCCGGAGGAAGTCGCCCGCGAGATCGAGCGGGCGATCGACGGCGAGCGCGAACCGAGCGCGGGCGACGTTTCGTACATCGAGTACCTATGACGCTGGATCGATTCAGACCCCTGGCCGATCGGGCCGTGACGCCGTTCGTGAACGCCTCGGCCCGCTTCGGGGTGACGCCCGACGCCGTGAGCGTGTTCGCCTTCCTGCTGGCGGGGGCCGCCGGTGGTGCCTTCTACCTCGGCGGTGGGGGAGGGACGGGCGCTGCGGAACCGCTCTGGTACCTGGCCGGTGCCCTGTTCGTGTTCTGTAACGGGTGGCTGGACCTCCTCGACGGCGCGCTCGCGCGGCGACTCGGGACGGACTCCCGGGCCGGCGACCTGCTGGATCACGTCCTCGATCGCTACGCCGACATCCTGATGATCGTCGGCCTCGCGGCGGGGGTCGACCGCTACCCCCTCGGGCTCGCGGCCATCACGGGCGTGCTGATGACCTCGTACCTCGGGACGCAGGGCCAGGCCGTCGGACTCGACCGCGTCTACGGCGGGCTCCTCGGTCGGGCCGACCGCCTCGTCCTGATCGGCCTGATCGGTCTGGTGGCGGTCTTCGTCACCGACCCCCTCGCCGGACTCACGCCCGTGGGCTGGCTGCTGGTCGTCTTCGCCGTCGTCGGGCACTTCACCGCGATCCAGCGGTTCGTCGGCGCCTACCAGGCGCTGTCCTGACGGGTCGGACGGCGGACCGGACCGGGCGCGTGTCGCCTGGCGTACGATTTATACGCAGGCATGGCTAACCCCTTCTCATGGTCCAGTGTGAGATGTGCGGCGCCGAGACGGGTTCGCCCAACACGGTGAAAGTCGAAGGCGCGGAGCTCGACGTCTGTGACGATTGTTCCGACTTCGGCACCGAGGTCCGCACGGAGAAAAGCTCCAGTTCGTCGACGAAGTACTCGACGAGCAGCTCCTCCGGGTCGGGGAGTTCGGGCTCCGGCAGCGGGTCGAGTTCGAGTTCGTCGGGCGGGTCCTCCGGTGGCGGTGGCGGCCGCCGGCGCGACATGTTCGACCAGATGGACGAGGTGGCCCAGGACTACGACCAGCGCATCCGGCAGGCCAGGGAGCGCGAGGGGCTGAGCCAGGAGGAACTGGCGAACCAGCTCAACGAGAAGGCGAGCCTCATCCGCAAGCTCGAACGCGGTGACACGCTCCCAGCCGACTCGGTCCAGAAGAAACTCGAAAAGGAACTTGACATCGTCCTGACGGAGGGGAGCGCCAGCGCGGACGACGAGGAGTGGGACGGCGGGTCGAGCGAGGGTGAGTACACGCTCGGCGACGTCGTACAGCGGAAGGACTAGATGTGACGCTGGAGGTCCTCGAAGGATAGGTCCGCACCGATCTCCGAGAGCTCGGATTCGAGCCCGTCGATCTCGTCGGTTAGCCGCTCGAAGCGCTCGCTGCGCTCCAGTTCCGCGGTGCTCTTCTCGACTTCGAGCACGTTTCGTTTCAGTTTCTTCGAGGTGAGTTGCTGGTGTTTCTCGCTGTACTCCGAGAGCTTCAACAGCCGCTCGACCACTTCGAGCAGGTCCTCGCGCGAGACGGGCTTGACGAGGTAGTCGTCACACCCCATGTCGATGATGTCGAACCCGGGGTTGACCGCGGTCACCATCGCGACCCGGCAGTCGTTCCCCTGTTCGTTGATGTCCGCGAGCACCTTGTCGCCAGAGAGGTCCGGCATCCGCCGGTCCAGCAAGGCCACGTCGACCGAGATCGTCGGGTCGTGGAGGACGTCGACGGCCTCCTCGCCGCCGTAGGCCGTCACGACGTCGTAGTCATCCGAGAGGTAGTCCGTGTAGAGGTCGGCGAGGTGCCGCTCGTCCTCCGCGACGAGCACCGTCGCCCGCGTGTGGGTCCCTGAAGACACGCCTATCACGCGTGCCTAGTTCCCCGGGGCTCTTAAAACGGACCTCCGGTTCACCGCGCCGAACTCCCACCCTTTAAGCCCGCCGCGGTCGGTCCCCCGCTATGTTCGTTCTCGTCAACCTGAAGGCGTATCCCTGTGACCCGGTCGCCGTCGCGACGGCGGCCCGCGACGTCAGCGAGGCCACGGGCGTCCGCATCGCCATCGCACCGCAGGCTGCACACCTCGACGCCGTCGCCGACACGGGCGTCGAGACCTGGGCCCAGCACGTCAGCCCCGTCGACCACGGCAGTCACACCGGGTCGACGCTCGCGGAGGCCGCCGCCGACGCCGGCGCGGTCGGCACGCTCTTGAATCACTCCGAACGTCGCCGCACGCTCGCCGACGTCGACGCCGGGCTGTCGGCGGCCGAGCGCGCCGATTTCGAGACCATCGTCTGCGCCAACAACCCCGACCAGATCGGCGCGGCCGCCGCCCTCGGTCCGGACGCGGTCGCCGTCGAACCGCCGGAACTCATCGGCACCGGAACCCCAGTCAGCAAGGCCGACCCGGACGTGGTCCGCGACGCCGTCGACGCGGCCGCCGCCGTCGACGACTCCGTGGACGTGCTCTGTGGCGCCGGCATCTCGACCGGCGAGGACCTCGCGGCGGCCCGGGAACTGGGCGCCGAGGGCGTCCTGCTCGCGAGCGGCGTCGCGAAGGCCGACGACCCGAAGGCGGCCCTGGAGGACCTGGTCGAACCCGTGGCCTGATCGGCTCTCGAGGGAACGGTTTTCCTACCGGGACCGCAAGTCTCCAACGAACGATGGTCAGTGGTGAGCGATGACGACGAGGGTCCCGTTCACGCCGCTCGAGGAGGCCGTCCACCACATCGAACGCAAACTCGGCTCCTGGAACGTCCAGTCCGAGGTCGAGACCGCGACCCGGATCGACGTCGACAGACTCCGGGAGGCCACCCTGACGGCCTGCAACGCGCATCCGCTCGCGAGAGCCCGCCAGCGGCCCAACTCCGGGACGGACACCCGGTTCGTCTGGGAGATCCCGACTGGAATCGGGAGGCTCCCGGACGGCGTGATCACCGTCATGGACGGTCCTATCGGGAACGTCTCCCCCTTTTACCGGCAACGGATCGACCTCACCGAGGAGTTGCCGTTTCGCCTGCTCGTGATCCGGGGCGGCGGCGCCGACGGCGGCGACGCGCTGCTCGTCTGCACGAGCCACGTCGCCGCCGACGGCATCGGCTCGCTACGGTTCGTCCGGTCGATCTGCGAGGCCTACCGCGGCGTCTCCCTCGACCCCGATCCGGTAGACACGGAGACCGCCCGGGACGCGATCTTCGACGGACCGGTCACGCCGTCGAGCGACGACCTCGAACTGGTGGGTGACGTCGTCTCCTACCTGGGGAACGCGATCGACCCGCCGACCCGGATCGCCGGGGACGACGGGAGCGGCACGGGTGGCAGCGGCGACCGTGGCGGCGACGATGGCTGGGTGTTCGACCGCCGCCGACTCGACGAGGCGCTGACGGCTCGGGTACTGAACGGGCGGCCGGAGCAGGCCTCGGTCAACGACGTCCTCCTCGCGGCGCTGCACCGCTGTATCGATGGGTGGAACCGCGATCACGGCGAGTCCTCGCGGAAGATCAGTTGTATGATGCCGGTGAACCTGCGCCCGAGCGACTGGTTCTACGACGTGGTGGGCATGTTCGCGGCCTTCGACAGCATCGCGACCCGGCCCTCGGATCGCCGGAAGCCGGCGGCGACGCTCGAGACGGTCGTCGAACAGACCCAGCGACTCAAGGACCGGGACAGATCGACGCTCTTCATCGAGGCGCTCAAACTGGTGCCGCCGGGCACCCCCGTCGCGCTCAAAGAGCAGTTCCCGCAACTGCTGCGCGGGCTCGGCAAACGCTTCCTCGACACGGCGGTGCTGTCGAACCTGGGGCGAGTTCCCGAGCCGGTGCCGCGGCTCGACGACGGGGACCCGGGGAACTTCTGGTTCTCGCCGCCCAGCACGCCGCCGGTGGCGGTCGGCATCGGGGTCGTCACCGTCAGCGGACGGATCTACCTCACCGGCCGCTACGATCGGGGGACGTTCGACGCCGACGCCGCCGCGGCGTTCACCGACCGCTATCTCGATTGCGTGGGAGAACTCGTGGCGTGACCGCCCGCTGCTTCGCTCACTTCACGAATGCGTCTTCGACGGCGGTCACGAGCGCGTTCAGTTCTTCGGCCTCGAACTCGCCGCCGGCCTCCTCCTCGATCAGGTCGGCCAGCCGGTAGGCGTAGTAGCCGCGGCCGGCGTGTTCGATGAAGCCGTGGGTGCGCAGGGTCCGGTTGTGCGCGTATGCCTTCGTCCGGTCGCCGTCGCCGCCGCCCGCGAAGTGGGCGTCCAGGGGCTTGGCCGGCCCCTCCTTCCGGTAGTAGCGCAACATCCCGCGGGTCTTCCCGGGCATGGCCTCGACGGCCCGTCGGAGGCCCTCGACGACTTCCCGGCGTTCCTCCGGGATCTCGCCCGGCCAGGGGTCCTCGGCGTCGAACGAGAAGGTGGCGCCGGATTCGCCGTCGATCACGTCGCCCTGGCCACCGACCGCCGCCATCGCGGCTGCCACGTCGCCGTCGTCGGCCGACTCGTCGGTTCCGTTCCGGTCCGGGTCTCCGGCCGGCCCGTCGAAGAAGTCCGTCGCCACCTGCTGCCCCATCGTCGCGTCGGCGGTTTCATCGTCGCCGGCGTCCGCAGTCGGGGCCTCGGCGTCGTTTGCGTCCGCAGTCGCGGCCTCGGCATCGTTCGCCTCTGCGGTCGGGGGTTCGCCGCCGGATCGCGGTTCGGCCGTCGAGTCCACGACCGTGCCGCCGTCACCGGCGGCGGCCGTCTCTTGCTGGACCTGTGCGGACTCAGCGCCGTCGGCGCCGTCCTCGCCGGCGGCCAGCCGTCGCTTCTGCCGCATCCGTTCCTGCTCGGTCCGGCCGGGGTTGACCCCCTTGACGGTGTCGAGTAGCGCGTCGACGAACTGATCGGCCATCCGCGACATGTCGCGGGCGTCCTGGAGTTCCTTCTCCAGTTCGGCGATCCGGGAGTTCTTCTCGTCCAGTTGCGTCCGCAGTTCCTCGATGCGGTCTTCGGTCCGTTTCTCCTCCTCGCTGATCTCCTCGAGTTCGGAGACGAGGTCGGAACTGACCGATTTGAGGTCCGGACGCTCCACGTCGTCGAGGCCGGGGGTCGCGCCGGCGTCGAAGGTCTTCTTGCGGTGGAACTGGACGCGCTGGATCGACTCGGACCAGTCGTTCATCATGAACGCCTCGCCGTCGTTCAGGTCCTCGACGGCCTCGGCGTACTCGTTGTCGAGGATGCGGCTGACGACCTTCGTGTCGTTGTTCCAGGTGAGCCGGTGCCAGACCAGCCAGTCGCATTGCGTGATGAAGTCCTTCTTCACGTCGGCCGGGCGCTGGCTGATGCCGACCATGCCCAGGCCGTGTTTGCGCCCGCGCTTGCCGATCTTGATGAGCATCTTCCCGCACTCGCCGACGGAGCCCTTCTCCGGGATCCACTCGTGGACCTCCTCGACGAGCATCAGGAAGGGCTGTTTCAGCTTCTTCTCCTTGGCGAACAGCCGCTTGGAGACGGCCGTCAGGAGCTCTCCGGCCTCGTCCTCGTCGAGGAACGAGGAGACGTCGAGGATGATGGGGACGTTCTTCTCCAGGGCCAGCGACGCGATCTTCTCGGCGTGATCGACGGTCACCTGAATGTCACACTCTTCGTCACCGCCGACGTGGAGGATCTCGTACTCCTCCTTGAGTCCGTAGTACTCGCCGTCGATGTCGACGATCATCACGGGGTAGCCCCCGTCGAGCAGCTTCTCGATGATGACGCTCGCCGTGTTCGACTTCCCGCCGCCCGACTTTCCGGTGACGAATCCGCGGCCCGTCAGGATCTCCACGACGGGCAACTCGACCGACTGGTCCGGCGTCTGGCCGATCGGCGGCCCGTCGCTCAACTCGGCGACCGTGATAGTCTCTTGTGCGTCTCCCATCGCTCGTCCGGAGGGAGTAGCTCCGACGACATAATCATCCGTCAGCCAGCCGTCAGACGCGCCCCGCCGGCGGACCCGGCGCAGCGGACCTCGAATGGCGGTTACAGCCGGTCGATCCGTTCGCTCCCGTCCAGACCGCGGCGGAGCGCCCGGTCGACGGCCGACTGATCGAGGCTGAGCGCCGCCAGTCGAGCGTCCGTCTCACCGAGCGCGAAGCCGTCGTTCCGTCCGAAATGGGCCGCCTCGTCTTCTGCCGGCAGTATTGTCCCCGGATCGGGGAGCGTCTGTCCGCCCGCGAGCCGGTCGAGCCGGTCCGCCCACGGGGGCAGCGGATCCGGCTGGACGCCCCCGGGTCCGAAGACGTCGTCCCGCCGGGCGAGCAGGCAGTGGTCGATCGCCTCGCGCGCGGCGGCGAGGTCCTCTGGCGAACGGCCGCCCTCCTTCTCGACGCCGTCGAAGCGCAGCCACTCCCGACCGGTGACCGTCAGCCCCCGGTCGTCGACGACGGTCACGGACAGTGGTTCGGCGAGTTCCTTTCCGAGTTCCGTGACGAGTTCGAGGCCGTCGTCGCGGACGGCGTACTCGACCTCGTGACCGTCGCCGACGATGACGGTTCCGGACCCGGCGAGGACGTGGCCGTCGAGCGACCACTCGACGGACCGGATCGGGTGGGCGAGCAGCGACGTCCGGGTCGTCGCGGTGATCTCCCGGGATACCTCGTCGATCGTGTACTCCCCGGAGCGGGACTCGGTGTGCACGCCGCCGCCGAACCGGCGGCCGTTGAACCCGAACCCGCCCGCACAGGTGACGTGGGGCCAGGAGTCCGTCCCGGATTCGAGGTATTCGCGCTCCCGGATCGAACTCAGCACGACCGGTTCCACGCCCGGCGTCGGCCGGTCGTAGGTGACGTACTCGAGGGTCAGCCGACCGTCCGCGCGGCGCCCGACGCGACACTTCGCGTAGCGGTTCTCGCTCGTCCGAACCGCGAAGACCAGTCGCGGACCGATCCCGCCCCAGAGCCAGCCAGGCCGCGGGACGAGCGCGGCCGGAAGCATCGTCGGATGTGAACTCCCCTCGAACTCCGCCTGTTCGAGGTCGACGACGGACAGCGACCGGTACGCCTGCCCGGCCAGCGGGGCGAAGATCGCACCGGACCGGGCGTAGACGCCCGCTCCCTGTGGACCAGTCGTCCAGGCGAGATCCGCCTCCGCGACGTCGCTGACAGCGCCGACGTCTCCCGTGTCGAGGTCGACGGCCGTGCCGCTGGTGATCGTGCGCTCACCGGACCTGGCGGCGACCGGTGCCCCGCTGTCGGTCACGGGGCGACCCCCGATGGCGAGCGCGTCGGTCGTCAGTTCGACCGCGCTGAGGGTCAGCCCCGACGCGGCCGGACCGAGCGGCACGTCGAGCCCGTCGGTCCCGAACTGGGCTGCCAGCGCACCGCCGCTCATCGGATCTGAGAGCGCGTCGACGAGGAGTTCGACGATCAGCACGAGCGTCGCGCCGATCGCCGCACCGCCGATCCCGCCCGTGAGGACGCCGATGCCCGTCGCGACGACGTACACCCAGGCCGGGAAGTCGATGTCGACCTCGGGATCGTCGGCCTCGACACGCACCGCCAGGTCGCCGTCGTCGAGTTCCAGATAGATCCGGACGCGGAACGAGCCTTCGACGGTAAACGGGAAGCCCTTGGCCGACCCCTCGCCGTCGAAGGTTCCGTCGACCCGGACGTGATCGCCGTCGATGCGAGCGCGCAAGGTGCGGAGGTCGAGGTCGTCCAGTTCAGAGATGCCAGAGGTGTCCAGGTCCACGCTCCGGTTCAGCCGACAGGGTCGATCGAACGCGTTCGGGGAGACGCCGAGGCCGCCGGCGAGTGCCGGTCGCACGATCTCTGCGAGCAGCGTGTCGGCGTCGAGCAGCGCGACCACCGGTTCGGACGCGTCGGCGCTGGGCGCCCCGAACGCGTCTGGATCGCCGGTCGTGTCCGGCTGGGTCGGTAGCGCCAGCGCGAGGCCGCGCACGCCGCTGCGGAGCAGGATCGGCTCGACAGTCGCCGGCGTCAGCGGATCGTCGTCGTCGGCGACAGCGATGGCGTCGGGAGCGAGTTCGACCCGTCCCACGTCCCGTTCGAGGAGCGTCGCGACTTCGCCCTGGAGCTTCCCGCGGAGGAGCGACGGGAGCAGCGCGTTCTCGGTTTCGAGGCGGGTGACGGTCTGGGGCGTGAATCCGACCTCGATGCGCTCGACGCCCGCGTCGAAGTCGAGACCCACCTGCCGTCGGTCGGACTGCCCGCGCGGCGACCAGACGGAGATCGGGTGCTGGACCATGACGCAGCCGTCCACGTCCGCGGCGCTCATTCCGCTCTCTATGTCGAGCGAGGCCTCGCTGAATGGGAGAAACAGCGTCAGCTGCTCCGGCTCGGCCACGGACAGCGAGTCGTCGGCGACGCGCCAGTCGTACCGGGAGACGGCCCGCCGGTGCTGGGGGTCGGTGCCCAGGTGGAGCCACGGCGTGTCGAACAGGAAGTTCACCGTCCCGGTCGAGGACAAAAGCGAGAACGTCTGTCGGACCTGGTGGGGGAACTGCGACGAGCCGGCGGCGTACAGCGCCGCGAGCTGGTCGTTGAACTCCCGCTCGCTGACCTGGACGACCAGATCGTACCCGCCGGTCTCGTACGGGGTTCGCATCAGCGCACCCCCTTGGCGGGCCGCACTGTGAGCGATCGCAACCCGACGCTCGACAGCCCGGTCCGGGCGGGTTCGGGGTCGACGGCGTCGAGAACCGACGCGGGCTCGACGCTCGCATCCTCTCTCGCCAGGGCCGCCTCGACGGCGCCCGCGCGATCCGTGAGGAGTCGCCGACCGCGATCCGCGTCGTCGGCGAGCCATCGTTCCACCGCCGCGCCGGCCCGAACGATGCGCTCGGCGTCTTCCGACGCGAAGCCCGCCGCGGCCAGCGCCGTCGTCCCCCGTTTCTCGAACGCGTCAGCCGGGGCGACGCCGAGGCGGACGTCGACGTCGAAGTCGCTCGCCCGCAGCGGCTCGCGTCCGATGCGGCCGTCGGCGTCGGCTTCGGCTGCGAGCAGCCGGCTCGCGGCCGCGGCGGCGCTCCCGTCACCACCGGTCGCCCGTTCGGGACGGTCTGGTCTCGGATCGGTTTCGGCCCGCTGCTCGGGGGTAGCATCGGTTTCCGAAGGGCTGGGCCGATCAGCGACCGTCGCGTCGATTCGGTACGGCTCCGCCAGGACGGGCGTGTAAACGTCGAAGACCGCGTCGCGATGGGTCTTCAGGAGTGACGTGGTGGGCCGGATCGCCGGGTCGCTCTCGTCGAGCAGGGCCGTCGCCGAGGCGACGATGTCCGTCGCCGTCGCGTCGCCGATGCCGTCGATGGCCGTCAGGTCGCCGAGATCCGCCCGCACCAGCTGCGCGAGCGATTCGAACCCCGCCTCCGCGAGCTGGCGGGCCCTGACCGAGCCCACGCCGTCGAGTCGCTCGAACTCCTCGGCCGTCACGGTCGGTCTCCGACGGTCGCGGCGTTCACGGTGTGGGACTCCGCACGGCACTGACGGTATCGGTGCATGCCGTTGATACGTCGGCAGAGACGATTAATATAGCTGAAACGAACGGTAAACCAATTTAGTCGAACGAGGGCGCGGGGACGGACGGTCGCGAGTCGACGACTGAAACGGGGAGAAGCGATTTACCTGATGGGGGGTAACCACCCCAACAGTGCCGGGCGTGACCGGGTGCACAGACCATGCGACGCCACGAAACCACCGTGGAGGACGACACCGTCTACGTCGAGACCGACGAGGGACTGCTGGAGGTCGGCGCGCTCGACCGGATCGTCGACGCGGTGGGCGGGCACGCCTGGACCATCGAGTACTCCGAGTGGGAGAAAGAGTACTACGAGGACCTCGACACGGGGGACGAGGGGATGATCGTGGACGTCGTCGACATGACGGAGGCGATGACCCACGGCGAATCGTTCGTCGAGATGTTACACACCCACCCCGCCGACCCACCGGCGGGGGTCGAAGATGCCCTCTCGCCGCGGATGGGCCTGTTCGTCGGAAAACTGCTCGAGAACCTCGAGAGCGGGCTCGACTAGTGCGCTCCTCGATGTACGGGTTGCCACCCCGGGTGATCACTATTGGCGGTTGACGGGCTCTTTCTGGGCTACGTCCTCGTGTTCGGTGCGGCGGCGATCGCCTGTATCGCGAGCGCCGGCCGCGCACGGCGTATCGACGACCCCGACACGCGACGCGGCGTCGTCTGGCTCCTCCTCCTGAGTGGCGCCTGGGCGGCCGCCCACGTCGGCTTCCTCCTCGCGCCCTCGCCGGCGCTGAAGACCGCATTTTACATGCTCGGTCTGGTCGTCGGCTTCGCGACCGTCGGGCCGTGGCTCTACTTCTGCTCGGCCTTCACCGGCCGCTCGCTGCACCGGAACGTGACGATCCGCCACACGGCCATCGCCGTCTTCCTGGCGATCGTCCTGGTGAAACTGACGAACCCGCTCCACGGCTACTACTTCACGACCCGGGCCGTCGCGACGCCGTTCCCACACCTCGCCGTCGAGACCGGGCTGTTTCACTGGCTGGTGATGGGCCTCTCCTACGCGCTGGCGCTCGTGGGCTACTTCATGCTCCTCGAGCTGTTCATGCAGATCAGTTACGACACGAAGCCGTTCGTCGCCCTGCTCGGGGTCACGGGCCTGCCGATCGTCCTCGACGTGCTCGGGTACGAGAGCACGTATCTGGTCGACATCACCTACGAGCCGCTCGGTGTGGCCATCTTCGCCGTCGGGTTTTCGTACGTCTACCTCGATCACTTCCGACTCATCCAGCTCGCGGCGGGACACGACGAGCCAGTTGTCCTCCTCAACGAGGACGACCGGATCCGCGACTACAACGAAAGCGCGGCCCAGTTGTTCCCCGTGCTACGGCTGCCGGAGACGACCGGCGAACCGCTCGCCGCGGTGTTGCCCGTCGTCGACGACTCGCTCGCGGACGGGACGGAGATCGTCGAGATGGAGCGTGACGGGAACACGCGCTACTTCCGCCTCACCGAGAACCCGTTCGGCGTCGATCAGGGGCAACTCGGCCGGCTGATCACACTGACCGACGTCACGCACCGCGAGCAGTACCGCCGGGAACTGGAACGCCAGAACGAGCGCCTGGATCAGTTCGCGAACATGGTCTCCCACGACCTGCGGAACCCCCTCAACGTGGCCACTTCGCGGCTCGAACTCGCCCGCGCCGCCGGGGACAACGAACACCTGACAGCGATCGCCGGTGCGCACGGCCGTATGGAGGCGCTCATCGACGACTTGCTCACGCTCGCTCGCCAGGGCCAGCCGATCGACGAAACCGAGCGCGTCGAGTTACGGTCGCTCGTGGAGGCGTGCTGGGACCTCGTCGAGACAGGCGACGCCGAACTCGTCGTCGACGGGGATCTCGTCCTGCAGGCCGATTCCGACCGCCTCCAGCAGCTCCTCGAGAACCTCTTTCGAAATGCGATCGAGCACGGCGGTGACGACCTCACGATCCGCGTCGGCCCCCTCGACGACGCGGCCGGGTTCTACGTCGAAGACGACGGTCGGGGCATCCCCGAAGACGTGCGAGAGCACGTGTTCGAGTCCGGGTTCACGACCAACGAGTCGGGGACCGGGTTCGGGCTGGCGATCGTGCAGGAGATCGCCGACGCCCACGACTGGTCGATCGCCGTGACCGAGAGCGAGGCGGGCGTCCCCGCGAGCGAAGCGAGTGGGGGCTCGGAAGACGACCAGAAGTCGTCTTCCGGCGGGGCGCGGTTCGAGGTGTCCGGCGTGCAGATCGAGCGGTGACCGACGGGGCTCCCCGCCGCTACTCGAACTCGCCCAGCGACGTCTGTCCGGCGCTCGGACCGTCGTCCCCGTCCGCCTCGGAGCCGGCGAACTCGCCGAGTGAGTGGTTCGACTGGTCCGCTGACGAACCGGTGTCGGCGCCCTCGAACCCCGTCAGGCTGGTCTGCTCCGAGTCCGAGAAGTCCAGGTTCGAGACGCGGACGCCGACCTTCCTGACCTCGTCGCCCCGGAACTCCTCTAACAGATCCAGCGCCACGTCCTCGACGAGGGCGCCGTCCTGAACGGGCCCGGGGAGCGATTCGGCCCGCGTGTGCACGTCGAACGGCGGCGTGACCACTTTGATACCGATCGTCTGGTAGAGGGCGTCCTTGCCGCGCGCTCGCTCGGCGACGTCGCCGGCCAGCGCGCGGACCCGGTCGCGTTTTCGCTCCGGATCCGCGGTCGCGTCGGTGAACGCCGACTCCCGCGAGAGGCTCTTCGGCTTCCCGACGGGTTCTACGGGTCGCTCGTCCTCCCCGCGGGCGTAGGACCAGATCTCGCGGCCGCGCTCGCCGAACCGATCGGCGAGCCGGTCCACGTCGGCCTCGGCCAGGTCGCCGGCAGTCTCGACGCCCATCGAGCGCAGTTCCCGGGCCGTCACGGGGCCGACGTTGTGGACCTCCTCGACGGGGAGCGGCGCGAGGAAGGATCGGACCTCGCCGGGTTCGACGACGACGAGGCCGTCCGGTTTGTCGTGGTCGCTCGCGATCTTGGCCGCGCTCATCGCCGGCGCGACGCCCACGCTGGCGGCCACGCCCACCTCGGATTCGATCCGCGATTTCAGGTCGTCGCCGAACTGCTCGGCCTCGTCCCAGTCCACGGTGTCGGTGACGTCGAGGTAGGCCTCGTCGACGCTGACTTCCCGGACCGTGTCGGCAGTGTCGTGGAGCACGTCTTTCACCTCGCTGGCGACCGACTCGTAGTACTCCAGGTCGACCGTGCGGTAGAAGCCCGACTCCTCGGGGTCGGGGATGTCCTCGTCGTCCGGGTCGGCGTCCGCTCTCCGGGGCAGCAGTTCGAGGGCCTGGGAGATGGCCATCGCGCTCTCGACGCCGAACTCGCGGGCCTCGTAGCTGGCGGTCGCGACGGCGCCGTGAGTGTCGCCGGACTCGTAGCCCATGCCGACGACGAGGGGCTCGCCTTCGAGGGCAGGTTCCCGGAGACGTTCGCAGGCGGCGTAGAAGCAGTCCATGTCGACGTGGCAGATCACCTGCTCGCGACGGTCCCGCGCCACGCCCGGCAGCCGCCCGTCCATGACCCGCGGTTCGGACCCGCCCCACCTAAGTCCCTCGCCCGACGTACCTGTCACTCCGACTCCAGCAACGCACCGGGGTTCATGATCCCCTCGGGATCCAGTCTCTCCTTCGCGGCGCGGAGGGCGTCGCGGAACTCGTCGGGGGACTCCGCCTCGTACCACTCGCGGTGGGTGCGCCCGACGGCGTGATGGTGGGTGATCGTGCCGCCGTACTCCTCGATCACGTCCGAAGCGGTGGCCTTGATCTCGCGCCACTGTTCGAGTTCCCGGCCGACATCGGCGGGCGCGAGCAGGGTGTAGTACGGCGCTGGCCCGTCGGGGTAGACGTGCGTGAACCGGCAGGAGAGAAAGCCCGCGCCGCACTCCTCTTGCATCGTC
The DNA here is from genome assembly GCF_037031225.1 of Halorientalis sp. LT38. Lineage (NCBI taxonomy): Archaea > Methanobacteriati > Methanobacteriota > Halobacteria > Halobacteriales > Haloarculaceae > Halorientalis > Halorientalis halophila. The sequence goes on along the minus strand of NZ_JAYEZN010000001.1, from coordinate 246,523 downwards.
GCGGTGACCTGCTCGGTGATCTCGGCGTGGAGCCGATCGAACTGGTCCCAGGTGACCGCGGACTCGAACGTGTCGACGATCACGCCCATGCTCACCAGCGCGTTGAACTTGTAGGGCGCCTCGAAGAAGGCCGAACGCCACTCCCCGGCGTCGTCGTTCTCGTCGTCCTCGTCACCACCATCGCTCCCGCCGGCCTCGGCGTCGTCCCGGTGTGGCCCCTCGTAGCGCGGACCACTGGAGACGGTCCCGCCACGGGCCTCGGCGATTTCGATGGCCCGGTCCAGTTCGTCGTCGACGGGGTGGTCCACGGACTCGAAGCCCAGCACGAGGACGTGGCTGCCGTCCATCGCGACCTCGTTCATCATGGCCTCGCGGCTGTCCAGCAGGCGGCAGTTCGCCGGGTAGAGCCGGGCCTGGACGATCTCGCGGGTGGCGTCGACGGCCGCGTCGAAGTCAGCGAACCGCACCGAGGCCTTCGCCCGGTGGGACGGGCGAGGCTGGACGCGTACCCAGGACTCAGTGATGGCGCCGAGCGTCCCCTCGGAGCCCAGAACCAATCGGTTCGGGTCCGGGCCGGCGCCGGAGGCCGGGAGTCGCCGCGACTCGAACTCCCCGGAGGGCGTGAGCATCCGGACGCTCTCGACGAAGTCGTCGATATGGGTGTAGACGGTGGCGAAGTGGCCCCCTGCGCGGGTGGCGATCCAGCCACCCAGCGTCGAGAACTCGTAGGACTGGGGGTAATGTCGTAGCTGGAGGCCGTGCTCGCGCAACTGGTCGTTGATCTGGGGCCCCGTCGCGCCGGCCTGGATCCGCGCGGTCCGTGAGTGCTCGTCGACCTCCAGCACCCGGTCCATCGCCCGGAGGTCGAGCGAGCAGACGCCCGCGTACCCCGCGTCGTCGCCGTCCGGGTCACACTCGACGCCCGCGACGACGCTCGTCCCGCCGCCGTAGGGGACGACCGCGACCCGGTTCTCGGTCGCCCAGTCGAGGAGGGCGCGGACCTCATCTTCGGTCTCCGGTTCGGCCACCACGTCAGGCGCGCTCTCGAACTCGCCGCGAAACCCGCGGACGATGTCGCGGTACCCGCTGCCGTAGGCGTGCCTGATCCGGTCTTCGATGGCGGTGGAACAGACGCCGGCGAGGTCTTCGGGGACCGACACGGTCGAGTCGGGGATCGACACCTCGTCGAGGGCGGGCGGGTCCCGGAGTTCGCGTTCGGGGAACCCCAGCATGGTCTCCAGCCGGTCTTTGAGTTCGCGGCGCTCGTCCTCGTCGGGGAACTTCTCGGCGTAGCCCCACCCCCAGAAACTCAGGTCGCGGTCGGACATGGCTCCCGATGTGTCGCGTGGCGTGAAAACTGCACCGGGGACGCGACTGCGTCCTCTCTGGGTAGGGGTACCTGAAAAACCGGATCCCGGGCGTACGTCGGCTGGCCAGCCGTGTTCCGGGAGTCCTGCTCTGTCGCCGATGCCAATTCCCGAACGGATACGACGGTCGTTCCCGTCGGGAACCCCCAGCGTCGTGGGGCTCCACTTCCGTGTTAGTCAGTGCCACACATAACTCTTTCCCCGATCAGCGTTCGGACACGTACCGGTGGGTCAGCGTCGCGCCGCCGAGGCCGTAGAGGAAGCCCGCGGCGTGGGCGAACACGTCGGTGACGGCGCCGTCGTCGACGATGGTCGCGGGGAACAGGACCGAGACGAAACTCACGAGCAGGAGGACGACCAGGCCCACCTGCAGCAGGTGTGGGAGTTCGTCCTCGATCCGTCGCCGGAGCGATTCCGGTGGGCCCGCGAGCTCCCGCCTGAGCCCCCAGAGGCAGGCCGTCCAGCCGATAACGACGAGTCCGCCAACTGCCAGCGAGACGCGGCCGGCGTAGATGAGGTACACCTCGAGCAGCAGCAGCAGCCAGACGCCGAGGCCGACGAAGCCCACGATCCGAAAGCCGTACCGTCGACCGAGGACGGCCAGCAGGGCGACGAAGACGAAGCCGGCGAAGCCGGCGCCGACGCCGGAGAAGCCGCGGCTCACCGGGTCGATCCACGGGTAGAACGCCCCGAGTACTGCGTAACTCGTGAGGCTCACGGCCACGGGGAGGACGAGGAGGAAGCCGGCGAACGTGACCAGGAACCAGCGGCGACGGCCGGCCTGGACGCAGAGGCCGTAGGCCACGAGCGCCGCGGCGACGAACCCGCCGACGTTGCCGAGCAGGTGTGCCAGATCGAGGTGGACGAACGCCCCGGTGTACAGCGCCAGCGGGTCGACCGCGTCGTGGTGGAGGGCCAGCCCCGATCGCGCACTCGGCGGGACGACGACGTGGATCGCGACGAGTGCCACCGCGACGGCAGCGATCAGCGCCAGGTCGACGCCGCGGAGCCGAGTGCCACCGGGGGTATCGGCGTCCATCGCGTGCATCGAGGGACGCGAGGGGCGAAAACGTCCCGGTTCCGGCGACGGGCAGGCCCTCGGCGACGCCCACCAGGGGTGTGGGACCTGCCCGCGCGGGTCGGGCACGATTTTTGTCGCCGGGGAGACTGCCCTCTGTATGGGACTGGACGAGGACGCACTGGAGTACCACCGGGCCGATCCACCCGGGAAGATCGAGATCGACACCACGAAACCGACGAACACGCAGCGGGATCTCAGCCTCGCGTACTCACCGGGCGTCGCCGCCCCCTGCCGGGCCATCGACGACGACCCGACCGACGCCTACACCTACACCGCGAAGGGCAACCTCGTCGGCGTCGTCTCGAACGGCTCCGCCGTCCTGGGCCTGGGTGACATCGGCGCGCAGGCCTCCAAGCCTGTGATGGAGGGCAAGGGCGTCCTCTTCAAGCGCTTCGCCGACATCGACGTCTTCGACGTGGAGTACGACTTCGACGACCCCGACGCGTTCGTCGAAGCCGTCGCGGGGATGGAACCGACCTTCGGCGGCATCAATCTGGAGGACATCAAGGCCCCCGAGTGCTTCGAGATCGAGGAGCGCCTCCGCGAGCGCATGTCGATCCCGGTCTTCCACGACGACCAGCACGGCACCGCGATCATCACCGGTGCTGCCCTCCTGAACGCCAGCCACATCCTCGACAAGGACCTCGACGACCTCCAGATCACCTTCGCCGGAGCGGGCGCGGCCGCGACCGCCACGGCTCGCTTCTACGTCTCGCTGGGCGTCCCGCGCGAACAGATCACCATGTGCGACGAACACGGGATCATCACGACCGAGCGCGAGGCCCTCGACGAGTTCGTCGAGCCCTTCGCCAGTTCGCCAGGGGAGAGCGGCGACCTCGCGGACGCCATGGAGGGCGCTGACGTGTTCGTCGGCCTCTCGGTCGGCGGCATCGTCTCCCCGGAGATGGTCCGGTCGATGGCCGACGACCCCGTCGTGTTCGCCATGGCAAACCCCGAACCCGAGATCGGCTACGAGGAAGCCAAGAGCGCCCGCGAGGACACGGTCGTCGTCGCGACCGGTCGCTCGGACTACCCCAATCAGGTGAACAACGTCCTGGGGTTCCCCTTCATCTTCCGCGGGGCGCTGGACGCCCGCGCGACCGAGATCAACGAGGAGATGAAAGTCGCCGCCGCCGAGGCCATCGCCCGTCTCGCCCGGACCGACGTCCCCGACGCCGTGCGGAAGGCCTACGACGACGAACCGCTCCAGTTCGGCCCCGACTACATCATCCCCAAGCCACTCGACTCCAGAGTCCTGTTCGAGGTCGCCACCACCGTCGCCGAGGCGGCCATGGACAGCGGCGCGGCCCGCCGAGAACTCGACCTCGACGAATACCGCGAGCGACTGGAAGCCCGCCTCGGCAAATCGCGGGAGATGATGCGCGTCGTCCTCAACCGGGCCACGAACGAGCCAAAGCGGGTCGTGCTGGCCGAGGGCGACGACGAGAAGATCGTTCGCGCGGGCCACCAGTTCGTCGCCGAGGGCATCGCCGAGCCCATCCTGATCGGCGACCGCGAGGAGATCTGGCGGTCGATCGACGACCTCGGCCTGGACTTCGACCCCGTCGTCGTCGACCCGGAGGACGACCAGCTCGACCCCTACGCCGAGCGGCTGTACGAACTGCGAAAGCGCAACGGCATCACCCGGACGGAGGCCGAGGAGCTCGTCGAGGACGGCAACTACCTCGCCAGCGTCATGGTCGAGATGGGCGACGCCGACGTCATGCTGACGGGGTTGACCCACAACTATCCCTCCGCCCTCAAGCCGCCGCTGCAGGTCGTCGGCACCGCCGACGACGCCGAGTACGCGGCGGGGGTGTACATGCTGACGTTCAAGAACCGCGTCGTCTTCGTCGCCGACGCCACCGTCAACCAGAACCCCGACGCCGACGTCCTCGAAGAGGTCACGCGCCACACCGCCGAACTGGCCCGCCGGTTCGACGTCGAGCCCCGGGCCGCCCTGCTCTCCTACTCCGATTTCGGGAGCGTCGACAACGAAGGCACGCGCAAACCCCGCGTCGCCGCTGATCGCCTCCGTGCCGACCCCACTGTGGACTTCCCGGTCGACGGTGAGATGCAGGCCGACACCGCCGTCGTCGAGGATCTGCTGACCGACGATTACGAGTTCACGGACCTCGACGGCCCCGCGAACGTCCTCGTGTTCCCGAACCTCGAGGCCGGCAACATCGGCTACAAGCTCCTCCAGCGCCTCGGCGGCGCCGAGGCCATCGGCCCGATGCTCGTCGGCATGGACGAGCCAGTCCACGTGCTCCAGCGGGGCGACGAAGTGAACGACATCGTGAACCTGGCGGCCGTCGCGGTCGTCGACGCCCAGCAGAACGACGACGCGAACGACGGTGAGAGCCTATGAGCGACGACGACCGCAGCGCGACGGGCGCGTCCGACGAACGGAACGTCCTCGACATGGAACTGGAGCCCTGCAGCGAGGAGCCGACGACCGGCTTCGAGCGCGACGGCTGCTGTCGACCCCACCCGGCCGACGGCGGCCGACACGAGATCTGCGCCGTCGTGACCGAGACGTTCCTGGAGTTCAGCGCCCGCCGGGGCAACGACCTCGTCACGCCCCGGCCGGAACTGGACTTCCCCGGACTCGAACCCGGCGATCGGTGGTGTCTCTGCGTCGGCCGATGGCTCGAAGCCGAAGAAGCGGGCGTCGCGCCGCCCGTCGTCCTCGAGGCGACCAGCGACGCCGTACTGGAGGACGTCATGTTCACGACGCTCAACGAACACGAGTACGAGGGGTAGGCGGGGACTGCCTCCCATGGAACCCGCCGGACCGACGCTCGTGACCGCGTGGCATGGGACCAAAATTTTAGGCAGCACCCGTTAGGGCGTCTCCCTACAGGTATCGATATGGCACAGTCGGATACCAAATCGACGGTCGGCCTCGACGGGTTGTTCAGCGTGCTGAGCGACGAGACGCGGCGTCACGTCCTCACGACGATCGCAGAGTGCAGCCCCCGGGAGGCATCAGAGTTCACGCCCGACGAACTGCGAAGCGACGAGAACGCAGCCCAGCGGTTCGAATCGGAACTCTACCACCGCCATCTCCCCAGACTCGACGCCGCCGGGGTCGTCTCCTGGGATCGGGAGGCCGACGCGATCAGGCGCGGCCCCAACTTCGAGGAGATCCGACCCCTGATCGAACTCGTGTCCGAACGCGAGGACGAACCCGCGAGCGAGTGGCCCTGATTCGCGGGCCGAAGCCCGCGTCCGGCGACCGATCGAGGATTCGATCGTGACGAAGGAGGTTCCGATCTAATGTTTTAGGCACACCAGTAATCTGGGTTGCAGCCCAATGGCCGCCGTGCCAGAAAATATCCGCTGTAGCTCCTGTGGGAGCGTCGTTTTCGGGATCGTTTCGACGCTGGCACCGGTCGGCGGAGACGACTGTCCGAGCTGTGGAGGAACGACGTTCGAACTGATCGAGACCGACGACTGAGGCCGGTTCGGCCCCAGCGTCCCCGTTCGAGTATCTGAATCACCGCACGGTATGGGCGGTGCTCGGTGACGTCGGTTCGTCAGGAAGTGGGGTCGGAGAGATTTGAACTCCCGATCGACTGATATCTCCGGTCGCGCCTCGGAACTCCAGAGGGTCATCAGCGCGGTCGATGATCAGTCGGCCGCTCAGTATATCAGTCTGGAGTTTCGTCACCGGGCGCGGTGCCTCTGGAGTCAGTCGCCATGCCGGACTTGGCCACGACCCCGCAGTAGTCGCTTGGATCAGTCTCCCTAAAGGGATTTCGATTCGGTCAGTCCCGATCGGTACTCGCCCAGTCGCAGTCCTGGCACTTCTGGCCGGTGACGAACTCCGTCACCGAGGGCATGTAGCCCACTTCGAGGACGTTCCCGCCGCAGTCGGGGCAGTCCCTGTCTGCCTCGGCGATCGCCTCGGCGTCCATCACGCTCTCGCCTTCGATGATCTCGGCCAGCTTGCCGGGCGTGACCATCCGGCCCTGGACCACGCGGTTGTCGGCCATATCCTCACTCGCGCGGTCACCCCCCTAAGCCTTCCCTTCGACGCGACACTACAGCCAGGGGGCGCGATCCTCCTCCGAGACGGTGTCGGCGCTGGCGGGTCCGACCGAGTCGTACTCGTCGTCGCCGTCTGCGTCGTCGTCCCCGCCGCCGGGCGGCCAGACGTCCTCGACCGACCGCTGCGGGTCGAAGGCGAACAGGAAGGTCATCCCGAGCACGGCCAGCGCCAGCGGCGCGTCGCCGGGGACGAGGCCGAACAGGCCCAGGGGGAGGACCCCGAGCGCGACGGCGCTCCCGAACCGGAACCGGTCGATGTCGACCACGTCGCGGAGCCACGGGCCGAACAGCGCGAGGTGGAGCGCGAAGAGCACCGCCACGAGCGCCGCAGCGGCCGCGCGGACCATCAGCTCGGGGTCGACCTGGACTACGAGGCCGGTGCCCGACGGGTCGACGCTGGCGACGAGCCCCAGGCCGATGATGATCGCCGGCCGGGGGAGGAAGTCGCCGATGCGCGCGCTCGCGGTCTGGGCCGCGACGGCCAGGATCACGAGTGCGGCGAAGCGCTCGAACACCGCCAGATCGAGCACGCCGGCGATGGTCGGCGCCAGCGCTGCCTCGACGACGGCGCCGACGACGAGGACGCTCCCGACGAGCAAGACGGACTTGGCCTGCTCGGTCGGCGAGCCGTCAATGTCGGCGAGGATGACCGCGACGGTCGCGCTCCCGCCGAAGATCAGCAGGCCGACTTCGAGGATGCCCGCCGGATCGGACAGGGCACCGGCGAGGACGAGGGCCGGGAAGATCCCGTCGAGCAGCGGGAGGCACATGACGGTCGCGAGCAGGCGCGTCGCACCGCCCACGCGCTGCTCGATGCGGAGCGCGACCGGATGCTGAGATTTACTCATTCAGTGCGAGCGGCCCTCTCCCGTGGCCATCGGGTGGTGTCCACGATATACCGGGGCGGACCGACGTCGGCCGTCGGCCGCGTCCGTCGTGGCCGCGATCTCCGCCACGCCGAATGTGCGAGTGTCGCAGAATGTGTTGTCCCCACCCGTGACCACGGGCGGTTCGCACGCGACACGCACGTTCGATTGGCTGGCGGAGTGCATACTCGTATCAAGTATTGACGGAGCCATAAACGTTGTGTGGGATACCGCCTCATGCACCACGAATCGTCCAGCCTCGACTGCGACCATTCGGTGAATGGTCCACTATCGGCGCAGATACGGTTCAAACGACCAGTTTCTCGGGCACCAATCGAGAACCGGGGACGGGGCGGATTCGACCTGTGACCGGTCCCCGCGGACGGGGCGTCTCGCAACGTTTTTCCCCCGGCCGGTTCCACGATTTACATGGCGAACGACAACGAGTTCTTCTCGGAGAAACTCCGGGTTCCGGAGGCGCTGACGTTCGACGACGTCCTCCTGCGACCCAAGGAGAGTCGCGTCGAGCCCGACGACGCCGACACGACGACCCGCGTCTCGAAGACCGTCGATCTCAACGTGCCGGTGCTCTCGGCGGCGATGGACACCGTCACGGAGAGCGACATGTCCATCGCGATGGCACGCCAGGGTGGACTGGGCGTCCTCCATCGCAACATGACCATCGACCAGATGGTCACCGAGATCGAGCGGATCAAACGCGCCGACGAGCTCATCATCCGCGACGTGGTCACGGCCAGCCCCGGCCAGACCGTCCGCGAGGTCGACGAGATGATGGAGAAGGCGGGCGTCTCCGGCGCCCCGGTCGTCGACGACGACGACGAAGTGCTCGGCATCATCTCCGGCACCGACATCCGCCCGTACCTGGAGGTCGGCGAGCGCGACGAGGTGACCGAAGCGATGACCGACGAAGTCATCACGGCGCCCGAGGACGTCACCGCCCGCGAGGCCCTGGAGCTGATGTACGACAACAAGATCGAGCGCGTCCCCATCGTCGACGACGGGAACCGGCTCGTCGGGCTGGTGACGATGCAGGGCATCCTCCAGCGTCGCCAGTACGACGACGCCGCCCGCGACGAGGACGGGAAGCTCCGCGCCGGCGTCGCCGTCGGCCCGTTCGAGACCGACCGCGCGACCGCGGCCGACGAGGCCGGCGCGGACGTGCTGTTCATCGACTGTGCCCACGCCCACAACCGCAACGTGATCGACAGCGCCCGCGAGATCGAGTCCCTCGTCGACGCGGACGTGGTCGTCGGCAACATCGGGACCCGCGAGGCCGCGGAGGCCGTCGTCGACTTCGCCGACGGCGTCAAAGTCGGCATCGGCCCCGGTTCGATCTGTACGACCCGGGTCGTCACCGGCTCCGGGATGCCCCAGATCACGGCCGTCGCGCAGGTCGCCGACGTCGCCAGCGAGCACGACGTGCCCGTCATCGCCGACGGCGGCATCCGCTACTCCGGCGACGCGATCAAGGCCATCGCCGCAGGCGCCGACGCCGTGATGCTCGGTTCCTACTTCGCCGGGACCGCCGAGGCCCCCGGCCGGGTCATCACGATGAACGGCAAGAAGTACAAGCAGTACCGCGGGATGGGCTCGGTCGGCGCGATGAAGTCGGGTGGTGGCGACCGCTACCTCAAGGACGTCGAGGAGGACGAAGACGAGGACTTCGTCCCCGAGGGCGTCGAGGCCGCCACACCCTATCAGGGTCCGCTGGAGGACGAACTCCACCAGCTCGTCGGCGGTATGAAGAGCGGGATGGGCTACGTCGGCGCGGAGACGATCCCAGGCTTCAAGGAGCGCGCCGAGTTCGTCCGGGTCTCCTCGGCCGGCCAGCAGGAGAGCCACCCCCACGACGTCGTCATCACGGACGAGGCGCCCAACTACAGCCCCGGCGAGTAGACGCCCCGGCAGCCGTCTCTCAGTTAGAGTCCCTTCCCGTTCGTCTCACACGCCGGACTACAGTACGCGTTCGCCGCGGCGTTCGACGCCGGATGCGCGCTGTACTCCTCCGAACACGTGTCGCAGGTGTACCGCTGGAAGTCGGACATCGGGCGTGACTGCGCGTTATCGACCCAAGTAATTGTCGGCGAACTAGCCACCGAGCTACACCGCGACCAGCCGGTGTACCGCCCCGGAACTGCCCCGGGGCCCGCCCTCGTCGGTCGTCAGGACGTACAGTTCCCCGTCGGCGTCGCGACCGAACGCCAGCAGGAACTCCCCCGGCGGCTCACCCTCGCCGTCATCCAGCGCGACCCGCGAGAGATCCCACAGCCCGCCGTCGTCGGGTTCGCTGGCGGTGAAGATCGTCCCATCGGCCCGATAGTCGCCGAACACGTAGCGATCCGCGAGGGGCCCGATACCCCCGGTGTAGAAGTACCCGCCGATGACCGAGATGCCGCTGATCTCGTCGCCCTCGTGTGCGTACTCGACGATCGGCTCCCGGAGGGGTGACCCGTCGGGCGTCTCGGCCGGACAGTCCTCGGGCGGCGATCCCGGCGCGCCAGCGTCGAAGCAGTGGGCCCCCTCGCGGACGTTCCACCCGTAGTTGCCTCCCGATTCGACGATGCTGACTTCCTCGTACAGGTTCTGGCCCACGTCCGCGACGAAGAAGCGCCCGTCGGTGAACGAGAAGCGCCAGGGGTTGCGGAAGCCCCACGCGAAGTGCTCGTCCAACCCGTCGCGTCCCACGAGAGGGTTGTCGTCCGGAATGCCGTACGCGCGACTGTCGCCTGCCCCGCCGGCGCCCTCACGAACGTCGATGCGGAGGACGCTGCCGAGCAGGTTCTCGGACACGTCCTGCCCGTTCCCGCCCGGATTCCCGTCGTACCAGTCCTCGACGTGTCCCGTCCCGACGTCGTTGCCCCCACCGCCGTCCCCCACCCCGACGTAGAGGAACTCGTCCGGGCCGAACGTGATCGACCCGGCGTTGTGGTTCGCCTGTGGCTGCGGGATCTCCAGTACGATCCGTTCGCTGTCCGGATTCGACCGTCCTTCCGCGTCCACCGCGAACGACGACAGGACGAAGGTGTGACTGTAGTCCTCCGGCATCCCGGACCGCAGCGGCGCGCTGTAGCGGACGAACAGCCGTCTGCGCTCCGCGAAGTTCGGCCCCGTAGCGATGCCGAGCAGCCCCCGCTCGTCGTACCCCGGATTGAGGTCGACCATGCGGTCGGTCAGGTCCAGTACCGGCCGTTCGCGCCGGCCACTCGAACCCACCAGATGGATCTGGCCGGCCTGGTCCGCGACGAAGAACCCGTTACTGTCCGGTATCGGCTCCATCCCCAGCGGCGCCGTGAACCCGGTCGCGATCGCTTCGGTGCCGACGTTCGTTTCCGGCTGTGAGTTACTGTCGAGGAACGAACAGCCCGCGAGCGTGGCGCCCACCGTCACCGCGCCCACGCGGAGGAAGTCGCGTCTGCGTCTCATACCCCGACTTCGGGCGGCCGTCGGAAATCCCTTCGGCGGCCCTGTCGCTCAACGGAACTCAGGTACCGGTGCTCGCGAGTTGCGAGCGCCAGGAATTACGGGCCGAAAGGGAGTGCGCGACCACTGTCGCGCACGTCGACCGACTCCGTCGGTCGGAATTTGAACTACGCCTGGCTGCTTCCTCGCTACGCTCGGACTCCAGCCAGTCTCGTTCAAATCCTTTCTATCGAAATTCGGCGTCGCTCGTGAGTGAGCGACGCCAGGAATTACGGGCCGAAAGGGATTTGAACCCTTGACCGACGGCTTAAGAGGCCGTCGCTCTGCCGGACTGAGCTATCGGCCCTGGCGATTCAAGGTAACGGGGTCGTATTGAAATACGTTTCCTTTCCTGTGTCAGCCTCCCGTCGGCGTCACCCGATTTCAGACCCGAAGCGTGCTTCTATCCCGAGCGCCGTCCTCTCGACGCGAGAGGTGACGATCCGAACGATGAAACGAACGCGGCCGTCACCACAGGGAGCGGTTCGTCACTCGAATCGGCTCAGACTGACCGGGGAGAGGTCCGGGACCAGATCGGTCTCGCCGTCGAGGACGAGGTCCGAGACGATCTCCCCGACGGCCGGGCCGATCTGGAACCCCTTGCCGCTGAAGCCGGCGGCCAGGACGTAGCCGTCGATCGACGGGTGAGTGTCGATGATAGGCTGGGTGTCCGGCGTTATCGTGTAGAGGCCGCTCCAACCGTTCACCACCGAGAGGTCGGAAAAGGCCGGCGCACGGTGGTCGAGGAGGTCCGAAATCTCCAGGACGACCGATTCGTCGTAGTCCGTAGAGTATCTGTCCGGGTCCGAGGGCTCCTCGTCCGTGCCGACCTCCTGGTGGAGTCCGAGTAGCACCTGGTTCGCTCCTTCCCCGCGGAAGTACACGCCCGCCTTCGACCCACCGGGCACGTACTCCATCACAGTCGGGATCGTGTAGTCGGGGGCGTCCTCCTCGGGCGGCTCCGCGACGATGACCTGTCGACGGTACGGCGCTGCGGGTAGCTCCAGCCCGGTCTGGGCGGCGAGCCTCGGGGCCCACGGTCCAGCGGCGTTCACCACCGTCTCGCACTCGACCCGTCCCTCGCTCGTCTCGACGGCCCGCACCTCCCCGTCGTCGACGGCCACCGACTCGGCGGCGACCCCGGTGTGAACGGTCGCCCCGTTCGTCCGCGCGCGCTCGGCGAAAATCTGGGTCATCGTGTACGGGTCGGCGTACCCGTCGCTGGGGCCGTAGATCGCGCCGTGGACGTCCTCGACGTTCAGGTCCGGGACGACGGTAGCGACCTCGGACGGATCGAGAAAGCGAGCGTCGTCGACGCCGTGGCGACGCTGGATACGGATGCTCTCCCTGAACCGTTCTTCGTCGTCCGGGTCCATGAGCAACCGGACGTAGCCGACCTGTGGGAACTCCGCCCTGGTCTCGTCGGCGACCCGTTCGAACGCCCGCAGCGAGTACGCCCGGATGGCGACGTCGAAGTCCGTGAAGTACTGGGTCTCGATGACGCCTGCGGACCGCCCCGTCGACCCGGACGCGAGCGAGTCCTTCTCGAGCACCAGCACGTCCTCGACGCCCGCCTTCGTGAGCGCGTTCGCGATGCTGACCCCGATGATGCCGCCGCCGACGACGACGATGGACGCGTGGTCCTGCATCCTCAGTCGGACCCCGTGACGTCCTCGTCTCGCAGCAGGTGTCGAAACAGTTCCGCCTCGCGCGCTTCGAGCAGCGCGTCCGCGTCCCTGTCGGTCCAGTCGTAGATGCCCTGACCGCTCGACGGCCCGTCGTGGCCCGATTCGACCAGGTCACCGACCGCCTCCGGGGGATTCGGGTCGGCGTCGAGGTCGGGCTGGAGGTACTTCGCGAAGGAGTACATCGTCTCCAGCCCGGCGACGTCGGCGGACTCGATGGGGCCCGTGACCGCGAGACGTCGACCGAGCGAGAGTCGCGTGACCGCGTCGATGGCTTCCGCGGAAGCGACGCCCGACGTCCAGAGGGACCACGCCTCTCTGAGCATCGCGAACTGCAGACGGTTCCCGATGAAGCCGGGTATCTCCTGATCGATGACCACCGGCTCCTTCCCGACGTCGGACAGCACGTCGCACACCCACGGGACGACGTCGTCGTCGGTCTCCGGCCCGGCGCACACCTCGACGAGCGGGATGAGCTGGGGTGGGTACCAGAAGTGGGTCGCCACGACCTGTTGGGGGTTCGAGAACGGTCCGACAAGGTCGCTCACCGGCTGGCCGCTCCCGGACCCGATGACGGTGGGCGGCTCACAGATGTCGTCGAGTTGGGCGTACACCTCGTTTTGAATCTCGCGGTCGGCTGGGACGGCTTCGAGGACCAGTTCAGCCCCGGCGGCCTCGCCCATGTCGGTCGTGGTTCGGATGCGGTCGAGGGCCTCTGCGTGCTCGCCCTCGCTCACGACGCCTCGCCCGACGAACTGTTCGAGGCTCCGGTCGATACGGTCTATGGCCTCGGCGAGACTGTCCTCGTTCCGCCCGATCATCACCACTGGCGTCCCGGCGGTCGCGAACACCTGTGCCATACCGTGGCCGACGTTCCCGTTGCCGATCACGGCGACCGTCTCTATGTCGTCGGGGACGGTCAGCGTACCACCCCCAGGTGTCGAGCGACCCGCCCCGTCGAAACGGTCCGGGAATCGACTCGAGGAGTGCGTTCTCCTGAGACAATTTCTATCATGGACATTGCTATCATCTGCTACCATCTGAAGACGAGTGGCCTGTATAAATAGGTTGGCCTGACGGCGGGTAGATGCCGTCACACGGGCGTACGCGACGTCTCGGCGCGACGCGGCGGGATTTGTGAAAGAGAAAAGGGACGTGTTATAAGTGCTTCCCGACCTGAGCCTCAATTCAAATGAGCAGCGCCATTACGATGGCCTCGATGTCTACGTATGCGATTCTCGGGTGTGGGAGCGTGGGGCACGCGGTCGCGGAGGAACTCGAAACCGAAGGCAAAGACGTCCTCATCCTCGACAAGGACGAGGGCCGCGTCGAAGCCCTCCGCGACCAGGACCTCGACGCGCGCACCGCCGACATCCGCGAGGCCGCCACCGCCGACGACATTCAGGACCGCGACGTCCTCCTGATCCTCTCCTCGGACGTCGAGGCGAACCTGGAGGCCGTCCGCAACGTCCGCGAGCGCGGCGGCGAGCAGTTCATCGTCGCCCGCGCCTCCGACCCCGTCTCGGCGGACGAACTCACCGACGCCGGGGCCGACGTGGTCATCAACCCCTCGGCCGTCATCGCCGACTCCGCGCTCCGGGCGCTGGAGACGGGTGAACTCGAGTTCAAGGCCACCCAGCTCGCCGACGTCATCGAGGACACCGACGACCGGATGGCCATCCTGATCCACCGCAGTCCCGACCCCGACTCCATCGCGAGCGCGGCCGCCCTCCAGCTGATCGCCGACAGTCTCGACGTGACCGCGGACATCATCTATCAGGGCGAGATCGGCCACCAGGAGAACCGGGCGTTCGTCAACCTGCTGGGCATCGAACTCCGCTCCCGCAGTGACGTCGACCTCGAGGACTACGACACCTTCGCGATGGTCGACCACGCCAAGGGCGGCGAACCCGAGGTGGACCACCACGTCGACATCGTCGTCGACCACTTCGAGCCCGAACACGACCACGACGCCGCGTTCGTCGACGTCCGCCCCAACGTCTCCGCCACCTCCACCATCCTCACGAAGTATATCCAGGAACTCGACCTCGGCCTGGACCAGCACGTCGCGACCGCGCTGCTCTACGGCATCCGCGCCGAGACGCTCGACTTCAAGCGTGACACGACGCCCGCCGACCTGACCGCCGCGGCCTATCTCTATCCCTTCGCCGACCACGACACGCTCGAACAGGTTGAGTCGCCCTCGATGTCACCCGAGACGCTCGACGTCCTCGCCGAGGCCATCCGCAACCGCGAGGTCAAGGGCTCACATCTCATCTCCAACGCCGGCTTCATCCGCGACCGCGACGCGCTCTCGCAGGCCGCCCAGCACCTCCTCAACCTGGAGGGGATCACCACGACCGCCGTGTTCGCTATCGCCGACGAGACGATCTACCTGGCCGCCCGCTCGAAGGACATCCGCATGGACATCGGGAACGTCCTCGAGGACGCCTTCAGCGAGATGGGCGAGACGGCGGGCCACTCCACCGACGCGAGCGCGGAGATCCCGCTGGGCATCTTCACCGGCATCGAGACGAACGAGGACAACCGCGACACGCTCCTCCAGCTCACCGAGCAGGCAGTGAAGGGGAAACTCTTCCAGGCGATGGGCGTCGACGGCAGCGAGGGCGGCAGTAACGGGAGCTAGAACCGAGAGTCTCAGGCCGCCAGCTCTTCTTCCTGCTCTTCCTCGGGCTTGCGGAGCCGTTCGATGATGTCGCTGACGAGCACGACGTCGCCGACGGCCTGCACCCAGTCGTAGGGCAGGATGACGCCGCGGTTGCCCGAGACGCGCTCGCCGAAGAGGTCGCGGTTGATGTCGTGCAGCGCCAGGCCGGTGACCTGCACGTCGTCCAGGTCCAGTCGCACGTCCTCGACTTCGCCGACGAAGACGCCGTTGCTCGAGTACACTTCCCGCCCCACGAGGGCAGTAATTTCCTGCGTTGGTCCGTCCATACGAACCCCCAGCACAGCCTCCCTCTTAACTTTTGGCAGGCGTCTGACGGGCGTCAGTCGCCGAGACGCCGCAGTTCGCCGCTGGGGTCGCTCGACCTCGACACCGACCGGTGGAGATACGTCGCTCGCGAACGAGGTTCCCCAGTACGTGACCGACCGGCAGCGCTCACTCCGGGACCTGTACTACGCCGCGGAGACCGCCCTCGTCGCTCCCGGCATCGCCGCCCACGAGGCCGCCCACCTGTTGGCCTGTCGACTCGCCGGCGTCGAAGTCCTCGGAACGAGCGGGCTGAATCCCTTCGCCTCCGAGGCGTATCTGGATCACGAGCGCGTCGAGTCGTTCCCCGCCGACCTCCTCATCGCCGTCGCGCCCCTGCTCTGCAACACGCTCCTCGCGGTCGGTGCGTTCGCGCTCGCACCCGCAGTTTCCTCGCCGGTCGTCGCCGTTCCACTCTACTGGCTCGGTGCGTGCTTTGCACTGACGGCCTTCCCCAGCGTCGGCGATACCGAGACGCTCATGGAGACGGCCGGCAGTCTCCCCCGCACGGTCCGTCCCGCGGGCTACCTGCTGGCCGCGCCGCTGCGGCTGTTCACCGTGATCCCCGGCTCCGCCGGCGTCGCGGGCCTGGTGTTACTGCTGGTGCTCGTTCCCGTTTGACGATCGTGGGAGTCGACGAACAGACGGTACGCCTTCCGGGCCGAAGGTAGCGACCGATTCACTCGGCCGGTTCCGGCGTGGCCGCGGTCGACTCGGTGGCGACGACCGTCCGGTCTGGAAGTTCGGGATTCGGTTTCCGGCCCAGGGTGAGCAGTCGTTCGGTGAGCGTGAGTTCGTCCGTGCCCGGACTCGGCTTCTGGACCTCTTCGTACTCGACGGCGACCCCCTCCGGTGCCGCCGTGATGCGGACGGCACAGAGCTGGTAGGAGGGGTAGAACACCGGCGGGAGGACGCCGATCGGGCCGTCGCGGCGGTGGAGGCGCTTGAGCCACGTCCCGCTGTTGACCAGCAACCGACCGTCGATCTCGTGGGCCGCCGGTCGGTGCGTGTGGCCGTAGCAGAAGAGGGCCGTCTCCGGATTCTCCGAGAAGACCTCGCGAGCGGCCTCTGCGTACGGTCGCTCGGCGTCGACCGTGAGCGCCGTCTCGAAGACGCCGAAGCGGTCGATGGTCTTTCGCACGTCCCGTCTGAGGAAGTACAGCGGGATGCCCACGAGCAGGAGGAGGCCGGTGACGGCGACGTTCACGGCGAGAATGAACCAGAGCGCCGTCCCGGCCGTGCCGAACTGCCCGAGAAACGCCGTGCCCAGGTCGATGGGCGCCGACCAGACGCCCGTCAGCGACAGGCCCGCGAGCACCGCCCCCACGGCGCTGACGTTGAACAGGAGGAGGAAGGGGACCAGCGCGTACCGGATCAGCGGATTCATCTCCCGGTAGAAGTACTTCGAGAGGATCCAGACCGGCATCCGTTCGGTCGGGGTGACCGCCTGGACGTCCTTCAGCCAGTTGTACCGTCCCCGGTCCGATAGCTGGCCGGCCCGACTCGTCACGAGCGTGTTGTAGTAGTAACCAAGCGGCGAGGCGTTGGGGTTGCCCCAGTCCTCGATGCGATTGTTGGGGTCCTGCTGGTGGCCGTGCTCGAAGTAGACGACGCTGTCGCCGACCCGGCGGGTGAGGGACCCATCCTGGACCACGATCACGTTGTAGTCGGCGAACCGGTCGACGTACTCGTCGTAGGCGGCGAGTTCGTGGTCGTGATTGCCGGGCAACAGGGTGATTCGCACGTTCTCGCCGGTCTTGCGCAACTGCTCGAACAGGTCCGGGTACGTCTCCACCAGGTGGTCGAACTTCGCCGTCCCGTCGACGCTCGTGATCTCCCAGAGCCCGAAGGCGTCGCCGTTGATCACGAGTTCGGCGTTCTCGTCGGTCCGTTCGAGTCGTTCGAGGAACCTGAGCAACTCCGGCAGGAACTCCACCTCGCCCAGTTGCTCGTCGCCGCCGACGTGGAGGTCGCTGATCACGTAGTAGACGCGGTCGTCGTCCTCGTGCGACACTGCCACCCTGTGGTGAACGCATACGCAAAGGCCTTTTCGTTGGCCCGGGGGCCAAACCGCGCGCTAGCGCGGCGCGATCACTTCGATCGGGTGGGGGACCTCGCGCTCGTAGAGCGCGTCGAGCTGGTCCTGACAGGAGGTCCCGCTCGCGATCAGCTGTCGATCAGAGACGTCGCCGAGGTCGTCCCGGAGATGCTCGCCGACGTCGACGCTCACCTCGTAGTATTCGCGCTTGTAGCCGAAGCTGCCGGCCATGCCGCAGCACTCGACGTCGGAGGTTCGGAGGATGTACCCCAGGTCCGAGAGGACGGTCTCGGTGTACTCGTCCAGGTCCATCGTCCGCTGCTGACAGTGACTGTGGTAGGCGAGTTCACCGTCGCCGTCGGCTGGCGAGGAGAGCGCGTCGGCGTCGGCGCCGTTGTCGAGCAACCCGTAGACGTATTCCAGCACCTCGTAACTGTTCTCTGCCAGCCGGTCCGCCGACCGTTCGGGCAGGAGGTGCTCGTAGTCCCGGCGGAACATCGCCAGGTCGCTGGGCTCGATCACGACCACGTCCCGGCCGTCGTCGATGTGCGTCACGAGGGAAGCGTGGACCGCCTCGGCCTTCTCCCGGGCCGTCTCGACCATCCCCTGGGAGAGCGGCGCGCGACCGCTCTCGGGGACCGCGGGGATGTGGACGCGAACGCCGAGTGCCTCGAGCGTTCGCACGGCTGCCTTCCCGCGCTCGGGGTCGAAGTAGTCCGTGTACACGTCGGGGTACAGCACCACGTCCCGGTCGGGATCGGACACCTGCGCGCCGCGGGCGCCGTACCACTCCCGTAAGGTCTCGTCGGCGAACTCGGGGAGATCGCGACGCGGGTCGACGCCGAACGCCTGATCCAGCAGCCACTTCCCCGGCCGACTGCCCGCGACCGCGTTGGCGAGGCCGGGCGTGAGCGAGCCGACTTTCGCGAGGGTTCCGACGTTACCGAAGAGCCGCTTCTGGAGGTCCAGCCCGCCCGGTTCCTCGTCGGGGGCCAGTCCCTCGACGAGGAAGTCGAACTCGTCGCTTTCCGCGTCCCGGTTCAGCCGGTCGCGGACGACCGTGTTGATCCACGGGATGTCGATCTCGACCGGGCACTTCGGGACGCAGCGCGAACAGCCGGTACAGAGATCGTTCATGCCGCTCGCACTGTCGAGACCGTGGACGCCCGCCTCCCAACCGGTACCGATGCCGCCGGTGTAGGTCTCGCCGCCGAAGGCGTGCCCGCCGACCGACTGGAAGTTCGAGCAGGCGTTGCTGCAGGCGCCACAGCGGATGCAGTACAGCGTCTCCCGCAGGTCGTCGTCCTCGCGCATCCCCATCCGGCCGTTGTCGAGGAGGATCAGGTGGAACTCCCGTTCCTCGGCGTCGCGGAACTCGTCGGCCTCGAAGTCCGGGATGGGGGTGTCGACCGGCGGCGTCATGAGCGACACGTAAGAGGTGATGTCCTGGCCCGTCCCCGTCTTCCCGATCAGCTCCGTGAACGGCTGGAGGTCGGCGAGGCTCGGCACCAGTTTCTCCACCCCTGCGACGGCGATGTGGGTGTCGGGCGTCGACGCCGTCTTCCGGGCGTTGCCCTCGTTGGTCACGAGCATCAGGGTCCCCGACTCCGCCACGACGAAGTTCGCACCGGTCATGCCGACGTCGGCCTCCCGGATGTGTTCGCCGACGCGCTCGCGGGCGAATTCGGTGAGTTCGTTCGGGTCTCCCGAGAGGTCCGTCTCCAGATCGAAGGCGTGGTTGAACAGCGCGGCGATCTCGTCTGGCGACTTGTGGATCGCCGGCGCGATCAGGTGGGAGGGCGCTTCGTCGGCGATCTGGACCACGAACTCGCCGAGGTCCGTCTCGAAGACCTCGTAGCCCGCTTCTTCGAGGTGGTCGTTGACCTCGATCTCCTCGGTGGTCATCGACTTGCTCTTGACCAGTTTCTCTGCGTCGCGGTCGGCCATGATCCCCTCGACGATCCGGTTCGCGTCCGCGGCCGTCTGGGCGACGTGGACCTGGCCGCCGTTCTCCTCGACGGCTTCGTCCACGCGGTCGATCAGTTCCGGGAGGTTCTCGATGGCCGACTCCTTGATCCCGCGGGCAGCGCTCCGCGCCTCGTCGTAGTCGTCGAAGCGCTGGATGGCGTAGTCGGAGAGCTGGTTGACGTTCCGGGTGTTCCGGCCGACCGTCTCGCCCTCCGAGTTCATCAGCCGCCGCAGCGCGTCGGCCTTCTCGCGGCGGGAACTCATCGGTCCTCCAGGAGCACGACGTGCGTTTCGGAGGGGCCGTGGACGCCCTGTACCAGTGTGCCCATGTCGGCCGTCGCGCTCGGACCGGTCGAGAGGATCTGGGTGTCGGCGCCCGCAGCGAAGTCCTCGCTCAGGCGCTCGTAGGCCGCCGCCATGTCCGGGACGACGTCACTGGCCGCGACGACCGCGACGTGTCGGGGGGTATAGAGGCTGACCAGTTCGTCGCCCGCCGCGCCGGAGGGGATGGTCACGGTCCCGTACTCGGCGATTCCGAGCGCCGCCGGCGTGACGCCGGTGGCGGCCGACTCGAGGTCCGAAGGCGACAGGTCGGTCTCGACCGAGTCAGGGAGAGAGACGCCGTCGTGGGGGATCGCCGTCCCGATGGCGGGGGGTTCGATGGCCTCGGCGAGTGCCTCGCTCGCGTCGGCGGCCGCCGTCCGGTGGACCGTCCCGGGCACGGCGGTCTCGAACGTCGATAGCGAATCTGTACTCATATCCGTTCGTCTCTGGTGCCAGGCACCTAATTGCTTTTCCCCCGGCGGGCGCCCGAATCCGTCCGTTTATTCAGAGCCTGAAACTACTGTCGTATTTATATAAGCACGTGTGATGAAAGGAGGTCCATGGGCGCAAACGACGGCGAGGTGTACGTCCTCCGACCGGACGAGGCGGGCGACACCGACGACGAGGCGGCCTGGGTCAGTCCGCAACCGGTGAGCCGGGTCGTCCTGGGGGCAGTGGCGGACGCCGCGGACGCCGACGTCGACGACTTCGACGACCTCGACGCGTACGTCGACCGCGACGACCTGGCGGCCGTCCTCGACGGCGATGCCGACGAGATCACGTTCGCGGTCGAGGACCACGACGTGACCGTCGACGCCGACGGCGACGTGGACGTCGATCCCGCGGAGTGACGCGGCGGCGAACTGGTCCGCCTGCGCACAGCCAACGCGATTATACGGCACGCTTGCGTACGTATCCGTATGAGTGACGCGAGCGACCCGGAGGACATCGACGCGATCCGCGAACGGAAGAAAGAGGAGTTGAAGGCGGAGCTCTCGGGTGCAGCCGGCGGCGACGAACCGATTCACGTCGAGAGCCGCGACCACTTCGCCGACCTGACGGCCGACGGCGTGGTCCTCGTGGATTTCTACGCCGACTGGTGTGGCCCCTGTCAGATGCTCGAACCCACCGTCGAATCGGTGGCCGCGAACACTTCGGCGACCGTCGCGAAGGTCGACGTGGATCAGCACCAGGCCATCGCCCAGGATTTCGGCGTCCAGGGCGTGCCCACGCTCGTCCTCTTCGCCGACGGCGAGTCGGTCGAACAGGTCGTGGGCGTCCAGGACGAGGGGACGCTCGTGACCCTGATCGAGCAGTACGCCTGATTCGACGTCCAGCAACTCGCCGAGTGCGACCCGTTCGATAGCGACCGGTCTGCATCGCGACGAGACGGCCCATCGACCCGGAGCCACGGGGCCGAGCGACCCCCTGATTTATCACACCGTAAACCGTGACGGCTAGCGTGGTTTACGAGACTGGAAACCGGACGATCGACGACGCCGTCGAGCGGGTCCTCGCGGGCGAACGGCTCGACCGCCGCGACGGACTGGCCCTGCTGGCACAGCCGGTGGGGGACCTCGCGGCCGGTGCGGACTACGTGCGCTCACAGCTGGGCGACGACACCGTCGACGCCTGTTCCATCGTGAACGCGAAGGCGGGCGACTGCGCCGAGGACTGCGGCTTCTGCGCCCAGTCGGTCCACTTCGACACCGGCATCGAGACCTACGGCTTCCTCGATCCGGAAGCGATCCTCGAGGCGGCGAAACGCGCGGAACGGGACGGTGCCCAGCGGTTCGGCATCGTCGTCGCCGAGAAGGGCGTCTCGAAGGAGCACCGCCCCGAGGAGTGGCAGGAGGTGCTGCGCGCGATCAGGCTGGTCCGCGACGAGACCGACGTCGAGGTCGACGCCAGCCTCGGCATCCTCACTCGCGAGGAAGCCGAGATTCTCGCCGACGAAGGTATCAACCACTACAACCACAACATCGAGACCTCCCCTCGCTTCTTCCCGGAGATCGTCGACACCCACTCCTTCGAGGATCGGGTGGAGACGCTCGAACTCGCGAAGGACGTGGGGATGGACCTCTGTGCCGGCGTCATCCTCGGGATGGGCGAGACGCCGACCGATCGGGTCGACGCGGCGATCGCGCTGCAGGATATCGGCGTCTCCTCGCTCCCGGTGAACGTGCTCAACCCCGTCGCAGGGACGGCACTGGGCGAGAAACTGGGTGACTCGGCCGCCATCTCCACCGAAGGGATCGTGAAGACGGTCGCCGTCTACCGGTTCCTCCACCCGAACGCGCGCGTTCGACTCACGGGTGGGCGCGAAGTCAACCTCGACGCCGACGAACAGCACCTGCCCTTCGAGGCGGGCGCGGACGGCATCCTGACGGGCGACTACCTCACCACGGGCGGGCAGTCGCCCGGCGAGGACATCGAGGTGATGGAACGCGCCGGGATGGAGCCCAACATTGCGCAAAACGAGTTCGACGCGGAGGCGGTGAAGGCCCGCGCCGACGGGGACCCGGCCGACGGTGCCGAGAAACCGGAGACTGCAGCGGGAACCGCCACGAGCAACGCGGAACTGGACGATTGACGGGAGACACGACCGCAGGAGTGTCTCCGGAAGAGCGAACGGCGCCCTCGGCGCCGTGAGCACGGATTCGATACACGACAATGGATCACGTGAACTTCGCGGTACTGGGATGCGGTGGTATCGGCCGACGAACGCTCGAAGTCTCCGAAGAGAAGGACCATCTGACGCCGGTCGCGGCGTGTGACCGCCACGGCGTCGCCGTAGATCACGACGGTCTCGACGTCGACGAACTGCTGGCAGCGACGGAAGGTAACATCGACAGCGACCCGGCGGATCGGGCCCGGGCGAGCGACACTGAACCGCGAGCGGACGGTGGGACGGCGGCCTCCGCGACCGGCGACTCCGGCGTCAAACAGACCGGCGAAAACGCCGGCGTCGTGGCCTCCGCGCAGGCCGAGCCGACGGAGACGCCCATCGACGACGTGATCGCCGAGAGTGAGCGCGTGGACGCCGTCCTGATCGCGCTCCCGAACTTCGAGCACGACTTCGTTCCGCGGGTCGCCGACCGCTTCGCCGACGCCGGCTACCAGGGCGTCCTCGTCGACGTGCTCAAGCGCTCGCGGGTCATCGGGATGCTCGACGAGCGGACGGAGACGTTCCAGGAGCGAGGGATCACCTTCGTCTGCGGCGCGGGCGCGACGCCCGGCTTCCTGACCGGTGCGGCGACGGTCGCCGCCCAGTCGTTCGTCGAGGTCGAATCGGTCGAGATCCGGTGGGGCGTCGGGCTGAAGTCCGGCTACGAGGACAACCGCGGGACGGTCAGGGAGGACATCGCACACCTCGCCGAGTACGACATCGACGACGCCCGCGAGATGAGCGACGCTCAGATCGAAGCGGTCATCGACGAGCACGACGGCGTCATCGAGTTCGAGGACATGGAACACGCAGACGACGTGCTGCTCGAACGGGCCGGCGTCTGCGACGCCGAGGACGTGACCGTCGGCGGCGTGCTGGACCTGACCAGCGACGAGAAGCCGCGGACGACGACCGTCCGCGTCACCGGGATTACCTTCGACGGCGAACGGGGCACGAACACCTTCGAGCTGGACGACGACACGAGCATGGCGGCGAACGTCAACGGCCCGGGGCTGGGGTATCTGAAAGCCGGCGTCCGCCGCAACCGCGCGGGCGAGTACGGCGTGTTCGGCCCCGCGGACCTCATGCCAGGGTTCTGATGCGCGGTGACGCCTCCCTCGACGGTCCCGAGGGGTCCGACGCGGGCGGAGACCTTGACCGCGGGTTCGACCCGGTCGCTCGCCTCGGCGAACGTGAGACGAGTGGCCTCCGCCGTGATCTGACCCCGGCCGAGGCCGTACAGCCGCGGACCCGGATCGCCGAGGATCCCGGCGCCGATCGCGTTTCCTTCGAGGGCGACGAGCGGCTGCTGTTCGCGGCGAACGACTACCTGGGGCTGGCCGGCGACGACCGCGTCCAGCGGGCAGCGGCCGAGACGGCCCGCGAGGTCGGGACGGGGTCGGGCGCCAGCAGGCTCGTCACGGGGGACACCACCGCCCATCGCGCGCTGGAGCGTGACCTCGCCGACGCGAAGGGCACAGCGCGCGCGCTCGTCTTCTCGTCGGGCTACGCGACGAACGTGGGCGTGATCGACGCGCTCGGACCGGACGTGGTCTTCTCCGACGAACTGAACCACGCGAGCATCGTCGACGGCTGCCGACTGGCCGGCGCGGAGACCGTCGTCTACGATCACTGCGACCCGGCCGCCCTCCGGGCGCGGATGCGTGAGCGAGCGGAGACGGAGGACGGGGCCACCGGGGAGTCCTGGCTCGTCCTCACCGACTCGGTGTTCAGCATGGACGGCGACGTGGCACCGCTCGAATCGATCTGCGACGTGGTCGAGGCCTTCGGCGCGTGGCTCATGGTCGACGAGGCCCACGCCACGGGGCTCTACGAGGGCGGTGGCGGGATCGTCCAGCGCGAGGGACTGGCCGATCGCGTTCACGTCCAGATGGGGACGCTTTCGAAGGCGCTCGGCAGCCAGGGCGGCTACGTCGCCGGTAGCGAACCGCTGATCGAGCACGTCCTGAACGCCGCGCGCTCGTTCGTCTTCTCGACCGGACTGGCACCGCCGGCCGCCGGCGCCGCCCGTGAGGCCCTGCGGATCGCCCGCGAGGACGACGAACACAGGGACCGGCTCTGGGAGAACGTCGCCCGCCTCCGCGAGGGGCTTGCAGACGCCGGTTACGAGGTGTGGGGGGAGACGCAGATCCTCCCAGTCGTCGTCGACGACCGTGAGGACGCGATGGCGCTGGACGAGCAACTCCGGAAGCGCAACGTCGTCGCGCCCGGAATTCGACCGCCGACGGTCCCGGAGGGCACGAGCAGGATTCGCGTCGCGCCGATGGCGACCCATTCCGACTCGGCGATCGACCGCTGTCTGACGGCGTTTCGCGAGGCCGGTCGTGAGGTGGGCGTGATATGACGCGGGATTTCGCCGTCGTCGGCACCGACACCGGCGTCGGCAAGACCGTCGTCACCGCCGGGCTGGTCGGCCGGCTTCGCGAGGACGGCGTCGACGCCCGGGCGATCAAACCCTGCCAGACCGGGTACCCGGCGGACGACGATGCGGGATTCGTCGTCGAGGCCTGCGACGACGCGGCCGCCGCGAGTTGTCTCCGCCGGCTGGAACCCGCGCTCGCGCCCGCAGTGGCTGCCGACGAGGTGGGTGCCGCACTCTCTTACGACGAGATACTCCGGGGCTGTCGGGAGGAACTCGCCGAAGCCGAGGTCGGTGTTGTCGAGGGAATCGGCGGTCTGCGGGTACCGCTGGCCGACGAGCGGGAGGTCATCGACCTCGTGACGGACCTCGAGGTGCCCGCGCTCGTGGTCGCCCGGTCCGGGCTCGGGACGCTCAATCACACCGCGCTGACCGTCGAGGCCCTGCGACGGCGGGACGTGCCCGTCGCTGGGATCGTGTTAAACGAGTACGCGGGCGAGACCACCGCCGAGCGGTCGAACCCCGACGTGCTGGCACGGATGACGGATCTCCCTGTCGAGACGGTGCCGCCGCTATCGCTGGACGAACCCAGCGCGGCAGTGCGCGGGATCGGTGAGCACCTGCCGCGCTCTCTACTGCCGACAGCGTAGCGTCGTCGCTCGCCGGCGAGACCAGGGGGAAACCGGTGGTCGTGTGCCCCCGGGCGTGTGACACGACGGAGCCAACTGGCTCCGGACATCGGTCGGGTCCGATCCTGTATCCGTCTGCAACCCGCGAAATGGGTTAATTTCGGTCGCGTTCCGTCCCCACCCTTGACAGTAGTTACCATTTATAATCCCCACGCTGCTCTCGACGGAACATGCTCCGGAATCGCGGTCCGCTGTTGACGCTCGACCTGGATCGGCGGGCGGTCGAGGAGACGGACGTCGAATCGGTCCACGAACGGTACATCGGAGGGCGCGGCGTCGGAACACGGCTCGCACACGAGCGGATTCCCTTCGACGCCGACCCGTTCGGCCCCGAGAACAGCCTCTTCTTCTCGACCGGGCCGATGCAGGCCTCGACCATGAGTTTCACGGGGCGGATGAACTGCACAGGATTGTCGCCGCTGACCGACGGCCTGCTCTCCTCGAACGCCGGCGGGTTCATGTCCAGGAACTTCGCGGACACGGGGTACGGCGCGGTCGAGGTTACCGGCGCGAGCGACGACCTGCTCGCGATTCACGTCCGCGACGACGGCGTCGAGTTCGAGGACGTGTCCGAACTGGCGGGCGCGACCGTCTCCGAGACCGTCGAATACTTCGAGGACGAACGCGGGATCAGCGCCGACCAGACGGGCGTGATCGGGCCCGGGGGCGAGAACGAGGTCCGGTTCGCCTCGATCATGACCTCCGAGTCGCGGGCGTTCGGCCGGGGCGGACTGGGCGCCGTCCTGGGCGCGAAGAACGTCAAGGCGCTCACCGTCGGGGGCGACTCCGCACCCGAGATCGAGATCGACGGGATCCAGCGGGACGTCCACCGGGAGGCCGCGACCGACGACCACATCATGAAACGGCAGGGGACCGTCTCCGTGATGGATCTCGCCAACGAGGTGAACGGGCTGCCCTCCTACTACTTCAGCGAACAGCAGTTCGAGGGCGTGGAGGGGATCAACGGCGACGCG
Source organism: Halorientalis sp. LT38 (assembly GCF_037031225.1). Taxonomy (NCBI): domain Archaea; kingdom Methanobacteriati; phylum Methanobacteriota; class Halobacteria; order Halobacteriales; family Haloarculaceae; genus Halorientalis; species Halorientalis halophila. Next base: position 219,955 of record NZ_JAYEZN010000001.1, on the reverse strand, counting down.
GTCGAGGACAAGAAATACAAGAAAGGGACCTGCTCGGCCTGCGCGTTCGCCTGCAAGCTCCCGACCCGGGACGAGGCGAGCGGCGTCGAGACGGAGGGCCCGGAGTTCGAGGTGGCGATGGCCTTCGGATCGAATTCGGGCGTCGACGACGTCGTGGAAGTGATGCAGTCCAACGAACTGTGCGACCAGTACGGGCTCGACGCAATCTCCGCCGGGAACACGGTGGCCGCCTACCTCGCCGCCGAGGACGAGTTCGGCAACACCGACTTGATCCACGAGACCGTCGAGAAGATCGCCCGTCGCGAGGGGATCGGCGACCGACTGGCCGAGGGCGTCGACCGCGTCCACGACGACCTGGGCGTCGAGAACTGGTCGGTCAAGGGGATGGACTTCGCCGCCCACGAGGGGCGTGTCCTCAACGGCCAGGGACTCTCCTACGCGGTCTCGAACCGGGGTGCGGATCACATGTACGCGACGTTTTACTCCGTGGAGTACCCGCTCGTCCCGGAGGAGGAGGCGCTGGACCCCGAGGGCACCCTCGGGAAGGCCGAGGAACTGGTCCATCGAGAGAACCTCATGGCGCTCAACGACTGCGGCGTCGTCTGCAAGTTCTCCCGGGACTTCATGAACCGCGAGCGCTACGAGGCGCTGTTCGATGCGTCGTTCGAGGAGCTGCTCGCGGTGGGCGCTCGCACCGTCACGCTGGAACGGCACTTCAACAATCAGCGGGGCTTCGACCGCGACGACGACCGGCTCCCCTACGACCTGCCGGACCTCGAGGCGGCGCTGGACGAGTACTACGACGAGCGCGGCTGGAACGACGGCGTCGTCCCGGACGACGCGCTCCCGGCCGACTGCGAGTCAGCCGGAGCCGGTTCCTGACCGCTCACGCCCCGAGCGCGAGCAGTCCCTCGACGTCGACGGCGTCCGCGAGGAGGTCACCCATCCGCTCGACCGTCTGCGGGTCGCGGGTGCGGCCGCTCCGGACGACCGCCTCGGCGCGGTCGATGGTCGTCCGGGTGTCACCCTGCACGAGCAGGATGGGCTTTCCGGCCTCCTCGGCGCGGCCCAGGACCGCACCGCTTGGCCGGTGGCCGCCGGTCAGGAGCAGGCACTTCACGCCGGGTGCGCCGAGGGCGGCCGTCTGGATCTCCGAGCGATCGCCCCCCGTGATGACCGCGGCCTCCCGTGCTCGCCGGAAGCCCGAGAGGGCTGCCTCCCGGCCCATCGCGCCGACGAGGAACCGCTCGACGTAGGCGTCGGTCGGCGCCTCGCCCGTGAGGACGTCCGCGCCGAGTTCGTCGGCGAGTTCGCCGACGGTGACGCCCGAGAGTTCCTGCACCTCCGGGATGGCACCGAAGACCGTCACGCCTCGCGCTTCGAGGAACGGGATGGCGTCCTCAGTGAGTTCGTCGAACTCGGCGTCGGAGACGGCGTTGAACAGGACGCCCCCGAGGCGGTCGCCGAAGGCCTCGGCGGCGGCCAGCACCTCGTCCAGGTCCGCCGGTTCGTCGTAGTTCGCGATGAGGAGGACCCGCGCGTCGAGCAGGTCGGCCATGTCCGGGTCGGTCAGGTCGATGATGCCGCCGGTGGTGTACTCGTCGGCGCCCTCGATCACGACCGCGTCCTTCCCGTCCGCGACGGTCGCGTAGTTGTCCGTGACGCTCTCGTGGAGCGCGTCGACGTCCTCCCGGCCCCGGACGGCCTCCTGGACGAAGGTCGGCGAGTAGACGATGGGCTCCATCTCGTGCATCTGCTCGTCCAGGTCCAGTAGTTCGCGGGCCAGCATCGGATCCTGGTCGAGGGTCTTCCCGACCGCGCTCTGCAGTCGGGTTCCCTTCGGCTTCATGTAGCCGACGGTTTTGCCGCCCTCGGCGGCGTGCCGTGCCAGCGCGAGCGCGACGGCCGTCTTCCCTGTGCTCTCCTCGGTCGAACTGACGAGTATCGGATTCATAGCTCCTCCTGGTCGATGGTGAGTCGCACGTCGACCGCCGAGACGCCGTCGGGCGTCGCGACGAGCGGGTTGACGTCCAGTTCCAGTATCATGGGGAAGTCCGTCATCAGCTGCGAGAGCCGCTGGATCGTCTCCACGACACCCGCTTCGTCGACGGGTTCGCGCCCCCGCGCCCCCCGCAACAGCGGCGCGGACTCGACGTCGTCGATCATACTCTTCGCCTCCGGTTCGCTGACCGGCGCGACCCTGACGGTGGTGTCCTCCAGAACCTCGACGAAGATGCCCCCCAGGCCGAAGAGGACGAGGGGCCCGAACTGCGGGTCGCGGTTCGTGCCGACGATGGTCTCGGTTGCATCTTCGAGGTCCAGCAACTCCTGGACCTGCACGCCCAGGATCGTCGCGTCGGACTGGTAGTTGCGCGCCCGCGTGATCAGGTCCTCGTAGGTGTCCTCGGCCTCGGCGGCCGACACGCCGACTTCGACGCCGCCGATGTCGGACTTGTGCAGGATGTCGGGGCTGACGATCTTCATCACGACGCCGTCGCCGTCGTCGAGCCGCTCGACCGCTTCGCGAGCCTCGGTCCGCCCGTCGACGATCTCGCCCGCCGGCGTCGGGATGCCGTAGGCCGAGAGCAGGTCCATCGCCTCGACGCCGAGGCTGTTGGTGTTCCGGCGCCGGGCGGATTCGAGGACCTCGCGGGCGCGCTCGCGGTCCACGTCGAACTCGGTCGGCTCGGTGTAGTCGCGGGCCCGGATCTCGCGGTACTCCCGCAGCGCGTCGAGACTCCGGACGGCCCGCGCGGGGTCGAAGTAGGTCGGGATGCCCGCCTCACTGAGGATTCCCTGGGCCTCCCGCGTGGAGTCGCCGCCCATCAGGGAGGCCGCGACGGGCAACTCGTGTTCGGCCTGGATTTCGACCGTCGCCTCGGCCAGTTCCTCGAACGAGAGGGTCGCCGTCGGACAGGCCAGCACGATGGCTGCGCCGACGTTCGGGTCGGCGAGCGTCACGTCGATGGCCTCCCGGAACCGCTCGACGTCGGCGTCACCGATCACGTCGATCGGGTTGTAGACGTTCGCGCCCCCGGGGAGCGCCTCGGTCAGCCGGTCGATCGTCTCGTCGTTAAAGGAGGCCAGGTCGAGGTCGGCGTCGCCGATGGCGTCGGTCGTCATCACCCCCGGACCGCCCGCGTTGGTGACGATGGCGACCCCGTCGCTCTCGGGCAACGGCTGGCCCGCCAGGATGCCGGCGTAGTCGAACAGTTCCTGGACCGTTTCGACCCGGAGGACGCCGGCCTGTTCGAGGCCGGCTTCGTAGGCGCGTTCGCTGCCGGCCATCGTCCCGGTGTGGGAGGCGGCCGCCGACGCCCCGGCCTCCGTCCGGCCCGATTTCACCATCAGGATCGGGGTCTCCTGGGTCACTTTGCGAGCGGTCCGAATGAACTCACCCCCGTTCTCGATCCCCTCCAGGTACGCCAGGACGACGTCAGTGTGGGGGTCGTCGCCCCACTCGGCGACGAAGTGGCGCTCGTCGAGGACGGCCTTGTTCCCGAGCGAGACCACGTCGCGAAAGCCCACGTCGCGGTCGTTGGCCCAGTCGAGCACGGCAGTCACGAACGCCCCGGACTGGCTCATGAAGGATATCGGCCCGGGCTGGGCGTTCTCCGGCCCGAACGTGGCGTTCATGTTCACGCCCGTGCTCATGATGCCCAGACTGTTGGGCCCGACCAGATTGAGGTCGTACTCGGCCGCGACCTCGCGGAGGCGGCGCTCGCGGCCGGCGCCCTCGCTGCCGGCTTCGCCGAACCCGGCCGTGATCACGACCACGTTCTCGATGCCCGTCTCGCCGCAGCCCTCGACCACGTCGACGGCGATGGCGGCCGGGACGACCACCACCGCCACGTCGACTTCGCCCGGGACCGACCCCACGTCGGGGTAACAGTGGATCCCGAGTACCGAGTCGGCGTTCGGGTTGACGGGGACCACCTCGCCCTCGAAGTCGGCGGCGAGGTTCGACGTGACGGCGCGGCCGACCGACCCCTCGCTCTCCGTCGCGCCGACGACCGCCACCCGGTCGGGCGCGAACATCGTAGCTAGCTCGCCCATCGTCCCCGGGTTCGCCGGCGCGCCTGATATAGTTCCGGAAACCGGTCACGCCGGGGTCCACGTTCCGGAGCGTCGGCTCAGCGATCGACCAGTCGAGTCTCGCCCGCGGTCACCGCGTCGCCTTTCTCGACGGCGAGATCGGCCCGCGTTACGTCAGCAGGCATCACTATGTCCACGCGGCTGGAGAAGGAGATGTGCCCGATCCGCTGTCCCCGGGCGACGGCGTCGCCGGGTTCGACGTAGGGGTGGATCCGGCGCGCGACCGCGCCGGCGATCTGGATCACGGCGTACTCCTCGAACTCGATCCGGACCTTCTCGTTGCGGTCGGACTCCTTGGTGAACGCCGGCCAGTGTTTGCCCGGCGAGTGGGTCACGTCGACGACCTCCCCGGACAGCGGCGCGCGGTTGACGTGGACGTCGGTGAGGTTCATGAACACGCCGACGCGGAGGCGTCCCTCCTCCTCGCGGATGACCGAGACCTTGCCGTCTGCGGGGGCGAGGAGGCCATCGGCGGGCGGGGACCGCTCGGGGTCGCGGTGGAAGCCCAGGGCAGCCCCGCCGGTCAGGAACGCGACGGCGGCGGCACCGAGCGAGAACGGCAACAGAAAGAGCCCGACGAGCGCCGGGGGCAGCGCGTAGCGCCAGGAGCCACGGGCGAAGCGAGCGCACATACCCTCCCGTTCGGTCCCGTGCGAATGAAGCTATCGGACGTCGCGAGGCTTTTGCCCCTCGCCGCCGACGTGGGAACGATGACCGACGACCGCCTCGAGCCGTTCGACGACGACCTGCTCGCGACCGTCGTGGGCCGACACGACCTCGACGAGGCACGGCTCCGGGAACTTCTCGACGCCCACCAGCGACAGGTCCGGGACAACCCGGGCGTCGAGGACATCGTCTACGAGTGGCGCTCGCAGTTCCACGAACAGCCCGTCCTCCAGCGGACCGACGACGCCTACTACCTCCGATTGCGCGCCCACGTCTGGGACGAGTTCGCCGAGGCGCTGGATCTCGCCGAAGTCGACCTCGACGCAGTCCTCGACGCCCACGAGGAACAGACCCGACGGGTGACGGGCGCTGCCTTCGAAGGCGACGAGCGCGCGATGGTCCTCCAACGTCCCGGATAACGCGACAGGATTTTCGGCAGCCCGAAATCGGGTTTTGAAATCGGAAAGATTGTTTTCCGATCGCAGATTTTATACCACATCCGAACCAAGGTAGAATCGAGATGAGCACTGAGAAGACAGTTCTGAAAGAGTTCGGAGAAGTCGAAGACAACAACCTGCGCCTGGAACGGGAGAAGGCCGAGCAGATCGTGGAGGCCCTGAACGACGACCTGGCGGACACGTTCGTCCTCTACCACCAGCTTCGCAAGCACCACTGGAACGTCGAGGGGGCGGAGTTCCGCGACCTTCACATCTTCCTCGGCGAGGCGGCCGAGAACGCCGAAGAAGCGGCCGACGTGATCGCGGAGCGTCTGCAGGCCATCGGCGGCACGCCGGTGTCCAGCATGCCCAACCTCTCGGAGCGGGCCGGCGTCCCCCACGAGGACGGTGACGTCTACCCGATCCGGTCCTCGCTGAAGAACGACCTCGAGATCTACGGCGACGTCATCGAGAGCCTCCGCGAGCACATCGAGCTGGCGACCGAACTCGGCGACCACGCGACGGCGGAGATCCTCCGGGAGATCCTGGTCCAGACCGAGGAAGACGCCCACCACATCGACCACTACCTCGAGGGCGACACGCTCGTCTTCGAGACCAGCGCAGAGTAAGAGACCGGCTCCGAAAAACCGAATCCGCTATTCTTCGCACTCGACGGTGAGATCGGTCGCGATCCAGCCGTCGGTGTTGCCCTCTTCCGTGAAGACGGTCCGCTCGTCGGTCGCCCTGTGGTGTTTGATGCCCGGGACGTCTTCGGTTGCCGCCACCTCGTCGACGGTATCCGGCGCGTGACTCATTACCGGAGCTTAGGCGGGCCTAAATCTAAAAGGGTTTTGGTTGGCCTAGACGTGCCGATCGATCGCGGCCGTCTCGGCGCCGGCGTCCGGTCGCGTGGGCTTAAGGCCCGAGGGCGTCAAGGAGACGTATGAGCGATTCGACCGGTGACGAGGACCTCGCGCGGCTGGCGGCGGACCTCGCGCGGTCCCTCCGGCGACTCCAGCGGGAACTGGAACCCGACCGCAGGGGGCCACCGCGACCGCCGACGCCGCGTGAACTCCTCCGGTTCACCGACGAAGTGGCGATTCCGGCCGCGATCCTCGTCCTGGAGACGAACGTCCGGGCACTCAGACTGCTCCAGCGGGCGATCCGCCTCGCCGATCCGGAGCGCGATCAGGTGGGCGAGGGCGCGAGCCAGGTGCGTGACCGCGCGGTCGACCTCAGTCGAACCACCGTCGAGAAACTGGACGACGTGCTTGCGGACGTCCAGGGGGCGCTCGAAGGCCGCCCATCGAACGACGAGGCCGAGCGCGTCCTCGCGGAGGCACGGTCGCTGCGCGACGAGATCGACGAGCGCCTGGCGGCCGCGGACTCGTCGCCGCCCGAGGGTGGCGCCGGTGCTGAGGAACTCGACGCGGGCGCCGACGTTCCCGTGGACGTGGACGCCGAACTCCGGTCGATCAGAGACGACCTCGACGACGAGGATGGCGACGGCGAAGACGACGACCCCGACTGACTGGCGCCACCAGTCTACGGACCGACGGGTCGGCTACCGAGGACTCGGGAGCACTACCTTGCCAATAATGCCGAACATAGCAGGTTTTATTTAACGCACTGTCGTACGGTAGAATAGCAATGCCCGGGAACGGGAGTACTGAGGGGACGCGGATCGAACTGTTCGCCCGATCGTCGCTGCCCGAGGTCGCGGCGCGGCGTCGCGACGAGGTGGCCGGCCGATTACAGCGCCTGGCCGACGACGGGCACGTGGACGACGTGGCGATTCACTCCTGGGAGAAGAAAGTGCCGCTGGCGGACGCGAGCGAGTCCGACGACCGCCACGACCGTTTCACCGCCTGGGCCGAGGAGACCGGCGTCTCCCTCGCGCCCTTCTTCGACGTCCGGTCCTGTTACTCGATGGAGACCGGCGAGCGCGGCGAGTGGCTGGTCCGCCCGGTGCTCTGTCTCGCCGTCTACCGCGAGGGCGACCTCGACGCGATCTACCCGCACTCGACCGGCGACGGCTCACGGTCCGTGCTCGACTGCCTGCGCGCGATCGAGGCCGCCCGGGGCCGCATCTCCGGGGCGGTGGACGCGGACCGCTCCGAGCCGCGGGACGCCGTCGAAGTCTCCGACTGAGCGGGGCGACCCTGGAGGGTCCGGACCGGCCACGGACTTCACCCCCTGCCATGTGACACGTTCCCAAACAGCTATGCCGATCGGGAGCGTCACGGACCCAATGACCCGAGCCACGCGAGCGGAGCTCTTTTGCCGGGACTCCGTGCCGATGGGGGCCGCAACCGAACAGTCGCGGGTGCTGGGACGCCTGCGGTCGCTCGCCGAGGCGGGCGTGCTGGCGGACCTGACGGTCCGGACCTGGCCCGACCGGGTGACCACGGGGGACGACCTCGCGCGGTGCGAGTTCGCCCTCTGCCGGGAGTTCCAGGCCTGGGCCGACGACCGCGACGTCCGCCTCGCGCCGGCGTTCGAGAGCCACGACTGCCACAACAGCTATACGAACACTCGCTACACGACGACCGTCCTGCCGGTCATCTGTCTGGCGCTCTACGACGAGGACGACCTGCTCGCGGTCTACCCCCACTCCGGCCCGCACGGCGTCAGGACGGTGCTCGACGGTATCTCGGTTCTCGAAGCAGAGAGCGAGCCGATCGCTGCGCCGCGGCCGGCCAGTAACCGGCCGCCTCGCGTCTGAGCGGACTCCCGAAACTACTCCGCGAGTTCGAAGCTCCGATACGAACTCTCTTCGAGCGGAGCTCTCACTGGGAGAGTTCGAACCTTCGCATCCGGCTCTCGGTTCGGACGGCGTCCTCACTGAGAGAGCCGGAAGCGATACCCGTCCCACTCCTGATCCGCATCCTCCGGCTTGAGCCCGACGCCTGGTTCACGTAGTTCCTCGACGTAGACCGGCTCGACCGTGTCGCCGGTCTCGACGTCGGCGTTGTCCGCGACCTGGCCCAGCGCGCGGACCGGCGTGCCGTCGACGTCGAACTCGACGAACGCCAGCACGTTCGGTTCGCGGACGCCGGGCGGCGTGGCCGTGCTCTTGGTCCAGGTGACGACCTCGCCCGTGCGGTCGCTGAGGTCGATCGTCTCGGTCGGTTCCTCGCCGCAGTCCGGACAGCGCGGGTGCGTCGGGTACGCCAGGTGTCCGTTCGGACAGCGCATCGCTTCCATCGTCATTGTCCAGCCTCCATGATCGTGGTGATGACGCAGTTGCCGAACCCGCCGACGTTGCAGGCCAGGCCCGTCTCGGCCTCGACCTGGCGGTCGCCGGCTTCGCCGACCAGCTGCTCGTAAATCTCGTAGCCCTGTGCGACGCCGCTGGCCCCCAGCGGGTGCCCCTTGGACTTCAGCCCGCCGGAGGTGTTGATCGGGAGTTCCCCGTCCATCTCCGTGCGCCCCTCCGCGACGTGCTGCCAGGCCTCGCCCTTCGGGGCGAAGTCCAGGCCCTCCATCTGGAGGAACTCGAGGATGGTGAACATGTCGTGCAGTTCCGCCACGTCGATGTCCTCGGGGCCGAGGCCGGCCATCTCGTAGGCCTCTTTCCCCGATTCGACGACGCCGCCCATCGTCGTCGGGTCGTCGCGCTCGTGGACGACGTGGGTGTCGGTCGCGCCGGCGACGCCGGAGACGACGACGTACTCGTCGGCGTACTCCTCGGCGACCTCGACCGGGCAGAACATGAGCGCCGAACTGCCGTCGGTGATCGGGCAGAAGTCGTACAGTCGGAGTGGGTCTGCGATGATCGGACTCTCCAGCGCGTCTTCCTCCGTGATCGTCTTCTGGAACTGCGCCTTCGGGTTCCGGGTGCCGTTCTCGTGGTTCTTCACCGCCACCTTCGCCAGGCTGTCCCGCGGCGCGTCGAACCGCTCGAGGTAGTGCCGCGCGGCCAACCCGGCGAAAGAGGGGAGCGTGATCCCGTGTTTGTACTCGGCCGGATGGGTACACGACGCGATGATGTCGGTCGCGCCGCCGGTTCCCTTGTGGGTCATCTTCTCACCGCCCACGAGCAGGGTCATGTCGCTGACGCCCGAGGCGACGGACTGCCAGGCGCCGTATATGCCGGCCCCGCCGCTCGAACTGGTCTGGTCGATCCGCTTCGTGTACGCCGGCATGAGGCCCAGGTCGTGTGCTAGAGCGTTCATGACGCCAGTCTGTCCCTCGAACTCCCCGCTGGCCATGTTCGACACGTAGACGTGCTCGACGTCGTCCGGGTGGACGCCCGCGTCCTCGAGACACGCCTCGCCCGCCTGGGAGAGCAACTCCCTGATCCAGGCGTCGCGCTGGCCGAACTTCGTCATCGACCCACCGATGATTGCAACCTCCCGTTCCATATCACCTGAAACTGCCACGGGCGGTATTGTAAATCTGGCTGAACGGGCGGTATTCGAGGTCGCTCCGGCGGTCCCGCCGTTACCGTCCCTGCCTAGAAGTCGCCGTTCACGACGTCGCTGACGGCCTGCCGGTCGAACAGCTCGCGATCCACGTCGTAGAGTTGCCCTGCGGCGCGTTCGGTCAGCACCATGTTCGTGATCGGGCCCTGGTAGAGCGAGCCGCCGCGGTAGACGTCGCCGCTCTCGACCGCACGCAGCTGACTCGCGGTGTCGTGGTTCTCCATGAACGAGACGACGATGTCCCGGAACTCGGCGGCGGTCTTGGCCTCGTTTCCGCGAATCAGCAGGACGTCGGGGTCGACCTGCAGGAGCGTCTCGTAGTCGATGCGACCGCGGTTCTCGTGGAAGTCCTTCACGTCGGTCGTGGCGAGGGCGTCCTCGACGCCGAGGTCGCGCCACTGCTTGAAACTGGTCCCGTCGCCGATCAGGTAGGGCGAGAACCGCTCTGGCTCGTCGACCGGCTGGGGCCAGAGAATGGCGACCGACGGTCGCTCGCTCTCGGCTGGCACGACGTCCTCGACCTCGGCCTGGAACTCCTCGTGCAGCGAGGCGAACGCCTCGTAGCGGTCCTCGCGCTGGAAGACCTGCGAGAGCTTCTCGAAGGCCTCGTAGAGAGTGTAGTAGCGGTAGTCCTCGTGGAAGTCGTAGCCCCGCGAGAAGATGCTGTTCCCGAAGAAGGGCGTCCCCGCGGCCTCGACTTCGTCGATCTTCTCCTGGTTCCAGTTGTCGCTCCGGCTGACGATGAAGTTCGGGTCCATCACGAACACGTCGGCGTCCTCGCCCATGGCCAGGAACTCCTCCTGGTCGAGTTCGCCCTCCCAGAGGGCGACCATGTCGCTCTCGTCGACGCTGACGCCCGGGATGTCGTCGTAGTACTGGGTGTGATACCGCGAGGTGAGGTAGACTCCTTCCGGCGGATCGACGCCGAGCGCGACGGCCATGTCGGCCCAGCTGCCGTTGTTGGCGACCCACGTCTCGGGCACGCCGTCGAACTCCACCTCACCCACCGGCTCCATGGAGACCGTATAGGGGTCGGTCTCCACGGATTCCTCGTCGTCGAACGCTGTACAGCCGGGGAGCAGACCGCCCCCGGCGATCGCCGCGCTCGTCTGGAGTACCGTCCGTCTCGTCTGCGTGTCGCTTGCCATATTTTTAGGCCAGCCTAAAATTACAAAACCGCTTCGGTTCGCTCCTCACAGCTCCCCCATCGAATCGCGTCGGCGCATCAGGTAGAGGAAGTAGGGCCCGCCGAGCAGGCCGGTGACGACGCCGACGGGGATCTGTGCGGGCTGGAGCGCGAGGCGGGCGCCGACGTCGGCGGCGACCATCAGCGCCGGCCCGGCGAACAGACAGCCGACCATCAGCTGGCGGTAGTCGGTGCCGACGACGTTGCGGACGACGTGCGGGACGACGAGGCCGAAGAAGCCCACGATCCCCGCCACGGCGATCGCGGCGCTGGCCGCGAGGATGCCCACGCCCGAGAGGAGGAGTCGGACGCGCTCGACGCGCATCCCGAGCGACCGCGCGGTCGTCTCCCCGAGCAACAGGACGTTCAACTGGCGGGCGGCGATCAGCGCCAGCGCGACCGAGGCGACGGTCGGGAGCAGCGCGATCCGGACCTGTGCCCACCCCACGCCGGTGAGTGACCCGGTGATCCACGCCATCGCCGACTGGACGGTGCCGATGTCGTCGGCGAAGAAGTACAGTCCGCGCTGCAGGGAGTGGAAGATCATGTTGACGACGACGCCCGCGAGGACGAGCCGAAGCGGGCTCGTGCCCCCTTTCCAGGCGATCGCGTAGACGAGCAGGAACGCGGTCGCCCCGCCCAGCACGGCGACGAACGGGAGGAAGGGCGCGAGGCCGCTGAAGACCACGAGGGTCAGGAGGACGGCGAAGCCCGCGCCGGAACTCACGCCGAGGACGAAGGGACTCGCGAGTTCGTTCCGCGTCACCGCCTGGAAGATGGCTCCCGAGACCGCGAGCGCCGCGCCCGCGAGAATCGCCACGATCACGCGGGGCATCCGGATGGTCCAGACGACCAGGCTCCGGGTGTCTAGCTCTGGAAGGTCCCCGTCCAGCAGGAAGGCGTTCCAGACCGCGGGGTCGAGGAGCACGTTCCGGTCGAACACCGCGGTGATCGTCTCCGACCAGGTCATCGGGTAGGAGCCGTAGCGCACCTGGAGCAGCGCCGCGACGGCCGTGACGAGCGTACAGGCGAGACAGAACCCGACGAGCGAGCGCGTCACCCAGGCACCGCCCACGCGGCTCTCCCCAGCAGATGCGACGCGATCCGACGTTCCCATTACTTTAGGTTGGCCTAAACCAACGCAAAGGGGTTACGATTTCCGGCGGGTCGTTCAGAGGGGTTGTTTCGGGAGGATCCGGACGTCGGCGTCGGTGGTCACGGCGGCGTCGACGTCGAACACGTCCGCGAGCAGTTCCTCGGTGACGACCTCCCGCGGCGGGCCCCAGTCGTAGACGCTCCCGTCCTCCAGCGCGACGACGTAGTCCGCGAAGCGGGCGGCCTGTTCGATGTCGTGGAGGACGACGCCGACGGTCACGTCCTCCCGCTCGTTCAGCGACCGGATCACTTCCAGAACCTGCAACTGGTGGTGCAGGTCCAGGAACGTCGTCGGCTCGTCGAGCAGGAGGACGTCCGTCTCCTGGGCGAGGACCATCGCGATCCAGACGAGCTGTTTCTGGCCGCCGCTGAGGCTCCCGACGTGCTGGTCGCGCAGGTGATCGATCCCGGTGAGGTCGATGGCGCGCTCGACCGCCGCCCGGTCGTCCTCGGAGACGGACTCGAAGAACCCGCGGTGCGGGTAGCGACCGTGGTATATCAGCTCCTCGACGCTGATGCTCTCGGGCGAGGCGTGCTCCTGGGAGAGGAAGCCCAGTTCCTGTGCGAGTTCCTTCTGGTCGTATTCGTGGATCGACGCCCCGTCGAGCACGACCGATCCGGCCGACGGGTCGAGGTGGTTCGAGAGGGACTTCAGCAGCGTGCTCTTCCCGCTCCCGTTGGGGCCGACGAGGGCTGTGATCTCCCCCCGCGGCAGGTCGATCCGGTCGCAGGTCACGACCGGTTCCTCGCCGCTCGAATACCCGACCTCGAGATCCTCGGCGAACAGGTGGCTGTCGGCCGCGGCCGCATCGTCCACCGACGATCGGATCTCTCGCGACCGATCGACCTGGCCGGCGTCGGTGTTAGCGCCCACCTCGGGTCACCTCGCCGTGCCGTGTCCGACCGACCGCCTCGTTCATTGCCAGCAGGTTTAGGGCGGCCTAACTTGAATCTTCCCACCCGGGACCGGAGAGGGGTTCAGAAGTCCACGTGGTTGGCTACGACGGCGCCCACGGCGTCGTCCAGCGACGGGGCGTCGTCGGCTTCGAGGGTCCAGTCGTAGACCGAGTCGACGTAGCGCATGGTCTCGATCCAGTGGGCCAACATCGCGTCGAAGGGTTCGTCCTCGGGCGCGTCGACGTCGGGGTAGTTGCGCCTGAGGACGACCGTCTGCTCCCGATGGGGTCTGGCGTCGAGGTAGCCGGCCTCCCACTCGTGCCCGCCGTCGCTGTGTTCGTAGACGCCCACGACGAGGTCGCTGTTGGCGACGAGGAGTTTGAACTTCGAGGTCCAGTAGGTCCAGACCTCGAGTACCTCGTCCATGATCACCGCCTCGATGTGGTCGTCGAGGCCCGCACGGACCTCGTCCAGGCGCTGGCGCTCGGCGTCGTCGTAACTGCCCAGGACGAGCGCGCTCGGTCGGTCGACGACGTCGCCGAGTCGCCCCCCGTGGATCGCGTCCTGCACCGCCTCGAAGTCCTCGTTCGTGAACTCCTCGCCCGGGTACTCGCTCGACCGGTCGAGGATCGCCCCCGGATCTGCCATGCGCGTGCCGTACGCAGGACCCCGGTAGAACTCTGTTGGGTCTCCAATGCCCCGCCGGCGATCCGTCGGAGCCGAAATATTATCTCGCTGGAACGTGATACTATGAACGAACGATGGGGCGGACGATCGACCTCTCGGGTGACTCGCTCAAATTCGTCCTCTACGCGTTCCAGTTGGGAGCGGTGGTGCTTGCGCTGCTGTTCGTGGTCGGTCCGTTCGGCAGTTCCACCGACCTCCTGCTCGCTCTCCTGTTCGCGGTCCTGATCCTCGCGATGGCGGTCGGTCTGTGGCGGGCGCGAACTGGCGAGGACGGCGCGACGCACCTCGGGTCCCTCGAAGACGTCACGTACGATCCATACGCGGACCCCGGGCAGGCGGCCAAGGATCGGTGGGAGAAGGCCGTCCGTCGGCTCCACGAGGGGAACGACGAGCGCAAGTGATGACCGATCGGCGACTCTGGCGAGGGACTCCCCGTCGCGCCCGACCCGTTCGGTCGCGGCCGAAGAGGTTTTGTCGCCCGAGATGGTAGTTCGAACCGAGATGTCCCTCCGCTACGACGCGGGCGACGACGCCGGGCCGACGCCGACGGAGGTCCTGTCGGCCGTCGACCAGCCCAGCCGAAAGAACATCGTCGGCACCGTCGTCGGCCACCCGAAGGGGATGCCCTCGTTCAAGGAAATCGACCACATGAACCCCTCGCTGGCCAGTTCCACGGTCTCGGAGCACCTCGACCGTCTCCGGGCCGCCGGCGTCGTCGACGTCGTCCGCTGGACCGCCGAGGGTCGGGACGCCACGGCTCCGAAGGCATTCTACTACCTCACCGACGCCGCCCGGGAAATCCTCGACCGGAACGGCGTCTTCGGCGAGGACGGCTACCGGTCCGTCTACGAGCAGGTGACGCTCCCGGAAGAGATCGAAACTCACCTGCACGCAGAGCGACCGGCGGTCGACGCCGCGACGGTCGACCTAAACTGATTTTCAACGCGCCCGCCTCGCGGCTTGCCACTCCCGCCCCCGCTCGACGTTCCGCGGCAGCTCGCGCGCGTAGACGCCGCCCTTCTCGAACCGGTCCGCGAGTTTCCACTCGGGGACCGTCTCCGGTTCGTCGGACTCGGTGACGCCTCGATCGGCCAGGTGCGCGCCGAAGGCGGTGGCCAGGGCCGCAGCTTCGTGTTCCGTCGGGACGGTACCGTCGAACTCGAGGGTGGCGAGCAGGTGCTCGATGTCGAGTTGGACGAGACCGCCGTTGAGGGTGTTCGCGTCGACGTTCACGGTTATCATAGAGGGATGTTGCCGTGGTCCTTGGGGGGCGTGTCCTCGCGCTTGCGCTCGAGCAGTTCGAGGTCGTCGATCAGTCGTTTGCGCGTCTGCTGGGGCTCGATCACGTCGTCGAGGTACCCGCGTTTCGCGGGCCCGTAGGGGTGGGCGAACTCCTCGCGGAACTCGTCTATCAGTTCCTGCCGGCGGGCGTCGGGGTCGTCGGCTTCTGCCAACTCCTTCCGGTAGAGGATGTTGACCGCGCCGCGCGGGCCGAGGACGGCCATCTCCGCGCCGGGCCAGGCGTAATTGACGTCGCTGCCAAGGAACTTCGAGGACATGACGATGTAGGCCCCGCCGTAGGCCTTCCGGACGACGACCGAGAGCAGTGGCACCGTCGCCTCCGCGTACGCGTAGATGAGTTTCGCGCCCCGGCGGATGATACCGTTGTGCTCCTGGTCGGTACCGGGCATGAACCCGGGGACGTCGACGAGGGTGACGATGGGGACGTTGAAGGAGTCACAGAAGCGGACGAACCGGGCGGCTTTCTCGGAGGCGTCGATGTCGAGCGTCCCGGCCGAGACGCGGGGCTGGTTGGCGACGACGCCGACGACCCGGCCGTCCATCCGACCGAACCCGGTGACGACGTTGCGCGCGAAGCCGTCGTGGACCTCGAAGAACGAGTCCTCGTCCACGATCCGGTCGATCACGTCGTTCATGTCGTAGGGCTTGCGCGGTTCCTCGGGGACGATGTCGACGAGTTCGTCACACTGCCGGGTGGGGTCGTCCCAGGGCTGGACCCGCGGCGGGTCGGCCATGTTGTTCTGCGGGAGGTAGGAGAGGAGTTTGCGGATGTCGTCGAGGGCCGCCTCCTCGGACTGCTCGGCGAAGTGCGCGACGCCGGACTTGGTGGCGTGGGTCTTCGCGCCGCCGAGTTCGGCCTTCGAGACCTGCTCTCCGGTGACCGTCTCGATGACGTCCGGGCCGGTGATGAACATGTGGCTGGTGTCCTGGACCATGAACGTGAAGTCCGTCAGCGCGGGCGAGTAGGTCGCGCCGCCGGCACAGGGGCCCATGATCGCCGAGATCTGCGGAATCAGGCCGGAGGCCTCGGTGTTTCGGTTGAAGATCTTGGCGAAGCCCACGAGGGAATCGACCCCCTCCTGGATGCGCGCGCCGCCGGAGTCGTTCAGGCCGACGACGGGCACGCCGTTCTCGATGGCCTTGTCCATCACCTTGCAGATCTTGTCGGCGACGGTCTCGCCGACGGAGCCGCCGAGGACGGTGAAATCGTGGGCGAAGACGAAGATCTTCCGCCCGTCGACCTCGCCGTAGCCGGTGACGACCGCGTCCCCGGGAAACTGCTTCTCGTCCATGCCGAAGGCCTGCGAGCGGTGTTCGACGAACGCGTCGACCTCGCGGAAGGTCCCGTCGTCGAGGAGGTAGTCGACGCGCTCGCGGGCGGTCATCTTTCCCTTCTCGTGCTGGCGCTCGATGCGCGCCTCGCCGCCGCCGAGTTCGGCCTCGCGGCGACGCTCGCGGAGTTCTTCGATCGCCGATCGCGTGTCTTGCTCGGAATCGGGTTCCTCTTGCTGACTCATCTCACCACTCCATCCCGCCGTTGACCGCCAGGACCTGTCCGGTCATGTACCCGGAGTCCGGACCGGCCAGGAAGCGGACGATGCCGGCGACGTCGTCGACCGTCGCGAAGCGGCTGAGCGGGATGCGGTCGAGGATCTTCTGCTGGACGCGCTCTGGCACCTCGTCGAGCATGTCGGTCTCGACGAACCCCGGGGCGACGCAGTTGGCGGTGGAGCCGGAGGACGCCAGTTCGAGCGCGAGCGTGCGCGTGAAGCCGAACAGGCCGGACTTGGTCGCGGCGTAGTTGGCCTGCCCGTAGTTGCCCTGCTGGCCGACGACCGACGAGATGTTGATCAGGCGGCCGTCGTCGGCGCGTTTCAGGTCTTCGAAGAAGGCGTTGGTCGCGTTGAAGACGCCGCCCAGGTTGACGTCCATGACCGTCTCCCAGTCCGACTTGGTCATGTTCTCGAACTTCTTGTCGATCGTGATCCCGGCGTTGTTGACGAGCACGTCCGCCGGGCCGTAGAGTTCCCGAACGCGGTCGGCCATCGCGTCGACTTCGTCGGCGTCGGAGACGTCGGCCTGGAGCGGGACGCCGTTGCCGCCCGCCTCGTCCACCGCGTCGGCGACCTCGTGGGCCGCCGCCTCCGAGGACCGGTAGTTGACGACGACGTTCGCGCCGTGGCGGCCCAACTCTTCGGCGATACCGCGGCCGATACCCCTCGATGCACCGGTTACCACACAGGTCTGATTTTCGAGCATGGTTACTGAACTCCGGGGTGGCCGCCGTACCCGGCCCCTCGTCTGTCAACCGCCAGACTGTGCGGCCACGCCCCTGTCTTCACGTATCTGTGCCCATGCACTCGCAGATAATAGTTCCCCTTATACTACGTTATCCAGAACTACCTGTGTATAAGGACCTTCCCCGGATTCGGCGCGGCGGCCGGGCGAACACGACAGGTATTTTAGGGCGGCCTAAAGAGATGGAACAAGGCAATGACCGAGGACGTTTGCGTAATCGTGCCGACGATTCGGGAGTTCGAGTGCATGCGGGCGTACTTCGAGAACGCACGCGACCACGGGTTCGACCTCGACCGCCTCCACGTGACGCTGGTCACGGAGGACTTCTGTGACACCGAGGAGATGCGGGCGATGCTGGACGAAGAGGGTGTGTCCGGCCGCGTCTTCGACGGCAGCGACCGCGAGGCCTGGTTCGAACGCCAGGGCCTCTCCGAGTACGCAGACCTCATTCCGGCGGCCAGCCACGCCCAGACGAGTTTCGGCCTCCTCTACCTGTGGGCCAACGACTTCGAGTACGGTCTGTTCATCGACGACGACACGCTCCCCCACCCGGACTTCGACTTCTTCGGTAGCCACTTCGAGAATCTCGCCTTCGAGGGCACCGTCGAGTCGGTCGGCTCCGACGAGTCCTGGGTGAACGTCCTCTACCAGAACGTCGACGAACACGGACTCTATCCCCGTGGCTATCCCTACAGCGCGATGGACGAGGAGATCGAGATCGGCGAGGCCGAGGTCGACGACGTGGTCGCTTCGCAGGGGCTCTGGACGAACGTCCCCGACCTCGACGCGGTCCGCATCCTGATGGACGGCGACCTGCAGGGCCAGGCCCAGACCCGAACCTCGACGGACGACTACGACGGCAACTTCGTCGCCGAGCGCGGCGACTACCTCACCGTCTGTTCGATGAACCTGGCCTTCCGCCGGGAGGTCGTCCCCGCGTTCTACCAGCTCCCGATGGACGACAACGAGTGGGACGTTGGCCGGTTCGACGACATCTGGAGCGGCCTGTTCCTCAAGCGCGCCTGCGACGTGCTCGACAAGCGCATTATCAACGGCTACCCGCTCTGCGAGCACAACAAGGCACCCCGCTCGACGTTCGGCGACCTGAACAACGAGGTCCCCGGGCTGGAACTGAACGAACACGTCTGGGAGATCGTCGACGAGGTCGGCGGCGACGCCGACACCTACGCCGGCGTGATGGCCGCGATGGCCGACGCGCTCGCCGAGGGCGACTTCGACTACGAGAACGACGCCTTCCTGAACTTCTGCGGCGAGTACATGCGCGACTGGCTCGCCTGTCTCGAGGAGCTCCAGCCCGGCACCGTCACGGACCCCGTCCCCGCGACGGCGGACGACTGAATCGGCAGGTATAAGTGTTTTAGGCAGACCTAAATCCATATATGAAGGACACACGCGACACCGACGGACGGCTCGTATCGCGGCGGCGGCTCCTCCAGAGCGGTGCGGTGGCGGGGACCGCCGCCGTCGCGGGGTGTGGACTGTTGAGCGACGATCAGGCGACGGCCGACGCGGAGGACACGGGCGTCTCGCCCGAGTGGATCGGATCGGGGCCCGGTGAGTTCGGCGACCGGCCTGAACCCGGTGGCACCTCGATGGGTGACATGCCCGACCTGAGCGGTGAGATCACGGTCTACTCCGGTCGTGGCGAGAGCCTGGTGAAGGACCTCTTCGATTACCTCCAGGAGACGCGGTACCCGAACCTGACGATCGACACGAACTTCGCTCCTGCGGCGGACCTGGCGGCGACCATCCGGGAGGAAGGCGGAAACAGCCCGGCGGACGTCTTCTTCACCGTCAACGCCGGGACGCTCGGCCAGGTCAAGAGCATCGACGCGACGCAGGCGCTCACCTCCGAGACGGCCTCGCTCGTCGACGAGGCCTACCGCGATAGCGACGACGAGTGGATCGGGACCTCCGGCCGTGCGCGAACGGTCCCGTACAACACGGACCGACTCTCGGCGTCGGACGTCCCCGAGAGCATCATGTCCTTCCCGGACCTCAGCCAGTACGAGGGAGAGATCGGCTGGGCGCCGACCTACGGGTCGTTCAAGGCGTTCATCACTGCGATGCGGATCATCGAGGGCGAGGACCCGACGCGCCAGTGGCTGCAGGGGATGCAGGACCTGAACACACAAGAGTACAGCGACGAGGCCCAGGTCGCCCGCGCCGTCGCCGACGGCGAACTCGCGATGGGGCTGACCAATCACTACTACATCCAGCGCGAACTGGCGGTCAACCCCAACGAGCCCCTCGGAACCGCGTTCACGCGCAACGACGCGGGGACCATCTTCAACGTCGCCGGCGCGGCCCGCCTCCAGTCCTCGGGGAACCCCGAACTGGCGGACCTGTTCGTCCGGCACCTCCTGTCGGCGGAGGCCCAGGAGTACTTCGCCATCAGGACCTTCGAGTACCCGCTAGTCGACGGTGTTAACCCCGTCGGCCGATTGCCCTCGGTAACGGAGCTGTCAGTTCCGGACATCGACCTCTCCCAACTGGCCGACCAGGCCCAGTCTGAGGATCTGCTGGAGGAGGTGGGTGTCCTCTGAACGCGATCTATCTGCCATGGTAACGGGCACGGACGCGGCGACGGCGGACGAGGGCGTCACCAGCGGCCGGTCCGGACGCTCGGTCGGCCTGACGCTGCTCGCCGGCGCCGTGGCCGTGCTCGTACTCCTGCCGCTGACCTGGCTCTTCATCGCCTCGAACCGCATCGGGTTCGCGAGCGGGCTCGAGATCGTCACCCAGCCCCGGACGATCCAGGTCGTCGTCAACAGTATCGTGATGATGACCGCCGTGACGGCCATCTCGATCCTGATCGGCGTCCCGCTCGCCTACCTCACGGTCCGCACGGACCTGCCCCTCCGACGCCCCCTCACGGTCCTGCTCGCCCTGCCGCTCGTCGTCCCCAGTTACATCGGTGCGATCACGTTCGTCTCGGCGTTCGGCCCGCGCGGGGAGTTCCAGGAACTGCTCGCCCCCCTCGGCGTCGAGCAACTCCCCAGCATCTACGGCCTGACGGGCACCGTCATGATCATCACGCTGTACACGTATCCGTACGTCTTCCTGACGACCAGGGCCGCCCTGAAGTCGATCGACACGACGCTGTTCGACGCCGCCCGGACGCTCCGACACGACCGGTGGGAGGCGTTCAAGCGCGTCACCGTCCCGCAGATCAAGCCCGCCGTCGCCGCCGGCGCGCTGCTGGTCGCCCTCTACGCCCTCTCCGATTTCGGGACGCCACAGATCATGCGTTACGACGTGTTCACCCGGGTGATCTACGTCGAGTTCCACTCCTTCGGCAACGGGCCGGACATGGCCGCCCTGCTCTCCTTGAAACTCGTCGTCCTGACCGTGTTCATCCTCGCCATCGAGTCGCGGGTCCGGGGCGGGGACAACATCGGGACGGAGGGCGGCTACGTCGGCGGGAGCGACCCGTCCCTGCACCTCGGGAAGTGGCGCTGGCCCGCCGCACTCGCCTGTCTGGCGTTACCGGCGCTCTCGCTCGCGGTCCCCGTCGGAATCCTCCGGATGTGGCTGGTTCGTGGTACCGGGACCGGTGCGTACAACATCGATCTGGTGAGCATGAGTCTCAACTCCGTGGGCGTGTCGGGTGCGGCCGCGCTGCTCGCCACCCTGTTCGCGCTCCCGGTCGCGTACGTCGCCGCACACCGCTCCTCCCGGCTGACGTCGGTCGTCGAACAGGCCACCTACGTCGGGTACGCGGTCCCGGGCGTCGTCATCGGCCTCGCGCTCGTCTTCCTGGGCGCGCAGTACGGCGGCGTCCTCTACCGGCAGGGGCTGCTCGCCTTCCCACTGTTGATCTTCGCGTACGTCGTTCGGTTCATTCCACAGGCGGTCGGCTCGACGAGGGCGGGCTTCCTGCAGGTAAGCCGGTCGCTGCCGGAGGCGGCACGGACGCTCGGGCAGTCGCCCGGGCAGGCGTTCCGGTCCGTGACGCTGCCGCTGGTCGCGCCGAGCCTGCTAGCTGGCGCGGCCCTGGTCTTCCTGACGACGATGAAGGAACTCCCGGCGACGCTGTTGCTCCGCCCGCCGGGGTTCAACACGCTCGTGACCGCCGTCTGGCGGGCCGAGCGCTCCGCCGAGTTCGGGCTGGCCGCCATCCCCGCGATCGTCCTGCTCGTGGTGTCCGGCCTCTCGATGTTCGTCCTGCTGAAAGTGGAGGGATACGATGTCGAATAGCTCACTTACGTCCTCGACCGATCGCACAGACGCAGAGACCGACGCCGCGGCCGACGACGACACCGTCCTTCAGCTGGACGGGGTCGAGAAGGTCTTCGGTGGGACGCGCGTCATCGAGGACCTGGACCTCCGGGTCCGCGACGGCGAGCTGCTGACCCTGCTGGGGCCCTCGGGCTGCGGAAAGACGACCACGCTGCGCCTCGTCGCCGGCCTCGAACGCCTCGACGGCGGGACCGTCCGGCTGCGCGACGAGGCGGTCGCGACCGCCGAGAACGCGGTGCCGCCCGAGGAGCGCGACGTGGGCGTCGTCTTCCAGGAGTTCGCCCTCTTCCCGCACAAGACCGCGGCCGAGAACGTCGCGTTCGGGCTGAAGGATCTCGACGCCGACGCGCGCGACCGCCGTGTCGACGAATTGCTGGAACTGGTGGGCCTGACCGAACACCGCGACCAGTACCCCGAGGAGCTATCGGGCGGACAGCAACAGCGGGTCGCGCTGGCCCGTTCGCTCGCCCCCGAGCCCTCCGTCCTCCTGCTCGACGAGCCGTTCTCCAACCTCGACGTCGACCTCAGGGTCGAGATGCGACAGGAGGTCCGCCGCATCCTCAAGGAGACCGGCGTGACGGCCATCTCGGTCACCCACGACCAGGAGGAGGCCATGTCCATCAGCGACCGGGTCGCGGTGATGCGTTCCGGGCAGATCGAACAGGTCGGGCGGCCGGAGGACGTCTTCCAGCGGCCCGAATCCAGATTCGTCGCGAGCTTCCTCGGCCACGCGAGTTTCCTCTCGGGCCACGTCGACGGCGACACCGTCGAGACCGGCGTCGGGGCGATCCCTCGCGAGCGGATCAACGGGCTCGCGGAGGCCTACGACGGGTCGGACATCGACGTGCTGGTCCGTCCCGACGACGTGCGGGTCCGCCCGGTGGACGGGCACGGGGCGAACGGGACCGTCGTGAACCGGCGCTTCCTCGGGCCGACGATCCTCTATCGGATCGAACTCGACAGCGGCGACGTGCTCGGCTGCATGCACAACCACGCCGACGAGGTGCCCCTGGACGAACCCATTCGAGTGGAACTGGCCGCCGACCACGAACTCGCCTGGTTCCCCCGTGGCGCGCGGCGCGTGGCAGACGGCGGGCAGCCCGCCGACGATGGATAACCGGCGCTTCACGGTCGCGCTCGTCTGCCTGGCGGTCCTCGCCGGCCTGCTCACGTTCGCCATCGCGGTGACCGTCTTTCCGCACCACTCCTCGAACCACGACGAGGGCGTCTACCTCCAGCAGGCCGAACTCCTGCTCGACGGGCAGGTCCAGATGGAGAGCCCGGTCCCCGAGTCCGTCCATCCCTGGTTCTTCGTCCAGGACGGCGAGCGTCTCTATCCCAAGTACTCGCCCGTCCCCGCCGGAATCTTCGCACTCGGGCTGCTCGTCGGGATCCCCCGACTGGCCCTGCTGGTAGTCGCGACGCTAAACGCCGGCCTCCTGGGTCTGGTCACGAGGGAGGCCTTCGACGAACGCACAGGACTCGTCGCCGTCTCCCTGTTCGTCGCGTCGCCGCTCTTCCTGCTCGACTCGGCGGTCTTTCTCCCCTACGCGCCGACGACCGCGCTGAATCTCGCGTTCGCCTACGGGTACCTGCGCGCCTGTCGCGCCGACGACGTCGGGTCCCGTCGTCGCTACGCCGTCCTCGCCGGCGTCGCGGTGGGATTGGCCTTCTTCGCCCGGCCGTTCACCGCCGTGCTGTTCGCACTACCGTTCATCGCCCACGCGCTGCTCACGCTCGGGGCGTCGTGGCGGCAGCGATCCGGCGACGACGGGGGCGGGACCCGTCGCCTGCTCGGCGTCGCGCGGTCGGTGCTCGAACGCAACGGGATCGTCGCGGGCCTCGGCCTCGCGTTCGTCGGCGTCGCGCTCGGCTACAACTGGGTCGTGACCGGCGATCCGCTTGTCTTCCCCTACGAGGCGTTCGCGCCCCGGGACGGCCCCGGCTTCGGCACCCGCAGCATCCTCGGCTACGAACGGGAGTACACCCCCCAACTCGCGCTCGAAGCCAACGCCCGCGTCCTCTGGCAACTGGTGACGAACTGGTCCGTCGCGCCACCGGTGGGCGTCCTCGCCGCCCTGCTCGGCGTCGGGGCGTTCGTTCGATCGGTCCTCGAATCATTCCCGCGCCGCGTCGCACCCGACGGCCTCTCGGACCGCGGAGCCCAGGCGCTGCTGGCCGGCCTCTTCGTCTCCGTACCCGTCGGGAACGTCTTCTTCTGGGGGAACCTGAACGTCCTCGCCGCGCTCGAGGACCCGACCGACGGGCTGATAATGATACTCGGGCCGTACTACCACTTCGACCTCCTGGTCCCGCTCTCGGCCTTCGGCGCGGCGGGAGTACTCCTGCTCGCCCGGCGGCTCTACGGTTTCGTCCGGGCCCGAGCCTCCCGGCGAGCCGCTCGTGGCTCCGTCGCCCTCGCACTGGTCGTCTTGCTCGCCGTGGCCGGACTGGCCCAGGCGGCGGCGCTCGGACCGGCGCTCGACCGCAGCCAGCCCTACACCGAGCGATACGAGCAGGCGTACGAACCGATCGAGAACGAATCGTTCGAGAACGCCCTGGTGTTCGTCCCCACGCCGTACGGCGACTGGATGAACCACCCCTTCCAGTCGCTGCGCAACGACCCCGGCTTCGACGGGCCGGTCGTGTACGCGCTCGACCGCGACGCCGAAGCGAACTTCCGGGTGCTGGATACCTACCCAGACCGCCAGCCCTACCGCTACACCTACCGCGGCGAGTGGGACTCCTCGTTCGACGGCTGGAACGACGAGATCCACCCGACGCTCACCCCGCTCGAGGACCGGACAGGCGACCGCCACCGGGTGACGCTCGAGGCGGGTCGGATCCGGAATCCGATCTCCGCGAGCGTCCGCCTCGCCGGACCGACCGACGCCGTCACCTACGAGGTCGACGCGCTGACGGAGACCGTCGCCGTCGACTGGGTCGTGGCCGACGGGCGCGCACGCGTGGTCGACGAGAATCTGACGCGACTGAGCGATCGGGAGTCGGTCCGCTTCGGGGCGCCGACGACGCTCGTGCTGACGGTCACCTTCTCCCAGACCGGTGGCGCCACGCTCACCTATCGGCAGGAAGTTGCGGTCTCCCAGACCAGCGACGGGGTCCGTCTCCTCTGGCCCGGGAAGACGAGCGTCTGTCGGCTGGTCACCGAGTGCGGGACCGAAGGGACGTACGTTCGCGGGGCGGACGACTACGTCACCGGCGTCTCGCTGGTACAGAATCTGTCGACGGAAAACGCTACCCGGTCGCCCTGATGCGGGCCCTCAGCGGAACCGCTCTTCGAGACAGACCGTGACGATCGACTTCGCGATGGCGTACCCGCCGCTGATGGGATCCAGTTTCGTCTCGCCGGCGCGTTCGCCGTACTCGATGGGAATCTCGCAGACGTCGTACTCGCGCATCAGCGGTCGGATCAGCAACTCGGCGGAGAGGCCGGTGTTCTCGGTCCACTCGATCTTCTCGATCAGTTCGCGCCGGTAGGCCCGCATCCCCGTCGTCGTGTCGTGGACGCGGTCGCCCATGAGGAGGCTCGAAAGCGCCGCGAAGGCGTGGTTTCCGAAGCGGTTGAACGCCGGCATCGTCTCCGCTCCGTAGTAGAGTCGATCGCCGCTGACGACGTCGTAGCCCTCGTTGATCCGGTCGAGGAAGTCGGGCAATCGCTCCATCGGGTAGGTGTCGTCGCAGTCCGTGGTGACGATCACGGGGTTCTCGGCCGCGAGCAGTGCCTCCCTGACCGCGACGCCGTACCCCTGGGGCTCCTGTTCGATCACGCGGGCGCCGTGGTCGCGGGCGATCTCAGGCGTCCGGTCGTCCGAGCCGTCGACGCAGACGACCTCGGCGCGTCCCCCGGTCACGTCGTCGACGTCCGCTAATACTGTGCCGATCGCTTCCTCCTCGTTGTAGGTCCCCATAACGACGCTCAGATCGTCGAACGTGAACCGATCCTCGTCCTCTCGGTGTCGCTGCTGACTCATTGGATACGGGTCGGAACGGCAGCATCTTGAACTTTTAGGTTCGCCAAAACTAGGGGGCGATCGCGTCTCCGAGCGACGCCCGTGCGGACGTGTCAGCGCGGTCCGACATCTCCTTTTGTGTTCCTCGGCCGTTCGTTGCACCATGACGAAGTTCCTCCTCTACGGCGGCAAGGGCGGGGTCGGCAAGACGACGTGCGCGGCCGCGACAGCGTTGCAACTCGCCGGGCGCGGGGAGCGGACCCTCATGGTTTCGACGGACCCGGCGCACTCGCTGGGCGACGCGTTCGGTGTTTCGCTCGGTGGCGAACCGACGTCGATCGAGGAGAACCTCTGGGGCGTCGAGGCCGATCCGGAGCGAGGACAGGAGGCCTACCAGGGGATCGTCTCGTCGCTGGCGGCCGAGTTCAGGGACGCCGGCATCTCCCTCACCGACGAGGACGTCGAACGCCTGTTCCAGGCCGGCTTCGTCCCGGGGAGCGACGAGGTGGCGTCCCTGCAGTTCTTCCTCGAGTACGGCGGCGACGAGTGGGACCGCGTGGTCTTCGACACGGCGCCGACCGGTCACACGCTTCGGCTGCTGACGCTGCCGGACGTCCTCGAGGAGTCGCTGTCGACGGCGGTGAAGGTCAGGGGCGAGGTCAGACGACTCGTCTCGACCGCCCGGAGCATGGTGATGGGTCCGGCGGCGTTCTGGCGGACCGGCGACGAGAACGACGAGATCACCGCATTCCGCGATCGGATGCACCAGGTTGCCGAATTACTGCGTGACCCCGAGCGCACGGACTTCCGTGTCGTGCTCCTCCCCGAAACGCTCGCGATCGACGAGACTCGACGGCTCGTCGACCGACTCTCCGAGTTCGAGGTCCCGGTCGAAACGCTGCTCGTCAACAGGGTCCTCGAATCCGTCGACGGTGACTGCGCTCGCTGTCTGGAGCGGCGCGACAGCCATCTGCGCCAGCTCGACCGCATCCGCGAGGAATTCCCGAATCGGGAGATCCAGACGCTTCCGGACCTGGGGCCCGAAGCCTACGGACGGGACGCGCTCGAACGCCTGGGCGATCGGATCGAGATCTGATCCGGGCAGGCGCTCAGTCCGACTCCTCCGACCGAACCGTGAGCACTGGCACCGGCGACGTCCGGACGACCTTCTCGGTCACGCTCCCCAGCAGGTAGCGATCGAGTCCGGTCCGGCCGTGAGTGCCCATCACAACGAGATCGATCCCGTTGTCCTCGACGTACGTGAGGATCGCCCGGTGGGGCTGTCCCTCCGCGACCATCCCTTCGACTGTGCCCACGTCAGCGGCCCGTGCCTGGTCGGTCACCTCCTGGATCGCCCGCTTGCCCGTGGCTTCCAGGGAATCCAGCACGTCCCCAGTGGTCGCCTCGTCCGTCGGCGGCGCCTCGATCACGTAGAGCACGTGCAGGGTCGCGTCGTACCGCTCGGCGTGGTCGATGGCGTGATCGACCGCTGCCCGTGCCGCGTCACTGCCGTCGGTCGGCACGAGGATCGAATCGTACATACCCGACCGTTCCACCTCGCGGAGTAAATGAGTGGCGTCCGCTCACCGAAATCGGTTCGACGGAGAGAATATGCGAGTTACGGGCCCGCCATCCGCAAGATCTAACTCGATCTTCGATATAGCGACATACAGTTTATGTGTCGGTGCCGGGGCGGGGTATGTAATATTTTATACTAAACTAACATGATGATAAAGGCGCGAAAACGGCCTCAGACCAGCGAGTAGATGTGTCGCTCGTAGGTTTCTCGGACTCTACTGCCCCAGTCGTGCGTGTAGGTGTCGATGATGTCCGAGGCCACGTCGCCACGCAGGTACTTGACGATGCCGCGGTCGCCGGTCCGATCCCGGAGATGCGTGGTGAAGAAGTGCCGGAAGTAGTGGGGCGTGACGTTCTCGTCGGCGCCGCCGCCGGTCCGGTACCAGCCCATTCGTTCAGCGTTGGAGGCGACGACGTGGTGGACGGTGTCGATCGTGACTCGCTCACCCCAGTTGCGGCTCGTGCTCACGAACAGCGGCTCGGCCGGGGACGCTGGATCCGGTCGCACGGCGAGCCAGCGTTCGAGCGCCGCTTTGAGCTCCGAATCGACCGGGACGACGGTCGCTCGCTTGCGCTTGTTCGAAGCGGATCGTCGTTCACCGTTGATGGTCTCGTCTCGCGCCGGTTCGTCGTCGACGTAGATCGAGTCCGGCCGGCCCTGGAGCTGGGGTCTGACCGTCTCGAACCCGCTGGCGTCCAGTGAGAGGCCCTCGACGTTCACGTCGCGGACGTCGAGATTACAGAGCTCCCCGGACCGCATGCCGGTCTTGAGCAGCGTCGTCACGATGGCTTCGTCGAGCGGGTGGGCGATCGTGTTCACGAAGCCCCGCATCTCCTCGATCGAGAGGTCGCGTCTGGTGGGGTCGGTGTGGATCGACTCGTCCATCTCCTCGATCACCACGGTCATCGGGTTGGACTCGAAGACGCCGACCTGGACCATGTAGGAGTAAAACCGGTGGAGATAGGACGCGTACGTTGCGATCGTACTCTCGGCGTGTGCGCCCCGGAGCGTGTGGATCCAGGACATGCAATCGCGGTAGGACGCGGCGTCGAGGCCATCCACGTCGTTCGCAGTGAGGTACCGCTCGAACTGCCGGAGCACGCGCGCGTAGGAGTCGCGCGTCCGGGTCGACTTGCCCTGGAACTCGATGTCCTGCAGGAAGTACGCAACCGGATCGTCCGGCCGTTCTGCCGTCTGTGCCTGGCTCATACGTCCTCCAGAACGTACCCGCCGCGACGGGGACTGTGCTGAATTCGCGGACTCTCCTGGAGCGTCCGCTCTAGCTCCGACTCGACGTCGTCGGTCACGCTCGTCACGAGTTCTTCCCACGAGAGACACTCGGCGTCGCGTAGCGCTGTGACGACCTCGGATTCCAGGTCCGCACCGCTGTGGTCGGCCTCGGCGCCAGCCTCGTCGTCGAGACCGCCTTCGAAACCGCGTCGGCCGGCCTGCACCATCGAGCGAACGAACTCGCTGAGACTCATGTCCATGCGGTCGGCCGCTCGCTCCCACTCGGATTTCTGGTAGGCCGGCACGTAGGTCCGGACACTGGTTCGCGACGTGTCGACGTCACCGTCGGCGGACATGTTTCGACGCTCGCACGCCGGGCCCAAAAGTGTATCCCCAGATTCGAGAATAAACTATCTTATTTGGGTCTGTGCTACTGCAAGAACGCGGTGATGATAAGAATATTTGGTCTGATAGTACCCTAATACCAGTGGACGATACCCACCAGCCA
Source organism: Halorientalis sp. LT38 (assembly GCF_037031225.1). NCBI lineage: Archaea > Methanobacteriati > Methanobacteriota > Halobacteria > Halobacteriales > Haloarculaceae > Halorientalis > Halorientalis halophila. Next base: position 191,254 of record NZ_JAYEZN010000001.1, on the reverse strand, counting down.
GAATATTAATCACAGCGTGGAACAATGGTGTGCGTTAGACCGGAACTGGGTGCGGGGCCATTTGCCGACCCTGACCCCTGGGGTCGACGTGGTGAAGTTGCCCTTCTAGATCGGTGCCGGGTTTCGGTGCTCGAGTAGGGGTCCGTTTCCGGTCACGCTCTAGATTATCGAAGCCATCGGCTCGAGATGACCGGCCACCATCGACTCCTGTCGCAGTCGAGTTACTGGGAGGCCAGAGAAGCGATCGGAGTTCGACGCGGACTGCTGGAATTGCTCCGTCCGTCGTGAACCAGTCGCGTAAATCCCATGTCGCTATAGGTTAGCGACCCTCGTCGAACGCAGATTTGTGTCACCACTCAATCACTTCTGGTCGCTCTTGGGGGTGTGTCACTCCGCCGAGAATTCGCCGGTAGTCACGGGGGCGCTACAGATCACACAGCCCTTTTCGATGAGGGTGTCTCGCATCGCGGCGTTGACTTCCAGGGACTCGCCGCACTCTTCGCAAACGAACAGATACTCTGCGGCCCCGTTGTCGACCATCCGTATCGGTGTCTATGTGAGAGAGGGTTAAATGAACCTCTCTGTTTCCAGCCGAACGGGAATTCCCTCGGTCCCATCCCCAGCGGGGAAATCCCGGATTTCGCACGGCCTGTGGATCTGTGTATTCCGTATCACAGTACGCTGGAGGGCGGAAACGGCAGTTACTCGGTTAGCGGTACTCTGGCTGGATCGGCCGGCACACGTTCTGGGACGGACAACTATTAATCGGCAACCGCTGTAGTGGGGGTGCGAACAAAATGGCTCTGGATCAGCAGACGTCGTTGTCGGCAGACGAGACCGATCGGGTTCTCGCCCGCCACGAAACCGGGGTGCTGTCTCTCGCTCGTGACGACGAGCCGTACGCGATTCCGATTTCCTACGGCTACGATAGCGACCAACGGCAGTTCTATCTTCGACTCGTCTCGACGCCGGGGAGCGAGAAACGGCAGTTTCTGGGTTCCACACCGAAGGTGCGCCTCGTCGTCTACGAGAACGAAAACGGGGTGTACCGCAGCGTCGTCGCAGTCGGCACGCTCGAAGAGATCCCACGGTCCGAGTTGACGGTCGAACACCTGGAGCAGTACGGCGACGCGAAACGCCCACTGTTCGAGATCTGGGGCGAGTCGAAACGGGATCTCGACGTTCGGCTGTATCAACTCGTTCCGGACGAGCTGAGCGGCCGACGCGTCGAAATCGACGAGACGCTCGAATCGGCCTGAGAGGGACCGATCGAACGCCGACGGCGCCGTCTCGATCCGCGGGACCGGTACTGGGGGAGTGACTGAGGCGGGGCGTCCGTACGAACGACCCAGGGAGCCCGAGCGGCCGACCGATTTCTGGAGGCTGTCCCACACAGATATGAGTCGGTCACCCGAAGGTGAAATCATGAACCGTCGACGTAGGGGGGAGACGGACGGCCAAGGCCGATGAACGGGTTCCTCCGGCGATACCTGTCCGTCGTCGTACGGTTTCTCCCGTTCGCCGTCGCCTTCCTCAGGGACCGCCGACGGTATCTGCTGTTCGGCGGGCCGCGACGACTCGACGAGTCGGCCCACCGTCGCCGCGCCGAGCGGATTCGCGATACGATGCTCGAACTCGGCCCGGCGTTCGTCAAAGTCGGCCAGGTGCTCTCGACGCGTCCGGACATCGTCCCGCCCACCTACGCGGACGTCTTCGCGACGCTCCAGGACGAGGTACCGGAGGACGCGGGCGGTGATCCGCGGTCGATAGTCGAGGCCGAACTCGGGGACGACCTCGATCTCTCGACGCTCGAGACCGTCGCGGGCGGATCACTCGCGTACGTCTACACCGTCCGGTATCGCGGCGAGCGGATCGCGCTGAAAGTCCGTCGTCCCGGGCTGAAACCCGTCATCGAGCGCGACCTCCGGGTCGTTCGGGCACTGGTCCCAGTGATCGGCGCCTTCGTCCCGGACCGGCAGGCGTACTCGATCCGGAACGCAGCAGACGACTTCGAGGAGATCATCCTCGACGAACTCGACTTCGATCGCGAGCGAACGGTCATGGCCGACGTGCGCGAGAACCTCGCCGACGACGACGGCGTCACCGTCCCGGCCGCCCACGAGGAACTGTCGTCGGAGCGAATACTGGCGATGGAGTACCTGCCCGGGCGCAAGATCACCGACGAGGACGCCTTCGAGGAGCTGGACGTGACGCCACACCAGATGGCGGAACGGATCGCGACGGTCTATCTGAAGATGGGGCTCGTCGACGGCGTGTTCCACGCCGACCCACACCCGGGGAACCTCGCCGTCACGGCCGACGGCTCGCTGTTGCTGTACGATTTCGGCATGAGCGAGCGCCTCCCCGAGACCGTGCAGGCGGACCTCGTCTCACTCTATCGCGCGCTCGTCCGGCGTGACGTTCACGGGCTGGTCGACGCCCTGATCGCACTGGACGTGCTCGAACCCGACGTCGACCGCGCCGAGGTCGGGCGCGTGCTGGAACTCGTGGTCCAGAATCTCGAAGGCCGCCCGGAGATCACCTGGCGGGCGATCGTTACCGAGTTGACGACGATGCTCCGTGACTTCCCGTTCAGAATCCCGCCGGACGTGATGTTGCTCGTCAGAGTCGGCACCGTCGGTGAGGGCGTCTGTCGACAGCTCGATCCGGAGTTCGACTTCCTGGTCGTCATCCGTCGGTTTCTCGTCGAGGAGGGGTTCATCGAACACGAACTCCAGGCACTGGCGGAGGAGACCTGGACGGACGTCCAGCGGTCACTCCCCGCCCTCACGCGGCTCCCCGCGAGGCTCGATCGAACGCTGGACCGCCTCGAACGCGAGGAACTGGTCGTCCGAACGAACCCTGTGGACGGCCAGTCGCGAGGGGACCGAAATCTCGGGTACGCCGTTCTCGCGGGCGCACTGGCTATCACGGCGGCGATCCTGACCGTCCAGAACGGTCCGTTCGCGGCCCTCGCGGGTGGGCTCGGTGCCATCTTCCTCCTCGCGTATCTGGTGGCCCGCCGAGTCACCTGACCGCCGCTGTTTCCAGGGAGTGAGAACGAGGGATCGCCTTTTGCTGGGGGTGCCCTAAGTACCGAACATGTCCGAGACGACACTGTACGAGCGACTGGGCGGGCGAGACGGCATTCGAGCCGTCGTCGACGACTTCTACGACCGGCTTGTCGCCGACGAACGGCTCGGGCCGTTCTTCGAGACCGCGGATATGGAGCAGTTGCGCCGGACGCAGACGGATTTCCTCTGTGAGGCCGCGGGCGGACCGGAGACCTACGACGCGCCACCGGTCCGGGAGGCACACCTCGACGTCCCCTTCGAACCGGCGGACATCAACCGGGCGGTCGCCTTGCTCATGGAGAGTCTCGACGCGTTCGAGGTTCCAGAGGACGACGCGGCGGCAGTCGTCGAGGCCGTCGCCGCCTACGAGGACGAGTTACTGGACGGGCCCCCGGAGTGACCTGTACACTCAAGTGACTCCCGGGGAAACGCTCGATACCGATGTCGTCCGGGATCAGAGCGACGGTCACATTTTCGACGCCCGACATCTGTCCGATCGTCGAACACGCGACAGCGGCAGGGGCGACGGTCGATTCGGTGGTGACCAGCGTTCGTCCATCCGCCGACGCCCGGAGTGCCACGGAGTTCGCTATCGACGAGGCGGTCGAAACCGAGACCGATCTGACGCCGGTGTTCTCCCACGGATCGACCCAGCGGTACCGTCTCACCCACGAGGACGGTGTGTCCTGCCCTTGCGAGTGTCTCGGACAGTTCGGGTGTCCAGTCACCCGATACGTCGCCAGGGAGGGGCGGCTCACGGTCGTGTTCCACGCCGCCGACTACGACGAACTCCAGACCGTCGTCGCGGAACTCCGCGATCGGTTCCCGGACGTCGACATCAAGCGGTTCGTGCGAGCGCCGGCCGGCGAGTCCGACCAGGACACGGTACTCGTCGACCGGAGCAAGCTCACCGAACGACAGTTGCAGGTCCTCGAACGAGCCCACGAGATGGGGTATTTCGAGCATCCGCGGCGGGCCAACGCGACCGAGATCGCGGCGGAACTCGACATCGACCCGTCGACGCTCCGGGAACACCTCTCCGCGGCGGAGACGAAACTGCTCGGAGACGTGCTCTGACCGGGATCGCCCGACCGCCAGATGCCGAACCGGTTCGGCTCACGTATAAACCCGCCCCGTTATCCGGGCTATCGGTTCCTCACCCCCGAAGCCCTCGGCAGTAGTATGAGCCAATCACCGTCCGCAATTGCGACCGGGAAGTTCGGCGACGAGACCGCGACAGACGCGACGGCCGTCGACCGCGCGGCCGAGATCCAGCACGTCCTCGACGCCCTCGACGACACCGACTGCCGCGCCATCCTCGACGCGGCCAGCGAGGACGCGCGCTCGGCGAACGAACTGTCCGACGCCTGTGACCTCCCGCTCTCGACGACCTACCGGAAACTCGAACTGCTGACCGACGCCGGACTGCTCGAAGAGCGAACGCGGCTCTCCGCGACCGGCAAGCACAGCAGCGAGTACGTCCGGGCCGTCGACGACGTGGTCGTGTCGCTCGGCAGCGACGGCGGGTCGGGGCTAGAAGTCACCTGCCTGGCCCGGTCCCCCGGCGACCGCTGACCGTCTGCTCCCGTTTCTCCCACTCCGCTCGGTGGGGCTCGTTCACTTCGCAGGCCTCGACACCCGGACCGACGGCTGTGGCGTTCCGTCGTTATTGTCTTGTGAAATATACGCAATACTAATTACCGCGGCGCTCGTAGGTCGACGCATGCGCGCAGTGTACGCGACCGACCTGTCGGCGGCGATCGAGGCGGCGATGGGCACCGAGACCTGTCTCGAGTGTCTCGAACGATACGGGATCGGCACTTTTGATCTCGTCACCGTCACGAGCCCGAACGTCACGGCGGGAATGCCGGGAAGCGACGTGAGTCGGCGGACGCGCGCCGCGCTCGATCGGCAGCGTGGCCTCCTCGAGGCAGAGGGATTCGAAGTCCAGACCCACGTCGTACGGGGGACGCCACACCGGCGAATCAACGGACTGGCCGAGCGGGTGGACGCCGATCTGGTGATCGTCGGCTCGCGGGGACAGAGCCCGCTCGAACGGCGATTGATCGGCAGCACGGCGAAAAACGTGGCGCGGTCGACCGTCCGCCCGTTGCTCGTCCAGCGGATCGTCGAGCGCGAGGACGACCACGAGGTCGCCAACGAACACCTCTTCGAGCGTGTGCTCTACGCGACGGACTTCTCGGAGAACGCCGAACGCGCCTTCGACCAGTTCGACAGGCTCCAGACCGCCACGAAGGAGGCCATGCTGGTCCACGTCACCCCACCGGCCCGTCGTGCCGAGAGCGACGCCGTCAGCGACGCTGGGGAACGGCTGGCTGCACTCGCCGACGACCTGCAGAACAGGGGGATCGAAACACAGACCCAGGTCAGGGAGGGCGTCGCGACCGAGGAGATCCTGGCTGCAGAAGCCGAGTTCGAACCGACGACGATACTGCTCGGGACGCGGGGCCGCAGCCCGATGCGGCGCCTCCTGCTGGGTAGCGTCTCGGAAGACGTCACCGCGCGGGCGAACGCGAACGTGCTCCTCGTGCCGCCGAGGGCCGTCCGCTGATCAGTCCCCGTTCTGCCTGAGGTCCTCGTCGAGGAGTTCGCCCCGGGTGTGCCAGGTCCGCGGGCGACAGCAGATCACGAGCGCGACGATGTACAGCACCGCCACGATCCCGGAGACGACGGTTCCCGGAATCGTCCCGACGGCCGCGCTCTGGGGCCAGGGTGTGTTCGCGAAAGCCGTCACCCGGAGCAGCCACGCGCCGTTGAGCACGGTGAAAAGCGGGAAGTAGACCCGCCGGAGACGGTGGGCGATGGCCTCTTCGGTCGAGATTTTCACCGTGGGGGTGCGGTAGTCGTCGGCCAACTTCTCGCGCCACTGGGCGTCTTCGAGATCGGTCTCGGGGTCGAGACCGATTGCCCAGACGTGTTCCTGCAGGTAGCGCACGCGCGAGCGCCACACGTCGTACGCCCGGTACCGTCGCGCCTCGATCACCAGGAAGAGCACGACAGCGGCGTGACCGACGAGGATCACGTAGTGTGGGTTGGCCTCGCTGGAGAACGCCCACGTCAGCACGGCCGCGATCAACAGGACCGCCCAGTTGGTGGTCTTGTCCAGACGCTCGCGCCACAGCGTCATCCGGTGGATCTCACCGCGGTAGAGGTGCGCCATGGCCGAACTCGGGCCCATGTCGCGGTCGAGCAAGCCCTCGCCGACTCGGGCGTCGGGCGGGTGTGCACCGTCCGGTGCCGCCGCGCTATCCGACGGCTCGTCGTCCGCCTCGTCCGTCGGCGGCTCGTCACCGTCGCTCATTTCGATCCCTCGCGAGCCGAGACATAGTGTGGTGAAAACTGTCCACTGATATCAGTACTCTGGACCGGGTGCGAAAAACGGGTGTCGGTTTCGTCGTCTCGGTCGCTGATTCAGTCACCGGTCAGGGCGTCCTGACTGGCGGCGCAGTTGTTCGGGCCGAGTTCGAGTTCGAAGGCCTCCTCGTCGTCGGCCGTCTGCTGGCCGAGGTTCGTCGCGATGATGTCCTCGTAGTTGGCCGGCCGCGGCGGCATGTCCGAGAGGATCAGGTCGACGAACTCGTCTTCCGCCATCGTCAGCGCCTCCATGTCGTCCTCGAGTTCGCCGATGGGCGCGGTGTAGGTCCCGTCCGCGGCGGGTTCGGCGGCGTCGCTGAAGTGCGCGCCGCCGACGAGGACGTCGTCGTCGAGCGTCAGGACTCTCGTCTGGAGCGTCTCGTAGAGCTGGCGGGCGGCGTCGGGCGCGCCCTCGTCACCCTCTTCGAGGTCCGGCCGGGCGACGCTCTCGACGAAGAGCCCGTCTCCAGTCGCCAGCAGGCTCCCGCCGAGCAGATACGAGGTCATCCCGCTGGTGTGGCCGGGGGTGTGGACCGTCTCGACCGTGGCCGCACCCACCTCGTAGGTGTCGCCGTCCGAGGCGGTCTCGAGGTCGTCGATATAGGTGACGACGCGCTGACGTGCCGCCTCGGGGATCACGCCGGTGACGCCGCGCTCGTCGAGCGCGCGGACGCCGCTGATGTGGTCGGCGTGGATGTGCGTGTCGAAGGCGTACGTCAACTCGGCGTCGAGCGCGGCCGCGTCGTCGAGGTACCGGTCCGTGAACGCGCGTAGCGGGTCGACGACGGCCGCTTCGCCGTCGGAGACGAGCAGGTAGCCGAGGCAGCCGCTGGACGGTCGCTGGTACTGGTAGAGGTCGCCGGGCCCGTCGTAGCGCGAGACGTCTTCGCGCTCGTAGATTCGCGCCCAGCCGTTCATCCCGTCGTCGAGGTGGACGACGTCCCGACCAGCTTCGGCCAGTCGGCCGGCGACGTACTCGCTGGCACCACCCTTCGCACAGAGAACGACCAGCGGGTCGCCCTCGGGAACCTGCTCCAGCAGGTCGTCGTCGACGTCGTCGTCCAGGAAGTGGAAGTAGGGCACGTTCGCGATCTCGACGGCGTCACCGTCGATGTGCCACTCCTCGAAGTCGCCCTCCATTCTCGCGTCGAGGATCGTCACTGACTCGCCGTCGTCGATCTGCTGCTTCAACTCGTCCGGCTCGATCTCGTCGACCTCGACGTCCGGTGTCGGGAAGTCGTCTGGTTCCATGTACACTCACCGGTACGCGCCTGACGCCCATATATCTTGCGTATCTTGTGCAATACTACGAGGCCTGTCTGCACTATGGGGACAGTCGAGCGTCGAATCGGCGGGAAAAACGAGTCTCCCTCAGCTGCGATTTTGCACGAAAAACGCAATAACGAGTAGATAGCTGCGCGGTACTCAGGCCTCGGTGGCGACGGGGCGCTCGCCGGCTTCGCGGCGGAGTTCGCGGACCGCGCTGTAGGAGACGGCGCCGCTGACCAGCAGCGCAGCCCCGATGATGATCACCAGGCTCACGACGTCGAGGATCGGCAGCTCCAGCACGCCGCCGATCTGCCGGACGGCGACCGCGACCGCTCCGAGCAGCAGCATCACGCCGAAGTACACCTTGATTTCCTCCTCTTCGACGAGGGTCGTCGCCGCCGCGCCGAGGCGCGCACCGAGTGCACTGCCCGCCAGTAGCGGGACGACGATGCTCAGGTCGACCGCGCCCGACTGGGCGTAGAGGAAGGACCCGATCCCGCCCGAGAAGACGATCTCGAACAGGTCGGTCCCGACCGCGACCGGCACCGGAACGCCGATCAGGTAGAACAGCGCGGGCATGCGGATGAAGCCGCCGCCGACGCCGAGAAAGCCCGACAGGAGTCCGGTCGCGAACGCGACCGCGAGGATCATCCACAGCGAGACCGTGAACCCGCCCCGCAGGGACATCATCGGCGGGATGCGGTAGGACTGGATCTTCTGTGCGATCTCGGGGATGTCTGCGTCGTCGACGTCCGCGTCCTCGTCCACGTCGTGTTCGAGACCGCCGCCCCCGGAGCCCTTGAGGGACTCACGCGTCACGAACGCCCCGATGCCGCCCAGCAGGAGGACGTACGCGACGCTGACGACGGTGCCCGCCAGTCCGATGTGCTGGAGGTACTCCAGCCCGATCTTGCCGACCTCGATCCCGGCCGTGGTCCCGGCGATCATCAACACGCCGAGCTTGTAGTCGACCTGTCCGAGGTCCCGGTGTTTCAGGGTCGCGATGACCGACGTCCCGAAGACGAAGGCCAGCCCGGACCCGACCGCCACGTTGGGCTCGTAGCCCATGACCAGGAGCGCCGGCGTGACGAGGAAGGATCCGCCCATCCCGAAAAAGCCGAAGAGGATCCCGATGAGCAGGCCGAACCCGGCGAACGTCCCGAGCAACGTCACGCTGACGCCGAACAGTTCCATCATCTATCGGCACCTCCGTTCTCGGCCGCGGAACACCGCATGAACACGGCGTCGAGGACCGCACACTGCCCTTTCAGCACTCGAGTGAACGCCGGACCGACGACCGTCTCCAGACCGCCGTAGCCGACGTACAGCAAGAGCGCCTCGAAGAGCACGATCCCCACGAGGACGACCGCCTGCGCGTTCCCGCCGAGCGTCTCAATTCCGAACATCACAACTCACCAGTGTCAGCAGTCTTGTTGTCCGCGTGGAATTCTGCACGTAAGATCGTAGTCGGAGGGGGTAGATAACGGTTTTGGGTTTTCTATACAATACTATATCGCCATAACCGACCGATACCGATGGATAAGTTATGGGTAGCTACGCGCGTCGAATTGGCGCCACCGAGAGCGATTTCGAAGGGGGCGCGGTCGAAAAGTCGGCGCGTGGAAGACAGCGGTGCGCGGAAGACGGAGGAGTGGACTGGACGGCAGAAAGGCGGCGTCAGTCGGCCGTGGTCGGGCCGGCGTTCGCATCGGTCAACCGCGAGCGCAGCCGGCCCTGCGCGTACGCGCCGATGAACATCCCGGCGACGGCCCAGAGGATCGGCCAGTTGCCGATGCCGACGCTCGCGTAGGCGGCGCCGGGACAGATCCCGGAGAGCCCCCATCCCGCGCCGAACACCACGCCGCCCACGACGACGTTCCGGTCGAAGGACTTCACCCGCCGGACGTACTGTTCGCCCGTGAGCGGCGCGTCCTCGAGGAAGTTCGTCGCGAGGGCGAAGACGACACCCGACACGACGGCGGCCCCGCCCATCACGAACAGCAGGCCGAGGTCTTCGAGCTGGAGGAAGTCGAGGACGACCTCCGGACGGGCCATGTGGCTGTACCCGAGCCCGAAACCGAAGATCAGTCCGCCGACGAGGATGCTCAGGTAGAACCCGGGGGTGCGCTCGCTCACGGCGACACCCCGAGAGCCTGGACGAGTTGCGCGGTCCCGATGGCGACGGCCATGAACGTCGCGACGTTCACGATCGAGGTCCCCGAGAGCGAGCCGACGCCACAGACGCCGTGGCCGGACGTACAGCCCTTGCCGAGGCGCGTGCCGACGCCGACCAGGATCCCGCCGAGGAACAGGCGCCACCACTGGACGTCCGTGGTCCAGGCGCCGCCCTGCCAGAAGACGGCGTAGACCGCGCCGCCGAGCACGATGCCGACGGTGAACACGACGCGCCAGTCGCGCGTACTCACGAACGGGAACTTGTTGAACTGGGGGACCCTCGAGACGTACGAGAGCGTCGATTCGAGGAACGTGCTCGCGCCCGCGATGATGCCGGTCGCGAGATAGATGAACGCTGCGCCACTGCCGATGAGCAGTCCGCCGATCAGATACCGCGCGATGCCGTTGGGGAAGAACTCGGCACCGATCATGGGCGGTTCACCCCGCCCGAGCGGGCTGCCGTGACGGATCGATTACTGGGCATGTCTCACCGAACCGTACCGCCTGCTCGGCCAAAAGGATTTGCATAGCGAGTCGAGATCTGCACAATACTATATCCGCCATATCGGCTGCAACATCTCAATTAGCACCTTTTTCTGTAATCGGCAGTTCCAGTAGTGGGTACAACCGACACAATTATCAAGGCCAGGCATAGTATTGTACCGTGACGACACAACATGAGCTTCGAATCAGAAGTCACCGAGACGCTCGACGTGAAGGGACTCTCTTGCCCGATGCCGGTCGTGCAGACCAAGCAGGCGGTCGACGAGCTCGAGGCCGGCGACGTCCTCGAGGTCGTGGCCACAGACTCCGGGAGCATGAGCGACATCGACGGCTGGGCGGACGGGACCAGCGGCGTGTCCCTGCTCGACCAGGAAGAACGCGAGGACGGCGGTGAGAGCGTCTACGTCCACTACGTGCAGGTGGAGGAATGAGCACAGAGACAGACGAAACCGCCGACGCCGACGGTCCGGAACCGGACGGAGACCTGGCCGAGCTCGAGGCGCTTCGCGCACGCGTCGACGACCTCGAAGACCAGCTGGCCGGCGTCGAGACCGAGGTCGACGACGACCAGAAGTCCATGGTGATCATCGCGACGAAGGGGACGCTGGACATGGCCTATCCCCCGCTGATCCTCGCCTCGACGGCCGCCGCCTTCGGCTGGGACGTGACCGTCTTCCACACGTTCTGGGGGCTGGAGATCCTCCACGAGGACCACTCCAAAGACCTCCAGATGAGTTCGGTCGGCAACCCGAACATGCCGGTCCCCAACGCCATCGCCTCGCTCCCGGGCATGGACCGCGTGACGACGAAGATGATGCGAAAGCGCATCGCCGACAACGAGACGGCGAGCATCGACGAGCTGTTACAGACCTGTTTCGACATGGACGTCGAGATGCAGGCCTGCCAGATGACCGTCGAGCTGATGGACTACGACGAAGACGACTTCTACGACGACGTCACCGTCGGCGTCGGTGCCGCCACGGCGCTCGAACAGATGGCCGACGCGGACATCCAGCTCCTGGTCTGAGCCGCCACTCCTTCGGCGGTCTGTGCCACTCCCGCGAGCGCTGATGAGTGTTGTATGGAACATACATAACTCTTTTAGCGTCACGCCGACTACGTACACCTATGCCAGACTCGATGGCGGAAATGTTGCGCCAGGACATGGAGTGTGAGGGGCTCCTGGAGTGTCTCCACGGGCTCAAGGATCTGGACAGAGAGTGTTTCGAGACGCTCGCGAAGAGCGACGAACGGCTGACGGTCGACGAGATCGCCGACCGGGTCGAACGCGAGCGCTCGACGGCCTACCGGTCGATCCAGCGACTGCTCCAGACCGGCCTCGTCCAGAAAGAGCAGATCAACTACGAACAGGGCGGGTACTACCACGTCTACTACCCCGCCGATCCGGAGGAGGTCACCGACGACATGCAGCGACTGCTCAACGACTGGTACGCCCAGATCGGCCAGTTGATCCAGGAGTTCCGCACGAAGTACGAGGACGAGACGGCCCCGACCACGCCCTCGGAGCCGTGAGACCGCACGCGACGCTTCGCTGACGGGAGTCGACCTTCCTCCGCACAGGCCACCCATCACCCACTGGTGTCGCGATCGGTCTTACAGAGTTTTGGGAATTGCGCACACTATTATATGCCTGCTCGGCGTAGCAGTAACTGGACCCATGACAGGCTATGCAATCGTTCTCGCGTCCAGAGAGCTGTCCCGCGTACAGGCGGTCAGTACCATCGCGTCCATCGCGGCGGCCTCCGACGTGCCCGTCGAGGTGTTCGCCACGATGGAGGGACTGTTACCCTTCGAGAAAGAGACCGTCGAATCCGGCGACTTCGACGTCGGACCCGTCGGCGCGCGGATGCTGGAGGCAGAGGACGTGGACGTCCCGCTGTTCACCGAACAGTTCGCCCAGGCCAAAGAGATCGGCCCGCTGCGGCTCTACGCCTGCGAGATGGCGATGGATCTGATGGGCCAGGACCTCGACGACTACGTCGACGTGTTCGACGAGTCGCTCGGCGTCTCGGGCTTCCTGAATCGCGCCCAGGACAAACAGGTCGTCTTCGTCTGAGCATCGATCGTTCGAATATCACACACCATACACAACACAATGAGCGAAACCGAATACGAACCCGACGTCACGATCGACTCGCGCGGCGCAACCTGCCCCGGTCCGCTGATGGACCTCATCGGCAAGGTCAAGGAGGCCGATCCGGGGACCGTCATCGAACTGCAGACCTCGGACAGCGGGTCCAAGGGCGACGTTCCGGAGTGGCTGGACGAGGCCGGCCACGAGCTGCTCGAGGTCGTCGAGCACGACGACTACTGGAGCATGTACGTCGAGATCAACTGAGCGGCCCACCGTAGTTCCATCATGACTGAACACATCGTCGTCGTCGGCGGCGGCACAGGCGGCACCGTGCTCGCAAACCGGTTAGCCGAGAAGCTCGGCCCGGAACTCGAGCGCGGTGACGCCCGCGTCACGCTCGTCTCCGACGACACAGACCACGTGTACAAGCCCACGTTCCTCTACGTCCCCTTCGGGAAGAAGACGGTCGAGGACGCGAAACGCCCGCTAGAGGACCTCGTCCACCGGTCGGTCGACGTCGTGTTCGACCGGGTGACGGGCGTCGACACCGACGGCAAGCGCCTCTCACTGCGCGAGCGCGGCTCCCTGGCCTACGACCAGCTCGCGCTGGCGCTCGGCGCGCAACTCGTGCCCGAGGAGGTGCCGGGTCTCGCCGACGGCGGACACCACTTCTACGGGCCGGACGGGGCCGAGGCGCTCCGCGACGAGATGGCCGACTTCACCGAGGGGCACCTCGTCCTGTCGGTGATCGGCACGCCACACATGTGCCCGGCGGCGCCCGTCGAGTTCGTGCTGATGGCCGACGCCTGGTTCCGCGAGCGCGGACTGCGCGAGGACGTCGACATCACGTACACCTACCCGATCCAGCGGGCACACGCCATCCAGAACGTCGCCGACTGGGCCAGCGAGGCCTTCGCGGAACGGGACATCAACGTCGAGACGTTCTTCAACGCCGACGAGGTCGACCCCGAGGCGGGCGTGCTCCACTCGATGGAGGGCAAGGAACTCGACTACGACCTGCTCGTGGGAATCCCGCCGCACGCGGGCAGCGATCTCGTGACCGACGCGGGGCTCGGCGACGACGGCTGGGCCGACGTGGACAAGCACACGCTGGAATCCGACCACGCCGAGGACGTCTACGTGCTGGGCGACCTCGCGGACGTGCCCACGAGCAAGGCCGGCAGCGTCGCCCACTACGAGGCCGGCGCAGTCGCCGACCGGATCGCCAGCCACACACGCGGGGAGACGCCGACCGCGACCTACGACGGCAAGACGGTCTGCTTCATCGAGAGCGGGATGGACGAGGCGACCTTCGTCGACTTCGAGTACGGTACCCAGCCCACGGTCAGGGAGCCGTCGAAGCCGGTCCACTGGGCGAAACTCGGCTATAACGAGTCCTACTGGCTGACCGCCAGGGGACTGCTGTGAGGTGACGAGTATGGCAGAACAACAGCAAGACGGAACCAGCGCGGCCGGTGAAGCGTCCGCCGAGCCGGCCGAGACCGAGGGTGACCTCCCCCCGGAAGTAAAGGCGGCCGTCGCCGAGCAGCCGGAGGAAGTGGCGCGCTTCCTCGACAACCTCGGAGCGGTCAACGACCTACTGGACGGGACGGCCGTCGCCACCGCCGCGATGGACGACGAGATGGTCCAGAACCTGGCGGCGACGGGGACGAACCTCGGCGCGGCCGCGGACGGACTGGCGACGCCCGAGGCGGCCAAACTCGGCGAAGCGGCCGGCGAGAACGCGGGGGACCTGGCCGAGGCCATCGAGACGCTCGCGCGCCTCCAGCGGTCGGGGACGCTCGACGACGTGCTCGCGCTGGCCGACACGCTCTCCCTGCTGACGGCCGCGATGGACGACGAGATGGTCACGAATCTGACCGCGACCGGCTCGCGGCTGGGCGAACTGGCGGACACGGCCGCCGACGACGACGTGGCGGGGTCGCTCGAATCGGTGCTGGAAGCCCTCGGCGAAGCCGGCGACCAGCCGCCCGAACCCCCAGGTGTCCTGGGGATGCTCAGGGCGATGCGGGACCCCGACGTGCAGGCCGGGATGGGCTTTCTCCTGGCGGTCGCCGGTGCGCTCGGTCGCGACCTCGGCGAGGAGTGAGGCCGCTTTTTCCCGTCGCCGGGATCAGTCCGGAACGCGACCGCTCACGACGACGAACGAGCCGTCGCCCCAGCCCTCTCTGACGGGATCGGGCAGGTCCATGCTCGCCGGATCGCTGAAGAGCGTCTGGAGGGCGGCCCAGTCGACGAAGCCCGCCGCCGCCATCGCGTCCAGCAGGTCCGGGACCGCGACGAACGTCGCGTCCTGGTAGAAGGGGTTCGAGCACTGCTTCTCGCGATACCGTTCGCCGAGCGGGCCGTCGCGGGCGACGAATCCGACGGCGAGCGTCCCGCCCGGGCCGAGGACGCGGTGTGCTTCGGCCAGCGTCCGTTCCACGTCGTCGACGAAGCAGATCGTCGTCACGAGGACGACGGTGGACACGCTGTCGTCTCTCAACGGCAGGGACTCCGCGACGCCCTGGATCGGGGTGACGCCCCGGTCGCGTGCGCGCCGAAGCATCGCGGGAGACGGGTCGACGCCGAGCCCGACGTCGAGCGGGGCCGCGAACTGCCCGCTCCCGACGCCGACCTCCACGGCCCGGTCGGGTTCGATCGTCGGCAGCGGCGCCCGCACGGCCGCCAGTTCCGACTCGTAGGCGGCCTCGTGCGTCTCGAACCACCGATCGTACCGGTCGGTGTGGTCCTCGAAAGGTTCGACGACGGGCATCGTCAGGCGGGTCGCGAACGCTCGACCAGGGCACGGCCCCGGTCGCTCACCCGACAGGTGTCGAAGCCCTGGCGCGCGAGGAGTCCACGATCCTGGAGGGCAGCTGTCGTTTCGAGAACGGTGCCCAGGTCAGTCTCGAGCGCGACCGCCAGACCAGCCGGCGATCGGTCGCCCTCGCCTGCGAGCTCGGAAAGGAGCGTCCGCTCGAAAGCCGTGAGCCGGTCGGTCATTCCAGTTTCCCCTCCAGGACCTTCGCGGCCGTGAGCACGGGGTCCCACACCGGGCTGAACGGGGGTGCGTACGCGAGGTCGAGATACGAGAGCTGGTGGGCCGTCATCTCGGCGTGCAGCGCCGCGGCGACGGTGTCGATGCGCTTGGCGACGCCCTCGCGGCCGACCATGCTCGCGCCGAGGACGCGGCCGCTCTCGCGGTCGCCGACGATCGTGAACTGGATCTCCGAGCCGCCCGGGTAGTAGTGGGCGCGCGAGGGGGCCGTGATCGTCACCGAGACGGGTTCGAAGCCCGCCTCGCGGGCGGCATCCTCGTCGATCACGCCCGTGCGTGCGACTTCCAGATCGAAGGCCTTGACAGCGGCCGTCCCTGCGATTTCGCCGACCGGCGTCGGGTCGCCGGCGAGCGTCTGGCCGATGGCCCGTCCCTCCCGGTTGGCCGTCAGCGCGAGCGGGACGTGATCGGGCTCGCCGGTCACGACGTGGGTCGCCTCGGCGCAGTCGCCGGCCGCGTAGACGTGGTCCTCGCTGGTTCGACCGTACTCGTCGGTCGCGATGGCACCGGTCGGACCGAGTTCGATCCCCGCGTCCTCGGCGAGTTCAGTGTTGGGCGCGACGCCCACGCCGACCAGCGCGAGGTCCACGGGGACGTCCTCGTCGCCGGCCGCGATGGCCGTCACCCGCTCGTCCCCGCGAATCGCTCCGACCGGGGTGTCGAGGTGGAGGTCGATGCCCTGCTCACGGAGGTGGTCCTCGACGGTCGCGGCTGCCTCCGCACCGAACGGCTGGAGGGTGTGTGGCAACATCTCGAACACGTGAACGTCGAGGCCGCGCTCGGCGAAGGCCTCGGCCATCTCGATGCCGACGTACCCACCGCCGATGATCCCGACCGACTCGGGGGACTCGGCGTCGGCGTAGACCGAGGCCGCCTCGCGACGATCCACGGACGGCGTCTCGACGCCGAGCGCCCGCCGGATCTCCGCCCCCGCGTGCATACTGTGGAGTGTGAACACGCCGTCGCGTTCCATCCCGTCGAGCGGTGGTTCGACGGCGCGCGCGCCGGTCGAGATCAGGAGGTCACCGTAGGACTGCTCGAACTCGCCGTCGGGGCCCGCGACCGTCACGGTTCGGTCCTCCGGATCGATGGCCGTCACCTCGTGGTGTGTCCGGAGGTCGATGCCGCGCTCTTCGACGAACGCCTCGGGCGTCACCGAGACGAGGTCCTCGAGCGTCTCCACGGCGCCTTTCACGTAGTACGGGAGCCCGCACGCGCCGTACGAGACCCATTCACCCCGCTCGAAGACGACCACGTCCCGCTCCGGTGCGTCGCGTTTGAACTTGCTCGCGGCACTCATTCCCGCCGCGTCTCCGCCGACCACGACTACTGGCGCTGTCATACCCGAATCTTGGACCGCCACCGTAATAAAGAATTGCGAGTTTTTCACAATATAAGAGCCGGAAAAGTCACTTGCAGTCGCCCCAAGAGATTGCAAATTTGACCGCCATTACCGGACGAAATGGTCGATCACCGGCGGACTCGATGCGGGGCGCGATGTGGCTCGTTATTGTACATTGAAAACAACTACGGCCCCAGACACCTGGCCGTCGTGCAGGCGACACCCCGGAAAATCGACAGATAGCGGTCACAGGACGCAGTATGGGGGCCACTGACGACAGGATCGTCGACATCGAAGCACAGCGACGGCGGAAAGAACGGTACCTCGGCTACCGAGGCCCGGCGGGCGGACTGCCGATCAGTTGTAGGCCTCGATCAGGCCGGCCAGGTCGTCTTTACTCTTGACGCCGACCAGCTTTTCGGCCGGTTCACCGTCGGCGAACAGCAGGAGCATGGGGACGCCCTGGACGCCGTACTGGGCAGCGAGTTGCTGGTTCTGGTCGACGTCGACCTTCGCGATGGCAGCCTCGGTCTCGGCCGCCAGTTCCTCGATGGTCGGTTCCAGCATCTTGCAGGGCCCACACCAGTCCGCGTAGAAGTCCACCAGCACGACGTCGTACTGGTCGACGGCCCCCGAGAGATCGTCGGGAGAGCCGACGTGAATCGGCTCCGAGGGGGTAACAGAACCGCTCTCGTCGGTGGATTCGCGAAGTTCCTCGATCTTCTCTTCCCTGATGTCGTCGATGGATGGGTTCTCGCTCATCGAGCACACGTACGTCCCGACCGTACTTAGGTGTTTTGTACACTCTATACAATATTGTGGATTCGGCCGTCCGGTTGGAGTGCAGGCCTCAAACGCAGATGCCGACATATGGTCCAATTGCGCCGGATCCTGAGAGGAACCATGTTGTGCCCTGTACCCACAACATACAATAGCGATGGCGCCGTAGATCCGGGTATGGACCGAAACGTCGGCGGCGTTGATCGGGCCGTTCGGATCGCGCTCGGTGTGCTCGTCGCGGTCGCGGGTGCGGCGGCCATCGGTGGCTACTGGCGCGCGGGAGCCGCTGTCGGCGCGTTGATTCTCGCAATCGGCGCGGTGCTGGTGATCACGGGGACCACCCAGCGCTGTCCGATCTACGCTGGCGCCGGGATCGATACGTGCGAAACGGAACGGTGAGAGCTGGGGATGTCCCGGGACATGTCGCTCGTGCCGACGGCGTTGCGTACCGCCATCGACGGCCGCGATGAGACCCTCGTCGATCGACTCCTGGAGCTGCTGGCGTTCGACACCTCGAATCCACCCGGCGAGACGGGTGCGATCGTCGACTACCTCGATGCGGAGTTCCAGTCGCTCGGCATCGTGACCGAACGGATCGTCACCGACCCCGTCAAACCCAATCTTCTCGCGACGATACCCGGGTCGTCGGACCGAACGCTGCTGTACAACGGGCACGTCGACACCGTTCCCTACGACGCGACGGCCTGGGAGCGCGATCCGCTCGGTGAGCGCGACGGTGAACGGATCTACGGCCGCGGCGCGACGGACATGAAGGGGCCACTCGCCGCCATGCTGGACGTCGCCAGTGCCTACGCCGAGTCAGACACGGAACCGCCGGTGACCCTGGAGTTCGCCTTCGTGAGCGACGAAGAGATCGCCGGCGAGCCCGGCCTCCCCGCGCTGCTCGAGAGCGATCGCATCGACGCCGACTGGTGCGTGATCGGCGAGACCACCTGCGAGGGCGGCCGCCACTCCGTGACCGTCGCGGACAAGGGGAGCGTGTGGCTGACGCTGGAGAGCGAAGGTGAGGCTGCACACGGTTCGCGCCCGATGCTCGGCGAGAACGCGATCGACCGGCTGTGCGAGGCCATCGAACGCGTTCGCCGCGAGTTCGGAACGGAACAGTTCGAGCTAGACGCCGAGGTCGCGGCCATCGTCGCGGAGTCGGTGAAGTACTACGCCCCGGCGATGGGCGAGGCCGCCGCTCGCGAACTGTTCGAGTATCCCACGATCAACCTCGGGACCATCGAGGGCGGCGAGAGCGTCAACAGCGTCCCGGCACGGGCGCGCGCTCGCCTGGACTTCCGCCTGACTGCGGGCGTCGAGACTCGTGACGTGCTCCAGGACATTCGCGACTGCGCAGACGACTGTGAGGGAGTCCGGATCGCGGACGTCTCCTGGAGCGTCGGGACGTACGAACCGCTATCCAGTCCGCTCGTCTCGGCGGTAACTGAAGCCGCCGCGGCCGTGTCCGGCGATCACGTCTACCGCCGGAGTGCGACCGGCGGGGGCGACGCCAAGAAGTTCCGGCGGACGGGGATTCCGACGGTGGAGTTCGGATTCGGCACGGACACCGTTCACGCCGTCGACGAGTACACGACCGTCGAGGCGCTCATCGAGAACTCGCTCGTGTACGCGTCGCTCCCGTACCGACTCGTCGGCGGCGGCGAACCGAGCTCTGTCCCGGACCAGTAGCCGCGCTTGCTCCGCGCCCAGTTCCAGAACGCCCGCGTCACACAGATTCGAGCACCGGTCGTGAGGGGGATTTTCGAGATTGTTTATCCATAATCGAGTAAACGATCGCCGATTCTGCTGCCACCTCCCGGACTCGTAAACCGTATTTCGCGATACAGAAACGGAGAGGTTCGTTCGGATTCCGTATCGATTCAATCGGAGTTCTGGCGAGATTCACAGATCGAGGTGTTAGGTAGACAACCATACCGAATCGATAGCGACGCCACCACCGGAACGACTGCCGGGTGGACCTGTTTCGGTACGCGGTGACGCCGGGCCCGTTCTCCTGTCTGCTCGGAACGTACCGGACCGGGCGAACCGACAACCGTTGGGGCTAACCGGTTCGTGAGAACTGCCGAAGTCGACCACGATCACGACTCGACGGTGCCGAATTCGGGTCCCTGATTCGTCTCCGTATGTTTATGTCTCCGAGTCGCTACGTCACTACTATGCGCTACGCGGAGATCGTCGTCAATAAGCTCGAGCCCACGTCGCCGACCGAGGAACTGCTGGCGGCGTCCGAGGACGTCACCCGCGAGCAACTCCATCACCTCGATCTGCTCGACGACGGCACGGCCACGACCCTCTACGAGATGTCCGGTGACGTCGATCGAGTCAGGGAGATCGCCGCCGACGACGACGCGCTCATCGACTACCAGATCTCCGAGGGCGAGGAACGCATCACCGTCTACGCCCACTTCGAGCCGACCGACACCCTCACCGAATTGCTGGAGCTCGTCCGCACGCACGAACTCATCCTCGACATGCCCCTCGAGTACACCGACCGTGGCGACGTCCGGGCGCTCGTTATCGGCCAGGCCGACACCTTTCAGGACGTTCTCGCCCGCATCCCCGACACCATCGACGTCGAACTCGAGCGGATCGGCGACTACCGGCCCGAGTCCGAACGCCTGTTCGCGCAATTGACCCAGCGCCAGCAGGAGACGCTGCTGGCCGCGCTCGAAATCGGGTACTACGAGACGCCGCGCCAGGCCTCCCAGCGGGACGTCGCCGACTACCTGGACCGCTCGGACGGGACCGTCGGCGAACACCTCCGGAAGGTCGAGTCGGCCGTCCTCTCCGCCATCGCACCGCGCTCACCCGCTACTCGTTTCGACTGACGGCTCAGGGGGCCAGTTCCGTCTCCAGATCCGCGCCGACGAACAGGTCGGCGGCTCGCTCGGTCGCCGCGGACCGCTCGGCCGCGTTCTCGAGCAGGACCGTCTCGCTCGGGAACAGGCGCTCGCCCAGTTCCAGGCCGTGATCCCGCGCCGTCGAGCCCGTGACGGTCAGGTACACGCCGATCCCCGTCTCCGCGATGGCCGCCTCCTCGATCGTGCCCTCCTCGGGATACGTGAACTCGACGTCTTCGATGACGTCGGTCCCGAGCACGGCCTCGACCAGGCGCTCGTACCGCGGCGAGATGCAGATGTCTCCTTCGTAGGCATCGACCAGCGAGCGGTCGAGGTCGGCGTCGTACGCCCGGCGGAGGTCCGGCGTCGCGAGCAGCGTGTGCCAGACCGTATCGCCCAGGCCCGAGACGACGCGGACGTCGGTGTCCCGGGGGTCGATCCGGTCGTTCACGTCGGCCAGTTCCCGCAACGGTTCGGGGTCGAGGCCGACGACCTCCTCCAGGACGAGGTCGGCGCTGTCGAACCCGAGGGCGAACTCGTGCGTCCGGAGCGCGCGGAACGGTTCCTCCCGGCCGACGAGCTGGAGGTCGAAGTCATCGAGCGGGAGGGTGAGGCTGTCGAAGACGATCCGCCGGGGCATCCCGGCGCGGTCGTCCCGGAGGAGCGTGTACTCGGGTGCCGAGGGTTCGTCCGTGTCGCTGTAGGCCGCGAGCCGGTCGTAGACGTCGGCGTCGGCCTCCTGGTTATCCTTGGTGATCGCTTTCTCGTACTGGAGCGTCGAGATGACGTCGTCGGCGAGGGCGGCCGTGTCCGTCCGGGCCGCGAGCCGTTCGAGGACGGCCTCCAGCGGCCGCCCCTTCCGGGGGACGGCGACGCGGACAGTAGTCATTGGGAGACAGGTCGCCGTCCGAGAGTAAAACGCGTCCGGTTTTCAGTCGCTGTCGGCCGCGCCCAGCACGTTGCTGAGCTGTTCGCGCCACTCCTTGAGTTCCACGATGTCCGATTCGATGTCCTCGACGCGGTCGTCCACCTGATCGACGTCGTCGAGTTCCGATTCGAGGTCGTCGATGGCGCCCTGGATCTCGGCCACGTCGTCGTCGACGTCCTTCACGTCGCCCTTGAGCGACTGGAGGTCGCTCTGGATCCCCTCGACGCTGTCCTCGAGCGAGGCGACCTGCTGGTTGTTGTCCTCGATGTCGCCCTCCAGCCCGCCGATCTGGTCTTCGAGGCTCGCGACGTCGTCCTGCAGGCCCTCGATGATGTCCTGACCGGTCCCGTTCTCCTCGAGGAACTCTTCGAGGGCGTCGACGTAGGCGTCGAGTTCGCTCACGTCGGTCTGGAGCTTCTCGATGCGGGCCTCGACCGCGCCGCCGGGGCCCGCGTCGCCGCCTTCGATCTCCAGTTCCTCCCGGAGCACGTCGAGGTCGTCGTCGTCCACCTCGCCCTCCTGGATCTCCGTCGCCAGGGCCGCGGCCACGCTCTCCGCGTCGAGCGTCGTGCCCGTGGCCGGCTCGGCGGCCTCCGTCTCGGCTTCCTGCTCGACCTCGGTTTCCGCAGCTTCCTCCTCCGCGTCGTCCTCGGCGTCGGCCTCCCGGGCCTCGGCTTCTTCGTCCGCATCCTCGTCCTCGTCGCCGTCGTCGGCCTCGGCCTCGTCCTCGGTGTCGGCCTCCTGGGCCTCGGCCGCCTCCTGGCGGGATTCTTCCTCGGAGTTCGGGTCCGTGAGGTCGAGCGTTCCGATGTCCTCGTCTTCTTCCTCGTCCTCGAGCCCGGGGACGGAGTCGGCGTTCCCGGAGATGACGTCGCGCACGACGTCGCTCCCGCTCCCGCCGACGACGCCGTCCTCGTCCTCGAGCGGTGGGTCGACCTCGTCGATTTCGGGCTCGGTGAGGAACTGCTCGACGTTGTCCGTGCCCGTCGCGCGGATACCGTAGACGGTAGTGTACTGCTCTTCGGCCTCGATCTCGCGCTCGAAGGTGATCTCGTCGTCCTCGATGGTCCAGTACTCGCTGCCGTACTCGGGGTGGAAGCCCAGATCCTCCACCGCCACGTTCTCCGGGACGTCGTCGACGAGCCTGACCGTCACCGGCTCCGTCCGGTCCGAGTCGATCCGGAACGCGATAGCGGGGACGGGAAACGCGTCGGCCTCGAACGTCTTGATCACGGTAACCCCGTTCGAGGCGACGGTCACCTCCTCGTAATTTTGCGATTCGCTCATGTTTACTGTTCGAGTTACCAACGGTATTAAAGCTACGTACCGTTTCTCGACACGTGCGAAGGAGTCACACACCGGCCGGGTGTGCGACTGTTACCGGCCGATAATCGCCGATTACAGGTCGACCCGGTCCCCGATCTCGACGATTTCGACCCGATTTGGGTGGTCGTGACTCCTGACGTGATCGTGCAGCGCGGTGGGGTCGGCCGTCAGTCCCTTCCACATGTCCCAGTGAGTGGGGAGGAGCCGATCCAGTTGGAGTTGCCGGGCGGCCTCGCAGATCTCGTTCTCGTCGCTGTACCACTTCGTGTACTTCGGTTCGCGGGTCTGCTTGTCCGGGAGCATCCCGTCGGAGCCGAAGGCGAGCACGCCGAGGTCGATGTCGTACGCCTCGCCGATGTCGGCGAAGGACTCGCCCGGTCGCGCGTCCCCGCCGTGGAAGAACGTGCCGGCGTCGTGTTCGAAGACGTACGACACCGGGTGGGTCGCGTCGGGGTCGTTCGCGGCTTCGACGTGGATCCGTAGTTCGCCGACCTCGAATGTGTCCCCTTCGCTCACCTCGTGGAACTGCGACTCGTCGACGTCCCAGCGGTCGGTCCAGTTCGCTGCTTCGGTGACGGCCAGCGAATCGTCCGGCCCGACGTAGTCCGCGCCGGTCTCGGCGAGGATCGGGGCCTGACTCGGGCCGTCTACGTGGTCGGAGTGCTCGTGGGTCGCGAGGACGGCGTCGGCATCGCGGACGTCGGTCGGGTCGAAGGGCACGGGGATCATCCGGACCGTCCGCGGGGGATCGCCGGTCCCGAGGTAGGGGTCGACGAAGACGGTCGTCCCGTCGGCCGCCTTCAGGACGAACCCGTTACAGCCCAGATACCAGAGCGCCAGCCCGTCGGGATCGGCGTCGGCGACGGCCGCCGGCAGCCAGTCGCCCCAGTCGCTGTGTACCATGTGCGTGGCTGCGCCGGGCCGGCAAAAGAGGATTTCGACCGCGGGCTTCGCCTCAGTCCTCGCAGCAGCCGCCGGCCTTCTGGCCGAAGTCGACGCGCAGCGGCTCCGAGATGGCCTCGTTGACTTCCTGAAGGCGCAGTTCCAGTTCGTTCTGGGCCTGGAGGAAGTCGGCCATGACGGGGATGTCGTGGAGCGCTTCCTGTTTGGCCTGTAGCTCGCGCAGGTCGTCCTGGGTCGCGTCGCCCGTCTGTCGGGCCAGCATGAACTCCTCGCGGAACTGCTCGAACTCGCGGATCTTCTCCTGGGCCTCCTCGTGGCTCTCCACTGCCTCCTTGGCTTCCTCGAAGCGCTGGTAGGCGGGCAGGTCGGCGATCGCCTCACCGAGGTCGCGGCTCAGCTGATCGACTGTCGACTTGGCGGTCTCGCCGGATTCCGTTTCGATGCTCATCGCCGTGGGCTACGACCTTCAGCGGTTTCAACCTGCCGAACGCCACCGCGGCGGACCGCACACGCGCCGACCCGGGTCCCCGAGCCACGACGCCGCGGAGCGAGGGGTACCAGTATCAATAACAATACTCTCAGAGACAGGGATATATTCGATCAGACATATACACCATCAAGAGGTGTATGGATCGGTGATAACTCCGTCTGCGTTCTCCCGCCTACTGATATTATTATCGATTTCGATTGTCATCGCTGGCGCCGGGACCGGCGCCGCGGTGGCCGTCGAATCTGGCGGCGGGAACGCGACTTCGTCCGCGGACGCGGACTATGCCATCACCGGTGCAGGAGAGATCGTCGCTACCGATCAATCGGGCGACACCGGAGCGATCGAGGACACCGGTGCGACCGGGGAAACCGATGATGCTGGCGAACCGCGGCCGACGGTGGACGCGACCGTCGAGCGGGTCGGCGCCACCGACGCGCTCCGGTACGATCTGTCGATCACGGACCTCTCGGCCCTCGAGCGCGTCACACTCGTGGTCGGTCGGGACGCGACCGTGATCGAAAGCGAGGGGCTGTCCGTGCGAAAACGCGGTGGACGGACCTGGCTCCGACCGGCCGACGGGGCAGATAGCGCGACGCTCGGCATCCGGACGACGGTGTCCGGCGCCGACCGACCCCAGGGGAGCGGCGAGTTCTTCGCGACCGACGAGTGGGTCCTCGGTCCGGTCCCGCTGGTCGAACTCCGCTGGGGGACCGCGGGCGAGCGGGAGCGGACGCTCCCGCTGGGCGACGATCTACTCGGGTCGTCGGAAACCACCGCGGGCCAGCGCTACGCGCTGGTCGGTGAGCAGCGGACGACGACCGTCTCGGCCGCCGACGGGCAGATCCGGATCGTGCAGCCGGCCGACACGACCACCAGGGCCGGATCGGACGAACTCACCGCGGCCCTCGCCGCGGCCGCCGAACGCCTGGACGTGGGCGACCGCGGCGACGACGTATTGCTGTTCGCGCTCGGCTCGCCCGCCCGGCGCGGCGGCGAGTCGTTCCCCGGCCGGGACGAGGGCTGGGTCCACGCCGACGCCGGGCTCGACGACCCCAACAGCGTCTGGTTCCACGAGTACGTCCACACGCGCCAGGAGTTCGTCCTCACGGACGGGATGCACTGGTTCCGGGAGGCCAGCGCGGAGTACTACGCCGCGCGGCTGGCCTACGAGCAGGGCCGGATCACCGAATCGGAGATGCACACGCACCTCGGCGGCTCGGCGGTCCACGCCACGCTGGCCGATCCGGCGACGTGGACCGACCGGTCCGTGCCATATACCAAGGGCGCGCGCGTGGTGTGGTTGCTCGACGAGAAGATCCGTCTCTCCACCGACGGCGAGCGCTCGATGGTCGACGTGGTCCGCCGACTGAACGAACACGACGGACCCGTCAGCCGGGGCGACTTCCGGGACGCCGTCGCAGCGGTCGCCGGACACCGGATGGACGGCTGGATCGATCGCTACGTCGACAACGGGGTCCCGGTCGCCAGTTTCTACCCGAACGAGCCGGCCCGGTCCGGGCCGTTCGCCGCCGTGCTCTCGCTCCCGGTCGGGGCCAGGCGCGCGGTCTCGTTCCTCGGCGTCGCCGTCCTGTTGAGCGGATTGGTGTCGGTGCCGCTCTACCGGTATCTCGACCGACTCGAACGGGAGGACCCACCGAGCCGGCCGGTGTAGAAGCTGCCCGGCGGAGCGGCGACGAGTTCCGAAGCGTCGGCGTTTTACGCGCCCGGCGGTAATCCGGGTGCAATGAGCCAGGACTCGTCGGAGAACTACTCGGAGGGCGACCTCCGGGGCACGGGGATGTCCCTGAAACACGACCGGGAGTGGGACTACGAACTCGACCGCATCACCGAGGCCGTCGCCGAACGCGACGCCGAGACGGTCGGCCTCCAGTTCCCCGAGGGCCTCAAACGCCGCGCCAGCGCCGTCACCGACGACCTGCGCGCCGAGTTGCCCGACGACGTCACCGTCATGACCTCCGGCCAGCCCTGTTACGGGGCCTGCGACCTCGACACCTACATGATGCGCCGGACGGACGTCTTCGTCCACTTCGGCCACAGCCCGATGAAGGAGTCGGAGAAGATCATCTACGTCCCGCTGTTCTCGAACGTCGAAGTCACGCCGATCATGGAGGAGTCGCTCTCGGAACTGGCCGACCCCGACGACGACCCGGACGTCGGGCTCGTGACGACGGCCCAGCACATGAACAAGTTCGAGGAGATGCGCGAGTGGCTGGAAGACCGCGGCTACGAGGTCCACACCCGCCGCGGCGACGACCGGCTGACCCACGAGGGGCAGGTCCTCGGTTGCAACTACGCGAGCGCGGACGTCGACGCCGACCAGATCCTCTACGTCGGCGGCGGGAAGTTCCACCCCCTCGGGCTGGC
Organism: Halorientalis sp. LT38; assembly: GCF_037031225.1. Classification (NCBI taxonomy): domain Archaea; kingdom Methanobacteriati; phylum Methanobacteriota; class Halobacteria; order Halobacteriales; family Haloarculaceae; genus Halorientalis; species Halorientalis halophila. The sequence continues at coordinate 164,680 of NZ_JAYEZN010000001.1, read as the reverse complement.
GATGGAACACCCGGACAAACACGTCGTCATCGGCGATCCGGTCAACAACGTCGTCACCGTCGCCGACCCCGAGAAGTTCCTGAAACAGCGCTACGCCTCGGTCCACAAGGCCATGGACGCCGAGGAGTGGGGTGTCATCTTCTGCACCAAGATCGGGCAGGGCCGCTGGGACCAGGCCGAGGAGATCGTCGCGGAGAACGACAACGCCTACCTGATCACGATGGACGAGGTGACGCCCGACCGGCTGACGAACTTCGGGTTCGACGCCTACGTCAACACGGGCTGTCCGCGGATCACGACCGACGACGGCCCGCAGTTCAAGCGGCCGATGCTCACCCCCGGCGAGTACGAGATCGCGATCGGCGAAAAGCCCCTCGACGAACTCTCCTTCGACACCTTCCACGGGACCTGGTGAGGCACGCGCGCGAGCGGGGCGGCTGAGGGAGCGGAAACCACTCGTAGCCAGGTCGCGACCAATCGAGTTCCGGCAGGCGAGAGAGCGACGGGGAGTTACGACGACGGCGACCCAGCCGGCAAGAGCGCCTACACCGCTGGCCGTGGCACGCCCGCCGTGGTTCGCACAGGAATACTCTGCGTGGTCGTCCTGCTCGCGGTCGGCGGGGTGGCCGCCATCGGATCGGCAGCCGAGCAGCCGGTCGCGGCCGGCGACGACCTGTCACGACAGGAAACGCCCGACGAAACGCCGACGGATGCTGCGGAAGCGGACGAGGAGGACCCGCTCGCGCCCCTCCCCGAGGAGACCGTCGAGAACGGATCGGTCAACCTGACGGCGCTATACGAAACCCACAGCGAGGAGTTGCGATCGGAGGGCTACCGGGCGACCGAGAACGGGACCCTCGAGACGAACGGTACGATGACGCACTCGATGAACGTGTCCTCGGCGGCGACGGCCGGCAACCGCTCGCTGGTCGTCACGAACACGACGATATTCAACCAGACGAGACAGACCGCGGTCTGGACCGACGACGACGAGCGGTTCGTCCGCATGGTGCGGGACGGCAACGTGACGTATCTGACGATGCCGACGCGGAACGCGAGTGCGGCCGGGAACGGTAGCCAGCAGGGCCCGAACGGCACGGCACAGCCGATGCAACCCGGCGGGATGGCCGGGGCCGGCCACGGAGCGATGGGTCCCGGACAGGACGTGCCCGGGAGCGTCCTCCTGGCGCTCGAAAACGCCACTGGCGAGTTCACCGTCGCGGAGGAACCCCTCCCCGAGGCCGACACCGGACCCGATACGGTCACGCTGACGGCGCCGCTCGAGATGGAAGGCCCCAGCATCGACGCCACCGGGAACGTCACGCTCGCCGTCGACGACCGTGGCGTCGTCAGGGCCGTGAACGCGACCGGCGAGGTCCCGGCCCGAAACGCGACGATGTCATACCGGCTCACCGTCGAGCAAGTCGGCGTGACGAGCATAGACGAGCCCGACTGGCTCTCCGAAGCGCGAGACGAGGCACGGACGCCCGCCGGACCGGGAATGCCGGGACCAGGGATGGGCCCGGGGATGGGACCGGGAACTGATCGCGGCCCAGGACCGGAACGGGGTCCAGGACAGGGACCAGGACCGGGAACTGATCGCGGGCCTGGTCAGGGGCCCGGACCGGGGCCCGGCGGACGGTAGGAGAGCGGACTAGAACGCGTCGGCGAGGTCAACGCCGATCCGTTCGACGACGTCAGCCGCCGCGTCGACCATGCCGACCATCCCGAGGAAGCCGTGGATCATGTCCTCGTAGTGGTAGTGGTCGGTCGGGACGCCGTTCGCGTCGAGGTGGTCGGCGTAGGCGACCCCCTCGTCCCGGAGCGGGTCGAAACCGGCGGTGACGACGGTGGCGGGCGGCACGTCAGAGAGGTCCCGCGCCAGGAGCGGCGCGAAGTACTCGTTGCGGAGGTCCCGCCGATCCGTCACGTAACAGTCGACGAACCACTCTATCGCCGCCGACTCGAGGAAGTAGCCCTCGGCGTTCTCCGCGTAGGAGTCGAAGTCGTGCACCGCCGGCGAGGCGACCATGGGATAGGCCAGTAACTGGTGGACGACGTCTGGACCGCCGCGGTCCTGGAGCACGAGCGTCGTCGCGGCCGTCAGATTGCCGCCCGCGGAGTCGCCGCCGACGGCGATCCGATCGGTGTCGAGATCGACCTGCTCGCCGTGTTCGGCGACCCACTCGACCGCGGCGTAGGCGTCCTCGACCGCAGCGGGGAACGCGTGCTCGGGTGGGCGGCGGTAGTCCACGGACAGGACCGCACAGTCCGCGGCGTTGGAGAGGCTGCGGCACTGGTTGTCGTGGCTCTCGACGTCGCCGAGGACCCAGCCGCCGCCGTGGAAGAAGACGAGCACGGGGTGGGGACCGTCGCCCTCGGGCAGGTAGAGACGGACGGGGAGCGCCCCGCCCGGGCCCTGGATCTCGAAGTCCCGGACGTCGTCCACGTCGGGGCCGTCGGTGAGGGTCGTCGCGCCGCGGAACTGCTCGCGGGCGTCGGCGACGGAGAGCGCGTGGACGGGCGGGATCGGTTCGCCCTCGATGATGTCGAGGATGTTCTGCGCGTGCTGGTGGGGCGCGTCTGCCATGCCTCCACCGTCTCTCAGCCCTCATTTAAAGATGAATCACTCCGAAACGTGTCGCGTTCGACCCCAAACCGACGAGGATCCCGCAACCAGCTAGCGAGGAGTCGGCGGCCGACACGCAGAATGTCATTCAACCTCGGGGCTTTTGTTATCGAACGTGTCACGGACGCCACTCGTAACGGTCGGCATCGTCGTGCTCGCCGCCCTGGCCGTCGCGGTCGTGCTCGCGGCCGGGACGGCGCTGGTGGCCGCGGCGGGGCAGCTCGCCGGGGACATCGCGCTCGACGAGTCCGCGGTCGACGACGGAGCGAACGACACCGATCCGGCGAACCGCACGATCCCGGGGATCGAAGACGACGGGACGGCCAACGTCTCGTCCGTCCTCGAATCCCACCGCTCGATCCTCGTCGACAGCGGCTACCTCGCGGTGACGAACGCGACGCTCTCCAGGAACGGGAGCGTCGTCGCCACGGAGGACCAGTCGATTCGCTCGTCTCCCAACGCCTCTCGCGTGCGCGTGGAACGGGATCGACGGGGCAACGACGGCGCTGACGCGACCACCGGCGACCCCGCGGCCAGCACCACCGTCTGGTCGAACGACAGCTACACCGTCACGCGCGAACGCAGCGACGGCCGGGAACGGGTCAACGTCGAGGGACGGGTCCCGATGGGCGCCGTCCCGCCGACTGCCGGGCCCTTCACCACCGCCTTCGGTCGCGTCGACGGGGAGTTCACCGTCACCGACGACCGCGTGATCGACGGCCACCGTCTGGTCACCATCGAAGCGCCGCTCGAACCGACGACGAACGACACCGACCCCGGTCGGCTCCGGCTGACGGTCGACGATCGCGGCGTGGTTCGCAACGGCAGCGCGACCTGGGAGCGGCCCGACGGCCGGATCGAACTCTCCTATCGCCTGGTCTCGCTGGGCGTCGAGGACGTCTCGAAGCCCGGCTGGGCCGAGACCGTCATGAACGAGTCCGATCACCCGACGAACGGGACCGCGACCGCCTCGGAACGGGAGTCGCCGATCGCGGCCGGGTGACGCACGGGAACCGACGGCCGGCGATTCGGTCGCCCGAGACGGTCACTCCGACCCGAACTCGCCCAGTCCCGACTGCTCGTGTCCGAGGGGCTCGATCACGCCCGGATCGTCGTTCCCGGGGTTATTGACGCGCGTCGAGATCTCGTACGCCGCGAGGTCGTCGTCGGGATACGGACGACACAGTTCCTCTCGTTCGTCGGGCCCAGCCTCTAGCCACTCGGACTCCTCGTTTGCGGGGAGGACCACCGGCATCCGGTCGTGAATCGGCGCCAGCAACTCGTTGGGATCGGTGGTCAGGATCGTCACGCAGGAGACGGTCTCGTCCTCGCTCTCGCCGTCGCCCTCCCAGACCTCCCAGAGCCCGGCCATCGCGAACGCCGGGTCGTCCTCGCGGTGGATCCGGTAGGGCCGTTTTGGCCCGCCGTTTCGCGCCTGCCACTCGTAGAACCCCGACGAGAGGACGAGGCAGGGCCTGGACTCCCATGCCTTCTGGAACGCGGGCTTCTCCGACGCGGTTTCGGACCGGGCGTTGATCATTCCCGTCTCGGGTTCGTCGGCCCACGACGGAATCAGCCCCCAGTGGAACCGCCGGATCTCCCCTGCATCGTCGTTCGCGATGACTTCCAGGCCGTCCCCGGGCGCGATGTTGTACCGCGGTTCGTAGCCGCCGTCGGCGACGATCCGCGCGTCGAAGCGCCGCTCGAGGTCGTCCCGGTCGACGAAGAGGGAGGTTCGGCCGCACATACGTCCCGTTTCGGGGAGCGGGGCCTTCAACCTTCGACCGTTCGGGTGCGACGCGATCGGGCTAGAAGGATTCCTGCAGATCGGCCGCCAGAGCCTCGACGGCGTCCTCGGCGGCGTCGACCACGCCGATCATGGTCGCGAAGCCGTGGATCATGTCGTCGTAGTGGTGGCTGGAGACCGCGACGCCCTCGTCGTCGAGGCGGTCGGCGTAGGCGTAGCCCTCGTCGCGGAGCGGGTCGAACTCCGCGGTGACGATCGAGGCTGGCGGTACCCCCGAGAGGTCGTCTGCGAGCAGCGGGGCGAAGTACTCGTTGCGGAGGTGGATCTCGTCCTGGACGTACCGCTCGACGAACCACTGCATGCTCTCGGTCTCGAGGAAGTAGCCCTCGGCGTTCTCCTCGTACGATTCGAATTCCGGTCCGACGTCCGGCGAATTCACGGCCGGATAGATCAGGGCCTGGTGGGCGAGGTCGGGGCCGTCGCGGTCCTGCGTCATGAGGGTCACCGCCGCGGAGAGATTCGCGCCAGCGGAGTCGCCGCCGACGGCGATGCGATCGGTGTCGACGCCGACGTGCTCGCCGTGCTCGGCGATCCATTCGACTGCGGCGTAGGCGTCCTCGACGGCTGCGGGGAAGGGGTGTTCGGGCGCGAGGCGGTAGTCCACGGACAGGACGGCACACTCCGCGGCGTTCGCGAGCGACCGGCAGAGCGCGTCGTGAGTCTCCAGGCTCCCGATGACGAACCCGCCGCCGTGGAGGTACACCAGGACCGGATGCGGCCCGTCGGCGTCTGGTTGGTAGAGCCGAACCGGAAGCGCGCCGTCAGGGCCGCCGATCTCGAAGTCCTCGACGGTAGCCACGTCCTCGGCGTCGCCGCGCATCGCCGCCATCGCCTCGAGCTGGTCTCGGGCTTCCGCGACCGACACCGCGTACGTCGGCGGCACCGGCTGGTCGTCGATCATCTGCAGCACGGCCTGTACCTGTGGATGGGGCTCGTCTGCCATGCGGGTGCGAACACACCCCGTGACTGTTAACGTTATCCCGATCTGAGCTTACGTCGTAAGTCCGAGCGGGCGATGGGGGACCGACTGTTTCCCGGACGATACCGGCGGAATAACTATTGCGCATAAACGAAAACTTTTCAATGAACGCAGTGTATCTGACTGGTAGCGATGTGCACAGGTGTCTGCCGGACGGACGAGCGAGGTGAGCGGCCCCCATGAGCACGAAGAGCGGGCTGGCCCAGCGGCTGGCGATCGTCGCCGGGTTCGAGAACCCGTCGGCCTCGCTGGAGCAGTACCGGACGCCCCCGGAACTCGCCGCGCACCTGGTCCACACGGCGGACCTGCAGGGCGACGTCGAGGGCCGGACCGTCCTCGATCTCGGTTGCGGGACTGGGATGCTGGCCCTGGGGGCCGCGCTGCGCGGCCCGGACCGCGTCGTCGGCGTCGACGTCGACCCCGCGCCCCTGGCGACCGCCCGGGAGAACGAGCGGAAGGTCGCCTCGACCTCCGCCGTCGAGTGGCTCCGCGCGGACGCGACCCGTCTCCCGCTCCGACCGGACGGACCGACGACAGTCGTCATGAACCCGCCGTTCGGCGCGCAGGCGGGCAACGAGCACGCCGACCGCGCGTTCCTCGAAACCGCCGCCGAGGTCGCGGACGTCTCCTACTCGATCCACAACGAGGGCAGCGACGAGTTCGTCGAGGCCTTCGCCGCCGACGAGGGCGGCGAGGTCACCCACGCCTTCCGCGCGACCTTCGAACTCCCCAACCAGTTCGACCACCACACCGACGAGTCGCGGACCATCGACGCCGAAGTGTTCCGCATCGACTGGACCTAGCGCTTCCCGGCGATTCGCACCCGCGTGTCGTTCCGATGGGCGTAGAGGTCGCCCCCGGCCGTGCGGTTGAACCGCAACCCGCCAGCGGTGCGGTTCGCCCCGACCGAGGGGAGCGGAGTACGTCCTAGCTGATCGCCGTCCGCGGTGACGGTCAACCCGAACCCGTCTCTCCCGGAGCGGAACGTGACGTGGCGGCCGTCGATCCGCGGTCGCGCCGTCGACGGATCGGACGCGAAGGCCAGCCGGCGGTCGCCCTCGTGGCGCAGGAACACGGCGTAGACGGAGTCGTTGCCGACGGGGTTCCAGCCCGTCCGGTTCGCGACGACTTCCTCGCGAGTGCCCGGGCTCCCGAGGACGACCGTCGCGCGACCCCGCGAGGCTAGCTCGCGTTTGCCCACCACAGTGTAGAAGATGTGCCGGCGCTCGCTGGTGACGACGACGCCGCTCGTGTTGATCGTCCCACCGTCGCCGAACGGCCCGACGGCGAAGGAGGACGCGTACTCGTCGGTGATCCCCTCGGCGTAGGTGACCTCGTACCCGTCGACCGATACCTCGCCGTCGACGCCCTCGTCGAGGACGAAGAAGCCGGACCAGACCGCCAGCAGGGCGAGGGAGACCACCAGCGCCCCGAGGACGATCGCCGCCAGTTCGTGCGTCCGCAGGTCGACCGGTAGTTCCCGGTCGATGGCTGGAAGTCCGAGCGCGTCCACGAGCGGGTCCGGTCGGCGGTAGGCGACGCTCGCGACGACGAGCGCGGCCAGCAGGAAGACGAATACGACGCCGGCGGCCCGGAAGAGCACGAACCGCTCGCCGCCCAGGGGGGCGTAGAGCTGCCAGAGGCCCTGCACGACGGCGAAGACCAGGAACGCGAGCCAGAGCCGCGCGGGCCCGGGCAGCCGATCGCGCCGGGCCGCGAGGTACCCGCCGAGACCCACGCCGAGGAGGACCCCGAACAGGTGTCCCTGGATCGCGACGTTGGCCCAGCCCGGCGAGGTGAACACCTCTCTCGGCCCGGACACCGTGACGGGGTTCTGCACCGCCTGCATCACCACTCCGACGACCGACCTGGCGACGAGGGCGACGATCGTCGCGACGGGGTACGACACCAGCGCGAACCCGGCGACGGCGAACACGACTCCCGAGAAGCCGATCGTGGGGCCGAAGGCGAAGACGCCGGTCAGGAGTCCGACGGCGACGGCCGCGGCGGGGACCGCAAGGACGCGCACGAGCGGATGCTCCCGGAGACTGCCGAACGATTGGCTCCCGCGCTGTCGGGGGAAGTGCCCCCACGCGTACTCGGCGATGGGTCCGAAGAGCAGGGTCGCGAGCAGGTTCGACGTGACGTGGTTCAGATTCGCGTGGGCGAACGGCGAGGTGACGATCCCGAGCGGGTAGAAGTACGACCAGCTGATGAACGGGATCGCGAGCGGGTCGTTCGGGTGGGTGGCTCCCGCCTGGACGAGGAGGTAGAACGCACCGACGCCGGCGACCGTCAGCAGGGTCCCCCACGGGACGCCCAGGACGAAGCGGCGGCGGAGCGCGTGGCCCCAGCGACCGCGGGGGCCTTCGAACCTGATCGCGAGCCCGAGCGAGAGCAGTGCGGCCACCAGGACGGAGAGCGTCCACGCCCATCCCGGGACCGCCGACACCGACGAGAGCTGCGCGACGGCGGGCGACATATACAGCATCTGACGCGGGCCTCGTTTAGGCCTACCGGACGCCTCAGAACCGCGGCAGGTTCTCCAGTTCGCCCTCGGGGACGTTCTCGTCCTCGAAGGCCTCGCGGGCGATCGAGCGCTTGTGGACCTCGTCGGCCCCGTCGATGATGCGGAACGCGCGCACGGACTCGTAGAAGTCGGCCAGCGGGAGGTGGCGCGAGATGCCCGAGGCACCGCAGGCCTGGACCGCCAAATCGATCGTGTCCTGGACCACGTTCGCGGTGTAGTACTTGCTCATGGCGACCTCGATGCGGGCCTGTTCGCCCCGGCGGATCTTCTCGGCCGCGTGCCGGGTCATCGTCCGCGCCGCGTGGAGTGCGGTCTCCTGCTCGGCGATGGCGAACCGCTGAGCCTGTTTCTCCGAAAGCTGCTCGCCGAAGGCCGACCGCTCGCCCATGTACTCCTTGGCGATCCCGAGCGCGCGCTCGGCCATCCCCGAAAATCGCATGCAGTGGGTCAGCCGCGCGGGGCCGAGTCGCTCCTGTGCGATGGCGAAGCCCTCGTTCTCCGGGCCCAGCAGGTTCTCTTCCGGGACTCTGACGTTATCGTACCGGATCTCCGCGTGGCTCTCGTGGACGACCGACGGCCCGAGGTGGGGCGTCGCCTCGACGATCTCGACGCCGTCGGCGTCGATGGGCACCAGGATGATCGACGTGCCCGAGTAGGGGTGGGCGTCCATGTCTGTCCGGGCCATCAGCAGGAGGAGGTCGGCCTCGTCGCCCTGCGTCGTCCACCACTTGTGGCCGTTGATGACCCATTCGTCACCGTCCTTCTCGGCGGTGGTCTGCATCATCTTGGGGTCCGAGCCCGCGCCCTGCATCGGCTCGGTCATCGAGAAGCCCGAGCGGATCTCGCCAGCGACGAGGGGTTTCAGCCACTCCTCTTTCTGCTCCTCGGTGCCGAACATCTCGAGGGTGTGCATGTTCCCCTCGTCGGGCGCGTCGACGCGCATGGCCGCCTGGCCGAGCAGGCTCTTGCCGGCCTCCTCGAACAACGGGAGCACGTCGCGGAAGTCGTATCCGCCGCCACCGTACTCCTCCTCGATCTGCGGGCAGTAGATACCGTACTCTTTGGCCCTCTCGCGAAGGGTCGCGATTCGCTCCTCTGGGACCGGGCCGTCGCCCAGGTACTCCCGCTCGACCGGAATGACTTCCGTCCTGACGAACTCGCGTGCTTGCTCCCTGAGTCGCTGTGCCGTCTCCGAATCCTCGTACTCGACAACCATACCACCCCTTTCGGACACAACAATGTAAAACATCCCCAAGCGGCCGGAGATCGAACCGCACCGGTTGTCCCCCGGACAGATGCACGGGTGGGACGCCCGCCCTCCGCCAACCCCCACTTATTCATACGTGGGCCGCAATCGCCCTAACAATGTTAGTACACGAGATCGAGGCGACTGGCGACGGGGTGACGGCGCAGTGAGCGACGAGAGCGACGCGTACTTCGACCGGATCGTCGACGTGAACGCGCTGGCCGAGTTCCTCGAGGACGAACTCGGCCCCGTCGAGGACTACGACGTGCGCCGCCACCAGGAAGGCCACTCCAACGAGACGCTGTTCGTGACCTGGGGCGACCGCGAACTCGTCATCCGCCGCCCGCCGCCGGGCGAGACCGCCGACAAGGCCCACGACGTGCTCCGGGAGTTCGAGGTCGTCGACGCCCTCCAGGGGACGGACGTCCGCGTGCCGACGACGGTGGCCGCGACCGACGATCACGCCATCATCGGGTCGGACTTCTACGTGATGGAGCGGGAGGACGGGACCGTCCTCAGGGGCGCCGAGCCAGACCGGTTCGCCACGCCCGAGCACCGGGAGGCGATCGGCGCTGAACTCGTCGACCGCCTGGCCGAGATCCACGAGGTGGACTACGAAGCCGTGGGCCTCGGCGACTTCGGCTACCCCGAGGGGTTCACCCAGCGCCAGGTGAAACGCTGGAGCGAGCAGTTCGAGTGGGCCTTCGAGGTGACGACCGACGAGCGCGAGGTGCCCGTGATCCGCGACGTGATGGCGTGGCTGAAGGACAACGCGCCCGAGGACCACCCGCAGACGCTGGTCCACGGGGACTACAAGCTCGACAACGTGATGTACGCGCCCGGGACGCCGCCCGAGATCGCGAGCATCTTCGACTGGGAGATGTCCACGCTGGGCGATCCCTTCACCGACCTCGGCTGGATGCTGTCGTACTGGTGGGAGGCGAAAGATCCCGAGCCGCCGGAGTCCCTCGACACGCTGTCCTCGACCTTCATGGCCGAACCGGGCTACCTCACCAGGGAAGAACTCGTCGACCGCTACGAGGACGCGACCGGATTCACCTTCGAGAACGAGCGCTTCTACCGGGCGCTGGCGGTCTACAAGCTGGCGGCGCTGGGCGAGATGTTCTTCCGCCGGTACCTCGAGGGCAACAGCGACGACCCGATGTACCCGAAGATGCGCGACGGCGTCCCCGCGCTGGCCGCCCGCGCCCAGCGGATCATCGACGGCGACGAACAGCTGTAGCGGCGAGCGCTCACCGTCCTCCGGTTTCCCTACTCGAGTGCCAGTAACGCGTACGTCTCCTCGGCCACTTGCGCTACCACGTAGAGCGTCCCGTCGTCGAGTACCGGTCCGGGCCCGACGCGCCCGATGAACTCTCGCTCGAAACGCAGCGCGGGACCGCCAGCGGCGCTGTCACCCGGTGTGGGGTCGAGCGCCCGGAGCCGATCACCGCCGACGAACACGGTGTCCCGCCCGAAGGCCGGAGCGGTGTGTCGCCAGTCGCCGATCTCCAGTTCCCACCGTTTGTCACCGGACTCGGGGTCGACCGCGAGAATCTGAAATCCGTTCGCCGCGAGCACGAGGCCGTCCACGAGACACAGTCCCCGCTCTACCATTCTCGTCTCGGCCTCCCAGCGAACGTCCCTGGCAGAACCCTCCACGTCGAGTGCGTAGGTCGTCCCGTCGCGGCAGGGGACGTATATCGAATCGGTGTCGGTGGTCGGCGGCGCGGTCGGTGGGGCGGGTAGCTGCCACCGCCAAACGCCGGACCCTCCGTCGCCGAGCAAGTAGACCATCCCCGCTTCGGTGGCGAGGACCGCACCGTGACCCATCCAGACTGCCGCGTGGTCGCGAACCCCTCCGAATACCTGGCGTCGCCACAGGACGTCGCCGTTCGCAGGGTCGAGTGAGAAGACCCGTTCACCGGCTCCACAGACCAGTTCGTCTCCGGCATGCGTGGAGGGCGCAGAAACACGCCCTCGACCCTCGGGCCGGCGCTCCCAGAGACGGTCGCCGCTCTCGGCGTCGAGCGCCCGGACAGCGTCGCCGGTGGAGACGTACGCGACTCCGCCCCGAACCAGCGGAACCGTCTCCGCGTCTGGGTCCGTCCATAGCTCAGATCCGTCACTCGAGTCCAGGACCTGCAACGCTTCGGGATTGACCTGAAACACCCGACCACCGGACACGACGGGTTCACGGTACGTGGTCTGAGGCACCTCGACGCGCCACCGTTCCGTCACGTGGTCTACGGGCGCTCGGCCGTCCCCCACAGATCGAGTGTTCGCGGCGTTACAGCCGAAACTCGACCACTCGCCGTTCGCTCCCGAAACGCTGTCCTCGGGATTCGGGAGCTCGTCCACACCGGAGGGCGGAGGGTCGTCGGGGTCGGGAGATCCCAGTAGCGACGAGCAACCGGCCAGCGACGCGGCAGCGACGGCGACGCCGGTCAGATAGGTTCGCCGGTCACGAGCCATTTTCCCGATAATGTAGGCATAGTAATAAAAAGACGGCGGATTAGCGTATACGGGTGCACAGACGAAAGAACACCGCAGCCAGAGGCACGAAAAGAGATCGCGACGAACTGTGCCCGCTACGAACTCGCCCATCCAGTTATCACATCCTGATATCGGTGCGGTAGAACGTTGTATAACGAGATTGAGGGGAGCCCATGGACCAGCACGAAGTGGACGAACAGACCGGGCCCGCCTCCGAGGGGCGGCCGGCGCGGGACCGGCGGCTCGAGGCGGTGTTCGAGGCGACGGGGACGTTCATCGGGGTCCTCGACCCGTACGGGACGATTCTCAGAGTGAACAAGGTCGCCCGGGAGTTCGCCGCCGTCGAACCGTCGACGTACGTCGGCGGACCGTTCTGGGAGGGCCCGTGGTTCGAACACGACGACGCGCTGCAGGAGCGGATACGGGCGGCGATCGAGCGCGCCGGCGAGGGCGAGGACGTCGAGTTCGAGGCGACGCAGATCTCGCCCGACGGCGAGCAGATAGACATCGACGGCACCGTCAGTCCGGTCACGGACGAGGACGGGCGGGTCGAATCACTCGTCGCGCAGGGCATCGACGTGACCGAGCAGCGGCGACGCGAGGAACGACTGGCGGCCCAGCGCGAGCGCATGAACACGCTACTCAACAACGCGCCGGTGGTCCTGTTCGCGCTCGACCCGGACGGTGAGTTCACCTACTCCCGGGGCAACGCGCTCGACAAACTGGGACTCGAACCCGGCGAGGCCGTCGGACAGTCGGTGTTCGAGATGTTCGCGGAGGCACCCGACGTCATCGACGCCGTCGAGCGAGCCCTCGAGGGCGAGCGCGTCGAAACCCAGGCTCAGCAGGGAGACCTCTACTTCCACACCGTATACCAGCCGGTCTTCGACGACCGGGGGGAGCTCGAACAGGTCATCGGCATCTCCCGGGACGTCACCGAGCTTCGCGAGCGCGAGCGGGAACTGGAGGCGTGGACCGACCGCCTCCAGACGGTCCTCGACAACGTGCCGCTGGCGCTGTGGACCGCCGACACCGACGGGATGATCGAGATGTCGCAAGGCCAGGGGCTGGCCGGCATCGGCGTGGAGCCCGGGGAGCTGGAGGGCCAGAACATGTTCGAGGTCTTCGCCGGGCAGGAGGCGTTCCTCTCGGACTTCGAGGCGGCGACCGCCGGCGAGGAACACACAGCCGTTCACGACATCGGTCCGGTCATCGCGCGGACGTGGTACCGACCGATCGTCCGGGACGGCGCCGTCGAGAAGGTCATCGGGGTGAGCATCGACATTACCGACGAAAAACGACAGGAGCGGCGCATCGAGGCGGTCAACGAGGCCACGAGCGAACTGATCGCAGCCGAGTCCCAGCGAGCGGTCGCGGACATCGTCATGACGCTCGCGACGGAGCTGCTCGACATGCCCCTCTCGGGGATCTACGCCACCGACGACGGGAGCGACGACCTCGTCCCGGTTGCGGCGACCGACCGCGTCCAGACCATGATGGACGCGGAGACCCCGACCGAGGCGCTCCCGAACGTCACTCCCGGTTCCGTCGAGATGGAGACGTTCCGGACGGGGAGCGCGCGCGTCGTCGAAGACTACGCCACGCTCGAAAACTCCGAGATGCCGGATAGCCCGCTCGGAACGCTCGTCATCGTCCCGCTGGGCGAGTACGGACAGCTTCACGTCGGCACGCCCGAGGTGTCGGTCCCGACGGAGGCGGAGCTGAACATCATCGAGATCCTGGCCCGGAACGCCGAAGCCGCACTGGAACGGGCGGAACGCGAGGCGGAACTCGAGGCCTACCGGGCGGAGCTCGAACAGTCGAACGAGCGGCTCCAGGAGTTCGCCCACATCGCCTCGCACGACCTGCAGGAGCCGCTCCGGATGGTGTCGAGTTACGTCGACCTGCTCGCGGTCGAGTACGGGGACGAACTCGACGACGAGGCCGACGAGTACATCGACTTCGCCGTCGGCGGCGCGAACCGGATGCAGTCGATGATCGAGGACCTGCTGCAGTACTCCCGGGTCTCGACCGACGCGGACGAGTTCGAGACGGTGGACGCGGCGGCCGTGGTCGAGGAGACGATCCAGAGCCTGGAATTCGCCATCGACGACGCGGACGCGACGGTCGACGTCGAACCGCTGCCGACGGTCGAGGCAGATCGCGACCAGCTCGGACAGGTGATCCAGAACCTCGTCAGCAACGCCCTCAGCCACGCCGGCGAGTCGCCGACAGTGACCGTCCGGGCGACGGAGGCGGACGATCACTACCGGTTCGAGGTCGCGGACGACGGCCCCGGCATCCCTGAGAACCAGCGCGAACGCATCTTCAAACTGTTCCAGCAGGGGAGCCGCGACGGCGACGGCGGCACCGGCATCGGACTGGCCGTCTGCGACCGGATCGTCTCTCGCCACGGCGGCGACATCTGGATCGAGTCCGAGGAGGGCGTCGGCGCGACGTTCTGTTTCACCATCCCGAAGAGAGGAGAGACCGAGGACCGACTGGCCGCGGTCGCGGGAGGTGACGCGCGATGACGCCGGAGCAGCAGACGCCAATCGAGGTGTTGCTGGCCGAGGACAACCCCGGCGACGTCAAACTCACGGAGAAGGCCTTCGAGCGGGGCAACGTCATCAACAACCTCAACGTCGTCAACGACGGCGTCGAGGCGATGTCGTACCTCCGCCAGGAGGGGGAGTACGAGGACAGTCCGCGTCCGGACCTCATCCTGCTCGACCTGAACATGCCCCGGATGGACGGCAAGGAGGTCCTCGCGGAGATCAAGGAGGATCCGGATCTGAAACGCATCCCGGTCGTGATCCTCACCAGTTCGGAGGCGGAAGAGGACATCATCAACTCCTACGACCTGCACGCGAACGCCTACCTGACGAAGCCGGTCGACTTCGACGGGTTCCTCGAGGTCGTGAACACCATCGAGGACTTCTGGCTGACCGTCGTGAAGGTCCCGCCCGAGTGACGATGTCCGGCACCAGCACCCAGCCGACGGACGTCCTCGTCGTGGAGGACAATCCCGGTGACGCCAAACTGCTGCGTCACCACCTCCGGGAGAGCACGCTCACCGGCGACGGCACCGGCCCGGAGATCACCCACGTCGAACGCCTCGACGCGGGCTTCGCGGAACTGGCCGAGGGGAGTTACGACGTGGTCTTCCTGGACCTCGGACTGCCCGAGAGCGACGGCATCGAGACGCTGGAGCGGTTCGTCGACCGCTACGACGCGGTCCCGGTCGTCGTCCTCACGGGCCTGAACAACCACGAACGGGCCGTCGAGGCCATCCAGCGTGGCGCGCAGGACTACCTGGTCAAAGACGAGATCGACGGGGACGCGCTCGCCCGGTCGCTCCGGTACGCCATCGAGCGCAAGAAGAGCGAGCGCGAACTCCGCAGGCAGAAAGAACAGATGGAGTTTTTCAATTCCATCCTCCGCCACGACATGCTCAACGGGCTGGAGGTGATCAAGATGCGGGCGGAACTCCTCGAACGCCGCAACGAGGGCCAGGTCACCGAGGACGCCGGCACCATCGTCGAGTGGACCGACAACATCATCGACCTGACCCGGAAGGTCAAGTCGGTGCTGGACACGCTCACCGACGACTCCGATCCGGAACTCCAGCCCGTCGACATCGTCCCGATCGTTCACTCCCAGGCCGAGCGCGTCCGCGGGATGGACGGCGACGTGACCATCGACGTGGACGTCCCCGACGACGCCCGGGTCGTCGCCGACGACCTGCTCTCGGAAGTCGTCGGCAACCTCCTGAGCAACGCGGTGGAACACGGCTCGACGAGCCCAGACTCCGAAACGCATCGGCGATCCGTCCGCATCGAGGCCGACGTGACGACCGCCGACGGCTGTGTGGTCCTCGAAGTGCGCGACGACGGCCCGGGCGTCCCGGACGGGACGAAAGAGCGCGTGTTCCGGCGGGGCGAGACCGGTGACCAGTCGGGCGGGACCGGCTTCGGCCTCTACTTCGTCCACTCGATGGTCTCGGTCTACGGCGGCGAGGTCGACATCGAGGACAACGAACCGTCGGGCACCGTCGTCAGGGTCGAACTCCCGACGGCCTGAGGACCTAGAAGAGGCCGACGTTCAGCGCGTAGGGCCAGTTCGCGCTCCCGAGCGCGAGGAAGACCAGCGCGCCGCCCAGCAGCGCCACGTTCTTGAGGAAGTTGATCATCTCGTCCTGCTGGTCCTCCTCGGCGGCCGCCCAGAAGTCGTGCATCGTGGGCGTGGTCACGAGCAGGAACAGCACGAGCGCGCCGGCGCCGAGGACCGGGTACGCCCCGAGCACGAGGGCCAGTCCACCGAACAGCAACATCCCACCGGTGAACGGTACGGCGAGTCCGGGCGCCGGGATACCCTTGAACTCGGCGTAGCCGCTCATCTCGTCGGCGTTCGTGAAGTGGTTGAGCCCCATGAACGCGAGCACCGCACCGAAGAGGACGCGGCCGACCAGGAACGCCTCGGCGGCGCCAGCCGTCTCGAAGACCATCAGACCGTCACCGCCGTCGTCGCGGTCAGTTTCGATCCGATACTCGATAACATCGTGTTACCTGATTTCGCCACACTACCTGGTTTCGATGCGAACCTATTTAGCCGTTCCCGGACATAGGAGTTAGCAGGTAACACCGATGTCAGGAGAAGACCACCCTGGTCCGTGCCCCATCGTCCGTTCCATCGAACAGATCGGTTCCCAGTGGCGACTGGTCGTCCTCCACGACCTCCGCGAGGGGGAGAAGCGGTTCAACGAACTCAAGCGTTCGACCGGTGCCAGCTCCCGCACGCTCTCGCGCGTGCTCGACGACCTGCAGGAGACGGGCTTCGTCTCCCGGCGACTCGAAGAGGACGCGCCCGTCGCGACGTACTACGAACTGACGGAGAAAGGCGAGTCGCTGTGTCCGGTCTTCGACGAGATCGAGAACTGGGCCGACGAGTGGCTCGTCCCCAAGGCCGACCCCGACGCGGACCCCGCGACCGCCGATTGACGGCTGACAGCCGTCAATCGAGCCCTCGGTCGCTTGGCTCCCGAGGACGCCGACTGACGAACGAAGTGAGCCAGTCGAGCCCCGTCTCGCTTGGCTCGACGGGACGCCGATTGACGGCCAACGGCCGTCGATCCAGCCCTCGGTCGCCTGGCTCCCGGGGCCGGGCTCGACTGAGGCGCTTCGCGTCCGGTATCCCGCGATTCGCGACCGGACGACGCTGTCCCCGCTTTCACTCGCGCATCGCCGTCTCGTCGCTCGCGGGTTCCAGTCGAACGCTGTGCGCGAGGAATCCGGTCGCGGCGACGGTCCCGGCAGCGAGTAGCCACCACGATCCCCGATAGCCGACGGTGTCCGCGAGGTAGCCGAACGCCGGTGGGGCGACGATCGAGCCGACGACGAGCGCGAGCTGGCCGCCGGCGGTCGCACCGCCCATCTCGTCGGGCCCGACCAGCGTCGCCATGTAGGAGTAGTAGACCCCGGTATTGCCGAGGACGAAGAAACCGAGCGCGGAGAAGGCGACGACGGCCCCCCACGCGCTGTCGGTCGCGGGGACGACGACGAACAGTCCGGCGCCGGCGACTGCCTGTCCGAGCAGGATCGCGCCGATTCGCCGCTGCGGGTCGCCCGGTAGATTGTCGCTCAGCCACCCACCGACGAGACGGCCGGCGCTGCCGAACAGCTGGACCAGCGCGAGCACAACGCCCCCGAAGGCGATCGAGGCGCCGATCGCCTCGTGGACGTAGAGGACGGTGTACCCTGTCGTCGTGAACAGCGCTGCGCCGAGGAAAAAGCCCGCGGCGACGAGCGCGCGGTACGGCCGGTTGCGCGCGAGGGCTCGAAAGTCCGGGTACTCCGCCGTTCCACCGCCCTCTGTGCCGCGATAGGCGAGCGCGAAGACGGCCGCGACGACGAGTCCGAACCCGGCGGCGAGGAGGAACCCGGCCTGCCA
The DNA here is from genome assembly GCF_037031225.1 of Halorientalis sp. LT38. Taxonomy (NCBI): domain Archaea; kingdom Methanobacteriati; phylum Methanobacteriota; class Halobacteria; order Halobacteriales; family Haloarculaceae; genus Halorientalis; species Halorientalis halophila. Next base: position 147,044 of record NZ_JAYEZN010000001.1, on the reverse strand, counting down.
GAACAGGACGCCCGCGAGGCCGGTCACGAGCAATGCGCTGACGCCGCTCCCGGCGGTGACGCCGACCTGTTTGACACCCATCGCCAGGTTCTGGCGCCCCGCGGCGACGGCGTCGTAGACGGCCTTGTTCGTCCCCGGGATGGCCGTCGCGTACGTCGACCCGAGGAAGAAGGCCGCCGCGAGCAGGAGGCCGTACGTGGGAGCGCCCGCGACCGCCGCGGCCCCGGCGGAGAGCCCGACGAGACCGATCACGAGGGCTCGCTTCTCGCCGAACCGGTCGATCAACGAGCCGACGGGAAGCAACCAGACCGCGTACCCGAGCGTGAGCGCCGCCAGCACGAATCCGACCGTGAACCGCGTGAGGCCGAAGGCGTCCCGGAAGAACGGCGTCGCGGCGAACACCGTGTAGTAACAGATACTCGCCGCGACCTGCCAGAGCGACACGAGCGAGACGGTCCACCAGTAGGACCGGTCCATCGACTACCACGACCGTTCTCGACGCCTTTCACTGTCCCGGAGACGGCGATCGGTTCCGGGTGGTGCTCGTCCGGTGCCCGACTCGATCACTCGCCGTCCCACTCCCCACCGACGCGGTCGACGCCCATCATCGACTCGCCGGGGTGCTCGGTGAACACGGCCTTCAGGTTCTCGTCGGGCACGTCGAAAGTCTCGCCGAGGTACGCGAACGTTTCGAGGGCGAACGCGCGCTTGCGGTCGAACGACCGCCCCTGCCGGATCTCGGCGTCGAGGAACAGGAGCGGGCCGTCGACCGCACGGCCGAGGTGGAGGTCGGCCGGCTCGCGCTCGCGGATCGTCACCGCGACGTGACCCGCGGTCGTCGCCATCTCCTCGGTGTAGACATCGGTCACCCGCTCTGCAAGGGCTGACTTCTCCGCGGCCGACAGCGAGAGGGTCGTGTCGAACTGGAGCAGCGGCATACCCTACCATGTGCCGATCGCGGAGTAAGCGTTCCGACGGCGGGCCCCGCGAGACGTGGATCCGGGCGGTCCCCTCGGCTCGCCGACCAAGGCTCGGGGCACCCGCGGACCGTCACGCTCCGGGGGGTGGCAGTACTGTTTTCACCGGCATCAACGAATCATACGCTCATGGCAGACTCGCAAGGGTACGCCGAACGATTCTGGAACTACGTCTGGCGGCTCGACCGAGACACGAGGTCCGCCCTGCGAATGCGCCCGACTGCCCTGCTGGATCGCTCGAAACTCTCCCCCGAGGAACGGAAACTCGCCGACCGCCTCGCGAGCGACGGCGGCCTGGAGCCAAACCCCGGAGAATCCGACGGCGCCGGATCGAGAGGGAGCGGTGCCGGCGACGGCGGCGGTGGCGGTCCGCCCGACGGCGGCGGAGACGGGGACAGCGGGGACGGTGACGACGGCTCGGCGTTCGACGTCGGCGGCACGTACGAACGTCGGCAGAAGGTGGGACTCGTGCTCGGACCGGTCCTGTTCGCGGCGATTATGCTCCTTCCGTCCCCGGAGGGGCTGTCCCCGGCCGGGCAGGCGGTCGGCGCGACCACGGCCTGGGTGGCGGTGTGGTGGATCTCCGAGGCCATCCCCATCCCGGCGACGTCGCTGCTCCCGATCGTTCTGTTCCCGCTGACCGGGGCGCTGGACGTCGACGCGGCCACCGCGCCCTACGCGAACGACCTGATCTTCCTGTTCATGGGCGGGTTCTTCATCGCGATGGCGATGCAGCGCTGGGATCTCCACCGGCGGATCGCGCTGCGGACCATCAAGGTGATCGGGGGCGGCCCGAAGCGGATCATCCTCGGGTTCATGATCGCGACGGCGTTCCTCTCGATGTGGGTCTCGAACACCGCGACGGCGATGATGATGACGCCGATCGGGCTCGCGGTGATCCTCCAGACGAGCGACCTCGTCGACCGGACCGACGCGGACGTCCCCACGGCCCAGGGCGAGTTCCGGTTCGGCACGGCGCTGATGCTCTGTATCGCCTACTCGGCCTCGGTCGGCGGCGTCGGCACGATCATCGGCACCCCGCCGAACCTCGTGCTGGTCGGGGCGATCAACGAGACGTTCGGCCAGTCGATCTCGTTCGCCCAGTGGATGCTCTACGGCGTCCCCATCGCCGCGCTGGGGGTCGCGATCATCTGGGTGTACGTCACCAGGTTCCTGCTGCCGCCGCGGATCGACAGGCTCCCCGGCGGGATCGACGTCATCGACGACGAACTCGCCGCGCTCGGGCCGATGGATCGCGAGGAGAAACTCGTACTCGGCGTCTTCACCCTGACCGCGGCGGCCTGGATCTCGCGGTCGTTCGTCCTCGAACCTCTCGTGCCCGGGATCTCGGACAGCGTGATCGCCATCGCGGGCGCGCTGGTCCTGTTCCTGATCCCTGCCCGCGAGGACGACGGGTCGTTCACCTTCTTGCTCGACTGGGACACCGCCGTCGGCATCCCGTGGGGGATCATCCTCCTGTTCGGCGGTGGACTGTCGATCGCGGCCGGGTTCGAGGAGTCGGGACTCGCGGTGTGGATGGGCCAGCAACTGGGTGCCCTCGAGGGCGTCTCGATGCTCCTGGTCATGGGCGTCGTCGTCGTCCTGACGATCTTCATGACCGAAGTCACCTCGAACACGGCGACCACCGCGATGCTGATGCCGATCATGGCCTCGCTCGCGGTCGGCCTCTCGATCCACCCCTACGGGATCATGATCGGCGCGGCGACCGCCGCGTCGTTCGCGTTCATGCTCCCCGTCGCCACGCCTCCGAACGCCGTCGTCTTCGGCTCGGGGTACATCACGATGCCCCAGATGGCCAAGACCGGGTTCGGACTCAACCTCATCGGCATCCTGCTCGTCATCGTGCTCTCGCTGACCTGGCTCCCGCTCGTCTGGGGTATCGACGTCGGCCAGCTCCCGCAGTGGGCCGGACTGATGATCCCGTCCTGGTGACCGGACCACACCGCCGGTCGTCCGCCGGGTGCCCCCGAGTCAGTCCGGATGGCTCTGTTTGAGGTGATCGTCCCGGGCCACCTCGGTGTCGAAGGTCTCCCCGCACACGGGACAATCGAACCCGCCGTCGGATCCGTCTGCGTCGGACATACACGGAAGATGCGACCCGAACGGAAAAACGTCCCTCCGAATCGGTCGACAGCCGCCACCCGGTCGCCGCCCCTCGCGGTCTCCGTTCCGGTACCCGGTCTACTCGTCGTCCGCTACCGCCTACGACTCCGTTACCCGCTCCGGCACCACGGTGACCGGTCGGTCGCTGTTCAGCATCACCGCCTGTGCGACGCTGCCGAACAGCACTTTCCCGACCAGCGACTGTCCGCCGACCCCGAGGACGATCGCGTCGCTGTCGAGTTGCGCCGCGAGGTCGAGGATCTCCTCGGCCGGGTCGCCGGTCCGCTCGTGGACCGCTACCTCCACGTGGCTCGATTCGAGGCGGTCGACGGCGGTTTCGACCGCCGATGGGAGCCGATCGGTCTCGCCGACCTTCTCGGCCATCTCCTCGGCATAGGTCTCGCTGAACGTGTCGCCGGCGGCCCACTCGGTATCGGCCGTCGACACGTCATCGTGGACGTGGACGACATCGACGGCCAGGTCGCTCGCCGCCGCGGGGAGTTCGAGGACGGTCTCGACCTGTGCACGCGCTCGCGACTCGTCCGTCGCGATCGGGAGCAGTACGCGGTACATGCCTCGCAATTCGGGCCTCAGCAGTAAAGGCGTTCACCGCGCGTCGGTCGTCACTCGTCGTTCTCGGGGTAGGCCTCGGCCAAAAGTTCCGGCCGGTCCGTCAGGCGCTCGCGGATCGGCGCGATGGCGTCGTCGATGGCGTCCGCCGCCGCGTTCTTGAGGTCCTGTGGGTGGAGGTCGCCCTCGACGTAGTCCGATTCGAGGGCGTCGTACGTCTCGAAGACCAGATCCCCGCCGTACTCCTCGGGCCGCTCGACGACGAAGTCCTCGCCGCGCTCCTCGAGGATGGGGAAGACCAGGTAGCGCACGTACTCCAGCACGCCGTTGTCCTCGACTTCTCCCTGCGGGCAGTACGCGCCGTTGATCTTCTCGGCCACCTGCTCGGGGTCGTCGGTGAGGTTGATCTTCGAGGTCGCGTCGGAGGCGCTCATCTTCCCGCCCGAGAGGCCGGAGAGGAGCGGCGCGAACAGACAGACCGGCGCCTCGCCGCCGTGCTCGGGGAGGATCTCGCGGCCCAGCATGTAGATGCCGCGCTGGTCGATCCCGCCGTAGGCGATGTCGGCGTCGAGGAACTCGACGTCGAGGTTCTGCATGAGCGAGTAGATGAGTCCGCCGAGGTTCGGGCTCTCGCTCTCGCGGACGACCTCGCTGCCGGCCCGCTGGGCGCGGGCGACGGTCGTCTCGGCGGCCATCCGGTACATCTCCATCGTGTAGTCCTCGTCGAGCTGGAAGTCCCGGCCGCGGACGAACTCGACCGTCTCGGGGTCACCGCCGGCGGATTCGAGCATGGCGCGGATGGACTCCTCGTAGTACTCGCTGCGGGCGTCGAGCAGGTCCCAGGGCGACTTCTCGCTATCGAGGTGGGCATGCAGGTCCGCGATGAGGACCGTGACGTCGACGCCGGCTCGCTGGAAGTCAGCGAGTTTGCGGATCGTGGTGAAGTGGCCGATGTGCATCTCGCCGGTCGGGGCGTAGCCGATGTAGGCCGTCGGCTCCCCCTCGAGTAGTTCCGCCAGTTCGTCTTCGGTGACGACCTCCTCGGTGTAGCGCGTCAGCAGGTCGAGCCGGTCGGCCGTGTTCATACCCACGAGTCCCGGTGCCGGCGATTAAAACCTTGTCAGTCGGCGCGGTGGCGGTCCGGTTCGGACGGGACAGACACAAGCAGGCCCAGCCCCTAGCCGGCGGTATGTACACGGGGAAGACGAAGCAGCCGTGCTGTCTGTGCGGGAACCCCGACACCGCGTCGCGGCTAGACCTGCCGCCCCGGGCGGTGCAGTTGCTCGACAACAGCGGCCCCATCGCCTGGCAGGACATCGTCGGGGAGGTGTCGATCCACTTCTGTGCAAGCGACTGGGAGACCGTCGTCGATCTCGTCCTCGACGCAGGCATGAGTCCGCTCTCGCGGTGTAACGCCGCCCGAGCGGACTTCGACCTGCGCGAGGACTTCGAGGCGCTGCTCAACGAGGTGCGCGACGAACCCGACCAGGCCCCGCTGGAGCGGGAGATGCGTGAGGAGAGCCGCCGCGTGATCGAGGCCTACGACGAGGACGATCACCTCGACGTTCGCGATCTGGTGGAGGCCCGCGTGATATCGTGGGCGCTGGCGGACCTCGCCGACGGAGCGAATCGCGCGGCGGCGGACGACTGAGCGGCGGTCGTCCGAAATTGCCGCCGTCAATGCCCGTGATTGTCCTGGTAGCCGTCAGTGCCCGTGATCGTGCTGGTGGTCGTGACCGTGTTCGTGATCGTGTTCGTGATCCGGCGTCGAGCGTTCGACGGAGAGGCCGCGCCGGTGGACGATCCCCTGCATGTTCGCGGTGTCGGCGGCGAACTCCCGGAAGGCCTCCCCTGTCTCGCTGTCCTCGTCCAGAACCGTCGGTTCGCCGTCGTCGCCGCCCTCCCGGACCCGCTGGTCGAGCGGGATCGATCCCAGGAATGGCATCTCGGCCTCGTCGGCGAACTCGCGGCCGCCGCCCTCGCCGAAGATGTGGTGTTCTGAGCCACAGTCCGGACACTGATAGGAGGCCATGTTCTCCACGATGCCCAGCACGGGCGTGTCGTGCTTGCCGAACATCTCGAGGCCCTTGCGGGCGTCGTCGACGGCCACGTCCTGGGGCGTCGTGACGATGACGGCGCCGGTGACGGGGACGCTCTGGAGCATCGTCAGCTGGGTGTCGCCGGTGCCCGGCGGCAGGTCGATCACCATGTAGTCCAGCGCGCCCCACTCGACGTCCTCCCAGAGCTGGGTGAGCACCTTGTGGACCATCGGGCCGCGCCAGATGACGGGGTCGTCCTCGCCGACGAGGAAGTCCATGCTCATCAGCTTCATCCCGAACTTCTCGACGGGGACGAGCTTCTCGTCCTTCGTCGCCTTCGGGCGCTCTTCCGTGGCGACCATCCGCGGGACGTTCGGGCCGTAGACGTCTGCGTCGAACAGGCCGACGCGGGCGCCCAGTTGCGAGAGCCCGGCGGCCAGATTGACGGCGACGGTGCTCTTGCCGACCCCGCCCTTCCCGGAGGCGACGGCGATGACGTTTTTCACCTGGGGCAGGATCTGCTCCTCGGGGTCGATGCCGCTGTCGACCTCGGCCGAGAGTTCGATCTCGAGGCCCGTGTCCGCGAGGGCCTCTCGCACGTCGTCGGCGATGGCCGTCTCGGTCGGTGAGTACGGCGCACCCAGCGCGAGCGAGATGTGAACCGTCTCGCCGTCGAGCGTAATGTCGTTGACCAGCCCGAGCGAGACGATGTCGTCGCCCAGGTCCGGATCCTCGACCGAGCGCAGGCGGTCGCGTACGTCGGCTTCGTCCATACCCCGTGAGACGGGCCGGTGCGTCGATAAGAGTTGTGAACTCGGGAACCGAATCCGCCGATCGCGTAACGGAAACCAGTTACATGAGCCCCGCGATCGACGGCGGATTTAAGCACGCGGCCGACCGAGCCCTGGACATGCTGGTCGACCAGTTCGGGCGCGAGGTGTCGGGGGTCCGTGTGTCGCTCACGGACCGGTGTAACTTCGACTGCGTCTACTGCCACAACGAAGGACTGGGTGACACGCGCGGCCCGATGGACCCGCGGGACGACGAGATGACGACCGACGACGTGGTCCGCTTTCTGGAAGTCGCCGCCGAGTTCGACGTCGAGGCCGTCAAGTTCACCGGCGGCGAGCCGATGTTGCGCGAGGACCTGGAGGAGATCGTCCGCCGCACCCCCGACTCGATGGAGACCTCGCTGACGACCAACGGCACGTACCTCCCCGGCCGCGCCACCGATCTGGTCGACGCCGGTCTCGACAGGGTGAACGTCTCCCAGGACGCCCTCGACCAGGAGGCGTTCAAGCAGGTCACCCAGAGCGGCGAATACGCGGCCGTGATCGAGGGGGTGGAGGCCGCCCTCGACGCGGGTCTGGACCCGGTGAAGCTGAACATGGTCGTCTTCGAGGCGACCGCCGGCTACGTACCCGAGATGGTCGACCACGTCGCCGAAAACGACGGGCTCCAGCTCCAGTTGATCGAGTACATGCCCGAACTGGCCGGCCGCCCGGAGTGGGCGATCGACATCGACCGCGTCCACGGCTGGCTGGAAGAGCAAGCGACCGTCGTCGAACACCGGGACATGCACGACCGACGGCGCTACTGGATCGGGGGCGGTCCCGACGACGACGAGGGCGGTATGGTCGAGATCGTCGACCCCGTCGGCAACGCGGAGTTTTGCGCCAACTGCCATCGCGTGCGCGTCACGCACGAAGGATACCTCAAGGGCTGTCTGAACCGGAACGACGACCTGCGGTCGATGGGCGAGATGACCAAGCCCGAGATCAGGGAGACGTTCCGCGAGACGGTCGCAGAGCGCGTGCCCTACTACGGCGAGTACATGATCGAAGGGGAGGACGGCGAGTGGACGATCAACGAGGAGTACATCGGCGTCTGACCGCCCATCGTTTTCAGACCGGTCTGCGATCGACGTAGAGGAATCCCAGCGCGACGGCGAACAGCCACTTGCAGACCTCGTAGCTCACGCGCCGGGCGAAGGGGTAGTTCAGCGTCGGCCCGGTGCCCTGGGAGAGCCACGTCAGGAGCGCGAAGACGGCGACGAGGGCGCCGAGGAGGGCCATCGCGAGCGCGCCGGCCCAGAACAGCGCGCCGACGACGGTCCAGCGGGCGGTTTTCACCGCGCGCCAGCCGAGGCGACCGGCGAAGGTCGGGCGAGCGCGGTCGATCACCGTGGCGGGGACGACGAGCGTCGAGGACACCAGCAGGTAGATGAGCAGCGGATACAGCGGCACGAGATAGAGTTCGAGGTGCCCGGTCGTCTGGACGCCGGGGACGACCGACGCGACGTCGCCCCGGAGGAGGGCGGAGAGCGTGACCGCGCCGAGCGCGATCGGCAACAGAGGGACGGCGACGACGACCGAGCCGACGACGGTCCCCTGGACGAATCCCACCGGCGTCTGCGGCGCTGCACCGGTCCAGTCCGCCATGGTCAGGTAGGTGACGGCGAGCACCGGGCAGGCCAGGCAGAACTCGGCGACGAGCAGTTCGAGGGGCGACAGATAGGTGGCGGCCACCGCGGTCAGGACGCCAGTCGCCAGGTAAAGCGTCGACAGCGCCGGCACGTCGACGAGGAAGCGACCCGTCCGCACGCCCAGCGAGGCCGCGTGCACGGCCGGGTCCGGCAGCGACGAGACGGCGGTGCGGTACCAGGTCCAACACGTCTCGGCCAGGGGCGCCGTCATGGTCGGTCGGCGGCGGGTTCGGGCGCCACCCCGGTGTGCGTGCCCGTTCGAACCCCAGTCATCGACTGGCGATTCGATCCGATTCCGTATAAGAACGTTCCTTCAAATAACAGGTCACTGAAGGAGAGTGCCGGACGCCGCGGGTCGGGACCGTACCGTCGGGTGCCGTCCGTGGTGGCGATCCGTTGCGTTTAAATAGACCCTCGAATAACCTCCGGGTACAGATCGTGTAGGGGCAGCGGCCCCGAGTCCGTTTCGAGACCGGAGGTCTCGCGGGCGGCAGTACAAAAGACAGCGGGTCGTGGTAGCCAAGTCTGGCCCAAGGCGCAGGGTTGCTAACTCTGTGGCGTCAAGCCTCCGGGGTTCGAATCCCCGCCACGACGCTCACCGTAAACGGTTACACATGAGTGCAGAAGACCCACCCGAGGACGAGAACGCGGAGGAAGAGGAGGAGGACATCCGCTACTTCGTCCGTATCGGACAGACCGACCTCGACGGGACCAAATCCGTCGAACGAGCACTGACAGACATGAACGGCATCGGCCACCGGGCCGCCCGGATCATCATCGAAAAGACCGACATCGACCGCCGCGAGGTCTTCGGCAAACTCGAAGACGAGGAGATCGAAGAGATCGTGGGCCTGGTCGAGGGCTACGCCGACGAGGTGCCCGAGTGGATGACCAACCACCAGTCGGACTACTTCTCGGGGGAGACGACCCACGAGATCGGCAACGAACTCGGCATGACGCGCCGGCAGGACATCAACCGGATGAAGATGATCGACTCCTACCGGGGCGTCCGCCACAAGCGCGGGCAGAAGGTCCGCGGCCAGCGCACGAAGTCCACTGGACGTACCGAGGGGACCATCGGCGTCAACGTCGAGGCTATCAAGGAAGAGCAGGCCGAGGAGGCCGCCGCCGAAGAGGAGGGAGGTGAAGAGTAATGCCACTCGGAACGAAGACCAAACTCTACGAGACGCCGAACCACCCCTTCCAGGGTGAACGTATCGCCGGCGAGCACGACCTCGTCGCCCGCTACGGGCTCAAGAACAAAGAAGAGCTCTGGCGCGCCCAGTCGGAACTGCGTTCCTACCGGCGCGAGGCCCGCCAGCTGCTCAGTGCCGCACAGGGCGACACCGAGGGCGACGCCGAGGCCGCCGAGAGCGCGGAATTCCTGGCCCGCCTGAAGAAGCTCGGCATCCTCGACGAGGAGGACGGGCTCGACGACATCCTGTCGCTGGACGTCACCGACGTGCTGGAGCGCCGGCTCCAGACCGTCGTCTACCGCAAGGGCCTGGCCAACACGGCCCGGCAGGCGCGGCAGTTCATCTCCCACGGACACGTCACGATGGAGGGCAGCCGCGTCACGGAGCCCTCGTGCAAGGTGGCCGTCGCGGAGGCCGACACGGTCGAGTTCGACAGCACGAGTCCGCTGACGGACGAACTCCACCCCGAACGCGCGGAGGAACAGTAAACCATGGCTGAGGAAGGACCTGACGACATCTGGGGCATCGCCCACGTGCACGCATCGTTCAACAACACGATCATCACGATCACCGACCAGACCGGCGCGGAGACGCTCGCGAAGTCTTCGGGCGGGACGGTCGTCAAACAGAACCGCGACGAGGCCTCGCCGTACGCGGCCATGCAGATGGCCGAGACGGTGGCCGAGGACGTCATCGCGCAGGGCGTGGAAGGCGTCCACGTCCGCGTTCGCGGTCCTGGCGGGAACCAGCAGACCAACCCCGGTCCGGGCGCGCAGGCGACCATCCGGGCGCTGGCTCGCGCCGGCCTCGAGATCGGTCGGATCGAGGACGTGACGCCGATCCCGCACGACGGAACACGCGGCCCGAAGAACAGCGGGTTCTAACACATGGCACCGGACTACGACGTGGAGTTCATCGACCGGGGCGACCGCGACAGGAAGGCGCGCTTCCTGGTCCGCGACGTGAGCCCCGCGTTCGCGAACGGAATCCGGCGGGCGATGATCGCCGACGTGCCGACGCTCTCGATCGACGAAGTGCGGGTCATCGAGAACTCGTCGGTCATGTTCGACGAGCAGATCGCGCTCCGACTCGGGCTGGTCCCGCTGACCACGCCCGACGATTACGAGATCGGTGAGACGGTCACGCTCGCGCTGGACGTCGAGGGACCGGGGACCGCCTACTCTGGCGACCTGGTCAGCACCGACGACCGCGTCGAGCCGGCCGACAAGAACGTCCCGATCATCGACCTGAAGGATCCCGAGGGCTCGGAGACGCCCCAGCGCCTGGAGATCGAGGCCGACGCCGTCTACGACGTCGGTCGCGAGCACGCCAAACACCAGGGCGGTGTGGCGGTCGGCTACCGCCACCTCCAGACGGTGGAGGTCGTCGGCGACGCCGACGAGTACGGCGACGACGACCCGCACATCCTTCGCGGCGTGATCGAGGAGGACGGCGAGTTGATCCCGACGGAGGAGTTCGACCACGACCTGACCCAGCGGTATCCGGGGAAGGAGGTCGAGGTGACGGACGTCCCCAACGCCTTCGTGTTCCAGGTCGAGACCGACGGTTCGATGTCGGTCGACGAGCTGGTGACCCAGGCGGTGGACACGCTCCACGGCCGGGCTGCGGAACTCAAAGACGCGGTACAGCTATAATGAACGACACTGCCCCTTCCACCCGACATGACGCCCCCCGTCCCCTGAAGAGCGGCCGGGCCGATCAGTGGACAACCGAAAGCGGTTTGAAGGGGCAGTCGGAACTGACTGACGCGAGCAGGGATAGCCAAGTCAGGCCAACGGCGCAGCGTTCAGGGCGCTGTCCCGTAGGGGTCCGCAGGTTCAAATCCTGCTCCCTGCATTGTTCGGCTCGCCAGGATCGGCGAGCCGTGATAACGCGCGGAGGGGATTTGAGCCTCGAGAGACCGTCGGTCTCTCGGTGGTTCAAATCCTGCTCCCTGCACTTCTCTACGGAGGTAGGTTATGAGTAAGACGAACCCGAGACTCAGTAGTCTCATCGCCGACCTGAAGTCGACCGCCCGCGACGCGGGCGGCGAGGTCTGGGGCGACGTCGCGACGCGACTCGAGAAGCCGCGTCGGACGCACGCCGAAGTCAACCTGGGCCGCATCGAGCGGTACGCCAGGGAAGACGAGACAGTCGTCGTGCCCGGGAAGGTTCTGGGCAGCGGCGTTCTCCAGAAGGAGGTCACGGTCGCTGCCGTGGACTTCTCCGGCACGGCCGAGACCAAGATCGACCAGGTAGGCGAGAGCATAACGCTAGAACAGGCACTCGAACGCAACCCCAACGGCGCAGACGTGCGGGTGATTCGATGAGCGTCGCCGAATTCGACGCGGACGTCGTCGTCGAAGCTCGCGACTGCATCCTCGGCCGGGTCGCCAGCGAGGTGGCCCAGCGCGCGCTCGACGGCGAGCGCGTCGCGGTGGTCAACGCCGAGCGAGCGGTCATCACGGGCAACGCCGAGGACACGATGACGACCTTCCGCAAGCGGCGGGAGGTCGGCTCGGACCGCGGGCCGTACTACCCGAAACAGCCCGACCGGATCCTCAAGCGCTCGATCCGCGGCATGCTGCCGTACAAGAAAGACCGCGGGCGCGAGGCGTTCGAGAACGTCCGGGTCTACATCGGCAACCCCCACGACGAGGACGCGGAAGTCGTCGAGGGGACGTCGCTGGATCGGCTCTCGAACATCAACTTCGTCCAGCTGGGCGAGGTCAGCGAAGAACTCGGAGCGAACGTCACATGGTAACCAACACGTCAGGCAAGAAGAAGACGGCCATCGCACGCGCGACGGTCACGGACGGCGAGGGCCGGGTCCGGGTGAACGCCCAGCCCGTCGAACTCGTCGAGCCGGAGCTGTCGCGACTGAAGATGCTGGAACCGTTCCGGATCGCCGACGACGACCTGCGCGACGACGTCGACATCGACGTCCAGGTCGAGGGCGGCGGCAAGAGCGGCCAGGCGGACGCGGTGCGGACCGCCATCGCTCGCGGACTGGTCCAGTACCACAACGACGCGGAACTCCGGGACGCCTACATGGAGTTCGACCGGTCGCTCTTGGTCAACGACGTGCGCCAGAGCGAACCGAAAAAGTGGGGCGGCCCGGGCGCTCGGGCGCGCTACCAGAAATCATACCGCTGAGGTGATCCAGATATGATGGTACCGGTCCGGTGTTTCACCTGTGGTAACGTGGTCGGCGAGCACTGGGAGGAGTTCAAGGCCCGCACCAGGGAGGACGACGAGGACCCGGAGATGGTCCTCGACGAACTGGGCGTGGAGCGACACTGCTGCCGTCGCATGCTCGTCTCGCACAAGGACCTCGTCGACATCGTGGCACCGTATCAGTAACACATGGCGGGACAGGACAACAGATACGAGAAGGCACGCATCATCGGCGCGCGAGCGCTGCAGGTGGCCTACGGCGCACCGGTGCTCATCGACACGGAGCAGACCCAGCCGATCCTCATCGCGGCCGAGGAGTACGACGCCGAGGTCCTGCCGTTCACCGTCAGGCGGGGTGAACAGTGACGGTGATCGCCGACGTGTCGCTGCGCCGGATCCTCGACTCCCGCGGGAACGCGACTGTCGAGGCCGAGGTCACGACCGAGAGCGGCGGGTTCGGCCGCGCGGCCGCACCCAGCGGCGCCTCGACCGGCGAGTACGAGGCCATCGAACTCGAGGCCGGCGAGGCCATCGCGTCGGCGCGCGACCTCGCGGTGCCGCGACTCGTCGGCGAGACCTTCGCCGGCGACCAGCGCGGCGTCGACCAGGCGCTGCACGGCGCGGACGGCACGGACGACTTCTCCGAGATCGGCGCCAACAGCGCGGTCGCGATCAGCATGGCCGCGGCGAAGGCGGGCGCGGACACGCAGGGAATCCCCCTCTACCAGCACCTCGGCGGTGCGTTCCGGGGGCGGAACTTCCCGATCCCGCTGGGCAACGTGGTCGGCGGCGGCGAACACGCCGCTGACGCGACCCACATCCAGGAGTTCCTGGCCGCACCCGTCGGCGCGCCGAGCGTCGCCGACGCGGTGTTCGCCAACGCGGCGGTCCACCAGGAGGTCCACGACATCCTGACCGAGCGGGACCTGCCCGCCGGGAAGGGCGACGAGGGCGCGTGGGCGCCCTCGGTGGACGACGCCGAGGCCTTCGAGATCGTCGACGAGGCCACCGATCGAGTGACCGACGAACTCGGCTTCGAGGTCCGGATGGGGCTCGACGTCGCCGGTGCGGAGCTGTACGACGCCGACGAGGGCGTCTATCGCTACGGCGATCGCACGCGCGACACGGCCGAACAGATCGACTACGTCGCGGATCTCGTGGACGAGTACGAACTCGTCTACGTCGAGGACCCGCTCGACGAGAACGACTACGAGGCCTTTGCCGACCTGACCGATCGGGTCGGGGATAGCGAGGCGCGCAGCGCCTCGGGAAGTCGAGCGGCGAAGCCGCGAGACCAGACGCTGATCTGCGGCGACGACCTGTTCGTGACCAACACGGACCGGCTCGCCGAGGGCATCGAGCAGGGTGCGGGCAACAGCATCCTGATCAAGCCCAACCAGATCGGCACGCTGACGGACGCCTTCGACGCCATCGAACTGGCGGTCGAGAACGGGTACGCGCCGGTCGTCTCCCACCGGAGCGGAGAGACCGAGGACACGACGATCGCACACCTCGCCGTGGCGACCGATGCACCGTTCATCAAGACGGGCGCGGTCGGCGGCGAGCGCACCGCGAAGCTGAACGAGCTGATCAGAATCGAGGACAACGCATGAGTGGAAACGACGAAGAGGGTCTCGACGCCGCCGAGTCGGAGGTCGACCCGGAGCCGACCGGCGAGGCCGGTGCGGAGCCGGAACCCGACCCCGACGCGGCCGACGCCGAGGCCGACGACGAGGAACAGACCCCCGACACCGAGTCGGGCGAATCCGAGGACCCGGTCGAGGACGCGGCCGACGCGGCGGCCGACGACGAGACCGAGGAGGCAGAGGCGGAGCCGAGCCTTGACGAGGACGTCATGCCCGACGAGGAGGCGGACCTCCTCATCCCGGTCGAGGACTACCTGGCGGCTGGTGTCCACATCGGGACCCAGCAGAAGACGAAGGACATGGAGCGGTTCATCCACCGCGTCCGGACCGACGGGCTGTACGTCCTGGACGTCTCGATGACCGACCAGCGGATCCGCACGGCCGCGGACTTCCTGGCGGGCTACAACCCCGAGCAGGTGCTCGTGGCCTCCTCGCGCCAGTACGGTCGCTTCCCGGCCGAGAAGTTCGCCGACGCCGTGGGCGCACGCGCCCGCACCGGCCGCTTCATCCCGGGCACGCTGACCAACCCCGACTACGAGGGCTACATCGAGCCCGACGTCGTAGTCGTGACCGACCCCATCGGCGACTCGCAAGCTGTGAAGGAGGCCATCACGGTGGGCATCCCGGTCATCGCGATGTGTGACTCCAACAACCAGACGAGCAACGTCGACCTCGTGGTCCCCACGAACAACAAGGGGCGCAAGGCGCTGTCGGTCGTCTACTGGCTGCTGGCCAACGAGACGCTCGACCGCCGCGGTGCCGAACCGGCCTACGCCCTCGAGGACTTCGAGAGCGAACTGTAGATTTCGTCGCGAGACGGCCGTTTTTCCGATCCGTCGGTTCATCAAGAGCTTTGAGGCAGCCATTCGAGCACCAGGTATGGCCAGCGATCAGACGATGAACGCCATCATCGGTGGCGTCGTCACGATAGTCCTCTCGTTCACCGGCTTCTCACCGCTGCTGGGCGGCGCGGTCGCCGGCTACCTGAACCAGCGAGACGGCGTGCGCGTCGGCGCGCTCGCCGGAGTGGTCGCGCTCGTTCCCTTGCTTCCCCTGCTCTTCATCGTCGGCGGGTTCCTCGGGATCTTCTCGCTGGCCGGCGGCATGGGACCGGGATCGATGGGTGGCATGGGCCTGATCGGCCTGTTCTTCGGTCTCTTTGCCTTCGCGTTTTTCTCGGCCGTGGTCGTCGGTATGTCGGCGCTCGGGGGGTACCTGGGCGAGTACCTCTACGCCGAGGACGTGCTCTGAACCCGGTAGTTCCATTACCCGAGAGTGGAATGGGCGGATATGGTCGTTTCCAGCGCACCGGGGAAGGTCTACCTCTTCGGGGAACACGCGGTGGTGTACGGGGAGCCGGCGGTGCCCTGCGCGATCGAACGCCGGGCCAGGGTCACGGTCGAGGAACGCGACGACGACGCCCTCCGCGTTCAGGCGACGGACCTGAGCCTGGACGGGTTCACCGTCGAGTACAGCGGCGAGTCCAGCGACCGGCCCGATATCGACGTCCCGGAATCGCTCGTCGATGCGGCGATCGGGTACGTCGACGCCGCCGCGGCGCAGGCGCGCGACGCGGCCGATCGGCCGGACGCGGGCTTCGACATCACGATCGAGAGTGAGATTCCGCTGGGGGCGGGGCTGGGCTCGTCGGCCGCGGTCGTGGTCGCGGGGATCGACGCGGGGACGCGCGAACTCGGCGTCGAACTCTCGGCGCGCGAGATCGCCGAGCGCGCCTACAGGGTCGAACACGACGTGCAGGACGGGCAGGCCTCGCGGGCGGACACGTTCTGCTCGGCGGTGGGCGGCGCCGTCCGGATCGAGGGCGACGACTGCCACGCCATCCGTGACGTGCCGAATCTTCCGTTCGTCATCGGCTACGACGGCGGGGCGGGCGACACGGGCGAACTGGTGGCCGGCGTCCGCGCGCTGAAGGACGAGTACGACTTCGCGGCGGACACGGTGTCGGCGATCGGTGACGTCGTGCGCCAGGGCGAACGGGCCCTGCAGGCCGGCGATCTCGAAGAGCTCGGTCAGCTGATGGACTTCAATCACGGCCTCCTGGAGGCCCTCGGCGTCTCGTCGCGTTCGCTGGACGAGATGGTGTGGGCGGCCAGGGAGTCCGACGCGCTCGGGGCGAAACTCACCGGCGCCGGCGGCGGCGGGTGTATCGTCGCCCTGGACGAGAGCGAGGAGGCCCGCACGGCGCTGTCGTACACGCCGGGCTGTGAGGAGACGTTCCGGGCGGAACTGGACACCGACGGCGTCCGCGTCGAGGAGGGAGCGTGACGGTCGTCGTCAAACTCGGCGGCAGCGTCGTCACCGTCAAGGACGACCCCGAGACGCTGGACGAAGGAGCGATCGAACGTGCAGCGGCCGCCGTCGCGGGCACCGACGAGGACGTGGTCGTGGTCCACGGCGGGGGAAGCTTCGGCCACCACCACGCGACTCGCCACGGCGTCACCCGGACCGAGGGGACCGGGGACGCGAACGCCGTCCGGGAGATCCACGGCGCGATGAACCGATTGAACGACGCGATCGTCGACGCGCTGGCCGACGCCGGCGTCCCCGCGGTCCCGGTCCATCCGCTGTCGGCCGGGAGCCGTGACGAGGCCGGGGGACTCGGACTGGAGACCGAACAGGCCGGGACGATGCTCGGCGAGGGCTTCGTCCCGGTGCTCCACGGTGACGTGATCGCTCACGCGGGATCGGGGGCGACCATCGTCAGCGGCGACGAACTGGTGGTCGCGCTCGCGATGGGGCTGGACGCCGACCGGGTGGGCCTCTGTTCGGCGGTTCCGGGCGTCCTCGACGCGAACGACGACGTGATCGACCGGATCGACGCGTTCGAGGACGTCGCGGACGTACTCGGCGGCAGCGACGCGGCCGACGTGACCGGCGGGATGGCGGCGAAGGTCCGGACGCTGCTCGACCTGGACACGCCCGCCTCGGTCTTCGCGCTCGACGATCTCGCGGACTTCCTGGCTGGCACCGACCCCGGGACCCTCATCGCGGGGGCGGACGAACCGCCCGACAGCTAGCCGGTTACGGGAGACGTGTTTCTCCGATGAGACGCGGTCGAATCGACGGGCGAATCCGACCGATGGCCGGACGGCGCGCCCGTACGGGGGTCGAAACGTTGCGTACTCTTATTGGAGATTGGTACCAACTGGAGCGACATGACAACTGTCAGAATCGTCGACGGGCTCGCGTACGGGTTCCGGCTCGTGGGCCTGGTCTTCGCGCTGCTGGTAGTCAGCGGCGCCCTCGTCGCCCTCGGCGGGTTGCTGGCGACCGGTGGCGAGGTCGCGCTGTCGGCGACGTCGCTCGCCCTCGGGCAGCCACTCTTCCTGGCCGCGGGCGGGTTCTTCTCGCTGGCCGGGCTCGTGGTCCTCTACGCCGGGTCGGTCGGCCTCGTCCACAAACTGATCGCCGACAGTGTCACCGCAGGCGTCGAGAACTCCGAGGGATCGTTCGCAACGGCCGGCGCGGCGACCGAGGTCGAGGAGGTGACGGAGTCGACGGTCGACGAGGGTCCCGCGGCGCCTGCTGACTCGACGGACGAAGAGACCGCCGCCGAGGGGGGTTCCTCAACGAGCGACGAGCCGGCGACGACCGCGGACACGGGGTCGGCCGCCGACACGGCGTCGACCGACGACGGAGTCGAGACCGAACCAGCCACCGACGAAGGGGAAGCAACTGCGGTGGACGAACCGGAACAGGACCCCGCACCGGAGCAGTCGGCCGAGAAGGTGGATCCGGCCTCGATCGACCTGGTGGACGACTCGGGAGGCTCCGATCCCGAGCCGGCACGGGACGAGCACGCCGAGTCCGCCGGTGCGGCGACGGCCGAGGACCCCGACGACGGCGGGCGCGAGCCTCCGACTTCCGAGGACATCGACCGGGCCGTCAGCGAGGCGACGGAGGCCGACACCGACTGGGAACCGCCCGCCGAGCCCGACGAGGAACGGATCGACGACTCGGACGATCCCTTCGGCGAGTCCGGGGATGCCTTCGAGACGGGGGGCGCGGACGCCCACGACGTGATCGAGGACGCTTTCGAGGAACAGTCCGGCGAGGACGCCTTCGAGCCCGCCGACGCGGACGACGAGCCGACGGTCATCGACGACGCGATCGAGGACGGGGACGTCGAGGACACGACGGACGAACCCGGCGACTGGGAACCGCTCGACGAGAGCGACCTGAAAGACGACTGAGCCGGGCAGTTCGGACCTGCGGTGGCTGTGGCTATTCTGGGTTGGAACGGACACCGAGTAGCGCGGGCGGTGTCGGCGACAACGAAAACGAGCGTCGAAAGTCGATCAGCGTCGGACGAGGCGCTGGCGGGAGCGACCTCGTGCGGGATTACTGGTTCGTGATCACGTGGTAGAGGCAGTCCTCGTGGATCACGGCCCCGTCGACGGTGAGCTGTGCGCAGTTCTGCACGCCGTCGGAGCCGCCGGGGAACTGATTGGCCGGCGCGACGTCGACGGTCAGCGTGAGCACCGGGAGACAGTTCCCGGGTGCGATCCCGCCACTGTTCGGGTGCGTCGCTGTGACGACCCCGTTGGTGACGGAGACGCTCCAGCCGCTCCCGCTCCCCGAGACGAACGTCATGCCGTCCGGGAGGTCGTCGGTCACTCTGATCCGACTCTCACACTGCTGGTTGCTCGGGTTGCAGACCCTGATCTCGTAGGTTCCCTGGTTCCCGTAGGTGAACTGGTTCGGCGCGACCTTCTCGACCTCCAGTTCGTCACAGCCGACGTTCGTCTGGGTGACCGGCACCTGGACGCAATCCCGATCGAGGTCCGGATCCACGTTCTCGCCTTCGAGTCTGGCGCAGTTGCGGATGGCGTCGCCCGTCTCGTCCATAGACCCGACCGCGACCTCGAGGGTGACGGTCGGCAGACAGTCGCCGGGCGCGAGCCCGGCGGCGTTTTGATGTTCGAGTTCGACGAGCCCGCTGGACGGGCTGTCGAACGTCCAGCCGTTGCCGGACGCACCGACGTAACTGGTCCCGCCGGGCAGTTCGTCGACGACGCGCACGGGCTCGGTACAGCGACCGTCGCCGTCGTTGCAGACGGTGATCTGGAACTGGGTCGTGTCCCCCGGTGCGACCTCCGAGCCGTCGTGGCGCTTGCGGATCGAGAGGAGGCAGTTCCCGCTCCCGTCCGGATCGATCGGAACCTGCACGCAGTCCCGGTCGAGGTCGGGGTCCGCGTCCTCGCCCTCGAGCCAGGCACAGTTGCGGACGGCGTCGCCGACTTCGTCGATCGAGCCGACCTCGACCTCGATGGTGATGGTCGGCAGACAGTCGCCTGCCGCCAGTCCGCCCGCGTTCGCGTGCTCGGCTTCCACGACGCCGTTGTTCTCGGTGACCGACCAGCCGGTGCCGGAGGCACCGACGTAGCTGACCCCGTTGGGCAGGTCGTCGACGACCCGCACCGGGTTGACGCAGGGGCCGTCGCCGTCGTTGCACACGTCGATCAGAAATTCGGTCGTGTCACCGTGTGCGACCGCGGCGCCGTCGTGACGCTTGCGGATCGAGAGGTCACACTTCCCGTCGCCGTCCGGATCGATCGGGATCTGCACGCAGTCCCGGTCGTTGGCTGTGTTACTGTCGCCGTATTTGAGATGGGCGCAGTTGCGGATCGCGTCACCGACCTCGTCCATCGACCCGACCTCGACTTCGACCGTGATCGACGGCAGGCAGTCGCCGGCGGCGAGGCCGCTGGTGTTCGGATGCTCGGCCGTCACGACGCCGCCGGTCTCGGTGACGCTCCAGTCGGTTCCGGACGCGCCGACGAACGTCACGCCGTTCGGGAGGTCGTCGACGACGGTCACGATGCCGCGGCAGAGCTCGTCGCCCTCGTTGCAGACGTCGATCTGGAACGCCGTGGTGTCGCCGGGTGCGACGGCGGCGCCGTCGTGGGATTTTTCGATCGACAGGTCACACGGCTCACCGAGCGGGGGCCTGACGGGAACCCTGACGCAGTCCTGCTTGTAGGCCGCGTCGGCGTCGCCCTGCCGGACGGTCGCGCAGTTCTCGATGACGTCACCGGTCTCGTCCATCGATCCGACCTCGACCTCGACGGTGAGCGTCGAGAGGCAGGCACCGGGTGCCAGCCCGTTCGCGTTCGGGTGTTCGGCGGTGACGGTGCCGCCGGACTCCGAGGCGGTCCAGTCGGTGCCGGACACGTCGACGTACGTCGTGCCGCTCGGGAGCGCGTCCTCGACGGTGACGGCCTCCTCGCAGTCGCCGTCGCCCTCGTTACAGACGGTGATCTGGAACTCGGTCGGCTGTCCGGCCGTGGCGGCGTCGCCTACGTGTTCCTTCCTGATCGAGAGGTCGCACTCGCCGTCGTCCACGGGCTCGTCGCAGTCACAGAACAGGTCCGCGTGGACGAGCAATCCGCTGACGGTCGCGTTGTTCCGAACGTTCGCACGGAGCGTGTACTGTCCGGCGGTCACCGGCTCGATCACCGGGCCCTTCAGCGTCGTGTGGCCGGCGCCCTGATCGAGTTGCGTCGTTCCGGACGGGCCGTCGAGTTCGATCGTCGCCTGGTCGTCGACGGACCAATTGTGAATGCGAAGCTCACACTGTCCCTCTTCCCAGGTGTCCGGCACCTCGAAGTCGATCTCGTAGACGTAATCCCCGTTGGGATCGACAGTGGTCGGCCAGCCGCCGGTCCCATAGGGGTCGATCCAGTTCGCACTGGTGAGCGTGACCCACTGATTGACCGGCTGGACGCTGATCGCCTGGCCTGTCGTGTTGTCGGGTGACGCCGTCACCCGCCAGTCGGTGTCCGTCACGCCGAACGCGTCCTTCGTGAAGTCGGTCGTCCCCGTGCTGAGGTCCACGTGACGATCCCGGCACGGCGGATCGTCGTGGATACAGCCGGCCAGCGCCAGCGCACCGCCCGCCCCGACCGTCTGGAGCGCGCGACGGCGCGTGATCCGGTCCCCCGGGGAGTCCCGACCGTCCGGTGAGTCTCGGTCACTCATCGGTTACCCATCCCCCGATCCGTCCGAGCGTTGCCCCGGGACGATTCGGGTGCGGCGTCGTCTCGTCGCTGTACACCTGCTGTCCGCTATGTGCGTATATCATCGAATACCTACGATCAGTCAATCTCGTGCCGGACGCCCGAGCATGACGAAAGACCGATACCTATTATTGTCTACCTTGCTATATAAATGTATCTGAAATATTCTTTCTCCGACCCATCCTTGTCTTGCGGGGAGTCACAGATCCAGTAGCTCTTTCGCGATGATGTTGCGCTGGATCTCGCTGGTCCCCTCGCCGATCTGGTAGAGTTTGGCGTGGCGATACTGGCGCTCGACCGGGTAGTCGCGGGTGTAGCCGTTGCCGCCGTGGAGTTGCATCGCGTCGCTGGCCACCGCCTCTGCGACCTCGGAGGCGTAGAGCTTGGCCATGCTGGCGAGTTTCGTGGGTTTCTCGCCGCGGTCGATGCGCGCGGCGGCGTCGTAGGTCAACCGCCGGGCGTTCTCGACCTGGATCGCCATGTCCGCTACTTTGTGCTGGACGGCCTGGAACTGCTGGATCTTCCGGTCGAACTGGCGTCTTTCCCCGACGTACTCGACGGCCTCGTCGAGACAGCGCTGGGCGATCCCGAGCGCCTGGGCGGCGATGCCGACCCGCTCCTCCTCGAAGAACTCCATGAGCTGGTAGAAGCCCGCGTCCTCGTAGCCGACGAGGTTCTCCTCGGGGACTCGGACGCCGTCGTACCGGAGCTGGACCGTGTTCGAGGCGTTCCAGCCCATCTTGTGGATCTCCGACTCCACCTCGAACCCGTCGCGGTCGGTCTCGACGATGATGGCCGAGATGCCAGCGTGACCCTCCACGCCGGTCCGGCACATCGTAAGGACGTAGTCGGCGATGCCGCCGTGGGTGATGAAGGTCTTGACGCCGTCGATCACGTACTCGTCGCCCTCCTTCTCTGCGGTAGTCTCGATGCTCGCCGCGTCGCTCCCGTGGTCAGGTTCGGTGTTTCCGAGCGCGCCGATCAGTTCGCCCGAGCAGACGCCTTCGAGGATCCACTCTTTCTGTGCCTCGGTACCGTACTCGGCGATCATGCGCGTGCCGAACTCCGTGCCGATGGCGGCGAGCATCCCGGCGTCGGCGCGGGCGATCTCCTCGGCGAAGATCGAGGCCTCGACCTGCCCCATCCCGGCGCCGCCGTACTCCTCGGGGATCGAGACGCCGATCAGGCCGGCGTCGACGGCCGTCTCCCAGACGGCCTCGGGCCACTCGCCGCTCTCCTCGTGCTCGCGGGCCACGGGTTCGATCTCGTTCTCGGCGAACTCGCGGGCGGTCTGTCGGACGGCCCGTTGCTCCTCGGTCAGGGAGAAATCGATCATAGGCACGCGACGGCAGTAAGTGTGTTAACTGTTTCCGAGTGTCAAGAACTGGTGCGGCGTTCACGCGGCCTGTCGCGTGGAAACGTATCACAAGGAATTAGAAATGCATTTACCGTGTGTCTGCGGGGATGGAGAGGAGATGACAGGGTTCGATCCGACGCCGCCCAGTACCGACGTGTTCGCCGACGACCTGCTGGCGGGCGAGACGGCGCTGATCACCGGCGGGGGGACGGGCATCGGCGAGGAGATAGCGCTGGCGATGGCCGACCACGGCGCGGACGTGGCGGTCGCCAGCCGGGACATGGAGCACCTGGAACCGGTCGCGGCGGAAATCGAAGCGAGGGGCCAGCAGGCCTGTGCGACGACGGTCGACGTCCGCGAGGAGGAGCGCGTCGACGCGATGACCGAGACGGTGCTCGACGAACTGGGCGAGATCACGATCCTTGTCAACAACGCGGGCGCGAACTTCGTCACGCCGACCGAGGAACTCTCGGCCAACGGGTGGCGGTCCGTCGTGGGAACCATCCTCGACGGCACGGCCTACTGCTCCTTCTCGGTCGGCGAGCACATGATCGAGAACGGCGGGGGGTCGATCGTCTCGATGGGCGCGACCAACTCCGTCTTCGGCGCGCCGTACCACGCACACTCCGGGGCCGGGAAGGCCGGCGTCCACAACCTGATGCAGTCACTGGCCAGCGAGTGGGCGAAGTTCGGCGTCCGCGCGAACACCGTCGCCCCGGGGATCATCGAGACCGAAGGCATCGCCGGCGCGGTCGGGGGATCGCTGCCCGAGCAACTGCTCGACGATCTGGCGGCCGACCGGTTCGGCCAGCCCGCCGACTGCGTGCCGCTGGTCCTCTTTCTGGCGAGTCCCGCGGCGAACTACGTCACCGGCAGTTACTACGCGGTCGACGGCGGGCACCTCCTCCACCAGTCGCCCCTGGAGTGAGCGCGCCGGGAGTTCCGACAATTTCTGTGGGCCAAACCCAACAGTTTTAAAAGCAGGCGTCAAAAGGCCGAGTAACCGAGCGCACGGCCGCCCTGTTACGGACGCGGCGGCCGGCAACACATCGAGCGGTTCGGTGTGTCCGGAACGGGACTCTCTCCCGACCGTCGGCGCGCGGCGGGGGCCACGAACGTGGCCCGCCGCCGGACGGATCGCCGACGGTACGGGAAGTCGCTAGCTTTCGGACCCTTTCGAACGGCCGTGGTTTGCCGGTCGGCGCAGTCGTCCGTGTTCGCGGCGGCACGTCTCGGAGACACAACCATGGAAATCGAAATTGCGACAATCGGCGGCTACCAGGAAGTCGGCCGGCAGATGACTGCGGTCCGGGCGGGCGACGACGTCGTCGTCTTCGACATGGGTCTGAACCTCTCGAAGGTCCTGATCCACGACAACGTCGAGACCGAGCGGATGCACAGTCTCGATCTGATCGACATGGGCGCCATCCCGGACGACCGGGTCATGTCCGACCTCGAGGGCGACGTGAAGGCCATCGTGCCGACCCACGGTCACCTCGACCACATCGGCGCCATCTCGAAACTGGCCCACCGCTACGACGCACCGATCGTGGCGTCACCGTTCACGATCGAACTGGTCAAACAGCAGATCGAGGGCGAGCAGAAGTTCGGCGTCGAGAACGACCTCCAGAAGATGGAGGCCGGCGAGACGATGCAGATCGGCGAGCGAAACGAACTCGAGTTCGTCAACGTCACCCACTCGATCATCGACGCGATCAACCCCGTCCTCCACACGCCGGAGGGCTCGATCGTCTACGGACTCGACAAGCGCATGGACCACTCGCCGGTCATCGGCGACCCCATCGACATGAAGCGCTTCCGTGAGATCGCTCGCGAGGACGGCGGCGTCCTCTGTTACATCGAGGACTGTACCAACGCCGGCAGCAAGGGCCGCACCCCGAGCGAGGCCGTCGCTCGCCGACACCTGAAGGACGTGATGTACAGCATCGAGGACTACGACGGCGGCATCGTCGCCACGACGTTCTCGAGCCACATCGCACGCGTCTCCTCCCTCGTGGAGTTCGCCGAGGACATCGGCCGCCAGCCGGTCCTGCTGGGCCGTTCGATGGAGAAGTACTCGGGCACCGCGGAGCGCCTGGACTTCGTCGACTTCCCGGACGACCTTGGGATGTACGGCCACCGGAAATCCGTCGATCGTACCTTCAAGCGGATCATGAACGAGGGCAAGGAAGACTTCCTGCCGATCGTGACGGGCCACCAGGGCGAGCCGCGCGCGATGCTCACCCGGATGGGCCGCGGCGAGACGCCGTACGAACTGGAGGACGGCGACAAGGTCCTGTTCTCGGCACGGGTCATCCCGGAGCCGACCAACGAGGGCCAGCGCTACCAGTCCGAGAAACTCCTCGGGATGCAGGGCGCCCGGATCTACGACGACATCCACGTCTCGGGCCACCTCCGGCAGGAGGGCCACTACGAGATGCTGGACGCGCTCCAGCCCCAGCACGTCATCCCCGCTCACCAGTCGCTCGAAGGGTTCGCGCCGTACGTGGACCTGGCGGAGAACATGGGCTACAATCTCGGGCGCGACCTGCACGTGACCCGTAACGGGAACCTGATCACGCTCGTCGACGAATGACGACCCCACGCGCGGACCAGGCGGCGGTCGAGCAGGCGATCGCGACGCGCCGCGAGCGCGTCAACGACGCCATCCCCGAGCAACTGCCGATCATCCGCCCCGAGCGCCTCTACGAGGCCTCGCGCTACCTGCTGGACGCGGGCGGCAAGCGCCTGCGCCCGACGATCCTCCTGCTCGCGGCCGAAGCCATCGCCGACGCGGAACCCCTGGCCGAGGACTACCAGGCGTTCCCCGCCCCCGACGGCCCCGTCGACGTGATGTCGGCCGCGGTCAGCATCGAGATCATCCAGTCGTTCACCCTGATCCACGACGACATCATGGACGACGACGACATGCGTCGCGGCGTGCCGGCCGTCCACCGCGAGTACGATCTCGAAACCGCGATCCTGGCCGGCGACACGCTCTACTCGAAGGCCTTCGAGGTCATGCTGGAGACGGGCGCGCCCGACGAGCGATCCGTCCGCGCGCTGTCCGAACTGGCGACGACCTGTACCAAGATCTGCGAGGGCCAGGCCTTCGACATCGACTTCGAGTCCAGGAACGCCGTCGAACCCGACGAGTACCTTGACATGGTCGAACTCAAGACCGCGGTGCTGTACGCCGCGGCCGCCAGCGTCCCGGCGATGCTTTTGGGTGACGACGACGCCGTCGACGCCCTCTACGGCTACGGGCTGGACATCGGCCGCGCGTTCCAGATCCAGGACGACCTGCTGGACCTGACGACGCCGAGCGAGAAACTCGGCAAGCAGCGCGGGAGCGACCTAGTCGAGAACAAGAAGACCCTCGTCACGCTGCACGCCCGCGAGAACGGCGTCGACGTGGACGGCCTCGTGGACGCAAACAGCGTCGAGACCGTCGACGAGCGGGAGATCGAGGCCGCCGTCGAACAGTTGCGGGCCGCGGGCAGCATCGAGTACGCCCGCGAGACCGCACACGGCCTCATCGACAGCGGGAAGGCCAACCTCGAAGTGCTGCCCGACAACCCCAGCCGCGACCTGCTGGGCGGGATCGCCGATTACCTGATCCAGCGGGAGTACTGAGCGCCGACGCCCCGGCGACAGCTTTTCTTTCGGGCGCGACACGATAGACGTACGATGAATCTCGTCGCGACGGCGTCGTGGCTGCTCTTGCAACTGGGAGACCTGACGAACGCGGTCTCGGTGGACGTCGACCTCGATCCGGCGGTCGGACTCCTCTCGAGCGCTGTCGGGAGCTTCCTGCTGACGGTCGCCGTGGGCGCGATCATGGTGGCGCTGGCCCCGGCGTTCACGGAGTCGAAGATGGAGCGTATCCGCGCCGAACCGCTCGGCTCCTTTCTCTACGGGTTCACCTGCCTGGTCTTCGTCGTCCTGGTGACCATCGTCCTGGTGATCACGATCATCGGCATCTTCGTCGCGATCCCGTTCCTGCTGGCGACCATGGCCATCTGGGCGGTCGGCTCGGCCATCGCCTTCCTGGCCATCGCCGAGCGACTCGTCGATTCGGAGGACGGGTGGCTCCGGCCGCTGCTGGTAGCGGGCGCGCTCAACGGGGCGTTGGCGCTCTCCGGCATCGGCTGGCTGCTGTCGTTCTGCGTCGGCGCGGCCGGGTTCGGCGCCGTCCTGCGGGATTACCTGTGAAACCGTCGGCGGAATTATACCGCTTCGCCACTGCGGAGACGTATGGCTTCGATCCGACTCCTGCGACACGCGACGCTGCTCGTCGAACTGGACGGGACGACGCTCCTCGTCGATCCGATGTTGAGCAGCCCCGGCGAGATCCCGCCGATCCCGAACTCGCCCAACGATCGCGAGAACCCCCTCGTGGCGCTCCCCGAGGTCGACCTCGATTACGACGCCGTCCTCGTCACCCATCGGCATCGGGACCACTTCGACGACGCCGCGGCCGAACAGTTGCCCGCCGACGTCCCGATCCTCTGCCAGCCGGTCGAGGCCGACGCGTTCGAGAACGACGGGTTCGAGGACGTCCGACCGGTCGAGGATTCGATCTCCTTCGAAGGTATCGAACTCGTCCGGACGCCGGCCCGACACGGCCACGGCGACCTGGCCGAGCAGATGGCTCCGGTGTCGGGGTTCGTGCTCGCAGGGGAGGAGACCCTCTACCTGGCGGGCGACACGGTCTGGTACGATGCGGTCCCGGAGACGATCGACGCGCACGACCCGGACGCGGTGGTCGTGAACGCCGGGGCGGCCCAGTTCGTCGAGGGGGAGCCGATCACGATGACACCCGAGGAGGTCGGCGAGGTTCGGGCGCACGTCGACGACGACGTGCCGGTGATCGCCGACCACATGGACGCGATCAACCACTGTCTGGCGACCCGCGAGGATCTGGCGGCGGCGGTCGACGACGTCACGATCCCGGCGGACGGCGAGCGGATCGAGCTCTGAGGCCGGGCGGAGTCGGTTCGGAACGGCGGAGTTTTGAGGGGCGCCGCCCGAATCTGGAGCAAATGGACGACGAGGTACGCGAGCGAGTGAAAGAGGAGGCCGAGAAAAACGCCCTCTTCAACGCGCTCAAACACGACAGCGATCCGCAGGTCGGTGCGATCATGGGGCCGCTCATGGGGGAAAACCCCGAGTTCCGCGAACACGGCGACGAGATCCCCGAGTTGATCGGCCCCGTGGTCGGCAAGATCGGAGGGATGTCGACCGACGAGCGCCGGGACCGCCTCGAAGAACTCGATCCCGACCTCGTGGCGGAACTCGACGCCGATGACGAGGAAGACGAACACGACCTCCCGGATCTACCGAACGCCGACGACTACGACGAGATCCGACTGCGCGCCGCCCCGAACCCGAACGGCCCGTGGCACCTCGGTCACGCCCGGATGCCGTCGGTCATAGGCACCTACAAGGATCGGTACGACGGATCCTTCCTCGTCCGGTTCGACGACACCGACCCCGAGACCAAGCGCCCGGACCTCGACGCCTACGACGAGATCCTCGACGCCATCGACTACCTCGGCTTCGAACCCGACGACGTCATCCTCGCCAGCGACCGCCTCGAGACCTACTACGACCACGCCCGCGAACTGATCGACCTGGGTGGGGCCTACACCTGCTCCTGTCCACAGGGCGAGTTCTCCGACATGAAGAACTCCGGCGAGGCCTGTCCCCACCGCGAGAAAGGCCCCGAGGCCTCGCTCGAGGAGTTCGAGGCCATGATCGACGGCGAGTACGCGGCGGGCGAGAAGGTCCTGCGGGTGAAGACCGACATCGAACACAAGAATCCCGCGCTCAGGGACTGGGTGGCCTTCCGGATGATCGACACGCCGCATCCACGTGAGGAGGCCAGCGAGTACCGCTGCTGGCCGATGCTGGACTTCCAGAGCGGGATCGACGACCACCTCACCGGAATTTCCCACATAATCCGCGGGATCGACCTGCAGGACTCGGCCAAGCGCCAGCGGTTCGTCTACGACTACTTCGACTGGGACTATCCCGAAGTGATCCACTGGGGCCACGTCCAGGTCGACGCCTACGACGTGTCGATGAGCACGTCGACGATCAAGGAGCAGATCGAGGCGGGCGAACTCGACGGCTGGGACGACCCGCGCGCGCCGACGCTCGCCAGTCTCCGGCGGCGGGGCATCCGCGGGCAGGCCATCGTCGACGCGATGATCGAACTCGGCACCTCGACCTCCAACGTCGACCTGGCGATGTCTTCGGTCTACGCGAAAAACCGCGAACTGATCGACGACGAGACCGACCGGGCCTTCCTCGTACGCGACGGCGAGCGCTTCCCGGTCGAGGGCGGCCCCGACGCCGCGCACCCGCCGGTCCACCCCGAACACGACGACCGGGGCGAGCGCGACATTCCGGTGGGCGAGGCCGTCCTGCTGGAACCGGAAGACGTTCCGGCCGAGGGCGAGCGCGTCTGGCTGAAGGGCTTCGGCCCGGTTCGTCTCGACGACGGAACCCTCCACCACACCGACGAGGACATCGACGTGGTCCGCGAGGGCGACGTGCCCGTGATCCACTGGGTGCCGGCCGACGAGAGCGTCCCCCTTACCCTCCGGACGATGGACGGCGACGTGTCCGGCCGGGCCGAACCCGGTATCGTGGACTACGACGCCGGCGAGACGGTCCAGTTCGTGCGGATCGGATTCGCACGGATCGATAGCGTCTCAGCAGAGGACAGCGTCGCGTACTACGCCCATCCCTGAGCGGCGAGCGAGTCCGCCGGATCGCCCTCGGAAGCCGGTCCCGATCTCGCTCACCATTCGTTTCGATCCGTATATTTATAACGTAACACAGGTCAATCTTTCAACTAGACACATGTCGACGCGAGACGTCGGAACGAAGTGGGATCGGTGGCTGGACGTGGCACTCGTCGGCTGGCCGGTCGGGTTCAGTCTCATGGCGCTCGCCGGAATCGTCTACGGGGTGGCCATCGCTGGGGACGGAAATAGCGTCCTCGGTGGCATGGCCGGCATCATGGGCGTGCTCCTCGTCGGACTGCCCGTCCTCGGGGTGGCGTTGGGGGTCGTCCTGGCGGTGAGCCTGTACATGGACGCGAGTAGCCTCGGGGAGACGGGGATCGAGTGGGTTCCCTCACCCGTGCTGTACGCCATCGGCGGGCTCTTGATCCCGCTGGTCGGGTACAACTACCTCTGGCGTCGCTACAAGTATCTGCCGCGGAAAACGCACGAATCCGTCTGGTGGTACGCGACGGTGATCCTCGGTGGGATCAGCGCCGTCCTCTCGCTCGTCGGTCTCGTGGACGGTGTCGGGATCGGGATGGCAGTCGGCTTCCCCGCGGCGATCGTGCTCTCGGGGCCGGTCGCTGCGACGATCTACATGGACGCGCGATTCCTCCACGAGAAGGCGGCCAGAGAGCAATCCGGCAAACTCAACCCCGCAAACTACCTCCTCGGGATGTGGTTCGCCACGCTGATCGGCACCGCCCTGCTTCCGATTCAGGTGCTCGTCCTCGGGTACTACGCGTACAAGCGCCAGCAGATCGCGGGTCTGCGCTGATCGCTGGACCCGCCACGTGGCGTTCGGTCTAACCTTTAAGTACTTGCCCGCGAAGCTAGCCATTAGATACCAATGGCCATCGATCCGGAGTTCGAACAGAACAGGGAGGTAGCGGAGGAACACGAGGGCCACCAGGTGTGGGGACCCGTCGAAGAGCCGGAGACGCTGGGCATTCACGGGACACACGTCGCCGTGGACTTCGACATCTGCATCGCGGACGGCGCCTGTCTCGAGGACTGCCCGGTCGACGTGTTCGAGTGGGTCGACACGCCGGACCACCCCGAGAGTGAGATCAAGGCCGACCCCGCGAAGGAAGAACAGTGCATCGACTGCATGCTCTGTGTCGACGTCTGTCCCGTCGACGCCATCGACGTCGATCCCGGTCGCGCCGGTCGCATCTGAACGGACACCCTGCCGCCTCGTTTTCCCCCCGGAGAGCGACTGATACACCCTTCTACGGTTCTCAATGGGCCGGAAAAAGCACAATACCAAAATAGCAGGAAGACAGTGGTAGAGATGTTCACCCAACAGGCGCGATATCTATGCACACACTAGTACTCACGAAAGGCGTCCCGGACTTCCGGGAAGGACAGGTGTCGTTCGACGAGGACGGACACCTCGAGCGCGGGAAGACACCGACGGTGATGAACCCCAACGACAAGCACGCGCTGGAGGCGGCCCTCCAGACGAAGGTCCGTCACGGCGGCACCGTCTCGCTGATGAGCATGGGCCCGCCGGGCTACAAGGAGGTCCTCGAAGAGGGCATGCGTGACGTCTACGCCGACGACCTCTACCTCCTCTCGGACCGCGAGATGGGGGCGGCCGACACCTGGGCCACCTCGATCACCCTCTCGACGGGGATCGACCACCTCGACGAGGAACCAGACGTCGTGTTCGCGGGGTTCAAGACCGCGGACGGGGAGACGGGCCACACCGGACCCCAGACCTGCTGGTGTCAGGACTGGCCCATCGTCACTCACGTCGTCGCGCTCGACATCGACGAGGAGGAGGGAACCCTGCGGGCCAAACGGCTCGTCGAGGGCGACGTCGAGGAGATCGAGACGGTCGAGGCGCCCCTGCCCTGCTTCGTCGTCGCGGACCCGGAGTTCGAGCCGACCTACCGGAAGGCCGATCACCGGCTCCGGCACAAGGACCTCCGCGCGGAGACCGAGCAGCGCGCCGAGGCGCTGGATCTGGACGAGGACGTCACGGTCTGGAACCAGGAGGCGCTGAACCTCGACCCGGACTTCATCGGCCTGGACGGCTCGCCCACCATCGTCTCCGGGGTCGACCCGATCCCGAAGGCGCCCTCCGAGCGGGAGGCCACGGTGATCGAACCCGGTGACGAGGAGGGGATGGAATCGCTGTTCGAGGAACTGCAGCCCTACGCGGAGGCCGACTGACCATGGAGATCGATCCGACCGAACACGACATCGCCGACCTGGGACCGAAGATCAAAGACGTCGACGACGCCGACGAACTGCGCGCGATGCTCGAGGCCGAGGAGGACGGCGAGGACCGCGCGCCAGTGAAGACGCTCATCGAGGACCGCCTCGAGAAGGTCGAGGGAGACGACGAGGACGTCGATCCGAGCGACGCCGACCTCGACGACATGACCGTCGCCGACGTGGCGAACATGGTCCGGGACATCGAGGACGTCGAGGTCCTCGAGGACCTGCTGGAACGCGAGGAAGCGGGCCAGGACCGCAAGACGGCAAAGAGCCAGATCGAGGGTCGCATCGACGACTTGCAGGGGAGCGACGACGGCGAGAGCGAGGAAGTGGTGATCGAGGACCCCGAGGAGAAGTACCCGGAACTCGACCACCCGACGGCGGACAAGAAGCACGTCCGCGCGCTCGAAGGCGGCGACTATCGGGACATGTGGGTCTACTGCGAGACCCAGCAGGGGCAGTTGATCGACGTCTCGAAGGAGATGCTCGGGAAGGCCCGTGAACTCGTCGACGGGTACAACGAGCAGTACGACGAATCGGAGTCAGTCATCGCGGTCCTGATCGGCGACGGCGTCGGCGACCTGGCCGAGGAGTGCATTACGTACGGCGCCGATCGGGTGCTCTACCACGAAGACGAGCGCCTGACCAGGTTCCGACACACGCCCTACACGGAGATATTCTGTGACATGGCGCGCAACGGCGGCCACCCGTTCGGCCGCGAGGACAGGGCCGAGGACGACTGGCGCGAGTACGACGAACCGCGCTACACGGTCTTCCCGGCGACCAACAACGGCCGGGACCTCTCGGCGCTGGCCCAGGCCGAATTCGACTCGGGGCTGGCCTCTGACTGTTCGGACCTGTTCATCGAGGCCGCCAACATCTCGAACCCGGCGAAGACCGGCAAACCCGGCGAGACGGTCGAGTTCCAGCGGGTGCTCCACATGAAGCGCCCGGACTTCTCCGGGTTCGAGTACTCGACGATCCTCTGTCTGGACAAGCCCGGCCGGGAGTTCCACCCGCAGGGGGCGTCGGTGATTCCCGGCAGTTTCGACGTGCCCGATCCCGACCCCGAACGGGAGGGAGAGGTGATCGAACACGAGATGCCCCTCGACGAGGACTGGTTCCAGGTCGAGGTCACCGACCACGACCAGCTCGAGGGCGGCGTCGATCTCACCGGGAACGACGTGATCGTCGCGCTGGGCCGTGGTATCGGCGACCGGCCGACCGAGGGGATCGAACTGGGCCTGGATCTGGTCGACCAGTTCGAGGAAGCGGACCTCGGACTCTCCCGGGGGGTCATCACGGCCTCCTACCAGTTCGCTGGCCACGTCGAGCAGTACGTGGCCGAGGAGCGACAGATCGGCGAGTCCGGCCAGGAGGTCGAACCGGACGTGTACATCGCCGCGGGCATCTCCGGGGCCGTCCAGCACAAGGTCGGGATGGACGAATCGGACACGATCATCGCGATCAACACCGACCCCGAGGCCGACATCGTCGGCTTCTCGGACTACTTCGTCGAGGGCGACCTCTTCGAGATCCTGCCCGAGCTGACCGACTCCCTGGAGAAAGGCGAACTGGACCTGAAGGCGCTGGCTGGAGGTGCATCTGATGACTGACGACTACGAACACTACGAAGCCGTCGTCGTGGGAGCCGGTCCCGGCGGCGCGGCCGCGGCGGCGACGCTGGCACAGAACGACGTGGAGACGCTGGTCCTCGAACGCGGGGTGGAGGCGGGCTCGAAGAACGTCTCGGGCGGCCTGCTCTACGCCGAATCGTCCGCGCCGTACACCATCGACGGCCTCTTTCCCGAGTTCCGGGCCGAGGCGAGCGAACGGCCCGTCACGGAGTACTACCTCCACAACGTGGCTGGCCGCAAGGTCGAGACGATCGACCTGACGGACCTCCACGAACACGACACGGAGTGGTCCGACGCGGTCCTCCGCCGCCAGATGGACGGCTGGCTCGAAGACCGGGTCCACGAGATGACCCGCGAGACCGGTGGCGGCCTGCTGACCGACGTCCGCGTCGACGGCCTGCTCCGGGAAGCCGGCGAGATCGTCGGCGTCACCTGCGAGGAACTGGATCCGATCAAAGCCGACACCATCATCGCCGCCGACGGCGTCAACTCCGAACTGGCTCGCGACGCCGGCCTGATGGACTGGGAGGACCCCGAGGAGTGGTTCCAGGGGGTCAAGGCCGTCGTCGACATGCCCGAGGACGCCATCGCGGAGCGGTTCGGCGTCGACGAAGACGAGGGCGCGGCCCACCTGTTCTCGGGCGACCTCTTCGAGGACGTCCGGGGCGGCGGCTTCTGCTACACGAACGAGGACTCGCTGTCCATCGGGACCGTCTTCCACCTCGATTCGCTGGTCGCCGAGGCGGCCGAACCCCACGAACTGCTCGACGCGCTGCTCACCCATCCGTTGCTGGACCAGTGGCTCCAGGGCGACTACGAGGAACTGGAGTACGGGGCGAAACTCGTCCCGGACTCGAAGAAGGTGGCCAACCCCTCGCCCCACCGGGGGCGGCTCATGCTCGTCGGCGACGCCGCGGGGCAGATGCAGGCCCAGGGGCCGATCATCAAGGGGATGAACCACGCGGTGTCGGCGGGCGCGCTCGCCGCTGAGGCGTACGTCGAGGCCGACTCCCGTGGCCGAGCGACCGAGGCCGGCCAGCGCTACGAGACGAAACTCCGCGACGAGGGCGTCATGAAGAAGCTCCGGCCGACGCAGTACACGGCCGCGAGCGCCGTCGCCGAGCGGGGCGCGGTCGCGTCGGTGACCGACCGGCTCGTCGACTCGGCGGTCGGTCGGCTGGGAATCAGGGCGGCAGACCGGCTGGGCGTCCTCAAGCGCGCGTTCAACTCGCCGTTCGTGATGGCGGTCATGCCCGACACGAAGACGCCGTACGTGACCGCGCCGACGGTGATCGCAGAGACGCTCGGGACGCCGGTCGACGGCGACAACGAGATCGAGCCGCCGGACCTGGCCGACCGCATCGGCGACCTGACCTACGACGTGGGCGACCCCCACATCGAACTCCTCGACAACTCCTTCGAGGCCAGCGGGGCGGCCGTCGCGGCGTGCCCGGTCAGCGCCAAGGACTTCGGTGGGGGCTGCTACCGCGACGAGAAGGTGCAGACGAACGGCCACGAGGAACACCTCGTGAGCCTCGACACCCAGCCCTGCGTCGAGTGCGGCACCTGCGCCATCGTCGCCGACACGGAGTGGGAACACCCCGCCGGCGGCAAGGGCGTCGAGTACAACCAGGGCTGAGGTTCGATCTCGCTCGATGGCAGACCAGCACTCGTCGTATCACCGCCGCATCGAATCGGTCGTCGAACGCTATCGGGCGGACCGGGCCGCGTTCGAGCCCCCGACCGACCCACCGGCCGCCGACGCGGCGATGGAGTACTGCCGCGAGGGGGTCGGCCCGGCGGTCATGGTCTACGTGGACGCCCGCGCAGGCGACGAGGACGTCCGCTTCACCGAGCGGGAGTTCGACCTGCTCCACGAGGCGCTCAACGGTTACCTCTCCCTGTACGCGGCCTGCTACGGCGTCGAGACGGCCCCCGACACGACCGTCCGCGAGGCCGCGGAGTTGCTGCTCGACACCCACAACGTCGGCGACGTGGCCGCGGTGCTGACGGGCGTTCCCGAGCGGACCGGGTCCGGAGACGGGGAGTGAAGACCCGAATCGAGATGCGAAGACCCAAACCCGAACGGTCGCGATGACCTGACGTGTCGACGTCGACTATCGGGGTCGGGCGGGCGAAAACGCCGCTCGTCTACCTCATGGGGACCGCCTACGTGATCGCCGGGGTGTTGCACTTCCTCGTTCCGGAGCTGTACGTGCAGATCGTCCCGCCGCAACTCCCGTGGCCCACTGGCCTGGTGTACCTCTCCGGCGTGGCCGAAATCGCGCTCGGGATCGGCGTGATGGTTCCGCGAACGCGCAGGATCGCCGCCTGGGGGCTCGTGGCCCTCCTGCTCGCCGTCTTCCCCGCGAACGTCTACATGGCGATGTCGGGCGTGGTGATCCAGGGCGCGCCCGGGCCGATCGCCGATCCGTCGACGCTGGGTCGCTGGGGGCGACTCCCGCTGCAGGTAGTCCTGATCGCGTGGGCCTGGTGGTACACGCCCCCCGAACCCACCGCCTGAACGCTCGAATCGGGCGATATCGGGGCGGTTCGCTCCTCGTGTTGGCCGCCGGAAAACTCGTAACCGCGGAGACTCGTAGCCGCATCAACAGTTAAGTACTGCGGGCTGGTAACAGCCCACATGGAGCTTACGGAGCAACTGGAGTTCGATCACCGCGGGCGCAAGGACGTATACGAGTACGTGGAGAGTCACGGGGACGTCGCACAGGAGGAGGCACGAGACGCGCTGAAGATGGATCCACGGGAGTTCGGGCACCACGTCGCGATCCTGAAACGCGACGGGGTCCTCGAGGAGGCCGAAGACGGCCACCTCCAGATCGCATACGACGAGGCCGCCGAGGAGGAGTACGCGGTCGAGGATGTCGAGTACACGATCAGACAGGCCCGGCAGGCGGACATGACGGGCATCGTCGGCGTGATGCGGTCGGCCATCGACGCGGGGACCTACGTCGTCGCCGAGAGCGTGGCCGACATGATCGACCACGAGGAGGTCCTCCTGCGGCACAACGAACTCGAATCGCGGATGTTCTTCGTCGCCTGTGTCGAGGGCGACGTCGTCGGCTGGGTCCACCTCGAACACCCGGAGATGGAGAAGCTGTCCCACACCGCCGAGCTGACGGTCGGCGTCCTCGACGAGTACCGCGGGAACGGCATCGGCAGCCACCTCCTCCAGCGCGGTCTGGAGTGGGCCGCCCAGCAGGGGTACGAGCGCATCTACAACAGCATCCCCTCGACCAACGAGGGCGCCATCGCGTTCCTGAAGGAACACGGCTGGGAGGAGGCCGCGCGTCGGGAAGACCACTACAAGCTCGGCGGCGACTACATCGACGAAGTGATGATGGAGATCGACCTCTAGCTGTCGAAGTCCTCTAGCGGATCGGCGACGACCCCGTCTTTTTGCGCCCAGACCCGAGCGTGCCCGGCACAGACGACCCGATTCTCGTCCCACGGGATGTGCAGCCGCACGCTCGCTGACTCCTCACAATCCGGTTCCGTACACGCCGCCATACGACCGCTTCGAGGGGCTACCTTACAGCCGTTGCGCTGGGGACCCGACGGCAGTGAGTCCGCTGGCGACTCAGAGCACGACGGCGAGCAGGAACCCCAGGAAGAGCAGGCCCGTCAGCAGGAACTGTGCGACGGTGCTCGCGAACATCCCGACGGTCGTGTACGCGGCAGTGCGGGCGCTCGAACCCGCGTCGCCGGTCCGCCGTAACTCGGCGAGGAAGACCACCCCTGCGACGCCGGCGAAGATGCCGACGGGGCCGGCGACGAAGAAGAGGGCGAACCCCGCGACGCCCGCCAGGACGGTCGTGCCCGTGCCGGCCCCACTGACCTTCGCCGAGATGGCGCCGGCGAACCAGTCGACGGCGATTACGACCAGGCCCAGCGACACGAGGGCGATCAGGACGGGCAGGCTGGGATCCGCGTAGCCGGTCGACCACCAGTAGAGGAGGACGCCCGAGACCGAGAGCAGGGCGCCGGGGACCAGCGGGACGAGGCTCCCGACGACCCCGACCAGCGCCAGGCCGAGCGCGACCCACGCGAGCAGGTCGAGACCGAGGACGGTGGTGAGGACGACGCCGGTCATCGGTACCGATCGGCCTCCGTGCGCGCGGCCGCCGGGCCGAACTCGTCGACGATCGGTTCGAGCGCGTCGCCCAGCGCCCGCATCGCCCCCGCCGTCGAGTGGTAGTCGAGTCGATTTGCGACGGCGTCCCAGGGCCGTCCCTGGAGCGGTTTGGCGACGAGGAGCCGCTCCTCGCGCGCGGAGAGCCCGAGGTCGACGTCGCTCGCGAAGTACGTCAGGGTGAGCCGTCGGTAGGACTCGGGCGCGGCGTCGAACAGGCCGGGACCGAAGGCCGCGCTCGCGACGTGGCGCCACTCCCAGTCGTCGAGTTCCGGGTCGACCGTCCGGTCGAGCGCGTCGAGAGTGGCCCGCGCCACGTCCGGGTCGAGGTCCGCGAGCGGGTCGGCGAGCACGCCACCGATCCGTGACAGGAACTGGTCGGCGTGGCGTTCGAATAGGTCTCGTCCGGCCTCACTCGCGGGATCGAGCATCAGCGCGGAGTACTCCCCGCTCTCGTCGTTACGAGTCGTCGAGAGGTGCACAGGCCGGTACCCGTTCTCGGCCCAGAAGTCGAGCAGGTCGGGGGTCGCGCCGTAGCCCACGCCGAGCCAGTCGACGGAGTCCTCGAACTCGGCGCGGATCTCGGCGAGCAACCGCGAGCCTAGGCCGCGGGATCGGGCCGCGTGGTGGGTCGCGATCCGGAGGACGCGCTGGCCCACAGGAATGCCCGCCGACTCGTCCCGTAGCTGGGTGGTGAGCACGTCCGGCAGCATGTTCCCGCGGATACGCCCGCCGTCGTACATCTCGGCCCGGGTTTCTGCGTCGAGGCTGCCCTCGCGAGCCAGCAGGGCCACGGAAACGACGTGGCCGTCGTGCAGCAGCGCCCGGACGGTGACGTTGGGCGCGTCGAGGACCCGCGCCAGGTCGTCGGGTTCCGTCCGGTAGTGCGCGAGCACGAGCAGCCCGAACGCCTCGCGCAGCAGGTGTTCGTCGGCCAGCAGGTCGGCCGGGGCGAGTCGCTCGTACTCGACGGTCTCCGGCGTCGCGTCGGTCACGAGCGTGTCCACCGGCGGCCCGGCGTCGAGCAGGAGCGCCCGGAACGCCCACACCTCGACCGGATCGCCGGCGGCGTAGCGGATCGGTTCGGCCAGGCGCGTCTCCGTCACCTCGAAGTCGCTCTCGGCCAGCCGATCGCGAAACCGGACCGAGAACCCCCGGCCGGCGCCCTCGTAGCCGTGGACCGTCGTCGCGAACGCGACCGCGGGGGCGTCGAGGAAGTCGGCGAGGAGGTGAACCGGGAGTGCGGCCGCCTCGTCGACGATCACCGCGTCGGGGTCGCCGGGCAGGTCGACCGCCTCGACCGCTCGTCGGAACCGGACCCGGCCTTCCGGAGCACGCAACTCGTGGGGCGTCTCCGGGTCGTCGACGTCGACGAGGGCGTCCGCGTCAGCGAGTCGTTCGCGTGCGCGGGCGAGGACTTCCGCCGCGTTCCTGTAGGCCGGTGCTGTCACCAGGACGTCCCGCCCGGCGAGCGCCAGGGCACCGGCTGCCAGTCCAGCGGCGCTCGACTTCCCGCGACCGCGGTCTGCCTCCACGACGACGGCGCTTCCTTCGGCGTCGAGGGCCTCCAGCGCCTCGACGGCGTTCGCCTGATCTGCGGTCAGGCAGGCGGCGTAGACGGCGTCGGGAAACCGGCGCGTCCCGGCTTCCGGAACCGGCTCGCGAGGGAGTCGGGGAGCGGGGTGGGTCAGCCCGTCGCGTTCGACCCGCTCCTCGTCGGCGTCGACGATGGCGATGCCGGGGTGGACCCGGAGCGTCTCGACGAGTCGCCGTCTGAAGTGGCCGGTGACCGCTGACACCTCGGCGGGTGGGGCCGCCAGCCCCGCGTCGAATTCGTCGCGCCGGTCGGGCCAGTCGTCGAGGGATGGCGTCGAGAGTATCAAAAGTCCGCCGCCGTCGACGGCGCCGACGGCGCGGCCGATGACGTTCGGTCCGCAGGCCGCGTGCAGGTCCAGGACGACGGCGTCGCGAGTGCGCCCGAGCAACTCCGCCGAGCGCTCGGGCGGCAGGTGGTCGCAGTCGAGAACCGGCTCCGGGGCGATCAGCGTCGCGTCGGCCGGGTCCACGGCGGCCGCGTCGAGCGCGTCGGCGGCGAGCGAGCGGGTCCGATCGGGTTCCCCGGCGAGGACGAGCAACCGGCGCTCGCCGGTCTCGCGGGCCTCCTCGCGCAGTCGGCTGACGACGCCGTCGAGCATACGCCCTATCGAGGGGGCTCGGGCTTGTGTCTGGCGGTCTCGGCGG
Organism: Halorientalis sp. LT38; assembly: GCF_037031225.1. NCBI lineage: Archaea > Methanobacteriati > Methanobacteriota > Halobacteria > Halobacteriales > Haloarculaceae > Halorientalis > Halorientalis halophila. The sequence goes on along the minus strand of NZ_JAYEZN010000001.1, from coordinate 107,376 downwards.
TCTCCGGGCCCGAACACTGAATTGCGCGGCCCCGGAACTGCGTGTATGTCGACGCTACGGACGCCGCTCTGCGACCGGCTCGGAATCGATGTCCCGGTGGTGCAGGCTCCCATCGGGAGCGTCTCCTGCCCCGAACTCGCGGCCGCGGTCTCCGAGGCCGGCGGTCTCGGGACCCTCGCCGTCACGTGGCTCCCGCTCGATGCGACCGAATCGGTGATCGAAGCGACCCGCGAGCGCACCGATCGCCCCTTCGGCGTGAATCTCGTCCTCGATCCGGATACGACGATCCACGAGACCGGGGCCCACCTGGAGACCTGTCTCGACGCGGGTGCCGAGATCGTCTCGTTTTCCTTCGGCGACGCCGCGCCGTACGTCGACCGGGTCCACGAGGCCGGCGGGACAGTGGTACAGACAGTCGGGAGTGCAGCGGAGGCGCGCGAGGCAGTGGACGCGGGCGTCGACGTGCTCGTCAGTCAGGGCTGGGAGGCCGGCGGGCACGTCCAGAGCGACGTGGCGACGATGCCGCTCGTCCCTGCGGTGGCGGACGCCACCGCCGAAGACGTCCCAGTGATCGCTGCCGGTGGCATCGCCGACGGTCGAGGGCTGGCCGCGGCACTCGCACTCGGGGCCGACGGTGCCTGGCTCGGCACGCGATTCGTGACCGCGACCGAGTCCCGGGCACACGCGGACTACCAGCGGGCCGTCAGGGACGCCGACGCGCTCGACGCCGTGCGCTCGGAACTGTACGACGGTGGCTGGCCGGGCCAGCCCCACAGAACGCTGGCAAACAGCACGTACCAGGACTGGACCGAGGCGGGCGAACCGCCCGCTGGGGAGCGCCCGGGCGAGGGCGAAGCGGTCGCTCGGTACGGGGACGGGCACCCGGTCGCGCGGTACGACGACGATCCGCCGCTGGCCGGCATGGACGGCGACGTGGAATCGCTCGCGATGTACGCCGGACAGAGCGCCGATCTGACCGGGGCGGTCCGGCCCGCCGCCGAGATCGTCGACGAACTGGTCGCGGAGGCTCACGATCGTATCGATTCCCTGTCAGCATTCACTCGCGACCCCTGACCGCGGCTCAGTTGGCCCGTAACTCATGTGTGGAGGGCTGACACGGCAGTGACGGCATCGAAAGCGCTTTTAGCGGGGGATAGCCAATGAAGGGATACAGCCTGCGCGGGGTTGATGATGCTCCTAGCCTCTCAGGACTATCAGGCGGGGGAGTGCGAGCCCACGCGCGGGAGGTGAATACAATGTCAGTATACGTCGATTTCGACGTCCCAGCCGACCTCGCCGAAGACGCCCTCGAGGCGCTCGAGGTCGCACGGGACACAGGAGTTGTAAAGAAGGGTACGAACGAGACGACCAAAGCCGTCGAGCGAGGTAACGCGGAACTCGTCTTCGTCGCCGAAGACGTCCAGCCGGAGGAGATCGTGATGCACCTCCCCGAGCTGGCCGACGAGAAGGACGTCCCCTATCTGTTCGTCGAGTCCCAGTCCGACGTGGGACACGCGGCCGGGCTGGAAGTCGGGAGCGCCGCCGCGGCCATCGTCACCGCCGGCGACGCCAGCGAGGACGTCGACGACATCGCAGGGAAGCTCGAGGACCTTCAGTGAGTGATCAGCGATGAGCGCTGAAGAAACCGAAGGCGACGGCGGCTCGACGCCAGCGGAGGTCATCGAAGTCGTCGGCCGAACCGGTATGCACGGGGAGGCCATGCAGGTCAAGTGTCGCATCCGCGAAGGCGAGAACCAGGGCCGAATCATCACCCGGAACGTCCTCGGTCCGGTCCGCGAGGGCGACGTGCTACAGCTCCGGGAGACGGCCCGCGAGGCCGATCAGATCGGAGGACAATAATGCCACGAACTCGCGACTGTGACTTCTGTGGCGACGATATCGAACCCGGCACCGGGACCATGCTCGTGCAGAACGACGGCTCGACCGTCATGTTCTGCTCCTCGAAGTGCGAGAAGAACGCCGACCTCGGCCGCGAGGCCCGCGACGTGGAGTGGACCGCGTCCGGCCGGAGCGCCGGCAGCAAGCGCGCCGCCGAGACAGCGGACGAACCCGCCGAGGACGAGACCGAGGAAGCACCCGAAGCCGAGGAAGAACCCGCCGAATCCGAAGCGGCCGAGGACGAAGCCGTCGAGGACTCGGACGCGGCCCCCGACCTCGAAGACGCCGAATCCGAAGCGGTCGACGAGGACGAGGCGGCCGACGACGGCGACGAGGAAGAGGCCGAAGAGGAGGAGGCCGAGGCGTAAATGAGCCACCACGACGAGCGGACGTTCGTGATGGTAAAGCCCGACGGAGTCCAGCGCGGACTGGTGGGCGAAATCATCGGTCGCCTCGAAGAGCGCGGGCTGAAGCTCGCCGGCGCGAAGTTCATGCAGATCGACGAGGAACTCGCCCACGAGCACTACGGTGAACACGAGGACAAGCCCTTCTTCGACGGCCTTGTCGAGTTCATCACCTCCGGTCCGGTGATGGCCATGGTCTGGGAGGGCGCCGACGCCACCCGGCAGGTCCGACAGATGATGGGAACGACGGACCCCGCCGAGGCCCAGCCCGGAACGATCCGGGGCGACCTCGGCCTGGACCTCGGGCAGAACGTCATCCACGGCTCCGACCACGAGGACCCCGGTGCGAACGAACGGGAGATCGACCTGTTCTTCGACGAGGAGGAACTCGTCGACTGGGAGAAGTCGGACGCGACGTGGGTCTACGAAGACGTCGATCACTGACGCGGGGACCGCAGCCTCACTGTCGGGGCGACCCCACCGAACCTATTATGCGGCGACGTGTACCGATAGCGGAATGACTCTCCTGTCGACACTGCAGCATCAGTCAGTTCGGGCCATCCTGTACCCGCTCGGACTCTGGGTCGTCATGGCCGTCGTCGCGGTCGTCAACGGTGGGATCCGCGAGGTCGTCCTGATCCCCCGTACCGGAGAGTACGCCGGGCACGTCCTCAGCACCGCCGTCCTGGTGACGGCCATCCTCGTCCTGTCGGGGGCGTACTTCTCGTGGACGCCCGTCGAGTACACGTGGGCGGAGTTGCTGCTCGTCGGCGTCGTCTGGACTGTGCTGACGGTCGGATTCGAGTTCCTGGTCGGTTACGTCGAGGGGACGCCGGTCTCGGTGACCGTGGGACAGTACAACGTGCTGGCCGGACAGGTCTGGATCGCGGTCCCGCTGGCGCTCCTCTTCTCGCCGCTCCTGTTCGGCTGGTATCTGTCACCGTGAGCCATCGGAGGCCGATCGCTCACGGTTCCTCGGTCGGCCACTCGCGGACCGGCAGGAACCGCTCGAGCGGTTCCGGACAGATCCGCCTGAGGACGTCGACGACGTCCCAGAGCCGCTTGCGGATCAGGACGTAGCCCGCGGAGAGGGCCAGTGCACCCAGCGCCAGCGATCGGTTCGCGGTGGAGCCGAGCAGGAGCATCGGGAGGGCGGCGACGCCCGCCACCAGGAGGTCCTCGGGGGCGCCGTCGTACCGGATCCAGCGGCGAGCGTCCAGCCAGTTGCCGCGGAGGTGGTCGTAGACGGCCCGGTCGCAGGTGTAGCGCCACGGGCACGGCTCGGTGCTGCCGCCGAAGATATCCGTCGTGGCGTGCACGCCGAGTCCGACCGCGAACGCGGCCAGGGTGATCGTCGTCGGTGACGGCGCGACCGCGGCCAGGCCGATGACGGGGAGGGCACAGAGCGGTGCCAGGACAGGGAAGTGGAAGGTTCGGCGGTGCTCGAAGGCCAGATCGAGGTCCGGGAGCAGGCCACCGAGGAAGCCGGCGGTCATCGCCGCCGGGGCGACCTCGGGAGCGACGAGGACCGTCACGCTGGCCAGGGCGGCACCGACGAACGCGTGCGTCGTCGCCATCATGGCGTCTCGACACACGTAATCGCCCGAGCGGAATGACCTTTGTGGGACCCCTCCGGCAGGCGACCACTCGTCCCGGGGATAGTTATTTGCCGGCAGACGGGCCAGTGAGTCTATGCCCGAGCGCTCGCTGAACGACCTCCACCGGGACGAGCGGGGGACGGTACCGCTTGCAGCGGGGGCCGGATCGACGCTGAGCCTGCTCGTGAGCGTCGTCCTCGGCGCGCCGATCCTCGCGGCGCTCGTCGGCGCGGCCGTGCGACGGGAGCGGGCGTTCGACTACGTCGCCACCGCGGGCGCGTCGCTGGTCGCGGTCTTCGTGCTGACGGGGACGACCGGGTACGCGACGCACTGGACCGTCATCGGGATCCTCGCCGTCCTGGCCAGTCTCGCCGGCCACTGGCTCGGTTTCAGGGACGACCGCGCGAGTCTGCTGATCGTCGGGTGCATCTACGCGGCGCCTGTCGGACTGGCCGTTGCGTTACTGGTCACGCTCTGAACCGACGAAGCGAGGGGACGGCGACGGCGTCAGTTCGTGAAGCGTTCGACGGAGAGCTCGACGAGCCGGGCGACCGTCAGCGCGAAGGCCCGGACCATGCGGTGAAACAGCGTGAAGAAGGCCCGAACGGCCCGCGCCAGGCGCAGCCCGAACCGGTAGACCTGCCAGAGACCGCGCAGCAGGGTGGCCCGCTCCGGGTCGTCGATCTGGCTGAGCATGCGCGAGACGCGGACTGCGGGCGCCGTGGTCATCTCACTTGCACGTTGCTCGAACCTGCTCCTTACCCGTTTCGCTCCCGGCGGTATTTTAAGTCCCACCGCGGTCAACGGTGTGGCATGCCCGGCATCAACTACGAGGACTTCCTGGACCTCGACCACGACCCTCGCGACTCGGAACTCGTCTGTACCTTCGCCGTCGAGCCGGCGAGCGACATGGACCTCGAGGCGGCGGCCGGCCGCGTCGCCTCCGAGAGCTCGAACGGGACGTGGGCCGAACTCCAGGTCGAGGGGTCGATCACCGACCTCTCGGCGACGGCCTTCGAGATCGACGAGGAGCGCGGGACGGTCACCGTCGCCTACCCCGACGCCCTGTTCGAGGCCGGCAACATGCCCCAGGTGCTCTCCTGCATCGCCGGGAACATCCTGGGGATGAAAGCCGTCGAACGCATCCGCCTCCTCGACTGCGAGTGGCCCGAACCCCTGGCGACTTCCTTCCCCGGGCCGCAGTTCGGGACGAGCGTCCGAGAGGAAGTCTTCGGCGCCGGCGACCGACCGATCACGGCGACGGTCCCGAAACCGAAGGTCGGGCTCTCGACCGACCAGCACGCGGAGATCGGCTACCAGGCCTGGACTGGTGGCCTCGACCTCCTCAAGGACGACGAGAACCTCACGGATCAGGATTTCAATCCCTTCAGGGAGCGCCTGACCGAGTCGCTGGCCCAGCGCGATCGAGCCGAGGATGAGACGGGGGAACGCAAGTCCTACCTCGTGAACGTCACGGCCGACGCCCACCGGATGCTCGAACGGGTCGATCTGGTCGCGGAGCACGGCGGCGAGTACGTGATGGTCGACGTCGTCACCTGCGGCTGGGCGGCGGTCCAGCGGGTGCGCGAGCGCTGCGACGAGCACGGCCTGGCGATCCACGCCCACCGGGCGATGCACGCCGCCTTCGACCGGGTGCCCGACCACGGCGTGTCGATGCGCGTCCTCGCGCAGATCACGCGCCTGTGCGGTGCGGATCAGTTGCACACCGGGACCGCCGACCTCGGCAAACTCGAGAACGAGGACACCGCCGGCATCAACGAGTGGCTCTACGGCGACCTGCACGGCCTGCGCGACGTGCTCCCGGTCGCCTCCGGCGGGCTCCACCCCGGACTCGTCCCGGAGTTGATCGATCGGCTCGGGACGAACCTCTGCATTCAGGCCGGCGGCGGGGTCCACGGCCACCCCGAGGGAACCCACGCGGGGGCGAAGGCGCTCCGCGCGGCCGTCGACGCCGCCGCGGCCGGCGAGTCCATCGAGTCGAAGGCCGAGCAGGTGCCGGAACTCGCGACGGCCGTCGAGAAGTGGGGGACCGAGACGCCGCGGTGAGTCAGGAGAATACTAGTTGGCGAGCAGACCCTCGATTCGGTCCCAGGACAGTTCGGCCTTCGCTCCGCGCTCGGCCGCCGCGAGCGCCCCGCAGGCGTTCCCCACGGCGAGACAGCGATCGTAGTCCGGGTCGTCACCGCCGTCGAGCCAGACGGAGAGGAAGCCGGCGGCGAAGGCGTCGCCCGCGCCGGTCGTGTCCACGGCTTCGACGGGGAAGCCGTCGTGACTGGCGTACCGTCCGCAGGGGGTCAGCACCTCCGCGCCGCCCGCGCCGTGTTTCAGCGCGACGGTCTTCGTCAGGTCGTCGGCCGGGCCGAAGTACTCCTCGATGGCCGTCGCGGCCTCGCGCTCGTTGACGAACACGAGGTCGGCACGCGCGAGCGGCGCCGCGAAGTCGCGGGCGTCGATCCGCCGTCCGGGGTCGAAGCTCACGGAGATCTCCTGATCGTGGGCTCGATCGGCGAGCGCGGCGGCCGTGTCCGGGTCCTGGCTCGTCAGGTGGAGGTGATCGGCGGCCCCGAGCGTCTCCGAATCGAGGTCGTCGGCCGCGAACGCCTCGTTCGCCCCCTCGTTGCCGAGGACGGCGACCTCCCCCGCCGGATCGACGACGAGGTACTTCACGGCCGTATCTCCCTCGGAGATCACCAGCGGGCCGCAGTCGACGCCCGAGTCGTCGAGCGAGCGCTCGGCGAGGTGGCCGTGCTCGTCGTCGCCGACGCTCCCGAGGATCGCGGGGTCGTCACCGAGCGCGGCGACCCCCGTCGCGACGTTGCAGGCGCTGCCGCCGCAGGACTGGGCCTGGTCGGCGATGGTGGCCTCGCCGTCGGCCGCGGGCAACCGGTCGACAGAGAGCGTCACGTCCCAGTTGACGTGGCCCGCACAGACGATCCGCGCCACGCTATGCCCCTCTCATGCAGGTTCCTCCCACGGCCGGGCGGTGGCCTCGCCGAACAGTTCGCGCATCAGCGTGACGATGCTCTCGGGCGGGAACTGCCCGCGCTCGGTGACGATGGCGTCCATGTACCGCGGCGGCGTCACGTCGAAGGCCGGATTTTCCACCTCGATCTCGCCGATCTCCGCCCGGCTCTCGTCGTCGATCACCTCCGCCTCGTCGCGGGTCTCGATCTCGACGGTGTGGCCGGTCATCGTGTCCGGGTGGAGTTTGATCGTCTGGGCTGCGGTGACGATCGGGACGCCCCGCTCGCGGGCCGAGACGGCGAGCCCTGCAGTCCCGATCTTGTTGATAACCGAGCCGTCGGCGGCTATCGAGTCCGCGCCCACGAGGACGTGATCGACCTCGTCGAGGTACCGCCGTGCGGCGCTGTCGACGATCAGCGTCACCGGCACGTCGAGTTCCCGCAATCGCTGGGCTGTGATGTGGCCCTGGTTGCGCGGCCGGGTCTCCTTGACGATTGCCGAGAGCTCCTTCCCCTGGTCGAGGGCGGCCTCGATGCACGCCAGCGCGTCCGTCGAGTGGCAGTGGGTCATGACGGTGTCCCCGTCGCGCAGGCGGTTGGCCCCGATCTCCCCGAGGTCGGTCTGGGCGCGTTCCAGTTGCGCGCAGAACGTCTCGGCGGAATCGACCGCCGACTGGCGGAGGCTCTCGACCGTGGTGCCGTCCATCCCCTGAAAGACGTAGCGGAGGGCGTTGGGGAGCGAAACGGCGGTCGGGCGCGTGTCGTGGAGGGTTCGCGCGGCCGCGGTCATCTCGGCCCGGAACTCCGAGGGTGTCTCGGCGTCGCTCTCCCGGGCCTGGGCGGCGAGTGCGTCCGCTGCGGCGCGGGCGATGGTCGCCGCCCCGCGCGTCTCCATCGACGCGATGTCCGCGGCGACGGCCTCCACTTCGGGGGCGACCGCTGTGTCCATGCCCCGCCAGTACGCAGTCGGCGGTGAAAAGTGACGGGGCGGTTTTCGACGCCGTGTCCGCAGTCGGGCGTTCACTCCATGTAGCCCAGTTGCTTGAGCCGTTCCGTGACCTCCTCGTCGTCGCGGCTGTCGTCCTCGTCGGCGAGCGCCAGGGGCTCGCGTTCGTCCCACTCGCGGTCGTCGTCGAAGATCTCGAGTACCTTGCCGGTCATGTCCTCGGGCACGTCACAGCCACTGGCGACCAGCAGGGTGGGCGCGATGTCGAGGATGCTCACGTCCCGGAGCTCCCCGGCGTCGGCGAAGTCGGGGCCGTTCGCGAGGAAGATGCCCTGGGGCGTGTTCTCCGCGGCCCAGCGGTCCGGTCCGGCCGTGATCTCGCCGCCGCCGATCCCGTCGTTGACGTGGACGCCGGGGCGCTGGTCGACGACGATCTCCGGCGCCTCGTCGAGGTAGGGGCCCTCGTAGACCTCCTCGCCGCGGTAGACGTCGGTGAAGATCGGGCCGTGCTCGTCCTCGACCGCTTCGAGGTCTGCGATCAGTTCCTCGCGGAGGGACTCGGTTTCGAAGTCGGGGTTGAGGTAGATCGGGCCCTGCGCGCTGGCGACGGCCTGGGTCTCCTCGAGCACGACGGCTCCGAGTTTCCGGGAGCGTTTGAGGCCCGCGCGCTGGGGGACCAGCTCCTGAATCCGCTCGGGGACGACCGAGGCGAGCAGGTCGACCGCGCCGACGCGTTTCGCCGCCCCGAGGACGTTCTCCCGGTCGATCCCGATCCGCTTGAGGTAGTCGTCGACGGTGCGAGTCCGGGTCTGGTAGCCGTTCTCGGCCAACCACTCGTTGACGTAGAACTCCGTCTGGGTCGGGGCCGCGCCGTGGTCTGACATCAGGACGAGGTTGGTGTCCTCCAGTTCTCGCAGCTTCCCGACCCACTCGTCGACGAGTTCCCAGGCGCGTTTCGTGGGTTCCTCGTCCCAGAAGAAGTGGTGGAGGACGTTGAGGTAGAAGAGCGTGACGTGGACGTAGTCGAGGTCTTCCTCCTCGAACAGGGTCAGGGCGACCTCGAAGCGCTTCTCCAGCAGGTCGAGGATGGCGTCGACCTCGGCGCCGCGCTCCTGGTTCGAGGACAGCAGCGGGTCGGGGTGGACTTGGTAGTCGAACCGCTCTTCGAGGTCCGCGGCCAGCGACTCGGGCGAGGTGTAGCCCGAGGAGATCGATCGGTACTCGCCCTCGACGGCGTCCGGCCCGCCGGCGACGATCAGGTCGTCGATGTCCCGGGGCGGGTACATCGTGGGCATGTTGACGACGCCGGCGGTCTGGCCCTCGTCGTTGAGGTAGTCCCAGAGTTCGACGGTGTCGAAGTCGCCGCCGTTGGCCACCTCGATGGTACCCGCCTCGAGGTCGACGTGCTCGAACCAGAAGACGCCGAAGCCGCCGGGGTCCTTCCCGGAGGAGTAGCACTTCCAGTTGGGGAAGGTCACGGGCGGCAGACAGCTGCGGGTCTCGGCCCAGGCCGATTCCTCGCGGAGGGCAGCGATGTTCGGCAGGTCGCCGGCCTCGATCCAGGGGTCGAGCAGTCGCCAGCTCGCGCCGTCGAGCCCGACGACGAACGTCCGTGTCATGGCTCGACCGTCGATACGGACGCAACTATGTCTTTCCGTCCGTCGCACCTGCGCGACCGTCCACCACACCGCTTGCTCGAACGACAGGAATAAGTAAACCGGTGCGAGCAACACCACCAGTGGACGTCGTCGCCGTCATCCCCGCGTACGACGAGGCCGACACCATCGGCTCCGTGATCGACGGGACCCGTGAACACGTCGACGAGGTCGTCGTCGTGGACGACGGGTCGAGCGACGGCACCGCCCGGATCGCCCGCGACCACGGCGCAGTGGTGATCGAACACGTGTTCAACACGGGCGTCGGCGGTGCCGTCAGGACCGGCTACCAGTACGCCATCCGCCACGACTACGACTTCGTCATGCAGATCGACGCCGACGGGCAGCACGACCCCGAGTACATCCCGACGCTGCTCGAGGCCGCCGAGGACTGCGACATGGTGATCGCCAGTCGCTACCTCAACGAGAGCTTCCAGGACTACTCGCTGACGCGCAAACTCGGGATCAAGTTCTTCACGACCGTGGTCAACGTCCTCGGCGGCATCGACATCACGGACGTGACGAGCGGCTTCCGGGTCTATCGCGTGTCGGCGCTCGCGACCATCCTGCACCGATCGGACAAACACTGGGCGGTCGAACAGACCCTCGAGGCCGCCAAACGGGACTTCCGGATCAAAGAGATCTCCATCGAGATCCCGACCAGAGACGAGGGCGAGTCGCAGTTCTCGCTCGACACCTTCGTCCTCTACCCGATCCGGATGACCGACGTGATCCTCAGGGTCCTGCTCTTCCGATAACGATGGACTTCACAGTCGTCAACCTGCTCGCGCTGCTCGTCGGGATCGGCTTCCTCGCCAACGGTTACTTCCTCGTCAAGTCCGGCCGCGAGGCGCTCGCCCTCTTCGTCATGTCCCTGATCGTCGGGGCCGGCCTCATGTTCGTCGCGATATTCCCCAACGTCTTCGAGGTGCTCGCGACCGTGCTGGGACTGGAGTGGAAGGCGCGGGCCATCCTGGTCGTCTCGAACCTGACGCTGTTCGTGCTGGTGACGTACCTCGTCAACCGCATCGGGAAGCTCTACGACCGGCTCTCGCGGCTGAACGAGGAAGTGAGTCTGCTGCGTAGCGAACTCGAGGAGCTGGATGAGTAGTCGCGCCGTCCTCTCGATCGATTTCGAACTGTTCTCCCAGACGCCCGCGTACCGGTCCGCGAGTGGCGAGATGGACGAGTCGGGCTTCGGTCTCGACGGCGGCCGTTTCCTCCGCCGCACCCTCGCGGACGCCGACGCGAGCGCAACCTGTTTCGTCGTCTCGTCGGTCGCCGAGGAGTACCCCGAAGAGGTGCAGGCCCTCGCCGATGCCGGCTTCGAGATCGGATCCCACACCCACAGCCACCGCCTGCTCTCGGAGCTCTCCGCGAGCGAACGCCGCGAGGAACTCGGACGATCGCGGGAACTCCTGGCCGACGTGACGGGCGCCGACGTCGCGGGCTTTCGGGCACCGGCGTTCGATATCACGGCCGATCACTTCGACCTGCTCGCCGAGACGGGCTACAGCTACGATTCGAGCGTCGTCGCCAGCCGTGCGATTCCGGGCTGGTACGGCGGCGAGTACGATCTCGACCGCCCCGCCCCAGCCACGGACGTCGATCCGGACGCGCCCGACAGGCTACTGGAACTCCCCGCCAGCGTGATGCCGGGCGTTCGCCTCCCGCTGACGGGCACGTGGCTGCGCTTTTTCGGCCCGCGCTACACGATCCTCGGGATGAAGTTACTCGCTCGTCGGGGCATCGCACCCGTCCTCTACGTCCACCCCTGGGAGTTCGTCGACCTCCCCGAGGTCGAAGGGGTCCCCAGCCGCGTCTACTACCACACCGGCGAGTGGATGCAGCGGGCGGTCGAACGGATCCTCGCTCAGGACTTCGAGTTCACGACGGCGCGGACCGTCGTCGAGGACGCCCTGGCCGAGGGTAACGGGGGCGAGCACGCGTGAGCGGCCGGTCACGTCGCGGTATCGCGGTCACGATCCTGCAGTACGCCCTCGGTCTGGCGGCGCTGGCGTGGCTGCTCTCCCAGGTGGATCTCGGTCGCGTCGTAGATCTGCTCGCGACTCTCGACGCGACGACGGTGCTCGCGGTCCTGGCAGTGAGCGTCGCCGGCCTCCTCGCGCGTTTTTACACCTGGTACGCGGTGATCGATCCTCGCGGCCCGGTGCGGTTCAGGGAGGCCGCGAACACGGACCTGATCGTCAACTTCGTCAACCAGTTGCTGCCCTCGCGACTCTCGGGCCGGGTCGCGGCCCCCTTCGTCCTCCGGAGCGAGACGGGGATCGCCTACACCGACGCCACCGCGATCGCTGGCGTCCACACCGGGATCTACGCGGTGCTGTACGGACTCACCGCCGCGGTCGGCGTGCTCGCCGTGCTCGGTCGGCTCCCGTTCGGCCTGATCGTCCTGCTCGCCGGTTCGACGGGGCTGTACCTCGCCGCCGGCGCGTTCGTCCTCCTCGCGGGGACGAACCTCGAACTGCTGGACGTCCTCCTCGACCGGATCGCTGGCCTCGCCGCCCTCGTCCCGCGAGTGGGATCGGCCCTGGCGGATCGGATCCGCGGGCTGACCGAATTCACGACGGACTCGACGGACGCCTTCCGCGCGCTGGCGGCCTCACCGGGGGTCTGGCTGCGGTACGCGCTCGGGTGGACCGGCGCGCTCGTGCTCGCGCCCGCGGCCCGCGTCGTCCTCCTCCTGGGGGCCTTCGGCGCTGCCTTCGAACCGGCGATCCTGCTGCCGGTGGTGCTGGTCGCGGCCTACAGCGTGACGCTGCTCCCACTGACGCCCGGCGGCATCGGCGTCACGGAGGCGACGGCGACGGCGGTGTTCGTCGCGCTCGGCGTCCCCGGTGAGATTATCGTCCCCGTGGTCTTCGTCGACCGGTTCCTCGGGACCTACCTCCCGGCCGTCGCGGGGTGGTACCCGTCGCTCAAGATCGACACGTCGTCGCTGGCGCCGGACTCCTGATCGACGCTCACTCCTCCTCTGAGCCGGTCTCGGCCTCGAAGTCGACGTCGGCCTCGTCGCCGGCGAGTGCGACGTGGCCGTAGTTGAGCAGGCCGACGAAGACCGAGCCGCCGATGGTGTTGCCGACGGTCGCGAGCGCGAGGAACGCGCCGAAGGTGGCGGGACTCACGCCCTGTCCGAGCAGCATGGCCGTCAGCAACTCCGTCGTCCCGAGGATGACGTGGTGGAACGGGCCGAACCCGATCGTCGCGGTCACGAGCAGCACGATCAGGACCCGGCCGACGGTGTCGCGGCTGGCCGCGGCCAGCCAGGTCGCAAGCCCCATCAGCCACCCGGCCACGACGGCGCTGGCCAGGACGACCCACCACCGGAGTCCGGTCAGCGCGTCGGCCAGCGTCCCGGCAGCACCAGGGTCGACGATGCCCATCGGCGGGCCGACCGTCGCGATCAGCAGCGAAAAGCCCGCACAGCCGAGCAGGTTGGCGACGTAGATGATCCCCCAGAGCCGCCCCAGTGCCCGGAGTCCGATGCGGCCGTCCAGAACCGGCAGGATCGCCATCGTGGCCTGGGCGGTGAACAGTTCGGTCTGGCCGATGACGACGAAGAGGAAGGCGATCGCGGAGACGGCGGCCAGCACGGCCTGCTGGACGAGATCGGACGCGAATCCCCCGCTGAAGGTGAGCGCCATCGCCATGAACAGCGCGCCGAAGCTCAGGTTCAGCCCCGCTGACAGCCCCGAGAGGAACAGCCCCGTCCTCGGCCGCCCGACCTCCTGCAGGGCGTTCTCCATCTCCCGTTCGAGGATGTGGCGGTACGAGAGCGTCGCGCCGCTGGGTTCTGCGTCCGTGGACATTCAGGAACAGTGCGAGAGTGTACGCCGAGGACGCCCATAAACACGGTCACGGGACGCCGGGTCGGCCGGGTGCATCACGACGGCGTCAGAACGGCGCGATGCGGTAGCCACAGCCACCGGTCTGGCGGAGGATCACCGTGTACTGGTTGGCGGCGAGTTCCTGCTCGTCGGCGAACTGGTCGGTCTGCGGGACCAGCCCCAGCCGGAACAGCTCCGTGAGCGACCCGGGCGTCGGCCGGTCGGGGACGAAGTTCGGCGGCCGAGGCCCGAACTCGGCGGCGATCCGGTAGTTGTACTCGCCGGAGAGCAACTCCCGGATGTACCGCTTCTGGGCCTCGCCGTTGCGGAAGTACGTGTCGTCTTTCAGGTAGAGCAGGTCGCGGTAGCCGAGCTGGATGTACTCTGGGCAGGGATCGACCGCCGCCGCCTCGGCCTCGTCTTCCTCCCCGAAGAGGTGGTTGACGCGCATGCCGTGGGGAATCGCGGCGTCCTGGAAGTCCCGACGATACACTTCGAGGGTCGCGTTTTCGTCGGCATCGTCCTCCAGCCACGCCTCGGCCTGGTCGCGGGGCATCGAGGCGAACCCGACGGTCCCGTAGCCAGCGTAGATGCCAGTCGTCACGAGCAAGAGCGCGATCACGGGTGCGGCGATCTTCGGGTTTCGCTCCCGGAACCGGACCAGCGAGACGGCGAGCAACACGGCGATGAACGGGAAGGTCGGCAGGAGGTGGTGAACCCGGAAGTCGTGCCACCGGGAGAAAAGCAGGAGATACGTCGTGAGCGCGGCGAACGCGAGCGCGACCGCGTGGGTGCTGGTGGCCCGGTCTCGCACCGATTCGAGACTCGCGACGACGCCGACGAGGGCCGCGGCGAAAAGCGGCAGTGAGAGCGCGCTGAAGTACCCGCGGAGGAACCACCACCAGATCGGCGCGTCGGGGCCCGTCGGGTGGTTCATCCGCCCGGCCGACCCTTCGAAGACGCGGGCGACGAACAGATCGACGCCGCCGACGAGGAAAGTCGGGAAGCCCAGCAGGATGGCGACCAGTCCGAACACCGCGCCGCCGAGCAGGAGTTTCGGCTGGAGGAGGACGTCGACCGGATCCGCATCCGCGCTGTGCGCCCGGAGGAGGTAGGCCAGCCCGATCAGGAGAACGACCGGCGCCGCCGTGAGTTTGAACGCGATGGCGACGCCGCCGGCCGCGCTCCCGGCCAGAAAGGCGGTCCCGTCGCCGGTCTGGACGTACCGCAGGACCAGATACAGCGCGAGCAGTGTGAAAAAGAGCGCGGGCATGTCCTCGCCGCCCTCGTGGGCGATAGTCAGGAAGCCGAAGGTAAGCGTCAGGAGGAGGGCCGCCAGCCGACCCGTCGCCCGGTCCCGGGCGGCCGTTCCGATCCGGTAGGTCAGATAGACCGCGCCGATGGCGAACGCGACGTTGAACAGGCGGACGAACGCCAGACTCCAGGTCCAGATCCACTCGGGCGTGGCCGCCCACGCCGGGTAGAACCCGAACTCGTAGCTGGGATAGCCCAGGTCCGTGAACGCCGAGAGGTCGCCCACGAGCGCGGCGACGATCACGACGGGGAGGAGGGCAAGCGCGTTCAGGTAGAGCGTCGCGCCGAAGGGGACGCGGCTCCACTCGACGCCGTTCTGGAGGCTCTCGATACTGGGTTCGGCCAGCACGCGCCCGATGGGGACCATCGCGTCGAACAGGCGGCTCTTCTCGTCTCTGGTCGCGAAGTTGGGGATGCGGTGCCAGAACCAGAAGCTACAGAGTACCACAGCTAGCAGGAGGACGTAGGGGAGGTACGGGTCGGCCCGGAGGTCGTCCGCGACCGTACCGCGGACGCGTCGGTACAGGGCGCGACTGCGGGATACCATGTCAGATCCAACCGCCGATGGCGGTAAAAATGTAGCTGAACGGACTCAGTCGCTCGTCGGCGCGGCGAGGCCGACGTCGATCTCGCCGGCGTCCAGTTCGGCCTCGACCTCGCGGGCGGCCTGGACCATGTTCTCCATCTTGCCGTAGGCGACCTCGCGGGGCAGGAGCTTCAGCCCGCAGTCGGGCGAGACGGTCAGGCGCTCCGGCGGGACGACCTCGAAGCCCTTCAGGATGTTCTCCTTGATCTCCTCGACGGGTTCGACCTCGGCGACGTGGGCGTCGACGACGCCGAGCGCGAGATCCTTCGTGAACTCGTCCTCGACGAACACGTCGAGTTGCTCGTAGTTGCCGTTGCAGAGTTCCAGGTCGTACTCGTCGACGGGGTAGTCGAGCATCTCGGGGTAGATGCGCGAGTAGTCGCCGTAACAGACGTGGAGGCCGACGCGCACGTCGTCGGGGATCTCGTCGACGATCCGGTCGAGACACGCGCCGACGATGGCGTGGTCGTCGGGGGTCGTCGCCAGCGCGGGCTCGTCGATCTGGATGTACTTCGCGCCGGCGTCGACGAGGCGTTCGATCTCCTCGTTGACGAGGTCGGCCAGGTCGTAGGCCAGCTGCTCGTCGTCGTCGTAGACCTCGTTGAACGACCAGTTCGCGAGCGTGTAGGGGCCGGTGATCGGCACCTTCACGGGGCGGGAGGAGACGGAGTCGGTGAACTCGAACTCGTCGACGAGCCACTCCTGGTCGTACTCGACCTCCTCGACGACGGAGGGCTTGTCGAAGTAGTTGTGGCCCCAGACCTTGACGCGGCCGTTGAACTCGTAGCCCTCGATCAGGTGGGCGAAGTACTCGACCATCTCGTTGCGCCGCATCTCGCCGTCGACGACGGCGTCGAGGCCGGATCGCTCGTGTTCCTCGGTGATGAGGCGAGCGGCGTCGTCGGTCGCTTCCGCCCAGTCCTCCTCGTCGAAGCTCGCCTCCTCGTCCTCGAGAAGTTCGCGGGCACGGTCGAGCCACTTGGGCTTCTTGTAACTGCCGACGACCGTCGTCAGCAGGAAGTGGTCGTGCGGGTGGTTCTCCGGGCGGAACTGGTCGCGGTTGTTGCTCATGCCTCGATCACCTCTTCGGTGACTGCGGCCAGCGCGTCGAGTTTCTCCTCGAAGCGGTTGACCGGCAGGTAGAACGTCTCCGTGTTGATCGTCGCGTAGACCGTCTCGAAGTCCGAGCCGGGCGTGTTCTCGTCGACCCAGTCGATGCGCTCGGCGATGGTCCCCGGATCCTCGACGCGGGTGTTCTGCCCGTCGACGAGTCCGAGGGCCACGTCCGACTTGGTGCCGTACTCGCTGATGTTGTATAGGTTCGCCTCGTGGTCGGCCACGAAGTCGAAGCCGATGGCGTCGACGTCGGCGTCCATCAGGTGCGCGTAGACCTTCTCTTCCAGCGCGCCCCAGTAGGTGTGGGCGACGACCTCGGCGTCGGCCGCGTCGGCCACCGCGTCGATGGCCTCGCTGGCGCGGGCGTCCTCGCCGTCGTCCGGTGCGTTCTCGACCAGCGACGGTTCGAGCAGGAAGAGCGTCTCCACGTCGGGGAACTCGGCGATCTCGGCGGCGAGGAAGTCGGCGACGGCCTCCAGGAACTCGGCGTCGTCGCCGTAGTGCTCGTCCGTCGCGAGGTCGGCGAGCGAGTACGGGCCGGGGAGAACCGCCTGCAGGCCCTCCTCGACCTGTTCGCCGGCGGACTCCAGCTCGGCGGCGACGTCGCCGGTCGCCTCGAGGTCGTCGGTGACGACCGGCTCCCGGTAGAAGTTGTTGTTGTCGTAGTAGCGCACGATGCCGCGCGTCTCGACGGCGTCGGCGACCGCGAGCGGGTGGGCGATCATGTCGTCCCAGCGGCCCTGGCCCTCGACGATCCGGTCGAGGCCGGCGTCCTGCTGTCGCTCGACGTACTCGCTCCGGACGCGACCGTAGGCGTCCTGCACCGCCTCACCCTCGGTCCCGTCGATCAGGTCGGCCTTCTGGTGGCCCTTCAGATCGGAGAGCTCGTCCTTGGCCCAGTCGGGCAGGGGATACAGCCCCGGCGTCGTCGTAACTACCTCTGGCATTGCACCACTCTACGAAATGACGGCCTTTAATATTTGCTAATCCGTTTGATGCGCCCGAGTTATTCGCCGTCCTTCCCGCGGGGGGTCAGCCGGAGGACGAGGAGGCGCTCGAAGGCGTGTTTCTCGCTCGCGACCTCGGCCGCGTCGAGGCCGCGGTCGGCGGCGTAGTCGGCGACGGCGTCCGGGTCGGTCAGCGACGAGATCAGGAGGTAGACCGCGCCGTCGGGGGCGAGGACGCGACCGACGTCGTCGAGGAAGGGTTCGATGACCGCCCGGCCATCGTCACCCCCGGAGAGGGCGTACTCCATCCAGTCGTTCCGCTCCTCCTCGGGCGGCGTCGGCAGGTAGGGCGGGTTGAACAGCACGGCGTCGAAGACGGCATCCCGAAAGGGTTCGCTCAGGTTCGCCTGCACGACGGGCACGCCGTTCTCGCGGGCCGCCTCGCAGGCCAGCGGACTCACGTCCGACCCCACGACGTCGGCCCCGGCGTCGGCTGCGACGCTGGCGACGTAGCCGCTCCCGGTGCCCACGTCGAGGACCAGGTCGCCCTCGCCCACGTACTCGCCGACCGTCTCGGCCAGCAGCCGCGAGTCCTCCGCGGGGCCGTACACCTGATCGAGGTCCCGACGCTCGGCGAGGTCGGTCATCGCCCCTCCGACCCCGATTCCGACTCCGACTCCGACCCCGATCCCGACGCCGACTGTCCGTCCGCGGATTCCCCATCGGTTTGCGGGTCCTCGGCCTCGTCGCCGTTCGTCGAGGCCCGTTGGCTCTCCACCGAGGACCGCTCGCCGTCCACGGACACCGAGTCGCCGTCGGTGTCGCTTGACCCGGAGTCGCCGGTCGCCACGTCGACGCCGTTGCCCGCGAGGCGGAGGCCGCCGTCCTCCTCGCGGCCGAGCAGTTCCCGCTGGGGGAAGGGGATCTTGATCCCCTCGGCGTCGAAGGCGTTCTTGATGGCCTCGATGACCGCCGTCTGGGTCTGCCACTTGCGCGGCGCGCTCGGGTTCGAGATCCAGAACCGACACTCAAGGATCACCGCGGAGTCGTCGAACTGCTTGCCGACGACGACGGGTTCGGGCTGGGTGAGCAGCGGCTTCACCTCGCAGTCGCGCATGGCCTGCTCGGCGACCTCGGCCGCGCGCGTCACGTCCGCGTCGTAGTCCACACCGACCTCGACGGACACCCGGAGCCGCCCCGACTTCGAGCGGTTGACGACCTGGGTAGCGGTCACCTCGTCGTTCGGGAGCAGGACGTGTTCGTCGTCGTAGGTCCGCAGGCGGGTGTTGAACAGCGAGACGTCGGTCACGACGCCCTCGCGGTCCTCCACGACGATCCAGTCGCCCACCTCGAACGGCCGGGCGAAGATGAGGACGAAGCCGGCGAGCACCGCGCCGAGGGTCTGCCGTGCAGCGAGGCCGACCACGAGACCGATGACGCCAGCCCCGACCAGCAGGTCCCCTGGGTTGACGCCGGCCAGCGACATGACGAACACGGCCGCGAAGAGGTAGACCGCAAGCTGGATGAGGTGGTGGATCACCTCGCGCCGGTGGGCCGTGAGCACGTCGCCGCCCCGGGTCTCCAGCAGCCCCTTGCTGACGCGCGTGATCGTGTAGGCCACGATCAGCGTCAGCACGCCGACCAGCGCCAGGACGCCCTGTGTGGGGCCGACCTTGACCGTCTCGAAACTCGTCTCGACGTCGTCGACGGCGTGCCAGACGATCACCAGGAACGCGCTGGCCGCCGCCGCTGCGAGGCTGAAGGCGACGGCCTGGATCGCATCCGTGTCGTCCGCTGAGAACCGCCGTTCGAGCAGTGGCCCCACCCGACGGATCGCCAGGCCGACCGCCGCCAGCCCGAGCAGGACGGCCAGGCTCGCCAGCAGCCGGCTCGTCCGCGAGACGAACGCGTTCTGGACCCCGTCGATCAGGAGGGCGCTCACGTCGGCTCACCCACCTCCCACGCCAGAGTGGCCAGTTCGGCGAACTGGGCGGGCGTGACGTTCCCGGCACGCATTCCCATCAGGTCCTCGTCGGCGGCGTCGACGACCGCGTCGGGGTCCCCCAGCCCCGAGATGTGGGCCGTGTTCCGGACGGCGTTGCGCATCGTCTTCCGGCGCTGGGTGAACACGGCAGTCACGAAGTCGAGGAAGAAGTCGTCGTTCGGGACGTCGTACTCGGGGTCGCGCGGCCGGGTCCGCACCACGGCGCTGTCGACCGCGGGCGGCGGCGAGAACGCACCCGGCGGCACCGGCTCGACGACCTCGACGTCGGCGTAGTGGCCCGCGGTCACCGAGAGCCGGCCGTACTCGTCGGTTCCCGGCTCGGCGGCCATCCGCTCGGCGAACTCCTGCTGGAACATGAGCACGAGCGGCCGGTCGTGGGGCAGCAGGCGAAACGCGATCTCGCTCGACGCCCCGTACGGCAGGTTCGAGACCGAGAGGGAGAAGTCGGGCAGGTCGACGTCGAGGGCGTCCCCCTCGATCACGGTCAGTCGGTGGTCGCGGATCGCGTCCGCGAACTCCTCGCGGAGGAAGGCGGCGAGGTCGGGGTCCCGTTCGACGACGGTCACGCGGTCGGCGACGGCCAAGAGGCGATCGGTCAGCGCGCCGGTCCCGCCGCCGATCTCGAGGACGTGGCGCAGGTCGGCGTCGATCTCCGTGGCGTATCCGGGGAGGCGGTCGAGGACGCGGTCGTCGACGAGGAAGTGCTGGTCCCGGGCGGGGTCGCCGCGCACGCCGGCGCGGGCGAGCAAGGCGTCGGGGTCGCGTTCGCCGGCCGTCGGCGCGGCGTCGTCTGCGGGGCCACCGGTCATTGGCGGGACTCGTCGCTCGCCGACCAAAAACGTGTCAGTCCTGATCGTCCGTGCCGACGAACGTGCGGTACTTCAGGTCGTCCTCGCGCAACTCCTCGAGGATGCGCTCGACCAACACGTCTCTGGGGTTGTGAAGCCCGCTGACCCGTGCTTCCAGATCCTCGAAGTTCTGGAACGGCCGCCGGTCTCGCTGGTCGAGGATGTTGTTCCGGAGTTTCTTCCCGATGCCGGGCAGCAGGTTCAACTGGTGGAGCCGCAGCGTGATCGGCTGGGCCTCGTTGTAGAAGTCGACGAACCGGTCCTCGTCGGTGGTGACGATCTCCTCGACGACGTACTCCAGTTCGGAGCGGGCGCCGCTGGGGAGGTCGTCGTGCTCGATCGTGCGGATGCGTTCGACCGGGCTCTCCGGGCCGCGCTGGACCGGGATCCGGTCGCCGATCTGGACGTCGGCGTCGGAATCGACCTGGATTTCGAGCAGTCCGAACTCGGACTCGGTCAGGACGTACGCGAGCGGCGACTTCTCGTACTGCGGTCGGTCGTCTTCCGTGCGACCGTGTGGCAGGTAGTCGAGGACGACACCCGTCTCCTGGTCGGTCTCGGGGGTCGGGTCGCCGCTCTCGGAGTCGCTCATACACTTCGATACGGCGACGGGATACATAAAAGCCCCAGCCGATTCGCCGACCGCGACGCGATTTCGGTTCCGGTTCCGGAGCGGCCGACCGGCCGCGGGCCCCGGGTTAGACGTACTTCGCGACGACGTCGAGGATGTCGTCGAGTTCCTCGCCCGAAAGCGAGAAGCGCTCCTGGGCGTAGATGGCGCGGAGTTCGTCGCGGTCACGCGGCGTCGTGTTGGCGATCTTGTAGGCGGTCGCCTCGTCGACTTTCTCCTGTTCGAGCAGTTCCTCGACGAACTCGCGGGACTCCTCGGGCTCGAGCGTGGCGAAGCGGTTGACGTGCTCGATGGCTCGCGCCAGCTCGTAACGCATCTCGCGCTCCTCGTCGGCGGCACGTTCTTTCTCCAGGCCCTCGAGGATCTCCTTGGTCTCGGCGAGGGTCAGGTACTCCTCTCCGACCTTCTCCTTGAAGATCGTCATTCCTGGAGCGAGATGTGGGCGGGCTTCGTGATGAGCGTCTTCTCCTTGCCCTGGTCGTCGACCAGGACCTTGTAGGCCTCGCCCTGTTTCCCGGCGATCGTGCCGGTGAGCCCGTTGAATCGCGGGTGGAAGCGACCGTCGTCGACCGACGGGTCGATCTTCAGGTGGACGGACTGGCCGTCCTCGAACTGCTGGACGGAGCGCTGGGGCGGGGAGGTTCCCCGGTCGCGGGGGTCGTTCGAGAGCTTGTTCCGCGTGTTCTTGAGCGGACCGTGCGAATTGGGCATTCGTGGGTGTCGCTTGTGTGGTCGACCTTATAAAACGTGCGTTCCGTCACGGGCGCGCCTCGCCGGGACAGACGGGACTCGACGGTCGCGACGGGCGGAAAAACTCGGGCGGCCTACAGGCGACCGACGGAGTCGACGGAGACGGATTCGACGCCGTCGACTTCGGCGAAGGCCTCCTCGACGGCTTCGGTCCCGCCTGCGTCGTCGGGGACGACGACGGTCGGGAAGAGGGCGACGAGGCCGAAGGCGACGTCGTCGCGCTCGATGCCGTTGATCTTCGCTCCCTCGGGGAGGGACTGTTCGAGACGTTCCTGGAGGGCGTCGAGATCGACGTCCGGGCTCTGCGGCATGACCTTGATCTTGGCTGCAACTTTTCCCATGGGTAGTGATTGCGGTGGTGGTTGATTGGGGTTGCGATTGCGACGCGATTCAGGGACCGGTGAACCCGCAGTCGGGGCACTCGTAGAGGTTGCTCTGCTTGCGGCACTTCGAGCAGCGGTAGATCTGGTGGCCACAGTCCGGACACTTGAACGCGGCCGCGTTCGTCCCCGAGATGTTGATCCCGCAGGAGATGCACTTCTGCTTTCGCTTTTGCTGACTCTCGCTCATACCTACCGCGAAGACAGCCCGACATATAACCCTTAACAAAGTCCGTCGGTCACGACCCCGGAAGGATGTCGCCCAGGGCCGCCCCGATGACCATCGGGACGAAGGCGACGACGCAGATACAGAACGCTAGCCAGGGCTCGGCCCAGTCGACGCGCCCCCAGGCGGTGCTCATGGCGAGCGAGAGCAGCAGGGAGACCCCCACCACCCCGACGAGTCGACGGGGCACGATACCCAGGATCGGATTGCGGACCCGGACGTCCTGGAAGTCCGCGACGTAGAGGATGCCGATGGCCATCGCGACGGCGAAGCCGAGTGTCCCCACCAGGAAGACCGGGTGGGAGGCGACGAACGCGCCGACCTCCTGGGTGCCGCCCTCGACCATCATCGGGATCCCGAACAGCAGCGCGCCGAGCGTCGCCTCCATCAGGTCGGCGCGGTCGAAGCCGACGATCGTCCGGCCGAACACCGCTGGCTCTTCCACCTCGGTCGCGGTCTCGATGATCTCCGAGATCCGCTCGCGGCGCTCCGTGTCGGTCAGCGACTCCTGGTAGGCGTCGAGTTCGTCCAGCAGGTCGCCCAGCGTCGGCGGTTCGTCGTCCGCCGTGGCCCCCTCGCCCGCGTGCCGCTCGTCGGGATCGAACTCGTCGGCGTCCTCGCCCGTGTGATCGTCGGCGACCGCTCGATCGGTGTGGTCCGCCATCGCCGTCAGATCACGTCCTCGATGTCGTAGTCCTCGTCGTCGGCCACGTCCTTGGGTTCGCCGCCCTCCCAGACGTAGAAGCCGCGCCCGACCTTCTTGCCGGTGTCGCCGTTCTCGACCTTCTCCCTGAGGATCTCCGGCGGTTCGAACCGATCGCCCAGCTCCTCGTAGAGGTACTCACAGATGTCGAGGCGCACGTCCAGTCCGACGCGGTCGGTCAATTCCAGCGGGCCGACCGGGTGATTGTAGCCCAGTTCCATCGCTGCGTCGATGTCCGCGACGCTGGCGACGCCGTTCTCGACCATGCGCATGGCCTCGACGCCCAGCGCGACCCCGAGTCTGGAGGAGGCGAAACCGGGCGTGTCCGTCACCACGACCGGTTCCTTCCGGAGGCCGTCGACGAACTCCTCGGCGAGGTCGGCGGTCGCCCCGTTCGTCTGCTCGGCCAGGACGACCTCGACGAGGTCCATCTTGTGCGGCGGGTTGAAGAAGTGGAGCCCGACCGCTCGCTCGGGGTGCTTCAGCGCGGCGGCGATCGACGTGACCGACATCGACGAGGTGTTGGTCGCCAGCACGGTCTCCTGGTCGACCACGGCCTCCGCGTCGGCGAAGAGTTCGCGTTTGAGGTCCAGGTCCTCGGGCACGGCCTCGATCACCAGTTCGGCATCCTGCAGCGCGGAGTCCAGGTCGGTCGTCCCGTCGAGGTCGTCGATCGCCTGCTCCTTCTCGGATTCGGTGAGATAGCCCCGGTCGACCCCGGCGTCGAGTCGGTTGGTGATCGTGTCGATGGCGTCCATCACGATGTTCGGATCGACGTCGCGGACGCTCACGTCGTGGCCCGCGGCCGCACAGACGTGGGCGATCCCGGCGCCCATCGTGCCGGCCCCGATGACTGTGACTCGCATGGAGAGAACCGGGAGTGCCCACGGGTTAAACCTTTACGCGGGCGTCTGACGCTACGCCCCGTCCTCGGCCCGCGCCTTCCGACCGTAGCGGATCACGCCCTCCTGCTCGTAGATCCGCCGGATCACGGTGGTCACCGGATCGCCCACGGCCGGCGACGTGTCGGCGCCGACGACCTGCAGCGGCATGCTGACCGACTCGTCCCCCGCGTCGA
This sequence comes from Halorientalis sp. LT38, assembly GCF_037031225.1. Taxonomy (NCBI): domain Archaea; kingdom Methanobacteriati; phylum Methanobacteriota; class Halobacteria; order Halobacteriales; family Haloarculaceae; genus Halorientalis; species Halorientalis halophila. The sequence goes on along the minus strand of NZ_JAYEZN010000001.1, from coordinate 83,458 downwards.
ACGAGGCGATGGCGACGCCGTACTCCCCGCTTTTCTGTTGCTGGACGGCGAACTCCGGGGGTTCACCGCCCCGGGAGACGCTCGTGACCGCTTCCACATCGCCGGTTCGCGGGAGTTCGACGGGCTCGAACTCGACCAGCGCACGGCAGTCGGGACAGGCGCCCTCGGGCGGGAACGCCAGCGCACCGCACTCGGGACAGCGGCCGGCCACCAGTCGGTGGCGCTGGGGGATCGATCGCTGCCAGGTCGGTACGGAGACGTACGCCGCGCCGCCGGAGGGTTCGCCGCCGGTCACGTCGCCCCGTCGCCGGAGGTACTCGGCGTAGCTGAGGTCGGTCTCGCCGTCGAGGTCGACGGTTGCGGGGACCTCGCCCTCGGCTGCGACGACGAAGGCGTCCGCGCCCGCACCGCTGCCGTAGGCGGCCCCCAGGATCGACTCCTGCCCGTCCGCCAGGGCCGTCGCCAGGGAGAGCGGGACGCTCGCTGCCGCGGTGTCGCCCAGGTCCTGCACGGTCGCGCACGCGTAGACCGTCTCGTTGTCCAGACCCAGCGCACCGGCGGCGCGGTAGGGCAGGCCGCCGTCGGGCGCCTGAACCGCCGCCGCGTCGAGGTCGTCGGGGGCGTCCACGGACTCGACCGCGGCCGCGAGCGTCTCGCGGAAGGCGCCGCGGTCGTAGCTGGTCACGTCGATACCCTCGACGTCGTCGCTACCGGCCCGGCGGAAACGGGTCCCCGGGTACGGTTCGGCGTGCTCCGCGCGGTCGGTGATCGGTGCCGGGGCGTCGGGACCGACGAGGAACGCCGCCGCGCCAGCCCCGGCGGCGTGCTCGCGCTCGTCGCTGGGCTCGCCCCGGGGACAGTCCGCGGTCACGACCAGCGCGAGGCCGTCGGTCTCAGCTTCGAGCGCTGCGTACAGCGCTCGCGTGCCCGCCCGCGTGCTCCCGGTGAAGGTCTGCCGGGCAGCGTCCTCGGGCACGTCGAGGAACGAGCCGAGTCGAACGGTGGGGTCCTCCTCGGCCATCGGCGGGTTCGTCGTCGCGAAGCCGAGCCAGTCCACGTCGGCCGCGTCGACGTCTCCGACTTCGAGCGCGCGTCGGGCGGCCTCCCAGCCCATCGTCAGCGCGTCCTCGTCGGCCTCGGGGACCGCCTTCGCCTCGATCCCCGACGCCTCGAAGTTCCCCCAGGCGTCGGCGAACTCCTCGGCCGAGATGCGGAGCCGCGGCGCGTACGCGCCGACGGCGTGGATGCCTTCGTGGGAAGAATCTCCACTCATGCCGCATCACCTCCCATACCTCGTTCGAAGACGTGGACGACCGCCGCACCACCGGAGCCGCCGACGTTGTGCGTCAGCCCGATCTGCGGGTCGTCCAGTTGCCGCTCGCCGGCCTGCCCGGTGAGCTGTTTGAACGCCTCGACGACCTGACCGGCCCCGGTCGCACCGATGGGGTGGCCCTTCGACTTGAGGCCGCCGGAGGTGTTGACCGGCATCTCGCCGTCCCGTTTCGTCTTCCCGCTGGCGACGAACTCGCCGGCCTCCTCCGGTTCGCACAGGCCGAGGTCGGCGTAGGCCATGAGTTCCGCGATGGCGAAGCAGTCGTGGACCTCGGCGAAGTCGAGGTCGTCGGGGCCGTACCCGGCCATCTCGTAGGCCCGGTCGGCGGCGTACTGCGATGCCGGCACCGAGGTGTAGGTGTCGCGCTGGAAGAGGCCCACGCGGTCGCTCCCGGCGCCGACGCCGGCGACGCGGATCGGGTCGTCGGTGTAGTTCTCGACGACGTCCTCGCTGGCGAGCAGGACGCAGGCCGCGCCGTCGGTCGTCGGACAGCAGTGATAGAGATTGAGGGGGTCGGCGACCGTGGGCGCGTCCATGGCGTCCTCGAGCGAGCACTCGAAGCCCAGTTGCGCGTGGGGGTTCTTCGCCCCGTTCTCGTGGTTCTTGACGGCGACGTGGGAGAGTTGCTCCCGGGTGGTGCCGTACTCGCGCATGTGGCGGCTGGCCATCTGGGCGTAGACGCCGGCGAAGGTGGTGCCCGAGAGGCGCTCCCACTCCGTTTCCCCCGACACGCCGAGCCAGTAGCGCACGGCGTCGCCGGAGACGTCGGTCATGATCTCGACGCCGCTCGCCAGCACCACGTCCGCCATCCCGCTGCGGATGGCCTGGACGCCCTGCCGGACGGAGTAACCGGAGGCCGCGCAGGCGTTCTCGACGCGCGTGACGGGGATGCCGTGGAGGCCGACGTGCTCGGTGACGGCGGGGCCGGACAGTCCGAGCTGTCGCCCGCCGACGCCGAGGGTGCCGACGACGGCCTCGTCCACGTCTCCCGGTTCGATGCCGTCGGGAACGCTCTCGCGGGCGTTCTCGAACGCCGTCCGGAACAGCGATCGGTAGCTTTCCTCGGGGAAGGAGCCGTAGTCCGACTGGCCAGCCCCGATGAGGTAGGCGTCTCGCATGGCCGGACGTGGAACGCGACGGGCCATAAACGTGTCACTCCGGACTCGGCGTTTCCGCGCGAACCGCGACGTCGAGGGCTCCTGCTGCGAAAACTCGACCGACGACGAAGCGGTGCCGGAGCCCCGCGTCAGGTCTTGGCCGCCACGTCTGCGGCGTCGGCCTCGAACAGCCGGTCGCCGCAGTCGTCGCAGGTGACGGCGACGACGTCGACCGTCCGACAGCAGGAGGCCACGACCTCCTGCCCGAAGCGGACCTCGCCCTCGCAGGCCGGACAGCGATCGACGAACAGGCGGAGGCCCGCGAGCAACTGGCCGCGGACGGCGGGTTCGACCGACGCCCAGTCGTCGACGTAGTCAGGCAGGACTCGGCCCGCCGCCACGTCGGCCAGGAAGGCGGCGCGGGACTCCCAGCGACCGACCTGCTCGTCACCCCGGTATGCCACGAAGGCGTCGCCGTACTCCTCGAATTCGAGGTCGTCTGTGTCGATCCCCACGATCGACGCGACGACCGCCCGATCGGCCGTCTCGTCGCGTTCCCGCTGGACCTGTGCGTCGAGGTCGGCGGCGAACGATCGCGTGAAACCGAGGTCACCGTGGGGTTTCTCCTCCAGGACGTCCGCGCCCACCAGCGTCGCCTCGACGTCGATCTCCGCGGGTTCCTCGCCGCCGCCGACCGCGCCAGCCGAACTGGTCCCCGTCTCGGCTTTGTCGAACCAGGCCAGCACGCGGTCCGGGAAGTAGCGTTTCGTCAGCGTCGGCGTCCCTGGCACGAGATATCCGCGCAGGGCGATGGCCGCGACGCAGCAAAGCAAAACGACACTCCCGGCACCTGCTGCGACGGCGAGTCCGTCCGTGGCGGCGCGCACGGCGACGACGGCCGCCGCGCTCACCCCGACAGCGATCACCAGATTCACCGCCGTGCACGGCACGCAGCGATTCTCCCCCGTGTACTCGGGCCGCCGGACCCGATCGAGTACCCCTCGCATATACCCTACTGCAGGGAGAGGGGGCGCAAATGATTGTCGGCCTGACCGGTCAGTCGCGACGCTCGCGGACGGCCTGGACGGCTGGCTCGAAGCGGTCGTCGCCTTCGAGGCGCTCGAGCACCTCGTCCTCGGCGATGTCGAGCGAGTAGGCCGGGCGCCCCTTTCCGGTCGGCGACTCCTTTCGTTGCTCTCCCAGCAGGCCCGCGTCCTCGAGTTCGGTCAGGGCGTTGATCACCCGCTGGCGCGTGACGCCCCCGGGAACCATCCCGTCGAGGTCCTCGTACTCCGAGAGGAGGTCCTCGCAGACGCCGGTGACGTCGAAGGAGTGGACGGGCACGTCGTCGCGCGCCCGCAGGTCGATGACCGAGAGCAGTACGAACCGGTGGAACGGCTCCACGCCGTCGAGGTCCCCAGTTGCCATGGTTCGATATTTCAACCATCGACTAATGAACCTGTGGACTCGTCGCGCGAGTGACGAGTGCCGAGCGCTCGGGTCGAAGCCGTCGAGAAGGCGGCCGGCTCCGCCTGCTTCTCAGGCCGATTCGGCGTCGGTCGGGATGGTCTCGCCTTCCACCTCGGCGGTCCCGACGTGTTCGGCGACCGTGCGGCGGTTGATGGCGCCCACCCGATCGGAGACCGAATCGACGAACTCGAAGAGGTCGTCCTGGATCGCGCTGTCCCCGTTCCTGATCGTCGGCCCGTGGCTCTCGGCGCTGTCGAAGTCCGGGTGGACGGGCAGTTTCGACAGGACGGGCACGTCGTAGTCGTCGCGGATCTCGTCGGCCCCACCGGAACCGAACACCTCGTGGGTGTCCTCGCAGTTCGGACAGTGGTAGCCGCTCATGTTCTCGACGACGCCCAGGACCGGCGTGTCGTGTTCGTCGAACAGCCGGAGGCCCTTCCGGGCGTCCGCGACGGCCATCTCCTGGGGCGTGGTGACGATGACGACGCCGGCGACGGGCAGCGTCTGGAGCAGGTTGAGCGAGGCGTCGCCGGTCCCCGGCGGGAGGTCGACGACGAGGTAGTCCAGGCGACCCCACTGGACCTCGTTGATCAGCTTCATCATCACGTTGTTGACCATCGGTCCGCGGAGGATGGCGGGGTCGTCGTTGTCCGGCATGAGGTGGTCGGTGCTCATCACCATCACGCCGTCCGATCGCGGTGGGACGATCTCTTCCTCGGGCGTGACGCCCGGTTCGTCCTCCGTCGGGAGGATGCGCGGGACGTTCGGGCCGTGGACGTCGGCGTCGAGGATGCCGACGCGCGCCCCGCGGTCGTTGAGGCCGGCCGCGAGGTTGGCCGCGACGGTGGTCTTGCCGACGCCGCCCTTGCCGGAGGCGACGGCGATCACGTTCTTCACGCCCGGCAGGATCGATTCGTCGAAGCCGTGGTCGGCCTCGACGCGGGCGCTCAGTTCGGGTTCGAGGCCGGCGTCTTCGATCACGTCGCGGATCGCGTTGCCGATGTCAATCTCGGCCGGTGAGTACGGGGCGTTGAACGCGAGCGACACGGAGGCGGTATCGCCGTCGATCCGGACGTCGTTCACGAGGCCCATGGAGACGATGTCGTCGTCGTTCTGGGGGTCCTCGACGGTCGCGAGCTCGTCGCGCAGTTCGGTTTCGGTGAGCGTCATTGGTGTGGTGTCTCGGTCCGCGGTCGGTCGAAAGCCGATGCGCCGGCCGCCCTCAGAAGAACAGCAGTTTGATCACCATCGTGGCCACGAACAGGCCGCCCCACAGCGACGTCGTGAGGCCGGCCACGTAGACCACGCCGAGCAGTGCCTTCCTGACGTCGCTGGGTTCGCCAAGGAACCACGCGGCGATCATCAGATACACCGGCATCAGGACGATGCCGAAGATCAGGTACGTGCCCGGCCCCACGAAGGGGAGCGTGTACTCGGGCGCGCTCGCGAGCGGCAGCATCAGTGGTCACCTCCGTCGTCGTGCTCCTCGATCGCGTGCAGTTCGACCACCGGGATCACCTTCGAGATCAGCAGGAAGAAGAGAACGACGATCCCGACGGTACCGAGCAGCGACGACAGTTCGACGGCCGAGGGGACGTAGGCACCGGGGACGCCCTCGTACAGCGCGAAGTGGGCGTGCTGGAGCCCCTCGACGACGAACAGCGTCTTCTCGATCAGCGTGCCGACGAGGACGGCGACCGAGAAGCCGACCATCGCCCTGATGCTGAACAGGTGGGGCTTCAGTGCCGACGCGAAGATGTACAGCAGCGTGATTCCCACCAGGCCGAGCGCGACCCAGTACAGCGGCGTGCTGATCTTGACCTCCGTCGCGTGCTGGAGCGTCGTCGGCGCGGCGAAGATGCCCGTCAGCACCTGCTGCAGCTGGAGCCACAGGAAGATCACGCTGAAGAAGCCGAGCCACTTGGCCAGCCCCTGGAACACCTCGAGCGGGATGAGGTCCTCCCAGCCGTAGACCCAGCGGAACATCGCGGCGATGATGATGATGCCGGAGACCGCCGAGGTGAGGGCGATCGAGAGGAAGGATGGGCCCTGCACCCCGCCGGCCCAGCCGGCCATCGAGGGCAGCGTCGAGAACAGCCACGGAATGACGCCGCCGTGGAGCAAGAGCGGGGCCATGATGATGATCGCGAACGCGATCCACCAGACCATCCGCTCGACGATCCGATCCTCCGTCTCGCTGTAGCCGATCATCAGCAGCTTGTAGATCGGCTCGAAGCGGTCGGGGAGCCGATCCCGGAGCCGGTGGATGTCGTACCTGATGGTGAGTAGCAGGTAGGTCGCCGTCAGCACGAAGTAGGCCGTGATGACGGTGACGTCCCAGGCCAGCGGCGACCACTGGACGCGCCAGGGCCACGCGGGCAGGACGCTCGTGACCAGCCGATCGGGCCGACCGACGTGGATCAGGATGTACAGGCCGGCACAGGTCAGCGCGGCGATGGTCAGCAGTTCGGCCATCCGGGCCACCGGCTGGTAGGTGTCGAGACCGATGAGCCGGACCGCCGCCGACAGGATGATCCCGCCGTGGGCGATGCCGACCCACCAGATGAACGCGCCGATGTAGAGGCCCCAGGGGACGCCGCCGCCCGACCCCCAGTCGGCGAGGTTCGTGACGATCAGCCCCTCCTGGAGCTGCTGGACGTAGAAGAACAGCCAGACGCCGATGGCCGCCAGCGCGACCAGCAGCGCCAGGACGTACTTCTTCGACGTGGACTCTATCGGGCGGACGAGCGTGTCCTCGCCGACGTCGGTCACGTCGGTGCTCACGCGCTCTCACCTCCGCTCTCGTTGGCCATCGCACCGTTGTCCAGCACTTCCTTGCGCTCGTCGACGAGGCCCACGTCCTCGTACGTGACGGGGCCCTCGACCTGCCGGGCGTGCTGGGACGGCTCGTTGCCGACGTAGTGGATGTTGGGGTTCGTTCCCCGCTCTTCCATGAGCTTGAACGTCGAGACGGTGTGGTCCTTCCGGTCGGGGAACGTCGAGGTGTCGTTCTCCTGTGAGCTCCGGTACTGCTCCAGATGCTGGTTGGGCGCGCTCTCGGGGTCGTTCAGGTCCCCGAAGTGGATCGCGTCCATGGCACAGGCCTCCTCGCACGCGGTGGTGCCGATCTTGTCCTCGCCCATCTGGCCGTCCTGGCGGTCGACGCAGAAGGTACACTTCCCCATCGCGCCCTTGGGCGGGCGGGCCCCGACCCAGCGGTCGCGCTCGTCGTACTGGTGGGCGTCGTCGATCTCGGAGTCGGGCGTATCGGGTTCGCCCCACTGGAAGTAGTTGACCCCGTAGGGACAGGACACCTCGCAGTACCGGCAGCCGATGCAGATCTCGTAGTCGGTGAGTACGAGGCCGTCCTGCTCGCGGGTGTGGCGCGCCCCGACGGGACAGACCTTCGTACACGGCGAGTCGGTGCAGTGCTGGCAGGGCCGGACCAGGAAGTTCTCGTCGTCCTGGTCGTCGTCCTCGTAGGTGAAGACGTACATCCAGTTTGCCCCGCGGGAGGTGCCGTGTTCCTCCTGGCACGCGACGACGCAGGCCAGACAGCCGTCGCAGTTGTTCAGGTTGATCGTCATCCCGTAGCGGGTGCCGTCGCCGCCTCCCTCCTCGGCGGCCGAGGCCCCGCCGCCGCCCGCGCTCGTGATCATCCCGAGCGCGAGCGCGGCCGCACCGCCTTTCTTCATCACTTCACGCCGCGAGAGGTCTTCCCCGTCGGCGAGGTCCGTGAGTCGATCCGAGAGCGTGCCGTCCTCGGCGGCCTCGTCGAGAGTGTCGGCTTCGAGTCCCTCCAGCAACTCGTCGAGTTCGCGGTCGTCCTCGCCGAACTCCTCGAGGATTCGCTCGTGGTACTTCCGGTAGAACTCCGCTTCGTTCAGTTCGCCTGCCGTGACGCGCTGGGCGTCTTTGGCCATCTCCATCCCGAGTTCCGTGTCGTACTCGGTGTCGTCGAGCAGGCGCTCCATGCGCTCTTCTTCGTCGTCGTCGAACGATATCGGTGCGTCGTCTCCTGTCATAGTGAACCCCGATCACGCGTCCGCCGAGTCGGCCCGCGAGGGACTCGATCCGGACCCCGCGAGCGCCCGGCGCGGTACTCGATCCGTTGTTCGACCGTCGGACGGAACTGCGGAACCGACAGACATGAACGCAGAGGCGCATTTTCACGGTCTGAGATTCGACACGAATATGTTCGACCGGGTGTAGATATACTGCGACGTCGACGGAGACGAGCGGAAGACCGACAGCCGCGACGACCCGTCAGTCCGTGCGGGAGTCCTGGGCCGTCTCCGCACCGACGGTCTCGGAGCGCAGGAGATCCGGGTTCAGCGTCGACTCCGTCGACCGGTCTTCCGGTCCGGCCGGGGCGTCCGTAGACTGGCCCTCGGCCGGGAGCGTGACGGAGAAGGTCGATCCGGACCCTGGTTGGGACTCGACCCGGACCTCGCCGTCGTGGCGATCGACGATCCGCTTGCACAGCGCCAGCCCGATCCCGGACCCGGCGTGGTCGTCGACGGAGTGGAGCCGCTGGAAGATCTCGAAGATCCGGTCGCGGTCGTCGCCGTCGATGCCGATCCCGTGGTCGCGAACCGAGACGGTCCATTTCTCGTCCGACGCCGTGGCGGTCACGTCGATTCGCGGCGGCTCCTCCCCGCTGTACTCGATGGCGTTCGAGAGCAGGTTCTGGAACAGTTGCTGCATCTGGCGGGGATCGCCGCACACTGTCGGGAGCGGTTCACGCGTGATCTCGGCGCCGGACTCCTCGATCCTGAGCTTGAGGTCGCTGAGCACGTCGTCGAGGACCGCGTCCAGGTCCACGGCCCGCAACGACTCGCCCTGCATGTCGACACGCGAGTACTCGAGCAGCCCGTCGATCATGCCGCGCATCCGTTCGGCGCCGTCGACCGCGAACTCGACGAACTCCGTGCACTCGTCGTCGAGTTCGTCCCCGTAGCGATCGTCGATCAGTTTCAGATAGCTCGTCACCATCCGGAGCGGTTCCTGCAGGTCGTGCGAGGCGGCGTAGGCGAACTGCTCCAGCCGTTCGTTCGACGCCTCCAGTTTCTCGACTGCCTCCTCCAGTTTTTCTTCAGTTCGCTTCTGGGTCTCGTACTGCGCTTCGAGCGCTCGAGCGTGCGTGAGCGCCTGAGCCTTGTTCACGCCGATCCCGAGCCCCGCGATCGAGCCGATCGACAACAGGACGGCCTGGGTCCCGAAGGTGAACTGGACGTCGACGCCCGGGTGTGCGACGCGGAGCGCCAGCACGACGCCCATCAGGACGATCCCGCCGACGGTCCAGGCCGCGATGCGCGGGTAGAACGCGCGGTCGACGTCCGAGTTCGGTAGCCAGAACGCGGCGTACAGTAACACCAGGCCGGGAACGGCGAGCAGGAGCAGGTTCAGCGCCGCCTCGAGGAGCCCGCCACTGGTCGAGAGCGCGGTGATCGACCGCCCGAGCGCAGTGAGGAGAAACACCGTACCGAGCACCGGGAACACCAGGATCCAGGGGCCCGTGCGGTCCGAGAGTGCGTCGCGAAAACGACCGTTCATACCGTTCGAAGAGGTCGGCGGTGTGGTTCAGACGCACTGTTGAGTAGACAACCCCTTTTTATACGGTCAGGGCGAGGGCGGCGCCACGGCGGAGAGCGTCTCGCCGAGGACGTGGTTGGTCCCGCGCCGGATACGGGAGGCGACGGCCTGCTGTGAGATGCCCAGTTCCGTGCCGAGGTCGGCCAGCGTCACTTTGCGCGGGGATTCGAAGTAGCCGCGTTCGTATGCCAGGACCAGCGCTTCCTGCTGCGGGCCGGTGAGCGCCGTCTCGGTCCCCGTCTCGATGGGGGTGAGCGCGTGGAGCGCGGTCAGGGTGATCGGGATATCCAGTTCGCGACAGCGAGCCTGGAAGGCGGCGATGTCGGCCCGGTCGTCGCCCCTGATCTCGAAGGTCCAGTGGCTGTTCGTGCCTGTCGCCTCGATGAGCGCGATACGGGTCTCCGTCAGCGTCGTCAGCACGTCGTCGTAGTCCATCGCCCACTCGACGCGCAGCAGGTGCTCGTGCGCGACCGAGTCGACAAAGTCGATTCGCTCGATGCCGGGATGCTCGTCGAACGCGCCCTCGATGTCGTCGACGATCGTCCCCCGGACCCAGAAGTAGGGGATCACCACGTCGCGCGCGGGGATGATCCGCTCCAGTTCGACCGTAACGTCCGGGAGCCGCTCGAATATAGTCCCGAGCGGGAACTGATCGGCGGGTACCGTGAAGGTCGCCTCTGTGGCCATGTCCGCTAGTCGTCGCCCGTCCGGAAAGGGGCCCGGACGCGGGCCTTCCGTGACAGGTCCGGGGACCTCCATGCCGTCGACCGTCGGAGGGCGCGACCTGCCCGTTCTCGCCCCGTCCGTTCGGGAACGCATATACGAGGCGGGTCACAAATACCGGCCAATGACCGACACGAGCGACACCCCGGAATCGGGGTGGTTCGCCGGCCTGGAACCGGAGGACGGCGACGGAGCCGCCGAGGCCATCGCCGATGGCACGGCCGACGAACCGCGGGACTGGCCGGCGCTGGCCGTCGAAGCCGGCTTCGCCGCCGACGAAGAGGAGTACTACGAGCGCCTCCGGACGGCGACGCTGTCGGCCGCCCGGGACGCCGTCGCCGAACGCGAGGGCGCCGTCGACCAGCAACTCGTCCACGCAGTGCGGGCCATGGACGACTGCCGACGACAGGCCAACGAACTCGCCGAACGCGTCGCCGAGTGGGGCGGCAGTCGCTTCGAGTCGGCGGGCACCGGCGTCGACTACGCACGCGAACTCGCGGACCGTAACCCGGAGACCCCGGGCGACCAGCGGGTCGTCGCGCTCGCCCGGCGAGTCGTCGCGCTCGACGAGGAGGCCGACGCGCTCAGAGAGTACGTCGAGACGACGACGCCAGACGTGGCCCCGAATCTCTCGACACTCGCCGGCCCCGTCCTCGCGGCGCGCCTGCTCTCGCTGGCCGGTGGCCTGGAGACGCTGGCGAAGAAGCCGAGCGGCACGGTGCAGGTGCTCGGCGCCGAGGACGCCCTGTTCGCGCACCTCCGGGGCGACGCGCCGTCGCCGAAACACGGGATCATCTACACCCACGACGCGGTCCGGGGGACGCGCCCCGAGGACCGCGGCTCTGCGGCCCGGGCGCTCGCCGGGAAACTGTCGATCGCCGCCCGGATCGACCACTACAGCGGCGACCGCCGACCCGAGTTACGCGAGGACCTGGAGGACCGGATCGCGACCATCCAGGCGCGGGCGGACGGGGAGGAGGCAGACCAATCCCAGGGGGGCGACGATGAGTGACCTGCCCGAGGGCGTCGAGCGCAGACCCTTCGACGGCGAGGAGGCGCTAGCGACGCAGGGGCCGCCGGCCTACGGCGAGCCGACGGACGACGAGGGCTGGCGGCGCTGGGACGCCCGGCGCTCGAAACTCGGCGCGATGCTGGAGACGGGGATGGACACCGGACTGGCCGGTGGCGAGACGGTCCTCTACCTCGGCGCAGCCGCGGGGACGACTGTCAGCCACGTCGCGGACTTCGCCGGACCGACCTATGCCGTCGAGTTCGCGGCCCGGCCCGCGCGGGACCTCCTCGAGGTGGCCGAGGACAGAGAGCGCTTGTTCCCGCTCCTGAAGGACGCCAGGAAGCCCGAGACCTACGCGCACGTCGTCGAACCGGTGGACGTTATCGTGCAGGACGTGGCGACCCGTGGCCAGGCCGAGGTGGCACTGGCGAACCGGGAGTTCCTCCGCGAGGACGGTCGGCTGCTGCTTTCGATCAAGGCCCGGAGCGAGGACGTGACGGCCGAACCGGAGACGGTGTTCGACGACGCCGTCGAGACGCTGGCCGAGGGGTTCGAGGTCCTCGAACGGGACCGGCTGGAGCCGTACCACGCCGATCACCTGGCCGTCGTCGCGCGCCCACGGAAGTGAGGCGCGCGCTGGGGTCAGAGGGGAAGGTTTAGGCCGAGGGCAATTGTAGCCGCGGAGAGATGGACCGGAGGGGCTCCGCCGAGACGTTCACCCGGATGGGCACGCTGGGCATCGAGGAGGAGTTTTTCGTCGTCGACGACCGGAACCGACCGACCTCCGGCACCGACGAACTCGTCTACGAGTCCGACCCGCCCGAAATCCTCGAGGGCCGCCTCGGTCACGAACTGTTCAAGTGCGTCATCGAGACGCAGACGCCGACCATCGGCGCCGACAACCTCGACGAGGCCGGCGAACAACTGGACGCGGTCCGCGACGCGCTCGTCGAGCACGCCGAGAGCCACGGCTACGGCATCGCCGCGGCAGGGCTGCACCCGGCCGCGAAGTGGCGGGAGCTGGAACACGCCGAGAAGCCCCGGTACAGATCGCAACTCGACCGGATCCAGTACCCCCAACACCGGAACACGACCGCGGGCTTGCACGTCCACGTCGGGGTCGACGACGCGGACAAGGCGATCTGGATCGCCAACGAGCTCCGCTGGCACCTGTCGATCCTGCTGGCATTGTCGGCCAACTCGCCGTACTGGTGTGGGTTCGACACCGGGCTCCACGCCGCGCGGGCGAAGATCTTCGAGGCGCTCCCGAACACGGGTATCCCCACCGCGTTCGACTCTTACGCCGCGTTCGACGAGTTCGAGCGGACGATGATCGAGACGGGATCGATCGAAGACCGGGGCGAACTGTGGTACGACGTGCGACCGCACTCCGGGCTCGGGACCGTGGAAGTGCGGACGCCGGACGGGCAGGCCGACCGCGAGAAAGTGATGGCCTTCGTCGAGTACGTCCACGCGCTGGTCACGGACTTCGCGGCGCGCTACGAGGACGGCGAGACCGGCCAGAAGCACCGACGGGAACCCCTGGACGAGAACAAGTGGCGCGCGATCCGTCACGGCCACGACGCCGAGCTGCTCTCCCGTGACCTCTCGGAAGCGGTCGACCTCGGCGAACTGGTCGACCGGGAGTGTCAGCGTCTCGGCATCGACGGCATCGCCGACGTGTACGACGGGGAGAGCGGGGCCGAGAGACAGCGCCGACTCCGCGACGAGGGCGGCATGGACGCGCTCTGTGCGGCACTGCGCCTCTAGCCAAGGGTTTTTACCCGCCTGCGGCCTTCCGTCGGAATAGAAACGACTCATGTCGACAGACGAGACACCGGACGGGGAGGAGCCGGAACCGGGGCGGGAAACGGCCGACGAGGACGAGGACGAGGAGGGCGTCCGGGAGCGGCTGGAGGCCGAGACCGACCGGGCGGTCGAGCGCTTCGACGATGGCGTCGTGGACCTGCTGTCGTGGGTGCTCGACACGGAGACGCGAGCACGCATCTTCGTCTACCTCCGCCAACACCCCCACAGCACGAGCGACGAGGTGGCGGAGGGGACGGGGCTGTACCCCAGTACGGTGCGTGAGGCGCTCGCGGAACTCCACGAGGAAGAACGAGTTAGCAGGCGCAAACGCGAGAACGGCGGTGCCGGAAACAACCCCTACGAGTACACGGCCATCGCTCCGAGCGAGCTGGTCACGAGCATCGCGGGCGAGGTCCAGGCCGAGCTGAACACGGTGTTCAACCTGGACGATCACCTCGGCGACGAGGAGGCAGAACCGACGGACGACGCCGACGAACCGGTGACGATCACGGTCGAGGAGTCCGAGGAGTGATGCCGGCGGTCGGCGGGGAAATCCGAAGCCACTAAACCCTGAGGGGACCATGCACGGAGATATGAAGGTCGCGCTGGGCGGGACGTTCGACCCCGTACACGATGGGCACCGTGCGCTGTTCGAGCGCGCGTTCGAGCTGGGCGACGTCACCGTCGGGCTGACGAGCGACGAACTCGCACCGAAGACCCGCGACGAGGATCGCCACGTCCGGACGTTCGAGAAGCGCCGGCGCGATCTCGAGGCCGAACTCGCCGCGTTCGCCGAGGACTTCGACCGCGAGTACGAGGTCCGGAAACTGACCGAGCCGACCGGGATCGCGACCGAACCGCAGTTCGACTTCCTCATCGTCTCCCCGGAGACGGAGACGGGCGGCCGCCGCATCAACGAGATCCGCCGCGACAACGGCCACGACCCACTCGAGATCGAAGTCGTCGAGCACGTCTACGCCGACGACGGCGAGATCATCTCCTCGACGCGGATCGTGAAGGGCGAGATCGACGAACACGGCAACCTCACGCCCGAACGCGACGGCCGGCCCAAGCGCGAGACCGAAACCTGAGTCACCAGTCCGGGGCGTCCAGTCCTGTCTCTTCTAGCAGATCCTTCCAGCGCTGCTGGACGGAGAGTCGCGAGACGCCGACGGCGTCGGCCACCTCGCCCTGCGCACGTCGATCGCCGCCCACCAGCGTCGCGACGTAGAGACTCGCGGCGATCGCCGCGCGCTTCGAGCGGTCGTCCGCTGGGACGGTGGAGAGGAACAGGTCCGCCGCGCGCGAACGGACGGCGTCGTCGAGGTCGAGTCGATCGGCGGCCGCTTCCAGCTCGGCGAGCCACTCGGCGTGTTCGACCTCGTCGCTGGCGCGGTACACGTTCGCAGTAGCTCGCCCGGCGATCAAAACGCTGTCGCCGACTCGCTGGTTCGCCGCGAGACTTTTCGACGCCCGGACTGTAGGGCGACACGTGACGCCCACCGTCGAACGCCTCTGGGTGACCGACGAGGGATCGGCCCCGATGGAAGCCGTCGAGTCCGTCCGTGCCGTCCAGGGCGGGCTCGAAGGCGACCGCTATCGCCGCGGGAGCGGCTATTACTCGGGCTACGACGAGTGCGAGGTGACGCTGCTCGATGCGGCGGCCATCGAGCGGATCAGATCGGAGCACGGCATCGACCTGCGCGACGGCCGCCACCGCCGGAACGTGGTGACGCGCGGGGTCGACGTCTACGACCTCCTCGAGACGCGGTTCGAGATCGGTGACGCAGTGCTGGAGGGGACCCGCCCGCGACCGCCCTGTGCGCACGTCGAACAGGTCGCCGGCGAGGAGGGGGTCGCCCGATCGCTGACGGACGGCCGCGGCGGGATCTGCGCCGACGTCGTCGAACCCGGGGAGATCGCGGTCGGCGACGCGATCGAGATCGGCGACTCGACCGCAGCGGATCCGGACGCACTGGCCGACGCGATCAGGGATCGGCGATCCTGACGTCACCAGGGAGTGACTCTGTCGAAGATCCAGGGGACCGGCGGCTGGTCGAACGGCCACTCGCCGCAGGTCGGTTCGAGGAGGGTCCCGCCGGTCTGGAAGACGAAGGCGCGTTGCTTGTTGTCGAGTCGGTAGTGGCAGGTGTCGGGTTTCAGTTGCTCCCAGTAGATCGTCTGCATGTCCGGCACGCCAGGCGGTTCGGCCGCGAGCGGGCCGTAGTCGATTTCGCCCCAGGACTCCTGCTGCTCGCCGATTCGGTCGCGGATCGGCGTGACGGTCCCGTCGGCGTTCCAGTAGTAGCTCCCGGCGACCAGGAGGACGACGAGCCCCAGTAGCAGCGTCCGTCGGGACGGGGTCGGCGTGTCGGCGATCAGCGCACCCACGCCGAGTCCGGCGAAGGGGATCGCCAGCGCCGCGTCGATCGCGCCGGCCATCTCGACGAAGAAGAGGACCTGGTAGGTGATCCCGCCGACGGCGACCCACCAGTAGCGGGACCAGTCGCCGTCTGCAGCCCTGAACCAGCCGTACATGCCGATCGGGAAGAGGAGCACACCCCAGCCGACCTCGTAGATCGGCTCGATCAGCCGGCTCGCGAGGGGGTACTCACCGGCCCCGTAAAGCGGCGTGAGGACTACTTCGACGAACAGCGGGACGAGATTGTCCGTCAGCACGAACGGGAGGAGCACCAGCGCCGTGACCAGCGCGGCGCCGCCGACGGCGCGAAGCAGGCCCGCTCGCCGCCCGTCGTAGTACGACATCGCCAGCACGAGGGCGGCGAGGGGCGCACCGAGGTGCCAGAATCCGGCGGCGACGGCGGCGGCAGCACCGCTCGCGAGCCAGCGCTCGTCGTAGGCCAGCAGTAGCGCCACCATTCCCACGCAGAAGGTCATGTACTTCGGTCGGATCCCGGCGTAGGGGTAGGTGAACAGCGTGGTCACGGCGAAGACCGACCAGCCGGCCGCCACGCTCGCGAGGCCGTCACCCGTCAGGCGGTAGTTGAGCACGCCGACCGCGGTGACGCCGGCGGCGATTGCACCAATGGCGGCCAGAACGCTGAGGACGTGGAGGACGGCCATGTTGCCGCCGGAGAGGACCGCGAGGACGGTCGTCACGGCGTAGATGAGCGGCGGTTTGAGGTCCCAGAAGTCGACGTACGGCGTCGCGCCCTGGGTGATGTACCAGCCCCCGTGCTGGAAGAGGGCTGAGTCGCTGCTGACGTGCCAGGGGTTGTCGACCGCCTGGATGAGTGTCCCGACGAGGACGAGCGCGATGGCACCCCCGGCGAGGAGGGGGAACCAGTGGGCCTCGATCCAGTCGTGGAGGTCGCTCCGCGTTCGCGGGACCGTCGCGGGAACCACCTGCATCTCTCGGTCGTGGGTTCCGCCTGTTCGTATAAGTTAGTTCGCAAATAGTCCGGGTCGTGGCGGTTCCGTGGGTCGGTCTCGCTCGTGACGTTTATACGGAGGCGCTGGAAAGAGAGGACTGGGCGCGGGTTGCCGAGCTAGGCCAAAGGCGCAGCGCTTAGGACGCTGTCCCGTAGGGGTCCGCCGGTTCAAATCCGGTCCCGCGCATTCTGCTGCGAGCAATCCGCGAGCAGCAGAATCGCCAGCGGATTTGAACCAGAGGAAGGAACGCGCAGCGAACGTAGTGAGCGAGCATTTCTTCCTCTGGTTCGAATCCGCTCCCGCGCACTACCGCCCGTTCGGTGAGAAAAGGCGGCGGGAAGCGACGGCGTCGTGCGGTCGACTCGGGCGGGCTTCCCGTTCGGACGAATCGTTGTACCGGTATCCCGGCGGTCGTCGACCCCGGGAGCGGCGGCCGCCGAAACTGATGGAAACCGATCCGTGTCAGACGATGTCGGCGACACCGGTGAGTTCGATATCGGTGTCGTCGAGGCGGTCGTGAATCGCCGCCAGAATCTCGACGATGTTCGGGGTGTCCCCGTGGACGCAGATGCTCTCGGCCGGGATGTCGAGCTGCTCGCCGGACGGCGTCTCCACGACGCCCTCGGTTGCGATGCTGATGAATCGGTCGGCGACGAGTTCCGGGTCGCGGGCCGTCTTCTCTTTCGGGATCACGACGCTCCGATCCGACCGGTAATCCAGGTCGACGTAGCCCTCGAACGCGGTTCGAATGGAATACTCCTGTGCGACCTCGTAGATGTTCATATCCGTCGCGAGGTAGATCAGATCCTCGTCGACCTCCAGGATGCCCTCGATCACCGCTCGGGCGTGATCCTCGCTCTCGGAGAGCATCGTGTACATCGCCCCGTGGGGTTTGACGTGCTGGAACGGGACGCCGAGTTGGTCGGCGAACGCTCGCAGTGCGCCGAGTTGGGAGACGACGTAGTCTCGAACCTCCTCGGGTGAGGCGTCCATCGTTCGACGCCCGAAGCCGAGTTTGTCGGGAAGGCCCGGATGGACACCGACATCGACGTCGTGGTCGTCTGCGAGCGCGACCGTTCGCCGCATAACGTGTGGGTCACCCGCGTGATACCCGCCGGCGATGTTCGCAGTGGTGATGTAGGGCATCACCTCGGCGTCCCGGCCTTTGGTGTACTTGCCGAAACTCTCGCCCATGTCGCAGTTGATGTCGATGTGGTGAGCCATGACCGATCGATGGTCGGAGAGATGTCCTCTGAGGGATTAAGTCACCGGGCGGATCGGCCAGATAATGCCCGATCCGACGAACAACGGACTCGTCGAGAAGTGTGGGTCGAGCGTTGTTCCCGTGGATTGGGAACGTGGCTGTGGTAATATACGGCCCAAAGTCGTTCGATCAGGTGTGTACGAACGCATCCTCGTTCCGACGGATGGGAGTACAGGGACGGCCCACGTCGCCATGCAGGCGATCGACCTGGCCGAACAGTACGGCGGGACGGTCTCGGTCTTCCACGTGGTCGACGAGACGGCGAGTTCGTTACTGGAGGCCACGGGGTCCCGGGACCAACTCGAGGAGCAGGGCCGGCGGGCGGTCGAGCGGATCGAGCGGATGGCGCAGGTCCACGGCGTCGACGTCGAGACGGAGATCCGGACGGGCGATCCGGCGACGGCGATCCTCGAGTACGCCGAGGAGATCGACGCGGACCTGATCGTGGCGGGCACGCACGGGCGCTCCGGGGTCGAGCGACGGCTGATCGGGAGCGTCGCGGAGCGACTCGTTCGCCACGCGGACTGTCCGGTCATGACGGTCCGGCTGCCCGAGAGCGACGAGACGGTGACCGACGCCGCGGACGCGCGGGCCATCGCCGAGGACGCGCTCGCGGAGAGCGAGTACGGCGACGGGGAGATCACGGGCGTCGAGCGACAGGTCAGTGTCTGGGTGGTGGACGTCGACGCCGACGGCGAGTCGCTGGTGGCCTACATCGATCCCGTGACCCAGCGGACGAGCCTGGTCGCCCGGCACTGATCCCGTCGGCCGTCCGAACGAGAAGAACGGGGACCGATCGGGTCGCGAAACCGGAGGGCACTTACCCGACAGCCCCGCACCGGCGGGTATGCGTATCGCCGACCGGGTGCGGGTCGAGGGCGGGAAGGAGCGAATCACCGTCGTTCCGGAGACGCTCGACGACCTCTGGCACCTGACCTACGTCCTGGAGCCCGGCGATCTCGTCGGCGGGGACACCACGCGTCGCATCCAGCGCAACGACGACCAGATGCGCGACACCGGCGGGGAGCGCGAGCACATGTACGTCACCATCGCCGTCGACGACGTGGAGTTCGCCCGCTTCGCCAACCGGCTCCGGGTCGGCGGCGAGATCGTGGATTGCTCCCGGGAGGACCAGCTGGGCCACCACCACACGCTCAACGTCGAGGAGCGCGACGAACTGGAGGTCGAGAAGCGCTGGAAATCGGATCAACTCGAGCGCCTGAACGAGGCCGTCGAGGCCTCGGAGAACCCCGACGTCGCCATCGCGACGGTCGAGGAGGGGCAGGCCTACGTCCACACGGTCGCCCAGTACGGGACCGAGGAGCGAGCGAGCATCAACGCGCCGACCGGGAAGGGGGAGTACGCCCGCCCCCGCGAAGAACTGTTTTCGGACCTGACGGACGTGCTGGGACGGATGGACGTCGCGGCGATCATCCTCGCGGGCCCAGGGTTCACGAAGCAGGACGCGCTCGATTACATCGAGGACGCGGCCCCCGAGGTGGCCGAGTCGATCACCACTGTCGACACCAGCGGGGTGGGTGATCGCGGGGTCCACGAAGTCCTCAAGCGAGGGGCGGTCGACGAGGTCCAGGAGCAGACCCGGATCGCCGAGGAGGCGGACCTGATCGACGAACTGATGGAACAGATCGGCGAGGGGCAGAAGGCGGCCTACGGGCCCGAACAGACGGCCAAGGCAGCCGATTTCGGTGCGGTGGAGCACCTGCTCGTGCTGGACGAGGCGCTCCGGCGCGAACGCGGCCCGGACGGCGAGTGGGACGTGGACGTCGACGACGTCGTCGAGTCGGTCGAACAGCAGGGCGGCACCGTGACGGTGTTCTCGAGCGAGTTCGATCCCGGACTGCAACTGTCGAACCTCGGTGAGATCGCGGCCGTCCTGCGGTACCGACTCGAGTGAGTAGCGGGGGGTGCGGTCAGGCTATCTCGACCGACAGGCCGTCCCTGGCGAAGCGGACGTCGCCGTCGTAGCGCTCGCCCAGCGAGTCGAGCATCGCGTCGTGTTCGCCCTCGGTGTGGGGATAGAGGTGGGTGAGGTAGACCCGGCCGATTTCGGCGTCGGCCGCGGCGAGCGCGTCGCCGAGCGAGGCGGGCGTCGGGTGGTTGGAGACGTCCACCTCGTCGGGGAACGAGCAGTCGTGGGCCAGGACGGGACAGCCGTCGAAAAAGTCGATCAGCTCGGGGAACGCCTCGCTGTCGCCGCTGAAGCCGAAGGCCGGCGGCTCGGTGTCGCCGTCGCGGTCCGCATCGTGAGCGAGACGGTAGGCCAGACAGGGCATCGAGTGGCGGGTTGCCTTCGCTCGCCCGGAAAAGCCGGCGACCTCGAAGGACTCGCCGTCCTCGACGGTCCGGAGGGTGAGGTCGAGGCGGTTCTGCATGTACTCGTGGACGGAGAGCAGGTCGCGGACCAGGTCCGGCGTGCCCGGCGGGCCGACGATTTCGAGCGACTCCGCGCCGGCGAGCCACCGGGCCTTCATGAGCGGGAGGAGGTCGGCGAGGTGGTCGAGGTGATGGTGCGTCAGGAGGACGGTGTCGACGCCCTCGTAGCCGACGTCGGTGGTCTGGAGGGCGTGGATCACGCCGCTGCCGCAGTCGAGCAGGAGGCGATCCCCGCCGGCCTCCAGCAGGATGCCGGTCTGGAACCGCTCGCCAGTGGGCATCGCACTCCCGGTGCCGAGGAAAGTGACGCGCATACCACAACGGCGACGCCCGGCGACTTCAAGCCACGGCACTGCCGCCTGTGGGGAATCGCTCCCTTAGCTCCGGTCGCCGTCGTACGCGTCCAGCCAGTCCGAGACCGCAGCCTGGAGGGCGCCGGCGGTGCTCCCGAGGTTGAGCAGTTGGTACCCCTCGTCGACCTTCTCGTTGACGTCGTCCATGCCGAAGCCGAGGCCGCCGACCGGGACGCCGGCGTCGACGGCCTTCGACCGGACCATCTCGACGGCCTCGCGGACCTCCGGGTGGTCGAGTTCCCCGGGGTGGCCTAACTGGACCGAGAGGTCCAGCGGGCCGATGAACACGAATCCGAGATCCTCGATGCCCAGGATCTCGTCCAGGTCGTCCAGCGTCTCACGAGTCTCGACGGTGACGCCGACGACCGTCTCGGCGTCCTCTGTGACGACGTACTCGTCGGCCATCCCCCAGCGACGGGCACGCGGGGCCGCCAGCCCGCGCTTGCCGGCGCCGCCCCCGTACCGGAACCGCGCGGCCTCGACGGCGCGTCGCACCTCGTCGGCCCCCTCGGCCCTGGCGAGGAACAGGTTGCGGACGCCGGCGTCGAGGGCTTTCCTGATCTGTGCCGGTTCGCTCGTCGGGACGCGGACCAGGAGTTCCGTGTCGGTCACCTCGGCCGCGCGCAACAGGTTCTCCATCGCGCCGGCGTCCCAGGGGCTCGGGCCGCCGTGTTCCAGGTCGATCCAGACGAAGTCGAGACCGAGGTCGCCGTACAGTTCCACCAGCGTCGGACTGTAGGTGCTGTCGAGGACGCCGAGGGCCACCTCGTCGGCGTCGAGTCGGGCCTTCAGCGCGTTCGATCGCTGACCGTCGGGCATGGACGTACCTCGTGTGCGAATTCAATAAACGCGGCGGGCGGTTCCACTTTCACCGCGCTCTCCCAACCGACTTGAGCGCGACGCCCCAAGGGTGCCCAGGATGGGAGAGCGCGACCTGCTCGCCGCCGAGTCGGTGGACTTCGACCCCGCGGCCGTCGACGTCGACGACGAGCACGTCCTGGACCTGCTCGACCCCGTCGTCCGCGAGTGGTGGGTCGAGCAGTTCGGCGAGTACGTCCCCCAGAACGGCGGCTACTTCACGCCGCCCCAGAAGGAGGCGATCCCGCTGATCCACGAGGGGACGAACACGCTCGTCGCCTCGCCGACCGGGAGCGGCAAGACGCTCGCCAGTTTCACCGGTATCATCAACGAGCTGTTCGCCCGCGAACGCGAC
This sequence comes from Halorientalis sp. LT38, assembly GCF_037031225.1. Lineage (NCBI taxonomy): Archaea > Methanobacteriati > Methanobacteriota > Halobacteria > Halobacteriales > Haloarculaceae > Halorientalis > Halorientalis halophila. The sequence goes on along the minus strand of NZ_JAYEZN010000001.1, from coordinate 61,802 downwards.
GCGGGCCTCGAAAACTCCGTCTACTGCCTCTACGTCTCGCCCCTGAAGTCGCTGGCCAACGACATCCACCGCAACCTGGAGGTCCCGCTGGAGGGCATCACCGAGAAGCTCGACGCGCGGGGCGAGGACGTGGAGATCCGCCACGCGATCCGCCACGGCGACACGCCCGACAGCGAGCGCCAGCGGATGCTCGCGGAGACGCCACACATCCTCAACACGACGCCGGAGACGCTCGCGATCCTCCTCAATTCCCCGAAGTTCCGGGAGAAACTCCGGACCGTCGAGTACGTCATCGTCGACGAGATCCACAGCCTCGCCGAGAACAAGCGCGGCACGCACCTCTCGGTGTCACTGGAACGGCTGGAGGGGCTCGCAGCGCGTTCGCCCACCCGGATCGGCTGTTCGGCGACGGTCGAGCCCCTCGATACGATGGCGGAGTTCCTGGTGGGACAGACCGACCCCGGGGATAGCGAGTCGCGCAGCGACTCGACGACTTCGAGCGGCGAGGCCCGCGAGCCGCGAGAACCCCGCGAGTACGAACTCGTCGACACCCGGTTCGTCCGGGAGTTCGACGTGGAACTGACCTGCCCGGCCGACGACCTGATCAACACGCCGCGGGACCTGATCACCGATCGGTTCTACCGGGACCTGCACGAACTGATCGACGACCACACCACGACGCTCGTCTTCACGAACACGCGCTCGGGGGCCGAGCGGGTCCTGCAGAACCTGCGGGAGCGCTACGATCACTTCGACGGGGACAACTCGGCCTGTCACCACGGCAGCCTCTCGACCGAGGAGCGCCAGCGCGTCGAGGGCATGCTCAAGGCCGGCGAACTCGACGTGGTGACGACCTCGACGAGCCTCGAACTGGGAATCGACATGCCAGACCTCGACCTCGTAGTACAGGTCGGCTCGCCGAAATCCGTCGCCGCCCTGCTCCAGCGGGTGGGCAGGGCCGGACACCAGCTCGGGGAGACGGTGACCGGGCGCGTGATCGCGCTGGACCGGGACGAACTGGTCGAGTGCGCGGTGATGCTGAAGAAGGCCGAGGAGGGGTTCGTCGACCGCGTGTTCGTCCCCGAGAACGCACAGGACGTGGCCGCCCAGCACGTCTACGGTATGGCGATCAACGGCCCCCGTCCCGAACGCGAAGTGAAGGGAATCCTCCAGCGGGCCTACCCCTACCGTGGGTACGGCGACGACGAGTGGGAGCAGTTGTGCCGCTACCTGACCGCCGACTACGAGGGGCTGGAGGACCGCAACGTCTACGCGAAGATCTGGCGCGACGAGAACGATCCGCCCGACGGCGAACACCACTACGAGGATTTCCCGGTCGGCGAGCCCCTGATCGGCAAGCGCGGCCGACTGGCACGGGTCATCTACATGACCAACATCGGGACCATCCCGGACTCGTTCACCTGTGACGTGATCACCCGGAGCGACGACCGGTGGGTCGGACAGCTCGACGAGTCCTACCTCGACACCCTCGAGTCGGGCGACGTGTTCGTCCTCGGCGGGACCAACTTCGAGTACCGCTACCGCCGGGGCTCGAAAGTGTACGTCGACCCGACGAGCGCGCGCCCGACGGTTCCGTCGTGGTTCTCCGAGCGACTGCCCCTCTCGTACGACCTCGGCCGGGAGATCCTGGCCTTCCAGCGCGAACTGGTCGCGAAGCTGACCGATCGCGGCCCGGCGGCGGTCCGCCACTGGCTGCGGGAGTTCCCGCTCGACGACGACAGCGTCCGCGCGATCACCCGGATGTTCGAAGAGCAGGTCGCCTTCGCCGGTCCCGAGAGCGTCAGCACGGACGAGCGACTGGTGATCGAGACGGAGATGGATCGCAACGAGTACGAACGTCGCTACTACGTCCACTCCAACTACGGGCGGCGGTTCAACGACGGGTTCTCGCGCGTGCTGGCTTACCGGGTCGCACAGACCGCCAACGCGAACGTCCAGGTCGCCGTCGCCGACCACGGCTTCAGCCTGTCGATGCCCCTCAACCGGAAGGTGGACCTGGCGGGCATCATTCGAGACCTCGATCCAGACCAGGTCAGGGCCGACCTCAGGGCCAGCCTAACGGGGACCGACCTCTTGAAGCGGTACTTCCGGATCAACGCGACGCGGTCGCTGATGATTCTGAAACGCTACAAGGGCTACGAGAAGTCGGCGAGCCAGCAACAGGTCTCTAGTGAGATGCTACTCGGGTTCGCCGAGGACCTGCCGAACTTCGCGGTGATCGAGGAGACCTATCGCGAGATCCTCTCGGACAAACTCGACGTCGCGGCCATCGAGCGCGTCCTCGAGGACGTCCAGAGCGGTGATCTGGCGGTGGTCTCCCATCGCGTCCAGACGCCCAGTCCGCGGGCGTTCGGACTGGCGACGCTGATGGCCTCGGACGTGGTCCTCGCCGAGGACGAGAGCGAGGTCCTCCGGGAGTTCCACGAGCGCGTGCTCGACGAGATCGGTGAGGATACCGGCGTCGCGACGGGCGGCTGACCCCGCCAGATTTCACCCCAGGTGACACCTCGACGAGCCCGCGATCGCGAACGCCGCGAAAGCGAACGTTACCCGGCCCGAAGCCCGAGCGTACGGCCACGTCAACGCCTCGACGTGTCGCGAAATCCCCGATTAAGCTCTTATAGGCATCGTCTGTTACTCCCAGGTGATGCAGCAAAGAGAAAACACTGGACGGTTCGTCGAGGAAGAGGCCCCCGACGGAACCGTCGTTATCTACGACTCACAGAACCGCCGCGCGTGGCTCCAGTCCGACGCAGCCGTCGATCTCGGCCGACAGACCTGAACCGGGAAACCGGGTCCTACTCCGCGTAATCGGCGACTACCTGCCGATATCTCGCCGGAATATTCCGCGCCAACGATCTGCCCCCCGCTCACACTGTCCCGGAGACGGGTCGAGAGGCCGGTCCGCCGTCGCATCGCAGGACGACGAGCCAGACGACGGGTCACCGGTGCAGGCGACGCGGGACGGGGGTCGCTGAAGCGATCGCGTCGCCCGAGGTCGGTTTTCGTCAGCCCCCGTGAGCAACTCCGGCGACCGTCAGCCGGACATTCCGTCGCCCATCCCGTCGTCGGTCATCCCACCCTCGGTCGTTCCGGTAGCGTCCATTCCATCGTCCCCCATTCCGTCGTCGCTCATTCCGTCCTCGGTCATGCCGTCGTCCATCCCATCCTCGGTCATGCCGTCGTCCATCCCATCCTCGGTCATGCCGTCGTCCATCCCATCCTCGGTCATGCCGTCGTCCATACCATCGTCGTCGCCCATCTCCTCCTCGGTCGGGGTCCCATCGGAACCGCCGTCCAGACAGCCCGCCACCCCCGCAACCGCGAGTCCGCCTGTCACCTGCACGATGCGCCGTCGCGTGAACGTGTCGTCCGTCATATTGCGATCGAAGGGTGCAACTATCGGTACAAGAGGATTTTTCGAGATTCGGCCGAACTCCACCTCGGATCGGCTCGGAGTGGGTCCGGAGTCTCTCTAGAATTCGGGTCGGATCGAGTATCGGTGTGAACGGCTGCGAGCGTGGCGTGTGCTAGTGCCCGCCGGATACTGCGTGGAGGCCGACGATTCCGACGACGATCACGCTGATAAACGCGACGCGGGCGATGGTGGCAGGTTCGTCGAAGAGCACCACGCCGAGGGTCGCCGTCCCGACGGCGCCGATACCGGTCCAGACGGCGTAGGCCGTCCCGATGGGGAGGTCACGGACCGCCCGCGCGAGCAGGATCATGCTCACGAGGAGGGCGATCCCGGTGGCGATCGTCGGCACCGGTTTCGAGAACCCGTCCGAGTATTCGAGGCCGATCGCCCAGCCGATCTCGAAGAGTCCCGCGAGAATGAGGATGTACCAGGACATTCGACTCGGGAGACGCGCCCGATCGGGCTATACCTTCCCCTATCGAGTCGCACCGTCGACCAGGAGGGTGTCGAGCGCGTCCGGGACGACGAGCACCGAACTCCCGGGGTCGACGGCGTCGGCCACGGATTCGCGGGCGTGCATGAGGCAGTCCTCGACGACAGCTGGATGGTCGCTGTTCGTCACGTATACGTCGTGGTCCAGAAGCGTTCGGGCCACGACGAACGCCCGCTGTGCGCCGGGTTCGTACCCTTCTCGCATCTCCTGGTAGAGGCGGTCCGCGCTCTCGGCTTCGCGCAATCGGTCGTAGAAGCGCCGCTCGCCAGTTCCCTCGCCCGCCCCCTCCGGGAGGGTTGCCGGAAGCACGATCCGGCCCCCGGAACGGAGCGGATCGCGCGCGCCGAGGGCGACGTACGTCGCCGCACGGGTGGCCTGGTAGAGATTGGCATCCTTCGGCGCGCCGACCCCCGCGACCACCGCGTCGTACTCCTCGCTCACCGGGACGGAGAGGGCTTCCCGGCCCGCGGCAGCGAGGTCGGTCACGACCGCTCGTGGCTGGCCGGCGCTGGCGTCGAGGATTCCCGATGGCCCGTGCGTCACGTTTAGACAGAAGTCCAGCCCGATCTCGTCGCCAGCGCGGTCGACGGCCTCGCGGAACGGGTTGTTCTCGACGCGGCCCAGCCGGACGCCGTCGCGGGCCAGCATCTCGGGGCCGTGGGTGTACCGGATCAGCGACTCGCTGCCCGCGCCGATAGCGACGGTCTTGGCCCCGCCGGAGAAACCGGCGTACTGGTGGGGTTCGACCATTCCGGTCGAGACCACCAGGTCGGCGTCGGCGACTCGCTCGTGGACTTCGACCGGACAGTCGTCGACGGTCCCGACCGCGACCGTCTCCTCGGGATCGTGGTTGATCGTCAGGTCGGCGTGGTCGCCCAGGCCGGCCTCGATCTCCGCGTCGGTCATCGGTCTGTGGAGGCCGAGACCGATGAGGACGGTGACCTGCTCGCGGGCGACGCCCGCGCGTTCCAGTTCCCCCAGCAGGACGTCGACGAGCACGTCGTCTGGCGTCGCGCGGGTCACGTCCGTCACGACGATGGTGACGATGTCGTCGGGATCCGCGAGCCGGGCGAGTTCGGGGCCCTGGGAATCTGCGACGGCTGCTTCGGCGGCTTCCCGGGGGTCGACCGGTTCGCCTCCCGGCGGTTCCGCGACGGTCACGTCGCAGTCGGGGAGCGAGACCGAGATCTCCGACTCGCCGAGCGGGAGCGTGAACGGCATTGCGTGATTCGAGGGCGCACAGGCCGGAGTAGTTGTCGGTGACCGGATCAGGACGTGGCGTTCGCCCAGGTCCGCTCGGGCGGGTCGGCGAAGCGGTGGCACTCGTCGTCGATCGGGCTGGTCACGCTGCTCGAACAGCCGGTGTACTCTCCGTTCTCGAGCCAGAGGACTCTCGTGCCGTGCGCGTCGGAGAAGATCCCGGCGGGCGCGCCGCCGCTCGTGGTCACGGTGATCCGGTACTGCACGCCGTACTCGCAGGACGCGTTCGATTCCTCGGCGCCGTGGGAGTCCACGTGAACGCGGAAGGAGCTCAGGTCCGCACCGTGGGGCGAGGTACGTTCGACGCTGGCCGACAGCGACGCGTTCGGGCCGCCGGTCTCGACGAACGACGTCTTCGTCAGTTCGCCACCGGAGATCGAACCGCCGCCGTACGTCGCTATGTCGTCGGCACAGCCCGATTCGAGGCGCTCGAACCCGGTGACCGAGGCGTTCGTCGGCCCGGTCTGATCGGAGACGCCAGGGAGCGCGGTCACCGACGGCTGGACGAGTCCGACAAAGGCCACGGCCAGGACGCAGATCGCGAGGAGGACGGCTGGCCTGGGGAGGGAGGCGGGGAGCATTCTGGGAGACTTCAGCCGGGGCCGGCAAATGAGTGTCGGTCCGGCTACACTACCGCGCCCACTCGACCATCCGGCCGTAGACCGGGTCGGTCGCGAGGGCGTCGGCGTCGCCCACCAACACGAGAGCCTTCTTCGCCCGCGTCAGGGCGACGTTGATCCGGCGGTAGTCCTCGAATATCGGGCCGTCCAGCGTGTCGGAGGCGACGAAGGAGACGACGATCACCTCCTTCGAGGAGCCCTGGAAGCGGTCCACGGTGTCGACGGTCACCCCGGCCGGCGCGCGCTTGTTGATCTCCGCGACCTGGGCGCGGTAGGGTGCGATTACTCCGATCTCGTCGGCCGGAACGCCGGCGTCGAGGTAGGCCTGCACGGTGTCGACGACCGCCTCGGCCTCGACGGGGTTGGTGTTTCCCACCGCTCGCCCGTCGGGGTCGACGAACGCCACGGAGTCCCGGAGGTGGTCGGGGAGCGCGTCGGTCGTCACCCCCTCCAGGTCGTCGATGCGCTGGCCGGCGACCGCACCGGTCGCGGGGCGCAACTGCCCGTCGTAGAACTCCTGCGAGGCGAAGGCCTGGATGCGCTGGGACATCCGGTACTGGCGATCCAGCATGACGCCCGCCTCCGGGTACTCCTCGATCAATCGCTCGAATAGCGAGGTCTCGAGCGGCGCAGCGGGGCCATCGGGGTCATCATCGGCTGCCTGCACGACCGGCGGGAGTTGCTGGTGGTCGCCCACGAGCACGGACGTCTCGGCGAGCCGGACCGCCGCCAGCGTCGCGGGTTCGGTCAACTGCCCGGCCTCGTCGACCAGCGCCGTGTCGAAGGACTGCTCGCGCATCACCGTGGAACCACAGGAGGCCGTGGTCGCCGCGACCACCGAGGCGTCCCGCAACTCGCCGGCCAGCTCCTCGGGGTCGCCGCTGTCGGCCAGCCGATATTTCTCCATGTCCGGCCGGACCCCCGTTTCGGTGCCGACCCGGACCACGTCCGTGAACCCTTGCTCCTCCAGGGCCTCGATGGCGTTGTCGACGGCCCGATTCGTGAAGGCCGTCAGCAGCACGCGGTCGCCGCGCTGGACGAGGGCGCGGACCGTCCGCGCGAGCGTGTAGGTCTTCCCGGTCCCGGGCGGGCCGTGGATCAGCGCCACGTCCTCGGCCCGCATCGCGAGTGAAACCGCCTCGTTCTGGGCCGCGTTGTTGTCGATGTACGTCGCGTCGTCCTCGCCGAAGCGGGGCTCGCGGCGGCCGAACAGGACCGCCTTCTTCTCGGGAGACTGCTTGAGCACGGCGTCGTGGAGTGCGGTTAGCATCCGGTCGACGCCGATCTCGGAGGGGTAGACGTCCAGCCGCCGGAGTTCGACGGGTTCGTCGGTCGTGACGACCACCTCCTCGCCGAGTTCCTCGACTCGCGCCATCTCCGCGCGGCCCCTGATCGGGTGGCCGTCGCTGGCCAGCACCACGTCACCCTCGCGGATCTTCGAGACCGCGCCGGTCCCCTTCGCCCGGAGTTCCCAGCGGCCGCCCTCGCGTTCGGTCTGGCCCAGCGGTTCGAGGTCGATCAGCGCCCGGTCGTCGGCGGCCCGTTCCTCGGCGGTCTGGCGCCAGAGCTTGGTGTACTCGCGGTGGACCGCCCGCCGTTCGGCCTCGATCGCGCGGTAGAACCGGTCGAAGTACTCGCGTTCCGCCTCCGGAATCGGACTCCCGACCTGGCCGGCTTTGGACTCCTGGTCGAGCCGACCGGAGACGGCCATGCAGGTGTCTTGCTCGAAGCAGTACTCGCACTTGGCGTTGGCCTCGAACCCGGTCGGCACGCCCACGTCGTGTTCCATCGCCGCGATCTCGTTGCGCGTGCGGACGACGAACTTCAGGAGGCCCGGGCCCAGCGTGAACTCCTTGGCGGGGGAGAGGTCGCCCGTCTCCTCGGTCCGCTCGACGGCGGCGTTCTTGGTGTAGAGGAGGGTCCCCGTGTCGGGGGCGGCGCCGGCGTGGTCGTCTGGCGTTTCGGCGGCACCGTCACCGTCGTCGCGATCCGCCGAGCCACCGTCCGCCGCGGTCCCGTTTGCGACGGCCTGTTCTCCAAGGAGGAGGGCGTAGCAGGCCGCCTGGATCTTGTCCTGGAACCGGGGGTCGCGTTTCGTGTTCTTCCCGGTCTTGAGTTCCACCGGGCCGCCCCGTCGGACCGCGTCCGCACGGCCCTTCAGTCCGTACGTCTCGCTCACGAGCGTCTGTTCGCTGCGCCACTGATCGGTATCTGTCAGCGTTCCCTGCTGGAGCCAGCCCTCGATGGCGCTGGCGTGGTCCCGGACCTCGTCGGCGACGGCGTCGGCGTCTTCACCGAGCAGGCCGAGTTCGAGGCCGGAGGCGGCGACGTGTTCCTCGATGGCCTCGTCGAGGTCGCGACCGCGGAGGAGGTCGCCGAACACCTCGTGGACGATGGTCCCCTTGATCACCGGGTAGGCCAGTTCGACCCCGGCGAGTTTGTTGAGGTAGTACATCCGGGGACACTGCACCCACGAGCGCACGTCGGTCACGTCCACGAGGAACCCGGGGTCGACGACGACCATTGACTCCCGAGCGGTGGCGTACTGAATCTCCCCGCGGTACTCGTCCTCCTGGACGTTCGTCACGAGCAGTTCCATCCCGGGTTCGAGGACGTCGGCGGTCTCGGTCCACTTCCCCCAGAGGGTGACCGTGACGGGGTCGGCGCGGCCCTCGTCCGGTCGCATCCGTACCTCCGCCAGGTCGCTGGTGCCGCGACTGGTCTCGACCGTCCGCTCGGCACCGACCTCGACGACTGGCCCGCGGAGTTGCACGGTGGAATCGAACCGCCCGGACGGACAAAAGCCCTCCCCCTTCGGTCGCGGCGGTCCATATGCCCGGCCTACTCGGTGGTGAGACCGTCACCGGAACGGGTTGCCTTCCGCGGTACACTGCCTATAACAATGGGGGCCGGACGGGACTGGCCGATGACCACGCCCGCGACGCAGGGGCGCGGGCGACTGAATTCACGATGAACCGGACACAATTCACGTCACTGCTGATCGCGCTCGTCTGCTTCGGCGCGGTCGGCGTCTCGGCGTCGACGCTGTCGTCCTCCGTCGCGGCCGACCCCTCCGAGGCGCTCGACCCCGACTACGAACTGATCCCCGTCGCCGGTGACGGCCTCGAACGCCTCGACTCAGCGGTCGCCCAGAACGGCGACCAGCGGGCGGCCGGCGGCGGGGACGGGGACGACGGCTCCGGCGGCGACGACAGCGGGGACGACGACGAGAGAGCCGACCCGGGTGCCGAGGGCGAACAGGAGGCAGACGAGAGCGATCCCGACGGCTCGGAGGAGAGCGAGCAATCGAACGACGGCGCCGGCAGCGACGGCGGCGGTGGCGGCGGCGAACAGGAGGCGGAGGCCCAGAGCGGCGGGCCGTCGATGTCCGGCGGGCTCGGCCTCTTCGACCAGCGGTTCACGATCGCCGACCTGCTGACGCTGCTTGGACTGGCGCTCCTCCTCCTGGCGACCGCGTGGGTCGTCTACCGGTATCGCGACCGGATCCGGGCGTTGCTCGCGCAGCCCGACGAGGAGGCCGTCGAGGACGGGCCGACGGTGCTCACGGACGGCCCGCCGCCGGACGACAACGAGGTGTTCGAGTCCTGGGAGGCGCTCGTCTCGTCGCTGGACGTCGCGGAGCCCCACACCCTGACGACGCGCGAGTGCGCCGACGCGGCCTCCGACGAGGGGTTCGACCGCGAGGAGATCGAGCGCCTCCGGCTCGTCTTCGAGGACGTCCGCTACGGCGGCCGGCCGGTGACGGACGGGCGCCGCCGGCGCGCCAGGACCGCCCGCGAGCGACTCGACATCGGACGGAACGGTGAGTCGCCGTGAACCGGCGACGCGTCGGCCTGGGACTCGGCGGGAGCCTGCTCGCGCTCGGGCTCGCGTTCGTCCTGTTCGACGGCCTCGGGGACGCGGGGTCGACGGGCTGGCTCGCCGAACCCGGGAACGACTACCTGCTCGCGGCCGGCGTGGGAAGCCTGCTCGTGCTGGTCGGACTGGGCTTCGTCGTCGCGCGCTCGGTCGGCGGCTTCGACGGTGCGTCCCCGCCGCGGCGCGAGGAAGTCCCGGACGGGACGCCAGCGGGTGCCGAGATCGACCGCGCGATCGACGGTGACCTCTCCGTCCGCGACCACCTGGCTGGCGACGAGCGCGTCGACGTCCGCGAGCGCCTCCGCGCGGCGACCGTCGACACCGTCGCCAGGACAGAGCGAATCCGGCGCCCCGAGGCCCGCGAGCGCGTCGCGGCCGGCGAGTGGACCCAGGACCGCGTCGCGGCGAACTTCCTGGCCGAGACGGACCGCGCCCCGCTGCTCGCACGCGCGGTGGACGCACTGCCCGGTGGCTCCCGTTTCCAGCGCCGGGCGGATCGGACGGTCGAGGCGCTGCTCGCGCTCGGGGAGGGGAAACGGTGACGCGCGTCCGTCGGACACACCACTGGCGCGGCGTGGTGGCGGTCGCCCTCCTCGGGACCGCGCTGGGACTGCTGACGAAGCGGCCGCTGGTCGTCCTGGCGAGTTCCGTCGGCATCGGATTCGCGGTGTATCCGCGCCTGCTGACCCCACCGACGGTCTCGCTCGCCGTCGAGCGGGACCTCGGGACGCGCGATCCGTCCCCCGGCGAGTCGGTCCCGGTCACCGTGACGGTGACAAACGACGGGGAGTCGTGGCTCACCGACCTCCGGCTGATCGACGGCGTGCCCGCGATGCTGACAGTGATCGACGGGACCGCCCGACACGCGACGGCGCTTGGGCCCGGTGAGTCGACCACGTTCACCTACGCGATCGCGGCCGAGCCGGGCGCGCACCGGTTCCGGTCGCTGACCGCCATCGCGCGCGACCCCAGCGGCGCCCACGAGGTCGAGGCGGAGATCGAGACGACCGACGAGATCGCGTGTCTCGACGCGCCGGCCGAACCGCCGGTCGACCGCACGTCGAACCCGTTCCCGGGCCGGGTGCTGACCGACGAGAGCGGCGCCGGCATCGAGTTCTCGAACACCCGCGAGTACCACCCCGGCGACGACCGCTCGCGGATCGACTGGCGCCAGCTGGCCAAGACGGGCGAGCTCTCGACCCTCGAGTTCCGCCAGGAACGCAGCGTCTCGGTGCTGGTCTGCGTCGACGCGAGGCCGGTCGCCTACCGCGGCCCGACGGGCGAGCCCCACGCCGTCTCCCACGGCGTCGCGGCGGCCCGCGAGCTGCTCGAATCCGTCTGGGACCTCGGGGAACGCGCCGGGCTGACGACGCTGGGCGGCCCAGACTGCTGGGTTCCGCCGGGACGCGGCTCCGACCACGCCGACCGGACCCGGCGGACGCTGCTCACACACCCGTCGCTCTCGCCGCAGCCCCCGGAGGAGAACGCGGTCGGGACGGACGATGTTGACGATGGTGATGAGGAAGCAGCGGGCTTCGACGGCCTCCGGCGACGACTGGGGGCCGACGACCAGCTGTTCCTCGTCACGCCGTTGCCCGACGACGCGATGGTCTCGTTCGCGCTGGAACTGGCCGCGGGCGGGCGAACGGTCACCGTGATCAGCCCGGACGTGACCGGCGAGGACTCGCCGGGCGAGCGACTCGCGGCGCTCGAACGGCGCAACCGGATCGATCGTCTCCACCGCGGCGAGGTCCGGGTCGTCGACTGGGACCCGACCGAACGGCTCCGCAAGAGCGTCGCCACGGCCCAGGGACGGTGGTCGCGATGACGGAGTTCGAGCGGACCGACGGCGGAACCGCGGATCGTACCCGACCGGCGAACCACCGGCACGCCGCGACCGACCGGGCGCGCCAGACCGTCGACCACCGCCCGTCGAGTCTCGGGAGCGTGCTGGCGGTGACGCTCGCGGCCCTCAGCACCGCGCTGGTGGCGACTGACCCTCTGCAGAATCGGTCGCTCGCCGTCGTGCTCCTCGGCGTGTTGGTCCTCGGCGTGGGCTACCGCGGACGAGAGGGTGCGCTCCCGACGGTTCGGCTGGGCCTCGGGCTCGCCGTCGTCTTCGCCGGGATCTGGCTGTCGATCTCGGCGGATCTGGGCCGGATCGCGGACGCCGAACTGCTGCCGGGGCTGTACGGCCTGACCGTCCTGGGGCTCGGCCTGCTCCCGATCCGGGAGGGATGGGAGACCAAACTGGCGACGCTGGGCGTCGCGCTCGTGCTCGTGACGGTCCTGTTCAGCGGGATCACGCGCGACGCGGGGCTGGTCCCGATCCTCGCGGCGACGGTGGCCGCGGTCGCCGCCTGGGACGCCGCGCGCCACGCGATCACGCTCGGCGAGCAGGTCGGCCGGTCGGCCGTGGAGCCGATCGCCGAACTCGCACACCTCGGCGCGACGACCGGCGTCGGCGTCGCGACCGTCGCGCTGGCGGTGACCGTCTGGCGCCTGCAGATCACGGACGTCCCGCTGCTCGCGCTGGTCTGCCTGCTCGGGGCCGGCGCCGCACTGCTGTTCGTCGTCTACGAGTGAGGAGCCGACCCGTTTTTGTCCCTCCCCGCTCTACCGGTCAGCCATGCGAGGGGTCCGTTCGGGGACGAGGGCGTGTGCGCTGGCGCTCCTGCTGGTGCTCGCCGGGTGTAGCGGCGGCGGTGGGTTCGATAGCAGGGACCCGGAGCCGATACCGACCCCCGACACGGACGCGAGGTCGGGGACGCCCACGCCACCAGCCGTGACGCCCGCGCCGCCGGAGAGCGCCGACACCGAAGGCGGACGGGCGTTCCTGGCCGGACTCGAACGATCCGGGTTCCCCGTCAGATCGGTGTCGACGAACAACGGCGGATTCGGGGTGACCTACGTCTCGAACGACACGGGCGACAGACTGCTCAGGGACGCCTACGTCCTGGGGCTGGCCTACGGCGGCACCGTCAACCGGACCTGGACGAACGGGACGACCTGGAACGCCACCCGGCTGGACGGACTGGCAGTGAGCGACTCGGGGCGGGCCCTGGCGCGCTATCGCATGCCGGCGTCCTGGCCGCTGCAGTACTTCCAGGGACGCATCTCGGCCGAGACGCTGACCGATCGGATCCGGGCGAGCCTCGAACGCACCGACTCGTCGGGGCAGTTCCCCCAGCAGGACGGCGAGTTGAACGCCCTCTACGTCGCGGCCGACGATACGGCGGTCGACGTGGCCGGCGCGACGACGCGCAACCGGACCGCGTATCTGACGGTGCGGGCACCCACGAGCGATCGAGAACAGTTCAGGACTGCAGTGCAGGAAGTCGTGACGGCCTACGGCGCGGAGACGACCGACTGGGACACGGCGGCGCTCGAACTGTCGATCCGGGATCGCGAGGGCGAGTTCCACGGCTGGTATCGTGCGGACGCCGACTTCGCAGCGAACGTCTCGGCCGGCCGCGCGAACGTGACCCTCGAGGCGAGGCGCTACCTCCCGAACGAGGGCCGGCTTGTCCGGACGCGGTAGGCGGCCGTGCGGCCCGGCGAGCCGTGGTATCGACACGTTCTTCGGGATTCGAATCCAACCTGCGTGTAGCTATGCGCGTCAGAGACTGGCAGGACATCCTCGAGGACGTCGTCGAGAGCGACGCCGACGCGAGCGGGTGGCGAGCGGTCGGCGGCGACCGGGCCAGCGGCATCGGCGAGGACCTGTACGTGGGTCACCCTGACGCCGCCGTCTACCAGCTCAAGACCTACGCGAAGAACCCCTTCGAGGTCCAGGGCGTCGGGACCCGCGTCGCCCGGCGCATCGACGAGGACCTCGACGACCTCTTCCCGAGCGACGACGCCGGCCGATTCGTCGTCCAGCAACCCGTCGAGGCCGACGAGGCCGAGGACGTGGCGAACGAACTGGAGGAGGTCATCAGGGCCCACGCGGACGCGCCGACGACCCCCGACGCGCTGTTCGACGACGTGATGGAGACGCTCGACAGCCCGGCCTTCGGGCCCGCGGAGTTCGAGTTGACCGACCGACCCGACGGGATGGACGAACTGGCGGAGACCTTCGAGGAGGCCGAGGAGATGCTCGACGCGGAACTGGACGACCTGGTCGACGAGAACGTCAGTCGCGGGTTCGAGTAGTCAGCGACCGATCGAGCGCAGGTAGTCGTAGACGTCCCGGAAGACGGCACAGCCAGCCCGGGTTCCCGTCTCGACCGCGACCGTTTTCTCCCGCAGGCGGACTTTCGTGTGGTCCTCGTCGACGGCCGGCCAGGCGGGGAGATCGCTCCCGCTCGATCCGTTGGGATCGCCGGATTCGGCGAAGTTCGACCAGTAAGCCTGCATCCGGTCGCGGAGTTTCCAGTCGCCGGGCCCCATGATCCCCGTCGGAAGCCCCTGCTGGGTGACGGTCTGGCCGAACACGTAGGAGAGTTCGGCGGTGTGGTAGGCGCCGGGATCCTCCGAGAGCAGGGTGACCGGGATCGTCGGCGTGTCGTCGAACACGTAGCGGTAGGCGGTGCCGCCGTGGTCGCGGACGGCGTCGACGACGGCCGCGTCCGAACAGAGGAAGAACTCGTCGCTCAGCAGGTCGACGTAGGCCGTCTCCAGGGAGTCGTACGCGTCCGCCGGGTAGGCGTCGCGAACGCGATCCGCGAACCGGCCGTACGCCGCGTCGAGCCAGTCGTCGTAGGCCGTGGCGGACTCCGGCACGGTGTCGCCCGCGAACTCGAGGAAGAACTGGTACTCGTCGGCGTTGCCGCCGGCGATCACCGGCACGTCGTGGAAGTCGCCGTTCGCGATCCGGGTCGCCGGGTGTTCGGGCACGACCTCGCCGTCCACGCCGAAGACCAGGCCCGGCTGCGCGACACCCGGGAGGTCCGGGTCGGGATCGCCGCCGACAGCGAGCGCGCCGGACACGCCGTAGGCCTCGGCCAGCGATTCCGGGTCCTGCTCGCGGAGGCAGGCGAGCGCGTCGCCGTCGGCACAGCCGAGTTCCTCGGCCGCTTCGGCGCCCCGAGCTTCCAGTTCCGACAGCGAGTAGAGCGGGTCCGTGATCGGGCCGCTCTGGCTGATCGCGCGGTGGAACAGGCCCTCGGTCTCGGGGTCGGTCAACAGCGTGAGGACGGCGTGGCCGCCGGCCGATTCGCCGAAGATCGTCACGTTGTCCGGGTCGCCGCCGAAGGCTTCGACGTTGCGCTGGACCCACTCCAGGCCCGCGCGGACGTCGAGGTAGCCCGCGTTCGCTGGTGCCGAGGGGTTCTCGGCCGTGATCTCCGGATGGGCGAAAAAGCCCAGCGCGTTCAGCCGGTAGTTGACGGCGACGACGACCACGTCCCCGGTCGCGGCCAGGTTCCCGCCCGGGAACCGGTTGCTCCCGAAGTTGAACGCGCCGCCGTGGATCCAGAACATGACGGGCTTCTCGCCCGGATCGGCGTCCGCTGGCGCCCAGACGTTGCAGTTGAGACAGCCGTCCTCCTCGCCGACGAACTTCCCGACGTCGACGCCGAGGAAACTCGTCGCCAGCACCGGTTGCGGCGCGAGCGGGCCGAAGTCCGTCGCGTCGCGGGTCCCCTCCCACGACGGGGCGGGGGTCTCCGGCGGCCGGAACCGGCGCTCCCCGACCGGCTGGTGAGCGTACGGAACCCCGCGGAAGGCGTGGTAGTCGCCCTCGTCCTCGCCCTCGACCGTGCCGCTCTCGGTCTCCACCTCGGGGCCCGAGAACCACCAGCCCGTGTTCGCACTGCCGATACCGCTCCCCGCACCCAGCGCGGACGCTCCCCCGAGCGCCCGCAAGTACCGTCGTCGGTCCATCTGTGGTGTCCGCCACCCTATTTCGGAACCGCCGGGCTGTTCGTTTCCGTTCGTATGCGAGGGAATATATCAGGGGGCGGAAGCCGAATCCGACAACTGAAGTCGACCCGCGTCCACCATCTCGCCATGGACGCCGCCGACACGATCCGGGCGTACTACGACGCACTCCGGGCCGGCGAGCCGCTCGCCCCCTTCTTCGCGGCCGAGCGAGCCGGTGACCCACAAGCCGTCAAGTTCGGCATCTCCGAGCGGCTCGTGGGAGTCGAGTCGATCCGCGAGGGACTGCGCGACCAGACCGAGCGGACGGTCGACTGGGCGGTCGACAGCCGTGCGCTCAGGGTGACCGAACGGGAGCGCCACGCCTGGTTCGCAGACGACGTGACGATGGGCTGGACCGACACCGAGCGCGGGATCCGGTACGAGTTCGAGACCAGGTGGAGCGGGACGCTCGAACGCCGCGAGACCGCCGACACGTCGCCCGGAACGCCGGAGTCGGACTGGCGGTTCGTCGGAATGCACGTCAGCACGGCAGGGGAGATCTGATGGTCGGACCGGTCTCGAACGAGGACCGTGCGGCCTTCCTGCGACGGGCGAAGGTCGGGTTCGTCCTCCTCGTCGGCGGCTCAGCGGGCCTGATCACGTTCCAGGGGAGTCCGGGGCTGCCGGTGGTCGCCGGCGCCGTCGTCGCCGGCCTCGTCGTCGGCGCAGCGCTCACCTACTTCGCCTTCCCCGACACCCGCCGATTCCGCGATCAGACCGGCGCTCCCAAGTCGGGCTCGCAGGGACACCTCGAACGGCGCTTCGAGAGCGAGAACCGGACCGAAGACGGTCGAAAGCGGCGCAACCGCTGACGGAGCGGTGAAAGAAGGGAGAGAACCGTTTTGCGGCAGTTACCGAACCCGCGCGAGCCAGGACTGCGGATCGTCGAGTTCCGCGTCGGTCGGCAGGTTCGAGGGGCGCTCCCAGACTGCTGAGGCGCCGGCGACGCCGCGTTCGTCGGCGACGGCCTCGAAGAAGCGCTTGCCGCGCTCGTACTGCCGGCGCTTCATGCCGAGGCCGAGGAGGCGGCGCACGAGCATCGAGATCGGGCCACGACCCTGCCGGCGTTCGTCGAGTTTCTCCCTGAGGTCGGCGTACTCGCCGTCGAAGGCCCGGTCCATGACGAGTTCCGCGTAGCCCTCGACGGCCGTCATGGTGGTGTCGAGGTTCCGGAGCGCATCGCGGTCGAGGCTCCCCTCCGAGAGCGCGTCGACGGCGCCCTCGAGGTCAGCTTCGAGTTCGTCGGCGAGCCACGGGGCGGCCCCGAACTCGGCGGCGTGGGCGACCTCGTGGAATGCGATCCAGCGCCGGAAGCGCGGTTCGGACACGTCGAGCGTGTGCGCGACCGCCTCGATGTTCGGGTGGACGAAGTAGAGGGCGTGGGCGTCGCTCTCGCCCAGCAGGAGGGGGTCGTACTGGCCGAGGACGTTGTTCGCCAGGAAGCCGAGGGCGACGGACATGGTTCCGGTGTTGACGACGCGGGCGACGCCGGGGAGCACGCCGACCTGGTCGCCCAGCGGCGCCATCACTCGCTGGAACGTGTCGATGTTGGCGTCGACCCAGTGGTGGCGGTTCTGGATTTCGACCGTGTCGGGGACGTCGAAATCGATCTCGGCGACCTCGCGGATCCGGGTGCGCGCTTCGCGCACGTCGGCCGCGTAGCCGTCCTGCTGTTTCTCGGAGAGGGCGATAGAGCCGGGGTCGGTCGACGCTTTGGCCGCCTCGGCGACTGCCGTCCAGTCGACGGGACCGGTACCCGACGCGCCGGTCACCGCCTGGACGCTACGAAAGAGACCCATACGGTGTTCAAGGGGGGTCCGGTAGAAAGGCCTTCTCCCCGTCAGTTGGTCAGTTCGACCGCCTCGTCGATCTCGATCTCCTCGCCGACCTCGCTCCGGGAGATCAGCCACGCCACCGCGACGATGCCACCGAGCGCGAGGAAAGCGAACAGCTTCCCCTTCGCGCCGCCGCCCGATGTGTCGGTCGCGGCCGCGCCCTCCTCCGCTTCGCCACCGCCGAGGAACGGCGCGGCGTTGGAGAACGATGCCTCGTCGAGGTGCAACTCGAACAGTGTGATGTCCACCATACCGGTCCATCCACGTCCCCCGGCATACGGTTTGGGGTCGCGACGGTTTTCGGCGGGCCTCGGTGGGCAGACGGCGGGGGGCGTCGATGGTGGTCGGCGGTCGTCGGCTTCATATCCGGCCCGCGAGAGTGACGGGTATGGACGAACGAGGACGCGAGTTCCTGTTCGAGTTGCTGGAGACCGCGGCACCGACCGGGTTCGAGACCGCCGGGCAGCGCGTCTGGATCGACCACTGCTCGGAACTGGCCGACGAGGTCCGCACCGACGCCTACGGCAACGCCGTGGCGATCCACGAGGGCGACCCCGACGCGCCGACCATCGCCGTCACTGGTCACGGCGACGAGATCGGGTTCGTCGTCCGCCGCATCGACGACGACGGGTTCCTCCACCTCTCGCGCATCGGGGGGACGGACAAGACCGTCTCGCGCGGCCAGCACGTCACCGTCCGGACCGACGACGGCCCGGTCCGGGGCGTGATCGGCCAGACCGCCATCCACCTCCGGGACGGCGACGACGACGAGGTGGCCGACATTACCGAGCAGTACGTCGACGTGGGTGCGGCAGACGAGGACGAGGCCCGCGAACTGGTCGACGTGGGCGATCCCCTCACCGTGGCGTCGGGGGTCGAGGAACTCCAGGGCTCGCGGCTGTCGGGCCGCGCGATGGACAACCGCGTCGGGACCTGGACCGCCGCCGAGGTCCTCCGACACGCGGTCGAGAACGACGTGGACGCGACGGTGAAGGCCGTCAGCACGGTGCAGGAAGAGGTCGGCGGCAACGGGGCGCAGATGATCGGCTTCGACCTCGATCCGGACGCGGCGGTCGTGGTGGACGTGACCCACGCGACGGACACGCCGGGACTGGCACCCAAGCGCGACGTGGACGTGGCGCTGGGCGAGGGGCCGTCGATCCGTCGGGGGTTGCCCGACCACCCGGTGCTGGTCGACGCGCTCCGGACCGTCGCGGCGGACGAGGACCGGCCCGTCCAGCTGGAGGCGGCGAGCAACACCACCAAGACCGACGCCAACTCGCTGTTCGTCCAGCGTGGCGGCATCCCCTCGGTCAACGTGGGCATCCCGACGCGGTACATGCACACGCCGGTCGAAGTGATCGATACCGGGGACCTGACGGGGGCGGTCGAAGTCATCGCCGGGGCGGTCGATCGGGCGGATGCGTTCGCACCGTTCGCCGTCGAGCCGTAGCCGATCGAGGGGCGAAATCGCCGGACAGTCCCGGACTGCGGCGGCTGTGACCGGTGGGATAGCGGTACGTTTATACGTCCGTCGACACCCCGTTTCCCTATGAGTGGACGACCGCTGGACGTCCTCGAAGCGGCGCTCGGATCGAGCGTGACGGTGCAACTCAAAGGGGGCGAGGTGTACGAGGGAGAACTGACCGGCTACGATCAGCACATGAACCTGGTCGTCGAGGACGGTGACAACACAACGATTATACGCGGCGATAACGTCGTGTCGATCAACCCATGACTGGCGCAGGAACCCCGAGTCAGGGGAAGAAGAACACGACGACACACACGAAGTGCCGTCGGTGTGGCGAGAAGTCGTATCACACGAAAAAGAAAGTCTGTTCGTCCTGTGGTTTCGGCAAGTCCGCCAAGCGTCGTGATTACGCCTGGCAGGACAAGGCCGGCGAGTGACGGACGAATCCCACCCACCACCATGCACGAGAAGTGCGGCGTCGTCGGTGTATCGTTACAGGACCGAGACGCCGCCCGCCCGCTCTATTACTCACTGTACGCCCTCCAGCACCGCGGCCAGGAGTCGGCCGGTATCGTCACCCACGACGGCTTTCAGCAGCACTCCCACGTCGAGATGGGACTCGTCGGTGACGCCTTCTCGCAGGACGACCTCCAGCAGCTCAACGGCACGCAGGGTATCGGGCACGTCCGATACCCCACCGCCGGCAGCGTCACCGCCAGCTGCGCCCAGCCCTTCTCCGTCTCCTTCAAGAGCGGTTCGCTCGGGCTGAGCCACAACGGCAACCTCGTGAACGCCGACGAGGTGGGCGACCGCCTGGCCGAACTCGGCCACGCCTTCACCTCCGACGGCGACACGGAGGTCATCGCCCACGATCTGGCGCGGAACCTCCTCGAAGAGGACCTCGTGCGCGCCGTCAAGCGAACGATGAGCCGGATCCACGGCTCCTATTCGCTGACGATCATGCACGACGACACCGTGCTGGGCGTGCGCGACCCCGAGGGCAATCGCCCGCTCTGTATCGGCGAACTCGAGGACGGCTACGTCCTCGCCTCGGAGTCGGCGGCCATCGACACCCTCGACGGCGAGTTGATCCGGGACGTCCGACCGGGCGAACTCGTCGTCCTCCACGACGACGGGACGGGCTACGACACCTATCAACTCGTACAATCTGAGAACACGGCCCACTGCTTCTTCGAGCACGTCTACTTCGCGCGGCCGGACTCGGTGATCGACGACGAACTCGTCTACGAGGTGCGCCGCGAACTCGGTCGCGCCCTGTGGGAGGAGAGCGGCATCGAGAGCGACGTGGTGATGCCGGTCCCCGACTCCGGGCGCGCGTTCGCCTCCGGATACGCGGAAGCCGCCAACGAGGATCCCGACAGCGAGGGCGTCGAGTTCGCGGAGGGGCTGATGAAGAACCGGTACGTCGGCCGGACGTTCATCATGCCGACGCAGGACGAGCGCGAGCGCGCCGTTCGGATGAAACTCAACCCGATCAAGTCGACGGTCGAGGGCAAGACGGTCACGCTGATCGACGACTCGATCGTCCGCGGGACGACCTCGACGCAACTGGTCGAGTTGATGCGCGACGCCGGGGCCGAGGAGGTCCACGTCCGCATCGGCGCGCCGCCGATCGTCGCCCCGTGTTACATGGGGATCGACATGGCCTCGCGCGACGAGTTGATCGCGGCGGACCAGTCGGTCGCGGACATCCGCGACGAGATCGAGGCCGACTCGCTGTCGTACCTCTCGATCGACTCCATCGCGAGCGCCCTCTCGCGGTCGAAGGCGGACCTCTGTCTCGGCTGTGTCACCGGCGAGTATCCCTACGACATCGACGGCGAGGCGACCGATCGGGAGGTCGATCGGCCAGCAGTCGGGACGACTGCGCACGCGGACGATTAGGGGGCATAGCGAGGTTCGACCGAAGGGAGAACCTCGGTTACCGCGAACGGTGAGCGAAGCGAGTCGTGAGTAGCGCGGTTCGAGTGCAACGAGCCGTGAGCGACGAGCACTCGTTCTGTCGGAAAATCCTCGGAATCGGGGGACGGGAACCGGACCGAACGGTCAGGCGGCGCGATCGGCGACGAGTTCGAGCAGGGGCCGAACCTGCTCGAAGTTCGGGCCTCTGCTGATCTCGTCGCTGTCTTCGTGCCACTCGATGATCCCGTAGTGGGCGAGTTTCGGGAGGTGGACGTGGTACAGCCCCGCCCGTCGCTGGAGGGATTTACGGTCAGTGCCCCCGTCGCTGACGGCTGCCGTAGCGGTGCTCTCCCGTCGTGGTTCGTCCAGTAGGGGGAGCAGTAATTGTCGGCGGCGATCGTGAGCCAGGGCGTCGAAGGTGTCGTCGTTCATGGTTCGTGAGAGGTCCGCTACCCACCACCGGTTGTCGTGGTAATCGTAACCTGCGTGTGAAAGTCCGGTACAGACGCGGATAACGGTGTCGTGGGGCCGAACGAACAGATTGTGGATTTCACAGCATACCGGCACCGAGATTGCGTTTGGCTCGGGTCACCGCTGTGGATTCTCTACGCGATGGCGGGTGAAATTGTGAAATCGAGAGAAGATACCGGAATCGATCAGGTCGACTCCTCGCTGGCGTGTTCGTCGTCGCGTGCGTCCATATCCTCGTTCCCCTGCAGGAAGAAGTGGTTGAACGGCTGGACGTGTCGGCGGCGCATCATCTCTGAGCTCTCGATCTGGACGCCGAGGTCGTGGACGGTGTCGGTGATCCGCGTGATCTCCTTGGTACTGGTGCCGACGACGTCGACGTGGAGGTTGCGGCGGCCGGTGAGCATCTCGCGGACGTCGATGACGCCCTGTATCGACCGGATCTGATCCGAGTAGTGAGCCACCTCGGTCGGTGGGGCGGTGATAACGAAGGTCAGTTGCAGGGGGAGGTTGGCCGCCTCGTAGTCGATCTCGGGGTGGTAGCCCCGGACGATGCCGTCGGCCTCGAGGCGGTCGATGCGGTTGCGGACGGTGCTGGGGGAGACGCCGACGGAGTCCGCGATGTCCTGGGCGGTAGCGTTGCGGGCGTCCTCCTGGAGGAGGTACAGGATGCTCCGGTCCACGTCGTCCAGGTCACGGCCCATAGCCGTGAGATGGGTCCCGAGGCGAAAGTCAGCATTGTCGGGTTGGTCAGCGGGTAGTTGCGACTCCCTTGCGGGCGTGGGTTGCTGGCAGCAGGTGGTCCCGCGTCTGGCGGCAGGCAGTCAGAACAGCACGTACAGCAGGAGGTAGACGACGGTCCCGAGGGTGAAGGAGACGAGCCACAGGGTCGCGGCGACGCGGCCGACCCGCGGGTGGTTCGTCTCCGAGAGCTCGCTGACTGGACGGGTCAGCGCGAGCAGGAGGACGTAGAACAGGAGGGGGATGCAGACGATGGCGAGCAGCATGTGGATCCCCAGGATCGGGAGGTACGCGAACCGCTCGACGGCCGCGGGGCCAGCGAAGCCGGCGGGGCCTTCCAGGGTGACCCGGTAGAGATAGAGGGCCAGGAAGGTGCCGAAGAGGGCGAGCCCGGCGAGCATGGCGCGGCGGTGGCGGGCGACGTTCCCGTGTCGGATCGCTCGCCAGCCGGCGAGGATCACGACGACGGCGAGGACGCTCACGGCGGCGTTGAGGTGGGGGATGGCGGCGACGAACCAGTCGGGCGCGCGAGGCAGTGCGGTGCTGGGGATCACGCCCAGGACCGCACCGAAGACGAGCGCGAGCGCCACGGCGGTCAACAGGCCGGTCAACTCGGGGACGCGATCGCGCGCGCTGAGCTCCATAGTCGGCCGGACGGCCCGAATCCGCATGTGCGTTTCCGTTCGGCCGGCGACCGTCAGGTCGTGGGCCGTTCGCCGAGGGTGAGGTCGACGGTGGTCCGGCTCCCGTCGCGGATCACCTCGAGGGGGATCGTGTCGCCGGGACTCGTGACGAGGGCCAGGTAGGTGGAGAGCGCCTCCTGGCTCTGGATCCGCTGCTCGCCCATCCGGACGATGACGTCGCCCCCGACCGGGACCTGGACGCCGTCGATGCGGGTCGACTGACCCCCCGATCCCTCCAGGACGTCGCCAGCGGGGCCGTCCGGACGGACCGCGTCGATGTAGACGCCGTCGGCGTCAGGCAAGTCGTTGGCCTCGGCGATCAGTGGGGTGACGCTCGTGAGGCTCACGCCCATGAAGGAGTGATCGTACCGGCCACGCTCGATCAGCGCGGGGATGACGCGACGCATCAGCGCCGCGGAGATGGCGAAGCCGATGTTGTCGCCCCCGCCGGAGTTGATGACGCCCGCGACTCGACCGTCGAGGGTCACGAGCGGGCCGCCGCTGTTGCCCGGGTTGACGGGCGCGTCGGTCTGGATCGCGTCCGGGATGCGGAAGTTGTTCGGCGCGGGCAGGGACCGATCGACGCCGCTGACCACGCCCGACGTCAGCGAGCCGGTGTACCCGAGCGGATTACCGATCGCGATAACGCGCTGGCCGACGGCGA
Source organism: Halorientalis sp. LT38 (assembly GCF_037031225.1). NCBI lineage: Archaea > Methanobacteriati > Methanobacteriota > Halobacteria > Halobacteriales > Haloarculaceae > Halorientalis > Halorientalis halophila. The sequence continues at coordinate 38,461 of NZ_JAYEZN010000001.1, read as the reverse complement.
CCTGGCCGTCGATGAGCGACAGCGGTGTCGCGGACGCGGGGACGTCCGGCACGTCGAGCACCGCGAGATCGCTGTAGGCGTCGGTGCCGACCACCGCTGCGGTGCGCCACTGGCCGTCGGTGAACCGGACGCGGACCCGGTCGGCGTTCGCGACGACGTGCTGGTTGGTGACGACGTAGCCGTCGTCGTACACGAATCCCGATCCCTCGCCGTTTCGACCGGCGGCGCCGTAGACGCGGAGCAGGACAACGGAGTCGATGGTCTCGCGGTAGACGTCCGTGTAGACCGACTCCGACTCCGGCGTGGAGTTCAGTAGCGACCGGGCGTCCGGGTTCGAGACGTTCCCCGAAGAGTCTGATCGCGGTGTGTTACACCCCGCGACGCCGGCCGCCGCGGCCGTCGCAGTCGCCAACAACCGTCGCCGCGTCAACTGCTCGCTGCCCATACACCGGATTCGGACGGGAGCGAATAAAGACCGGCGATACGCAGTATTCGCCGACGAAAACGCTGTCGCTGACTGGTCTGGTCGCGTGAGGAAAGGGGTGGGTGGGGGAAAGGAAAGTGGGGTGGTGGGTGGGGGGTGGGTGGGTGGGTGGGTACGGTGGTGGTCAGAACGCCACCACTGTGCCAGCATGTGCAGTTGACGGCAGGTAGCTAATAAACGTATCCCTGAAATTATCGATGTTGATATTTCGGGCCGGAGGACTGGCTGCCCCGTCCACGCCCGGCCAGACGGGACTCGCGCAATCGACGTTCGCACAATAATCCGGTAAGAACCACCGCTATACCGGAGCTGGTCGTCTTCGGACCCCGTATTTCCCCCAATCTATTTCTTGACTTGCGGTCATACGGCGAACAAGGATGGTTCGCGAATCCGCTGTGTCGTTGGGGGCCTGCCAGTACGGCGTGATAGAGAGATGAGTCAGGGATCACCGGTCGTCCTCGTCGTGGACGACAACAGGGCTATCGCGAACACCTACACCGCCTTTCTCTCGGACGAGTACGACGTCCGGACCGCGTACGACGGGAAGGAGGCGCTGGACGAACTCGACGAGGGCGTCGACGTCGTCCTGCTCGACCGGCGGATGCCGGAAGTCTCCGGCGACGCCGTCCTCGAGGAGATCGAGTCCCGCCAGCTCGACTGCCGGGTCGTGATGCTCACCGCCGTCGACCCCGACTTCGACATCATCGACATGGGGTTCGACGAGTACCTCGTCAAGCCAATCGAGCGCGAGGAACTGAACGAAGTCGTCAACGAGATGCTCGAACGGGCCACCTACGACGACGACTTCCGGCGCTTTCTGGCCCTGGTCTCGAAGAAGGCGACCCTCGAGAAGGAAAAATCCAGCGCGGAACTGGAGGCCAGCGAGGAGTACGAGAAGATCAAACGCCGACTGCAGGAGCGCCGCGAACAGGTCGGCGTCGACGTGACCGCGCTCGAGGAGAACTTCTCGGAGGTGTCGGGCACCATCAAGGTGACCGAGATGACCGACGACCGCGACGTCCCCGACATCCCCGGCGTCGACGAGGACGAAGCCGGCGAGTGAGCCGGGCGCTGTTCGTTTGCGGTTTTCACCGACGTAACTGTCGCTCACTGGCTTGCTCCGAAAGGAATTATGCGTGGGTGCAGTCCCAAGGGGAGTGCACCTGCACTCTGTCGGCGGCTTCGCCGCCTCCGTTCGCGGGCGTAGCCCGCGCGATGAGTGCGTGGGACCGGATTTGAACTTCCGTCACTTCGCTCCGCTCGTGACGACGTTCGCGGTCGGCACGCCGACCGCTCACCGGCGGACCCCTACGGGACAGCGCCCGCAACGCTGCGCTGACGGCCCGGTCGAGCACTGTGAATATCGTGTAGCAACTGCTCACGGACTTGCACTGAAAGGAATTATGCGTGGGTGCAGTCCCAAGGGGAGTGCACCTGCACTCTGTCGGCGGCTTCGCCGCCTCCGTTCGCGGGCGTAGCCCGCGCGATGAGTGCGTGGGACCGGATTTGAACCGGCGGACCCCTACGGGACAGCGCCCTCAACGCTGCGCCGTTGGCCTGGCTTGGCTACCCACGCACTGCGCGTCTGTCTGCACTCCGTCGATATCCGTGGCCGAATAAAAGGGCTTTCGTTTGCCGTCGGCGAGGGCCGGAAGGACCCCGAGGAGCCGACACCGCTCGGAGCCTCGACAGCCGTCCGAAACGGACCTTTCAAATACGGGGCCGCTTTTACCGGTCGTATGGCCAAATACTCGACCGGCGACGCGGGCGGAAACGCCGGCGGGAGCTGCGAACTCTGCGGTGCGGAGGACGCGGACCTCCGCACGGCGAACGTCGCCGGGGCCCGACTCGAAGTCTGCGGGGACTGCGCCCAGCACGGCGACGACGCGGGCAGCAGTTCCGGCGGCAGTTCCGACAGTAGTTCCGGTGGCAGTTCCGGCAGATCCGAAACCGACCGCAAGCGCCGCGCGGCACAGAACGCCGCCCGCCTCGACGACGCGCGGAAAGGCGATTCCACCCACTGGGAGGAGGAGGGCACCGACTACGAGGACGACCGGCTCCCCTACCTCGTCACCGACTACGGAAAGCGCCTGACCGACGCGCGCCAGGACGCCGGCCTCCAGCTCGAGGAGCTCGCCGACGACCTCGAGATCGACCAGTCCGACCTCCTCGCCGTCGAACAGGGCCGCGCCACCCAGGCCGGCGTCGGTGGCTCGGTCATCACCAAACTCGAGGACCGTCTCGACGTGGAACTCTCCGAATCCTGACCGCCAGGATCACACGATCGGTCGCCCCGTCCGTTTTTGTCCCGCGCCCACCCAGAGAGAGCCATGCACCTCTCGCCCGAACAGGTTGCGATCCGGGACACCGTCCGGGAGTTCGCCGAGGCGGAGATCCGACCCGTCGCCCGCGAGGCCGACGAGACCGGAGAGTTTCCCGAAGCCGTCTGGGACGGCCTGGCCGATCTCGATCTCACTGGGCTCACAGTACCGGAAGCGTACGGCGGCTTCGACGCCGACCGCGTCACCTACGCGCTCGTCAACGAAGCGGTCGCGACGGGCGCGCTGGCGGTCGCGACCGCCCTCTCGGTCCACTGTCTCGCCACCTCCTGCATCCGCGAGTTCGGCGACGAGTCGCTCAAGGAGGAATGGCTCCCGGAGATGGTCGACGGCCGTCCCGTCGGCGCGTTCGCGCTCTCGGAGCCACACGCTGGCTCGAACCCCGCCGAGATGACCACCGAGGCGCGGCGCGAGGGCGACGAGTACGTCATCGAGGGAACCAAGCAGTGGATCACCAACGGTGAGCGCTCTGGCGTCGCCGTCCTCTTTGCGAAGACCGACCGCGACGACCCCGACAGCGTCACGCAGTTCCTGGTCCCCAAGGACACCGAAGGGCTGGAAGTCGGAAAGCGAGAGGACAAACTGGGACTGCGTGCGAGCGACACGACGACGCTCGAATTCGACGGCGCGCGGATCCCGGCCGAGTATCGGTTGACAGAGGAGGGCCGGGGGCTGTCGGCGGCGCTGTCGATCCTCACGGGCGGGCGCATCGGTATCGCCGCCCAGTCGGTCGGCCTCGCGCAGGCGGCACTGGACGAGGCGGTCGACTACGCGGGCGAGCGCGAGCAGTTCGACCGACCCATCGGCGACTTCCAGGCGATCCAGCACAAACTCGCGGAGATGCAGACCACGGTGCGGGCGGGGCGGTTGCTGACCCTCGACGCGGCCAGGCGGGCGGACGCCGGCGAGGACGTGCGATCGGCCGCGGCGATGGCGAAGTACTTCGCGAGCGAGGGGGCGGTCGACGTGACCAACGAGGCCGTGCAGATCCACGGCGGCTACGGCTACACGACCGACTTCGACGTGGAGCGGCTCTACCGCGACGCGAAGGTGACGACCATCTACGAGGGGACGACGGAGATCCAGAAGAACGTGATCGCGCGCGAACTGCTGTAGGCACCGAAGGGGCTATTTTCCAGCCGGACCAATCGGCGCCCGTGACTCTCCAGGCGTACGAGGCGATCGTCTACGACCTCGACGGGACCCTGGTCCACCTCGACGTGGACTGGGAGGAGGTCCGTCGGGCGGTGGCGGCCGTCCTCCGGGCCCGCGGGGTCGACGTCGACGGCGCCGACCTCTGGGCCATGCTGGAACTGTCTGACGAGACGGGCTACCGGCGGCGGGTCGAGGAGACCATCGCCGAGTTCGAGCGCGAGGGCGCGCGCACGTCCCGCCGGCTCCCGCTCTCGCGGACGGTGCCTGCTGACCGGCCGGTGGCCGTCTGCTCACTCAACTCCGAGGCCGCCTGCCGGATCGCACTGGAGACCTACGGGCTCGACGGTTCGGTGGACGTCGTCGTCGGCCGTGACTCCGTGGCGACGGAGAAACCCGATCCCGAACCACTGCTGGCCGCCGTCGACGGCCTCGGTGCGCGGCCGGCCGACGCGCTGTTCGTCGGCGACTCGGAGCGCGACGAGGTGACCGCAAGGCGCGCGGGAACGGAGTACGTCTACGCGCGCGAGTTCCCGTGCGCGGAGTGAAACGGCCCTCGAGAACTGCCGGATCCGGGGGACGATCAGGTCTGGACGCGGCGGGCGTAGAGGTAGACGGCGACGGCGGTGCAGAACCAGACGACGGCGCCGACGCGAATGGCGAAATTGGCGCGTGCGGGCCAAGTGTTCAGTTCCACGACGACCGCGAGCAGCGCGACCAGCGGCGCGCCGACCACGATGGTCGTGACGAAGGTCACCTGCATCACCCAGCCGTAGTCGATCCCGTCGGGGTCGGTCGTCGCGTCGGGCTCGCGGTCCTGCAGAGACGGCGGCACACCGGTTCGTGTGACCGGTCGGAATAAGCAACTGTCGGTCGCGGCTTGCCAGTATCGGACACGTTTACGGCCCCGGGCGACCGAGCCGAGGGTATGCGAGCACAGGAGATCCGGGACGCGGCCGGCGAGGAGCCGCTCACCATGTTGACCGCCTACGACGCGCCGACCGCGGCGGTCCTCGACGAGGTCGGCGTCGACGTGATCCTCGTTGGCGACTCGATCGGGAACCTCCGGCTGGGCTACGACTCGACGCTGCCCGTCACCGTCGACGAGATCGCGAGCGCGACCGCCGCCGTCGCCCGCGCGACCGAGGACGCCATGGTGATCGCCGACATGCCCTTCCTATCCTTCGGCGCCGACGAAGACGAGGCGATCCAGCACTGTGGGCGGATGCTCAAGGAGGCCAATGCCGACGCGGTGAAACTCGAGTCGGGCCAGCACACCGTGGAGCTGACCCGCCGGCTCACGCAGATCGGGATCCCGGTGCAGGCCCACCTCGGCCTCACCCCCCAGAGCGAGAACGAGACGGGGCTCTTCCGGCAGGGAACCGACGAGGACTCGGCCCGGGAGATCGTCGACCTCGCCGAACGCCACGAGGAGGCGGGCGCGTTCTCGCTCGTGCTCGAACACGTCCCCGCGAACCTCGGCGCCGCGGTCACCGAGGCCATCGACATCCCGACCATCGGTATCGGTGCGGGCCCGGACTGTGACGGCCAGGTGCTCACCGTCGACGAGGTGATCGGGCTGAGCGAGGGCGTCGCGCCCTTCTCGAAGGCCTTCGGGAACGTGCGCGAGGAGATGCGCGAGGCCGTCGCGGGGTACAGAGACGCCGTCGAGTCGGGTGAGTTCCCCGCCGAGGAACACAGCCACTACGAGGACGACCTCGACGACGTGTACTGAGCGGCCGGATCAGGACCCGGCCGAAGTCCGGTCGCCCGCGAGCGACGACAGGTCTCCGTCGCCCCGCTCCGTCCTGACCTCGAAGCGCGCCCCGCCCTCGGTGCCTTCCGCGAGGGCGATCTCCCAGCCGTGGGCCTCGACCACGCTCTCGACGATAGAGAGACCCAGCCCGGTGCCGTCCTCGTCGCTCGTGACGCCGCGGTCGAAGACCTCGGAGCGCCGCTCCGGTGCGATACCGGGGCCGGTGTCCTCGACGTAGAACCCGTCGTCGAGCGTGCCGACGCGGACCGTCACGTCTGGCCGTCCGTGTTCGATACTATTTCGATAGAGGTTCTCGAGCAGCTGGAGGAGCCGGCTCTCGTCGGCCGCGACCGTCCCGTCACCGTCCGTGACGAGGGTCGCGTCCGCGGTGTCGACGTTCGACCAGGCCTCGCGGGCGATCGAGTCGAGCGAGAGCGTCGTCGTCTCCTCGACGGTCTGGCTCTGGCGAGCCATCGTCAGCACGTCGTCGATCAGGTCCTCCATCCGGTCGAGTGCCGCTGCGGCCTCGTCGAGGGACTCCTCGTTTCCGGCCTGTGCGAGTTCGACGTGCCCCGACGCCACGTTCAGCGGGTTCCGGAGGTCGTGCGAGACGATGCCGGCGAACTCCTCGAGCTGCTCGTTCTGGCGGCGGAGTCGTTCCTCGCTCTCCTTGCGCTCCGTGACGTCGTGCATCAGGATGACGTCGCCGACGTCGCGGTCCTCGTCGCCGCCGACGCCCGTCACGCGGATCGAGATACATCGGCTGTCGGCCCCCTCGTCGATCCAGACCTCCGCCTCCGTCTCCTCGAGAGCGCCGTCCTCGTCCAGCAACACCTGGAGGGGACCGTCGTCGGCGACGACGTCGGCGAAGCGCTTGCCGACGATCCGACGGTTCTCGCCCAGCACCGACCGTGCGGTGGGATTCACGTCGACGATCCGGCCCTCGTCGTCGAGGACGACGAACCCGGTGGGAATCTCCTCGACGATGAACTGGCGAGCCAGCGGAACGACGTCGGAAAAGCGCGAACTGATTCGCCGCAATAATCCGTCCAGTGAGAACCAGTAGTACAACGACGACGTGTATGCGCCGAGCACGCCGAGCAGCCCGCCGAGGGGGAACAGGAAGAGGCCGAGCATCAGGTTGGGTAACGGACTGTACCCGAGGAGGCTCACCGTGTGACCGACCAGTATCAAGACGCCAGTCGTGAGGAGGACGAAGTTACGGGTCCGGTAGACGTTCCGCGACCGGAGGAACTTGGTGAACAAGAAGTACGAGGCCACCCCGACGAGGAGGTACGAGGCCGCCACGTACGCCGTCGGACCGGGTTGGAGGCCGTAGGAGAGCGTCGTGAGACCGCCGTCGCTGGTGAGGGTAACGTCGGTGAGCGTGGACTCGGGGAAGGGACGGACGAAGATACCGTGAGCGACGTACGCGAGGGGGAGGCCGAAGAGGACCGCCACTGTCGCCGGCCGATGCAGGGAGTCGCGGCCGGTGTAGCGGGTCGCGAAGAAAAACCAGCACTGGCCGGTGATCGCCGGCCCGAACAGCAGGAACCGCAACCAGAACAGCTTGGCCTCCAGTGACGTGTTCACGACGACCATGATCTCGCCCACCGTCCAGATACCCAGGGAGAGCATCGTCAGGACGAACCACGTCGCCCCCGGTTTGGGCCGGAGACGCCACCCGTTGTACGCGAGGGCGACGACGACGATGAACGTCAGGCCGAGAACCGGGAGAAAGATGGGGAACTGCATCCAATACCTAGAGTAGCTGAAACGATTCCGTATACCTAGTGGCTGGAACCGGACTCGAAACCAGCCGAGACTTTAAATTGGTCTGCTCGGTCTCAGAGCCGGTCGAGAAACGCGTCCAGGCCGTCGTTCCAGGCAGCCGGATTCTCGAGCATCGCCATGTGGCTGGTCCCGGGGACCTCGGCGTACTCGGCGTCGGGCAGGTGCTCGACGAGGTACTCCGAGAAGGTCGGCGGGGTCAGCGAGTCGTTGTCGCCGACGATGCAGAGCGCCGGGACGGTGATCTCGTCCAGGCGGTCGCGCACGTCGAAGGTGTCGCAGGTCGAGAGGTCGCGCTTGAGCATCGCCATCCCGACCTCCCGCATCAGTTCGTCGGTCGGCCCGGCGGCCGGGTGGTCGGTGTCCTCGAAGAGGACGTTCGCCGACCGCATGAACGAGAGGATGGGTTCGACGTCGCCACCGAGCATCGCTCCCACGTCCTCGCCGATGCCGAGTTTGGCGCCCGTGCCAGCGAGCACGACCGCCTCTGGGTCGTAGGCGTCCTCGAGGACGAGGGTCTGGACGACCGCGCCGCCGAGCGAGTGGCCGGCGATCACGTCGGCGTCGGTAGCGCGCGCGACCGCTGCCACGTCACGCACGTACGCGTCCATCGTCTCCGGGCCGGCCGGGGTGTCGACGTCCTCGGAGTCGCCGTGGCCGCTCAGGTCCAGCGTCACGGCCGTGTAGCCCTCGCGTCCGGTCTGTTCGCGCCACACGTCGTTGCGCTGGCCGCTCCCGTGGACGAAACAGACGACCGGCCCGTCGTCGTCCCCATCGCCGTCCGCTCCGTCGACCCAGTACGCCGTCTCGCGGCCGTCGTGTGCCACCGTCTGCATACCGGCCCTTCCGGCGACGCAGTGATAAATCCCACCGGGTTCGCCGACCGGCCGGAGGATCGAACCGCAATTCGACCGTCAATCGACGACACCGATGCCGTCGTGCGTTTTGTGGGCGACAGATTTATATACTCTCGCGACTAACTTAGAGTTAGTATGAATGGTCAAGAGCAGTTCAGAGCGGAGGAAGGCCCCGTGGGTCGGCGCGAGTACGAGGACGGCGCGGTCGTGTTCGTGGCCGACGTCGGGGTCGGTCGCGACGCGAGCGTCGACGTGGTCGGTGATACCGCCATCGTCGTCGCGGACGGAGAGCAGTACGAATTCGACATCGAAGACGGAGAGGACGCGCAAGCGTTTATGAAAAACGGCGTCCTCACTGTCGAGGTGGACCTATGAAACTCACCGTCAAGCCCCTGAAGCAAAAGGACGCGGGGCGCGGGCTGGCCGCCATCGACCGCGCTGCCATGTCCGAGATGGGCCTCGAGAACGGCGATTACATCGTCATCGAGGGCAAGAACAGCGGGCGCGCTGTCGCCCGCGTCTGGCCCGGCTACCCCGAGGACGAGGGCAAGGGCGTCGTCCGGATCGACGGCCAGCTCCGCCAGGAGGCAAACGTCGGGATCGACGACTCCGTCGAGGTCGAGGGCGCGGACGTCAAGCCCGCCACCTCGATCACGGTCGCGCTCCCCCAGAACCTCCGGGTCCGAGGTAACGTCGGCCCCCACATCCGTAACAAGCTCTCCGGACAGGCCGTCACGACGGGGCAGACGGTGCCCTTCTCGCTCGGTCTGGGCCCGCTCTCGTCGATGTCGGGCCAGAAGATCCCGCTGAAGATCGCCGAGACCGATCCCTCCGGCACTGTCGTCGTCACGGACTCGACGGACATCCAGGTGAGCGAGAAGCCGGCCGAACAGATCGTCGGCGAGGGCACCGGCGGCGCGGCCAGCCAGGAGACGCCCAACGTCACCTACGAGGACATCGGCGGGCTCGACGACGAGCTCGAACAGGTCCGCGAGATGATCGAGCTGCCGATGCGCCACCCCGAGCTGTTCCAGCAGCTCGGCATCGAGCCGCCGAAAGGCGTCCTCCTGCACGGCCCGCCCGGCACGGGGAAGACCCTGATGGCCAAGGCCGTCGCCAACGAGATCGACGCCTACTTCACCAACATCTCGGGCCCCGAGATCATGTCGAAGTACTACGGGGAGAGCGAGGAACAGCTCCGCGAGGTGTTCGAGGAGGCCGAAGAGAACGCCCCGGCCATCGTCTTCATCGACGAGATCGACTCGATCGCGCCCAAGCGCGGCGAGACTTCCGGTGACGTCGAGCGGCGCGTCGTGGCGCAACTGCTCAGCCTGATGGACGGGCTAGACGAGCGCCGCGAGGTCGTCGTCATCGGCGCGACCAACCGCGTCGACAGCATCGACCCCGCGCTCCGGCGTGGCGGTCGCTTCGACCGCGAGATCGAGATCGGCGTCCCGGACAAGGACGGCCGCAAGGAGATCCTGCAGGTCCACACCCGCGGGATGCCCCTGACCGACGACATCGACCTCGACAAGTACGCCGAGAACACGCACGGGTTCGTCGGCGCGGACCTCGAATCGCTGACCAAGGAGTCGGCGATGAACGCGCTGCGACGCATCCGCCCGGAACTCGACCTCGAGAGCGAGGAGATCGACGCCGAGGTCCTCGAACGGTTGCAGGTCACCGAGACGGACTTCAAGGACGCGCTGAAGGGGATCGAACCCTCGGCGCTCCGTGAAGTGTTCGTCGAAGTTCCGGACATCACCTGGAACGACGTCGGCGGCCTCGAGGACACCAAGGAACGGCTCCGCGAGACGATCCAGTGGCCCCTCGAGTACCCCGAGGTGTTCGAGACGCTGGACATGCAGGCCGCCAAGGGCGTCCTCATGTACGGCCCGCCGGGCACGGGGAAGACCCTGCTCGCCAAAGCCGTCGCCAACGAGGCCCAGTCCAACTTCATCTCGGTGAAGGGGCCGGAACTGCTCAACAAGTTCGTCGGGGAGTCCGAGAAGGGCGTCCGCGAGATCTTCGAGAAGGCCCGGGCGAACGCGCCCACGGTGATCTTCTTCGACGAGATCGACTCGATCGCGGGCGAACGCGGGCGGAACGCCAGCGACTCGGGCGTCGGCGAGCGCGTCGTCTCCCAGTTGCTGACGGAACTCGACGGCATCGAGGCCCTGGAGGACGTCGTGGTGATCGCCACCTCGAACCGACCGGACCTGATCGACTCCGCGCTGCTCCGTCCCGGACGGCTGGACCGGCACGTCCACGTGCCCGTCCCCGACGAGGACGGCCGCCGGAAGATCCTCGAGGTCCACACCCGGAACAAGCCGCTGGCCGACGACGTCGACCTCGACAAGCTGGCGCGCCAGACCGAGGGCTACGTCGGCGCCGACATCGAGGCGCTGGCCCGCGAGGCCTCCATGGCCGCCAGCCGTGAGTTCATCGGCAGCGTCGACCCCGAAGAAGTCGGCGAGAGCGTGGGCAACGTCCGCGTGACGATGGACCACTTCGAGTACGCGCTCGACCAGGTGGGCCCCAGCGTCGACGACGATACCCGCGAGCGCTACGACGAGATCGAAGAGCGCTTCGACACCACCGAGCCGGCGGTCGACGAAGAGACCGTCAGCCGGACCTTCCAGTAGTACCTTTTTTGCGGGGTGGGTCGCTGACCCACCCCGCAAAAAATCTACGCTAAAAAAGCGGAACTCGCGCTACGCGCGAGTTCCGAGAACCGCGCTCCCTTCGGTCGCGCGGATGCTGGTTTTTTCTCTAATCACACACTCCAGCAAGCCACGACTGGACAGCTCGGCCCCCGATTTATCCCTCCTGCAGGCGCAGGCAACGGCACTAATCCGGCGAGTTGCTTTCACGTGAGTGGTACCGGGTACCATCGGTCAGGCTCTCGACGTCCGAAGCCGTCGACCGTGACCCCGGGAGGTGCTCTCGATGGCAACACGATCACAGGACACGACGCGCGCTCGAGTGGGAGAGGGCCAGGGGCGGGAAGAGAGCGGGGACGGCGGCGTCCTCGGCCCGCAGGCGAAACGAGCGGCGCTGGCGGGCGTCGGCCTCGCGCTCCTCGTCCGGGGCGTCCGGCGCCGATCGCTCCGCGGAATCGGGACGGCGCTCGCGGGCGGCTGGCTGCTGACCCGGGCGATACGAAGCGGAAACGGGAAGCGCGAGGCGAGAGGCGGGGCAGGAAGGCGGGGCTCGTCCGCTGGCTCGGCGGCGGTCAGTCGCACGATCTCGGTGGGGAAATCGGCCGACGAGCTCTACGAGGCGTGGCGCGACCCGGAGACCTTCGCGCGGGTCATGAGCCACGTCGCGGACGTCACGCCGTCGGCGAACGACCGCCACCACTGGACCGTCCACACGCCGTACGGACGGGCCGTCTCATGGGAAACCCGGATCGTCGAGGACGACCCCGGTCAGATCGTCCGCTGGGCGACGCCGGGCGACGCGGTGGTGTCCCACGAGGGTGCCGTCCGCTTCCGCGAGGCCGCCGGCGGGCGCGGGACCGAGATGACGCTCACGGTTAGCTTCGACCCGCCGGGCGGTGCCCTCGGCGACGCGGTCCTGAAGCGGCTCGGCATGGCGCCGGAGATGCTCGTCGGCCAGGCGCTCGCGCGGTTCAAGAGTCTCGTCGAGAGCGGCGAGATCCCGACGCTGGAGGGGAATCCCTCGGCACGTGGGGAGGGTGATCTGCTGTGAGGGCGCTGACCTGGCACGGCGAGCAGGACGTCCGCGTCGAGGACGTCCCGCGCCCCCAGATCGTCAACCCGACAGACGCGATCATCGAGGTGACCGCAACGGCGATCTGCGGTTCGGACCTGCACCTCTACCACGGCCGGGTGCCCTCGATGCAGGAGGGGGACGTCCTCGGCCACGAACCGATGGGCGAGGTGATCGAGGTCGGCGACGAGGTGGAGACGCTGGAGGTCGGGGATCGAGTGGTCGTCCCCTTCACCATCAGCTGTGGCTCCTGCTGGTTCTGCGAGAACGACCTCTACTCGCTCTGTGACAACTCGAACCCCAACGCCGAGATCGCCCGCGAGGTCATGGGCCACTCGCCGGCCGGCCTGTTCGGCTACTCCCACATGCTCGGGGGCTACGCCGGCGGGCAGGCGGAGTACCTCCGGGTGCCCTACGCCGACGTCGGCCCGATCAAGATCGAGTCCGACCTCTCGGACGAGGAAGTCCTCTTCCTCTCGGATATCTTCCCGACGGGCTACATGGCCGCCGAGAACGCTGACATCGAGCCGGCGGACACGGTGGCCGTGTGGGGCTGTGGCCCCGTCGGCCAGTTCGCCATCCAGAGCGCCCAGATGATGGGCGCCGACAGGGTGATCGCCATCGACCGGGTCCCCGAACGGCTCGAGATGGCCCGGGAACACGGCGACGCGGTGCCGATCGACTACTCGGAGGAAGACGTCTACCACCGGCTGATGGAGCTGACGGCCAACCGGGGACCGGACAGCTGTATCGACGCCGTCGGGACCGACGCGCACGGCACCGGCCTCGTCGACGCCACCGATCGGATGAAACGCTCGGTGAAACTCGAAGACGACCGGCCCTACGTCCTCCGCGAGGCGATCCGGTGCTGCCGGAAGGGCGGGACCCTCTCCGTGCCCGGCGTCTACGTCGGCCGGATGGACAACTTCCCCTTCGGCCCGCTGATGAACAAAGCCTTGACAGTGAAGACCGGTCAGACGCACGTCCAGCGCTACCTCGGGCCGCTGCTCGAACGCATCGAGGAGGGGGAGATCGACCCCTCGTTCGTCGTGACCCACGAGGCGTCGCTGGAGGACGGGCCGGACCTCTATCGCAAGTTCAACGACAAGGAGGACGACTGCATCAAGGTGGTCCTCCGGCCCTGACGGCCGGCCCCGGCCTCACTCGTAGGTGAACCGGTCCAGTCGACGAACGGCGTACCGGTAACACCCGAATCCGACCAGGGCCAGCAGGGCCGCCCACGTCAGGAAGCCCGCGGCCTGGGCGAGTCTGACCGACCCGGCGGGCAGTCGCGCGCCGTCGAAAACCGGCGGCGCGAACAGGACGAGAACGCCGAGGCCGGCGGCGAGTGCGCTGAGCACGGAGTGTCCCAGCAGCGCGGCCGTGGTCGGCGTCGGCGCCTCGACGCCGCCGAAGGCCCGGACCGACTCGAACCGCGGGGCGAAGACGCCCAGCGCCAGCGCCAGCGCGGAACTGAAGCCGGCGAGCACGACCGTCGCGGCGACGACCAGCGAGACCGTGCCGGCGTCCAGCGTGCTGTACCACCCGCCGAACACGACGACGAGCAGGGCGGGCGGCAGCCAGAGGAACAGCCCGGCGAGGATCCGCGCACGGAGCACCGACCGACGGGGGGCGGACGTGGTGAGCGTTGCGGGCAGCATCGACCCCTCGTCACCGAGGGGGTTCAGACAGAAGGTGCCGCCGGCGAGGACGGCCCCGAGCACGCCGACGAACACGGGGAGAACCGGCGACCGGGGATTCGAGACGGCCACCTGCGCGATGGGGAATCCCATGAACAGGAAATAGGTCAGGTGGACGAACCGCCCCGGCGCGCGGACGCCCCGGACCCACTGCCACCAGACGAGTCGCGTGATACGTCGCCGGGCCAGCACGTCCGGGATCGAACGCAGAGAGCGGCGCGACCGGAGGTCGGCGTCGGCAGTCGGTGCGGGATCGGCGTACCAGACCCGCGGCGCGAGCGTCCACGTCGCCCCGAGCAGGAGGGGGAGCGACCCGAGCACCAGCGCGGCGGCGAACAGGGCGTCAAGACCGACCCCGACGCCGACCGGCGAGGCGGCGAGCAGGAGGTCCGCGTAGGGCCCGATCGGCAGCGCACCCAGGGGCGCGAGGGATCGGAGGAGCACGACCGGGTCCGAGGGGGCCACGACGTTCACGCCGACGACGAACGCGCCGGCGACGAGGAGACTGGCCCAGGCGCCGGAGGGGTTCGCCCGGCCCGCACGGCGATACGCCAGCCGGACGAGGTAGCCCGCGACGAACCCGCCGACCAGCCCGACGGCCAGCAGCGGGAGGATCCCGACGGCGACCGCGGGGACCAGCAGCGGCGTCCCAGCACCGAGGGCGAAGGCCGTCACGCCGGCCAGTATCGGCACCCCGAACACGGCGACGATGCGGACGTACTCCGCGAGGACGAGCCCGGTGACGACCGCGCGGGGTCGGACCACCGTCAACAGCAGGTCGGCGTGATCGGCGTCGCCGGCGCGTTCGAGCGCTCGCAGGCCGAACACGACCACCAGCGAGCCGATCCAGGCGACGACCTGCGGGCGAGCGAGTTCGACGACGGGCAGGTCCGTCCCGGTCCGGACCCGCTGGCCGAGCGCGTACCCGCCCGAGAGCACGGAGAGGAGTACGGGCGCGAACAGGACGAGCAGGAAGCCGATGCCGGCCAGCTGTCGCCGGCTGGCGAGGATCGCCCGGACGCTCCGTCGCACCTCGACGGTCGCGATCCGGCGGGCGTGTCGCAGGTCGGTTTCGAGCGCGCCCGCCATCTCAGCCCCCCAGGTCGGCGTCCGCGGGGTCGCCCAGTTCCGCCGTCAGGTCGAGGAAGGCGTCCTCCAGCCCCCGGTCGGCCCCGGTCTCGGCGCGGCGCTGCAACTCGGCGGGCGTCCCCTCGGCCACGAGCCGGCCCCCATCGAGGACGCCGATCTCGTCGGCCAGTTCCTCGACGACCGGGAGGACGTGCGTCGACAGGAAGATCGTCCGGCCCTGGGCGGCGAGTTCCGCGAGCAGGTCCCTGACCGTGCGGGCGGCCCGCGGATCGAGCCCGCTGGTCGGTTCGTCGAGGAAGAGCACGTCGGGGTCGCCGAGCACCGTGCCGGCCAGCGCCGTCTTCTGGCGCATCCCCTTCGAGTACGTGCGGATCGGGTCGTCGGCGTCGTCGCTCAGGCCGAACCGGTCGAGCAAGGCGTCGATCCGGTCGCGCTCGTCGGCGCCGAGGTCGCGGAGGTCGGCGAGGTACGACAGCTGTTCGCGGGCGGTCAACTCGTCGTAGACAGGCGGCTCCTCTGGGAGATAGCCCAGGTGTGAGACGACGGCGTCGCGGTCCGAGACGTGCTCGCCCGCGATCCAGGCGTCGCCGTCGCTGGGCGCGGTCAGCGTCGTCAGGATCCGCATCGTGGTGGTCTTGCCCGCGCCGTTCGGACCGAGGAAGCCGTACACCGTTCCCGCCGAGATCGAGAGGTCGAGGTCCGCGAGCGCCGTCACGTCGCCGTAGGTCTTGCGCAACCCCTCTGTCTCGATTGCGGCGGGCATCGCCCGTGACTGATTGCCTCCAGCGGTATCAATGGTCCGGCAGCGTCCGGTCCCTCGCGGGATCCGACGGGCCGACCGACCGTGCTCGGCTACCGCGTCTGCGTGTGATCCGGGAAGTACAGCGACACCCGGTGCCCGGACGAGGCCCAGTTCGGCACGGTGAACTCGCGCTGGAGCCCGTCGCCGTCCCGCGGCGTGCTGGTGACGTCGACGGTCCCGTCCGGCGGCGACGACGCGGGCACGTACTGGTCGATCCCGGACAGGAAGGGCAGGTAGCCGTAGATCCCGATCTGGTCGTCGAGGTTCGACTCGCCGTCCGAGCCGTCGTCGAAGACGAAGGGCGCGATGATCCGGTCGTCCCGCGGCGCGGTGTGCTGATTGATCACGTTCGTGCCGTCGACGGCCAGTTCGTCGTTGGCTGCGCCCTGGTCACCCCACCACTCCTTGTCGCGGAGCGTGATGAGCGCGGTGTGGTCGTCGCTCTTCTCGATGAGCCGGTCGATCCCGGTCCCCGGTTCCGACGTAAGTAGCCGGACGAACTGATTGCTCCGGAGCTCCGGCTGGCGGTAGTGGTGGTGGACCTGATCGCTCGATTCCAGGGAGACGACGAACTCGTGGACGGCCGAGCCGTCCACGTCGATCGGCCCCCAGTAGCCGTCGTCGTCGATGGATGGCGTGGCCACCGGCGTCTCCGACAGCCGTTCGCCCGTCTCCGGATCGACCTCGTAGACGTCGATGCTCGCCTCGGCGGCGAGGTCGTCCGGCATCTGGTTCGACGGGAACACCTGCCCGCGGCCGGACAGGGTGACTTCCTCGGCCGGTTCGACCTCGATGTCGGTCGTCGCCGGTTCTTCGTTCGTCAGGAACTCGTAGACCTCGGCGAAGGTCTCTGCGCTGGTCGCCACCTCGACGTGGGTCTGCCCGTCGAAGTGGACGTTCTCGGCACCGCCGATCGAGGCGTCCGGGTTCGAGAGCCCCCAGACCGCGAGCGTCGGAACCGACCCCGGCGGCGAATCCGGCTCGAAGCCGTCGAGGTTCACGTACTGGGCGACCTTGTCGGCCCGCTCTTTCGTCGAGAGGTACGCGCTCGACACCTCCGTCCCCAGCGAGTGCCCCAGCAGATCTACCTTCTCGGCGCCCGTCTCGGCGAGCACCTCGTCGATACGCTCGTCCAGGCGCTCGTGAACGGCGCTTGGCTTCGTGTCGCCCCCGCCGAGCAGATAGCTCAGCAGGCCGCCGCTGAAGGATCCCGCGCCGTAGGAGAAACTGTGGTACTCGAAGGCGGCCAGGTACTCGTCCGGGTACCCGTTGCTCGCAAAGCGCATCGCCTGGGACTCGAACTGCGTCGCCGAGCCGGCGGCCCCGTGGACGAAGACGACCGGCCGCTTCCCCGAGTAGTCGGCCGCGGAGTCGTCGCGCTCCTCGTCTTCGTCGTCACCCCAGGGCCACTCGAACCCACCGGTGACCGACGGGAGCCCCATCGCGAACCCCATCCCCGAGGACTTCTCCAGTACCCCCCTCCGTGATATGCCATCGTCGTTCGGCATCGGACTTCGTTACAGACTGCCAGTCCAAAAATAAATTCCTTCGGATGCGAACACTGTCTTACGGAGTGAGGATCGGGCGACGCGAGGCTCGACGGGATTACGCCTCGAGAAGGTTCAGACGGCGGGGTCGTGTGGGCGTCACCGGTCGAGCGGTTCGGCGGCGTCGCGTTCCACCAGCGGATCGGCGTTCGCGGCCGGGAGCGTCACCACGTCCTCGCTCGCCAGGTCGTAGGCCCGCTGGTCGACGCCGAGTATCTCCCCGACGTCCTGCGTGATCCTGACCGTCCGCCGGTCGACGCCCGAACCCCCGTCGTCGGCCGTTTCCCCGCCGCCGTCAGATCGGGGGGTCGGACTCTCGCCGGCTGTGTCGTCCTCGTCAGCAGCCCTCCCGGCGGTCGGGTCCGTCGTCGATTCGTCCGCCCGGTCGCCTGCCGTCGCCTCCTGTGGGGGAACCGGACGGTCGCCGCCCCCGGCCTTCTCGTCCGTCTCGCCGGGCTGGGCGTCCGCCGTGGCGCCCTGCTCCGTCGACTCGGACTCCGTGGGCTCTTCGCCGCTCCCCATCAGATCCGCGGCGTCGACGCCGCTGCCCTCGGCTCCGGCCTTTTCGCCGGTCGGTGCTCGATCCGGTTCGGGCGCGGGTTCGGCGGGGGTTTCGGACTCGACGGGCGACGGGTCTGCGGTCGCGCCCGAAGCGCCGGCCCGGTCGATCGGCTCGAGGTCGCCGGGGTCCTCGCCGTCGAGGATGGCGAAGACGCGGTCGCGGTTGCGTTCGATGGACTCGACCATCCCCTCGAACAGTTCGCGTTCCTCCGCGGTGAGGCCCTCGTCCTCGGTCGGCATGTCCGCCGCGGCGAAGGAGGCCATCTTCACGAGCTTGCCGACCCGGCGCTCGTAGATCGCCTCGACCGTCTGTTCGGCGGTGTTGATGTCGTCGGTGATCCGGCTGACCTCCGGGTCGTCGAAGGGGTCGTCGGACTGCGTTGCGGCCTGGTCGCGCTGGGCGCGGAGCTCCCCGATCAGCTCGCCCGCGTCCGCGTAGAAGGAATCGCGCAACTGCTGGAGACTGTCGCTCTGTCGCTCGCGGTCCCGTACGGACTGGAGTTCGTCGAGGTTCATGTGCTATTCCTGGCCCTTCTCGGCGCGACCCCTGGCCATGAGGAACACGCCGAGATGTTCCGGTACGGACTGCTCTCCCTCCGAGAGTGTAAAACTATCGCCCAGAAGCTCGACCGGGCCGCCCTCGGTGACTTCGACGGTGATGTCGTGGCCCACGAACGTCTCGGGCACCGCGTCGACCAGCGGATCGAAGGCCGCCAACTCGTCGCGAGCCAGGCGCACGACCGCCAGCCCGCTCCCGCCGTGGAGCGTCCCCGGCAGTCTGATCAGCCGGTTCGTGTCCGTCGTCACGGGCTCGTCGATCGGCGCGTCGTCCGTCTCGAGAACCTCTGTCGCGACCCGCTCGGCGACCGTCTTGACGACCGGATGGGCCGAGAGGTTCCCGCGCTCGATCTCGACGAACCGCTCGCGGGCGATGTTCCACGCCGCCCGCGCGCGCTTCTCGCCGATGCCCTCGTACTCGCTGAGCCGCTCGATCGCGGCCTCCTCGTCGAGGTCCCGGACCTCCTCGAGCTCCCGGCGGAGCCGCTCGTGGACGCGTCGCCCCCACCCACCGTCGGTCGGCAGGTACTGGTTGTGCGCGGGACTCTTCCGCCCCGCCTCGCCGCCGACCGCTTCCTCGTCGAGGAGAGCGTCGAACTCCAGGCCGATCCCGCGGACGTAGTCGACGATCTCGCGTCGCGCGTCGCTCTCGAGCTCCAGGACGCCCGCGTCGCGGACGTGGACGTGGTACCCCCGACCGCCCGAGAACGCGATCGTCAGGTCGTCGAAGCCGAAGTCGTCTTCGAGGAAATCCAGCAGCCGCATGAGTGCGTCCTTGCACTTCGCCAGCATCTCGGCGTAGGAGTCCTCCCCGAGCGTGACCGACGGGAGGTGATCGGCGTCCAGGTCGAAGACCAGGTCCGATGAGCGCCAGTTCTTCTCGCTCATCGAACTCGCGCTCGGGTCGTCGTAGCGGCCGGCCGAGAAGTAGACGTGGCGCGGGCGCTCGCGTTCGAGGAAGGACTCCAGTTCGCCGAGGTCGAGCAGCGACTTGTGGCGGACCATGGTCGTCCCCGGACTCGACGTCCAGGGGATGTAGCCCCACTCGCGCTCGTTGGCGTCCGGCGGGGGCGTGATCTCCGCCCGGCGGTAGTAGTCGCCGAACCGACCGCGGAGATACGCCCGCGTTCGCTCCTCCATGCTATCGCCTCCATAGTCAGCAATGCGAGAAAAGCGTTTGCTTCCAGTCGACGGTCACGTGGGCGCGTAGAGCAGGAGCGTCAGGAACTGTATCGCTCGGCCACGTCCCACTCCTCGCGGATCAGTTCGCGCACGCCGTGTTCCAGGATCGACTCGCCCATCGCGGTCGCCTCGTAGTAGGAGTAGAGGCCGTCGCTGTCGGGTTCGTTCCGCTTCCGGTTGGCCACGAGGCCGACGTCGACCAGTTCGTCGAGGTGGTAGTGCAGCGTGTTCGAGGCGACGTCCAGTGCCGACGTCAGTTCGGTCGCGCTCCGTGCGCCCTCGTCGACGAGCAGCGAGAGGATCCGGAACCGGTGTTCGTTGCCGATGGCCCGCTGCATCGCCAGGTAGTCGTCCAGGTCGAGCAGCGAGTGCTCCGGCAACGCCACCGTCGCCTTTCGCTCGTCCTCACGGCGGCCCGCGTCGCTCTCGCTCATGTCCGAGTGTTACGGTGCACCGTGCAAAAGCGTTTCCTGACTCAGTGATGGCTGAAAACGTAACTATTTAAATGGAGAGGCGGGAACCGGCGGGTATGCGAGAGCGGATCGTCGAGGCGGTGGGTGGGGTCCCACGGGATCGACTCCTGGTGTATCTGATGGGGCCGTACCAGGCGTTCGATCTCCGTGGCGCGCTCGAAGCGGCGGACGCGCCGGACGAGGTCGTCGACCTCGATGCACTCCCCGACGGCCTCGACTTCGGTGCGCTGGTGGGGGCCGAGCACGACCTCGATCGGGACGCCGCGGCGCTCGACCTGCTCCTCCACGTCCGGGACCGATTGCGAACCGATCCGGGGGTGAACGCCTTCCTCGCCATCGACGTGGACGTGCCCCTCGAAGAGCTGGACGCGGCGACCCAGAGCATCGAGTTCGCGCTGGCGAGCAACGCCGTGATCTACGTGGTGCCCCGCGCGGGCGACAACCTCGGCGTGGGAATCGAGACGGGTGCCGTCCTGGAAGCGCTGTTTCAGCAGGACCCCGGCGGCGACCACCGCGAGCGCGTGGCCTTCGTCCACGAGTCCGGGGTCCGGAGCGCGATGATCGCCTCGGTCGCCGACCGGTGGGACGTTCGAGTCTACGAGTACACCGACCGCGCGGACCTGGTGAGACAGATTCGGCTGTTCGTCCGCGACGTGATCCACCGGGAACTCTCCGAGGACCTCTCCCGGCTGAACTGATCGGCTGCGGCGACCGACGAGCGGATCGACGGAACTGGACCGGGCGACCGGAGCGGCCGTTGCCTCACCCCAGAAGTCGCTGCAACCGCTCTGTGATACCGCCCTCGTCGCCGAGTTTCAGGTAGTAGGCGTCGCCGCCGTCCTCGTAGTAGTTGTCGATGCGGCGCTTGATCTCGAAGCCGAGGTGGCGGTAGAAGCCGATGGCGGGTTCGTTGGTCGAGCGGGCGTGGCAGGTGACCGAGGAGTGGTCCTCGGCGACACGGGCGACGAGCCGTTCGCCGAAGCCCTCGCCGCGGAAGCCCTCGGCGACGGCGAGAAACAGGATGTAGCCGTCCCGGCGGACGGCGGCGAAGCCGACCAGGCGCTCGGTGTCGACGGGGCCGCTCTCGAGGAAGAGGTACACCGTCGACCGGCGATAGGCGTCCCTGAAGAAGCCCCGGCGCTGCCGGAGGATCCCCTCCTTTCGCCGGATCGCCTCCTTCAGGGCCCAGGCGTCGTCGACGTAAGCGTCGTCGCCCGCGTCGACGACCTGGCGTTCGATCGTGGCACTCACTACCCCGCAATTACGGGCAGACGACTATAATTCCACCGGCAGCGACCGAACAGCGGGGGCTCCGCCGGCGCGTGCCACAACCGTTTTTCGCCGCAAGGTCGTCGGTACCCGTATGCAACCACCGTCGGACGTCCACGGGATCGAGGGGGTCTCGCCGACCGAGCGCATCCGGAGCGCGTTCCTGACCGGGTTCGCAGTGACGATTCCGCTGATCGTGACCGCGCTGGTGCTCGGGTTCGCGGTGAACTTCCTCACCAGCACCGTCAGCCCCTTCGTCGGCCTGGTCGACGCCACGTTCGGGACCCAGCAACTCCCCGAGTACGTGATCGAGGGCGGCCTCATCGGCACGGCGCTCGTCCTGATCCTCCTCGTCGGACTGGTCGCCGAGCAGAGCCCCGCCGGCGGGTCGATCGAGACGACCGTCAACCAGGTGATCGCCAGGATTCCGGGCGTCGGCTCGCTCTACTCGAGTTTCGACGAGATGAGCGAGTTGCTCCTCGACAGCGACACCGAGAGCTTCCAGGAGGTCAAACTCGTCGAGTTCCCCGACCGGAACTCCTACGCCGTCGCCTTCGTCACCGCCGACACGCCGGGGGCCATCGAGGACGCGACGGGGACCGACGAGATGACGACGCTGTTCCTCCCGATGGCGCCGAACCCGGTGATGGGCGGGCACGTCGTCCACGTCCCGACGGACCACGTCTACGACGTCGACCTGACGGTGGAGGAGGGGATTCAGTCCATCGTGACCAGCGGGGTCGCGCTGGAAGAGCAGCCAGTCGACGGCGCGACGCTCTCGGAGGGCGGAACGGCGACGGAGGGCGTCTGACCGATGGGGTACCGACTCGTGGACCACACGGCGGACGTGGCGGTAGAAGCGACCGGCGAAACCCTGGGGGACGCGTTCGCGGCCGTCGCGGACGGCCTCGCCGCGGCGATGTGCGACGAGGTGCCGGCCGGGGGAGAACGCTTCGAGCTCACCGTGCGTGCCGAGGGCCGAGAAGCCCTGCTCTTCGACTACCTCGACGACGTGATCTACGAGCGCGACGTGCGCGGCGTCCTCCCGGTCGATCACGAGGCGTCGGTCACCGTCGACGAGGCGGCCGCCGACGCGAACGACGCGGAGGCGTGGTCCTGCCGGGCGTCGGCCCGTGGGGTCCCACTCTCGACCGTCGACGCCCGCGATATCAAGGCCGTCACCTACTCCGAGATGGCCATCGAGGAGAGCGAAGACGGGTGGCGAGCCTACGTCGTCTTCGACGTGTAACCGGGCCCGGCGAGCGGTCAGTCACCCCCGCCCGCACCGGATAGCGGGGTTTACCCGAATCGATCCCCAACCGCGATTGTGAACGCCGAAACACGTTCGTCGCGTCGGTCGGCCGCTGTCGCACTCTGCGCTACGCTCGTCGGCGTGGTGCTCGCGAGCGCGCCCGCCGCGGCACACGTCAGATACGTCGCGGAGGACGACGGCCCGGCGACCGATCCGGTCGAGTTCGCGATGCAGGTCCTCGCCGACCCTGTCAACGCCGCCCTGTTCGGCGGGACCGCCCTGCTCGGGACCGCCGGCCTCCTCGCGTATCTCTGGGTCCGACCGACGGTTCCCGACCTCGCGGTCCTCCGGGAGACGCTGTCCGGATACGAGGACCTCGTCCCGTGGATGCTCCGGCTCAGCATGGGCCTGCCGCTCGTCGGCGCGGGCTTCGCGGGCTACTACTTCAGCCCGGCCGTCGAAACCGAACCGCGACTTCTCCTGCTCGGCCTGGGCTTTCTGCTCCTGTTCGGCCTGGCGACGCGGGCGGTGGCGGCGGTCGCCCTCCTCGCGTATCTGGTCGGGCTCGCCCGCTCGCCCGACCTCCTGCTGGCGATCGAGTACGTCCCGGGACTCCTGGCGATCGTGCTGCTGGGCGGTGGCCGGCCCAGCGCCGACCACCTGCTCGAAGCGATGGCGAGCGCCCCGGGAACCTACTACGGCCGGATCGACCCCGTCAACCGGATCGCCGGGCGGTTCCGCGACCTGCTCGATCCCTGGACCCGATACGCGCCGACGGTGATCCGGGTCGGACTCGGCGTCGCCTTCGTCTACCTCGGCCTCGTCGAGAAACTGCTCCAGCCGGGGCGCACGCTCGGCGTCGTCGCCAAGTACGACCTGACGGCCGTCGTCCCCGTCGATCCGGGCGCGTGGGTGCTCGGCGCTGGCCTCGCGGAGATCGTCCTCGGCGTCCTCCTGATCGTCGGCCTGCTGACCCGCGGCGTCGCCGCGGCCGCGTTCGTCGTCTTCACGCTGACGCTGTTCGGCATCCCAGACGACCCCATCCTGGCCCACATCACCATGTTCGGGCTGGCATCGGCCGTGTTCACGCTGGGCAGCGGCCCGCTCGCGCTCGATCGACTCCTGGCCGACGGGGACTCGCCCGCGGATCGCTCCACTCCTGATGCACGCGGGGTCGCCGAGGACTGAGCAGGGCCAGTCGAAATATATTCCGCCGTCGGTATCGGAGAGACAGGTATGACCACCTACGACGCCGACGGCGTCACCCTCGAGAAAGTCCGGGACTACGTCTGGGAGATCCCACAGGAGGGCGGGATGAACGCGCCCGCCCGCGTGCTGGCCAGCGAGGCCCTCCTCGAGGAGATCCAGCAGGACAAGACCCTCGAACAGCTGAAAAACAGCGCGCACCTCCCCGGCGTCCGGAAGTACTCGCTCTGCATGCCCGACGGCCACCAGGGCTACGGCTTCCCCGTGGGCGGCGTGGCTGGAATCGACGCCGAGGACGGCTGTATCTCCCCGGGAGCGGTCGGGTACGACATCAACTGCGGCGTCCGCATGATGCGGACGAACCTGACCTACGACGACGTGCAGGGCCGCGAGGAGGAACTCGTCACGAACCTCTTCGAGAACATCCCGTCGGGGCTGGGCGGCGGCGGCGTCGAGCAGGTCGGGGCCGACGGCATCGAGGCCATCCTCGAACGCGGGATGGACTGGGCGCTGGAGGAGGGCTGGGCCGTCGAGGACGACCTGGCTCACTGCGAGGACGAGGGCTTCCGGCCGGAAGCGGACGCCGACAAGGTCTCGAAGAAGGCCAAGGACCGCGGCGCGAACCAGGTCGGCTCCCTGGGTTCGGGCAACCACTTCCTCGAAGTCCAGCGGGTCACGGACGTCTTCCGCGACGATGTCGGCGCGGCGTTCGGTCTCGAGGAGGACCAGATCGTCGTCCTGATCCACTGCGGGTCGCGCGGCCTGGGCCACCAGGTCTGTACGGATTACCTGCGAGAGATCGAGAAGGCCCACCAGGGCCTCCTGAACCAGTTGCCCGACAAGGAACTCGCGGCCGCGCCCGCGGGGTCGCAACTGGCCGAGGACTACTACGGGGCGATGTGCGGGGCGATCAACTTCGCGTGGGTCAACCGCCAGCTGATCATGCACCGCACCCGGCAGGTGTTCGAGCGGGTGTTCGATCGGGACTGGGAGGACATGGAGATGGAGCTGCTGTACGACGTGGCCCACAACATCGCGAAGAAGGAGGTTCACACGGTCGAAGACGGGGAAGAGCGCGAGCTGTTCGTCCACCGGAAGGGCGCGACGCGGGCGTTCCCGGCCGGGCGGCAGGAGGTCCCGGCCGCCTACCGCGACGTGGGCCAGCCGATCATCATCCCCGGGAGCATGGGCGCGGGGAGCTACGTCCTCCGGGGCGGCGAGCACTCCCTCGAGGAGACCTTCGGCTCGACGGCTCACGGGGCCGGGCGGCTCATGAGCCGCACGCAGGCCAAAAACGAGTACTGGGGCGAGGACGTGCGCGACGACCTCCGGGAGCAAAACGAGATCTACGTGAAGGCAAACTCCGGGGCGACCATCGCGGAGGAGGCCCCCGGCGTCTACAAGGACGTCGACGAGGTCGTCCGGGTCTCCGACGCGCTGGGCATCGGGGACAAGGTTGCGCGCACCTACCCGGTCTGCAACATCAAGGGCTAGCGGTCACTCGGTCGAAGAACGACGAGTCGGCTCAGGGCGCGCGCTCGCCGGCCTCGACGGTCGTCTCCAGCCAGTTCTCCTCGGGCGGGAGCGGGCAGGAGAACGTCTCACTGAAGGCGCAGAAGGGGGAGTATGCCAGGTTGAAATCCAGCGTGATCTCGTCCCCGTCGGTCAGTTCGCGGTCGGGTTCCAGTTCCATGTAGCGGCCCTTCTCGTAGCTCTGCTGGCCGGTGGTCTTGTCCCGGAAGGGGACGAAGATGGCGCCTTCTCCCTGTTCCTGTCGGTAGCCGTGGAGTTCGGACGGCTCGCCGTCGAGGTCGAACTCGAAAGTGACGACGCGGAGGTACCGGATCGCCCGCCCGTCGGTCGTCTCCAGCTCGACGGGGTCGGGTTCGTCGTGGACGGTGACGGTCGCCTCGACGCGGTAGTCGGCGTCGGGCGGGAAGTAGTCCAGCCCGTCGAAGTCGTCGCGCTCGTCGGGCGGGATGGGGGACTGGCGATGCTCGTCGAAAAAGCGGTCCTTCTCGTCACGGTTCGCCCGGAGCCGCTCGGCCCAGTCGTCGGTCATACCGGCGACAGGGGCCGAGCGGGTTTCAGTCCGGCGGCTCGGGGCGGCACCGGATCCCGACCGCCGGGGCCGGTCACCCGGGCCAGACCAGCGAGAGGACGGCCAGTATGATGAACGCGATTATCAGCCACTTGGCGATGTCCATCGACAGCCCGGCGACGCCGCCGGCACCGAGGACACCCGCGACGATCGCGAGGATGGCGAACGCGATCGCCAGTTCGAGCAGCGCCATTCTCAGCGCCCTCCGGGCGAGTGGAGAGTGCCCCCGGCGGACCCCTCTACCCCGTTCGACGCGAGTATGCGTGCTGTTAGCATTTCCGCCTGCAGATACGTCCGCGGCGGCCGAGTGCCTGTGGCCTGCACACGCAAGGGGCCTTTCCATCGACCGCCGAGACCAACCGGGAAGTTGATAACGGCCCCGTCGGCCACGTCGGTAGATGCTGACGACGAGCCCGGTCGGCCTCCTGACGATCGCACTGGCGCTGCTCGCGGCCGTCGCTGCCGGAACTATCGCCCACGAACTGGCCCACGCGGCCGTCCTTCGCGCCGCGGGCGTCGCCTGCGAGATCCGGTGGCTCCCGGCGGCCGGATCCGGCGACTCGGACCGGCGCGGGCCGTGGGCGACCGTGAATCCGCGCGTCGACGCTGCGTCACCGTCCCCGGTCGTCCTCCGGATCGCCGCCCTCGCGCCGCTGGTACTCGCCCTGCCGCTCGCGATGGCGCTCCCGGGCCTCGGCCCGAACCCGTTCGCGAACGGGTCCCTGGCGATGCAGGCCGCCGCGATCGGATGGCTCGGCTGTGCGCTCCCGAGTCCACAGGATTTCTCGGTCGTCTGGTACGCCGACCGGGCCCTCGCACGGGCGACGGCCAGCGGCGGCGACTCGGTCGACTCCGCCTGACCCTCCGGCAGGACGCTTCAGGGCCGGAAGTCGAACCGCGGCGGATCGATGTCTGGCGTTCGATGGGAGACGCGCTGGCCGTCCTCGGAGCGGCGGAAGCTCAGGTAGAACGTCCGGCCACAGCCGTCCTTCTCCGGATCGGGATCGTTCGCGCCGCCGCCGGCGCCACGGGCCGACGAGTCTTCACGCGTCCCGTTCCCGGGATCGCCCTCCCCGGCGTCGCCCAGACAGACGAACTCGATGCCGTCGGCGGCCTCCCGCTCGGTCGGGTCGTCGGTCGTGCTGGCGTACTCCCAGCCCTCGAGGGGCTCTCTGGTCACGCAGTCGTCGTCGAGGTACCCCTCTCGCTCGACGCCGGTCACCGCCCCGCAGTAGGGGCAGTGGTAGGTGACTTCGACCATACCCGTCGTTCGGGGCCGGAGCGACATAGCGATTCGCGTCCGATTCCCCGTGTGTGAGAGCCCGCTCCGACCTCTACCGATTCGGTCGAAACACGGCACCGTTCCGTGTGTCCGCGTGTTCGAGGACGATAGATCGAGTCGGAAAGGGACATATACTGGCCGATCCTACCCGGACTCTACATGCCCAAGTCGGCCGCCAACGAACTGGTCGAATTTCTCGACGATCGGGCGGGCGAGTACCTGCGCGGCGCAGTCCACTACTCCGAGAGCGACTACGAGGTCCTCTATCTGCGCGACGACGTGAACGAACGCTACACCGACGAGACGCTCGCGGAGCTGTTCGAGTACTACCGCGAGCAAAACAGGGCCCGGGAGCGCGAGAAACCGTTCGACCTGGGCAACGACCACTGCACCGTCGACTTCTACGACGAGGCGATCCTCTTCCACTTCACCCAGGGCGACGACGTGGGGACCGTGATCACGCTGGACCCCGGGGCTGGCCGCGACGTGAACCAGTTCATCGTGGAGTGCCTCGAACAGTTACACCGCAACTCACCACAGCGTATCGACGCAGCGCCGGACTGGATCGACGGGTGAGTGAACGGGCCCGGACGCGCTGCTCGCGACGATGGTGCTGGCCGGGGAGCGACGGGCAGACGCCTGCGGCGGGGCTCTCTGGCGGCCCTGTCGTCGTCCGCGATGGCAAAGGTACTTGCCCCGAGGCGCCGACTGGTCTGGTATGATAGACGAGACGGTCGAGGAGATCGAGCAGATGCAAACCCACTCCTCGTCGGTCGTGGCCGTGAAGGCCGCCAGCGCCCTCCGGGAGTTGACCGAGGGGGAGTACCCGACGGTCGAGGAGTTCGTCGTGACGCTCGAGCGAAACGCCAACGCGCTCAAGCGCGCCAACCCGTCCCACGCCTCCCTCCACAACGCCCAGCGGGAAATCGTCTCGGCGGTGAAAGACGCCGACGCCGATTCCGTCGCGGCGGCGCAGGAGGCCCTCGAACGGGCCATCGACAGCGTCATCGAGCGGATCGAGAACGCCAAGAGCGAGGCGGCCGAAAACGCCGCCGAGGTGTTCGAGGACGGGATGACGATCCTCACCCACGACTACTCCTCGACCGTGCTGGAGGCCGTGGAGATCGCGGCCCAGGAGGGGACCCACCTCGAAGTGTACGTCACCGAGGCCAGACCGCGCTACCTGGGACGCAAGACCGCGCGCGTGCTCGCCGGGGTCGACCGGATCGAGCCGCACCTGGTCGTCGACGGCGCGGCCGGCCACTTCCTCTCGGAGTGCGACCGCGTCGTCACCGGCATGTCCTGTATCGTCGAGGACACGCTCTACAACCGGATCGGCACCTACCCCATCGCGGCGGCGGCCGACGACGCCGACGTTCCCGTGACCATCGTCGGGTCGGGCGCGAAGATCGTCGACGGCGGCTTCGCGTTCGAGAACGAGATCCGGTCGCCGAGCGAGGTCATGCGCGAGCCGGCGGAGGGGTTCACCGTCGAGAATCCGGCCTACGACGCGACGCCGACGCGATTGCTCGACACGGTCGTCACCGACCGGGGCGTCCGGGAGTACTAGGCCGTCGTCCGACGCGACCACTGGACCCAGTGGTAAACCGAGTTCCGCCAGAGACGCGCGGCGGTCTCGAACGATTGCCCGACGAATCCGGCGTCGGCTGCCGCCGGGCTCCCGGGACGCGCTCCTGACCGGTCCGTATCATTGTCGGCCGGCAGCGCGCGATCCGTGATGGTTGTGGTGCACTCCGGGCAGCGGAGCTGGCGGGTGCGCGACCGGTAGTCGTCGGTCGCGATCCAGTCGCCGCGGACGTGGCTCTCGTGGCCGCACTCGGGGCAGAACAGCACGGCCTTCCTGCGCTGGGCGGTCCGGTCGTCGTTTGCCGGCGACTGCGGCTGACGGAGATCAGGAGGGCTCATTACCCGAACGTACGTGCTCAGCGCTGAAAGACCCATTGGCATACTGGACAATCGTGACATACGGCCGCCCCGTTGCCGTCCGTTTCCCGCCGTCGTTTCGAGCCGTAACCACAACCCTGTGCTTAAGGGAGCGGGCCAGGATTTTGAGATATGAACGGGCCATCAGACGCCGGATCGGCGATCGGTGACGCGATGGCCCAGGTCGCGACGCCGCCGCCGGGCGGGCCGGCCCCGGCACCGGAGCCCACCCAGACGCCGGGGGACCTGACGCAGACCGCGACGAACCAATCGGTCGAGAACATGATCCCCACCGAGTGGCTCCCGTTCGCGGTCCCGGGGTGGGCGCTGGATGTCTTCGCGACGTTCCTGATCTTGCTTCTGGCCTGGACCGTCTCGAGACTCGTCGTGTCGATGTTCGGCCGCCGCATCTCGCGGCGGTTCCGCCGGCCCAGCATCACGCAGATGATCCTCAGCGCCATCCGGGCGGGGATCTTCGGGCTGGCGATCCTGGCCATCCTGCCGATCTACGGGGTGAGCCTCGGCAACATCGGCCTGTCCGTGGCCGTCTTCTCGGCGGTGATCGGTGTCATCCTGGCCCCCATCGTCGGCAGCATCATCAGCGGGATGTTCCTGCTGGCCGACCAGCCCTACGAGATCGGCGACATGGTCGAACTCGTCGACACGGGAGAGCGCGGGTTCGTCGACGACATCACCCTCCGCTACACCAAGATCATCACGCTCGACAACACCTTCCTGGTGGTCCCGAACGGCGAGATCCGGTCGCGAGACGTGGTCAACTACTCCGCCGAGGACGCCCGGACGCGCCAGTCGCTCGACATCGTCGTCACCTACGAGGGCGACCTCCCGGAGGCCAGGGACCTGGCGGAGCGAGCGGCGAAGCAGGTCGACCGCGTCATCGAGGGCGGCCCGGACATCCGCGTCGGGAGCGCCCGGTACCCGGCGGCGCCGACCTGTTACATCGAGAACTTCGGCGATCACGGGGTCCTGCTCAGGCTGCGCTACTGGGTCGAAGAGCCCTACAAGCTCCTGGCCACCCGTTCGCGCGTCCAGACGAACGTCTGGTCGCGGCTGGCCGACGCCGACGTCGAGATCGCCTACCCCCACCAGCACCACGTCTTCGACGAGACCAGCGGGCAGGTCGACGTGTCGGTCGGCCCGCCCAAGCGCCGGCCAGGGCGGGACGAGAGCCAGCGCAGCACGATCGGGACGGCAGACGCCGGCGGCGAGAACGCACCGGTCGGCGAGAACGCACCGGTCGGCGAGAACGCACCGGTCGGCGAGAACGCACCGGTCGGCGAGAACGCTCCCGGCGACGAGCCGCCCGACGGGCCGGACGACGCGGCCTGACGCTCAGACCGTGACGACCTTCGCGTCGAGTTCCTCCTGGAGGAACCGCTCGATGTCCGGATCGTCGATCAGCCGACGGACCATCTTGCGCCAGCGGCTGGCCTGCTTGCGCCCGATGACGACGACGTCGGCACGCTGGTCGGCCACCTCGTTCAGGATGGTCTCCTCGACGAGCAGGCCCGTCCGGACCACGTAGCGCACCTGCGGCAGATCGTCGATCGCCGCCTCGACGGCGCGTTTTAGCTCGCCGCGGGAGATGCCCTTCGAGTTGTGGTAGAGGTTGACGTGGAGGACGGTCAGCGACGCGTCTTCCTCCCGAGCGATCTCGACGGCTTCGCGGAGCGTGGCTTTGGAGTGCTTGGTGAGCGGATATCGCACCGGCACGACGACCTGCGTCATCGCGTGACTCGACGCTACCCCGGAGTGTCAAGCTTTCCCTCTCACTTGCAGGTTCGGGGCGGCCGTCCGGTGGTTGCGTCGATCAGTCGTCGGCTCGGCGGATCCGTCCCTCGACCGCCGGGTCGATCCCGCGCGCTCTCGCGTAGGCGGCCAGCACCTGGTACTGGGTCGACAGGCGCTCGCCGCGGTGGCGGTCGTCGAGGACCGGGAACTCGTGGTCGGTGTGAAACAGGTAGTCGGTGGTCGCGACGGAGTAGGTCGATTCGGGGTCGACCGCTTCGCCGTCGACGCGCACGCGTTCGACGCCGCTGCCGTTCCTGACGACGGTGAGGCCGCTGACGTGTGCGTGCCAGCGGTCGGCCAGGCCCTGGACGTGCTCGCCGTCGGCCTCCCGGCAGAGCTGGCGGAGTTCGTCGCCGGTGACCGCGGCCACCGTCACTGGCTCGTCGAAGGGGACGACGCTGATCAGGTCCGCGACCGTGATCGCTCCCTCGAGGGGTGGCCCCTCGCGGATCCCGCCGCTATTTTGCAGGCCGACGTCCGCGTCGGCGGCCCAGCGGTAGGCGTCCGCCACGAAGTTCCCGATCCGGCACTCGCCCGCGTGTTTCAGTTCCCGGTCCCGGGAGATGGGGTCCTCGACGCGGCCGACCACCTCGTCGAGGCCTGCCTCTCTCCGGCGGCGCGCCATCCCGTCGGCGACCGACTCGTCGAGGGGTGCGTCCGCGACCTCGTGGCGCTCGACGGTCCCGGTTTCGAGGTCCACTTCGAGCACGCGATGCCCGTTCGCGCCGGGCCGGGTGAGGACCGTCCCGTCGATCCGGTCGACCCGGTGTTCGTGGACGTGGCCGCCGAGGATGGCGTCCACGTCGGTCTCGCGGGCCAGTTCGTCGTCGCCGGAGCCCAGGTGCGAGAGGACGACGACCGCGTCGACGCCCTCGTCCCGCAGGCGGTCGGCCTCGCGGCGGACCGCCGCGACCGGATCGGTGAACGTCAGATCGGCCGCGCCGGGACACATGGAGCCTGTCTTCGGGTCGGTGACGCCGGTCAGCCCCACGCGGGCGCCGTCGGCTTCGATAATCGTTCGGGGGACGACGCCAGCGTCGGCGGCGAAGCGGCCGTCCCCGTCCCGGACGTTCGCACTCACCCAGGTCTGCGGGGACTCGCGGACGATATCCGTGGTCGCGTCGAGCCCGTAGTCGAAGTCGTGGTTGCCGAACGTGTCGGCGTCGGGCGAGACGGCGTCGAAGAAGTCCAGTGCCTGGTGCCCCTCGGCGACCATCGAAAGGACGCCCGGAGCGGTGTTGTCCCCCGTCCCGACGACCGCCGTATCGGGGCCGGACAGCGAGTCGACGAGTCCGGCGAGGCGGCCGATCCGGTCGGGGTCGTCGTAGGCGTTCTCTAGATCCGAGTAGTGGAGCAACCGGGCCGGCATTCGGATAGGCGTACTGCCTCACCGGCCATATCCCCTTCGCCCGGCCACCGCGAGGAGCCAGGGATATAGGGTCGGAGCCTCCAGTACGTTCCATGGAAGCCCGGACGACCGAGGACGGAGAGCAACTCTACGTCGCCACCGAGGAAGCAGAGCGCGGGTCGAAAGGCCCCTTCTTCGTGGTCTACACCACGCAGGAGCGTGCGGACCGCTGGGGCTACTTCTGCGCGAACTGCGAGACCTTCGACAACGCCATGGACTCGATGGGGCGCATCCAGTGCAACGTCTGCAGCAACATCCGCAAGGCCGACGAGTGGGACGCCGCCCACGAGTGAGCGCACTCGCAGCGCCGTTCCTGTACGGAAACTGTCAGGTGAATACACTTAAGCAAGACTGTGGCGTATGAGGAGGTGGATGGCGACTGTTACCACGCCACTAGCCGAGAAGGCAGAGGCGATTTTCACCGACCTCGGATACGTCGTCGAACGCGATGGGAGCGAGTTACGGGCAGAACGCAAGTGGCGCGTCGTGAACGTCACACCGGTCGACGAACCGGCGACGCCACACGAATCGGGCGAGTTCCAGTGTCTTGTTACCTGGCGAAAGAAAGCGTCGGCCGTCCGGGACCGGCTAGAGCGGCGGGACCCGGACTACGAGTGGGCGGTCATCGGAGTCGAAGAGGACGGCGAGTACGAGGTCTGCCACGCGCCCGGCGCAGAAGTCAGCGCCTGAGCGCACGGCGGGTCGCGTTCAACCCCGCGTCCGCGTTTACGTCCGCGCCTACGTCCTCCAGCGTACTGCCGAGTGCGCCGACGAGCGCCAGCACGTTCTCCGCGCGGGCGCTGTGGCCCATGCAACCGATACGGAGGACGTCTCCCGAGAGCGCGCCGAGTCCGCCCGCGATCTCGATCCCGTGCTCGTCGAGCAGCGGTTCGATCACGTCGTCGTCGCTCACGCCCGCGGGGAGGCGCACGGCGTTCAGGCTCGGCAGCCACCAGTCCTCGTCGGGGTTGAGTTCGAGCCCCATCGACTCGACCCCGGCTTTCAGCGCGCCAGCGACGCGAGTGTGGCGCTCCCAGCGGTTCTCGATGCCCTCTTCGGCCACCAGTCGCAGGGCCTCCCGCAGCGCGTAGACGTTCGTGATCGGCGCCGTGTGGTGGTAGGCCCGCTCGTCGCCCCAGTACTCCTGGAGCAAGGAGAGATCGAGATACCAGGATCGGACCGGCGTCTCCCGGCCCAGCACCTTGTCCATCGCCCGGTCGTTGAGCGTGAGCGGGCTGGCGCCCGGCGGACAGGAGAGGCACTTCTGGTCGGCCGAGTAGGCGACGTCGATGCCCCACTCGTCGACGCGCAACTCGACGCCGCCCAGCGAGGTGACCGTGTCGGCGATCACGAGGGCGTCGTGTTCGTGGGCGATACTCGTCAGTTCCGACACCTGCGGTTGCAGCGCCCCGGTGCTGGTCTCCGCGTGGACGAACCCGAGGATGTCGGGCTGGTACTGGTCGAAGGCGGCCGCGACGTCCGCCGGATCGAGCGGTTCGCCCCACGGGGCTTCGACGAAGACGGCTTCCCCGCCCGCGCGCTCGACCATGGCGGCCATGCGCTCCCCGAAGTAGCCGTTCCCGGGGACGAGGACGGTGTCGCCCGGTTCGGTGAGGTTCGCGACGGCGGCCTCCATCGACGCCGACCCGGTCCCGCTGACCGGGATCGTCCACTGGTTGTCCGTCCGGAAGACGTACCGCAGGAGGTCCTGCACGTCGTCCATGATCTCGACGAACGCGGGATCGAGATGTCCCACGAGCGTCGTACTCATCGCCCGCAACACGCGGGGGTGGACGTCGCTCGGCCCGGGACCCATCAGTAACCTGTCGGGCGGCGCTAGTTCCCCGACCTCCGGTCGCTCCATACGTGTCCGTTGCGAGAGACACCACCAAAAGTAGTGTGAGAGAAAGGTTGTCATGGGTGAGTCCCTAAAAACGGTTAGCCACCGCCGAGTGAGGGGGTCTCACGGGGAGCTTTTATACGCTCGTCACGAAATCCGGGTGATGTTTCTCGGGCACGGACTGTTCGCGTTCGCCCTCGTGGCCCTCGGCGGTCGTGCCGTCGGGTGGTCCGCCGAGCGCGCACTCTGGCTCGGCGCCCTCGCCGGCGCCTTCGCCACCGCGCCCGATATCGACATGCTGTACGCCCCGGTCGGACTCCTCGGGGGCGCGAGCGGCGTCTTCGACGCCGTCCGGTCGTTCTGGGGGGCCAGCACCGTCGTCCACCGGTCGGTGACCCACTCGCTCCCTCTCGGAGTCGCCGCCGCCGTCGCCTACGCCCTCCTGGCGGTCCGCTACCGGTCCGCCGCGTCCCGACTGACGGGTGTGGGCACCTCCGCGCTCGGCCTCGGCCTGCTCTGCGGCCTCGTCGCGACCGCCTGGGCCGTCTCAGGCGCCCTCGACGCGGTCGTGGTCGGCCTGTTCGTCCTGGCCGGCCTGGCCGTCACCCACGTCGCCGCCGCTCGCGGCGTGAGTCCCCGGATGGTCGGGACGACGGCGTTGATCGGCCTCCTCACGCACCCGTTCGGCGATCTGCTGACCGGCGAGCCGCCGGCGATGCTCTACCCCTTCGACGTCACGCTGTTCGCCGAGCGCGTGACCCTCCACCCGGATCCGACGCTGCACCTGCTCGGGGCCTTCGCCGTGGAACTGGCGACGATCTGGCTCGCCGCGTACGCGGTCTTCTCCCTCACAGACAGGCGGTTCCGCGAGCACCTCAGCCCCCGGGCCGGGGTCGGCGCGGGCTACGCCGTCGCGGCGCTGGCCATCCCGGCGCCCACGCTCTCGGGTTCGTACCAGTTCGTGTTCTCGGTGCTGTCGCTGTCGATGGTCGGGTGGGTCGGGACGCGTCGGTACGCCGGCGGCCGACTCCCCTTCGGACGGGTCCGCCCGTCGCTATCGAACTGGCCCACGGCCCTGGTGACCGGCCTGACCGCCGTGACGCTGGCCGCCGCCGCGTACGCGGTCGCGTATCTCGTCGTGTGAGTTCCGGACCTCAGTCGAGCAGGTCGGGGACGTCCGCGATGCTCTCGACCACGTAGTCGGGCGTCACCTCGCTCGCGGCCACGTCCTCGCGGTCGGTGACGCCGGTCAGGACGAGCACGGTCGTCATCCCCGCGCGCTCGCCCATCGCCACGTCGGTGTCGAGGCGGTCGCCGACGAGGAGACAGTCCTCGGCCGGCACGCCCAGCGCCGCGGTGACGGCGTCGACGGTCTCCGGCGAGGGCTTGCCCAGCACGCGGTCGGGGTCGCGGTCGGCGGTGGCGGCCACCGCGCCGATGATCGCGCCCGATCCGGGGACCGACTTTCCCCCGGCGGTCGGGACGGTCCGATCGGGATCGGTCCCGAGGAAGACCGTCGACGGGTCCTCGAGCCCGCGGAGGCCGGCGATCATCGAGCCGTAGTCGAACCCGCGGTCCCAGGAGGCGACGAGCACGTCCGCGTCGGTCGCGTCCGCGACCAGCGAGAGGCCGGCGGCCTCCAACTGCTCGCGCAGGCCGTCGTCGCCGACGAGGAAGACGTCGTCCGCCGCGTGGTGTTCGGCGAGGTACTCGGCGGTGACGGTCCCGGCGGAGACGATCTCGGCTTCGGTCACTTCGACGCCCATCTCGGCGAGGCGCTCGACGTAGGCCGACCGCGACTTCGTCGGGTTGTTCGAACAACAGCACACGGAGACGTCGCGGTCGCGGAGCGCCGCCACGGTTTCGGCCGCCCCGGGCAGGCGTTCGCCGCCCCGGTAGATCGTCCCGTCGAGGTCGAGGACCGCGCCGCGGTATGTCATCGGGAGCGACCACGGACGGCCCGGGCATAACGCCCCCGGTCTCTCGCCCCGATATCAGGCGCGTAGTCGTTTCTCCCATCGCGGACCGGCCAGCCGCTGGAGGACGACGCCGGCGAGCGCCGCGAGCGCGGCGACGCCGATCGCGGCCGCGGTCGCCGCCTGCCCGACGACCGGCGCGACCAGCGCGAGCACGAGCAGGGGGACCGCGACGACCGACAGGGCCGCGCCGAAAGCGACGAACCGGGGCGTGTCGAAGAGTAACTCCGTCGGCGAGAGCCCGGCCACGAACGCGGTGACGCCGAAGACGTACACGGAGAGCAAGGGGAGGACGGCCGCTCCGGCCGCGAGCGCCACCGGCTCGTACCAGACGAGCGCGACCCCGAGGTAGACCAGGCCGGCGGGAATCGAGAGCAGGAGGTAGGCCCGCCGCTTCCCGGCGAGCACGGCGTCGAGCGACACGGGATAGCGCAGGTACTCGCCCGGCCCGTCGAACTGCGTGACCCAACTGTAGGTCGTGAAGGAGCCGAGGCCGAGCAGCGTGCCGAAGGCGACCCCCGGCGAGGGCGCCAATCCCGTGGCGGCCGTGATCTCGCCGAGCAGCAGCGCTGTCACCGCGAACAGCACGCCCATCGAGAACAGCACCTTCCAGACCGAGCCGCTCGATCTGCCGACCTCCAGCAGCGACCGGGTCGCCAGTCCGTCACGATCCCGGAGCAGCGACCGCAGCGACGTGAACCGGTCCGTCGCGGTGCGGTAGGCCCCGGTATCGGCCGGTCGGAACAGGAGGGGGGCGAGGACGCCGAAGCCGACCACCGGCGCGAAGCCGCGCAGGGCCGAAACGATCGAGGGGTCCCGATACAGCGCGTAGGGGGTGTAGGCGACGGGATCGACGCCCGGCCAGAGGACGGCGGCGACCACGAGCGCGACGGGAGCGATCACCAGGAGGCGGCTCCGCGTCGCCGCTCCCGCGAGGGTCAGGCTCAACGTTACGCCGAGCGCGAACGCGCCGATCAGGGTCAGCCAGAGCAGCGCGATCCGACCCGGACCGATCCCGGCTGCCAGCGCGGTCGGCACCGCGGCGAGGGCGAGCGGCGCGATGAAGAAGCAGGTGTAGTAGACCAGGTCCTTCCAGAGGAAGACGGCCAGGAGTCGGTTCCAGGAGACGGGAAGCGTCCGCGCGGAGAAGACCAGCAGGGTCACGTCGCCCAGCGCGTCGCGGAGGGCGTCACGACCGACCAGCCCGATGGTCCCGACCTGGAGGCCGAAGAAGAAGAGCAGGCCGTGCAGGCCCGCGACGACGGCCGAAAACGGCGTGCCGGTGTAGGAGAGCAGTGCGAACCCGCCCGCGGCGAGCAGGCCGACGGCGACGGGGAAGGCGGCGAACCGGCGGCCGCCGAAGAGGTGTTCGTGGAGGCGCCACTCCTCGCGGAGCATCCGCCGGAAAAGTTCAGAAGTGAGCGTCATCGGTGCTGGACCGGTTCGGCGGCGCCGTCGGTCGCGCCCGCGGCGGTCACTTCCTCGCGGAACACGTCGAGCAGGCGCTCGCCCTCGGCGAGCGACCGGGGGTCGCGCTCGGCGACGAGGCGGCCGTCGCTCACGATGGCGACGCTCGTACAGAGTTCCTCGGCCACCTCGATGAAGTGCGTCGAGAGGAAGACGGTGTTGCCCCGGTCGACGTACTCCCGGAAGTGGCCCTTGATCTGTTCCTGCATCAGCGGATCGAGGTTCACGAGGGGTTCGTCGATGAACACCAGATCGGGTTCGTGGACGAACGCGGCGGCGAGCATCACGCGCTGGCGTTCGCCCTCCGAGAGGTCCGTCGCGAGGGTATCGAGCAGGTCGGCGAACTCGAACCGGGCTGCCCACTCCTCGATGCGGTCGGAGACGTCCGAGAGGTCGCGGACGCTGCCGACGAACTGCAGGTACTCCCGCGGCGTGAGGAAACTCGGCGGGTCCTCGCGTTCGGGGAGGATGCCGACCGACCGGCGGACGGCGAGGGGGTCGGCGACGGGGTCGTGGCCCAGCACCGCGGCGCTGCCCGAGGTTGGTTCGAGCTGGCCGGTGAGGATCTCGATGGTGGTGGTCTTGCCCGAGCCGTTCGGGCCGAGGAGGGCGAACAGTTCGCCCTCGGGGACCGTCAGCGACAGGTCGACCAGCGCGTCGACGTCGCCGTAGCGCTTCGTGAGCCCGTCGGTCTCGATAGCGGTCATCCCGCGTCCGGTGTCGGGCCAGCGACAAAAGGGTTGGCGGGATTGCGAGGCGTGAGCGGAGCGAACGCCTCGATGTGGGCGACCGGTGACCGGTGGGAGCCGTGAGCCGCGAGGCGTGAGCGGAGCGAACGCCTCGATGTGGGCGACCGGTGACCGGTGGGAGCCGTGAGC